>JAQTLE010000001.1:0-478318 GCA_028715055.1 Sulfurovaceae bacterium
TTAAGCCTCCCATCGCCGATGATACTATACCTGTCTGGTATGGGAAAGTAGGTCGCTGCCACATTGAGAATAACTTCTTTTTTTTTATTATTTCCCATTTTTTTATTGTTGTTAATGTAAGTTTTTTTAAGTCCTTATACTATACTTATATACCTCATTCACAATTTGTTTGCCATGGTCTTTCAATATTTTTTTATTGTTATTATATATTTAATTTATTCATATTTATAAAGACTATTATATTTGCAACATAATTAAAAATTATTTTATTAATTTCATGATATTCGTACTATTGATGTGTTACAATGAGATTGTATAAAACACAACAAAGGACATAACGATGAAAAAACTTATTACTGTTGCAGCCGCTGCATTGCTTGGATTGACTATGGTTTCTACTACAGCTTCAGCTGATGTAGCAAAAGGTCAAAAAATATTTGCTAAAAATCTTAAAGCTCCATGCGGTATGACCGGTGCAAAATTTGCTGCTAAACATACTCAAGACCAATGGGAAGCCATTAAAGATGGTGGTAAATTTGGTGCTGAATTGAAAAAAATCTGCCCTAAGGCTTCTGCTGTTTATAAAGATGCATGGACAAATGATCTTTATGATTTCTCTTATGAATATGCTTCAGATTCAGGAAACGTACCAAGCTGCTAAAGTCTTTTTGCAGATGCAAAGCATCTGCAATGATTCTATAAATTTTCTAATATAATCAGTTTCTACTCCCGCCTCTTATTTACTTCTTAAATTTTTTTCAATATAATCATATATTATTTTTATTAGAAGGAGTGCATATGAAAAAGGTCTCGTAACGTTTTTGACAATGTCACCTTTTCGCTGAGGAGAGTGCATGATCTTGTCTAAAAATATTCGGTGGGGCATTGAGATTAGAGGTTAGCGTAATCAGACGCTGTTATTCTGAATTTATTTCAGATCTCTATTTGGTTATATCTTTTTAGATCCCAAAATAACCCCAGGATGACATTGTATTGATTATCTATGACGACATATATCGGTATTTTTGTGTTATTAAGGCACAAATAAGTACGGAGCGCAACTAGGCATATCATTTATTTGTTTGATTGTAATTATCAGTTTTGCTTGAGTTCGTTTTTTATATAATTATTGTTAATAATCTAAAATACTAAAAAGTTAATAAATGTATATTTTTCATACTTATTTAAGATTGTTTGTCTTAATATGATAGAGTATATTTATACTAGTTTAAAAAGGGAAAGAGAAACAATGAAAAAGAGTATTGCGATGTCTCTAGCAGTAGCGACAACAATGGCATTTGGTACAACCAATAGTGATTTGGCAACAATGAAAGCAGAAATAGAGGCTCTAAAACAAGAAGTAGCATCTCTAAAAGAAGCAAAAGCTGCGGAAACCACTTCTAGTTCAACAATAGAAAAACTTACTAAAAAAGTCAATGACATAAAAGAACATGATGCCAATGATAATATCAAATGGGGTGTAGATCTAAGAACCGCTATGGATAGCCTCAGTTATAAGATGGCAGACGGCACTAAAAGATCAAACGATTCTTTACTTACAACAAGATTGTGGTTAAATATGGCTTATGCGCCTGATGCTAACAATGTATTTAAAGGTTTGTTAGCATATAACAAAGCTTTCGGCGCTGATTTCGGAGGCAATGGAAGCGGTGCTATGCCACGAGGCTGGGGCATGGATACATTTGATTGGATCACGAATGAAGCCTTAACAAATAACAATCTAAAAGTTAAAGAAGCTTATTGGCTATATATGGGCGACAGCATGGGCGAAGCAAATATACCTTGGACAGTAAGTTTTGGAAGACGCCCATCAACAGATGGAATGTTGGCCAACTTAAGGGAAGGTGATGATACATATAAATCACCGCTAGCTCACATGATAAATGTTGAGTTTGACGGAGCAAGCGCGAGCATGAATTTGGGCAATGTTACAGGAATACCAGGTGCATCAGTGAAACTTTGTCTAGGTCAAGGAAGCACAAATGCAACACCGATGTTCGGTGGCCCAACAAACTACAGCGATAATGAAAATAATATAAAAGATATTAAACTAGCAGGGGTTATACTTACTCCATATGATGATGGCCAAATCACATCAAAAATACAAATTTATAGAGGATTCGATTTGCCAGGATATAGTGTGGCAGATATTAATATAATGATGGGTGGCGGGGCTGCTCCAACTACAATGTATCAATTTGGTAATATAGACGGATATGCATGGTCGACCTTGGTTAATGGAATCGGAGAAGACGGTATTCTCGCCGAAACAAAACTATTCGCTTCTCTTGCTATGAGCAAAACACATCCAGATGCTGGCTCTCAAATGCTTGGCTCAATAGATAGCGAAACAGGAACTTCCTATTGGCTAGGCGGACAAATACCGGTACTTGGTGGTGATTTTGGAGTTGAATTCAACCATGGAAGTAAATACTGGAGACCGTTCACATACGGCGAGGATACAATGGCTGGATCCAAGTTAGCAGTACGCGGTGATGCATGGGAGGCGTACTATACATATCCTATAACAAAAGCGCTTAGTTTACAAGCAAGATATACATACATGGATTACGACTATACTGGAAGCAATAACTTCTTCGGCGCTGATGGTATGCCAATGAGTGTGGATTTTGTTAAAACGGGAGGAGCTGGTCCAGTAGCTCAAGCTATCACGGTTGATAAAGCATCAGACTTTAGATTTTACGCTAGATATAAATTCTAATATTTTTCTTTCGCCTGCGGGCGAGAGAGTTTATAATTTATCTGAGTATCCACTGGGATATTGAGGTGAGTTTATTGTTTCTAATATAATTTTTATTTTCAACTTTTTTCTCACAGAGAGTGCAAGCACAAGATAAAGAAAAAACAATAAATTAGCAAATGCAGTTTGTGAAGCAAAAGTTTTTCCGAAAAGAAAAGAATATTTATTGATACTTTTTTATAAAAGTATCACAAAAAGCGTCACATTCACGAATCGTAACGCATAATTTCTGCGAAGCCTCTCGAAATTATGCTACTTTTCGAGCGTTCGTGTGACATTATTTTATAGATTGCTTCTTCGCTTCGTTCACAATAACGACTATAAAATACCCATTTGAACCAAAAGATTTCTTGTAATACTCAGATAATATTCCTTTTGGATAGCATCATCAGTGGCAACAGCCGGTCTACCCTCATCCGACGTCTGTCTAATGGACATCGTAAGAGGAATTTTGCCAAGCAATGGAATATTGTAGCGATTTGCTATCATCTCTCCGCCTCCGCTTCCAAAGATTTCATATGCGGCACCAGTATCCGGGGCTATAAAAAAGCTCATGTTTTCTACTATTCCACCAATTGGTACGCCGATGTCCTTGAACATCATAACAGCACGGCTTACGTCATCTGTGCTGATAGCTTGCGGTGTTGTGACTATCACGCTTGCAGAGATCGGTAATTCTTGTGCCATTGTAAGCTGTATATCACCAGTACCTGGAGGCATATCGATAACTAAAAAGTCTAATTCGCCCCATGCCACATCTTCTAAAAACTGGATGAGAGCAGAAACTGCGACAGAGCTTCTCCATACCAAAGGAGTATCACTGCTAGGCGTAGTCAAACCTACGCTCATTAGTTTTATCCCAAAGTTTTCACTAGGCACCATTTTGTTTTCATCATTCCATTCTAATTTTTCTTCATTCACTCCTATCATTCTAGGAGTATTAGGACCGTAAACATCAGCATCAAGCAAGCCTACCTTGTAGCCAAGTTGTGCTAATGCTACAGAAAGATTTACACTAACAGTGCTTTTTCCAACGCCGCCTTTGCCGCTTGTCACTGCAATAATATATTTGGCATAAGATGCACGATTGTTAGGTTTTGCTGTATTGCCGTAATTTAACGATGGTTTTAATTTGGGATTAAAGCTTACGTCAATATGTTCAAAATCTTTATTTAAAACATCAATAATTTGGGATTCAATAGTTTCAAATACTGATTCATTGGAAATAGCTAGTTCTATGCGAACCTTATTTCCGTTCGGTTCTATTTTTTTAACAGTTTTTAATGTCATTATATCCTTGTCTAGACCGGGATAAATGACACTGTTTAGTCGTTTTTCGATAAATCTTTTATTCATGCCCCCATCTCTCTTTTGATAAGCAGATCTGTAGCTTTGGCTTTTTGCAGCCAAATAGAAATCATCGGCCTTGCATACGGATGTAAGTTGCCAAGCTCTGTATATTGCATAGCTCTGTGTTTGATAAGGTTAGATACGGCAACAAAAAGGTTTTTTATTTTATTGTCTTTTTTGGCATCCCCCAATAATTTTGAAAATAAGATATTTCTTTCTTTTAGCGGCAATTCATAACCAATATTTTTTCCTAACTGAACAATGTCATAAGAAGATATGTATATTCCACTATAATATAAAGACAGGATCTGTTTTTCTAGTGTTTCATATTCGTTTTGTCTGTTTTCATGTTTTGGCTTCATTTTGTTTCTCCTAGTTTTATCTTGGCAGCTTTTGATACATTCGTATCTTCATCATTTACCATGGACGATAAAACCTCCTTCGGAGTAGATATGTTTTCCGCCACTCTGAGACGTACCATTTTATCGCTATCACTTGCCAAGACTTTAAGTAGTTTTACCGGAGTATTTGGATTACCCGATAATCCATCTCTTACTATTTTTTCATCAGAAAATAATTTATTTAGAATAGATACCGGCGTATTTGGATTGGTAGCAACCAGAGCTCTTACTAAATTAATATCGTCATTGGCTAATTTTTCTAATATATCTATAGGCGTAAAGTGGTTTTTTGCCACTGCCCATCTGCTTCCCATATCATTAACATCACTTAAGTCTCTCAAAAGAGAAATCATCTCATCGCTTTTGCCCTGCTCTTTGTCGTAAACGCTGCATTTGCGAGATATATTCATGCCGACCATACCTGCAATTTCGTTATTGTCTTTAAAGGCATCAAAAATCTTTCTTACTTGTTCTATAGGTAGTTCGCTTTGCGATAATGCTTCGATAGCTTCTTCGTGACTCATAATTGTTACCCTTTTTTATAACGTTTTAATGTGAATATAACATATTCGAGTTAAAATGGGTTAAAAGATGGCAAATTATTACGTTTTATCGTTATGTATAATTACATATAACGATTTTTATCAATAAAATGACTTGATATAATTAGCTGTCTTGATAGAAAGTTTATTAAAATTTTTAATTTTATATAAGTAAAGCATATTTTATAACTATAATTTTTTTTTAATTGTTTTTAAGTATATATTCTTATAATAATAAATACAACAATGCTATTAATAGTTTCTATAGCAGTACTATGATAGATAGTTAAAATAGTAATAAGGAGAATTTATGAAGAGAGTTGCAAGCGTTGTTTTAATGAGCAGTGTGCTTGCTGTTAGTTCACTATATGGTGCACCTATACAGCTTATAGAACCAGCAGAAGCGATAAAGCTTATAGGTAATAAAAATGTTGTTTTTGTTTCGGGAGATGACGAGGATGCATTTACAAATGGACACATATTGGGTTCAGTAGATATGTTCGCACACCATTTGCACCATTCTGATATAATGGGCAATATGGAATGTGCTCCATTGTATCAGTGTCCAAAAGATGCGCAAGAATTAATAAGAAGCAAAGGCATAAAGAATGATCAAATGATTATCGCGTACGATAATCATCGTGGACCAAATGCAACCGGTGTTTATAGCTTTTTTGAAAGCTTTGGCCATAAAAATTTGAAACTTTTAAATGGCGGATATGACGGCATTAAAGAAGTAGATCCAAATCAACAAAAATATGATGCACTAAAAAAAGAGAGAAAAGCCGCGAAAAAAGCACATCAAAAAGACAAAGAAGAAGCGTTGTCTGCTCAAATGGATGCACTTAAGCCAAAACTTCTTGTTCAGCCTGGAGAAGAGGGAAAGCATACTCCTAGTAATTATGTGATCGATCCAAAAAATCTTAATACAAAATATATAGCAGACAAGCAGGAAGTCAAAAAAGCAGTTGACGATATATTAAAAAACGGTGATAAAAGCAAATTCGTAGTAATTGATGCTAGAAGCATGGATGAGATTATTGGTGAGAAAAAGATGGATAATGTGGCAAGAGGCGGACATATTCCTGGAGCAAAACTTATCGAATGGAAAAACATTACGGACGAAGAAAAAGTAAGACCATTTAAATCAAATGCCGAGTTGCAAAAATTATTTGATAAAACAGGCGTTAGAAAAAATCAAACAATATATGCTTATTGTCAAGTTGGTGCAGGAAGAGGTTCTCATATTATCTCTGCACTTCGTAACCTAGGGTATCAAAATGTTAAAGTATTTACTGGCAGTTGGGATGCATGGGGTAACGATATGAATTTACCGATCAGAAGATAAGAGGAATAATATAATGACAAAAATAATGACAAATGAAAAAAGACGAAATTTTCTAAAGTTTTCTAGTGTAACTGCTGCTATGGTTGCATCACAAGGGTCTCTTTTTGCTAAAACCGATGTTATGAAAATCGAAAATGGCAAAGAAGGATACCCAAATACTACGTATACTGAAGATATGTATCGTAATGAGTTTGGATTCATCCGCGGAAATACAGAAGACACAGGTTTTGCATATCACTGTGTAAACTGTCAAGGAAACTGCGCTTGGGAGATATGGTCGCATAATGGTGTTGTAACGCGCGAAAACCAATCAGCAAGATACCCATCGATCAATCCTAAAATACCTGATTTTAATCCAAGAGGATGCAACAAAGGCGTACAACACTCTCAGATTATGTATGAAAAAGACAGAATCCTTTATCCAATGAGAAGAGTAGGCGAAAGAGGAGAAGGTAAATGGCAAAGAATCAGCTGGGATGAAGCAGCTCATGAAGTGGCCCAAAAAATCTGGGATGTCATGACCGATCCTACTAAAGGGCCGGATAAGCTTATGGTTCACGCAGGAACCGGTCTATTAACAGAAGGTAGAAGAGGCGGACCGTTAAGATTCTCAACCATGCTGGGTTCAAGCCGTATCTATCCATCTTCTTATCTAGGAGATATGTTCTCCGGAGCGGCATTGGCTTATGGTGAAGGAAATGTAGGCTGTACTTACGACTTTATGTATAATGTGGATACCGCGATCTTTTGGGGCGGGAATCCATCGGTTTCTAGAATTCCGGATGCTCACTTTGTATGGGAAGGAAAATACAATGGAGCAAAAGTTATAGTCATAACTCCTGAGTTTAATGCATCTGCAAGAGCAGCCGATATTTGGATACCTGTAAAAGCAGGAACGGATAATATATTGGCAGCTTCTGTAATTCATGAGATACTCAAAGAAAAACTATATAAACCTGAATTTATGAAAATCTTTACAGATCTTCCATTTTTGGTCATCAAAGATACCAAGAAATTACTTAGACGCAGCGATGTAGAAAAAGCCAAAAACCCTGAAGACGAAGAGAAGTATCACGAAGAGTTTTATGTTATGAACAAAAACACTGACAAGATAGCGCTTATGCCAGGCACAGAAGGTAGCGAGCATAAATCACTCCGTCTAGCAGAGCTTAATATCGATCCTGAGCTTGAGGGAGAATGGGACGTAGATCTATTAAACGGCGAAGAAGTAGAAGTGACTACTGTATTTGAGATGCTTAAAGCAAATATAGAAAAATTTTCTCCGGAAGAAACACAAAAAATTACGGGAGTGCATCCGGACACTGTCAAGATGCTGGCTCGTGATATTGCTCTTCCAAAAGTAGTAACGATTACTACAGGATTCTCGCTCAATAAATATTTTAATGGCTTAATGAGCATATGGAATATCTCATCTATCTGCGGTCTTACAGGTCGCCTTGGGCCATATGGCGGACTTAATACGGAAAATGAATTCAAACTTTCCGGTCTTGATGTATTGGGCGGATTTGGCGGCAAATATACAGCTAGATTTGGTTCCGGTTTCGTGGGCGAGTTCGTATTTGGTGATGGACTAAAGACTTTTGATAAATATTTCGGAGACGAAGACGTAAAAAGAGCTCAAAACGGTATGGGCAAAAAAGAGTATATGCAGATCATATCTGCAATGCTTGCAAAAGGTAAATTGGGCAAAGCAAATGCAGAAAGCAAGACCGGCAATGTAGCCAAACCATGGTGGGAACCTGAAGTTTGTTTGGTCATAGCAGACTCTAAATTCAGAAGAAACAAAGGTGCAGAATACCGTGAAGCATTCTTTAAAAAGATAAAATATTTTGCATATGTGGATCATCGCATGAGTGAAACAGCAGTCTATTCCGACCTTGTTTTACCAGCAAAATCACACTATGAAGTTTGGGACCTAAGAACTAGTCCGGGGTACCATAGATTTACAAATCTAGCTCAACCGATAGCAAATATTAAGCCGGTAGGCGAAGCTATGGATGAGTGGAGTATGATGGCTCTTATCGCTAAAAAGCTTGAAGAAATAGCTAATAAACCTGAAAATATAGCAAAAGCTAAAGTGCCGGATGATAAAAGATATGCAAAACCCGGTTTCCATGATCTGACAATAGTATACAAAGAGTTTACAAATACCGATGAAGACTCAGAAGCCAACATGGAACCATATTTGGGAACCGATAAAATGGCAGTTGATGCTGCATTAGAAAAATGCGAACAATATGAAGGATGGACGGCTGAAAAAATGTACAAAGCAGGCGGATATTTACAGCTGAATGAAAAAGCCGGTAAATTGTCACCTTTGTACTCAGACAGACCTTATAATACTTTTGAAAACTTGTTATATAGATTTGAAAGACTTGAGACATTATCTGGCCGACAAACTTTCTATGTAGATCATGATATGTATATCAGAATGGGTGCAAACACTAACACTGGCATGGAGGGCATAAGACCTATAGATCCTAAGAGATATCCATTCGTACTAATGACACCGCATGCTAGATGGTCGATACATTCTAACTACAAAGCAAGTAGAACTTTGCAAAGACTTCAAAGAGGCGGTGTGCCATATGGCCAGATCAATCGAGAAGTAGCAAAAGTAAAAGGTATCAAAGATGGTGATATGCTCAGAGTATACAATAGTTTGGGACAGTTCTTTGTAATGGCAAAAGTTTCAAGCTCATGCCCGCCTGATGGTTTGGTAATGGAAGACGGATGGGAACCATATATGTACAGATACAACAGAGGTCATAATGAATGTGTACCGACTTCATTGAATCTTCTTGAAATGGCTGATGGATGGGGACATCTGAAGTTTGGTCCTCTTTGGGACGGAAACCAATATGCGTATGACGGCGCAATCAATATAGAGAAAGCGTAAGGAGAAGAGTAATGTCAAAAAGACAATTAGCAATGGTCATGGATTTGAATAAATGTATAGGTTGCCAAACCTGTACAGTTGCATGTAAAACCCAGTGGACAAACAGAAATGGCCGTGAATATATGTATTGGAACAATGTAGAGACTTATCCTGGGGAAGGATATCCTAAAAAATGGATGGATCTTGGTGGCGGATTTGATGCAGCCGGCGATCTCAAAGAAGGTGTAATCCCAAATATTGAAGCCGATTACGGCGTGCCATGGGATTTTAGTTATGACGAGTTGGCTACATTTAATTTTCGTGAACATAATCCGGTAGCCGCTTTTCATGCAGATAGTACACCTACATGGGGGCCAAACTGGGATGAAGATGAAGGAGCTGGTAATTTCCCAAGCGACAACTATTTCTTTTACCTGCCAAGAATTTGCAATCATTGCACAAACCCCGGATGTCTTAGTGCATGTCCAAGGGATGCGATATTCAAAAGAGATCAAGACGGTGTAGTGCTTGTAGATTTGGATAGATGTCAAGGATACAGATATTGTATAGCAGGGTGTCCTTACAAAAAGATATATTTTAACCCTAAAATTTCTAAGAGCGAAAAATGTATTTTGTGCTTTCCTAGAATCGAGCAAGGTTTACCACCTGCATGTGCACAGCAATGTGTCGGTAGAATCAGATTTGTCGGTTTCCTGGATGACGAAGAAGGACAAGTGCATAAATTGGTACATAAATATAAAGTCGCACTTCCTTTGAGAAGCGATTATGGTACACAGCCAAATATATATTATATACCGCCAACTGAAGCACCTGCAAAATTTGATGCTGAGGGTAAAATCATTGAAGGAAGTCAAAGGGTACCGATGAAAGAGCTTGAGACTCTATTTGGAAAATCTGTTAATGATGCTATTAAGACTCTTAAAGCAGAAAAAGACAAAAGAACAAAAACCGGCGAAAGCGAACTAATGGATATGTTGATTGCTTATCATCACCAAGATATGTTTAGACTTGATGCTAATTATTATCAAGATATAGCAAAAGCTAAAAATAACACAAATCCATTGGCGCCGATAGACAATCGCTATGCAAAAGGTAAGTTTACCAAAGAAATTAATTTCAAGGCAAATGCATGAAAACTATAATAAAATCTTTAATTATAGCTGGCTTGGCAACTGCGACGTATGCCAAAAGTCCAGCTTCTGCACCGGCAGAAAATCTTATAAACGCACAAAGGGTATCAAATATCAATATAGCAAATATTTCTCCAAATGACAGTATTTGGAGAAGCGCAAAAACAGCATCAGTTATATTATATCCTCAAACAACAATTAAACTAAATGATGCAAAAGCAAATGCGGCAAACAAAGATAATAAAGCCAAAGTCGCAAAAGTATCAGCTGTATATAATAATTCAGCAATTGCATTTAAAATAACATGGAAAGATGATACTCAAAGTGTACAAAACGGCTACAAGTCTGATGTTTATCCGGACGGTTTTGCTATGCAGGTGCCAGTTAGCTTTAATGATCCAAAAAAATTGCCATATATCGGCATGGGTAGCGAGGGAAGACCGGTGCTTGTACATTTGACCAAAGCGGTCAGTTTGCACTATGAGCCAAATGGAAACGGTGACATAGAGCATCAAATCAACCCGCATAATACTAATGCATTTGGTTCTGATCTGAAGAATTATGATGACAAAGTAAATAAACTTGGCAAGCAGACATATTCTCGGGCATTTATATCAGAAGGATTTCGTTCTATGACAGAAATCAAAGACGGTAGCGATACGTTTGGCATGAAAATGGTATATGATGCCAAAAATAAAACATGGACAGGAGTTGTTGCGAAAAAACTTAGAGACGGCGAAGCAGATCTAAGCAAGTATGGCGCAATACCTGTATCATTTGCTATCTGGGATGGCGATAAACTTAACCGAGGAGGCGTTAAAAGACTATCTTCTTGGGTAGCCGTTAAACTTCAAGGCAAAGCCGGCGGAGACGCTTTGGTAAAAGAGTTGACTTCTAAACCAAAAGGTGATGCCAAAGCAGGTCAAGCTCAAGTTGAAGCAATGTGCGCAAGTTGTCATACTTTGAGCGCTGCGAAACAAGCAACATCTGCTTATATGGCGCCAAATTTAAATAATATTGGAGGATATTCAACAAATGCATACCTAGCTGAGTCAATCAAAGACCCAGAAGCCGTTGTTGTCCCGGGATACAATAGAAATGCTCACAAGTCTTTAGCTTGGTATAATCTAGATGCCAAAACAGGCAAAAGAACAACTATCATGCCACCAATGATGAGCGATGATAAGAGCATCAACGATGCTGTTGCATATCTTAAAACTCTAAAAGCGGAGGTAGAGAAATGAAAAAATTAGTTTTTGGTGCAATTATTGCAGCATTAATATTTACAGGGTGTGGCAAAAAAAGCGGAGATACAAATGCTACAGATGCAAACGGTACATTTGAAAAGCAAGGTTTCTTGACAACCAAATGGTGTGCTGATCGCGGTATGTTCCAAGATTGCCGCATGGAAAGTATAGTATGCGGCGAAGGCGAATGCAATAAGAATTGGGAGTTTGGCGATAAAGAAAAAATGGAATTGGTGCTTTATGTCCATGACGATTTGAAATATTATAATGTCGATGCTTCTAAAATCAATTTACCGGATATTCTTGGGGAAGGCATCAACCATGATCAAGTAACCATAAAAGGTAATTTTGATGAAGGCAGCAACACAATTATGGCTACTTCATTTGTAGCTCCACCAGCTGGCGCAAAGTCTTTCTTCAAAGGCTGTTTGTAAGTTTATTTTTCTCCCTCATTGGGGAGGAAAAAATGGTCAGCAATGTACAATAAGTTGCATATTGTTGGCAATTTTTTGAATAGATTAAACTATTTTAGGTATGCTATGTAAATTTTAAATAGGAGTTGTCGTGGACAATAAAATTCGTGCTTATATATATGCTTTTTTATCACGAATATTTAGCTCTCATATAGATAAAAAACTATTAAATGAGCTACAAGACAATAAAGAGCTGCTTCATACGATAGGAAATGAAGCAATGATATATCTTCAAAGCAAAAATGAAGAAAATCTTTTAGAAGAGCTAAATATAGCTTTTCATTCCTTGTTTGTAATGAACAATCAACCGATAGAGTCATCGGTTATGGATGCAAAAAATGAGATTTTGGTCGGATTGCAAAATCCGGTCATGCAGTTTTATGTTAATCATGGATATGATCTCAATCTAGCAGCATCTTCATTGCATGTGCCAGATCACATTGCTATTGAATTCGGGTTTATGCAAAAGTTGATATTGCAACAAGACAAAACAGCTCAAATAAAATTTTACCGCCAGCATCTGCTTGTGTGGGTTCCTCCTTATCTGCTTGCAATTAAAGAAATAAGTGATAATCCATTTTATAAAGATCTATGTGATTTTTGCATAGATTTTATGCTGGATGATTATAGCAATCTTTGTATAGAGGCTGTTGATGAGTCTGCTTAGTCCTGTAAATTCCATTAGGATCGAACCGCTTCGTTGTTTGAGGATAGAACATTTTCACAATGAATGTTCAAAATGTATTGATTTGTGCCCTTCAGATGCTATCGGATTATCAACATCTAGAAGAATATCGCTAAACAGCACAAAATGTATAGAATGCATGGCGTGCATAGGAACATGCCCTACTGAGACATTGTTATATCCTGATTTTGACCCATCGGTTTTTGTTTTACAAACCGGCATAAAAAAAGATTTTATGCTTTCTTGTAAAAATAATAATATATGTCTTAGTGCGCTCAATAGCGAAAATTTTATCTCTCTTGGATTGCGTCACCATAGTGTAAGCTGCGATATGTCGCTTTGCCATGAATGTAATATGAATTTAGACGGAAAGGCCGTTCTGGCAATAAATGAACATATAAATGAAGCAAATAGATTTTTGCAAGCAGTGGAAAAACAGCATATTGTTATAAACAAAGAACAAAATAAATTATCTCGCAGGGAAGCATTATTTTCTTTTGCAAAAGATGTCAATACATTGCGCAATGAAGAGTCGTTTGATCAACTTTTTGATCCTAAAGAAACTCTACCAAGATCTAGAGCGGTATTTCAAAATTCAATCAAGCTAGTCATAGAAGAGCTGCCAGAAGGCAAGATAAAAGAAAATTTTTCGTTTATGTCTCACAAGAAGATAGATTTTGCTTCGTGTGATAATTGTGGCGAGTGTATACAATTTTGCCCTACAAACGCGCTGATTTATAGCAGCGATAAGACCAAGATCTTGTTTCAGCCATTGCGTTGCATAGCCTGCGATATATGCGATGATGTATGTAAGCAAAAATCATTTAGCAGTGACAATGAACTTGATATAGTAACGTTGGCATTCAATCGTGCAGAAGTTCTCATAGATCATCATTTTGCAGTATGCAGTGAGTGCAGGGTCAGTTTTCCTCAAAAAGCCGGCGAGACTATTTGTAAAAGATGTGAAAGCTTCGTAAGGAATAATAATAATTTATTCACATTGGCAAGAGATGTAAAATTATAAATTTTGAGAAATTTTATATCTTTTCCATAAAATAATTCTTTTTTCCGCTTTTGTTTCAAATGTTATTTTATCATTGTTTGTATGTTCAACTAATATTTTATTTATCAAGTTTTTATGAGGAGCAATTTCTTTGCGAAGCAGATTATCATTGATGTAAGAAATTACCCTAGCATAATCATAGTCTTCTTTCCAAGAAGTAGTAAAAGTAATTGTTTCAAACGGCATTTTTTTTCTATTAAGTATTTTCATGATCTCTGTTGTTTTCATGCATCCACTGAAGTTTTTTTGTGGAATTTGTGGCATTTGCGGATGGGCTTCTATTATGGTATCTAGCAGCTCATTTGTTTTATATGCACCCCATCCGACATATATGCCTATGCCGTTTGTAGATTTTATCATTTTTTCAAAATGTGCTTTGCTTGAAATTGCCGGCGTCATTGATGCTATGGCTATATCATGACTTTGGTTTGTGCAAAAATCTTCCCATTTGCTTTGATGGGTTGTGATTCTATTTTTTATGCCAAGCATGGCGGCATCTTGTTTTAAAATATCAAGCATTGCTACAGAGAGGTCTATTGCCGTAACGGATGCACCTTCTTTAACAAGGGGGGATAGCTACAGTGCCTGTGCCGCAGCCTATATCAAGCACGTTGGCTTCTTTAAAATCGACGCCATTTTCTTTTGCAAAATCAAGCATAGTGTTGACATCTTTACTCATAGAGTCATCATCATATCTTGGGTATCTAGTAGCCATATTATCCCAAAAGTTGTCTCTATCTTTCATTTTTTACTCCATAATTTTTTTAGTTATATATATTTATATATATCGATATGCAATAAATGTTCCATCACATCTAAGCAAGTCTATTATATGTAATATATCATATTACATTCTAGTTATTAATTAATTTGAAAGGGAGGAGTTGTATATTTATCAAATAAGAAAACAGCAGATAACTACGTGTATTACAGCCCAGCCGCAGTGATAGCTTCGGCTTGAGCGTGGGCAATAAGCGGATCGATTATAAGCTTTAGATTACCGTTTTCCATGACATCATCAAGGGCATATATAGTAAGTCCTATCCGATGGTCTGTGATACGATTTTGCGGATAGTTGTAAGTACGAATCTTCTCTGACCTGTCCCCTGAGCCAACCTGAAGTTTACGCGCTGCTGATGTTTCGTCTAGCTGGCTTAACTCGTTCCATATCTCCTGATATGGAACGCATACTGCAAATTATGACAATATGACATATTTATTCAATGAATAACAGTTATATAATACACTACCAATATGGGAAGAAGCAGATATAAAATACATGAACCGGCACATCCATACTTCATATCTTGTACAGTGTTGCATTGGTTGCCATTGTTTACAAGAAAAGAAAGTGTTGATATTGTTATTGAGACACTTAGATTTCTTCAAAAAAGAGACCATTTAAAACTATATGCCTATGTAATACTTGAAAATCATCTGCATATGGTAGCACAAAGCGATGATATAGAAAAAAGTATGAAAGCATTTAAACAGTATACGGCAAAAGAGTTGTTGGGATTGTTGAAAAAAGAGAATGTAAAAACTATACTTGATCAACTTTCATTCTATAAAAAAGCACATCATAAAACAACAAGCTATCAAGTATGGGAAGAGGGATATCAGCCTAAACTTATACAAAGTGATGCTATGATGATAAATAAGATAAATTATATTCATAATAATCCTGTAAAAAGAGGATATGTTGATGAGGCGATGCATTGGAGATATTCTAGCGCTAGGGATTATGAAAACATGAAGGGGCTAATAGATATTGAGAGAGTTTGGTAGTATAGGTTGCATGCGTTCCATATCAGGAGATATGGAACGAGAGAACACTTCCGTCCAAGCTACCATTTGATGCGTCAAAAGTTATAAAAAATACATTTTGTACGCAAGATGAAAAGATAGTTTTTTCTTGTAATTTAAAAAACAAAAAAACAGTTTCTATTTGTGGCAAATCTGATTATTTAAGATACAGTTATGGAATGTTAAATAAAAAACCTGAATTGATAGTGACTCATATGAAAAATAAAAATGAGCTTTTTAAGAATGGTACTATAATGTCTATATCTGGAAGTTCATCGACAGATTATATTAGTTTTACTTTGAATAAAAATAAATACATTATTTATACTGCCATTGGCATGTTTGGCGACTCTAATGGACTTAAAAGTAGAATAGATGGCGTAAGTGTTGAAAAAAAAGGAAAACAACCAAAAGTATACAACTTTCAGTGTAAACAAAAAACATTTTTAGAACAATATGATGGATATAATTTGATAAAATCTTTCAAGCTCCCGAAAGATACCGATATAGAAGAATATGGGTTGCCAAATAATTAACCCAAGCACCGCGTAGATACGTGATGCATAGTAATTGTATTAAAATAAAAAAAGGGTTAAAGCCCGGCTGCAGTAATAGCTTCGGCTTGAGCGTGGGCAATAAGCGGATCGATTATAAGCTTTAGATTGCCGTTTTCCATGACATCATCAAGGGCATATATAGTAAGTCCTATCCGATGGTCTGTGATACGATTTTGCGGATAGTTGTAAGTACGGATCTTCTCTGACCTGTCCCCTGAGCCAACCTGAAGTTTACGCGCTGCTGATGTTTCGTCTAGCTGGCTTTGCATGGCTTGCTCATAAACTCTAGCTTTGAGTACTTTCATAGCTTTATCTCTATTTTTGTGTTGAGATTTCTCATCTTGGATGGCCACCACAATACCTGTTGGAATATGTGTAAGTCTCACAGCAGAATCTGTAGTATTGACTGATTGTCCGCCGCATCCACTAGAACGATATACATCCATTTTTATCTCATTTGGCTTGATATCTACTTCTACATCATCGACTTCAGGAATGACAGCTACGGTAATGGCAGAAGTATGCACACGTCCTTGTGTTTCAGTGTCTGGTACTCTTTGTACTCTGTGTGCGCCTGCTTCATATTTGAGCTTGGAGTAAACTCCGTTTCCTTTGATCTGGAAAATAAGTTCTTTGTAACCTCCGGCTGTGCCTTCACTGCTACTGACTATTTCGACTTTCCATTCCATCTGTTCTGCATAACGCATATACATTTTAAATACATCAGATACAAATAATGCACTTTCATCGCCGCCGGCACCGGCACGAAGCTCAACAAATATGTCTTTGTCATCATTTTTATCTTTAGGTATCATAAGGATCTTGATCTCTTCTTGAAGAGCAGCTAGTTCTTCTTCGAGTATAGGCAATTCTTCTTTGGCTAGTTCACCAAGCTCTGTATCAAACAAAAGTTCCTTGTTTTCACTTATGCTTTTTGCTGTTTCAATGTATTTTGTAGCTTTTTCTACAATAGAAGCAAGAGATGATTGTTCTTTGCTAAGCTCAGTCATTCTTTTGATATTATCACCAATATCCGGAGCGCTAAGAAGAGTACTAATCTCGTTGTATCTATCAATAAAAGGAATAAGTTTAGTTTGGAACATATATTAATGCTTTGGTGTAGGAGTGAAAAAGAGTTATCAAAACTGCTTACGCAGCTTCGATAGCGTTTACCATTTTGTGTAGACGGCTGATTTTTCTAGAAGCTGTTGGTTTTTTGATAAAACCTTTGCTTACCATAGAATGAATTTGTTGGTTTGCTACTTTAAAAGCTTCTGCTGCTGCAGTTTTATCGGCTGCTGCTATTGCTTCAAGAACCGCTCTTGTAATATTTTTGATTCTGGTTCTATAGTATCTGTTTCTCTCAGTTTTAACCGCAGTTTGTAAAATGCGTTTTTTTGCTGACTTATGGTGTGCCATGTCATTTTTCCTTAATGTTAATCTTTTGATATAGGTAACTATAGTTACATAATAAGTTCGCGAATTTTATCCAAAACAATATTAAATATTGATTAAAGTTTATGATTTGCATTTGAAAAAACCTTTTAATCAAATTTTGGCTACAATTATTAACGAATTTATATATTATCATAACTTGTATTTTAAAGGAGTTTGTGTGTCGCTTTTTGGAACCGACGGTGTGCGTGGTAAAGCAGGTAAAAAAATAAATGCTTTTGATGTTATGAAACTTGCAATGGCAACAGGTATATACTTTAAACCAACTTCTAAAACAAATAGAGTATTAGTGGGCAAAGATACCAGAAGAAGCGGCTATATGGTGGAAAACGCTCTTGTTTCCGGATTGACAGCCGTGGGGTTCGATGTAGTTCAAATTGGTCCCATGCCTACTCCTGCAGTGGCATTTTTAACAGAAGATATGAGATGTGATGCCGGTATTATGATCTCTGCAAGCCATAATCCTTTTTATGATAACGGGATCAAATTTTTTGATTGCGAAGGAAATAAGTTAGACAGAGAAAAAGAGACGGCTATTGAAAAAATATTCAATAATCCGGAATTGATAGCCTCAGCTCAGGCAATAGAAAAATATATAGGTAAATCCAAGAGGATCGATGATGTAATAGGCCGCTATATAGTGCATATTAAAAATTCCTTTCCAAAACATTTGACATTGGCAGGGAAAAGAGTAGTTATTGATTGTGCAAACGGTGCTGGATATTTGGCCGGACCTACAATTTTAGAAGAGTTGGGTGCTGATCTGATAGTTATTGGAAATGAGCCAAACGGGTTTAATATCAATGAAAATTGCGGTGCTATGCATCCAGAAAATTTGGCTAAAGCAGTAGTGGAATACAGAGCAGATATCGGAATAGCACTTGATGGAGATGCTGACAGACTAGTAATGGTCGACGAAAAGGGAAGTGTCATTGATGGAGATAAGCTTATGGCAGTTTTGGCTATCCATCTTAAATCAGAAGGCACACTCAAAGGCAACGGTATGGTTGCTACCGTGATGAGTAATCAAGGCTTGGAAGAATATATAACAGAAAACGGACTCACTTTCTATAGAAGTGCGGTCGGCGATAAAAATGTTGTAGAAATGATGCAGCAAAAAGGCGTGAACTTCGGAGGCGAACAAAGCGGACATATTATATTTAGCGATTATGCCAAAACCGGAGACGGAATCTCTAGCGCCCTTCAAGCTCTGGCTTATTTGGTACAAAGCGGACTGAAAGCAAGCGAGGCGTTCAACCCATATGAGTCATATCCGCAAAAATTAGTCAATTTGACAATATCTACCAAAAAAGAACTATCAAAGCTTAATGGGTTAGATATATTATGTGATAAAATAGAAAAAGCACACATGAGGCATTTATTTCGTTATTCTGGCACAGAAAATAAAATTAGATTATTGCTGGAAGGCAAGGATGAAAAAATATTGGATGAAATGATGGAAGAGGCAAAAGCATTTTTTACCAAGGAACTTGCTTGAAGCGTGAGTTGATCATTTTTGTTTTGGCTGCAATTTTAGTATTTGTCATGGATCAGATTATAAAATCCATATTTGTAGACGGATTTGGCTGGGAAAGTACTTGCATCTCATTGGAGTTACATTACAACCGTGGCGTAGCATTTTCTATGCTGGACTTTCTGGGAGATTGGCTCAAATGGATACAAGTCGGACTTGTAGGATTACTTGTTTTTTTTATTTTTAAAGAAGGATATTTAAAACAATATGCCATTGCAGCCGGCCTAGCCACCGGTGCTGCTTGTGGAAATTTATTGGATAGATTTATACATGGCGGGGTAGTAGATTATGTGGCATGGCATTGTGGTTTTGACTTTGCTATATTTAATTTTGCAGATGTGATGATCGATATAGCTGTAGGATGGTTTTTAATTCATCAGATTTGGTTTGCCAAACCGTCACATTAGATCGGATATAGGTATTTACATAAAGGATCATGAATACGGCAATTTGATGCAACGATACTCTTTGAACCTAGATGATATGGATTATTTGATGAGTCGCTTATTTTGCCCCCGGCTTCTTGAAGTATTATAATACCTGCTGCTACATCCCAAGGCTTTAGATCGATTTCATAAAATCCATCTACATTGCCTTGCGCTAAGTAGCAAAGATCCAATGCCGCTGCACCAAATCGTCTGATATCTTGAACATTTGGTAGTAAATTTGTCATGCACTTTATGACCCAATCATATTCTGGGCCTTTTTGTGCCTTAGCATACGGAAACCCTGTTGCTAGCAGTGCTTGCTGTAAAGTATCTTGCGAGCTAACAGATAATTTTCTTCCATTGCAATATGCCCCCTTTCCTTTTTGAGCCCAAAACATATCGTTTAGTATCGGGTTATATACAATACCTGCTACAGGATTGGAATCTTCCCATATACCCATAGAAATACCTAGATAGGGCAATCCATGTATAAAATTTGTTGTGCCGTCGATTGGGTCTATGTATATAACTTTGCCTTTTTCTAGAACTGTTATGTCATGACTTTCCTCTCCTATAAGCATATAATCTTCAAATTGCTTTTTGAGTTCGCAGATGAGAAACTGTTCGGTTAGGACATCGTATTGAGTTACTAGATCAACTATGCCTTTATGAGAAATGTCTTTAGGCGCCACAAATCCTTCTTTGACAATTTCTCCTGCTTTTAGAGCAATTTCTTTGAGTATTTCTATCATAGGTTAAATAACTATTTTTACAGAAGGATGGTCTTGAAATGCTTTGAATATCATATCCCTCTCTTCTTTGGTTGCCACTTCACAGCTAGCATTGTAGCTATGAAACTTGCCACCGCTTGAAACATTGCCGCATGAACATAGATGTTCTTTGTCGCCCATAATTTCTTTTATGCAAGCCAAAAGCTCTTCTTTGTTTGTACCGATAATTTTAAATCCCCATTGAGTAGGATATTCGATTTGTGGTTTTTCTTTGGTATTGGCATCTAAAATCATTTGTATCTCCTTTATATAAAATTTTTATTTTTGATATGAAAATTTATTGACGGATAAAGTCGCCTGACTTGCCACCGCTTTTTTGTTCTAATTGTATATTTTTAATAACCATGCTTTTGTCGATGGCTTTTAACATATCATATATTGTAAGCAGTCCGATGCTAACGCCAGTAAGTGCTTCCATCTCCACGCCGGTTTGTCCTTGAAGTTTTACTGTAACACTGAGTTTGAATCCTGGCAATTGCGGCAATTCTTCTATATCTGTTTTGACAGAAGTCAGCATAAGCGGATGACACATAGGTATAAGGTCGCTCGTGCGCTTAGCCCCGCTAATTGCGGCAATGACAGCCGTTTGAAGTACCGGCCCTTTTTTTGCACTATTGTTGATAACGGCATTAAAAGCTTCTTGGCTAACTTCTATAATGCCGCTAGCAGTTGCTATTCTTGTTGTATGTTTCTTATCAGATACATCTACCATTTTTGGTTTATTGTTCTCATCTAAATGTGTAAGATTCACGCTTATTTCCTTTGAAATAGTTCTTTTAACATTGTAACATAAAAAGCAAAAAGTATAAAATGACGTAAAAAAGATATTTTTGACGAAAATAATCAATTTTTTCTTGACTTTTATCATCAGTTGAGATAAAATATCCACAATGTCAAAAAAGGAGAATAGATGATATACGCATATCTGAGACAAGCACCGCAATCATTGCTTTTATCCCAGCAACAAAAATTTATTCTCTCATTTGCATTAACACAATTAATACAAATAGACAAAGAGGTTATCGAGTATTCCGCAAAGCATCGTCCTGTCGAAGAGAGGGGAGAGTTTGAAAGCTTTGTGCATGGTCTCAAAGAAAATGATAGTATCGTAGTGGCTACTCTTTCGTCGCTTAGTAATTTTGCAGATGAGGCCGTCAAGATCATCACTTGTTTTTTGAGCAGAGGTGTTACGCTTTTTGTAGCATCTTCTGGCGTATGTATAAATCAATCGACTCCGATAGGGGACATCCTTCCGCTGTTAAATGATTTAAGAGAAGCGCAAAAAGCTCAATCAAAGCATATAGGCAGACCTAAAGGAAGCAAATCGTATTCTAAATTTGATGCTAGTTATGTTAAAATATTAGACTTGCTCAAAAATGGTCAAAGTGTAAGTGCGATAGCTAGGGAATTGCAGGTTAGCAGGACTTCTCTGAAGGATTATATAGATTCAAGAGGTATCAAAGAAATTCTTGATAGTTCTTTTGTGTCTATAGACAAAACACAAACTTCTGAGCATACTCATGATAAACTAATCATCTGTCCATTTAAAAACACAAATCACATTACAAAGGGGTAATGAAATGTCAACGAATACAAATGATGCCGGACAACCAAAGGTTAAAGGCAAGGAATACCTAAAAGGCTGGATACCTTATAGTGTTAAGAGATATTGGTCCTATTTGGTAGTTACAATAATAGGAACTATAATGCCATGGATCACTATTAATGGCAACCATATATTTTTGCTGGATTTTGATCAGAAGAAATTGAATTTTGCCGGAATAGCATTTGATATGCAAGAACTTTATCTTATGCCTTTTTTGCTTATGCTTCTTTTCTTGGGTATTTTTGCCCTGACAGCAATTGGCGGCAGGGCTTGGTGTGGATGGTTTTGTCCGCAAACTATTTTTCGTGTGATCTATAGAGATTTTATTGAGACAAAATTGCTTGGACTACACAAAAGAATCTCTAACAAACAACAAAAACCGGATATGACCAAACCGGAAAATCAACTTAAAAAATTGGTTGCGATCTTGATCTGGTCAGTATTGTCAGTTATTGCTGCTGCTGACTTTATGTGGTATTTTGTGCCGCCCGAAGATTTCTTTAGATATCTTGCAAATCCTGGTGATCATATGGTTCTTGTTGGCTTTATAGTGGGATTGTCATTATTTTTGATAGTCGATGTTATATTTATCAAAGAAGATTTTTGTGTATATATCTGTCCTTACAGCCGTGTTCAATCAGTATTGTATGACAAAGACACTATTATGGCCATATACGATCCGCATAGAGGTGGAGAGATCTATAAAGGGCATGGGAATGAAAGAGTCAAGCTTTACAACAAACAAAAAGATCTTTTGGCGGTTGAACCTAATGCAGAATGTACCACTTGTCAAAGTTGTGTAAATGTATGTCCTACCCATATCGATATTCGTAAAGGTTTGCAATTAGAGTGTATAAATTGTCTAGAATGTGTAGATGCTTGTACAAAAGTAATGGGCGCATTGGGCAAACCAAGTCTTGTTAAATGGTCAAGTGAAAAAGAGACGATAGCGCAAGAAGGTAAAACGCATTATTTTAGAGCAAAAACTATCGGATATTTTATAGCGCTTACTTTGGTTTTGATTGCACTTTTTGCTATGGGCAGCAAAAAAGAAAATATGCTTCTCAATGTCAATAAAACTACCAGACTTTATAAAATATTAGATGACGGCGGAGTTGAAAACGATTATATTTTCTTGTTCGCTAATACAGATAGTAAGCCACATTCATACTATTTTGAAGTCGTTAATAATGATAAAATTAAAATTGTTCGTCCAACTGAGCCATTTAGAATAGGTGCCGGTAAAAAGAAAAAAAGTGTTGTAATACTTCAAACACACGATATGCTTGCAAATGATTCTAGAAAAGATGTACCTATCCCAGTTACCATCAGAGCATATGCCGTTGATGATAAGAAAAATATCACTGTAGACAGAGAAAGCGTATTCGTATTCCCTAGAAGTGATTTGATCGAAAAAGACGAAAAAGACAAAGAAGATAAAGAAGACAAAAAAGAAGAAAAATAATTTCTTTTTAAATTACTGCTGTGACCACATATCGGCATAGCAGTAATTCCTACTTATAAAATTCAATAAAATCACGCAGTCAGCAATTAATGTTATAATATATATTATAATTAAAATAAATATAGATATCTTAGGAGAATAATATATGGCAAATTCATTGATATTAGGCGCCGGATTCGCAGGTGTTGAGGCCGCAATTTATCTGAGAAAAAACGGACATGATGTTACAATAGTGAGTGACAGAGATTATTTTTATATTTATCCGACATCTATATGGATACCAACAGGCAAGGCAAAAAGAGAGGATATAAGTATTCCTCTTGGCCAGTTAGCTTTGAAGCATGGATTTGATTTTATAGTTGATGATGTTGTAAAAATAGATGCAAAAGAAAAAAAAGTTACGCTCAAAAGCGGAGAAGTTCTTGATGGATATGACAATATCATAATTGCCATGGGGCAAGGAAAAATGAAACTCGAGGGAATGGAGCATACTTTATCAATATGTGGCAAACCGGAAGAAGCTGATGAGATTTACTTGAGACTACAAGAGCTCATTGCAAAAGGCGGCGGAAAGCTTGCATTTGGTTTTGGCGGTAATCCGAAAGACAAATCTGCCGTTAGAGGCGGCCCTGCGTTCGAAGTGCTTTTTAATGTTCATAATTATCTAAAAAAGAAAGGCTTGAGGGATAAATTCGAACTCACATTCTTTGCCCCTATGGCAAAACCAGGTGAAAAGATGGGAGAAAAAGCTCTTGTCATGATGGATAAAATGCTTAGCATGATGAAAATAAACAAAAAAGTCGGAAGCAAAATAGTGCGTTTTGAGACTGACGGTGTAGTTTTTGAAGACGAAACCAAATTAAGTTCTGATTTGATCATGTTTATTTCTGCCGGGATGGGTCATCCGGTTTTGATGTCTTCTGATCTGCCGCTTAGCGAAGCAGGATATGTGGTTACAAATGAATTTAATGAAGTTGAAGGCATGAGCGGAATTTATGCGATAGGCGATAGTGCATTACTCCTGGGTGATAATGACTGGAAGGCAAAACAAGGGCATGTAGCCGAAGTGATGGCCAAAAATGTAGCACACAATATCACAAATCAAAATGACAAAAAAAGTTATATCGAGCATTTACATATCTTATGCATGATGGATGTAGGCAATGGCGCAGCGTTCGTGTATAGAAGCAATAC
The DNA here is from genome assembly GCA_028715055.1 of Sulfurovaceae bacterium. GTDB lineage: Bacteria > Campylobacterota > Campylobacteria > Campylobacterales > Sulfurovaceae > BN30871. Next base: position 24,778 of record JAQTLE010000001.1, read on the forward strand.
GAGTGACAAAATGATACCGCTCCCAATAATTGGACATTGGATGAAAAAAGGATGGGGTTGGTATTGCAAAAATTCGAAATTAAATAATATACCGAGAATCCCAGGAATGTAATGATTGTTTTAAAAGATCTATTGTTGCGTAATATTTTTGTGAGCTGTATAGTTTGTATCGGATTTTCATTCTTTGCCGGGTGCGAAAGTAAAAATCCGGTATATAGCAGATTTTGCGAAGATAAAAATGTGTCTTTGCCGTTATCTTGTATTAAAGTTGACATAGATAATGACATTATTCTATCTCACAATGTCAAAGAAGCATTGAATACTAAAATCTCAAATGATTGCCCTTATCGCATAGAAGGCGAAATTCATCGTGCATCTGAGTGTAGCAGCATAGAGGCGAGAAGTACAGGTACGGATTTTGATGGTTATGTGCGTTTAAATATATTTGATGGCAAAAAATGTATCTATAAAATTCAAAGTGATTTCAAAAACGATGAAGATAGCGCTATAAAGCGGGTTTTGGATACGCTTAAAAAAGAGTTGTTTTAGTACGATCTTTATGCAGGAAAATGCAACGCTAAAATTTTTTAAAAATAAAAATTTAAATTAAGAGTAAATTTATCCTATTTAAGTCATAATGCTTTTTATAAAATTAAAATAAAGGATAAATTATGGCAACAGTAACGCTAAAAGGTAACCCTTGCGAACTTTCCGGAAATGAGATAAAAGTAGGCGACATTGCTCCAGAAGTTGTGGTAGTAAAATCAGCAGACCTTTCAGAAGCAACAGTAGGCGGAGCAAAAGACAAAGCACAGCTTATTATTGCAGTACCTAGTCTTGATACTCCGGTATGTGCAATGGAAGCAACAAAATTTAATCATCAAGCAGCTGCAATAGAAGGGCTTGAAGTAACTGTAGTATCTATGGATTTGCCATTCGCTGCTAAGAGATTTTGTTCAACTGAAGGTGTAGAAAACCTAACAGTGGGAAGCGACTTTAGAAATAAAGATTTTGCTCAGGCGTATGGCGTACTTATAGCTAGCGGACCACTTGCAGGCGTAATGGCTAGATGTATTTTTGTTGTTGACAAAAATGGAAAAGTAGCTTATAAACAATTGGTTCCAGAGATTACTGATGAGCCAAACTATGAAGAAGCTATAGCAGCAGCAAAAGCGGCAGCTTCTAATTAATCTAAAATTCTTTCTAAATAAATTTAACACTTTGCTTGCCGTCTTTATAGGGCGGCAGATCATATCACCTTCTTTTTCTTTTTACCGGTTTTTATTATTTATTGATATATAATTCCTATATATGAAGCAAAGGTTATATGTTGGCTAGATTTACCCAAAAACAAATTGATAAATATAATCGTCAAAAATATATTGCAGAGTTAGAAAAAATCTCAAAAAATATATTTAAGATGCTTCGTGATCCCAAGATCGATTCAAAATCATTCTCTCTCAAACTTGGTACAATGGTTAAAAAACTTCAGGAAAAAGAGGCTATCCGTTTAGAAGGCGAATACAATCAAAAACTCAAAGAATATATCTTAAACCTGTACGAGAAAACCAAAAATGTTGAACAATTTAATGATATAATATTAGATGATTTGAGAGAATCTGAAATGAGTAATCTCAATCGTTTGCAAAAACTTAAAAATAAAAACAGTTACAAAAAGGAGAAGCATAAGCTTTTGGCACATCAAGATGATGATTGATCTGATATAAGGATGTGAAATGAAATTTAAATTTGTAATTTTGATATCAATTTTAGCCATACTAATAGCAGGATGTGCTAGAAAACCAATTGCGTATGATAAAACACCTTATGATACAAAAGAATGCTCGAAACAACTTATTAAAGGTACCGATGTCATTCCGGCATTAAGAATAGATAAGATAGTTGTGTATAAATCCAAAAAAGTCATGTATCTATACAAACAAGGCAAAGTGATACAAGAATATAAAATATCTTTAGGTAAAAATGGTTTAAAAGGCCATAAGCTTTCTCAAGGCGACTATAAAACCCCGGAGGGTGAATATTGCATACTAAGTAAAAAATGCGATCCGAGACTTTATAGATCAATGCTTATATCTTATCCAGATGCACAAGATATAGCCAGATCAAAATCAAAAGGATTAAACCCTGGCGGTCTCGTGACAATACATGGGCAGCCAAAATGGAATAGTGATGGCAGAGGCGATGCATATACTTTACAGCATGATTGGACAGAAGGCTGCATAGCAGTGCCAAATAAAGCGATAGATTTCTTGTGGAGTGCCGTTACTCCGGGAGTAAAAGTAGAAATTCACGCTTAAAATATAAAAAGAGGAGACATAGAATCATGAAATATATTAAAATTGGAATTTTTCTTAGCACCATTGGAGCTATCGCAGGTGGAGATATAGCGCCTTATTATGAGCCTTATGTCAAACCTCCGTATGTAGAAGATTGTTCATCAGGTTGTAAGCAAGATGGAGTTTATATAGACAAAGATGCCGGGTTGATGTGGCAAGATTCATACTATGATGATGGTAGTGACGGCGCATATAAAAATGATAAGTCGGCTTGTAAATCCGGTAATCTGTCATTTGCTAAAAATTATTGTGAATCATCAGGTTTGGGTGGCTATAGTGATTGGAGACTTCCTACTTCTGATGAAATGATGGATATTTCTATGCAAAATGGCGTGTTTAAAGATAATCGTGGGGCCGATTTTTGGACATCTACTCCTGCTGAAAACAATAAATATTATGTTGTTTATACTGCAGATGGTTATAGATATGCAAGAGATCCTAGGCAATCAAATTATATACGTTGTGTGCGTTGTTTGCCAAAAAAATAGATATATAAGCAATTAGAGGATTTTAACTTCCTCTTGTAAAGTTATACCGAATTGGTCTTGTACTTTTTTCTTGGCAAGATCAATGAGCTGCATAGCTTCACTAAATGTACCTCCGCCTTTGTTGACCAAAAAGTTTGCATGCACTTCACTCCATGCCATGCCTCCTATTTGTGTACCCTTTAACCCAACAGCCTCTATCAGTCTGCCTGCATGATCTACGCTAGGATTTTTAAATAATGAACCTGCACTTGGTTCTTTGGGTTGATTGGCACGCAATAACATAAGAGATTCCAAAAGTTTGGTATCAAATCCATGCTTAATGCGAAATCTTGCTTCGAGGGCTATCCCACCAAGTTTCGCAAAGCGATAACCATGCTCGATAGTCTCCTTTTCCTTCCAATCCCCATCTATGCAAACGCTATCTAAGATATTGAAGATCTCATATTCTTTTACTCCTGCATTCATGGCTAACATTCCGCCCAACGAACCTGGAAGCTTTGATATAAATTCAAATCCTGCAATGTCATGTTTTTTGACAAAAGAAAGGATCTTGCCAGTAGGTGTTGCCGCTCCGATGCTTAGAATATCATCTTTTAAATTTATAAAATCAAAATCCTTGCTTAGCATCATAAGTGGCAGTGGAGTAGTGGAGATAAGCAGATTGTTCCCATGACCTATGAGATATCTATCTTTGGGTATGACATCTCCTTTTTCAATCATTAGCACATCTTCTTCTTGACCGATACGGATACTGCTGAATTTGCTGAAATCTATAGTTTTGTAAAACACTATTGTTGTCTAAACTCTGCATATTCTTGAGGAATTAGATAATCGGAGGTTTTGATAGCCTCTGTAAAAAATCCGCTCTTAAATCCGATTTCATACAATTTATCAAGTGCCTTTAGTTGCAAAGGCGAAAGCGTAATAGATTCATCAGAAGCGTACATATCTAGATACCTTTCAAGCATTTTACCGTCAATCCTGACCAGCTTCTCGTCTTCAAGTTTTTTTGAGAGTTCGGCTTTTCTCTCATTAGCTACTTTGACGCCGTCTATAAGGATATTTTCTATATCTATAGCACGATTTAGAGGCAATGATCTGCGAAGCGCCATACCTCCAAGAGGCAAAGGCAACCCCCCGCCACTAAGTTCACACCATATATCCCATATCTCTTTTTCAACTTCTAGACTTTCATCATAAGAAAGTATAGATTCATGAATTAGCACACCCGCATCTACTTCACCGTTAAGCACGGCATTTTCTATTTCTAAGAAATTTTTATATACTATTCTGGCCTCAGGGTAATATATGCGAAATAACAATGCATTAGTGGTATTTGCTCCAGATAGTGCTACGCGAAAGTTGCGTTTTAGTTTGGTCTCTTTTTTGCGGATGAGCTTGGGACCATATCCTTCTCCGAAACTCACGGCGGTTCTTAGCATGGCATATTCATCTTTGATGAGGGGATACAATGCAAAACTAATAGCGCTTACATCATAAGTGCCTTTTAGTGCCTCGATATTTAGAGTTTCTATGTCAAGCGCTTCATTTTCAAATTGATAATCTTTTGTATCAACCCATCCAAAAGCTATAGCATAGTACATGAATATATCGTCAGCATCTGGCGAATGAGCAAGTGAGATTTTCATAAAAAGACTCCGAATTAAAGTAATATTATTGTATCTCAAAAGCACTTCTAAAAAAGAGTGAGGAGCTTTTATAATATAAAAATATGTCATTTTGACATCTTTTTATATTAATCATCCAGAAGTGATTAAAATGGTGTTAGAATTTCAACATAAAGGATAAAAGGATGAGTATGGCAATGGATGCACAAAAAGAAAAAGCACTTGAGATGGCTATAAAACAGATAGATAAAGCCTTTGGCAAAGGTACTTTGATGCGGCTTGGCGACAAAGAGATAGAGCCGATAGCTGCCATAAGCACCGGTTCTTTGGGGCTTGATATCGCTCTTGGCATCGGCGGAGTTCCGCAAGGCAGGATCATTGAGGTATATGGGCCGGAATCCTCTGGGAAGACCACTTTGTCATTACAAGTAATAGCCTCTGCACAAAAAAACGGCGATGTATGTGCATTTATCGATGCCGAGCATGCCCTTGATGTGTTGTATGCTAAAAATCTAGGTGTTGATGTGGATAATCTGTTGGTATCTCAGCCGGATTTTGGAGAACAAGCACTTGATATACTTGAAACTTTGGCAAGAAGCGGTGCCGTTAGCCTCATAGTCGTAGACTCCGTAGCAGCCCTTACTCCAAAAAGTGAGATAGAAGGGGACATGGGAGATACCCATGTAGGACTTCAAGCAAGATTAATGAGCCAAGCATTGCGCAAATTAACCGCAGTTCTTCACAAGACAAATACAACTGTAATATTTATAAATCAAATTCGTATGAAAATAGGCACTATGGGCTATGGTTCCCCAGAAACCACAACCGGTGGAAATGCTTTAAAGTTTTATGCGTCTGTCAGAATAGATGTTAGACGTATAGCCACGCTTAAACAAGGAGAGTCACAAATAGGAAACCGCGTCAAAGCAAAAGTAGTAAAAAATAAAGTCGCACCTCCATTTAGACAAGCAGAGTTTGATATCATGTTCGGCGAAGGCATAAGCAGCGAGGGCGAACTTATAGATTATGGTGTAAAACTTGATATTGTGGATAAGGCAGGAGCTTGGTTCAGTTATGGGGAGCATAAGCTTGGACAAGGAAAAGAAGGAGCCAAGCAAACCCTTAAAGACAATAAAGCGCTCAGAGAAGAGATAGAAAGTAAAATCAGAGATGCTTTAGGAGTAAGTGATATGCTCTCTATAGGCGATGGAGACATAGGAATTGAAGAGTAATTCTATCCTCTTAGATAAAATTTGCTAAAATATCAATAATATATACAAAGAGGGAAATTATGATTTATATTGATGATATTAGAGCTGATGAAGTAATGGACAGCAGAGGCAACCCTACAGTTAGAGCCACAATATTTTTAAGTGACGGCACAATGGCAAGTGCAATTGTGCCAAGCGGTGCAAGCACAGGCAAAAGAGAAGCCTTGGAGCTTAGAGATGGCGGGACAAGATATATGGGCAAAGGAGTGCTTAAGGCTTGCGAAAATATCAATATAACCATAGCAGAAGCATTGATCGGCCTTAGTCCACTTGATCAATCAGGAATCGATGCTCTGTTAAAAGATTTGGATGGTACAGATAATTATGGCAATTTGGGTGCAAATGCAGTATTGGGTGTTTCTATGGCAGTTGCAAGAGCTGCAGCCAAATCCCTTAAAATGCCGCTTTATCGTTATTTAGGCGGAGCAAATGCTATGGTAATGCCTGTGCCTATGCTAAATATTATTAACGGCGGAGCACATGCTAATAATTCCGTAGATTTCCAAGAATATATGATAATGCCTATTGGATTTGATAAATTTTCAGAAGGCCTTAGAGCAAGCGCAGAAGTTTATCATCATCTTAAAAAAATTATTAACGACATGGGTGAAAGTACTGCTGTGGGTGATGAAGGCGGATTCGCACCAAATCTTAAAAATAATGAAGAGCCGATCTCTGTGATTATAGAAGCAATCAAAAAAGCAGGATATATTCCAGGCGAACAAATAGCAATAGCCCTTGATGTAGCTAGTAGTGAACTTGAAGTTGAAAAAGGTGTGTATCATCTACATTCAGAAGATCGAAAACTAACAAGCGCTGAGCTTGTAGATTATTATGCGATGATGTGCGATAAATACCCTATCGTATCAATAGAAGACGGTTTGAGCGAAGATGATTGGGATGGATGGAAAATATTGACTGATAGACTGGGAGATAAAGTACAGCTAGTAGGAGATGACCTTTTTGTTACAAACGCCAAAATCCTATCGCAGGGCATTGAAAAAGGTATAGGCAACTCAATACTCATCAAGCCAAATCAAATAGGAACGGTCAGCGAAACCATGCAAACAGTTAGATTGGCTCAACGCTCAGGATATAAATGCGTTATGAGCCATCGTTCAGGAGAAAGTGAAGATGCTTTTATTGCTGACTTTGCTGTAGCACTAAATACCGGTGAGATTAAAACCGGCTCAACGGCTAGAAGTGATAGAATTGCTAAATATAATAGATTATTAGAGATAGAAAAAGAGCTCGAAAATGTTGAATATTTAGGAAGCATGTTATTTAGATAATCTTTATGTTTTTAGATAAATATTTTGATTTTAAAATATTGAGCAATACTGAGCCCAAAAAAACAATTATGGTTTTCGGATTAATTGTTTTTTTGGGTATTTATTTGGGTGTGATATTGTTCGGTGAAAATTCTATATTGGCACTTTGGCATTTAAAACAAGAAAAAAGTGAATTGACAAAAGAAATAGCCGATACTAAAAATAAAAATCAAGAGTTGCAAAAAGAGTATTTTTTACTTAAGCAGCTAGAGCCAAAAAACAATTAATTGTGACCTGGACAATTGATGGCTATTTTTAGTCCTAATTTGTTAAGCATTTCTATATCGCTTTGCGGAGCATCGCCATACGTAGTAAGATAATCGCCTATGACGATGGCATTTGCACCTGCATCGAACATAACTTTTTCATTTCCGCCAAATAGCAACTCTCTTCCTCCCGCTATCATTAAGATCTTATTATCCCCCAACCCTTTATGCATTTTAGATATAACATTAACAGCTTCGTCAAAAGTAATATCTCTTGATTTTATAGGAAGGGCAGGATTTGGGTGATAGAAGTTCAGGGGCACAGCGTCTGGCTCAAGAGACAATATGGCGCGCATTAACTCAATTCTGTCTTCATTGCTTTCCCCCATACCAAAAATTCCGCCAGTACAAAGCGAAAGACCCACGGATTTTGCATTTAGACAAGTTTCGTATCTTTCTTCCCAACTATGTGTTGTGCAAATTTGCTGATAATAAGACGATGATGTTTCCAGGTTATGATTATAGCTATCAATGCCACTGTCTTTTAAATAACGAAGCTGTTCTATATTTGCTATGCCGTTACATCCTATAAGGTGTATGCTGTCTATTTCTTTTTTGATGGCTTTGGCTGCCGTGGCTATGTATTCTGTTTTTTTGTCATTCAAGCCTTTGCCGGATGTTACTAGGCAATAGCCCAATGTACCTATTTCTTTGGCGAGTTTGGCTTCTTTAACGATCTGTTCAATAGGTTTATAGTTATATCTTTCTATGTCTGCATGATAACGAACGCTTTGAGTGCAAAACGAACAATCTTCTGCGCATGTGCCGCTAAGAATATTATTAATAGCACATAAAAAAATCTCTTTTGACATTATGCATCCTCTTTGTGCTTGCACTTGAAACATTCATATACGGTTTTGTTTTTTAGGGGTTTTTTCCCCATAAGATAACCACACTCGCTGCAATGTCGATTAACAGGCTCAAAGTTTGCAATGAATTTACATTTTGGATAATTGCTGCATCCAAAAAAGCTTCCCCTGCGTCCTTGACGTTCATGTAATTTGCCGCCGCATTCAGGACAAGGCACGTCAATTTCTTTTGGTGGCGTTAAAGATTTTGCATTTTTGCATTTGGGGTATGCCGAACAAGCCAAAAATTTTCCACGTTTGCTATCTTTGATTACCATAGGCGAGCCACATTTGTCACAAATTTCATTGGTAGTTTCCGATGGCTCGCTCGTTTCTTCTTGCGGAGTTTCGTTTAGATTCTTCGTGTATTTGCATTTTGGGAAATTGCTGCATGCTACAAATTCACCAAACCTTCCTTTTCGCAGTAATAGTTCACCGCCGCATTCAGGACAAATTTCTCCGGTAGGTATAGCGGTTTTGAGACTTGTTATATTTTTTTTACCTTCTGCCAATTCAAGAGAAAACGTAGCGTAAAAATCTTTTAGTATTTGTTGCCAGTCTTGTTCGCCGTTTGCTACGAGGTCAAGCTTTTCTTCCATGTTGGCAGTAAAACTGCTGTCGACGATTTCTGAAAAATGTTCTTCAAGCATAGCTGTGACTAAAAAAGCAATTTCTGTAGGATATATGCGTTTCTCTTTTATCTCTATATATTTTCTCGTGTCCAATATAGTTATAGTTGGGGCATATGTGCTAGGCCTGCCGATACCTAGAGATTCAAGCATTTTGATCAAACTCGCTTCATTGTATCTAGCCGGTGGCTCTGTGAAGTGTTGAGTCGTTTTAATGCTTGTCAGTGAAGTAGGCATATTTGGCGTAAGTGACGGCAATAGCTTATCTTTTTCGTTATAACCTGTAACTTTATAAAATCCGTCAAAAATAAGTCGTTTGCCATTGGCTTTGAAGATGGTGTCTTTTCCGATAAAGAGAATGCTTTGTGATTCTATTATAGCTTCATTCATTTGACATGCTAAGAAACGATTATAAATAAGACTATACAATTTAAGTTCGTCTGTTGCCAAGTAAGCACTTGCTTTGGCAGGATCAAAATCTACCATGGTTGGACGGATCGCCTCATGGGCTTCTTGGGCGCCTTTGGATTTTGTAGTGTATATTTTAGGTTTGTTAGGGAGATATTTATCACCAAAGTTTGCTTTGATATAATCCCTGGCTGATTCTACAGCTTCTACGGCAAGATTGAGACTGTCTGTTCTCATATATGTGATTACACCGGCTGTACCTTTATCTGTTTTGACGCCTTCGTATAATTTTTGGGCGATCATCATAGTCTTTTTCGGAGAAAAGCCAAGCTGGGTAGAGGCGCTTTGTTGTAAAGTAGATGTCATAAACGGCGGCGGGGTTTTACTTTTTTTTGATTTTGTTTCTATGTCCCCGACTATAAATGTATCATTTTTTGCGCTGTTTTCTATCTCTTTTGCTTGATTCTCGTTTGATATGGTTAATTTTTCTATTTTTTCTGATCTATAAGAGATAAGCATGGCTTCTATCTCTTTTTCAAATATGCCTTCGATGCTCCAATATTCTTGACTTTCAAAAGCATTGATCTCTCTTTCTTTATCTACCACGATCTTAAGTGCTGCACTTTGTACCCTGCCGGCACTTAGCCCTTTTTGTATTTTGCTTGATAGTAGTGGAGAGAGTTTGTATCCAACGATTCTATCCAATAGGCGTCTGGTTTGTTGTGCATCAACGCTATGCATATCCATTTTGCGTGGATTTTCAAGTGCATGATTGATGGCTTGTTTGGTGATCTCATGGAATACGATGCGAGGCAGGCTTGATGGATTTTTGCCTATAGCCATAGCTATATGATAGCCTATAGCTTCTCCTTCTCTATCTTCATCCGTTGCGATAAATATATTTTCAGCTTCTTTTGCAAGTGATTTTAACTCTTTAACAGTAGCTGCTGCTTCTTTCGGTATGGCATATTGCGGTATAAAATCCCCGCTTTTTTCATCTATTGTGATACCGAAGTTGTGTTTTGGAAGGTCACGTATATGCCCCTTAGATGCGACGACTTTATAGTCTTTGCCCAAAAAGCCGCCGATAGTTCGGGCTTTAGCCGGAGATTCTACGATAATCAAATTTTTCATAATATTGGGTACTCTGTGAATATTTTTGTGGTATTGTAACACAAAAGAAAACAAAAGAATATAATTAATGTCAATTTGACATTTCAAGGAGTTGGTTTATGTGCGCTATTTTTGGCATAATAGGTAGTTATGATAACGATAAGGCAAAAGATGATTTCATGGCCCTAGCTCATAGAGGTGAGGATGATTATGCATTTGTGACAAATGAAAAATATTTTTTTGGAATTCATCGTTTGGCAATTACGTCATATGGAAAAGATATAGATCAGCCCTTTATAGATGAAGACTATACAGTAGTGTTTAACGGGGAGATATATAATTACAAAGAGTTAGCACTTACTCTTGGTATAGATGCATGTTCAGAAGCAAAGGTCATTTTGGAATCATATAAATTTTGGGGTGATAGTTTTGTAGAACAAATAAACGGGATGTTTGCAATAGCTATCTATGATGGCAATGAGCTAAAGCTTTTTCGTGACAATGTAGGCAAAAAACCGATTTTTTATTCATTGCAAAATGGTACACTTTGGTTTGCAAGCGAGATAAAGGCGCTAAAAAATGATCTGCCTATGGATAAAAAAGCAATTTTGCCTTATCTGAGTTTCCAGACGACACTGGCTCCAAATACATTTTATACCAATATTTTTTCATTGCCAGCCGGGTCGTTTCTGAGATTCAAGGATGGAGAAATAATAATAAAATCACATTTTTTGCCATTAAAAAACAAAATTATATATACAAATTCCAAAGATGCCACAAGCGCCATAAAAGATGCATTCAAAGAGTCTGTATCAAAAAGGATTCCTGAAAGCAATATTCCTTGGGGAGCATTGCTCTCTGGCGGTATCGACTCATCATTAGTGGCCGCCATGGCATCTGTAGATAATAAGATAGACACATTTTGTATCGGTTATGAAGATAGATTTGCCTCCTATGACGAAAGGGAATATGCGAGCAAAGTGGCTAGACATATAGGCTCTAATCATCATGAAGCCATACTGACAAAAGAAAAGTTTTTTGATACCATAAATGAAGTAGAAGATGTATTGGATCAGCCCTTGGGTGATCCGGCTAGTATCCCATTATTTTCATTGTTAAAAGATGTCAAAGAGTACGGCAAAAGAGTAGTACTCACAGGAGATGGAAGCGATGAGCTTTTTTTGGGTTACAAAACATATAAAGAGTATCATGATATAGAACAAGCTTCACAGCTCAAATACAAAAATTGGCTACAAGGGTTTTTGAGATCTCATTATTCACCAAACAAAGAATGGGAATGGTATAAGAGAGTTTTTGGGGATTCTTTGCTTTTTCGTTCGACCGCAGAACTTTTTACTGACCTTCAGCAAAACAGGCTTTTAAAACAAAATGTCAAAGATGATAATTCTCTGCATTATCTAGAGGCATATTGGCAAGAGTTTGTCGAGAGCAGACGAACGAATATGATCGATTGGTACAGTTTTTGCGATATGAAGGTCAAACTCGGCGATCTATTTTTGACTAAGCTTGACAGGATAAGCATGGCTTGCGGTATCGAGGCAAGAAGCCCATTTTTGGACAAAGCCATTGTAAAGCTTGCCTTTAGCGTAGATCCGAATATTCGTTTTGGCGATACTTCTAAGTTTTTAATAAAACAAATTGCGTATGATTATTTGTCATCAGATATCGTAGAGCGCAAGAAAAGAGGTTTTAGTTATCCATATATGGAGTGGCTATTGGAAGAAAATGAACTAGAGATCATTAGGCGAGTACAAAGAGAAAGAAAAATATTTAATAATGATACTTTAGAATTCATACTCTCAAAAGCGCCAAGCGGAGGGTTTAAACACCATATATTTGCACTGTATATGTTGTGCCGTTGGCTGGAAAGGAATTAGTGTTTTAAAATCCTAGGCAGTGTAATGCCGGTTTGGTGTTGGTATTTGCCTTTACGATCTTTGTATGTGGTTTCGCATGGCTCATCACCTTGTAAAAATAGTACTTGGGCTATGCCCTCATTTGCATAAATTTTGGCAGGTAATGGGGTGGTGTTTGAAATTTCAATAGTGATATGCCCCTCAAATCCTGGCTCAAACGGTGTAACATTGACGATGATCCCGCATCTGGCGTATGTGCTTTTGCCCAGACATATTGCCAAAGTATCGCTTGGCATTTTGAAATATTCTACTGTACGTGCCAGAGCAAAAGAGTTTGGAGGGACTATACAAACATCCCCTTTAAAGTCAACGACATTTGCATCATCAAAATCTTTTGGGTCTACAACTTGAGCGTTTATATTTGTGAAAATTTTAAACTCATCGCTTACTCTTATATCGTAGCCATAGCTGCTTAATCCATAGCTAACTACTCCGTGTCCCACCAATGCTTCACAAAAAGGATTTATCATCTCTTCTTTTAGAGATTTTTCTCGTATCCAACTATCTGATTTAAGCCCCATTTTTGTCCTTTTGTTGTCTAAACTATTTAAAAATTATAGCATGAAGGCTTAAAAGTAGAATAATATTATTATATGGTAGTGTGGTAATAAACTTGATTGGATATAATTATACATATATTTTGCTGCACAAGGATTTTTGGCATGTCGATTAAAATTGGTATAATAGGTTTGGGTTATGTTGGGCTTCCGTTGGCTCATGCTTTTAGTGAAAAATATCCGGTTGTCGGTTTTGATATCAATACGGATCGTATCGATGAACTTTTGAATGGGTTTGACAGAACGCTGGAGCTCACAAGTGAACAGGTCAAGCAAAGCATTTCAAACGGTATGGTTTATACAACGAATCTCGAAGACCTCAAAGATAGCAATGTATTCATAGTCACTGTTCCAACTCCGATAGATGCAAGTAATGAACCGGACCTTACTCCTATTGTCAAATCTACCCAGAGTGTAGCAAAGGTTCTAAAAGAGGGCGATATAGTTATATACGAAAGTACCGTTTATCCTGGAGTTACAGAAGAGGTTTGTGTACCTCTTCTTGAAGAAGGAAGCGGGCTTAAGTTTAACGAAGGCTTTTTTTGCGGATATTCTCCTGAGAGGATAAATCCGGGCGACAAAGAACATACAGTTACAAAGATACTAAAAATTACTAGCGGAAGCACACCGGAAATCGCCAAAAAAGTGGATGATCTATACAGATCTATCATCACGGCAGGTACTCATTTGGCACCTACAATCAAAGTGGCCGAAGCAGCCAAGGTCATAGAAAATACGCAAAGAGATGTCAACATAGCTCTTATCAATGAACTAGCACAGATATTCGACCTTATGGGTATAAATACGCATGATGTCATCGAAGCTGCAGCTACGAAGTGGAATTTCATTAAACTCTTTCCAGGACTTGTCGGCGGACATTGCATAGGTGTTGATCCATACTATCTCACACATAAAGCACAAAGTCTAGGTTATATGCCAAATCTTATTCTTGGTGCAAGACAGATCAATAACAGCATGAGTAAACTTATAGTCGATAAGACCATCAAACAAATGATAAAAGATGACAAAAAGCTCAAAGGCGCAAATGTACTTGTAATGGGCGTGACATTCAAAGAAAACTGTCCGGATATGAGAAATTCAAAAGTGCTCGATATCATAAAAGAGCTTGAAGAGTATGAGTGTAAAGTCGATGTATATGATTATTGGGTTGATAGAAGCGATAGAGAGACAAAACATCTTGGTTTTGTAGATGAGCTGCCATTAGACTCAGGTAAATATGATGCCATTATAGTAGCAGTCGGACATGATAAATTCAAACAAATCACCACAGAACAATACAAGAACATGTCAAGAGGCACTCCGATAGTAATGGATGTCAAAGGCATTGTAGAAAGCCCTACATGGAGATTGTAATGAAGAATTTTGCACTTATCGGAGCAGCCGGATATATTGCTCCTAGGCATATGAAAGCCATCAAAGAGACGGGCAATAACTTAATTGTAGCGCTTGATAAATATGACGGTATCGGGATAATGGATAGTCATTTTCCTCAAGCTGATTTTTTCACTGAGTTTGAAAGATTTGAGAATTTTATAGACCAGTGGCACAGAGAACAGAGCCAAAAGATAGAATATATCGCAATTACAAGCCCAAACTATCTGCATGCCAGCCATATAGGTTTTGCACTCAGAAACGGTGCTCACGCCATTTGTGAAAAACCTTTGGTATTAAATCCTAGCGATATAGATGCGCTTCAAAAAATAGAACAAGAAACAGGTAAAAAAGTTTATAATATTTTGCAGCTTAGGCTTCATGATTCGATAATTGCTCTGAAAGAAAAAATTGCAAAAGAGCTTGAAGCCGATCCACATAAAATATATGATATAGATCTTACATATCTTACAAGCAGAGGCAAATGGTATTTTGCATCTTGGAAGGGTGATGAGTCTAAAAGCGGCGGGATCGCAAGCAACATTGGAGTACATTTTTTTGATATGCTCTCATGGATCTTTGGTCCTATAGAAGAAAATATCGCACACATCAAGCAAAGCGATGCGAACGCAGGATATATGAAACTCAAAAATGCCCACGTTAGATGGTTTTTGAGCGTAAATTATGATTATATCCCTGAAGATATAAAAGCAAGCGGCAAGACAACATATAGAAGTATCATGGTTGACGGGCAAGAGTTTGAATTCAGCGAGGGCTTTACTGATCTTCATACAACCAGTTATAAACATATATTAGAAGGTGGCGGATTTGGGCTTGATGAGGCTAGGAATTCTATCAATATAGTTTCAAAGATTAGAAATTTGCCTGCATTGGGGTTAAGTGGAGATTATCATCCATTCTGCAAAAAGGTTCTTTAGTGGAAGGCAAATATTTATCTCCGGACAAGTGGAAAAATAGAAAAAAAGCGCCGCAAAAACAAGATGTGAAAGATCATTATTTTGCACATGAAACAGCCATTATCGATGAGAATGTAAAAATCGGTTCAAATACTAAAATTTGGCACTTTTCTCATATATTGAGCGGGAGCGATATAGGCTCAAATTGTTCTTTTGGACAAAATTGCGTCGTAGGGCCGAAGGTTAAAATCGGCAACGGCGTAAAAGTGCAAAACAATGTCTCCGTATACGAAGGCGTAGAGTGTGAAGATGATGTATTTTTGGGACCGTCTTGCGTATTTACCAATGTTACAAATCCAAGAGCTTTTATAGTAAGACGTGATGAATTCAAGCCTACACTTCTCAAAAAAGGCTCAAGCGTAGGAGCAAATGCGACAATTATTTGCGGAGTTACAATAGGGGAGTATGCACTTATTGGCAGCGGAGCTGTTGTAAATCGTGATGTAAAGCCATATGCTCTTATGGCGGGCGTGCCGGCTCGTCAGATAGGATGGGTAAGCAAGGCAGGGAATACTTTGAAATTTGATGACAATGGCGATGCAATTGATAGCTTTGATGGCAGCAGATACAGACTGGAAAATGATAATTTAATAGCGATAGGATAAATAATGAAAATCGATTTTGCAAACCTACAATACCAACATGAACTTTATAAAGATGAAATCGAACAAGCTTTGTTGTCAGTGGCAAGAAAATGCAATTTCATAATGGGTGAAGAGATTGTGCAGCTTGAAGAATCTTTGCAAAATTTTACAGGCTCGAAACATGCTATAAGCTGCAGCAGCGGGACTGACGCACTTCTTTTGGCAATGATGGCTTTGGATATAAAGCCGGGTGATGAGATCATCACAACGCCGTTTACATTTATCGCTACAGCAGAAACCATTGCATTTTTGGGTGCAATACCTGTTTTTGTAGATATAGATGAGATAACCTATAATATTGATCCGGCAAAGATAGAAGAAAAAATCACACCGAAAACAAAAGCTATAATTCCCGTGAGCCTATATGGCCAGCCGTGTGATATGGACGAGATCATGCTAGTTGCGGCAAAGCACGGTTTAAAAGTCATTATCGACGGAGCACAGAGTTTTGGAAGTACATACAAAGGCAAAAGCGACAGCAACTTGGGTGATATCTCATGTACGAGCTTTTTCCCAGCTAAGCCACTTGGTTGTTATGGCGATGGGGGAGCTGTATTTACCAATGATGATGAGCTGGCAAGCAAGATTAAAAGCCTAAGAGTTCACGGACAAACCAAGAGGTATTATCATAAATATATCGGCATGGGTGGAAGACTTGATACTATCCAGGCAGCGGTATTGAATGTTAAGCTGAAGTATTATGAAAAAGATCTAGTCTTGCGTCAAGAGGTAGCTTTAAAATACGATGAATCGCTAAAAAATAAAAATACAATATCTCTTATTTTGCCCGTTGTAAAAAATGACAGAACAAGTGCGTATGCGCAATATTCTATTAGAGTAAAAGATAGGGAAATATTGCAAGAAAAGCTCTTAAATGTTGGGATCCCTACGGCTGTGCACTATCCATTGCCTTTGCATTTACAAGAGTGTTTTGCATATCTGGGTTATAAAGCCGGTGATTTTCCTATTTCTGAAACGGTCGCAAATGAGATCATGAGCCTGCCTATGAATCCGTACTTGAGCGACGAAGAGATAGATTATATAGCAGAGAATTTATAATTGAATTTTTTACCTATTGTAAACCATTCACTTGCTTATAATAGGGCTATAGACGGTCTTCGAGGCATAGCTATCTTGCTAGTGCTGCTGTTTCATTTGTTTCCGGCGCAATTTTCTTTTGGATATGTGGGAGTAGATATATTTTTTGTTCTTTCCGGATTTCTTATAACTCAAATCATATATACAAAATTAAAGTCAAACAAATTTAGTTTCGCAGAATTTTATCGCAACAGGGTCAGGCGGATATTTCCTGCAATGCTTATCGTTTTGGCTAGTACATTTTTGATAGGCTATCTATTTTTATTTCCAAGTGAATTAGCGGCCCTTGGACGTAATATTCAATCATCCTCTTTATTTTATCAAAACTTCAGACTAATGGGCGAGGCAGGATATTGGGATGAAGCAAGCACCCTAAAACCATTGCTTCATTTTTGGTCACTCTCTATAGAAGAACAATTTTACCTATTTTGGCCTATTTTGATTTTGATTCTGTATAAATTGAGATTAAATTTAACCCTTTCTTTGTTCATAACATTTTTAGCTCTTTTGATATTGCCCCAATTTGTCGCTATAGATCCTTTTTATCATTCACTATCTAGATTTTGGGAGCTTTGTCTTGGCGGAGTTGTTTTTGCCATTATAGATAGACACGGCATTTCTAATAAACTGTATCAATTTAGATTCGCGGTTTATCTGCTGTTTGTTGCAGCTATTGGTTTTGGGTATGGTAACAATTCTTTTAATGTTTTTAAGACATTATTTATTACCATCTCTGCCGGGTTGATGATAGCATTGCTAATATCGCATAAAAATCAAAAATTTTTTTCAACATCATTTTTGGTATTTCTAGGGCTTATTAGTTTCCCTCTTTATCTATGGCATTATGTGCTTATAGCATATGCTCATATTTTTGGTATTAATGTGCCCGCAAATGGAATTTGGTTGGCTATAATTTCTATATTTTTGGCATATCTTACCTATATATTTGTAGAGATAAAAGCGAGAAAACAAACTAGCTACATGTTTGCTTTTATATTGTTTATGATTGCAGTAGCATTCTGGTTTTTGGGTCAATATGCTTCTGAAGGTTTAATAAAAAGATCATTTATAAAATCTGATACATACAGCACAGTCCGCATACAAAAAGACAAAAACGGGGAGATGCTTTTTCGCGCAGTGATGGGATATGATGCTTCGCAAGAATATATCAAAGCAACGACATCTAAAAAAAGCGACAAATTTGTATTAATATTGGGAGATTCACATGCATATACAAGCTATGATGGGTTGAGTAAGGAACTAACCAAAAGAGGTTATGAGACAGTGCTTATGGCAAACAGTTCGTGTCTGCCTTTTTTGAATAACCCATTGGGTAGAAGCGAAACAGAAAGAATAAAGTGCCATTTAAAAAGTACAGATATCTATAAATTTATATCCAAGCTTCATCCTCAAAAAGTCATTTTTATCTCTAGGGGCTTAAAATATATTACAAGACAAGGTTTCGGAGAGATAGATAATGAAGAGAGCATAGCTAATCTTAGTTTTGGAACCCCATTATCTAATCAAAAATATCAAGAAAAGTTTTATGAAAATATAGATGATATATTTAGCTTTTTTGGGAAGAATAATATCGAGCTTTATTTTGTACTAGAAAATCCTGAGCTCGGGTTTTCTCCAAAAGAGTGCATGCAAAGACCGTTTGGAATATTCACTCCAAGAAAATGCAGTATATCATTAGATTCATATGAAAAACGTATGAGATCATATAATGCTACTATATATTTGATCTCAAAAAAATATCAAAATGTACATATACTTGATCCAAAAAACAGTTTTTGTGACAACAAGGAATGTCATGCGATAAAAAATGGTAAAATATTATATACAGACGATGACCACTTAAATATAGAAGGCTCTATAGTTCAGGCCAGGGGATTGATAGGACAAATGTTTAATGATAAAAAGTAAGCCAAAAAACGAATTTAGTCGCAATGTCCTTGTTCTAATGACAGGCAGCACAATCGCCCAAGCTATACCTGTTGCCATTAGCCCTATACTTACTCGTATGTACACGCCGGCAGATTTTGGCGTATTTGGATTATTTGTAGCAATTGTTGGATTTTTTAGTGTTGTTTCAAGTGCGAGGTATGAGCAAGCTTTGCTAGTACCAAAAGATGACGAAGATGCGATAAATATACTGTCTTTGGGTCTTATAATAAATATTGCTGTATCCTTTGTAGCTTTTTTGATCATATTTATATTCCACAAATACATCTCAGATCTATTTGATAATAAAGATATCGATACATGGCTTTGGTTTGCTCCTTTGACCATATTTTTTATGGGACTATTTAATCTGCTGACATATTGGAATAACCGTAAAAAGCACTATTCAAATATAACAAATGCAACAATAATAAAATCTGTAATACTCGCAACCTCGCAAATAATCCTAGGAACCATAAAAAGCGGGGCTTTCGGACTGATTGGCGGACAAATACTCTCGAGCGTATTTTCAAATATGAGATTAGCAAAAGCTATTTTTAATAACAAAAAACTTTTAAAATCTATTTCAAAAAGCGAAATGATACTCCAGGCTAAAAAATATATAGATTTTCCAAAATATCAAGCACCGCATGCGATGTTAAATAATTTATCTTCAAATTTTCCGACTTTTGTGTTTTCTAGTATTTTTAATATGGGCATAGTCGGCTTTTATTCGCTTGCTACCAGGATAATATTTGCTCCACTTGGAATACTTTCAAATGCAAGTGCAAAGGTCTATAGTCAAAAGGTCAGCGAACTTTACAATGACGGCGGAGATAGTTACGGTTTTACTATTCGTTTTTTAAAATCTTTGGCAAAAAAGATAATTTTGCCGTTATCTATAATGGTTTTATTTGCGCCGACTATTTTTGCATTTGTTTTTGGGCAGAATTGGAGAGAGGCCGGAGTATATACTCAGATACTTTTCCCTTGGATATTTTTAAATCTATTGGTTTCGACCATATCTTTCATACCAAGTCTTGTTGGAATGCAAAAAAAAGCTTTTATTATCAGCATCGTGCAATTATTTTTAATTGTTATAGCGCTTTTTACGGGAGGATATTATCATAGTATATATCTTGCGCTTTTTTTGTTTAGCATAGCAAATTGTTTGGTGCTTATTTACAATATGATTTGGATGGTTAGGGCTGTTAGATGAAAGCATTGATAATAGGTAATTATAAAAGCGTATTTGCAAAAGAGCTTCAAAGTGAGCTTGCCTTAAGAAAAATAGATGTTTATTTACTTGATTTTGAAACTCTGAAACTATACAAAAATACAAATATATTTGATGAGAGTTATTGCCAAGCATTTGATAGATATCGTAAATTACCAAAAATTCATATGGTCTATAGAATGTACTATATAGCTAAATTTCTTCGCTCAAACTTTTTTGATGTAGTTAATATTCATACGGCCAGAGTTGTTTATGCTTCAATATTGCCATTTTTAACCAAACAAAAATTGGTAGTTACGGTCTATGGAAGCGATTTTTATCGCATGGGAATGATAGCCAGGAATATACAAAAATTATTATATAAAAAAGCAGATGTCATAACATTTACAAATCCTCTTACAAAACAAGGTTTTTTAGATTATTATGATGACTTTGAAGTTAAAAGCAGAGTTTGCAGGTTTGGATTAAAGACTTTGGATTTTATAGACAAGAATAGAAACAAAGACAGGTTGTCTATCAAAGAACATCTAGGCTATAGCTTGGACAAAATAATAGTCACCTGCGGCTATAATGCCACAAAAGGCCAGCAACACGAAAAAATTATAGAAAATATTTTAAAATTAAATACCAAGATATTGGATAAAATTCAATTTATATTTCCCATGACATATGGTGACAAGATACATAAAGATAAGATAAAAAAAATATTGCAAGAAACAAGCTTAGACTATAAAGTACTTGAGAATTTTTTATTCGGGGATGATAATGCATATATCAAACTTGCTTCGGATGTGATGATAAATATTTTACACACCGACAGTTTTTCCGGAAGCATGCAAGAGTTTTTGTATGCCAACAATATTGTAATAACCGGAAGTTGGCTGCCTTACAAAATTTTTGACCAATTAGGGATTTATTATCACAAGATAGATTTTCTAGAAACGTTGGCTGATAAATTAATGGAAGTATTGAGTGATATGGACAAAGAAAAAACCGTGAAAAATGTGCAGATCATACATTTGCTCTCAAGCTGGGACAATAATATACAAAGTTGGATAGAAGCATATGAAAATTAATATTACACACCTCACATCTGTTCATGCCAGATATGATACCAGAATATTTGTCAAGGAGTGCAGCTCATTAGTCAAAAATGAAAACTATCAAGTTAGCCTCATTGTCGCCGATGGCAATGGCGATGAAGTCAAAAATGAAGTTCACATCTTTGATGTAGGAGCAAAAACCGGCGGACGAATATCTCGCATGACAAATACGGTGAAAAAAGTTTTTGAAAAAGCAGTAGAGTTGGATAGTGATATTTATCACATGCATGACCCGGAATTGATCCCTGTCGGGCTAAAACTGAAGAAAATAGGCAAAAAAGTGATATTTGATGCCCATGAAGACACCCCAAAACAGCTGCGTAATGCACCTTATCTAAATACATTTTTTAGAACTACTCTTTCTGGAGCTTATGGAATATTTGAAAGATTCACTCTTGCAAAATTTGATTATATCATTACAGCCACACCATACATAAGAGAGAAATTTTTGAGTATCAATAAGAATAGTATCGATATCAACAATTTCCCTATCCTAGAAGAGCTCGGCAACAATACGCCTTGGAATGAAAAAAAAGACGAGATCTGTTATGTGGGCGGAATTGCCAAAATAAGAGGTATCAAAGAGTTGATTCGTGCCATGGAAAGCGTAAAAAATGTCAGATTGAATTTGGCTGGAAAATTCATAGAAAAAGATGTGGAAAACGAAGTAAAAAAATACGCCGGATGGAGCAAGGTAAATGAGTTTGGTTTTGTTGGCAGAAAAGAAATAGCAGACATTTTGAGCCGCTCAAAGGCCGGTATTGTGACGCTTCATCCTATAATTAATTATCAAGATGCACTGCCGGTTAAGATGTTTGAGTATATGGCCGCAGGCATTCCGGTGATCGCATCAAATATACCGTTATGGCAAGAGATCATAGAGGGCACAAATTGCGGAATATGCGTAGATCCTATGAAACCCAGCCAAATAGCAGATGCTATTAATTTTATCATGACACATCAGGATGTTGCCCAAAAGATGGGTGCAAATGGTAAAAAAGCAGTATTTAAAAAGTATAATTGGGGCATTGAAGAAGCGAAATTTTTGAGAGTGTACGAGGAAATAATAAGATGAAAATTTTAACCATATTGGGAGCTAGGCCCCAGTTTATAAAAGCAGGTTCTGTGAGCCGCGAGATAGCTAAACACAAAGAGATAATAGAGGTTATAGTCCATACGGGACAGCACTATGATGCCAATATGAGCGATATATTTTTTGCTCAGATGCAGATACCAAAACCTGATTATTTTTTGGGCATTGGCGGCAAATCACACGGTGCAATGACAGGACAGATGATAGAGAAGATAGAAGAGGTAGCAGTGAGCGAAAAACCCGATTGGATGATTGTGTATGGAGATACCAATTCTACTTTGGCTGGAGCAATTGTGGCTAGTAAACTCCATATTAAGCTTGCTCATATTGAAGCAGGCTTGAGATCTTTTAACATGAAAATGCCAGAAGAAGTCAATCGTATACTTACAGACAGGGTAAGTGATATACTTTTCTGTCCTACGGACACAGCTGTACAAAATCTGAAAAATGAAGGTTTCCCGTTTGTTGCCGCAACAAACAAAAAGCAGTTAATAATCAATGTAGGCGATGTTATGCAAGATGGAGCTATATTTTATAAAAATCTTGCAGTAAAACCGACTTTTGAGATAAAAAAAGATTTTATACTTTGCACGATCCACAGAGCTGAAAATACAGACGATGAGGCTAGGCTCAGAGCTATTTTTGAAGCATTGAATGAAATATCAAAAGATAAACAGATCATCTTGCCGCTGCATCCAAGAACTAAAAAAATAATTGAAAATCTGAAATTAAACACTAAAAATCTGACTATAATAGATCCGGTTGGATACCTTGAGATGGTATGGCTGATAGATAATTGCCAGCTTGTAATGACGGATAGCGGCGGACTTCAAAAAGAAGCATATTTCTTTTCAAAACCGTGCATTACGCTTAGAGATGAAACAGAGTGGGTGGAGCTTATTGAAATAGGAGCAAATGTATTGGTCGGGGCAGATAAAGAAAAAATTATAGACGCTTATAAAAACTATTCAACATTTGACATTCAAAATTCAAGGTCAGATCTATATGGTGGCGGCAAAGCCAGTGAAACTATTATTAAAACATTATTGGAGTATTAAGTGACTATTTGGATACTAAATCACCATGCGCTAACACCGCAAATGAGCGGAGGAACCAGACATTATGATTTTGCCAAAGAGCTTATAAGAAGAGGCCACAAGGTAGTCATCATATCTTCGAGTTTTCATTATTCCAAATATGCTGAAATGAAAGAGTATGAAGAGAAAGAATATATTTGCGAATATATCGACGGCATAGAATGGTTGTGGCTTCGTACCCCTCCATATAGAGGTAATGGAATAGCTAGAGTAAAAAATATGCTTAGCTATACATGGAAAGCTTTGAGAATTATTCCAGCGCTTGATCTGCCTAAGCCTGATATCATCATAGGCTCCTCTGTGCATCTGTTTGCTGTGTATGCTGCCTATAGGCTTTCTAAAAGATACAAAACACCATTTATAATGGAAGTGAGGGATCTTTGGCCTCAAACACTTATAGACATGGGTATTTCCAAATGGCATCCTTTTATAATAATGCTTGGGATATTAGAGCGATTTTTATATCGAAAAGCAGACAAAATAATTTCAAACCTACCATATGCATATGAGTATATAGCCGCTTACGCATCGCCGCAGAAATTTGTATGGATCAGCAATGGAGTAGATTTAAAAAATATTAATTATAAAGAAAAGTCAGAATTAACTCCATTTGTAGTCAGTTATACAGGCGCTATCGGCGTGGCAAACAATCTGGGGATTTTGGTAGAAGCAGCAGATAAACTTAAAGAAGAAAAAAACATCATTTTTCGCATAATCGGCGACGGGGCCCAAAAACAAAAGCTAAAAGAGATGGTAAAAACAATGAGATTAGAGAATATAACCATTGAAGATCCTGTAGCCAAAAGCCAAATACCTGATATTCTTGCATCTAGCGATATTTTGTATTTCAATCTAAAAGACAGCCCAGTATTTAGATACGGTATCAGCTCAAATAAACTTTTTGATTATATGGCCGCAGGCAGGGTAATTATATTTTCAACAAACGCGACTAATAATCCCATCAAAGAAGCAAACGGTGGATTTACAATAGCCCCGGATGAAGTAGATTCATTAGTATCTACTATCAAGCATATAGCATCTATGACTCATGAGCAAAGAGCGAAGATGGGTAAAAGAAATAGAGAGTATTGTGAGAAATTTTATAGTACCAAAGTACTAGTAGACAAATTAGAAAAAGTTCTTCAAGAAGAGGTAGATAATGCTTAAAAGGCTATTTGATATCATATTTTCTATCACGCTTATAATTTTATTTACACCCGTTTATATCATAGTGAGCCTATTAATATTGGTTACAATGGGCAGGCCTATAATATTTTTGCAAGCTAGGCCTGGGTACAAAGAAAAGATATTTGGTATATACAAATTTCGCACAATGACAAATGAAACAGATGCAAACGGAGAGCTTTTGCCTGATTCGCGAAGACTGCATGGAGTAGGCAAGTTTATACGAAGTACCAGCCTTGATGAGCTGCCGCAGCTTTTTAATGTGCTCAAGGGAGAAATGAGCTTTGTAGGCCCAAGACCACTTCTTGTGGAGTATCTGCCTTTATATAATAATGAACAAAAAAAGAGACATGATATAAAACCAGGGATCACAGGATGGGCTCAGGTAAATGGACGCAATGCTATAAGCTGGGAACAAAAATTCGCGCTTGATACTTGGTATGTTGAACATCAAAGTTTTCTTCTTGATATGAAGATATTGTGGATGACTATGATAAAATTATTCAAAAGAAGCGGAATAAGTTCTAGCAGCAGCGCAACAATGGAAAAATTTGAAGGCAACAAATGAAGCAGATATATATCTACGGTGCTAGCGGGCATGGGTTCGTTGTAGCTGATATTGCTCGTGCTTGCGGATATGACGAGGTAATATTTGTAGATGATGGGGATAATGACCTTCAATCTTTTGAGCAGATAAAATCAAATACAAATATCCCAATGGCGCTTGGGATAGGGAGCAACACAATAAGAAAAGAACTTTTCGCAAAAGTAGAATCAAGCGGTTTCAAGCTAGCCACGCTTATTCACCCTAGCAGCGTAATTAGCTCAAGCGCTGATATAGGAAAAGGCAGTGTCGTGATGCCGTTAGTTACGATTAATGCAAAGGCAAAAATCGGATACGGTGTCATACTAAATAGCGGCTGCATAATAGAACATGAATGTATCGTTGGAGATTTTGTGCACATATCCCCTAATGTTGCATTGGCGGGGAATGTATGCATAGGAGAATTAACTCATATAGGCATAGGTAGCAGTGTAATACAAGGTATAAGCGTAGGCTCTAATTGTTTGGTTGGTGCCGGTTCGGTAGTTGTCAAAAATATTAAAAACAATAAAAAAGCATATGGTAATCCATGTAAAGAGATAGGAGAAAATGAGTGAATAAAAGAATTTTTCTAAGCTCACCGCATATGAGCGGTAGCGAACTAGGATATATAAAAGAAGTATTTGAGAGTAATTATATTGCTCCTCTTGGTGAGTTTGTGAATAGATTCGAAGACAGTATCAAAAGCTATACAGGCGCAAAAAATGCATTAGCTCTTAATAGCGGTACAGCAGCCATACATTTAGCTCTTAGAGTGCTTGGGGTCGGAGCAGGAGATGATGTGCTTGCATCCACATTTACGTTTATCGGATCAATAAATGCTATCCTTTATCAAGGAGCAAACCCGGTTTTTATTGATAGCGACCTAGAAAGCTGGAATTTATCGCCAAAACTGCTTAATAAATATCTATTAGAGTGTGACAAAAAACCAAAAGCACTTATTGTTACACATTTATATGGCATGAGTGCGGATATTGAAAAAATCGCTGAGATTTGCAGATCGCATGGAGTTTACCTCATAGAAGATGCAGCTGAATCGCTTGGCGCTACTTATAATGGCAAACATACCGGTACGTTCGGGGATTTTGGGATATATAGTTTTAATGGCAACAAAATACTCACTACAAGCGGAGGCGGAATGCTCGTGAGTCCAAATGAAGAATGGATCAATAAAGCTAGATTTTATAGCACTCAAGCCAAAGAGCCATTTGTTCATTATGAACATGAAGAGTATGGATATAATTATCGCATGAGCAATGTTTTAGCAGCAATTGGTGTAGGGCAGATGGAAGTCATAGAAGAAAGAATCGCCAAAAAAAGACAAATTTTTGAATGGTACAAAGAATTTTTGGGCAATATTGAAGAGATAAGTTTTATGCCAGAACTTCCAAATAGCAGGGGTAACAGATGGTTAACTGCGCTTACATTTGCCAAAACAGATTACCGCGAGGTCATGCAGGCGTTAGAAGGTATCAATGTTGAGAGCCGCCCCCTGTGGAAACCTATGCATATGCAGCCGCTTTTCAAGGAAGCCAAAAGATTGGTTGACGGTACGAGCGAAAAACTGTTTGCCAAAGGATTATGTTTGGCTAGCAGTACGACTATGAATCGTGATGATGTGAAGATGGTAGCCGATGAAATCAGAAAAGTCATTAGTAAGGCATAAATATATTTTTTAAAGCCTCAGCTTTGAAGGTCACAAAATTATAACAAAATGACATTTTATTATTACAAAAGCATATCTATCTGATATACTTTTATTAACTATATCAAATGATATAATCTTGTCTATGAGGGATTGTTATGAAGATCGTAAAATATGTCGTAGTTATCGTTTTTGCTATAAACGCAACATTTGCTATGAGCCTTAGCGAGATAAACAAAGCATCAAAAGATGAATTGATGAAGATCAAAGGCATTGGGGAAGCAAAAGCAAAAGCTATAATGGATGCAAGACCGTTTAAAAATACAACTGAGCTTGATGATGTCAAGGGAGTGGGTCCGGCACTTTTGGAAAATATTCAAAAAGATGTTTTAAAAGGATCATCATCAACAGAATCAAAAAAGAAAAAAATAAACTTGTTTGAAGAATCATAAAATTTTTATTAGTATTCATTCAAGCCGCATCGACGGTTTTGAGCTGAAATGTAATATCAATTGTGATACAATTTATAAGTTATAAAGTTAAGCGAGCATGGTGGATATGGTATGAGATTTATTGATAGACGCATTTTAAATGTACTTGCGATAGCCGTATTTACTTTTATGAGTTTTGGATTGATTTTTTGGATCACTCATAAATCTTGGAATATAATGTGGATACCTGTCTGGGTGATCATTTTTATTCGGATACTTGCATCATTTTTATTATTTAGAGATTATTCACTTTCTTGGTCCAAGGTAACCCAAAAAACATTTTTGTTAAAAAGCATCATATATGCAACAGCATTTGCTGTATATATGCCTTTTTTTTACAAAAAAATACCTATTTCATTTCTTCTTTCAGAACTTTTTATTTTCATATTTTTTATAAGTCTGGCTATGTATAGTTATTATTCATGGAGAAATCGCAGTATAGCAAAGACAAAAGATGTAGTTATTTACGGAGCGGGACAAGCAGGGCTGAAGATAAAAGATGAATTTCATAACAGCATATATAGAGTGCGTTATTTTGTAGATGATGATAAAATGCTTCAAAAACGTTCAATTGACGGGATAAAAATCTTATCCAAAGAAAAATTGGAAAATAAAATAGGCTCGAACAAAATGGACTTGCTTGTAATTGCTATGCCATCAGCAAAAAAAGACAGGATCAAAGAGATATATGGAGAGCTCGGTTCGCATTTTGAATCAATAAAAATTTTGCCTTCACTTGATGAGATACTAAGAGATAAAAATTTTGCCACACAGCTTAAAGATATATCCGTAGAAGATCTATTGGCAAGACATCCAAAAGATCTAGATAAAACACTCATAGAAAAATTCATCAAAGGCAAAAAAGTCCTAATTACCGGTGCTGGAGGCAGCATAGGAAGCGAGATAGCTAGACAATGTGCCAGATTTGGAGCAGTTGAGCTTATACTGCTTGATCATAGCGAGTTCAATCTATATACGATCGCCGAAGAGCTGCACGATTACAATACGGTGCCGGTGATGCAATCTATAGTCAATAAAGAGTTATTAGAACATACATTTGATATTCATAGACCTCAGATAGTCATTCATGCAGCTGCCTATAAACATGTGCCGTTAGTGGAAGAGAATATAAGCGAGGCGATATTAAACAATGTTCTAGGGACTAAAAATACTATAGATATGTCCATAAAATACGGAGTACAGAAATTTGTTCTTATTTCAACAGATAAAGCCGTAAGGCCTACAAATGTGATGGGTGCAACGAAACGGATCTGTGAGCTTTATATGCAAAATGTAGAACGAAAAAATACTGAGATAGTAGCCGTAAGATTTGGTAACGTGCTTGGCAGTAGCGGAAGCGTAATACCGAAATTC
Source organism: Sulfurovaceae bacterium (assembly GCA_028715055.1). Taxonomy (GTDB): domain Bacteria; phylum Campylobacterota; class Campylobacteria; order Campylobacterales; family Sulfurovaceae; genus BN30871. The sequence goes on from JAQTLE010000001.1 coordinate 53,498, forward strand.
AAAGCCCAAATAGAAAGCGGAGGCCCTATCACGGTAACCCATCCGGATATCACGAGGTATTTTATGCTCATCCCAGAAGCTTGTGAGCTTGTGCTACAAGCTGCAAGCTTAGGTCACAATGGAGAGATTTTTATACTTGACATGGGAGAGCCGATCAAGATAATAGACCTAGCCAAAAAAATGATAGAGCTTAGCGGGAAAAAAGATATCAATATAGCATTTACAGGACTAAGAGCAGGAGAAAAATTGTATGAAGAGCTTCTTATAGATGATAGTGAGGCTAGTACACTTTATGATTCTATCACTGTAGCTAAACGGACAGATTATCCTATCGGAAATCTTGAAAATGATATACAAACTTTAATTCAAAGTGAAAATAAACTAGAGATATTAAAGAAAATAGTACCGGAATTTAATCATCAGACAAATAAAAAGGAAATCAGTTGAATAAAAAAAAGATAGCTAAATCAGTTCCTGAACAAGAAGTTTCGACCAAAATGATCGCCTTGCTGATGCTCTTGGCATATGCTTTTGGGGTATTGATGCGCTTTATATGGATATATCAATATTCTAATGAATCCAGTTTTATTTGGAATAATGAATTCATGCTTACTACTAATGACGGTTACTATTTTGCTGCCGGGGTCCAAAATTTGTTAGACGGCTCACACGCCCTCAATCCAAGGCTTTGGGATATGTGGCATCAGGGTACTATATGGGTTAGTGCATTAATCGTATGGCTTTCGCCGTTCACATTAGAAACAACACTTTTTTATATGCCTATATTTGTATCTAGTTTGATAGCTATACCGTTAGTGTTGATCGGTTCTTTGTATGGGCGGCCTATGTGGGGATTCATGTCGGCTATTTTGGGTGTGATAGCCTGGAGTTATTACAATCGTACTATGGCGGGGTACTATGATACTGATATGTTTGCTATTTGGCTGCCTATGTTTGCATTGTATTTTTTGCTCAGAAGTATAGAAAAGTCATCATGGAATATGGTATTTTATGCTTCTATAGTATTGGTACTCTACTCCTTTATATATACATCCAGCAAGGGTGTCATATATTCATTGGGCCTAACATATCTAATATATAAATTTTTATTTTATAGAAAAGAGCATTTTACATACAAAGCTGCGATTTTGCTCATTGTAGCGCTTTTGCCGTTTGGTAATCTTACATCATCATACACATATCCTTACGGTTTTCTAGTTCAGCTCGGAGTCCTAAGCATCATTTATGTGATCTTTTCCTATAAAGAGTTTTCGCAAAAATCGCTCATTATGATATCTATTATAATGTTTGCGGTATTTTTATATTTTGGTAATGTTTACGCCATAATAGCAGGAAAAATTTTAGGATATATGGCAAAAGGCACTACATCTGAAGGGTTGCATTTTTTTGAGGTTGTTCAAACGGTACAAGAAGCATCGCCTATAGATTTTATTACCATGGCAAATCGTATAAGCGGATCGGTTTACGGTTTTATAATAGCTATTATAGGCTTGATAATTTTAGTAAGACAACATAGATCGTTTTGGATAGCATTACCGCTTTTAGCTATAGGCATGTTCTCTCTTGTCGGAGGTCTTCGTTTTACTGTTTATGCTACCGGAGTCGCTGCACTTGGTGCCGCATATTTTCTCGTATGGCTTGCAGATTATTTGTCACATAAATGGTCTAAATATGCAGTACTGGTTCTTGGTGTGATAGTACTTTTGTTGCCCAATATGATACATATATATGAATATAATATGCCAACAGTATTTACTAATCAAGAAGTTGAAGATCTAAATAAAATAAAAAATATTTCCAAAAATGGAGATATCACACTGGCTTGGTGGGATTACGGGTATCCTATTTGGTATTATACGGGCACTTCTACTCTTATAGATGGCGGTAAACACCATGATGATAATTTTGTAATATCAAAAATCATGTTAAGTCCATCGCAGCAATTTGTTTATAATATGTCTGTTTTGGCTACAGAAGAGTACTTTCCTTTTGCAGCAAAATTGAGAGATGTCTATTTTGGCAAAGGTACCGAAGAAGGCCGACTATATCAACAATTAGATTATATGGACGTTATTGATGTGATATTCAAAAATAAGCAAAAAAACCAACTATCCCCCGGGGATCTGTTAATTTCGCTTGAGGATAAGGCATATCCATTACCAAAAAAAACCAGAGATATTTATATATATATGCCTTATCGCATGATGCAGATTTTTCCTACTATAGCATCTTTTGGAGATGTCGATCTGGTAACAGGGAAAAATGCTAACGATATGCAATGGGTCCCGACAACACCTATTAAGCAAGAAGGCTCATTTGTTTATCTAAATAATGGTATTGTAATGGATACACAAAATGGAATGTTTACATTTAATGGTCAACAATACCCTATTAAAATATTTACAGAAGTAGATAATAATAGTGTCAAAAAACAAGAATTCAGTAGCGATAGTGATTATGCAGTTGTATATACCAAGTTTTATAATTCTTTCATAATCATGGATGCCGATACTTATGACTCGGCATATGTACAAATGTTTTTATTGGGCAAATACGATCATGATCTATTTGAACTTGTGGTATCTTCTCCATACAGCAAAATATACCGCCTCAAGCGGTAAACGCTCTTTTACTGACTATTTGGTACAATGTCTTATTGAATTTTCTGACAAATGTCTGCTGTGAAGTATATTGCACACATAGAATATCTCTCTTCGAGATTCCATATGGAATTCAAGTGGATATATAGTTGATTCTTATTGATTTATTTTTGAAGGTTTATAATGATAGTTACTCGTTTTGCTCCAAGTCCTACCGGATATTTACATATCGGAGGACTCCGCACTGCTCTTTTTTCATGGCTTTGGGCTAGACGCAATAATGGAAAATTTTTGCTCCGCATAGAAGATACAGATATGGCTAGAAATTCCGAAGAAGCCACAAAAGCGATCATCAAAGCTTTTGAATGGGTAGGAATGGATTATGACGGAGAGGTGGTCTATCAATCAAAGAGATTTGATATTTATAGACAATATATAGACCAATTGCTCGAAGAAGGTAAGGCATATTATTGTTACATGACAAAAGAAGAGCTTGATGAACTTAGAGAAACTCAAATGGCAAGAAAAGAACGGCCCAGATATGATGGAAGGTATCGTGACTTCAAAGGCACTCCACCTAGCGGAGTAGAGCCGGTCGTTCGTATCAAGGCACCTATCTGGGGAGATATTTGTTTTAAAGACGGCGTGAAAGGCGATATTTGTATAGCTTCCAGCGAAGTAGATGATTTTATCATTGCACGCAGTGACGGCACTCCGACTTATAATTTTGTAGTAGCTATTGATGATGCGCTTATGGGTGTCACTGATGTTATACGAGGAGATGATCACCTCTATAACACACCTAAACAGATCGTTGTTTATAATGCATTGGGATTTGAGCTACCTAGATTTAGTCATTTGGCAATGATCAATAATGAAGAGGGTAAAAAATTATCCAAAAGAGATGGTGCTACAGATGTCATGGATTATAAAACCAACGGATTTTTGGCTGAAGCATTATTAAATTTCTTGGTTCGTCTTGGCTGGAGCCATGGAGATCAAGAGATATTCAGCATCGAAGAGATGAAAAGTCTTTTTGATCCGCAAAACATAAATAAAAGCGCATCCAGCTATAACTTGGACAAGCTTCTTTGGCTTAATAGCCATTACATCAAAAATATCCCAAATGATCAATTAGCCTTGCTGCTAAAGGATTTTGGAGTACATATAGACGGTCACGATAAGCTTGAACTTTTACTTGATGCCACCAAAGAGAGAGGAAAAACTTTAGTTGAACTTTCAGAGCAGATCAATCTTATTTTGAATGCTCCTGAGAGTTATAATGAAAAAGATTATAAAAAAGCTATCAAAGAAGATACAAAAGAGATCTTGAATAATTTTGCAGCATTATTGAGATCTTCACAAGATTCACTTCATTTGCCGTGTGACTATCATGCGATATTAGAAAAACTTGTAGCTGCCAGAGAGATAGGTTTTGGCAAAATAGGTCAACCTTTGCGAGTAGCTCTTCTTGGTTCCATGACAGGGGCAGGCCTTGATGAGATAATGTCTATTTTAGGAGCAGATGAGACTATAAAGCGTATCGATAAACTTTTATCTACGCTTTAGCAGATTTTAGAAATCTTTTAAGAGCTTGCTTTGCTTTATAGTCTATCTTGTAATGAATATGCTCTAGATACCATCTGGCATCACTCGGGGATATTTCTCTTCTTTTTGCCTCTTTTTTGAGAATATATTGAGGAATGAAAACTTTTGTTTTTGTAAATTCTTTGGATAATCTCATTATTTGTGTTTGATGTTTGTGGTAACATAGTCTAGCAAAAACAAAAGGCAATTTGGTTCTTTTGAACCATTCTTCGGATAGATCGGCAGCATCCCCGCCATCCAGATAATACTTCAAAGCCCTATCGCCTATCATCACTTCGCCTTTGAGATCCAATACTTTGGTCAAAGCGTTAGATGATTGCGAAGCATTATCGGATCTTTCATCTTTGTTAAGAAGAAGTACGCTGTATACTTTGCCCTTACCGACTATACCTGCATCTGTACATCGGCATCCTTTTGATGTTACCGAAGATATAAAAGCGGCATTTACTTTGCCTTGATGAAACGCTTTATTTATAAGACTAGGCACATTGCGATGTCTCTTGAGATTGGATTGTACAGCATTATTATTGATGTGTTGTTTCAAAAAAACTTGGAATGGTAAGAGGTTTAGATAATCAATGGAGCCAAATAACAATGCATAATCCTTTTTAAGCCTAATTATATCAAACAACTTTTATAATCCAATTATCTGGTCAACTTTCAAATTTTGGCAAAACAAAAAATAAGCATCATGGCTTTTTTATCGCATAACGATCGTTAAATTTTTAGGAGAAAATATTGGTAAAAATCGAATTTCTAGGTCCTATTGCTAGAGCAAGCATAGATATTGAAGCAAGCAGTCTAAAAGACGTAGCTTTATATTTGCAGCAAGATAGTGAGCTGACTATATGGCTAGATAAATCGGCTATCGCAGTTAATGATATTATGGTATGTGATTTAAACCATACACTAAAAGATGGAGATAAGATCTCATTACTTCCTCCTGTGTGTGGTGGATGATGGTAGAGATTTATGATGGTCCATTAGACATCAAGACCATTTTTGCCAATTGGCTAGAAGATGGCATGGAACGAAATTGGGGCGCTTTCATACCGTTCATTGGTATTGTCAGAGAAGAAGATGGCATAGAAGCGCTTAGCTTTGATATATATCAGCCAATTCTTGATAGTTGGTTTAATGATTGGCAAGCCAAAGCCAAAAAAAGAGGTGCGATTCTCAAGATGGCACACTCTAGAGGCGATGTGCCAGTGCACACATCATCGTATATGTCAGCAATATTTTCGCCTAAACGCCGCGTGGCACTAGAGCTGATCGATGAATTTGTAGAAGACTTTAAGGCAAATGCTCCTATATGGAAATATGATATTATAAATGGCAAAAGAGTATATGCTGAAGGTAGAAGCACACCTATGAGGGGTGCTGGGCTTTTGTCTAAAAAGGATTAGTGTTGGCATTTATAGATTTTGAAACCTCATTGCAAATTATCAAAGATTTGAACCTTAAAAAAACAGCTATAGTAGAGCTTCCTTTGATGCAAACGCTTGGATTTGTATCGGCAGAGGATATAAAAGCATTCGAAAATTCCCCATCTAAGCCAACGGCCGCAATGGATGGGTATGCTTTGCGTTATGAAGATATGGCTCTTGGAAAACTTACAATTGATGGCATCAATCCCGCTGGAAGCGATACTGCTTTAGCAGTAGAAGGTGGAAAGTGCATCAAGACTTTTACAGGTTCGCTTATGCCAAGAGACTCTGATACACTCATACCCATAGAAAATGTAGAAGTACAAGGAGACCAGATCATTATCACCTCTCCCGTAACAAGAGGCTTTAGCGTGAGGGGTGTTGGAGAAAACTACGCCGCAGATGAACTGTTGATACCAGCAGGAACACGGATCGATTTTCCGCAAATTGGAGTCATGGCAAGTCTAAACATAGATAAACTCAAAGTATATTCCAAGCCAAAAGTAGCGATATTTGCTACAGGAAGTGAACTATTATATTTAGGAGAAGCGCAGACTTCCGATGCTCAAATAAGAAGCAGCAACAATTATACTCTAGAAGCGATAGTAGCTAAATATGGAGGAACTCCTATCCAATTAGGATGTGTGAAAGATGATAAAACTATCATTACTCATGCTATGCAAAAAGCTCTTATAGATAGTGATATTGTAGTCACAAGCGGTGGGGTCAGCGTAGGAGATTTTGATTTTGTCAAAGATGTCATAAAAGAGATCGGTTTTGAAGTACTGTTCCAAGGTGTAAATCTTAAGCCGGGTCAGCATATAATGCTCGCACGAAAAGGTGATCAATTTATCCTAGGTTTGCCGGGATTTGCTTACTCTTCTACAGTAACGGCACTTTTATATCTATTGCCGCTTATGGCGCGATTTATGGGCGCTCATCATCAGTTGCGCATTATCAAGGCAACACTTCAAGAACCGTTTATAAAGAAATCAAATAAAACAGAACTCATAGCCTGCCGCATCAAAAATGATCATGATAAATATTTTTGTGATCTTGGAGATAAAAAGATCGGTAGCAGTGCAATCTTGACCAATATGTTGGGGTCAACCGCTCTTATGTTGCTATCGCAAGAAGATGTCTCCAAGAATATCGGCGATGAAGTGTCTGTTTTGCTTTTTGATTAGTAAAACAGACGGCAATTATTCTTCTTCTCTTTGATAAAAATTGCCAAATCTGATATGCTGGTACATCCTGCTCGCATTGCTTCTTGGAAAATAGATAGTTTTTTTGAGTAATACATTTTGACTCCTTTTATTTCAAATTGTATTATTTTTGTAAAATAATAGTAAAAAAATTTCAAATTGCCATATTTTTATAAAAAAGTATGTTATAATTTACCAATTATCATCAAAGGAGGCGCTATGATAGAGTTATCAGAAATGATCGAAAAGATCAAAGACGTGATTTCAGGAAGTAAAAGCCATAAGGTTTTTGATAAAGATGTAGCAAATGTTCTAGGCATTCCTCAAACCACATTTGCTACCATGAAGAAGCGAAATTCTGTACCATACAAAGAGCTTTTAGAATTTTGTGCATCTAAAAAGCTTAGCGCAAATTGGCTTTTTTTTGATCAAGCAGTGGATATGCTCAAAGAAGAGACGGACAAGTTTTTTCAGATTCATTATTTTGCAGATATCAGGGCTAGCGCAGGGGGTGGAGCTGAAGTATTTGGAGAGGATTATGAAATTTTGAGTGTGGATAAAACTATAATCAAAAACATAGTCGGATTAGGCAGTACGAAGCTAGAAGCCATTCATGTGGATGGTGAGTCCATGGAACCTACATTAAATAACGGTTCTATCGTGTTTATTGACAGGGAGCAAACAAATATAAGCAAAGACGGTATTTTTATAGCTTCTACTACTGCAGGACTTTTCATCAAAAGAATTCGCCGTAGGGCTGACGGCATGATAGAGCTTATATCAGATAACAAGGCTTATTCTCCGGAAGTTTTGACCCCTGACGAGGTAAGCATAGTTGGTAAAGTGGTTGGAAATATAGAAAGTCTTTGATTTGTTTTACCTTTCATGGTTCGACAGGCTCACCATAAACGGTATTTAAGTAGTAAAAAAATAAATATTCATATTCTATTGTTATTTGGATGACACTATTTTTAAAAATTAAAGTTCGGCAGATACTTCGCCAAGCGCTTCTTTGGCGTTTGTTTTGTCACCGTTGTATTTTTTTATCTTTACACCAAACTCTTTCATGGAGTTTGCTGTATTTTTACATGCGGATTTAATCATCAGATAGTCACAATCTTTTACGGCTTCTGCCATAATATCATGGGATTTGATATGTTCTACATCATTTGCATCATGGTCACAAACATGTTTGCCGCTATGTTCTTCTTCGCTCACTTCGTGATCTGCCATTTTTGGATTTGGCCTTAAGCCCTCAAGTGTTATCGTTTTAAACATTCCGCCACCTACTTTAAATACAGCGAAGTATGGAGTGTGTCCGGCGTTTTTAGCAATTTTGAGAGTTTTATCAATTACCGGTACGGCTATTTTTATCATTTTTTATCCTTTAATAATATGACGCAATATATCCCATAAGGTATTACAGTAACCTTTTGAATTTAAATTAATTTCTTTTAGCATTTTCGCATGCTACGCACCTAATACTTTCTGGTCTGATTTTCATTCTTTCCAGCGGGATATCGTTTTCACACACTATACATATCCCAAACTCCGGAGAGTTTATTTGGCTAAGCGCATTTTCTAGTTTTGCAAGCCTTATTCTTGATCCATTCAAGATCTTATGCATTAGTTCCACCTCTATTAAAGTCTCGGAGCGTTCCAAGTCGCATTGAGAACAGTCAGGAAGCATTGGTTTTGCCTTCTCTTCTAACAACTTTATCTGCTTTTTTAGAGCCTCAATATCTGATATGATCTGTTCTTTTATAATGATTTTGTCTGTCTCGTCCATAATTATGCCTTGAAATGTTATAAAATATTGTATCATAAAAGTAAAAAGTGAAACTATGAATATAGACGATGTTTTGCAAAAATTTATAATACTTCTTGATAACAAAGAATATTTTCAAGCTCACAGCGTGCTTGAAGAGGTTTGGCGTAAAATGAAAAGTGAACACTATCCATGTGTCAATCTAGTTCGCGGGCTTATAAATGCGGCTGTAGCATTTGAGCATATCAAAAGAGATACGCCAAGAGCAATAATAAAAGCACATAAAACATTTGCAGGATATGTCAAATATCGTAATTTATGCCAAACGTGTGACGATAATCTCAAAAAAGCATGCCGAAAAGTGGACGAGATAGCTTCAAAAGCAGGATTATAAAGTTTTTGATATCCTGTTTTTGTTTTTATAGATATTTGGACGAGAATCTCAATGCATATGATGGTGATGATTCATCTCGTGTTTTTGCATGGGCTTTACTTTTTTTAGCAGTTGAGCATTAAGTGCAACAATGATAGTGCTTGCAGACATCATTATAGCTCCAACCGCAGGATTTATGAGTATTCCCCATTTTGCCAAAATACCCGCGGCCAGAGGAATAGCAATGATATTATAACCGCTTGCCCACCAAATATTTTCCACCATTTTTCTGTATGTTTGACTTGAGAGTGTTATTGCATCAACGACTCCTAAAAGATCGCTTTTTGTCAAGATAATATCCGCACTTTCTATGGCAATATCAGTTCCGGCACCAATTGCAATGCCGATATCTGCACCTATAAGCGCAGGTGCATCATTGATGCCGTCGCCTACCATGGCAACTATTTTGCCGCTTTCTTTTAGCGCTTGTATCTTGTGCAGCTTTGTATCGGGAAGCAATCCGGCTTCATAATGATCTATACCCGCTTTTTTTGCTATATCTGCTGCTACTTCGTTGTTGTCTCCTGTGAACATATATGTTTTGATCCCTCTTGATCTAATGGCTTCGATCGCTTCGGCTGAATTTGGGCGTATAGTATCAGTTAACAAAATGACACCCTCAATGGATCCATCGATAGCTATCCATACTTTGGTCGCCTCATGGCGCTCATAAGTAAGTAGTTTTTGAGGGATCTGCAATGATTCTTTTGTCAAAAGTTGTGTGCCGCCCAATATGATAGTATGCCCATCCACTTTGGCTTTAGCGCCTATTCCTGGCATAGCATTAAATTCATCTGCTTTGCCAGGAAGAATTCCTTTATTTTGGGCATAATGCAAGATCGTCTTGGCAATACTGTGTTCAGAATGCTGTTCTAGTGAAGCTGCGAAATAAAGCAGATCTTTTCCATCTTTAATAGCAGCTATTTCGCTGACGGCAAGTTTGCCTTCAGTTATGGTTCCGGTTTTGTCAAAACAGATGATATCGATCTTGTGTAATTTTTCAAATGCATCCCTGTTACGTATCAGGATGCCGTTCTTGGCCGCTATTGAGGTTGATATGGCAATTACAAGAGGTACTGCTAATCCTAATGCATGAGGGCATGCGATCACTAGGACGGTGACCGTTTGGAGTACTGCATTTTCAAAAGAAGAAAATATTGACCAAACCAATAAAGTAACAGCACCGGCGATAAGAGCAGCATAAAATAGCCATCCTGCCGCACGGTTGGCAAGATCTTGAGTGTGAGACCTACTTGTCTGCAATTCTTTGACAAGATTGATAATTTGTGCTAGATAGCTGTTTTCACCGCTTTTTGTGATGCGGACACGAAGCGAACCGTCAATATTTGTACTTCCCATGAATACGAATGCATGCGGACTTTTGTAAAGCGGCTTTGATTCACCGTTGAGCAAAGCTTCATCTACCATGCTTTCGCCTTTTACTACTTCGCCGTCAGCAGGGATATTTTCTCCGGGATGGATCAAGATATTATCGCCGATTTTAAGTTGACTTACATCGACTTCTTCCAATGATTCCCCAGCAGTAAAACGCATTGCTTTTTTTGGGATAAGTCGTACCAGTTCTTCTAATGTATTTGAAGCACCCAGTATGCTTTTGGTTTCGATATAATGTCCTATAAGCATGATATCAATTAGTGTTGCCAGCTCCCAAAAAAAAGATTTTTCTTCTGAAATAAAGAGCGTAATAGAAGAATAAAAATATGCTACGCTGATCGCCATAGAGATAAGCGTCATCATTCCCGGTTTTTTAGCTTTTATCTCTCCTGCCATCATTGTCAAAAATGGCCAGCCTCCATAAAAATATATCAAGGTAGAAAGAATAAATGTTATAAAGTCTCTATAAGGAAAATCTATAACAAAACCAAACCAAGACTGCATCATTGGAGAAAAAAGTAAAATAGGTACGGTTAAAATAACAGAAATTATGAAGCGGCGTTTTAGCTCATCCATATGATGTGTATGTTCAAGGTCATGATGTTCGTGATCTGCATGGTTGTGAGACATTTGTGCTTGCATCAGTTATCCTTTGATTTCATTTTGTATAGTATACATCAATAAATGTGCAAGCAATGTGGAGGAAATGTGTATTACTTTTTCATTCCATAGCCCAGCTTTGTTAGTTGATCTTTAAGTTTATCGGTTACTTCGCCTTGGAATTCCAGCACATCATCTTTGAGCGTCCCGCCTGTGGCAAGTGACTTTTTGAGTTTGGTTAGCAACTTTTGCATATCCTCATCGCTTAGACTAAACGGCTTGACTATGGTAACTATTTTGCCGTTTCGTTTTTCACGCGCAAAATGCAGTTTGTGTTTGTCCGGTGATTTTATTTCACCTATAGTTTTTTGTTCTTTTGTTTTGTTGTCGCTGTTCCAACTGCTATCCCAGTTAGTACCCATCTCAAATAGATTCTTTTTCATTTATGCTCCTATAGTGTATATGATCTCTGTTTTGTTTTTGCGGGTTTGCATCTCTATAAGACTAAGCTCTTCTAGAGGTAAAGCCATGAAATCTTTCATAGTATTTATATGATTTGTGGCTATTTCTCTAAGCACTTTACCACGATATGCTTTAGCCCAGTGGCTGACCACTTTGCCGTCTTTGATGAACTTGAGCGTCGTGTAAGGCTTTGATGGTATATAAAATCTATCATAATATCCGGCACGGATGTCTAATATCTCTTCATTCTCTAAATACTCATCCAGAAATTTTGTGCTGTTTGCATGGTAATATTTATCTACTTCAAGTTCACCTACTTTGGCTCCTTGAGCCAATCTGTATTCCGGGATAAGCTCACCTGCCATGATAGGACCGAAAAGATTAGAAAATATAATGACATTTTCATCTATGTATTTTTGTGATATTCCATCAAGTGAGTTATAATCCAGATAATCAAATGCCACACCTGTGTATCTCTCTACTGCTTTTGTAGCAAGAGAATGTAATCCAACACTTCTATAATATTCTATCTCACCGGGTTTTTTGAGACCAAACATTTGTTTTGATCTGATATCATCTTTTAATTCTTCTAGATAAATTTGTGTTAATTCTGATCTAGCTTTATGTAAGTTTTTATTCCATAAATTTGATAGATCAAACAATGCAGATCCGCCGGTTGATTTTGTTTCGCTTGGAGCTAGAAGGATTTTCATAATTGCCTGTTTTTGGTGAAATTATAACACAAGAAGGATGAAGGCATTTAAGTATAAATAATGTCTCCGAATGACAAGATATTGTCATTCCGTGCCACGACACGGAATCCATGGATACCGAATCAAGTCCGGTATGACAAAATTTTACACATTTAGACGGCAGTATTTCATGATATTGCTATCTAAATGAAATCGCCGCTTTAACCATATTCTCCAAGCTTGGAATAACCTCTTCCCATTTTCTAGTTTTCAGACCGCAATCCGGATTGATCCATAGCTGCTCTTTTGGCAATACTTCTAATAGCAATGTTATTTGAGTTTTTATCTCTTCAACTGTTGGTATCCTAGGAGAGTGGATATCATATACGCCGGGTCCTACCTCTTTGGTATATCCTACTTTTTTGAAAATCTTTAGCAGGCTATTGCCGCTTTTAGCAGTTTCAATAGTGATGACATCGGCATCCATATCTTCGATCGTGTGGATAATATCATTAAACTCACTATAACACATATGTGTATGTATTTGTGTCTCTTTGTATGCACTACTGACTGATAATTTGAAGCTGTCAACAGCCCATTTTTCGTAGGATGCTCTATTTTCATCTCTCAAAGGATACCCTTCTTTGAATGCTGCTTCATCAACCTGAATTATCTTTATGCCGTTTGATTGCAGATCGTCTATCTCGTCAGCCAATGCAAGAGCTATTTGGGTAGCCACTTCGCTGCGAGGTATATCTTCTCTTACAAATGACCAATTTATCATCGTCACAGGGCCTGTGAGCATACCTTTGACTATTTTAGATGTTAAGCTTTGAGCATAAAGTATCCATTGCAGGGTCATTGGAACTTCGCGGCTCACGTCCCCGTACAATAGAGGCGGCTTGACACATCTAGCACCATAACTTTGCACCCATCCGTTGGAGCTGAATGCAAATCCATCTAACAATTCTCCAAAATATTCGACCATGTCATTTCTCTCCGGTTCTCCGTGCACTAGTACATCAAGACCGATACGCTCTTGGATAGCGATTGTCTCGCGGATATAATTTTTGATAAATACTTCATACTCCTCGTGTGAGATCTTGCCATTTTTGAAATCTCTTCTGGTGATCCTAAGTTCTGGAGTTTGAGGAAATGAACCTATGGTTGTAGTAGCTAGATCAGGATATCCCAGTTTAGCTTTTTGTAGAACTATACGTTCATCAAATTCTCCATCTCTTGACCATTTTGAAATCTTGTTTACTCTATCTTGCACAGCTTCGTTGTGTATAAGCTTTGAATTTTTTAGTTTATTTATACTCGCTCCGTTTTCTTTTAGCTTTTCATCGTCTTCATCGTTTGATATACCAAAAAATATACGGCTAGTTATAGTCAGCTCATTTAGTTTTTCGTTGGCAAAACTTAGTGAGTCTTTAATGGTGTTATCAAGTTTATCTTCATTTTCTAAACTATAAGGCACATGCAAAAGCGAACACGATGTAGATACTATTAATCTCTCTTTTGAAATAGTGGTTGATATTTTTTCAAGCAATTCTTTGGTTTTTAAGATATCGTTTTTCCATACATTTCTTCCATTAATAACTCCGGCAGCCAAAACCTTATCACTTTTTGCGATCTCTTCAAGAGATTCTATATTTTTGGCCCCTGCTACGAAATCAAGCCCCAATCCCCATATCTGAGTTAATACTAAAACTTTGGTAGCTTCATTTGAGTGTTCAAAATATGTGGTAGCTATAACCTTGATATTTGATGATACATTGCATAGTCTGTCGTAGCAAGGCTTTATGAGACTTAGAAGCTTTGGCTCGATATCTATAGCAAATATAGCGTCATCTAGCTGCACTATGATTTCATCATCCAACTTTCCTATTTGTATAAAAAGCTCTTCATAAACTCTCAGCAACTTATCAAATAACAAAAATTGATCACTACCGTCCGTGGTTACACTAAGGGCAAGAAATGTTATTGGTGAGATGAGATTGATCTTGGTTTTGATGCCAAGAGCCGCCGCTTCTTTATATTCGTTGATTACCTTCGTGCTGTCAAGTTTAAACACTTCGTCGCCGGTTAGTTCTGGTATGATATAGTGATAGTTCGTATTGAACCATTTTCTCATAGCCATGGCTACACCGTTTTCATATCCTCTTGCCATAGCAAAGTATTTGGCTGTTTTATCGTCTATAGATTTGAATCTAGCCGGCACGGCACCGACAAGTATCATGGTATCGAGCATTTGATCATAATATGAAAAGTCATTCGAGCTGATGATATCTACTCCTGCATTTTTTTGTGTGATCCATGCTTTGGCTCTTAAACTTTTGGCTACATCTTCAACGGCTTGAAAATCACTTTTTCCACCCCAAAAGCTTTCTAGAGCAAACTTCAGCTCTCTATGTTCGCCTATACGAGGGTATCCTGTTACTAAATTTTTTGACATAATTATCCTTTTTTTGTCTATATATTATTGGTTGTTTGGTTTTGAAAAAATATAAACACTAAGGTTGATATTCTTTTAAGTCTGTACCGATTTATAAAATTATTAATAATTGAAAAAAGATAGCGGAGGATGTGTCCCGCTTCTGCGGAAACTAAAATAGCGGCAATTACAGTTCGATTTTTTTATTTGTTTTGCGCAAAGCAAAGCTTGTTTGGCAATCCTTGTGAAAATACAATTACATAGAGTGGGATTTTGCAGTAATAATATACACCGGGTTTGGCTAAGTATCGGCAGATCTTCTTCTGTGGCATCGTTAGAAAAATAGGCATAAAAAATTGAAGAGATCTGTGCACGGCTCTTTTGAAGCTTAACAAAAACAGTATGTGCCAATATAGAAGCAAGCGTAAAATATTTCTTGCCAAATCCACATGGTGATTTCAATGCCAAACCCGCTTATTATTATTTATTTTATGATTGTATCAAAAAAATAAAAAAAATACAAAAATCCCTTGACTTTTTATTTTATTTTGCCTATAATTGCGTTCCATTTTTAGTCACTAGGAATGCAAAAGGTGCTGGTGTAGCTCAGTTGGCTAGAGCAGCTGATTTGTAATCAGCAGGTCGCGGGTTCGAGTCCCATCACCAGCTCCATAAATTTAAATTATCAGTGTTTGACCAGTAAAAACAATACAAGGTGAGTTACTCAAGCGGCCAACGAGGGCAGACTGTAAATCTGCTGACTATGTCTTCGAAGGTTCGAATCCTTCACTCACCACCATAAGTGTTGTAAATTTAACAAAATAAAGTGATGCGGGAGTAGCTCAGTTGGCTAGAGCATCAGCCTTCCAAGCTGAGGGTCGCGGGTTCGAGTCCCGTCTCCCGCTCCATAAAACTGGGAGCTGTGTGAATTACTTATTTTTTTATCTCTTTCACATATAAAGCTTCATAATATTATTTTCTTAAATCACAACACAAAATATGTAATCGATATGTCACATCAATTACAATTGGTCAAATACGCCCAGATAGCTCAGTGGCAGAGCACTTCCTTGGTAAGGAAGAGGTCGGCGGTTCAATCCCGCTTCTGGGCTCCACGCCGTTCATATGGACAAAAGTATTACCTTGTGGTAACAGTTTTGTCCATATTATGGGTATGGGGTCTAAGTAAATTCTGATATAATATCAGCCGAATTTTCAAATTAATTAGGAGAAACAGATGGCAAAAGAAAAGTTTGCAAGAAATAAGCCGCATGTTAACATCGGTACAATCGGTCACGTTGACCATGGTAAAACTACATTAACAGCAGCAATCACTGCAGTTTTGGCTACTAAAAATAACTCTGCATTTATGGATTATGATCAAATTGACAATGCTCCTGAAGAAAGAGAAAGAGGTATCACGATCGCTACTTCTCACGTAGAGTACGAAACTGACAATAGACACTATGCTCACGTTGACTGCCCAGGGCATGCTGACTATGTTAAAAACATGATTACTGGTGCTGCACAAATGGATGGTGCGATCCTTGTTATCGCTGCAACTGATGGTCCAATGGCACAAACTAGAGAGCATATCCTTCTTTCTAAACAAGTAGGTGTTCCATATATAGTTGTTTTCTTGAATAAAGAAGATCAACTTGATGACGAAGACAGAGAAGAGATGCTTGAGCTTGTTGATATGGAAGTTAGAGAGCTTTTGAGCTATTATGATTTCCCAGGTGATGATACACCAATCATCGCTGGTTCTGCTTATCAAGCACTTGAAGAAGCAAAAGCTGGCGCACTTGGCAAATGGTCAGATAAAATCTTGGAGCTTATGGCTGCTGTTGATGCATATATTCCTGAGCCTGTACGTGAAACAGATAAAGATTTCTTGATGCCAATCGAAGATATCTTCTCTATCCAAGGTCGTGGTACTGTTGTAACTGGTAAAATCGAAAGAGGTAAAGTTTGCGTTGGTGATCAAATCGAAATCGTTGGTATCAAAGATTTGCAAACTACTACTGTAACTGGCGTTGAAATGTTCAGAAAAGAAATGGATTGTGGTGAAGCTGGTGACAACTGTGGTGTTCTTATCAGAGGTATCGATAAAAACAACGTTCAAAGAGGTATGGTTCTTTGTAAACCAAAATCAATCACTCCTCACACTAAATTTGAAGCAGAAGTTTACGTTCTAACAAAAGAAGAGGGTGGTAGACATACTCCATTCTTCAATAACTATAGACCACAATTCTATGTAAGAACAACTGACGTTACAGGTTCTGTTCAACTTCAAGAAGGTACAGAGATGGTTATGCCAGGTGATAACGTAAAAGTTAACATTGAGCTTATCGCTCCAATCGCACTAGAAGATGGTACAAGATTCGCTATCCGTGAGGGTGGTAGAACTGTTGGCGCAGGCGTTGTTACAAAAATTATCGCGTAATTTATTTGCTCTTAATGCTTCGGCATAAGAGCAATCTTTTAAACGCTCGGAGAAAACATGAGAGAAAATATTCACTTAGGTTGTGAAAAATGCACAAGACGCAATTATCACACTACAAAAAATAAAAAAAATACGACAGAAAAACTTGCATTAAAAAAATATTGCAAATGGTGCAAAGAGCACACTGTTCACAAAGAGATGAAGCTGTAAGCTTCTACTCGCAAAGAGATTATAGGCCTATAGCTCAGTTGGTAGAGCACTGGTCTCCAAAACCAGGTGTCGGGGGTTCGAGTCCCTCTGGGCCTGCCATATATTAAGGTAATTAGATCATGAAAAAAATTTCAACATTTATTGCTCATGCAAAAGAGGAATTATATAAAGTTATATTTCCAACTAAAGTCCAAGTTAGACAGGCATTTTTTGCTGTAATTCTTGTTGTTGTAGCCATCGCTCTTTTTTTAGCATTGGTAGATTTTATCATGTCATCAATTGTCTCATCAGTTATATAGGAACAACAAATGGCTTATCAATGGTACGCAATACAAACTTATGCTGGTAGCGAACAAGCAGTTAAGCGAGCAATAGAACAATTGTCAATCGATTATGGTCTACAAAATCAAATTGAACAAATAGTCGTTCCAACAGAAGAAGTCATCGAAGTCAAAAATGGCGTTAAAAAGATTACAGAGCGATCACTTTATCCAGGATATGCTTTTGCACATATAGATCTGGATACTGATCTTTGGCATAAGATACAAAGTTTACCAAAAGTATCTAGATTTATCGGTGAACAAAAGACACCAACACCACTTAGCGAAGCGGATATCAATTTGATCTTGAGCAAACTTGAAAAAAGATCTGCTCCAAGACCAAAAGTCGACTTCGAAACTGGTGAAATGGTGCGCATCGTCGATGGACCGTTTGCGAACTTTACAGGAATGGTTGAGGAGTATGACCTAGATCATGGCAAACTCAAACTAAATGTTTCTATTTTCGGAAGAAATACACCTGTAGAAATCTTGTACACTCAAGTCGAAAAAATTATATAGCAATCGCTTTAATCAATAAAGAAGGAAAAACACAATGGCAAAAAAGATACAAAGTAAATTTAAGCTGATTATCCCTGCTGGTGCAGCTAACCCGTCACCACCTATTGGTCCTGCATGTGGACAAAGAGGCGTAAATATTATGGAATTTTGTAAAGCTTTTAATGAGAAAACAAAAGACAAAGCAGGATTCAAAATACCTGTAATAGTTACTGTTTATTCAGATAAAACTTTTACATTTGAAACAAAACAGCCGCCAGCGACTGATTTGATCATGCGTGCAGCAAATATCAAAAAAGGAACAAGTAATCCTATTTTGAATAAAGTTGGAAGCATAACAAAAGCTAAATTAGATGAGATCGTAGATCAAAAAATCGCTGATCTTAATACAGACGATAGAGAAATGGCAGCAAAAATTATTGCCGGTTCATGCAGAAGCATGGGAGTTGAAATCGTAGATTAATCTTTCACCACAGAGATTCAAAAGATTGTGGGAGCAAAATAAGCGGAGAAAAATAATGGCAAAGAAACAAACAAAGAGAGCAGAAGGTCTGCTAGCTAAAATCGATAAAACAAAAACATATAGTGTTGAAGAAGCTGTAAATCTTTTGGGCGATTTAAAATCAGCTAAATTTGATGAGACAGTTGAAGTTGCACTTAACCTAAATGTTGACCCTAGACATGCTGATCAAATGATTAGAGGTTCAGTTGTACTTCCAAACGGTACCGGTAAAGACGTACGTGTTGCAGTATTTGCAAAAGATATCAAAGCCGACGAAGCAAGAGCTGCTGGGGCTGATCTTGTTGGAAGCGATGATTTAATTGAGCAAATCCAAAGTGGCGTTATAAACTTCGATATGGTTATTTCGACTCCTGATATGATGGGTGTACTTGGTAAAGTTGCTAGAGTTTTGGGACCAAAAGGTCTTATGCCGAATCCAAAAACAGGCACAGTTACTATGGATGTAACAACTGCAGTTAAAAATGCCAAAAACGGTCAAGTGAACTTCAGAGTTGATAAAAAAGGTAATATTCATGCAGGTATTGGTAAAGTTAGCTTTGATAAACAAAAAATCAAAGAAAACCTTATTGCCTTTGTAGAAACTATCAACAAAGCAAAACCGGCAGCAGCAAAAGGTAAATATATTACTAATGCCGCTGTATCATTAACTATGAGCCCATCAGTTAAGCTTAACACGCTTGAACTAATGGATATCAAATAATAACGCACCATTAATTAGCGTTTATCTTAGGTCTAAGAATATAGGGGCTAATGAAGCTTAATTAAAATCAAGAAAATCTTTCTTGAACATTTCCTTTTTGGAAAACCCTATATGAGGTCGAAAGGAGAAAAGATGACTAAAGCAGAAAAACAACAACTTGTTGCTGAATTAACTGGTGAGTTTAAAGATGCTAGTGCCATTATAGTTTGTGACTATAAAGGTATGACTGTTTTTGAACTTGAAAGTATCAGAAAAAATGCAAGAGAAATTGATGCTAAAGTTAAAGTTGTCAAGAACACTCTAGCTTCTATTGCACTTAAAAATGCGGAACAAGAAGAGCTTGAGCTTGTCAACACAAACTTGGTAATCTGGGGAAGCGATCAGCTTGCTACTTGTAAAATTGCCGATAAAGCAGCAACAGCGTTTAAAGACAAGTTTTCAGTAAAATCTGGTTTGTTAGAAGGCAAAGTAGCAGATGCAGCAACAATTACAGCTATGGCGAAACTTCCAGGCAGAGAAGAGCTTCTTGGTATGTTGCTTAATGTTTGGAACGGTCCGGCTAGAAGCATAGCTATCGGACTTCAAGCATTGGCTACAAAAAGAGCCGAAGAAGCTTAATTGGTGGTATGGAGCAAATGCTCCTAGTTAAAGATTGAATATTCGTATGAAAGGAATTAAAATGGCAATCACAAAAGAAGATGTAATAGAATTTATCTCTAACATGACTGTTTTAGAGTTAAGCGAACTTGTAAAAGAATTCGAAGAGAAATTTGGCGTATCAGCTCAAGCAACTGTAGTTGCTGGTGGCGGTGCAGTAGCAGCTGAAGCTGTAGAAGAAAAAACTGAGTTTAACGTAGTACTTACAAGCAGCGGTGAGAAAAAAATCAACGTAATTAAAGTTGTAAGAGAAGTTACTGGTCTTGGTCTTAAAGAGGCTAAAGATGCAGTTGAAAATGCACCAACAGTACTTAAAGAAGGTGCAAGCAAAGCAGAAGCAGAAGACATCAAGAAAAAACTTGAAGAAGCTGGCGCTTCTTGCGAACTCAAATAATTCGTTTTTCAGAGAAAACCTTTTGGTTTTCTCTAATATCCTTTTTTAAATCTTGGAGATAGCGATAAACTATTCGGAGACATTTTCATACCCTACTAATAGTTTTTTTGTATGTCCTTTAATAACGCAACAAATAAATCACAATAAAAAACAACATAAGGTTTGCCCATGTTAAATTCTTTACATTCAGGAAATAGACTTCGAGTCGATTTTTCAAAAACCCCCCGAGAAATTGAGATCCCAAATCTTCTTCAACTACAACAAGAAAGTTATGAAAACTTTTTAATGATGAACGAAAAAGATCGTAAAAACAGCATCATTGAAAGAGTATTCCGTTCTTCTTTTCCTATTCACGATACCCAAAATCGTCTTACGTTAACTTATAAAAATTCAGAAATTATAAAACCAAAGTATACAGTTAGAGAGTGCATGGAAAGAGGACTGACTTATTCGGTTTCTTTGAAAATGAATATCGCTCTTACCATTTGGAATAGAGATGAAAAAACAGGCGAAAAACTTGATCCTAAAGAGATAAAAGAACAAGCAGTATTTGTTAGAGATATTCCTCTAATGACAGATAGAACATCGTTTATAGTAAACGGCGTTGAGAGAGTTATAGTCAATCAACTTCATAGAAGCCCGGGCGTAATTTTTAAAGAAGCAGAAGCTACAACAGTAATGAACAAACTTCTTTATTCTGCACAAATCATTCCTGATCGTGGTTCATGGCTTTATTTTGAATATGATGCAAAAGATATTTTGTATGCAAGAATCAATAAAAGAAGAAAAGTGCCTATCACAATTCTTTTTAGAGCATTGGGCTATTCGAAAGAAGACATTATAAAATTCTTCTATCCAACAAAAACAATCATGCTTAAAGATAATCGTTTCTTGACACAGTTCAAGCCGGATGATTATATGGGCAGAGCTGATTATGACGTAAAAGACTTAAATGGGAATACTATAGTAACAGCCGGTAAAAGACTTACTAAGAAAAAAGCGCAAACTCTAACAGAAGAGGGTCTAGAATGGGTTGAGTATCCATTGGAAATTTTGTTGGATCGTTATTTGTCCAAAGCAGTTATTGATCAAGAAAGCGGAGAAATTCTGTATGATGCAGTAACACCGCTTGACGAGAATAAACTCAAAAAAATCATAGATCAAGGTATCGAATCTATCGAAATTGCCAATGATCTAGCTGAAGGCGCTGATAATTCTATAATCGGCGCATTTATAGCAGACAATGAGAGTTTGAGACTACTCAAGCAAACAGAAGACATTGATGATGAAAATGTACTATCAGCGATCCGTATTTACAAAGTAATGCGTCCTGGTGAACCTGTCACGCCAGATGCCGCAAAAGCATTTTTGAATCAATTGTTTTTTGATCCGGAGAGATACGACCTTACAAAAGTAGGCCGTATGAAGATGAACCATAAGCTCGGTCTTGATATTCCGGAGTATGTTACAGTATTAACTTCTGAAGATTTGATCTATACAGTTAAATATTTAATTAAAGTTAAAAACGGTCAAGGTCATATAGATGACAGGGATCACTTAGGAAATAGAAGAATTAGAGCGATCGGTGAGCTTTTGGGTAACGAACTTCATGGCGGCTTGATTAAAATGCAAAAAGCTATTAGAGATAAAATGGTTACAATTTCAGGATCTCTTGAAGAGTTGATGCCTCATGATCTTATAAATTCTAAAATGATCACAAATACTATTTTAGAATTTTTTAGCAGCGGACAGTTGTCGCAGTTCATGGACCAAACAAATCCTTTATCTGAAGTTACACACAAAAGAAGATTATCTGCTCTTGGAGAAGGCGGTCTAGTTAAAGAGAGAGCCGGTTTTGAAGTGCGTGATGTACATCCGACTCACTATGGTAGAATTTGTCCTATTGAAACGCCTGAGGGACAAAACATCGGTTTGATCAATACTTTGGCAACTTATGCAAAAGTAAATGAACTAGGTTTTATAGAATCTCCGTATAAAGTCGTGAAAAATCGTCAAATAACAGATGAGATAATTTATATCACCGCTACACAAGAAGAGAATAAATGTATCGCTCCGGCATCTACAAAAGTAGATGAGAACGGATATATATCTGAAGACCTTATTGAGACCCGTCTTAACGGAAATATCGAACTCAATGATGCTTCTAAAGTTGATTTGATAGATATATCTCCATTGATGATCTCGGGTTCAGCTGCAGCTTTGATCCCGTTCTTGGAACACGATGATGCCAACCGTGCTTTGATGGGTTCGAACATGCAACGACAAGCAGTACCTTTGCTTTCTTCTGAAGCACCAATGGTCGGTACCGGCATGGAAAGTATTATGAGCAGAGATGCCTGGGAAGCAGTAAAAGCTAAAAGAGCAGGTGTAGTTGAAAAAGTTGACGCTAAAAATATTTATATTATGGGTGAAGACGAAGATGAAGTATTCATAGATCATTATCCATTAGAAAAAAATATGCGTACAAACCAAAATACAACATTTACTCAATCACCAATAGTAAAATTAGGCGATAAAGTAGAAAAAGGACAAGTAATTGCAGATGGTGCCAATATGGACCAAGGAGAACTTGCGCTTGGTAAAAATATTTTGGTTGCATTTATGCCTTGGAACGGATATAACTACGAGGATGCTATCATCATCTCAGAAAAACTTATTCGTGAAGATGCATTTACGTCTGTTCATATCTATGAAAAAGAGATAGAAGCCAGAGAATTGAAGCATGGTATCGAAGAGATAACTAGAGATATTCCAAATATCAGAGAAGATGAACTTAGCCATCTCGATGAAAGTGGTATCGTAAAAATCGGTACTAGTGTAAAACCTGGTATGATCTTAGTAGGTAAAGTAAGTCCAAAAGGCGAGATCAGACCTACTCCTGAAGAAAGATTGCTAAGAGCGATCTTTGGTGAAAAAGCGGGCCATGTTGTAAATAAATCATTATATTGTCCAGCATCTATGGAAGGTGTTGTAGTAGATGTAAAAGTATTTACCAAAAAAGGATATGAAAAAGATACTCGTGCTATCAAAGCATACGAAGAAGAAAAAGCGATCTTGGATAATGAACATCACGACCAACTCTTGATGATCGACCGCGAAGAAATTTTGAGAATTTCTCATTACCTATCCAAGCAAACACTTGCAAAAGAAGTAGCTGTAGGAGATGTAACATATAAAGTTGGTGATTCCGTGCCAGAAGAATCAATCAAAAATATTAATCGTTTTGCTCTTAGAAGTGTAGTACAGTCTTTTGATGCTGATGTGCAAAATGAGTATGAAGCACTTAAAAATTATTTCTTAAAACAAAAGAAAAGACTCAAAACAGAGCATGAAGAGAAACTTTCTATTTTAGAAAAAGATGATATTTTGCCAAGTGGCGTTACTAAGCTAGTAAAAGTCTATGTTGCGACTAAAAGAAAACTTAAAGTCGGTGATAAAATGGCAGGGCGACACGGAAATAAAGGTATCGTTTCAAATATCGTAAGAGAAATTGATATGCCGTATATGACGGACGGAAGACCTGTCGATATGATACTTAATCCTCTAGGGGTTCCGTCTCGTATGAATATCGGACAAATACTAGAAGTGCATTTGGGTTTGATCGGTAAAAAACTTGGCGAACAGATACAAGAGATTTTTGAAAGCAACCAACAAGATTTTGTATCACAACTTAGAGAAAAAATGACACAAATTGCCGACGTTGCAAAACTTATGAATGCAAAAGAATTCTTAAACTCGATTTCTAATGAAGAGTTATTGGAATATGCTAGAGATTGGACAAAAGGTGTTAAATTCGCCACTCCTGTATTTGAAGGTGTAAATGAAAAAGAATTCGCTAAATTGTTTGAACTTGCCAAAATGGAAAATGACGGCAAAACAGTATTACACGACGGCAAAACAGGCGAACAAATGATAGAGAGAGTCAATGTAGGCTATATGTACATGCTTAAACTTCATCACCTGGTTGATGAAAAAGTGCATGCTAGAAGCACGGGGCCTTACTCACTTGTAACACAACAACCAGTCGGCGGTAAAGCATTATTCGGTGGACAAAGATTCGGGGAGATGGAAGTTTGGGCATTAGAAGCTTATGGCGCTTCTCATATCCTAAAAGAGATGTTAACTATCAAATCGGATGATGTCGAAGGAAGAGCTAGAGCATACCGCGCCTTGACAAAAGGTGAGAGTGTACCGGAATCTGGAGTACCGGAAACTATGTTTGTATTGACCAAAGAACTTCAAGCTTTGGGTCTAGATGCAGAATTATATGAAAATAAAAAAGAAGAAGAGGCTAACAATGAGTAATGTATTGGAAAACTTGGTACCTATTGATTTGCGCAACGAAGAAAAACCACTTGATATAGAAGCATTGCAATTAAAAGTTGCAAGTCCTGAAAAGATTTTATCATGGAGTTATGGCGAAGTAAAAAAACCAGAGACTATTAACTATCGTACTTTGAAGCCTGAGAGAGACGGACTTTTCTGTGCAAAAATCTTTGGACCGATTCGTGATTATGAATGTCTATGTGGCAAATATAAAAAGATGCGATATAAAGGCGTCATATGCGAGAAGTGCGGAGTTGAGGTAACCAGCTCTAAAGTAAGACGTTCACGCATGGGCCATATTGAACTTGTAGTGCCAGTGGCACATATTTGGTATGTAAGTTCTCTTCCAAGTAGAATCGGAACGCTTTTGGGCGTAAAAATGAAAGATTTGGAACGAGTATTATATTATGAAGCATATATAGTCAAAGATCCTGGCGAAGCTGGTGTTGATGCTGATGGTTCAAAACTATTATCAAGATACGATGTTCTAAACGAAGAGCAGTATCAACAAATTTCACAAAGATTTGGAAATGATGCTTTTGATGCCAGAATGGGCGGAGAAGTGATACAAGAATTGTTGGCGGATCTTGATCTAGTATCAATGTTTAGAGAATTAAAAGAAGAGATAGCTACCACTAAATCTGAAGCAAAAAGCAAAACTATTGTAAAAAGACTAAAGGTTATCGAAGCATTTTTACATTCAGGTAATCGTCCAGAGTGGATGATGCTTACACATTTGCCGGTTCTTCCGCCTGATCTTAGACCTCTTGTGAGTCTTGATGGCGGTAAATTCGCGGTCTCTGATGTAAACGACCTGTATAGAAGAGTTATCAACAGAAATCAAAGATTAAAAAGACTCGTAGAGCTTGATGCTCCGGAAATTATTGTCAGAAATGAAAAAAGAATGCTTCAAGAAGCAGTCGATGCTCTATTTGACAACGGCAGAAGAGGGAACGCTGTAAAAGGTGCAAACAAAAGACCACTGAAATCACTTTCTGAAATTATCAAAGGTAAACAAGGCCGTTTCAGACAAAACCTACTTGGGAAAAGGGTTGACTTCTCCGGCCGTTCGGTTATCGTTGTTGGGCCTGATTTGCGTATGGATCAATGCGGATTGCCTAAGAAAATGGCAGTCGAATTATTTAAACCGCATTTGATGGCTAAGCTTGAAGAAAAAGGGTATGCAACTACCCTTAAACAAGCTAAAAAAATGATTGAAAAACAAGTTAATGAAGTATGGGAATGTCTAGAAGAAGTAGTTGAAAACTATCCGGTTCTTCTTAACCGTGCTCCAACATTGCATAAACTTTCTATTCAAGCGTTTCACCCGAGACTAATTGAAGGTAAAGCGATACAGCTTCATCCACTTGTTTGTGCTGCATTCAATGCGGACTTCGACGGTGACCAAATGGCGGTACACATACCACTTTCAGATGAAGCTATTGCTGAGGCAAAAATCTTGATGCTTGCGTCTATGAATATTTTGCTTCCTGCATCAGGTAAGGCTGTTACTGTTCCTTCTCAAGATATGATTTTGGGACTTTATTACCTAACATTAGAAAAAACTGATGTAAAAGGTCAACATAAACTTTTTGGTAATATTGATGAAGTTATGATCGCTTTTGAACAAGGTTCACTTGATCTTAATGCAAAAATCAGAACATTGGTCAGCGGTAAAGTTATTACGTCTACTACCGGAAGACTCATTTTGCGTTCGATCATTCCAGAATATGTACCTGAAAAATATTGGAATAAAATTCTTAAAAAGAAAGATATCGGCACACTAGTTGACTATATTTATAAAGTCGGAGGCCTTTCTATTACGGCTGAATTTTTAGATAACCTCAAAGATATGGGTTTCAAATATGCAACTAAAGTAGGTGTTTCTATTTCTATAGACGATATTAAAATCCCTGAACAAAAAGAACAGGTTTTATACGATGCTAAAAAAGAAGTTAAAGAGATTCAAGGGCAATTTGCAGCCGGACTTTTAACAGATCAAGAAAGATATAATAAAATCATCGATATCTGGACAGATGCAAATAATGAAATTGCCGATGCTCTTATGAAACTTATTCAAAATGATAAAGACGGATTTAACTCGGTTCATATGATGGCAGACTCTGGAGCTAGAGGTAGTGCTGCTCAGATCAGACAGCTTTCCGGTATGCGCGGACTTATGGCAAAATCAGACGGAACTATTATTGAGACTCCGATCACTTCGAATTTCCGTGAAGGTCTTAACGTACTCGAGTACTTTATTTCTACACATGGTGCCAGAAAAGGACTAGCTGATACAGCTCTTAAAACAGCGAATGCCGGTTATTTGACCAGAAAACTTATCGATGTTGCTCAAAATGTTAAAGTTACCATGGATGATTGCGGTACACATGAAGGCGTAGAAGTTTCTGATATCATAGTAGGTAATGAGATGATAGAACCGTTAAGTGATCGTATATACGGACGTGTTGCTGGCGAAGATATCATAGATCCGGTAACTAATGAGATCATTGCAAGTGAAGGCACAATGATAGACGAAGAGATCGCTCTAAAAGTAAAAGATGCCGGCGTTCGTGCCGTTGTCATCAGAGCCCCATCTAGTTGTAAAGCACCAAAAGGTATATGTGCTAAATGTTATGGTCTAAATATGGCCGAAAATAGAATTGTAAACAAAGGTGAAGCCGTAGGTGTAATTGCAGCACAATCAATCGGTGAGCCTGGAACACAGCTAACGCTTAGAACATTCCACACCGGTGGTACGGCAACAGCAGGAAAAGAAGAGAGACAAGTAGTAGCAGCCAAAGAAGGTTTTATACGATACTATAACCTTTCAGTATATCGCAACAAAGAAGACAAACTAATAGTTGCCAACAGAAGAAATGCCGGAGTATTGCTTGTAGAACCAAAAATTAAAGCAACTCACAATGGTACAGTATCTATTGTTGTAACGCATGATGAATATGTAATATCGGTTAAGTCGGATGATGCCTCAAATGGTGAAATTAAATATACACTTAGAAAAAGTGATGTTTCTAAGTCAAATGAACTAGCCGGCGTAGCTGGTAACATTGAAGGTAAACTCTTCTTGCCATTTGAAAATGGAGACAAGGTAAGTAAAGGCGATTCTATAGTAGAACTCATCAAAGAAGGATGGAGCGTTCCAAATCGTATCCCATTTGCTAGTGAACTTAAAGTTGAAGATGGTGCCCCGGTAACACAAGAGGTATATGCTGATGTCAAAGGTAAAGTCAAATATTTGATATTAAACGGTGATTATTTAGAACCAGCCGGCGTAAAAGCCGGCCATGAAGTGCATGAAAAAGGTTTATTCGCTGTTATTGTTGATGAACATGACAGGGAAGCTTCAAGACACTATATCTCTAGAGGATCCGTCATTGTAGCAGACCATGATATTCGTGTAGAAAAAGGCACTCTTCTTTCTAAACCTGAAGTTAGCATACAAACAGTAATTGCAGAATGGGATCCTTATTCTGAGCCGGTAATCGCCGAAGAGAACGGTAAAGTTAAATTTGAAGACATTATAGCTGGCGTTACAGTAAGCGAACAATTTGATGAGCTTACAGGTATTGTAAGACTAGAGCTTAATGAGTATATCCCATCAATTTATAAGCCGGCGATCGCGCTTGTCACAGCAAACGGCGAGATCATACGTTACCAGCTTGATGCAAAAACCGCATTGTACGTAAAAGATGGTGATGAAGTAAGCACTGCCGATATGCTTGCTAAACGACCGAAAGCGGCTATTAAGTCAAAAGATATTACCGGGGGTCTTCCTAGAGTTTCTGAATTATTCGAGGCTAGACGACCAAAAGATATAGCTCTTATTGCTCAAATTGATGGTGTTGTGAGTTTTGGTAAAGCTCTTAGAGGAAAAGAGAGAATTATAATTCGCAGCGAAAATGGTCAAGAAATTGAACAATTCGCAGAAAAAACAAAAACTATCTTGGTAAATGATGGAGATTTTGTTCACGCAGGTGAGAAATTAACAGACGGAGTTGTATCGAGCCATGATATATTGGCATCGCTTGGCGAAAAAGCATTATTTGAATATATCGTAAGCGAAGTTCAACAGGTTTACCGAAGACAAGGTGTTAATATCGCAGATAAACATATAGAGATTATTGTTTCACAAATGATGAGACAAGTTAAAATCTTAGAAAGCGGCGATAGTAAATTTATAGCAGGAGATATTATCTCTAAACGTAAATTTAAAGAAGAAAACGAAAGAATGATATCACTTAGCGGAAATCCTGCAATAGCAGAGCCTATGCTTGTAGGTATTACGCGTTCAGCAGTTGGAGCTGATAGTATTATCTCGGCCGCATCATTCCAAGATACAACAAAAGTACTTACATCTGCTTCTATCGCAGGCACTGTTGATACGCTTGATGATTTGAAAGAAAATGTTGTAATCGGGCGACTCATTCCAGTAGGTACTGGTATGATCAAGCTTGATAATGTCACTTTAACTAAAGCATAATAAGTATTTGATTTAGGGTTTTTCTATTTTCTGGATATCCAGAAAATAGATCCTACTGCTCATTAAAACATTCCAAATATAGCAATATTTTAGAGGTAAGCTCAATTAAAGCTATTTTTGGTAAAATATGCTCCATTTTTCTGAATTTTATGCCACGGAAAGCTATTTATAGATAGTTTTCCGTGGCGTAACCACACAGATTCAATTCAAACTATAAAACACGAAAGGAAATAAATTGCCAACCATTAATCAGTTGATTCGCAAAGAGCGAAAAAAAGTGGTGAAAAAATCAAAATCACCGGCACTCGTTAAATGTCCTCAAAGAAGAGGTGTATGTACAAGGGTTTATACTACAACTCCTAAAAAACCTAACTCAGCACTTAGAAAAGTTGCTAAAGTAAGACTTACAAGCGGATTTGAAGTAATCTCTTATATCGGGGGAGAAGGCCACAACCTTCAAGAACACTCAATCGTTCTAGTTAGAGGCGGAAGAGTAAAAGACTTACCAGGTGTTAAATACCATATCGTACGTGGTGCATTGGATACAGCTGGTGTTGCAAAACGTACAGTATCTCGTTCTAAATACGGTGCAAAAAGACCAAAAGCTAAATAAATAAGTTTGTCATAAGACTAAATAGCACAGGTGTTGTCGATAATCCTTTATGGGGCAATGCTTGAGTAAATCATCAAAATATTAAAGATTGAAGGAAAAAATATGAGAAGAAGAAAAGCTCCTGTTAGACCAGTACTTGCTGATCCAGTATATGGCTCAAAAGTACTAACAAAATTTATCAATGCTATCATGTATGATGGTAAAAAAAGTGTTGCACAAAGTGTTATGTATGGTGCAATAGAAAGAATTGAATCAAAATCTGGTGAAAAAGGTATTGAAGTATTCAATCAAGCGATGGAAAACATCAAACCTGTAATGGAAGTTAAAAGCCGTCGTGTTGGTGGAGCAACATACCAAGTGCCTATCGAAGTTAGACCAGCTAGACAACAAACTTTAGCTATTAGATGGCTTATCATTGCATCTAGAAAAAGAAATGAAAGAACAATGATAGAAAGACTTAGTAACGAACTTATGGACGCTGCTACAGGCAAAGGTGCTGCATATAAGAAAAAAGAAGATACATACAAAATGGCTGAAGCAAACAAAGCATTTGCACACTATCGCTGGTAAGGAAAATTTATGGCAAGATCACATCCACTTGAAAAAGTAAGAAATATTGGGATTGCAGCACACATTGATGCTGGTAAAACTACAACCACAGAGAGAATCTTGTTTTATACAGGAGTTTCACATAAAATCGGTGAAGTACATGATGGTGCTGCGACAATGGACTGGATGGAGCAAGAGCAAGAAAGAGGTATTACCATTACCTCTGCTGCTACAACTTGTGAATGGAAAGGTACTCAGATTAATATCATAGACACTCCGGGCCACGTTGACTTTACTATCGAAGTTGAGAGATCAATGCGTGTACTTGACGGTGCAGTAGCTGTATTTTGTTCTGTTGGCGGCGTTCAGCCTCAATCAGAAACTGTATGGAGACAAGCTAACAAATACGGTGTTCCTAGAATGGTATTTGTTAATAAAATGGACAGAACCGGTGCGGATTTTTACGAAGTAGAAAGACAAATCAATGATAGACTAAAATCAAACGCTGTTCCTATTCAACTTCCAATCGGTGCTGAAGAGAATTTCAAAGGTATTATTGACCTAGTTACCATGAAAGCAACGATCTGGGATGATGACCAAACAAAAATGGGTCAAGAATTCCAAGTAGTAGATATTCCAGCTGATATGGTCGAAAAAGCAGAAGCTTACCGCGAGAAACTAATTGAAGCAATTTCTGAATTCGATGAAACACTTCTTGAAAAATTCATGGAAGGTATAGCTCTCACTGAAGAAGAGATCAAAGCGGGTATCAAAAAAGCTACATTGGCTATTTCTATGATCCCAATGACTTGTGGAACAGCTTTTAAAAACAAAGGTGTTCAAACTCTTCTTGACGCTGTAATTGATTATCTTCCAGCTCCTACTGAAGTAGCAGAGATGAAAGGTCAATATGAGGATGGAGACGAAGTTGTAGTAGAATCTACCGATGATGGTGTTGTTGCTGCTCTTGCATTTAAAGTAATGACAGATAAATTTGTTGGTCAGCTTACTTTCGTACGTGTTTATCGTGGTGTTCTTGAGTCTGGCTCATATGTATATAACACAACAAAAGATAAAAAAGAACGAGTTGGAAGACTTGTTAAAATGCACGCAAACAAAAGAGAAGAAATCACTGCATTATATGCTGGTGAGATAGGTGCAGTTGTAGGACTTCAATCAACTCTTACAGGCGATACGTTGGCTGGCGATAAAGACAGAGTTATTTTGGAAAAAATGGAATTCCCTGCTCCGGTTATATCTGTTGCGGTTGAGCCAAAAACAAAAGCTGACCAAGAAAAAATGGGTATTGCTCTTGGTAAACTTGCCGGAGAAGATCCATCATTCAGAGTTTCTA
Organism: Sulfurovaceae bacterium; assembly: GCA_028715055.1. Taxonomy (GTDB): domain Bacteria; phylum Campylobacterota; class Campylobacteria; order Campylobacterales; family Sulfurovaceae; genus BN30871. Next base: position 85,276 of record JAQTLE010000001.1, read on the forward strand.
CAGATGAAGAGTCTGGCCAAACACTGATCGCTGGTATGGGTGAATTACACCTTGAGATCATCGTTGATCGTATGAAAAGAGAATTCGGTGTTGAAGCAGAAGTTGGTGCTCCACAAGTTGCTTACAGAGAAACTATCAGAAGTGCTGTAAACAAAGAGTACAAATATGCTAAACAATCAGGTGGTCGTGGACAATTTGGACATGTTTACCTCAAAATCGAGCCTCAAGAGCCAGGCAGCGGGTATACGTTTGTCGACGAGATCAAAGGTGGCGTAATTCCAAAAGAATATGTTCCTGCAGTTGACAAAGGTATCCAAGAAGCTATGACTAGAGGTATCCAAGCTGGTTATCCGGTAGAAGATATCAAAGTTACACTTTATGATGGAAGCTACCATGAAGTTGACTCATCTGAAATGGCATTTAAACTTGCCGGTTCTATGGGCTTTAGAGAAGGTGCAAGAGCTGCAAACCCTGTGATCTTAGAGCCTATCATGAAAGTTGAAGTAGAAGTACCAGAAGATTTCATGGGTGATGTTATCGGCGATATTTCTAAACGTCGTGGCCAAGTAAACGGAATGAACGAAAGAAGCGGTAATAAAATTGTTGATGCTTTCGTGCCGCTCTCAGAGATGTTTGGTTACTCAACTGACCTTAGATCTATGACACAAGGCCGTGCTACGTATGCTATGGAATTCGATCACTATGAAGAAGTTCCAAACAATATCTCAAAAGAGATCATTGCAAAAAGAAACGGATAATTCTACAATAATCCACATATTTTAAAAGTATCTGCCTAGTTTTATACTAGCAGATACTCTCTTCCTCTTTTTCTACACAATAAAATAATATAATTTATTCAAATATCGTAAAATAAGATATAATACGCATTAATAAAATTAGTTTCAAAAAATAGGGGTATCTAATATGATAAATTCAAGTAGACATTTTACCCTAGGAAAAGTGAAACTTGCAGCCATCGTTTTTATGGTAAGTATAACAACGGTTTGGAGTTCAATGCTAACAGGGGTTGTGCTTGATAAAACTAATGCCAAACCGATCTCTTCAGCCATTATCACAGCAAATGGAAAGGAATATCGTACGGATGTCAATGGATTCTTTAGCGTTCCATCATCAGGTATTATAGGAGTGCGTGCAATAGGGCATGAACGCAAATTTTACCAAAGTGGTGGGAAAATATATTTAAATCCTGTTACGCCAAAAGCACTTTATCTGTCAAGTTTCGGCGCCACTAGCGGTAAAATTATGAAGAATGCAAAATATCTTATTAATAACACAGAATTAAATGCGTTAGTTATCGATATTAAAATGGATCGTGGCCAAATAGCCTACAAAACTTCGAATTATTATGCTAACAATATCGGTGCTCAAAAGATGATTTTATTTAAAGATCTAAAACAATACGTGGCTAATCTAAAAAAAGATGGTATTTATACAATTGCACGCATAGTATCATTTAAGGATGCGCCGTTTGTCACAGCTTATCCACAGTATGGAGTGAAAAACAGTGATGGCTCATTGTTTAAAGACAGAGAAGGGCTATATTGGATTGATCCATCTCAAAAAAAATCATGGGAATATATAACAGCAATAGCAAAAGAGAGTGCAGAAGCAGGTTTTGATGAAATACAGTTTGATTACGTTCGCTTTCCTGACCGCAAAGGACTTCGATTTTCAGTTCAAAATACACAATCAGAACGTGTGAAAACAATCGGTGAATTTTTGAGATATGCAAGAAGCCAATTGATTCCATACAATGTTTTTGTTTCTGCTGATATTTTTGGTTATACGAGTTGGAATGAAGGCGATCTTGCAATAGGCCAACGATTAGATGAGATTATAAAGTATGTTGATTATATATCGCCGATGTTGTATCCAAGCGGTTTTCAATACGGAATACCTGGTTATAAAATTCCTGTTAATGCTAATTATGAAATTGTAAATCATTCACTCAATAATGCATTGAAAAAATCCGGCGGCTCGCCATTATCATATCGTCCATGGTTGCAAGCATTTCGTGATTATGCGTTTGGCGGGCGTAACTACGGCGACAAAGAGATAAGAGATCAAATTCGTGCCAGTAAAGATTTTGGAAGCGACGGATGGATGCTATGGAATCCACGTAATGTTTATAGTTCTGATGGACTTTCTAGGTAAGGTATGTAAATGTTAAAAATAGTTTTTCGTTTTATTATTGCAATTTTATTATTTGATAGTTTTTTGTTTGGTGCAGGAGTTGAGAAAAAAATCTCTATTTTATGTTATCATCGTTTTAGCGATAATGTGCTTGATTCTATGACGATAAAAACATCAGAATTCGCCAAGCAGTTAGCATGGCTAAAAGCTAGTGGCTATACAGTTATTCCTCTTGATAATGCGGTAAGATATTTGAAAGGTGAGATTAAAAATATCCCTGCCAAGTCAGTTGTAATTACTGCAGACGATGGCCATAAAAGCATATATACCGATATGGCGCCGCTTGTGAAACAATATCATATTCCTGTCACTCTTTTTATTTATCCAAGTGCAATTTCTAATGCCGATTATGCTATGACATGGAAACAACTGCATGAACTTGAAGCTACAAAGCTTTTTATTGTCGAATCCCATACATATTGGCATCCAAATTTTAAAGTTGAAAAGAAAAGACTATCACCTGAGGAATATTCAAAATTCGTAGATAAGCAGCTGATAGGATCTAAAAAAGTTTTGGAAGAAAAAATGGGCCATGAAATAAAATATCTTGCTTGGACATTTGGGATATATGATAATGAACTTGAAGCTAAAGCGTCACAATCAGGCTATAATGCTGCGTTGACGATCGAGAGACGGCAAGCAACTTCGCATGATGCAATAATGGCATTGCCTCGTTATATGATAGTGAGTATATATGATATCACAGCGTTTAAGAAGATTGTGAGCGGGAATATAAAATAATACGTAGACATAAAATCGTTTTTATTTAGCGTATTATGTATTTCCTGTAAATAACAAGAAAATTGATCTATCCAAGCATAGATTTTTTTTGGAATTGTTTTGTAATAATTTCATAAAAAATTGCTCTGTATTTATTTCTATTATTTCTTCCTATTTTTCTGCAGGCTGCCTTGAAAGCGGCATCCATTTCACAATCACTAATATTTACTTCATACTTTTTTATTAAAAAATTGGTCTCCAAAATGTTTTTAGGACATATTTGTGTTTGGTTATCGATATTGTACATAATCGAACTAAGTCCAAATTCTGCGGTATTTGCAATGTGCAGAGTAATATTTTCTTCTTTTTCACCCATTGTAAATTCCTTTGATTAAAATGTTAAGATTATTATATCATATTCTAAATTTTATTTATAGTAATTTTTAAGCATTACTTATGATATATGTTTAAAACTTATCATTATCATTATTGCCAAACAATATCCAATCCATATTTTCATTATTTTTATGCGAAAAATATGCGATTGCTTCAAATGGAATTTTCTTTCTTTTTTTAATCACGGCGAAGTATTGCGGATCAAGATCAAGTGCTATGGCAATGTCTTTGTCGTATACCTTTTTTGTTTCCACGTCGCGGGATATTATTTCTTTTAATCTTCCTATAATTTCTTCAAATTGCATAATTTATTTCTTTTTTATTTGGTTAAAGAAATAATAATTTAAAAAAGTGAAAGATGCCAAAATCATGACAAAATGTCATGATTTTTAGAAATCAGCACTATCGATAGCAATGATTGTGTGCACATTACCTCTAGGATTGAAATCAGCCGTTAGCTTCATCCACTTAGGCGACAAATTCTTATATAATGCGTCAAAAATCTCATTTGCTGAATTTTCATGAGAGATATGACGATTCATAAATGAGTTAATATATAATTTAAGTGCTTTGAGTTCTATTACTTTGTCATTGGGCTGATATTCTAATGTGAGTTTAGCAAAATCAGGATATCCTGAACGTGGGCACTTACACATAAATTCCGGCAGTTCAATAGATATAATATAGTTTTTTTTATGCTCATTCGGCCAATAGTTTTCGTCATTTTGAATATCAAAATCTACAATTTCTTTTTCACCATATTTCATATTTTTCCTCCAGTAGTGTAGTGTTTTGCAAGCAGTTCATCTTCATATAATGGTTTATGTACTGTGAACCCTTGGATATAATCAACACCTAGTTCTTCTAGTTTATATTTTTGTTTTTCGGTGTCAACCCATTTGGCTACTGTTAGAATTCTATTTTCTTTGGACATATCAATCATGCTGCGTAATATCATATTTGATTGATTATCTTGGATGTTTGCTATATAATCTCGATCAAATTGAAGCATATCGAACTTGAAATGTCTCATATAGTCCATGGAAGCATTTGATGATCCGAAATTATCAATACAGATACGAACGCCCTCGTCTCTAAGAGCTTCAAGAGTTTTGAGATATCCACTAAGATCATGGTGTGTTTTTCTTTCATATAGTTGTATGATGACTCTGGAAGCTAAGACACCGCTTGATTTGAGAGTTCTAAAAAAATGTTTTTGAAAAAGTGGATCTCTAAGTGAAAATGGGGACAGATTAAACGCAAGAGATATGTTTTCATCTAGTTCTTTAAGAAGTTTAAATACATGTTTTACTATGGTTAGGTCATATTCTCTGCTTAGTCCTAAACGATTTAAAATCGGTAGATATACTCTAGGAAGCAATTCTTCTGTGTCGTTTGATTTTAGCTTGACAAAAACCTCATAAATATCTATTTGTTTTGTTTTTAAACGAAATAGCGGACGGAATGTAAATAGTAAATTCTTATGTTGAAGAGCATCGATACTTGTTTGTTCTATTTTTTCAATTTCAATTTCATATATATTTTTAGTTTGATCAATATCTGCAGTAGGAGAGAGTATACTTTGTTTATCATCATTGTTTTCTTGGATTCTTAGTAGATCTTTTAGGTGCAGCAAGATCTTTTCATAAGATTCGTGTCCATCAACCACTGCAAAAGCGTAATCTATATCAATATTTTGTACTGTTTTGTATATTTCAATAAATGATCGCATGTTATCTATGAAAGCATCTTTTGAGTAGTTTTTAATAGCTATAATAAATTCACCGTTATAACGCCGGCCAATTATTGGCGATATAGATTTATCTTTTTTTAGAAAGTTATTTAATGTGAGGATGAGATATTGCAACAATTTTTCTTTTGCATCAATTCCGTATTGTTCTTCGATTGTTTCAATATTTTGAATATTTAAAATTGCTACAAAACTTGCTTTATATGACAGTAATTTTGACATAAATGCTTTTTCATTGAAACTACGTGTGGTTTGATCCAATAAAGTTTCTGCGGCACTTAACTCTATTAAAAAGAATATAAAATATACTGTTACAAATATTATTCCGACAAGTAATACAGAATTTTCAACCGTCATTGCTATAAAAATATTTTTTAGAATAACAGCATATAAAACGAGTCCTATAAAGGCCAAAATAGGCAAACCTGCTCTAAGGGCTAATTTGAATCTTCGTTCCCTTTCTATAATTTCAGATAGCAACATTGCTATACATCCAAATGTTTTACATCTTTGGCATGTTCTTCTATATAATTTCTGCGAGGTTCTACTTCATCTCCCATAAATAGAGTAAATACTTCACTTGCAGTTTCAACATCATCTATCTTAACTTGAAGCAATCTACGATTATCAGGTATCATGGTAGTTTCCCAGAGTTGTTCCGGATTCATTTCGCCTAGACCTTTATAACGTTGAATATACGCACCTTTTTTAGCACTAGCTTCAACTTCTGCTAGAATAGCCAGCATGTCTTTACCTTCGAACTCTTCAGTCATATGCTCTTTGATTTTTTTATGGATATACAAAGCTTCGTTATAATGAGGATTGCTAAAAAGCTGATCATTTACGATAAGTTCTTCAAGACCATCGCTTGTTTGAACAAACAGATGAATAGATTCTTCGTTCACCGAGTGGCTTAGTATATTATATCCTAAGCTGCCGATGTAAGTTTGCAATGTTTTAAAGAGTGTTTTATTATCACTTATGATATCAGGATTTTCTATCATATATCTAAGAACTTCAGGCAGTGCAAAACGTTTTTCTACTTCTTTTAGTGTCATTTTATAATAAGAAACGAGTTTGAAAAGATCTACTAGATCATTATGTCCCATGGTTTGAGATTCTATCTCAGAAATACCATTTTCTATCAAAAAGTCACCTAGTGCTTTATCATCTTTTAGATAAGTTTCATTTTTGCCTTTTTTATAACGATAAAGAGGTGGTTGTGCTAGATATAAATATCCTTTTTCTATAATAGGACGCAAGAATCGGAAGAAAAATGTCATAAGAAGTGTTTGAATATGACTACCGTCTACATCGGCATCTGTCATGATTATTATCTTATGGTATCTTAGTTTATCTTCGTTGAATTCATCGCCTATTCCACACCCAAGAGCCGTGATCATATTTTTGATCTCATCAGATTGAAGTACTTTTTCCAATCTAGCCTTTTCAACGTTTAGGATTTTACCTTTTAGAGGAAGAATAGCTTGAAATACTCTATCTCGTCCTTGCTTGGCTGAACCGCCTGCAGAATCTCCTTCCACTAGATATAGTTCGGAGATCGAAGGATCTTTACTTTGACAATCTGCTAATTTACCGGGCAATGTACCTACGCTCATAGATTCTTTTCTTTTGACTAGATCTTTTGCTCTTTTGGCAGCGTCTCTACCTCTGGCAGCCAATAATACATGAGCCATGATCTCTTTTGCTTCCAGCGGTACTTCTTCCATATAGCGGTTAAAATTCTCAGAAAAGAATTTTTGCACCAATGGTCTGACATAGCTCGAGCCTAGTTTACCTTTGGTTTGTCCTTCAAACTGTGGTTCAGGAACACGTACTGATATAATAGCCACCAAGCCTTCTGCCGTATCATCGCCTGTGATTTTTGTATTTTTTTCTTTCGCATTTGCGTTTTTTGCAATGTAACTAGAAAGAGATCTGGTAAGTCCGGCTCTAAACCCGGCTTCATGCGTACCGCCATCCGGGGTTTTGATATTATTGACAAATGAAAGTACTTGATCGGTATCGTTATCGCAATACATGATAGCTATATCCATCTCTATATCTTCGTCTTTGCCTTGAAAAAATTGCACGGTTGATAGAGGTCTTTTTTTGTTCATATCTTCTACAAATTGTTTTAGACCGCCTTCGAAATGAAATATATCGCTGCTTCCGTCCCTCTCATCAGTAAACATAATAGAGATTTTAGGATTGAGGTATGCCAGTTCTTTGAATCTTTTTCTTAGTATAGATGCATCAAATGTTACACCTTCAGTAAATATGGTCTCGTCGGGCCAAAATTCAATTTTTGTACCTCTTTTTTTGCTATTCCCGGTTACGCTGAGAACATCTTGAGGTATTCCTTTCGCAAAAGATTGTTCATATATACTACCATCTCTAGTTACTGTCAGCTTAAGTTCTTTTGATAATGCATTAACAACAGATACACCGACACCATGCAAACCACCACTTACTTTATATGTGTCTTTGTCAAATTTTCCACCTGCATGAAGAACGGTCAAAACCACAGTGGCTGCAGAGATTTTTTCAGTCGGATGTTCAGCTACAGGTATACCTCTACCATTGTCTTCGACTATAGCAGAACCAGCGGTTGTAAGAGTTACTTTTATAGTATCGCAGTAGCCCGCCATAGCTTCATCTATAGAGTTATCGACAACCTCATACACTAGATGATGAAGACCTTTTGTAGATGTATCACCTATATACATCCCAGGACGTTTTCGTACTGCTTCTAATCCTTTGAGGACTTTGATATTACTGGCTCCATAGCTATTTTCCATGCTAGTATCTCCGTATATTAATTTATACTATCTATCGATTCCCAAATTTTTGACTTTGTAAAAAATCAGGTCTTCGAAATGATGGTTTTTCCGCGATCAATCGCTTTGATTGAGATAAATCCCAATTATGATTTATTATATCTCAAGATACCTTATTTAGGGCTTTTGCACTATTTTATAGCAGTGTGCCTGCGATATGTTTTTGCGTAGGCAGTGTTTGGATATCGTTTGAAAATAGATTGTTCTTGAAAGCATCTACTGCATACCTGCCTACCATTGCCGCATTATCCGAACAATAAGCAAGCGGCGTGCTATGAAGTCTTTTGTTGTAGGTTTTGCATAAACCCTCAAATGCATTTGCTATTGATCTATTGGCAGCCGCTCCTCCAACTATAGCTACGTCGCGTATAGGTTCATTAGCAAATATTTTTTTACTTTTTTGCAATAGATGTGATATGACTGCTTTTTGGAAACAAGCTGCCACATCACATTTATCTTGTTCGCTCATTATATTTGCCCCGCCTAAAGCTTCTACTTGCAATCTAACTGCATTTTTAAGTCCAGATAAGGAAAAGGCAATAAGCGGAGAATTAGATAGAGGTACCGGGAATGAAAACCGATTGGCATCTCCGCTTAGAGCCAATCTTTCTATAATAGGTCCGCCGGGATAGCCAAGATCCATCATTTTGGCACATTTATCGAAGCTCTCACCTATGCTATCATCCAAGGTCGTAGCCAGGATCTGCATATTTTCAAAGCTTTTTACTCTCACTATCATAGTATGACCACCTGAAATGAGAAGAGCCAATATAGGGAAAATAGTTTCTTTTTCTATAAATAAAGAGTATATATGGGCTTTTAGGTGATTGACTGCGATCAGCGGAATATCTAGCATGGATGAGAGAGTTTTTGCCATTGCGATCCCTTCCATTAGGGTCACTCCAAGTCCGGGTTGGTTGGTAACTGCAATAGCTCTTAGTTTTGGAAAATATTCTTTTGTTTTGACGAGTATTTTTGGCAATGCAACGGCATGCAGCCTGGAAGCAAGTTCCGGTACAACTCCGCCATATATAGAATGTTCTTTCTCTTGTGATATTTTTTCATGAAAAACAAGTTTCTTTGTCTCGATTTCCGTAATAGCTATTGAACTGTCATCGCAACTACTCTCTATACTAAGTATCATATATTATCCTGCGCAGTAACTAACTCTAAAACATGTTCCCATTTACCAAACCCGCTATCGCTATTTATATGTCCGGCTTGGTGTAATATTTCGAGTTGTATATTATATTTTCTTGCCATCTCTTTTGCTTCGTCAATACCCATATATATATCATTATTTGAAACTATAAGATCTATTTTTGATGCGCAAAGCGAAGGCGGAATAGGATACGGAAAAAAACTCTTGATAGTGTCTATATTTGTATTTGTACTCGGAGGAGCTACTAGTATCAAGTGTTTGACATGAAATATATTTTCACTTGCCAGCCAAAACCAAAGTACACATCCTAAAGAATGGCATACCACAGTATCTGGTTTGAAATCATTTAAAATCTGTTTTGTTTGCGATACCCATCTATTTTTATTTGGAAAGTGAGGGTTGTCCAGGATAGGAAAGGATACAGTGCCGTAGTTTGAGGCCAATTTGCAAGCTAACCATGCCTGCCAATGAGGAGCATCGCTTCCTCCCCATCCATGCAAAATAAGTGTTTTAGCTTTTGACATATTTGCGAACTTCATTATTTATTTGCACTATGTCTTCTATTGTTTGCGGTTGTACATTCTCAAAATATTTGTATGCTTTTAGAACTATATCACTCATGCCAAAAAATGAACAATGATTGTTTTTAAAAGCTGTTATGGCTTCTTCGTTAGCTGCATTTACTACAACCCCCAAGTGAGGATTATTCAAAAGATGGTCTTTGATCTGCCATATGGGATAGCGATCGCTTTTTATAGGTAAAAATTCAATTGTACCCATGCCCAGAATATCAATAGGTTTTAAAATCTCCTCACTTATTTCGCCTTTTAACGCAAAAGCTATAGGTAACTTCATATCCACATTTGCTATGTGCGCAGTAGTAGAACCATCACGAAATTCTGCCAATGCATGGACTATGGATTTTTTTTCGATCACCGCGTCTATATTATTTGTATCAAACAACCATTTCGCTTCTAATAGTTCAAAAAGTTTATTTGTCATTGTAGCGCTATCAATTGTGATCTTGTCGCCCATGGACCAAGTAGGATGTTTGAGCGCATCTGCAAAAGAAGCTTTCTCGATCTTGTCAAGCTCCCAATCGCGAAATGCGCCACCGCTTGCAGTAATATATAACTTATTAAATGGTCGGTGATTTAATAAGTACCAAAGTCCAAAATGTTCACTATCGATAGGTGTAATGCATGAAATATCTAACAAATGACCGGCTACAACAAGAGATTCTTTATTCGCAAGTGCTACTTTTTTACCGAGTTTTATTGATTCTAAAGTCGGTCTTAATCCGGCATATCCAACCAGCGCATTTACTATGATCTGGCTTTGACAGAGTGATAAAAGCTCTATTATGCCGTCTTCGCCACAAAAAACTTTTGTATGATCGACCTTATGACGATCCTGGCATGATCCTATGGCTACAAATTTTGGTTTATAAGCGGCTATTTGTTTGTTGAGCAGATCAACATTATTTCCAGCAACGAGAGCTTCTATTTTGATATCAAAACGAGAAGCAATTTGTAATGTATTGACTCCTATTGAGCCCGTTGAACCTAAGATTACTATCATTTATGAAGGTAATGCACGAAGAGATATTATCATCATGACTACACCAAATAAGTAGCCATCGATTCTATCTAAAATGCCTCCATGACCAGGCAGAAGATTGCCGCTATCTTTTACTCCGGCTTCTCGCTTAAGGTAGCTTTCAAACAGATCTCCGTAAACAGCTGCTACAGATATGAAAAATGATGTCAATATTGCTTTTGATAGATTATAATCTCTCAATCCAAAAAAAGCACCAATAGCAGTAGCTATTACAACACCACCTATTACACCTTCTATAGTTTTATTTGGCGAAGTAGGCGAAAATTGTGTTTTGCCTATGGTCTTGCCGACAAAAAATGCACCAATATCAGTTAAGGCTACAGTTACCAAAAGCCATAACATTGACCAAATGCCAAAATCATTATAAAGGGTCAAGAAAAACAGTATACCTATAGTAGGATACAAAAACGGCAATAAAATACGTTTGTCAAAATTGTGAAAATATGCCAGAGAACCGGCAAATATAATAGCTATAAAAAAGAAAAGATCATCCGGACTTGGATAAAAATAGGCAATCAGCCAAAGAAATGCTGCCCAAAAATAAGCAGATGGGGCTTCAATACCATATAGTTTCATGGCTTCATAAAACGCAAACATATAAACTATGCCTAAAAATACCCACATAACAGGAAAACTATCGAGCCAACCAATAAGAGTTACTATCACAAACAGAACAATGCCTGTCATCCATCTTTCTTGGTAATCTGTAAAAAGGTGTTTCATCGAGTAATTATCCTTTTGGTATCTTTGTAATTATTATATCATAGATTGCGTTAACTTCTTATTTCTATACCTTCTTTGGTGACGATGATTGTTTCATAATTTGTATAAAATACATTGGCTTCTTCTTGCGGTTTGACAAATTTTCTTTTTGTAAAATCCACTTTGTATTCTCCTGCTTTATCGGTAGAAAAATCTACGCAAAGCTTAGCCGCATCTCTTATTACGCTTTGAGGGATAGATTGTTTGTCTGTTTTGATAATTACATGAGACGATGGGATCCCTTGTATATGCATCCATATATCATTTGCTTTTGCCAGGGTCAAAAGTTTTTTATTTTCTTTTTTGTTGCGCCCTATTAGGACCTTGTACCCTTCGATCCATACTATTTGTGCATCATCTGATTTTTTCTTTTCTTTTTTTTGTTGTGATTTTTGAGGCATGAAAGGCATCAGTTGTTCTGTGGATGTGGCATTATTGATAAGCCCTAGTAATGTTTTATAAAATGAGACCTTGCTTTCAAGATTTTCTCTTTCTATATGTATATGGATGGCTTTGTTTTTGGCTTTTTTTGACATTGTAAAAAAGTAATCACCGATTCGGTTTGTAGAGATATGTTTTGGCAAATCTATTACTATGTTGTTGCCTTCGAAATCTAGAGTTTTTATCTCCGTATCGTAAGCCTTAATATTATGCAAATTTGCCAAAATGATCGAACCGTAAAGGTTGTATTTTTCGCACTCTTCTTGTAGGGCGGTTTCGCTTGGTAGTGAGGATAATAACTTGTATAGTTTGTTATATTTTTTTTCTGTGCTACCGATAAGATTTTGCTTGATATTGCTAAGTGCTTGTGTTTGTATGGCTCGATAATTTTTTTCTAGGATTTCTTCTATGTTCTCATCATCAGAAGTCATATTTTGTTTGCGAGGTGGTAAGCCAAGAAGCTCTACCCCAGGCCTGATGACCCTAAAAGATTTGCCGGCATCAATGTGTCTCAGTGCTTCAATGATAATTTCATTTTCATCCAATAAAATTACATTGGTATGACGACCTGTAAATTCAAATTGAAGAGTGATAGTTTGTGTTTTATAGCTATTTTTAGTTTGTAAAACCATACGCAATACTCTATCGTTGGGCAGAACGTTTATATCTATGATTTTACTATATGAGACAAGTGATTCAAGCAGATTGTCAAAAGGTGCATTATAGTTTTGTGAATATGGTGTTTGCTTGGCTCTGTAGACCATACTTTCGCCCCTAGTCATCATAAAACCATATTCAAATTCTTTGTCAAATCGAAGAGAAATTATGTTGTCTCCGATGCGTTTGGCTTTGAAAATAGTATCAAATTGCATAAGATGTTTTTGTAAGGCTATAAGCTCTCCATATTTCACGCGGACTCCTCGAGTTGAGGCGTATTTTACCATAATATGATATAATTGCCCAATTTTATGCAAGGAACTAGTTATGGGACAAACCATTACAGAGAAGATTTTTTCAGCGCATGCGGGGCGTGATGTAAAGGCTGGAGAGATAGTAAGAGTAGATATAGATATGATCATAGGGAATGACATTACAACGCCTATTTCTATCAGAGCTTTTGAAGAGAGCGGAGCTACGAAATTAGCCAAACCGGACAACTTTTGTATCGTCATGGACCACTATATACCAGCTAAGGATATAGCTTCGGCAAATCAAGCTAAGATCAGTAGAGATTTTGCTTATAAGCATGACATGAAATACTTTTTTGATGAAAAAGATATGGGTATAGAACATGCACTTTTGCCTGAAAAAGGATTGGTGATCCCGGGCGATGTCATCATTGGAGCAGATTCTCATACATGTACGCATGGAGCATTGGGCGCTTTTAGTACAGGCATGGGAAGTACCGATCTGGCATTTGGTATGATAACCGGTGGCAATTGGTTCAAAGTACCAGAATCCATCAAAGTCGAACTAATTGGTAAACCAGCCAAGCACATATATGGCAAAGATATTATCTTAGAACTTATCCGCATGATAGGCGTAGATGGAGCATTGTATCAAGCTCTTGAATTCACAGGAGATGCAATAGCATATCTTGGCATGGAGGATAGATTTTCTATCTGTAATATGGCTATCGAAGCAGGAGCAAAAAGCGGTATTATCGCTGTTGACGATATCACCTTGGCTTATTTGGAAGACAGACGTAAAGCAAATAATGGCTTGAGAGCCGAGCCAAAGATCTATCATTCAGATAGCGACGCAGTTTATTCGCAAGTAATTACTATTGATGTAAGCAAGCTTTCTCCGGTTATCGCTTATCCATTCTTGCCGTCAAACGGCAAGAGCATAGAACAAGCAGTTGCTGATGATCTTAAAATAGATCAAGTAATGATAGGAAGCTGCACGAACGGAAGAATCGAAGATCTAAGGATCGCTGCTGAAATTATGAAAGGCAAAAGAGTAGCTCGCCATACTAGAATGATAGTCACTCCTGCTACTCAAAAGATATTGCTTCAAGCACAACATGAAGGGCTTATCGACATACTTATAGAAGCCGGAGCAGTCGTGAGTAATCCAACCTGTGGTGCATGTCTTGGCGGATACATGGGAATCTTGGGAGATGGTGAGCGATGCGTAGCTACGACAAATAGAAATTTCGTAGGACGCATGGGAGCAAGAACAAGTGAGATCTATTTGGCTAATTCTGCTGTAGCCGCTGCCTCTGCAATAGCCGGGAAGATCGTAGATCCAAGATAATTTTTTTGTCATACCGTACTTGATACGGTATCCATAGATTATCACGAATACTCCGTATTCTCAGAATGACGTGAGTTGTCATAGTGATGGCTTTAGCCCGTAATCATCTATTCTAGCGCTTACCCTCTAATTTTTTTTATTTTTTTCAGTTTCTATCTAATAATATGTTATAATATAAAAAACTCGAGGGTTAAAGTATGAAAAACATAGTATTTTCAGCTTTTTTGTGGATGCTTTTTGGGATAACCCTTCTCTTGGCCAAGGGTGTTTCAGCAGGTACTGAAATTATCAATACAGCTACGCTCGAATATCAAATCAACAGTGTCCAATATAGCGCAACAAGTAATGCTACCCTTGATAAAGTAGATCAAATCATCGATGTAAGTGTTGTTTGGAATGATACATCCCCGATAATTGTAGCCAGCGGAGAAATTAATCGGGCACTTACATTCAAAATTACCAACACAGGCAATGGAAACGACACATTTAATCTTACTTATGATATAGCAAATCCTTCTTCCGATTTTATAGTAACTAATCCACGAATTTTCATAGATACCAACAATAATGGGGTATTTGATATATCGGTAGATCATGAGGCATATAGCATCACATTGGCAGCCGATGCCTCTTCCACAATTTTTTTAGTTTCAGACATGCCTACAAGCTCATACATATCCGGAAGCATTTCAAGCAATGCCATAGAAGCCAAATCTACTATTGGTGGCTCCGGAGCCCCAGGAACTATATATCCAGGAAAAGGTACGAACGGTGTTTTTGCAGTTGATGGGATGAGTGGAGGAGTGAGTAAAGCATGGGGAGAGTATAAGATGAGCAACAACCTTGGAGTTAAACTTACCAAAAGTGCTACACACAGTGGCACCGAAGTAACTACTGGCACAATTGTGAGTTATAATATAGTTGTAGAACTTCAAGCAAATGGGAGTGCGGACAATCTGATCATCACAGATGCCATACCAGTAGGTACTACTTATGTGGCAGGGTCACTAAAGCTTGATAGTGTCAGCTTAACTGATGCAAGTGATAGCGACAGCGGTAAATTTACCGGCAGCGGTATAGAAGTAAATTTGGGTACAGTTACGCAAACGACAGGAAATCCGTATATGAAAAATATCTCATTTGAGGTAATGATAAGTTAGGCAGTCTCTCCCAGTCTTGTATACAAGATTGCGAGAGGTTGCTTAAACAATCTTGCTAGCTATTTGCTAATTAGTTGGTATTTTAAACAAGGAGTAGGAATGAAAAAAGGCTTTTTATCGGTTTTACTGATCTTTACTTTATCGGCATATGCCAACGTAGAAATCAAATCAGAATCGTTTCAAGAAAAAATCATAAATAAGCAGAATACATGGGTGAAAGCTGCTAGAGTAATACCCGGAACTAAAGTCAGATATATCAATACCATAAGCAATAATGGAGCTGATACGGCTGAAAATTTAGTGATCACAAATCCTGTACCAAATCACATGCGATATGTAGAAGGAAGTGCGAAATGTTCAGGAGCATGCATTATCACTTATTCTCTTAATGGCAAGTTTTTTGATATGCCGGCAAAGCTTTTTATGATAGAAAACGGTCAAAAAAGAGTAGCCAAAGCTACGGAATATAAAGCCATAAGATGGGTTGTGCAAACATTAGGCGCAAAGCAAAACAGCAGCGTACAATTTGACGCTACTTTAGAATAAAAGAAGGTTTTGCAACCCTTGAAGAGAGTTTTTACAGTCATTGTAATGAATGAAGCAATCTGTTTCTCGTCATACCGAACTTGATTCGGTATCCACTCTTTTATGGATTCCGGCTCAAAGCACGGAATGACTGTAAAAACTCTCTTCAAGGGTTGAAAGCCTAGGCGTCCAAATGGACAAAAACAAAGGAGGATATAATGAAAAAGATTTTAGTCATAGCATCCATGATGCTATTAGGATTCAGTGGGGCATACGCTGTAGGCACTGTAGCAGGAACACAAGTACAAAATAGTGTTACATTGAATTATACAGTAGGTGGCATAGGTCAAACAGCTATCAATGCAAATGATGGTGCTGGATTTTTGGTGGACGATAAAGTAGATTTTACAGTTGCAAATAATGATGGTGCCCAAATAACTGTAACACCAGGCAGCACAGGCCAAATTACCAATTGGACATTGGCCAATACCGGCAATGCTGCACAATTTTTTAAGCTAGCAGCAACTAACCTGACAGGTGGAGAAATTGTTTATGGCAATGCAGATACAGCCGATACAAGTACGCCTTATACTATAACATATAGTACCGATGGAGGAACTACCTATAATCCATATACTCCTGGTACAGCATTCTCGGTGGCAATAGGTGCATCAGTACTTATCAGAGTGGCGGCTGATATACCTCTTAGTGTTACAAATGGCCAAGTAATGAACATTCAGTTAGAGGCAACTGCTGCTGTTGATGCTGGAGGTACAACATTGACTGCGACAAGCGGTCCTGATAATATAGGAAGTGTTGATATAGTACTAGCAGAAGGTACGGGTATAACTACTCAAGGCAATACTCCATTTGATGGCAAATTTTCTGCATGGGGCGGATATATAGTTCAATCTGCAGCTTTAGCAGTGACCAAAACTTCATGTGTTATAAGCGATCCTGTAAATGGTACGACTAATCCTAAACGTATTCCAGGTGCAGTTCTTCGTTACCAGATACAAGTTGCCAATACAGGTACTTCCGGCGCAACAAGTGTTACCGTAGCAGATGCAATCCCAACCGAATTTGGTA
Organism: Sulfurovaceae bacterium; assembly: GCA_028715055.1. Lineage (GTDB taxonomy): Bacteria > Campylobacterota > Campylobacteria > Campylobacterales > Sulfurovaceae > BN30871. Next base: position 102,214 of record JAQTLE010000001.1, read on the forward strand.
CTTCTGCCGCAAATCTAGATGTACGATCGGCTGTGTGTCCTGCAATATCTTCCGGTGTGTGTGGTGCCAAAACAGGTACTGTAGAAACCAATGCCGGTACTACCGGTGCTGGAACTTCTAGCGTAACGCTTGATTATGCTGCTGTCGCTGCAGGCGACACTAATTGTGGATATATCGAAGTGACGATCCAGTAGCTAAAACCCTTGAGAGATCAAGCGATTTTCCTCCTCTTCTTGTCGGCTTCCAGGCGAGTCGCAAGAGGTTTATGGTCTGTGAAAGCCGTTTATGTTGATCACAAAAAGTTTGTGATGAGCATAAGAGGTTTGTTGCCCACACTTTTATTTGGCACTCTCTTATTCGGTACTTTCTCCTGGGGGGCAAATGTCGGTGATGTTATCAAAAATACAGCCAATGCCACATATACTGTTAATGGTACGACTAAAAGTGCAGTCTCAAATGAGGTTGACGTCAGGGTCACAGCCCAAGAACAAAGCAATATCTGGGTAGAAAAAAGCGTTGATAAATCACTAGTAGGCATCGGCGAGCTGGTCCGCTATACAATCAAAGTACACAATGCCGGCGCCACTGCGGCCAGTAATGTCACATTATATGACCTTTTACCTCTAGGCGTGAAGTACGAAGCCGGTACATTCAAAGTAAATGGAATGAGCGTTACACCAACCCTGTCAATTGATGGCACAGAACTCTCAACTACTATATCCACTATAGCGTCACAGGGTCAAGTTGAGATCACATTTATAGCAGTAATAGGTGCCGGTATCGGCACTAAAGAAGCGGTAAATCAAGCCTGGGCGATCAATTCATCATTGGTCAAATCAAATATAGCAACTGCCTCATTAATGGTCAAGGAGGAACTATTTCGCTCCACAGGAACCATAATAGGCCAAGTATATGACGCACCATATAAAAATGATAAAAAAGGGCATGGCATCGCAGGCGTGAGACTTTATCTGGAGGACGGCACATATGTAATCACAGATAAAGACGGCAAATATCACCTTGAAGGAATCAAAGCAGGCACGCATACAGTGCAGGTGGATGAAGATCTTCTTCCGCGCGGATATGCTATGGCTCAGTGTCAAGAAAATGCACGATTTGGGAACCGTGCATTTTCTCAGTTTGTGGATCTTGGACAAGGAGCATTAAAGAGAGCAGACTTTTGTCTCAAGAAAACAGATATGAATGCTACAAACAATACCCAGGAAGTCAAAGAATCAAAAAATCCAAAACCATATGAGATATCTAAGACAGAAGAGAAGATGCCTATCTATAATGAAAGCGATCTTCAAATCAATAAAACAGAGATATTGTGGCCGCCGCTAAACTATGTGCCTTCCATACCATCTACTAAAATAGCAGTACGATACCCGAAAACTGATAAAGCAGAAGTATGGCTCAATGGTGCAAGAGTAAGTATGCTTAATTATGACGGCAAAAATAGTTCACCGAATCAAAATATGGCAATAGACATATATAGGGGTGTGGACTTGCTAAACGGCGAGAACAAAATAGAGATAAGACTATATGATATATCAGGCAAAGTTCACGATATCCTCAAAAGAGAGATATATGTAGCCAATACACCTGCTAAAATACTATATATGCCCAAACTTTCAAATCCTGTAGCAGACGGTATCAACCCATGTATCATAGCAGTCAAGTTTCTAGATAGCGCAAATAAACCATTACGACAAGGCATGATGGGAAGTTTTTCGGTTAATGCGCCATATCGTTCTATGAGCAGCATAGAGGAATTCAAAAATAATCCGCTTGCCACCCAACAGTCAACCAATGCATATACTGTGGGTCCCGATGGTATAGCATATATTGCATTGCAGCCTACCACGCAAACCGGAGAAGCGACACTCAGCTTCAAACTGGAGTACAAAGAAGATAATATCAAAGTATGGCTCAAGCCCAGCATGCGTAAATGGATCATGGTAGGATTTGCAGAGGGAAGTGTAGGATACAATACACTTAAAAAACATCAAGAATCATTGCATGATACAAAAGAAGGAGTGGTACAAGAAGGGCAAATTTCATTTTTTGCCAAAGGTAGTATAAAAGCAAATTGGCTACTTACCATGGCATATGATACCAGCAGAGATACCAAAAATTCTAGATATTTCGGCACTATTGATCCGAATACCTATTATACTATCTACAACGACGATACAACACAGGCATATGATGCCGCTAGTCGCAAAAAACTTTATATCAAGCTAGAAAATGATGAATTCAATATCCTCTTTGGAGATTTCAATACAGACCTGAGTGCCACAAAGCTCACACAATATACCCGCACATTCACAGGGGTCAAAAGTGAATATAATAGTGAACATTTGGAAGCCAAAACATTTGCTGCTTATACTGATCAGGTTTTTCAAAGAGATGAATTTAGAGGCGATGGCACATCGGGGTATTATTATCTTAAAAGTAAACCGGTCATAACAAACTCAGAAAAAATATCTATTGAAGTCAGAGACAGATATAGAAATGAGATAATTGTGAGCACAAAAGAGCTGCAAAGATTTAGAGATTATGATATAGATTATAATTTAGGCAGATTGTATTTCAAAGAACCTGTATATAGCGTGGATGAAAACTTCAACCCTATATACATAGTAGCACAGTATGAAATCGATGGAGATGGCTCAAAACACCTTACTTATGGTGGTAGAGGTGCTGTGAAATTGAACGACGGAAACGTAGAAGTAGGCAGTACCTATGTGTCTGAAGATATGGGAACCCAAAAAAACGAGATGATGGGTGCAGATACGACGGTTAAGCTTGGGGCAGATACAACGCTTAAAGCCGAGTATGCCAAAAGTAAAACCAACAAAGATGGTGAGGTCATTAGAGGAGACGCCAAATTAGCAGAGATAGAACATCTCTCAAACGGGCTTTATACGAGAGGGTATTACAGAGAACAGGATAACTCTTTTGGACTTGGACAACTCTCAAATGATTTGAGCGGTACGCGTAAAATAGGTATGGATGCTGTAAAAACATTTGACAATCGTGCCAACTTAAAAGTCACAGCTTATAGAGATACAGATACACTGACAGACAAAAATCATGATGTAGCAGAATCGAGACTTCAAATAGACGAAACATTATGGAGCGCTTATTTTGGGTATAGATATGCAGATGCCAGCGATACGGACGCGGTCAATCAAATTCTACTAGGAGGTTCATATTCGTTGCTTAACCAAAGACTCAAACTCCTGGTGTCACACGATAGATCACTAGGAGCAAATGAAGATGTGATGTTCCCTACTAAGACGATATTGGGAATTGATTATGCGCTTAATCCATCAGCAGATATATTTGGGTCCTATGAATGGGGGCAAAATGATAACCGAGATTATAACGCAGGTCGAGTGGGCACAAGGGTAACACCATGGAGTGGTATGACAGTCGAGAATACAACCTTGAGCGAATCAAAAAACGACACCACTAGATTATACAATACTACAGGTTTGCTCCAAAGCTATCAAGTCACTCCAAATATCTGGGTAAGTGGCGGATATGAAAATGGAGTGCTTTTAGATGGCAATGCTACCAAACAAAATGATAAGTTCGATGCATATAGAGTAGGCGGTGCGTACCGTAATGATCTGTTTTCTGCGATACTTAACGGCGAATACAGAAATGGCACTTTTGATAACAAACAAAATGTTTCATTTGGAGTATATACACAGCCTAATGATGATCTAGGACTAGCAGCAAGCAGTTTATATAATTATGAATATGATGATGTAAACAGCACAAAAAACATAGATACCAGATTGGCTTTGGCATATAGACCACAACAAACAGACTGGACAGTGTTAAATAAATTAGAATATATCAATACAGATGAAAAGAGAGATATAGAAAATAAAACCCAAAAACTCATCAATAATATTCAAGCCAATTATAATCCAACTGATGCATTTGAGCTATCATTGCAGTATGGTATAAAATATGTGTTTGATTCATTAGATGATTACGACCATAAAGGCTGGGTTCATCTAGGAGGTATAGATGCCAGATATGATCTCACAAAAAAGATAGACATAGGATTTCAAACCAGTGCTTTATTTGCACAAAGTGCGGGTAATTTTGATTATGGAGCAGGAGTATATGTAGGGTATAATCTAATTGATACCATGTGGCTATCCCTCGGATATAATTGGGATGGTCTTGGTGATAATGATTTTGATCTGCAAACATATCGCACAGAGGGTCCTTATGTGAAGTTTCGCATGAGGTTCGATCAAAAAACTTTAGGTGAAACAGCAAAGGCGCTATCATGGTAATAAAAATTATTTTGATCTGGATGGTATTGTTTGCCAATAGTTATGCGGCTTTGCAATATCTGACACGCACTACTCCAACGGCAACCGCGCTTGATTCTACAAGTGGAGCAACAACATGGAGTAATCCCCCGGATGACGGATCATTGCTGGTAAATATAGGTTTTAGCTTTCCTTTTAATGGTACGACATATACTCAAGTAAGAATCACTACCAATGGTATGCTTAATTTTGGAGCATCGTACACATCTGGAGCAAACGCTGCTCTTCCAAATACAAATGCCGCAGCCGCTCAGAGTCTTTACCCATATTGGGATAATTTGGATCCAAATGCGCTAATAAACTTAGGAGGAAGCGGATCAATTAAATATCAAACATTAGGCAGCGGTGACAGCCAAAGATTTGTAGTTACATATACAACCATTCCTAAATGTGCGCTTTATGTGTTAGGCCTATGCGTTACAAATGGCGGTAATTTTTCATTTCAAGCAGTACTGTACAAAAACGGCGATATCAGGTTTCGCTATCCCAATACAGGATCAAATGATGCTAATGGCGCAAGTGCTACTATAGGCGCACAAGAAAATACGACTTATTATGATCAGTTTTCAAACAATACAGTCTCAATAAATCAGACATTTGATATATTGTATTCATATTTGCCTTCTATATCGGTTTCTAAAACTTCTTGTGTTATCTACGATCCGGTTAACAACATTACCAACCCAAAACGCATCCCCGGAGGTACCATACGCTACGCAATACAAGTAAGCAATAGCACATATGGAACGGCCTCAAATGTATTTGCTACTGATACAGTGGACAGCGGCAAGCTTGATACTAGTACGATCAAATATCTGCAGATACAAAGCGGGGCATGCAATTGCACAGGAGTGAGCAGTGCAAATAATAATGGCCCTGGAGGATCAGCAGATGGTGTAAATCCTGTTATTTTGGACTATGGGAGTATAACAGGCGTAGTAGGAGGTGTTCCTGTACAGAAGTGCGGGTATTTTGAGGTGAATGTAAAGTGAGTTAAAGTTATTTATACTTTTCTTTTTAGTAAAGAAAAGTAACAAAAGAAAAGCGTCACCACTCACGAACCGCGACGCACTATTTTTGCGACATATGCTCAAAATAGTGCTGCTTTTCGAGCGCTCGGGTGACATTATTTGATTTCTATTTTCCTCAACGCCCACCATCCAAGTATTGCAAATACAGCTATTAAAAATGCAGGAGATAGAGGTTGTCCGGTTATTTTGGTTATAGTTGTCATCAGAGCAGGCGTAACTCCTCCTACAATCCCAGCCGCACTTCCTAGTATCACGGCAGTAAAAGAAGCTCTGTACTCATGAGAGGAAATAGCATTGACTGTTGCAGCAAATACCGGAGCTTGGAAAGCACAAAGAAGTATGGACATAACGGATATGGCTATTAATGTTACATATATATTCTGTGTTGTCATGAGCATAAAAATCGGTATGATAGATATGGCTGTGACGATAGCGCTTATACGCATGAGCATTATGGAACCGATACGGTCGGCTACCATTGCCATAATTGGAATGAATACAACGCCTAGTATGATGGAGTAAGTATTGATATAAGATGAGGTGGCCTTGTCAAATCCGCCATAAGTCTGAAGCCATACCGGCATATATACAAAAAGAGTATAATACAATATCCAAATAGCAGAAGCAAGAGCTAAAAATAGCCAAAATTCACGGCGGTGATTACGGAGTATTTCCAGCAGTGGTATTTTTGTGCTTTCATCTGGTATATATTCATCTGTCAAATGACGACGCAGATATACTCCGACCAAGGCAAGAACCATACTGCTCCAAAATGGAATTCTCCAGCCCCACTCCATCATCCCATTTTCACCTAGATACCCAAGTAATATGCCGCAAAATCCGGCACCGATCGCCATTCCGAGTTTCGCGCCCAGTGAAACAAAAGAGCCGTAAAGATTGGTATGGCCTTTAGGGGATTCTTCTACTAAATAGACTATGGAACTGGCATATTCTCCGCCTACAGAAAAGCCCTGCATCATTCTAAGCACTATCAATATGATAGGAGCTAATATACCTATTTGAGCATAAGTAGGCAAAAATCCTATGATAAAAGTAGGCAATGCCATCATGACAAGTGAGCCAATGAGTGCATACCGTCTGCCTATCTTATCTCCTAGGTGACCGAAAAATATAGCACCAATGGGACGCATTACCATACCGGCTGCAAATGCCCCAAAAGAACCTAGGAGTGATAAAAATGGATCGTGTGACGGGAAAAACAGTTGACCGATTATAACAGCCAAAAATCCTATGATAGCGAAGTCATAATACTCTATTACGTTTCCTATGATCCCTGCAGCTATTATGCGCCATTTGGCAAGATGGATAAACATTCGTGTCCCCCCTTCTGGTTAAAATCCTTGTGTGAAATCAAATCCGAAACTCATATTGGCTAGAGTAGGGTCATCAAATCCGTTTTGTACGCTTTTACTTCTCATGTTCATAATATCCATTTTTGGGTCTATGCCTTGTGGACAAACCGCAGTACATTCTCCGCACAAAGTACAATCCCAAACACCGTTTTGTTGGATAGCCGTAAGCGTATCAAGAGGTTGCAATTCTAACGAATCAGTGGTATATCTCAAAGCTCTTGTGAGTGCAAATGGTCCCAAGAAATCACTATTGACTGCCATCACCGGACAAGATGCGAAACAGCTGCTGCACAAGATGCAGTTGCTTTGTCTTTCTATGCGGTGTAAGTTTTGAGTATCCCTAGGTATGTTATTAGTTTTATGGATCCATGTCTGGGCTTGGTTTAGAGTATGCAAGGCTTTGGTTTTATCTACTATCAAATCCCTCTTGACAGGATGATAATCTAATGGCTCTATAAGATCCCCACTTTTTGGAGTATAGCTGCAAGCTAGAGTTGGTTTGCCATTTACCATCACGCTGCAGCTCCCGCATACTCCTGAGCGGCATACCCCAGTGAAACTAAGAGAAGGATCAAGAGTACTTTTGAGCTTATAAAAGAGTGCGAGCAGGTTTAGCCCCTCAGTTATAGGGTATTCCATAGTAACAGAGTTCGGCTCTTTTTTGCGGTCAAATCTTTTGATCTTGATCATTTTGCCTCCTCGAACGAAGCACACAACACTCCGTCTTCTTTCCAGAACATACTATGAGATCTGAATGTCTCGTTTTCACTGTTAAAATCTTCTCTATAGTGTGCGCCACGGCTCTCAGTCCTGTGTAGTGCTCCCACAAGCAACATCTCTACAACTTCAAGGGTATTACCGAATTCTATGAATTCTACCAGATTTGTATTGTTGTCCTTGCTTTTATCACTTATACCCATGAATGTGAACTCTTTTTGCATTTGACGTACCGCGGCCAGTACTCCTTTTAGTCCTATTTCATTACGTATCACTCCGGCATTATGATAGAGTATTTTGCCCAGAAATTCTCTCTTTTCATAGAAGTTTATCTGATTTGTAAAGTTGTAAACCCCTGATATGAAATGTTTGTCTTTTAGTAATTGTTCTTGATTTTTAGCGGTAGTTTTGGGCTCAAATTTAGATGCATTAATTCCTGCCATCCGTCCAAGTGCTATTATCTCCAATAGAGAATTCCCGCCCAAACGATTGGCTCCGTGCACATGAGCGTTGCTGCATTCTCCCACGGCAAAACATCCTTTGATGTCCCTTGTTTCAAGTGAGTCATTTACCTCTATGCCACCCATTGTGTAATGAGCTGCCGGTTTGATAGGTATAAGTTCGGTTGCCATATCGATACCTTCATGCAACCTGCATAGTTTCATCTCTTGAGGCAATAATTCTGTCAGCTTTTCTCTTCTTAGGTGACGAAGGTCTAAAAAAACGCCTTTGCCGTTGTTTATCTCTCTTGTTATCGCTCTTGCTACTTCATCGCGCGGGGCAAGTTCATTCACAAATCTCTCACCCTCACTATTGACTAGATACCCGCCTTCACCACGTGCAGCTTCACTGACCAAAATAGAAGATTTTTTAAGAGCAGTTGGATGAAATTGCACAAACTCTAAATCACTAGCTACGCCACCGGCTCTGATAATGGATGCTATGCCATCACCCGTGCTTCCAATCCCATTGGTGGTAAATCCATGATATACTGTGCTATATCCTCCTGTAGCTATGACTACGCTTTTGGCATATATCGCTTCTATTTCTCCTGTGGTGATATCTAGAAATGTTGCACCTTGTACTGTTTTGTCTTGTACGATGAGATTGAGGAGTAGTCGTTCATTTTTGAAGATGACACCATTTTTGAGACAATTATCATATAGCGTATGAAGTATTTTAAGTCCTGTGTAGTCCTGAGCATAATAAGTTCGTTTTTGACTGGCTCCACCCATAAATCTTTTGGCCAAGTTATCTTTTTCGTCTAGAGAAAATGGCACTCCAATTGAGGCAAGCCACTCTATAGCAATAGCGGAATTTTCACACATAGTACGAGTCATTTGCTCGCTTCCAAGTCCATGAGATGAGCGAAGAGTATCTGAGATATGGGTATCTATCTCATTGATATCAAAGGAGGCGTTTATACCGCCTTGTGCCATGCAAGTTTGAGCATTATTGGGCAAACTCTTGCATGCTACTATGACATCAGCTCCTTGTTCTTTAGCACTGAGTGCTGCGCTTAGCCCGGCTCCGCCACTACCGATTATTAAAACATCTGTAGTCAACATTTTTCCTTTTTCAAAAATAATGTCATCCGAACGCTCCTTGAAAGCCATGCTTGTGGCAGTAGTGCATACACAAGCATGAAGCGATTCGAGAGGATGACGCTTTTGGTGCTACCTTTTCTAAAAAGGTAGTAAAAACAGTAAAATTAGAGATCCTAAAACGAGTTCAGGATGACAATATTTATACTATTTATCACTTATTTGATCGACTATAGCCAAAGCCTTTGCTTTAGCCTTTTCTACTTCATCTAACACAAGTGCTACAGCCATTCTGCGACCGACGTGAGATTCCGGCTTTCCAAAAACTCTCACGAAGCTATTATCAGTAAATGCACTGCTTGGTACTTCTATGATAGGATCGTGGCTCTCGTTTGATGCTTTGTATGCAGCACTTGCTCCTGCACCGTAAAATGTATAGTTAAGAGGCAAGCCTAGTACTGCTCGCACATGAAGAGCAAATTCGCTTTGGCTTTGAGTAATGAGAGTAACCATGCCTGTATCATGTGGGCGTGGAGAGAGTTCAGAGAAATACACATCCTCGCCTTTGACGAAAAACTCAACCCCAAAAATTCCTCTGCCACCCAAGCCATCAGTGACAGCTTTGGCTATATCTTGAGCTTTAAGCAGAGCTTCACTACTCATCGCCATTGGCTGCCATGAGAGTATATAATCTCCGTCTTTTTGTACATGACCGATCGGTTCGCAAAATACGGTTCCTGTCTCATTTCTAGCTGTGAGTAGTGTGATCTCATAATCAAACGGTACAAACTCTTCTACTATAAGTTCGCTTGCATCACCTCTAGCTTCTTTTGCTATCTCCCAAGATCTTTCTATGTCTTCCGGGCTTCTAGCTATGCTTTGACCATGCCCCGAACTGCTCATAACAGGTTTTATTACACAAGGGAATCCAAGTCTCTCGCCTGCTGCTTTTAATCCTTCTAGAGTAGTAACAAATTCATATTTGCTGGTTTTAAGTCCCAGATCTTCGGCGGCAAATTTTCTTATGTTTTTGCGGTTCATGGTTTTGTTGACAGCTTCTGCGTTCGGGATGACATGGAAGCCGCGTTTTTCAGCTTCAAAAAGAGCTGCTATGCTGATGGCCTCAACTTCGGGCAATATATATGTAGGTTTTTCTTTTTCTATGATAGCCAAGACAGCATCTTTGTCTTGCATATTAATTGCATAGCTTCTATTTGCTACAAGGTGTGCGGGGGCATTCTCGTACTTATCTACAGCTACTACCTCAAGTCCAAGTCTCTGAGCTTCGATGGCTACTTCTTTGCCAAGTTCTCCAGAGCCTAAAAGCATGATTTTTATAGCATTTGATTGTAATGGTGCAGTAAATTGCATAGGAGTATCCTTAGGTATTATATATTAAGATTGTATCAAAAAGTTTATGAAAAGTAGAAATAGTTAGATATATGATAGCGTGTCTATTATAAAGAGCACCTAGGTGCGAGAGCCCACTGCTGAAGTGAACATAGCGTTAGCGTAGGCAAGATGGGCTTTGCCCATTTGCCGTACCATAATGATAGATTAGAGTCTTGACTCGTATCTTCTAAGCATGTAGATTTTTTTAAGAATTTTCTTGCGAGTAGCAATTTTTTCTTTTTTGCGCTTTTCAGTTTCAGTTTCGTGATACTGTCTAGCTCTTGCTTCTGTGACGATAAGGTTTCTGTCACATTGTCTCTTGAATTTGCGGTAAGCATCATCAAAAGAATCTCTTGAATTAACAATAATTCCTGGCATAAAAATCACCCCCTTTCTTTTATAGATTGTCTTCTTGCCTCAAAGCAAAGCTTCTCGTGCAATTCATCTCACTAAAGCTTCACCCTTGGTTCAGAAAACCATTTTGGATTAGCTTTTGCGTTTTAATTTTTGGATTATACCGAAATAAGTTTAGAGCTAGCTGACGCGTATTTTTGCTAACAAGGAGTGCAAAATTTGCTATAATTATCCCAATAGCTATTACTAAAGGCAATTTATGCAAAAAGTATTTCATCATTGCGGCGATATGGACAAGAGATGTTATGAAAAGTATCATTTGAGCGAAGAGATACTTATGGAGCATGCAGCACTTGGTATGGATAGAATCATCCGAGATAGATTTAATGTAGGCAGTAGTGTGCTTATAGTGTCCGGTAAAGGCAATAATGGAGCTGACGGCATAGCTTTGGCCAGACTGCTTTATGGCGATTATGAGGTAAGGCTCTATATTCCACTCGAAGTCAAAAGCGAGATGGCACAGCTTCAATTGGTTAGAGCCTTAGCTATAGGTATAAAAACAGTTGATGAGATGAGAGATGCTGATGTGGTAGTAGATGCTCTCTTGGGTTCCGGAGTAGAAGGCGAACTTGGCAGTGAAATATTAGAATTAATAGAACAATTAAATGCCCTTAATGGATACAAAATAGCTTGCGATATGCCTACTGGCATCAGTATAGACGGGCGGGTTTTGTCAAACGCTTTTGCGGCAGATATGACAGTAACTATGGGAGCTTATAAAGAAGCATTGTTTTTAGATGAAGCCAAAGATTTTGTAGGCAAAATTGTACGAACAGATCTGGGCTTGCACGCATCTCTTTATGAAGACGAAAGCGATATGTTCGTGCTAGAAAAAAGTGACCTATCTCTGCCATTACGTAAAAAACTTTCCACTCACAAAGGCACGTTCGGACACGCAGCGATCTTTTGCGGAGAGAAAGAAGGAGCCTCTGTGATATCCGGAGAGGCAGCATTGCGATTTGGAGCCGGATTGGTCACATTGGTCATGCAGCAAAAATATTTTATACCTCCATATATCATGCATAGTTCGACATTACCCAAAAATACCACGGCGATCGCTCTTGGCATGGGTCTTGGCCATGATTTTGAAGAGAGTTTTTTGGATAAGTATGTATTGGCAAACTCATTGCCTTTGGTTCTTGATGCAGACGCATTGCATTCGCCGAAACTTTTATCTTTGCTCAAACAAAATGGTCGCTCTATTGTGGTGACCCCACATCCTAGGGAGTTTGTCGTGATGTGGAAAATTTTGACAGGAGAAGAGATATCTGTTTTAGATCTTCAATCCTATCGCTTTGAGTATGCCAAAAGATTTTCTTATTTATATCCAAACGCTGTATTGTTACTTAAAGGAGCCAATATACTCATAGCTCACAAAGGATATGTATACATCAATCCGCTAGGATGTTCAAATCTCAGCAAGGGCGGGAGCGGCGATGTGCTCAGTGGCCTTATCGTAGCTCTTTTGGCACAAGGATATGATGCATTACATTCAGCAGTGCAGGGCTCATTGGCTTTGACACTTGCTTCACAAAAATATGACGGAGCCAATTATGCTATGACAAGTATGGATGTTGTAAACAATTTGGCGTATTTGGAAGACCTATAAGATAATGTCACCCGAACGCTCGAAAAGCAGTTAGATTTTGAGCATATGCCGCAAAAATCTTGCGTCGCGGTTCGTGAGTGGTGACGCTTTTCTTTGGTTAACTTTCTTTTCTCTTGTGCTTGCACTCTCTGTGAGAAAAAGAAAGGTGATAAAAAGAGCTATACAAATAAAATTTAAGTAGGAATATTTTATTTACATAATTTTTGCTACAATGCGACCTATGAAAAAGATAGCAGTTTTATTTAGCGGCAAGGGCACAAACTTCGCTCATTTGGCAGACACAATGAAAGGCGATATAGAGATAGCTTTTGCTATTACCAATAATCCAAATGCGGGTGGCATAGAAATTGCCAAGGCTCACAATATCCCATTAGATATCATAGATTCTACAAATTTTGAGAACAGAGAAGCATTCGATGAAGCACTCGTGAGAACTATCAAAGAGATAGATGTGGAGTTGGTGGTATTGGCCGGATTTATGAGGATATTAACTCCTGTTTTTACAGATAATGTCAAAGCCATCAATCTGCATCCGTCACTTCTTCCTAGACACAAAGGTGTTGATGCTATAAGACGCAGTTTTGATGATGAGTATCTTGAGGGTGGAGTGAGCGTACATTGGGTAAGCAGTGAGCTTGACGGCGGAGAGATGATATTGCAGCGTAGTATTGACAAGGCAGGTCTTGATTTCGAAGCATATGACAATGCCATTAGAACATTAGAAAAAGAAGTGCTGAGTGATGCCATAAGAGTAGTTTTAAGTTAGGTGTGTTATAACATAAATAATTAATGGATATAGGGGATAATAATGCAAGATATATTAAAAATCGGGAAATATGAATTAAATAGCAGACTAATAGTTGGAAGCGGTAAATATGATAGTTTTCAGACTACTTTGGATGCTACGCTGGCTAGTGGCAGCGAGCTTATCACTGTAGCAGTACGAAGAGTCAATATTACCAATCCGGAACAAGAAAACCTCATGGATTATTTCCGTGATACAAATGTAAAGTTTCTTCCAAATTCTGCCGGATGTACAACTGCTGAGGAGGCGATAACGCTTTTTAGATTGACTAGAGAAGCTACAGGTATTGATCTTATCAAACTAGAAGTCATAGGCGATACTGCCAAGACTCTATATCCGGATGTCATAGAAACTATTAAGGCTTGTGAAGTATTGGCAAAAGACGGATTTACGATCATGGCATATACTAGTGATGATCCTATTATGGCAAAAAGACTCGAAGATGCCGGAGCGCATGCTGTGATGCCACTAGCATCCCCCATAGGTTCAGGACTCGGTATCCAAAACAAGTTCAATATCCATTTCATACGCGAAGCTATCAGTGTGCCAGTCATTGTAGATGCCGGTATAGGTTGTGCAAGCGATGCGAGTATAGCGATGGAGCTTGGAGCTGATGGAGTACTTACCAATACTGCTATCGCACAAGCCAAAGATCCTATACTTATGGCAACTGCTATGAAACACGCAGTAATGGCAGGGCGCATGAGTTATTTGGCGGGCAGAATACCAAAACGTCCGTTTGCCACCGCTTCTTCCCCGGTAGGCGGAATGATCTTTTAATATTTTGCACCATATCATGCCATAAAGCTTTCTCTTCCTCGGTCACTTGCAGGGAGCAAGCTCCTTCGTCAGAAAAAACTTTCTGACGTAATCTGGTAAAAATCTCTACAAATTTTATTTTTTTATACTCAAAACTTTCAAACAAATCTCACACAAACCGCTACGCAAGATTTTTGTGGCATATGCTCAAAATCCCGCTGCTTTTCGAGCGTTCGGGTGACATTATTTAAATAGATTTTTTAGCCACGTTTCCGATATCAAATTTCCGCTCATACAATGAGCCTTTTTCACCAATTGTGCTTTGATATAGTGAGATCTCAGGCAGTATGGTTCCAAGCCGCTTTTCTTTATATATTTTTAGAGTTTCTTTGTAGGCTTTATAGTCGTTTATAGTTTCTATGCGGCAAAGCGTAATATGCGGTTTGAAGCGGTATAGATCAAATCCTGCATTTTTGAATTCTCTAGCCTTATCGTATAGCAGCTTTTCCTCGGCTTTGGCAAAAAATATCTTCGGTGGTCTTCCGAAGTATCCAAGCTCGGCAATGCTCGTTTCGCTTTCCATAGGAGTAATGTTGCTTAGTTTATAAACGATAGGCCCAATTTCTTTAACCTCGCCCAAGAAAACCCATGTCAGATGCAAGTGATCTTCTTCTACCCATTTGCCATCTATGATGCCACTGAAATCTTCTTTGATGGAAGCGTAGTCATCTAGCACAATAGGAGATGCGATGAAGAGTCTCACGGATCAAGGCCTTTTTTATGATTATACATTACTTTTGACATATTTTTTGCTTACTTTCGTTTTTGATCATGATATGCCAAGATTGTTAAATATTGATATTGATAGCCGTATGGTATAATGCCAAATAGTTTGATTGGCAATATTTTGGGGAGACTGATAAGATTGTTGTTTTTGCGGAGCTGATATCGTTTGTAAAACCTAAAAGTATTATAAGGCAGATATATGCAAATAAAAAGAAATAAATTCGGAACAAAAATTTTGCTCCTAGAAGACGATTATACTCTAAATGAGATCATTACGGAATTTTTAGAAGAACGTGGTTTTATAGTAATTTCAGCATATGATGGCGAAGAAGTATTTGATATAATATATGAAAATGCATTTGATATATTTTTATTTGATGTCAAGGTTCCTATACAAAACGGTTTTGATATATTAAAGGAACTTAGAAAAACAGGCATTGATACACCAACGATATTTATTACTTCGCTTTTTGGCATCAATGATGTATCAACAGCTTTCGAGATAGGCTGTGATGATTATTTGCGCAAGCCGTTTGAACTCCAAGAGTTATATCTTCGCATCAATAGTATATTAAAACGTAATTTTGATAAATATAATCAACAGATCGAGATATCACATATCGTATCGTTTGATTTTAAAAATGGTAAACTTTTAATGAAAGACGCAGAAGAAATTATATTGCAAGCAAAAGAAGCAAATATACTCAAAACACTTTTGCAAAATTCAAACAATATAGTTACAAATGAAATATTGATCAAATCAGCATGGAGCTTTGATGAAACAGCAACAGAAGATAGTCTACGTACTCATATAAAAAATTTGAGAAAATATATAGGTAAAGAATATATTCAAAATATCAGAGGTAGAGGGTATATGCTTGTCAAAAACTGAAAAAATTGCATTTTTTAGATTCATATCTGTTTTTATAATATTTAATTTTATTTTTGTGATAATATCTTCTAGATTGTATTTGGACTATCAAAAAAGTATTTATAAAGATTTTTCAAAAGAATCTATGATGACATATGCCAATAAAGTAGCCAATAAAATATACAAAGAAAATAATGCAACGAATATCTACAATACCATACCAAGAGATAAGAGATTTAATGTATTTTTGATCTCAAATAATAATATTGTATTTAGAACTGACAAGAAGATCAATGATATAAAATTCAATGAAGGATTTTATAAATCCAACGATACTTTGATATACGGCGAAAAGATATACATACATTCGCTTCCAACTATCGATCATATCGTGATCACTAATAATCAAGAAAATCTAATTATAAAAAGAATCGAGCATTCATTGTATGTATTTCTAATTTTTGCTTTTATATTTTTATCTTTATTGGCTACCACACTTGCATTTCTTTTTTTGAAGCCTATTAGGGATTATATAACCAAACTCAATATTTTCATTAGAGACACAGGACATGAACTAAACACGCCTTTATCGATAATAACAATGGCAATAGAGAGAATGGACAAGCAATCACTAAGCCAACATAACAACAAACAGTTAGACAGGATACTCATAGCTTCCAAAACAATATCAAGCTTGTATAATGATCTGGCCTTTTTGCTGCAATATCAAAATATCAAAAATAATATAGAAACTTTGCAAATAGATGATATCGTGAGAGAAAGAATAAGATATTTTACAGAATTAGCCGAGGTAAAAAAAATAACAATAATTTCCCATATTAAGCCAAAAGTTCTTGATATAGATAGAACCAAAATTACAAAAATTATAGATAATCTTATATCAAACGCCATCAAATATAACAAATATCGAGGCGGTATACAAATTACGCTGGAAGATAAATTTATATCAGTAAAAGATACAGGCATCGGTATAGCACAGGAAAATATGAAAGACATATTTAAGCCTTATACCCGTTTTGATGATACCAATGGCGGATTTGGGATCGGTTTAAATCTAGTCAAAATTATTTGCAATGAATATAAATTTCATATAAAAATAGATTCTCAGGTAAATGGCGGTACGGATTTTAGAATATATTTTAATGATAAAAAATAATTTCATAGAGTTCATGCTCACTTCACACTAAAATGTGATAATTACACTGATACATTATGTATCAAATTTTAATCTACACAAGGAACAAACAGAATGAAAAAAGCTTTAGCTTTATTCATGATTGTATGTCTTGCTGTGGTTTCCTCGGCTAACGCTGCAAATGCAACTGCAAAAAAAGCCGAAACGAAAAAAGTCGCAGCATAAGCTATAAAGCTCCGCAATTTAGTCTTTAGTCCTTGATCAAAAAACTCCCTTCAAACAGCTTAAATATCGCGTCCCAACGCGATATTTAACATTCAGCTCATAATAAATCTAATTTAAAATTTATAAAATAATTTAAAATATCTAAATGCATTATCTGTTGTATCGTCGTCCAAATAAAACATATGATATAATTTATTAGATTTAAAAAGAGAAGATAAATGGATAAAAATATAATTTTGATAGGCTTCATGGGTGTAGGCAAGGGTACGACAGCTCGTGCATTTGCCAAGAAATACGGAGTATATAACATAGATACAGATGACCTCATAGAGTCTAAAGAAAAAAAAGAAGTCAAAAAGATCTTTGAAAAATATGGCGAAGAGTATTTTAGAGCCGCTGAACAAGTGACCGCAAACTGGATAGAAAGCAGCGTTAAAGGTACACTCATTAGTTGTGGAGGTGGATTTTATAAGGTAAATAATCTCAAAAAATTAGGTACGGTGGTACTTCTTGATGCTTCATTTGAATGGATACATCGCAGACTCAAAAATGCCAAAAATTCCAAGGCAAAACTCGCCAAACGACCATTGTTTGCCAAAGAAAGAGAGGCGAAAAAACTCTATAATGAGAGAGCCGACATATACAGACAAATAGCAGATGTCATCATAGATGTGGAGAAAAACAGCTCACAAGAAGTGGTGGAACTAATAGCAAAAGCAGGGAGTATAAACAAAAATGTCATACAAAAGTAAATTAGTATTTATTATAGTATTTATTTTTTCCAATATCCAAGTTTATGCTTTAGATGATCAAGAACGAACTGAAATATTAGCCGCACATAACAAATTGCGTGACAAGTTGCATCTGCCTCGCTTGAAGTGGTCAAATGAATTAGCCGGCATGGCAAAAGATTGGGTTTATACACTTCAAGAAAATTATGAATGTCGAATGGCTCATAGTCATATACCTGATCTGGGTGAAAATTTATATTGGGGTAGTTCGGTTAGATATCCATATGGCAGGAGAGAGATACAAAATGTGCGTCCTATAGATGTTGTTGATGCTTGGGCCGAAGAAAGACATTATTATAACCATAATGAAAATCGTTGTGCTTATGGAAAGGTATGCGGCCATTATACTCAATTGATATGGAGGGATACTCGAGAAGTGGGATGTGCGAAGATAATATGTCCGGATAAATCACAAGTGTGGTCATGCAATTATAATCCACCGGGCAATTATATAGGTCAAAGACCATATTGAATTTCAATTCATAATAATACCAGTTACTGCTTTTCCCACCATTCCAAAGCTTTATATATGAGTGAAAGTATTCCGAAAATTGTCATGGTGGAGATTATGCAATAAGGTGCCTGCTCCATAAATGGTGCTTTGCTACCGGCAATATTAAATATAAGTACTATCCAAATAACGATCATTAAAACTGTGATAATTCGTTTGGACCAAGCGGCTATAATAGATTTGTGAGAATTGTTCATGGGTATTATTTTATCCTATTTGGCTATAATTTTAGCATCATTTACCTAGTGTGGTAATAAAACTTAGGATAAATAATGCAACGATTTGAAACATATCTTAAATCCCATCTATTGCGAGTATCAAGCTTTCATCCTTGTTACGAAGATGCACTTAGTGCCATGCTGGATGCCGGTGGCAAACGCTTCCGTCCGCAATTATTGCTAGGAATTGTCGAGGCTCATGAGCCGTTACTTTACAATTCTGCACTCCCGGTGGCGTTGGCTCTCGAGGCATTTCATACGTACTCACTCATCCATGATGATCTGCCCGCTATGGATAATGCATATCTGCGCAGGGGGATGGAGACTTTGCATGTGAGGTATGATGAAGCGACAGCTGTGTTGGTTGGAGACGCACTTAATACGGATGCTTTTTTATTGATAGCCAAAGCTCCCTTAAGAGCAGATGTCAAAGTAAAGCTCATTGAGATATTAGCAACAAATGGCGGATCGGCTGGTATGGTGCTGGGGCAAGCTTTGGATTGTTATTTTGAAAATCAATCTTTGAGCTTGGAGCAAGTAGAGATATTGCACCAAAACAAAACAGCCAAACTCATAGCTGCAAGTTTGCAAATGGGAGCTGTGATAGTAGGACTACCCATTGATGTCCAAAATGCACTTTATGATTTTGGACTTGATCTGGGTCTTTTGTTTCAAGTACAAGATGATATCATAGATGTAACTCAAAGCTCTGATGAAGCCGGTAAAACGACGCAAAACGATGAGAGTAAAAATAGTTTCGTGACACTTTTGGGATTGGAAAAAAGCCTTGAGTATGCTAATGATCTAGCCAAAAAACTAGAAATTGCCCTAAGTGCTTTCGATGAGATCATGAAAGAGGCTGTTAGTAATAGCGTAGCACATTATTTGTGGCGACATAACAATTAAATTATAATAAGGACAAAAATGCCAAATACATCGGAAAACATCATGCGAAAGAAGATGGCAAATACCATCAGATTTCTAGCTGCTGATATGGTACAGCAAGCCAATAGCGGACATCCGGGCGCTCCTATGGGGTTAGCAGATATTGCGGTAGTTCTTGGTGAACATCTACACCATAATCCAAGCAATCCATTATGGCTCAATCGCGATAGACTTATATTTTCCGGCGGACATGGTTCTGCGCTGATATATTCATTGCTTCACCTTTGGGGATATGATGTAAGTTTAGAAGATCTAAAAAGTTTCAGACAGCTTGATAGCAAAACTCCGGGACATCCTGAATACGGACATACTCCCGGTGTGGAGATGACCACTGGACCTCTAGGACAGGGAATTGCGAACGCAGTAGGGTTTGCTATGGCAGCAACTTATACAGCAGGGCAAGTTAATTCTGAGACATGTTCATTTATAGACCACAAAGTTTATTGCTTGTGCGGTGATGGGGATTTGCAAGAAGGTATCAGCTACGAAGCTTGTGCATTGGCAGGACATTTGAAACTAAAAGATCTGATACTTATCTATGACAGTAATTCTATAACAATTGAAGGCGATACCTCTATAGCATGGAGTGAGAATGTAGAGCAAAGATTTATTGCTCAAAATTGGAATGTCATGAAGATAAACGGGCATTGCTACAATGAGATAGATAAAGCTATAAGCGAAGCCAAAAGTGCACCTAAGCCGACCATTATCATAGCAAATACTATAATCGGACGTGGGGCCGAAGGGTTAGAAGGCAGCCATGAGACTCATGGGGCACCGCTTGGCAAAGATGTCATAGCTTCGTCCAAAGCTAAAGAGGGATTTGATCCTGATAAATTTTTTGATATACCAGAAGATGTGCTAGTACGTTTTAGATGTGCAGTCGAAAAGGGCGAAATGTATGAAAAAGAGTGGCTGCACCGTCAGAAAGAAGCTCCTCTAATAGAGCAAAACGAAGTACTTTCTCGTCTTCTTAATCCTGACCTTAATTCTATTGAATATCCAGATTTTAGCGGTGAGTCAGGAGTAGCCACTAGAGACAGTAACGGTAAGATACTCAATGCAATTGCAAAAGCTATCCCTTCGTTTTTGGGCGGCTCAGCGGATCTCGCACCATCAAACAAAACAGAGCTAAAAGGCTTTGGAGATTTTCCAAAAGGAAAAAACATCCATTTTGGTATTCGCGAACATTCAATGGCGGCTATTACAAATGCGATGGCGATTTATGGCACAATAATCCCATTTAATGCTACATTTTTTGTATTTAGTGACTATCTTAAACCAAGTGTTAGAATAGCAGCGTTGACAAGCATCCAAAACTTCTTTATCTGGACGCATGATAGTATAGGAGTAGGCGAAGATGGTCCTACACATGAGCCTATTGAGCATTTGAGCCAATTTAGAGCATTGCCAAACTTTTATGTATGGAGACCATGCGATGCTACTGAGAATGTAGAAGCTTGGAAAAAAGCTCTAAGCATGAAAGTTCCTCATGGATTTGTACTTAGCAGACAAAAATTGCCGATGGTTAGTGCTAACAAGGCTTTTGGTGATGTGAACAATGGAGCGTATCTTCTTAAAGAGAGTGAGAATGCGAGAATTACACTTATGGCCAGCGGCAGCGAAGTGGGTATTGCTTTAGATGCTGCAAAGGCATTGGAGAGCGAAGGAATAGCTGCAAATGTGGTGTCTGTGCCATGTTTGGATCTATTTAATGAACAAGAAAGCGGGTATAAAGCTAGAGTTATTAATACGAATACAAAAGTACTAGCTATTGAGGCAGCAACAGCAACTGAATACTACAGATATGCTGACGATGTGCTTGGCATGGAGAGTTTCGGTGCTTCTGCTCCAGCTGAATTGCTGTTCGAGAAGTTTGGATTTACTGTTCCGAATATTATGAAAAGAGTTTCTAAACTATTAGGCATATAGTATAAATAAGTAAATGCGGCAAAGTGCCGACTTTGGCAGGATGCGATTATTTGCCTTTCGATGAAAAGATGATGTATAATATAAACAACCCAAAACAAATAAATTTATATTTTACGTTTTGAGAACTTTTCATTCAAAAAGGAAAATCGCATGTGGAAATATCCGTCAGAATCAGAGTTGTTTGTAAAATTTGGCAAATATGCGAAAATAACCGGTGTTATCTTCTTTATTTTAGGATTAGCAGGAATTTTTGCTCCGGTATTTATGACAATGATAACTGTTGCGTTTGTGGCATGGCTGATGCTTTTTGCAGGAATTTTTGCCGGGTATTTTACTTGGCTTAGTGATAGAAGCAGTTGGATTGGATGGTTTAAAAGTTTTGTTCTTGTGTTTGTGTCGCTTTTCATGATCTTTTCACCATTGGGCGGAGCAGCGACATTAGGAATGCTTTTGGCTGTTTATTTTTTTACTGATTCTTTTTCAAGTTTTGCCATGACATCAATGCAATATCCCAACAAGACATGGTGGATATGGCTGATCAATGGTTTGCTCTCTTTTGCTTTGGGTATAGTTCTAGTCGTAGGTTGGCCGTTTAGCTCACTTTATCTTGTTGGTCTATTTATAGGGGTCAGTTTATTTTTTGATGGGATCGCACTTTTCTTTACGGGTTCTTTTTTGAACAAGATAGGAAAATAATGATTGTATTTGGCCTATCGCATATAGTGCGATAGGAAGTTTACAAGATCAGCCGAGTAACCCTTTTATTTCATCTTCGTTGATCAAATCTTTTTCGTATTTGACTACACCTTTATTTTCAGTCTCGTTTATATAAACTTCAAATACAGCTTCATGATTATTCAAGTCCATGATCTTGATCCTATCATACTCATTAAGTGATAGATAAACATTGGCTCTGGCACTCGGGTTTTGCATTTTAACGATCCAAATAAACCAAGCGATACACAATATGATAACAACAATAGCAAGAGTAGCTCTGTCAAAACTTTGCATCATCCATCCACCGAATATCCCACCTAAAAAGATCCCTACATATGCAAATGTATTTGCTACCCCAAGAGCAGCACCTTTTTGATGTATTTTGGCATATTTACTAACAAAGCTTTGCAAAAGAGGCTCGAACATATTGAAGCCTATAAAAAACAATGTAACCCCTACTATAAATACCCAAGGATTTTGGCTAAAGCCCATAGCTGCAAACCCGATCATAATAGCAACAATTGAGATCATAAATATCAATTTTCCTTTGCCATGCTTTTCACCAAATACAGCGGCCGGCCCCATGGATAAAAGACCGAAAACTACAGCAGGCAGATAAACTTTCCAAAGTTCTTTTTTGGCCCATCCAAATCCTCCGTGATTTGCGCCGTGCGTCATTACGATAGGGATCATAAAAAATGCCATTGTCATAATAGATGAATGAAATAAAAATGTTATGTACATTTGCACTAGTGCTTTATCTTGAAACACATCTTTGGTTTTAACCGCAACATTATCATAGCTATGCGATATTTTTGGAGGTTCCGGTACAAGAGTAAATAGTATAATAATTGCTCCGATACTAAGGATAGTAGTCAGCCAAAACAGGTTATGGATCCCCCAAGTGCCACCAACTATCGGAGCAATTATCATAGCCGTTGAAAAGCTTATAGCTATTGTGCCACCCATAATGGCCATTGCATGAGATCTCTCTTCTTCATTGACCAGATCACTTATCATCGCAGTAACTACCGCTCCAATTGATCCAGCCCCTTGCAAGGAACGGCCCAATATCAGTGTATATATATCAGTGCTCAATGCGCATACAACTGAACCTATTATAAATATGATCAATCCAAATAGAAGTGTTTTTTTGCGTCCTATGCGGTCGCTCATAGTACCGAATGGTACTTGAAAAATAATTTGAGTCAGAGCATAAGTTCCCATAACCGCACCGGCTAGCAATGGTGTTGCTCCATTCATTTGCAATGCATATATAGAGAGTACCGGCAGGACTACGAATAGTCCAAAAAATCTAAGTCCAATGATAAGACTTAGAGGAAAAACACGTTTTAACATATTTGTTACCTTAATTTGGATAAAATTTATCCAAATTATAATCAGAAATTATTAAAAAAGGTTAAAAAAGTGCAATTAGTTTTAGCTACATCAAATCAAGGCAAATTAAGAGAATTTAGTCAATTTTTTGGTGAAAAATTATTGCCATATAGTGATATAATCCCTTCTTTTGAAATAGTAGAAGATGGGGATAGTTTCGCTGCAAATGCTCTCATCAAAGCCAGAGCTATATATGATAGACTTGACAAGGATGCTGTTGTCATCGCAGATGATAGTGGGATAAGTGTACCTCTTTTGAGTGGAGAACCAGGGATCTATAGTGCTAGATATGCCGGAATTAATGCAAGTGATAAAGACAATTTAAATAAACTTATCGCATTCATAAAAGCCAAAGGCATGAAACGTATGCCCGCATATTATACTGCTGCACTAGCACTCGTGTGCAGCGAAGGTGAATTTGTGGTGCATGGATGGATGCATGGAGACGTGATAGATGAGGCTAGAGGAGAGGGCGGATTTGGGTATGATCCAATGTTTATACCAGAGTCTTATGAGCGAACACTTGGAGAGCTGTCTGGCGAAATCAAAAGCGCTTTTTCTCACCGCACTAAAGCTTTGAGATTAATGCAACCGATATTAAATATGATAAAGGAGAAAAGATGAATAGATTTATACAAGATACACAGATTATTTATGATGAACTGACTGCTAGACAAGATAAACTCAATGGTTTTTTCAGATTGACTCATGAGCCGCACGATGAAGCAGATAAAGCCGTAGAAGATTTTTTGAATTTCATCGGGTGCGAGAGAAACGAAGACAGCACTATGGCAGCACTTACACGCATAGTCAATTTGCGTGAAGATGCACTTGAGCAAGTGTTGCAAAAAATGGGATATCACAGTGACGATATAATAGCTAAAAAAGAGCTAGTTTATTGGTGGACAAGCAGGCTCCATACTGCTAGACATGAGTCGCTTTTGAAATGGGTAGAAGAGAATGGATTACTTACTCCATTTTATCGTACCCTTCTGAATGGTGTTCATGAAATCGGGATCGCTATGAGTGTCTGGCAAAGTGAGTGGACGGCTCATATCATACATACTATTAATCGTGAGCTCTTGAAGCAATTTCATGGTAATGATAAAGCAGTGTTAGCCTACTTGCATGAGTATAGTCTATTGGATAAAGATACTTTCGGCGTGGTAAATGATAGATGTTATTCCGTTTTAGATAAAAGTATAGACGAGAAACATTGCTCCGTTGCTTATAGTGAAGCATTCAAGGATGAGGTAAATAGTGTATCCGCGGCATTATCAAACTTGATACAACAATTAGAAGTTATAGAAGATGATGTTTGGGATCAAAAAGAGGCTTGGATAAAATATTTTCAAGCTATCAATGATGCACTTTTGGAAAATAATGTATCGCATCTGTTATCAAAATGGCAAAAGGTGGATAGAACATGGATGAGTATCAAGACTCCTATTCAGGTGGGACATCCATTAGAATATTATGAAGATCATTATCGTAAGGCAGTAGCACTTGAGTGGGATGTGAGGATAATCAATCCTAAGCTTCAGCATGGCTCAAAAACACGTGAAAATATCATAGGATTTACCGGAGAACTAGCTCAAACTATCGGGAATGATGCCATAAGAACGGCCGCTAAAAATATCTCTCAACTTTCCCTTACTCAGCTTTATATAGGGCAGCCAATGCTCTATTATGCTGCAGAATTCAATGGACTGTTTTCTGCTCAAGTAGTCCCTAATGACAAAGTTGTATCAGATGAGTTGGGACATAAAATATTTGCATATGCGGATTTTGTTTTAGCTTCAAAATTATCAAAACCTATCATGAAATTAAATGTCGAGATAATGGGAGAAGAGTTTGTGAAAAATAGCAGAAGTTTTGCTGAGCATTGTCCTGAACTATGGCATGAGGTTTATGACATCTCTACCATCGGGCATGAGTTTGGTCATACACTATGGCTAGACGAAAAGACCGAGGGAGCTATGAATCAAAATGGTCAATTTAAAAATATAGAAGAATTCAAGGCAACTGCCGGTGGGCTAATGGCGTTTTTTCATAACGAAAAAGAGGAATTAAATAGTCATATAATTGATGACCTTGTTAACCGTTCAGTTGGGCTTATGGCGTGGAGAGAAGTGGGTGAAGTATTGCCTTATTATTGTGAAGGGCTTATACATCTGCATATTTTGTTCGAGTCTAAAATAATAGACTATAAAGATAGGATTTATATAAATTACGAAAAATACGAAGATATGAAAAATTTGTATAAAGAAGCATATACCAAGCTCGCTATACATTATATAGCAAAAAAAGATGCAAGTGAGTATTTATACAAATATGCCGTCAAAGAAGCAGGGGTTTATTTGCCTGTAGAGCCGAGAGTAAGAGCATTTGTAGAGCATTATTATGCCAGATATCAAGAGATCGGTCAGCAAACGATTAAATTGTAGCGGTCATACCGCATTTGATGCGGTATCTGTGGATTCCATGTCGCAGCACGAAATGACATTATTTTTTTGACAAAAATTTATTGAGCCCATCCGCAAATGCCCTGACGGTTTTTGCATCTATGGCACCAGGACCACCTGTGATTTCTCCGCTGCTGCGAAGTTCATCCATTAGGTTCCTCATTGCAAGAAGATATTTTATATTTTCTTCATCATATATCGTTCCTCTAGGATCTAGAGCGATTGCGCCTTTGGTAACTACCCTGTCTGCCAGCGGAATATCAGCAGTTATGACTAGATCTTCTACTTCACAGAGTTCTGCTATACGGTCATCAGCGACATTTGTACCTAGTGAAACTATCTCCATTGATATATGTTCAACATTTGGAATATTTATATTTTTGTTGGCTATGAATATTGTCGTGATAGATCTTTTCAATACAGCGCGAAGCAATATTTCTTTGAGAGCATTTGGAAAAGCATCAGCGTCAACGAGGATCTTCATGGTTATCTTCTGTTTTTATCTCTATTGTGTGTACTGCCGCTTCGTTTTTTTGGCGCTGACCCATTGCTTGATCTTGGACGCTGATTGCCGCCTCTGCCTCTTCCGCCGCCTAAAGATATAGGTTCTGCTTTGATGGACGGATCAGGCTCAAATCCGGAAACGGTACTTTTGTCCAAATTCAGTTTTATGAGTTTTTCTATACCTCGAAGATACTCATATTCATCTACACATACAAGTGACAGTGCCTCACCCACATTACCGGCTCTTCCGGTACGACCTATACGATGTACATAATCTTCAGCAATGTTTGGAAGCTCTAGATTGACAACATGCGGAAGACTATCTATATCCAATCCTCTAGCAGCAATATCTGTGGCCACAAGGACCCTGATAGTACCTGCTTTAAAGTCGCTGAGTGCTTTTGTTCTGGCACCTTGGCTTTTGTTGCCATGAATGGCAGCAGAGGTAATATTCATCTTTTGCAGGTATTCAGAGAGTTTATTCGCTCCATGCTTGGTTCGGGTAAATACCAGTACTTGTGTCCATTTGTTTTGATCTATCAGATGGCCAAGTAATGCACTTTTACGTTTACAATCGACTAGTATCACGCTTTGTTTGATCAGCTCGCTTGATGTATTTCGTCTAGCTACTTCGACAATAGCGGGATTACGCAGGATGGATTCACATAGTTTTTTTATCTCATCAGAGTAGGTCGCAGAAAATAGCAGGTTTTGTCTTTGTTTTGGAAGAAGTGCAATGACTTTGCGGATATCACGGATAAAACCCATATCTAGCATTCTATCGGCCTCATCCAAAACGAACATTTCTACACGACTCAGATCAACAGCTTTTTGAGATATTAGATCCAACAATCTTCCAGGAGTCGCTACTAGTATATCCACACCATTTTTTAGTGCATTTATTTGCGGGTTTATACCAACCCCACCAAAAATAACAGCACTTTTAAAAGGAAGATATTTTCCGTATGTCTTGACACTTGCTTCTACTTGAGCGGCCAATTCTCTTGTGGGTGTTAAGATCAAGGCTCTGATATGATGTCTTTTTGCTTGCGGCAGGTTATGAGATAAAATTTCTAGCATAGGCAATGTAAAACCTGCTGTTTTTCCGGTACCTGTCTGTGCACCTGCAAGCATATCACGCCCGTCTAGTATGTATGGGATCGCCTGTGCTTGGACAGGGGTAGGCGTAGTATAGCCTTCTTCGGCAATAGCTTTTAATATTGGAGCACTTAGATTTAATTTTTTAAATAACATTTTAAATTTCCTTTGATTGTGAGGAGGAGAGAAAAAGCATAGAGATGAGATTTCAATTGTATACCAAAACTTAGGTATTTACCTAGTTGTATAATAGAATTATAGCTAGTTTTTTTATAGTTGGGCTTGATTGTTTATAAGTCATATTTTATCATTTACCAATCTCTAAACACATTTGAGATATAATCGTAGCAATTATTACATTTGACAAGGAAGGGCATGTTACTCTTTACACCAGGACCAACCCCCGTATTAGAAACGGTTAGACAAGCAATGGCTACGGCCACACTTCACCATCGCACGCCGGAATTCGAAGCAATTTTTGGCCAAGCAAGAGATCATTTGATGAAACTTTTGGGTATGGATGAGTGTGTGATGCTAGCTAGCAGTGGTACTGGAGCTATGCAAGCGTGTATGATAAATTTATGTCAATCCAAGGCACTCACAATTAATTCCGGTAAATTTGGAGAGAGATTCGGTAAGATTGCTGACGCTCTTAATATCCCAAAAGTAGAGTTAAAGTATGAATGGGACATGCCCGCTAGTATAGCTGATGTAGAAAATGCAATTGCTGCTAATCCTGATATTGATGCTGTTTGTATCCAAATTTGTGAAAGTGCTGGCGGACTTAGACATCCTGTTGAAGCGATCGCGGCTAGAGTAAAAGAGATAAATCCTAATGTAATGGTCATAGCCGACGGTATAACAGCAGTTGGCGTAGAACATATCGATGTTACAAATATCGATGCACTTATCACAGGCAGCCAAAAGGCTCTTATGCTTCCACCGGGACTCGCGATGATAGGACTATCAGCTAATGCGATAGCTAAAATAGGAAGCGGCAGAGATTATTATTTTAATCTTGCAACAGAGATCAAAAATCAACAAAAGAATACTACAGCATGGACAGCAGCGACTACTCTTATTCAAGGTCTCAATGCGATGTTCGCAGAGATAGAAAAAGATGGTGGCTTAGCTAAATTGTACAGCGATACTGCCAAAAGAGCAAAAGCCACTGAGGAATCGCTCAGAGCTTTAGGACTTACTATATATCCAACGGCTCCGGCACTTGCTATGAGTACGGTTATAGATGATGATGCAGAAGCTATTCGCAAACTTCTAAAAAACAATTACGGTGTAAACATGGCAGGCGGACAAGATCACTTAAAAGGCAAGATTTTCCGTATCAATCAAATGGGACTTATTCCAGTATATGAAAGTGCTTGGGTAGTTAATGCCATAGAATTAGCACTTGATAATATGGGACGCAGAACATTTGACGGAACTGCTAGTAGGGTCTTTAACGAAGTATATTACAAAGGGTAATCCAGTATGATATTCGAACACGAAATTCCTAGTGACTCAAAGCTTTATTTTGGCAAAAGTGCTAAGATAAAAAGAGATATCGAATCTCGTAGTAGTCAGTTGCTTGAATCGCTTGGATTTGAGGAGATCGTAACTCCTGTGTTTTCTTATCATCAACATGATAGCTTTGAAAACCAAAGTCAACTTATCAAGCTCAATGATGATCATAATCATACAGTAACACTAAGAGCAGATTCTACGCCTGATGTAGTGCGCATAGCTACAAAACGTTTAGGCAGAAGCAGGGATTCTAAAAAATGGTTTTATATCCAACCGACTTTAAATTTTCCAACCAAAGAGCAGTATCAAATAGGCGGTGAGGTTTTAGAAGGAAACTTTAGAGAGGTTTTGGATGTGACTATTTCGCTTCTTCAAGCATTGGAATTGCAGCCTATACTCCAACTGGCAAATATTCGTATCCCTCAATTGTTGAATGAAAGATACGGTATATCTTTGGAACTTTTGAAATCTATGCAAATCGAAAAAATTTTAGCAAATGATTTGCCTTGGATTGAAAAATTGGTTGCAATGCATACTGTGGAAGATCTAACGGACTTAAGTCTATTCCCGGAAGATATAAAACAAGAGTTGCTCAAAATCAAGCATGAAGCTCAGAGATTGACCTATGAGCCGCTTATTATATCTCCGCTTTTTTATGCCAAGATGCGATATTATGACTCTTTGACATTTAAAATGTTTAGTGGCAATTCATTGATCGCTATGGGTGGAGAATACATTATAGATGAGTTAAAAGCCGCTGGTTTTGCGGTATATACAGACGAATGTATAGCTATGAAGATTAGAAAATAACGAGGAGAAAAAGTGAGTCAGGCAGAAATTGTAGTAGGACTTCAGTGGGGCGATGAAGGTAAAGGTAAAATCGTAGATCATATGGCACGCAAAAATGATTTTGTTTGCAGATTTGCAGGCGGTCATAATGCCGGTCATACGATAGTGGTTGGCGATAAAAAATATGCTCTCCATCTTGTCCCATCAGGTGTACTAAGTGACAGCACAAAAAATATTATTGGTAATGGCGTAGTGCTTTCGCCTAAAGATTTTATAAAAGAATTAGAGCAATTTGACAATTTTGAAGACAGGTTGTTCATATCTGACAAAGCCCATTTGCTTTTGCCGTATCATGCTCTTATTGACCAAGCATATGAAAAATTAAAAGGTGCTGATGCGATCGGCACAACAGGCAAGGGCATTGGACCTGCTTACGAAGATAAAATAGCTAGAGTAGGGCATAGAGTTGGAGAGTTGCAAGACACATCTAAACTGACCGGTAAAATTATGACCCACCTAAACCAATATAAAGCGGTACTTGATATTTTAGGTGTCGCTATACCTAACGTTGATGATCTAAAAGCAGAGTTGGATAGTTATAAAAAAGCACTTTCGCCGTTTATCACTGATACTACACTTTTGGTTTGGGATGCTCTGAAAAATGACAAAAGAGTCTTGCTAGAAGGCGCCCAAGGAACAATGCTGGATATTGACCACGGTACATATCCTTATGTGACAAGTTCTACAACTATAAGTGCAGGAGCTTGCAGCGGACTCGGACTCAATCCAAAAGACATCGGCAGAGTAACAGGCATTGCTAAAGCATATTGTACCAGAGTTGGTAATGGCCCATTCCCAAGTGAAGATTTGAGCAGTGATGGTGTTTTGATACGCGAAAGAGGCCATGAGTTCGGTACGACTACAGGCAGGCCTCGAAGATGCGGTTGGTTTGATGCTGTTGCTATGCGCCATGCAGTACGCATCAATGGTGTTGACGGCGTAGCATTGATGAAACTTGATGTTCTTGACGGATTTGCGGAGGTCAAAGTTTGTACAGGCTATGAAGTAGATGGAAAAGCGATAAATTATGTACCATATGATTTGGAAGACGCTAAACCTATATA
This sequence comes from Sulfurovaceae bacterium, assembly GCA_028715055.1. Classification (GTDB taxonomy): domain Bacteria; phylum Campylobacterota; class Campylobacteria; order Campylobacterales; family Sulfurovaceae; genus BN30871. The sequence goes on from JAQTLE010000001.1 coordinate 133,273, forward strand.
TACAACTTTTGCAGGATGGGATAAAACCAAAGGAATAAGATCTTTTGAAAATTTACCAGAAACTGCAAAAGATTATATATTGGCTCTTGAAGAGATGATAGGGACAAAAATAAGTATTATATCTACAAGTCCGGACAGAGACGATACTATTATTAGATAAAGGAGCACACCATGAGACTAAAACCAAACCAAACAAGATATGTTGCTACTAAGATAGGGATTGATTTGGCAAATGCCCCTTTTGTTAATATGCCAAAAGGCAAAGAAGCAGTTGTAGAGGCTTGTAAGGCCATTATTGATGCCAACTTGGAACAAGAAAGAGCTCTTGACCAAAAAGTAAAAGAGTTGCTTGAAGATAACTTGGAACAGATAGAATTCCAACATGCCGACGAGAGACAACTATTTTTTATGATCAAAAAGAAGATGGCGCCCGAATATGGTGTTATCATGAACTATGATGATAGATATAATGATCTAGCTCATAAGATACTAGATGAGTTATATGAAAATTATTTGGCTGAATATGATGTTAATGAAAATCAAATCAAAAATATTATTTTCAAATCATTCCGTTCTTTTGCGGATGCTTATGAAGAGATAGATAATATAGTATACAAAAAGATCAAACATATGAAAAAAGATATTGTTCCAGGATCACAGGATTATGAATTGTTGTATGAAAGATTGTATCAAGAAGAATTGATCAGACGAGGAATGCTGTAATGAAAAAAATTTCTATATACCTAGAGAATGGATTGTTTTTTGAAGCCAAAAGCTTTGGAGCCGAAGGTACCAGTGTTGGAGAAATAGTATTCAATACTTCAATGACCGGGTATCAAGAGATCGTCACAGATCCTAGTTATGCCGGTCAGTTTGTTACTTTTACAATGCCAGAGATAGGTAATGTAGGGTGCAATGCACAAGATATGGAAAGCAATAGCGTATTTTGCAAAGGCGTTATCGTTCGTAATTACCAAGCAAGACCATCGAATTTCAGAAGCGAAGAAACGCTTGATGCTTTATTGAAACGTTTTGGAGTTCTTGGAATATGTGATGTGGATACAAGATATTTGACCAAATTATTGAGAACCCAGGGAGCTATGATGATGATAGCTTCTACGCAGATTCATGATAAAAACGAACTTGCAGCCATGCTTAAAAAATCGCCGAGAATTGAGGATATCAACTATATAGAGCAAGTCAGCACAAAGACTTCTTATATTCATAATCATAGCAGATATGATATATCAGCTTTTGAATATGCAAAGCCTAATACCAGCAAAAAGATCATTGCTCTTGATTTTGGGATCAAAAGAAATATTTTGAATGAACTTACAAATGCAGGTATGGAAGTAGAAGTAGTGCCAAATGCTATGGATGCACAAAATATCATAGATAGATATAAAGCTAATGAAATTAGCGGAGTATTTTTATCAAATGGTCCCGGAGATCCATTGATATTGAAAGATGAACATGCTAAGATCAAAGAGTTTCTTGCTGCCAAAGTACCGATGTTTGGTATTTGTCTTGGACACCAGCTACTTTCGATCGCACACGGATATGATACATATAAACTCAAATTCGGTCATCATGGCGGCAATCATCCGGTTAAAAATGTAGTCACAGGCGCTGTTGAGATTACTGCGCAAAACCACAATTATAATGTTCCTAGTGAAATTACGAATGTAGCGACAGTGACTCATATAAATCTATTTGATAATACTATTGAGGGTCTTAGATATAATGATTCACCTACTATGTCAGTTCAACACCACCCGGAAGCTAGCCCCGGACCACATGAAAGTAGTTATATTTTTAATGATTTTTTTAAAATGATTAGTGAACAAAAATAAAGGATAATTATGAAATTGGCAATATTGTTTGGCGGTTCAAGCTTTGAACATGAGATAAGTATAGTAAGTGCCATTACTATGCAAAAAGTATTTAAAAAAACTGAACTTGTAAATATTTTTGTAGATAGCAATAGAGAATTTTATCTAATAGACAAAAAAGATATGAAGTCTAAATATTTTAGTTCCGCTGATTATAAAAAAAGTAAAAAACTTAGGCTTGAACACGGCGGGTTTATAACTCCAGGTATGTTCGGCGATAAAAAAATAGATTTTGATGCACTTATAAATCTTATACACGGCAGAGATGGAGAGGATGGCAAAATAGCTTCTATGATGGAGTTTTATGGAGTGCCTTATATATCACCAAGACTTGAAGCATGTGCGCTTAGTTATAATAAACTATTTACAAAATTATTCGCACAAAGTATCGGCATAAAAACAGTCCCGTATGAAGTTCTTCATAAAAACCAACCAAGAGATATAAATACATCTTTACCTGTTATAGTCAAACCTTCACGCTTGGGAAGCAGTATAGGTGTTAGTATAGTTAAAGATGCAAGTGAATTAGATTATGCGCTTGATGTTGCATTTGAATTTGATGATCTAATACTTATTGAGCCTTTTATGAGCGGGATCAAGGAGTACAATCAAGCAGGTTGTTTTACGGATAAATGGGAACTTTCCATCATAGAAGAGCCGCATAAAGAAGAGTTTTTAGATTTTGAGAAAAAATATATGGATTTTTCAAGGGACGGAAAAGTCGGCGAAGCAGATATAAATTTAGAGATAAGAGAAAAAATCCAAGAGAGTTTCAAAAAGATATACGGTAATGTTTTTAAAGGAAGTATTATCAGATGTGACTTTTTTGAAAGCGATGGGGAGATCTATTTGAATGAAATCAACCCTATCCCAGGCTCAATGGCAAATTATCTTTTTGAAGATTTTGAAGATATGATAATTAGACTCACTAAAAATTTATATTTTGAACAAAATATCAAAATCGATTATCAGTACATACACTCAATTCAAAGTGCCAAAGGCAAGGCATAATCTAAAAATCCAATATATTATACTATTCTTCCTACTCGACCGCAGGACTCTTGAAAGTCGTTGCGGCAATCTATTTTATTACAATCAATCAAAGCCAACACAATACTTACAATAATTTTTCTGCATATCTCATTTAATTTCTTAAAAAAATATTAAATATACATATTACTTTTATTTATTCTGACTTTTAAGCTTATAAATCGACATATTAAGATATTTTTTCTCTTATTTGCGCTTTTAAAACTATAAATCTACTTTTAAAAAAAATCATTCTATTATTTGGTAACACCAGGAAAGCCCTGTACAGCGTTATTTTATTGCTTTTAGCATACGATTGTTAATAATATGTTAAAAAAATATTCTTTATATAGTATATTTAAGTTTCATTTTTAAAAAAAAGTATTATAATTCATGCTGAGTGCTAGAACTTCGGTTTTAGCATACAATTTTTACAAGGGGGTATTGCATGCAATCAAACGCTGCATTAGAATATGACTATTCTGTAGCAAAGTTGTTTACACTTACAACAATTTTGTTTGGAATCATTGGTATGACAGTGGGTACGCTTATAGCGGCTCAATTGGCATTTCCACAGCTAAACTATCTCATAGGTGAATATGGTACTTTTTCAAGACTTAGACCGCTTCACACAGACGTAGTTGTTTATGGATTTTTATTGAGTGGTATTTGGTCGACTTTTTATTATGTAGCTCAAAGAGTACTTAAAGTATCTATGGCTGAATCAAAATTTTTGATGTTTATCGGTAAATTCCATTTTTATCTTTATTTTGTTGGTGCATTAATTGCTGTTGTTACACTTTTGCTTGGTATTACACAATCAAAAGAATACGCAGAATTTGAGTGGCCAATTGATATAGTTATTGTACTTATTTGGGTACTTTGGGGTATTTCCGTATTTGGAATCATAGGAATCAGAAGAGAAAAATCTCTTTATATCTCTCTATGGTACTATATAGCATGTTTCCTTGGTGTTGCTATGCTTTATCTATTTAATAATATGGCACTTCCAACATATTTTGTAAGTGGCGGAATAGGAAGCATTTTCCACTCTGTTTCTATGTATTCAGGTACAAATGATGCTCTAGTACAATGGTGGTTTGGACATAATGCGGTTGGATTTGTTTTCACTGTAGGTGTTATCGCACAAATTTATTATTTCTTACCAAAAGAGTCTGGTCAAGCTGTTTATTCATATAAACTTTCACTTCTTTCATTCTGGGGATTGATGTTCGTTTATCTTTGGGCAGGAAGCCACCACCTTATTTGGTCAACAGTTCCAGACTGGATGCAAACTATGGGATCAGTATTCTCAGTAGTTCTTATCTTGCCTTCATGGGGATCAGCTATTAACATGCTTCTTACTATGAAAGGTGAGTGGAACCAATTGACTGATAATCCAATTATCAAATTGATGGTTCTTGCTTCTACATTCTATATGCTTTCGACAATTGAAGGTCCAATTCAATCTATTAAATCAGTTAACGCTATTGCTCACTTTACTGATTGGATCCCTGGTCACGTTCATGATGGTGTACTTGGATGGGTTGGATTTATGACTATGGCAGCTCTATTCCATATGGCTCCTAGAATATTCAAAAGAGAAATATACTCTAGAAAACTTATTGACATTCAATTCTGGATTCAAACAACAGGTATCGTATTGTACTTTACATCTATGTGGGTTGCAGGTATCACACAAGGTATGATGTGGAGAGCAGTTGATGAATACGGTAACTTGATGTATAGCTTTATAGATACGGTTGCTATATTGCATCCATATTATGTTATCAGAACAGTTGCGGGATTATTGTACCTAACTGGCTTCTTTATCTTCGCTTTCAATATGATTAAAACTATGACGGCTTCTGCTAAACTTACAGAAGAACCACAACATAGAACGCCTATGGCAGCTTAAGGAGGTAGGTTATGTTTCATTGGTTAGAAAAAAATCCATTCTTCTTTGCAGTAGGAGTATTTGTAGTTATAGCTTTTGCAGGTCTTATCGAGATTTTGCCAAACTTTGCCGAGGCATCTCGCCCGGTAGCAGGCCTTAAACCTTATACAGTACTTCAACTTGCTGGTAAAGAGGTTTATAAAAAAGACAACTGTATTGCTTGTCATTCACAATTAATTCGTCCGTTTAAATCAGAAACAGACAGATATGGTCAATATTCACTTTCTGGTGAATATGCATATGACAGACCATTCTTGTGGGGTTCAAAAAGAACTGGTCCAGATTTGCACCGTGTAGGAAATTATCGTACAACTGATTGGCATGAAAACCATATGTGGGATCCAACTTCTGTAGTGCCACAATCTATTATGCCTGCTTATAAACACATGTTTAAAAATATAGCTGATATTGATACAGCTTATGCTGAAGCAGTAACCGTTAAAGCGGTATTCAAAACACCTTATGATGCTCCTAACGGCACACCACTTGGTACAGTTGATGAAGCTAGAGCAGCAGCTCTTGAAGAAGCTAAAGCGATTACAGCAGATATGAAAAACCAAGATGTAAAAGATGCAGTGGCTGCGGGTAAAATCCCAGAGATCGTTGCACTTATTGCATACTTGAATAGATTGAAATAGAAGGGGTTTGAGAGATGGAGCTTAAAGAATTACAAGGGTATGCTACTTTCTTTATGACCATCTTTTTAGTGCTTATGCTATATGGATATATCATGCATCTATATAGAAGCGAAAAAAAAGGTGAGAAGGATTATGAAAAGTATGGGAAAATGGCTCTTGATGATGAAATCGATAGCACTCCTATTGAGACCAATCCTAACTCTCCAAAGAAAACGAAGGAGCAAAATAAATGAATAGTTTAATGATTAAAGCATTAGCTTTCGCAGTAGTACTTATACTTGCTACCGTAGCTGTAGTAAAAGGTATGAATATCGACCTCAGTGATCCTGTTAACATGCTTACTATGATCGGTGCTATTGCTATTGCTATTATTACAGCTGGTGTAACTACAAAATATATCGGTCAAATGAAAAGCGATAAGTCTAGTGGAGAGCTTGTTGGCGATAGATGGGATGGTATAGGTGAATATAAAAACGAATTACCGTCAGGTTGGGCATACTCATTTTTGGGTGTTATTATTTGGGCATTATGGTATTGGATGGTTGGTTATCCAGTAAATGCTTACAGCCAAATTGGTGAGTATAATGAAGAAACAAAAGCATATAATGCTAAATTTGAAGCAACATTTGCTAATCCGGATCAAGCTACACTTACTTCTATGGGCGAATCTGTATTCCTAGTACAGTGTGCTCCATGTCACGGTGAGACAGCAGATGGTTTGTCTGGCAAAGCACATAATTTGACTAGCCGTATTAGTAAAGAGCAAGTATTAGCTACTATACAAAAAGGTTCAAATCAACTTGGTTATGCAATGGGCGCAATGCCTCCAATGCTAGCTCAAGGCGCTGATGCTGAAGCTGTCGCAACTTATATTGCCGGCGGAATGAAAGGTACAGCTCCTGCAATATATTCTACATGTGCAGCATGTCACGGTGCGGATGGCAAAGGTAATAATGGCGCTGCTCCAAATCTTGCAGCATATGATGACACTCTTGTAACACATGTTCTTGAGAATGGCAAAAAAGGTTCTATTGGTACTATGCCATCGTTTAAAACTAGATTGACTCCGGTGCAAGAAAAAGCATTGTCAACCTATATTCAAACACTACAAGGAGCAAAATAATGGCAGAAAATACAAAAAGAGGCGTCTTTAGCCTCAATGGTGTAACTGGTATGTTGATTGCTACAGTATTGTTGCTTTCTATTCTTGCAGTATTGACTGTATGGGGTATTTTAGTACAACAAGGAAGTGCATCCAAATATTATAATCCAGCGCCTATCACCGGCAGCTTGGATAATGTCAAAGCGAATAGCACAGCCAATAAAGACTATGCATTCCAAGATGCTAAATAAGGATACAAGATGATTAAAGTAATGAATAAAGTTATAGCTTTAATGTTAGTAGTAACGGCACTTTATACTTTGTATTCGGTTGTTACTCCAAACCACCTATATATAGGATAAACTCATGATCAAAACATATGCAAGGCTAGCCTTGCTTGTTTTGGTTTTCTCTTCTTCTCTCTTTGCTACACCAATCATAAAAGATGAATTGCTAAAACCAAAAGTTAAAGAACGTATCAATGTTATGGCTAATGAGCTAAAACAAAAAACAGGTATCAATGAATATCTGATAGCCACAAACGATACTCTTCCTAGAGGCATAAGCATGGTTGACTATGCAAAGAAGTTTGAAGGAAACTTAAGCAAGCCGTATATAATATTTATTTTTGCTCCGCATAATCAAAGAGTTGGTATCATATCATCATCTCCTGAGTTAAATGATCTATATAAAGAAGCAGATGTTAAAGATGCTGCGATCAATGTAGTCAGGGATGAATATGATGGCAATTCCATTGAAGATAAATATAATATAGCAGTTTTACAAGCATTTTCAGAACTTGCTGATGAAATAGCAGAAGCTAAAGGTGTGAAACTTACCACAACGATACCAAATGAGACGCATTCGATAGTAAACATACTTAGGGCGCTAATATACATTGGTTCGATCGCAGTATTATGGATTTTTTTTGGACAGCCAATTTTGCGAAGGAAAAAAAGTGGAAAAAAACAATAAAACTTATTGGCCGCATATGATAATTGGGTTTCTTTTTTTAGGATTGACATTAGGATATTGGACTCTAAAATCCGCTTCCAATATGCCAGTAGAAAAAGAGAATGCATATATGATGGCATATCAAGATGCAGATATGAATATCAATGAGATCATGGCAAGCCAGAATGCATTTGATGCTAAATATACTATAAAATTAGCTGATGTTGAAACTATCAAAGTAAAAGAAGATAAAAACAGCAGACTTAAACAACCAGATCCTGTAGCTCTAAAAAAAGGAGCAAATATATTTTCGTATCATATAGTCGATAAAAACGGTACTGAAGTAAAAAATGCAAAAGTAACTTTTTTACTTACAAGACCGCATACTGATATTGATGATAAAAAAATAGAAAATATTGCTTATAACGGTAAATCATATGAGACACCGATTATCGATATAACTAAAGTAGGAAGATATACTTTGGAATTAAAAGCACAGATAGGTGATATAGTGGGTTACATTGAAACCCCGGCATTTTTAGTTAAATAGTTCAAAGGTATTTATATCTATCTCGGGGAGTGGTAGATATAGGGTCGATCACTAAATAACAATCTACTCATTGCAAGTATTTAAAAGTCTTGCGATGAGTTTATTATACATCATCTAAAACTTCATAAAACCAATCCTTAACTCCTATATGTTATACTCTTTTATGACTAAAATACCAAATACTCTTATCATTTATCCAACCTCTAGAGCATTGCGTTCTATCGCAGATTCCTATAAAGAAACAGACAGATTATTGCCCACGCTCATGCGTATGGATGAGTTTGAATCACGAGCTATACTCGTAGGCTTAAAAAGCCAAGTTGATTCTATGGAGAGAATACTGCTACTCAGAGATGCAGCGTCATTTGAAGCTTTTAATAAGCTCAAGCTCAATTTAGACCTGGTGAGATTTTTTACCAGAAGCGATGCGATATTTAAATTTTTTGAAGAGCTAGCAAGCGAAAAAATAGAATTTGATACGCTTCAGATAGCTGATTCTTATAGTGAGTTTGATGAGCATATACATATACTAAAAATATTGCTTGACAGGTATAAAGTACTTCTTGATGAGAAAGGCTGGACAGACAAAGCCTTTTTGCCCCAAAACTATACCCTAAATAAAGGTTTTATTCAAAGTTACGATATTATAGAAGTGCACATAGAAGGATATCTGAGCCGTTTTGAGTTTGAGCTTCTTTATGAGGTCTCTTTAAAGACCAAACTCCTTTTGCATTATACAACCAGTAAATTTACAGCGAAAATGCAAGATAGATTTACCGGATACGGACTAGATTTACCAACTGATGCACAAGTAATAATAGATTTCAGTTCCAAGCAGATTATTTCCCGCCTTCCTTTAGAGAGCAATATTAATGCCAGGGTTATATCTACACAAGAGAGATATGAGCAGATACCTTTGGCATTGAGTGCTATTCAAGATATGGTAAATGATGGGATCAAGCCCGAAAATATCGCACTCATCTTGCCTGATGAAAGCTTCAAAGATAGTTTTTCGCTTTATGATAGGTATCACAATCTTAATTTTGCTATGGGTTATGATTATTCCAAAAGCAAAACATATAAAAGCTTGGAAGCTATCATGCTTTATTGGCAGAGTTTTGAACAGCTTGAAAGACATAGGCTTATAAGATATGAAATAAACGTAGAGATATTAGATAATGCAATTATTTCTCAAAATATCAAAGTTGGCATATTTTTTCGGTTTTTGTATGATCTTGGTTTAATGGACTGTCCATTAGAAGGTGAGATTTCAACAAGCCAGAATGACAAAATATATGAAAAATATCTAACCATAAATAAGATATTTTCTTCATACGAGTTGGATTATACACAGTGGCTGTTTATTTGGATGAAGACAATAGGTGATATTACAATAGATGACATCAAAGGTGGCAAGGTAACCGTAATGGGTGCATTGGAAACAAGAGGTGTGGCATTTGATGGAGTTGTAATAGTAGATTTCAATGAAGGAATAACCCCGGCACTTCCTAGCAAGGATCAGTTTTTGAATTCGTCAGTAAGAGCATTTGCTTCTTTGCCGACAAAAAACGATAGAGAAGCCTTGCAAAAGCAATTATATAAAAGAGTGTTAGAACAAGCTAAAAAAAGTGTCATTATCTATAGCACTAGTGACAATAAGCTTCCTTCTAGGTTTATCTATGAGCTCGGATTGCAAGATCATATGCAAGAACTCGCAGGCGATATTAGCTTATTGTATGATAAAAGCTCTCAAATTAGAGAAGATATAGACCCCGTAGTACCATTTGATGCCAAGAAAATAACTTGGTCATATTCTATGTTAGAGACATATTTGGTATGCAAGCGAAAATATTATTATAGCTATATAAAACAGATAAAACCAAAGTTGAACGAGGATCAAAATGAAGGTGTTATGGTACATGAACTTCTCCAGAGAGTTTATGAAAAACACAGCTTTTTTACTCATTATGATGAACTAAAAAACGAGATAATAGCGCAGCTTAATGAAATGTTGTCCCAAAATGATGCCAGAAGCACGTATAAAAAGCTATTATTAATTGAAAGGCTGAAAGAGTTTATAGATACCCAAATATCGCATTTTAAATCAGGCTGGAAGGTAGTAGAGCGGGAGTTCGATATAAAAGGTGAGATAAATGGACTTTGGTTTAGAGGACGCATCGATAGGATAGACCAAGATAATACACATACATATGTATTGGATTATAAAACAGGTAAAACGGATAAATTAAACAAAGCCAAAAATTTAGAAGGTCTTAGTAATTTTCAGATGAGTATCTATCGTCAACTATTGCAAAAAAAATATAAAAATATAAAACTTGCATTTTTAAAGATCTTTGATGAAGGCAAATTTGAAGAGGCTGCAGCTTTGGATGAAAAAGATGAGATCTTGTTTGCATGTATCGATAATCTAAAAAATACCAAAACCATACAAGCGAGCAAATGCGAAGATTTGCAGCTGTGTAAATATTGTGATTTTAGGTTAATATGCCAAAGAGGTGAGTACCTATGATGTTCAAGCCGTATCTTGCTTATTTGGCCAGCGCCGGAAGTGGAAAGACATTTGCTCTTTCTGTACGATATCTATCATTATTGTTTTTGGGTGAATCTCCTAATTCTATATTGGCGGTCACTTTTACTAACAAAGCAACAGCAGAGATGAGAAATAGGATATTAAAAGATATTGTTAATTTCACAAATCAAAATGATCCGAAGATGCAAGCCGTAGTTTATGAAGTATCAAAGCAGACAGGCAAGAGTAAAGAAGAGCTTTTTGCGATGCAGCCAAATGTACTTGACAGATTTCTAACATCAACCAATCATATAGCTACCCTAGATAGCTTTTTTGGCTCCATTCTTCGTACTAGTTCATTAGAAATTGGGATTGAGCCAGATTTCATAACAAAAGACGACAAGGATACCGGAAGGCTTGAAAATTATTTTCTTGATGAGTTATTTCATGGCAGATTATTGACCAAATTAGTTAAGTTGGCAGTGGAACTGGGCGATAAAGAGTTAGATAAGATATTACCAAGACTAAAAACTTTTTATAGCATAGATCCACTTTTGCCAAATAAAAAATATAGTGAAATTGATACGCGAGATATTGAAAAGAAGATCGATAAAGCCAAAAGTGATTTGAGGGTTGTTGTGGAGCAAGCAGGGGCTTCTAGAACAGCCATTGAGTATTTTGATCCATCAGAAACCAGTAAATATTTCGGCAGCACTGTATTTAACTATGAAAGCTTATATGACCATAGGAATTATAAAAAAGCATTGGATAGATCACCGCAAATAGAAGATAGCTTCCAAAATCTTAAGTTCCTTTTGAGAGAATGGATAGAGGCTAAAGAATCTAGTGTGCTCTTTCATTTCTTTGAGATATATGACCATTATAAAAATGCAGTTATTTCTGATGTCAAACGCAGTGGAGTAATGGATTTCAATGATGTATCATACTTTGCATACAGATTGCTTCACGAGCATATCTCAAAAGAGTTTTTATACTTCAAGCTTGATGCTAAATTCCGACATATTTTATTGGATGAATTTCAAGATACTTCCATGCTGCAATTTTTGCTTTTAGCTCCTATGATCGATGAAGTGATGGCAGGCTGTGGTCAGCATGAATTTAAAAGTTTATTCTTTGTAGGAGACACGAAGCAGGCCATTTATCGCTTTAGAGGTGGAGCTGAAGAGGTTTTTGGTTTGGTATCAAGCAGATATGATATAAAGCCCGAACCTATGTATATCAACTACAGAAGCAGCAAAAATATTGTAGAACAGGTAAATCGCTGGTTTGAATCAAAAATGGATGATTTTACTCCTCAAAAAAGCAAAGATGGTGTCGGCAGTGGATTTGTAGAGGTGCGAGAGAGCAGTAAAGATTCGATCATTGATGATGCTATTTTGCAGGTAAAAAGGCTGCTTCAAGCCGGAGCCGATTTAGATGATATAGCTTTTTTGGTTATGACAAACGATGACGGTAGTGATTTACAAGAAGCATGTGAGTTGGAAGGCATAGAAACCATCCTTTATACTTCGAGTTCTCTTAAAACTTTACCGCAAATCGCACCACTTGTTGCTATGATGGAGTATCTTTTTAATGGCGAAAAAATAGATGCTATTGCAATGATAGAGCGTAGCGGAATGGATTTGCCTGACACTTCATGGTTCTCTCCGTTTGGCGAACCTATAGCAGTTATAGATAGACTGATTAAAGAATTTAATTGGGCTTGCGATGCAAATGTGTTGAAACTTTTAGAATTTGCTTCGGATTTTCATGATATCCCGACTTTCTTGGAAGAATTTGCTGATAGCAATATAGCTGTAGCCAGCGGCAGTATATACGGAGCAAAAATAATAACTGTCCATAAGTCTAAAGGATTGGAATTTAAGTATATTATACTCCTCGATAAATTCAAAGGAGAGAATAGAAATAACAGCGATCCTTTTATATTTGAATACAATGATGATCTTTATGTAGATAAGATATTTTATAAAAAATCAAAGAGGGAAAATTTTGATCCGTTATATGTAAAAGCAAAGGATAAAGAGACAAAAGCCAAAGAAAAAGATCATAAAAATATGCTTTATGTTGCACTTACAAGGGCTGAAGACGGTATGATAATTATAAAAAAAGACAAAGAGTCCAGGTTTGACATACTAGGGCTTGAACCTATGATATTAGGAGATTTAACTGTCAAGGCCGTTAAGCAGGCAACAATCGAAAAACCGGATATAATTCCTGCCAAATTATCTTATTACGGGGTTCAAGAGAATACAAAAAAAGAAGAGAGAGAGATAGTATCATCAGAAGATGTTATTTTTGGAACAGCATTGCATTACACACTTGAGATGTTGCCTTCATTTGATGTAAATGCTATACAATTCGCTATGGAATCGCTTTATCAAAGGTATGGCAGGGTTTTGGGCGAAAAAGCTTTAAAAGGTATCAAAAATCGTATAGATTCTTTAATTTTCAATCAGGAGTTTATCTCTTTGCTTGACGGAGCTTTATTGTATCGTGAGCAATCACTAAGCTATAATGCCAACATAAAACAGATAGATCTATTGTTGAGCTATGACAACAAATGCACAGTAGTGGATTATAAAAGTTCACCAAAAGAAAAAGATAAACACATCAAACAAGTAAAAGAATACTGCGCAGCAATAAAAAAAATCACAGGCAAGCCGACAAATGGCCTCATAGTCTATCTACTAGAAGACAAAATAGATATTATTTCCTTAAAATAAACTAAAATTAAATAAATTTTAAGTTTAACAGGGTACAATCCGTTTACAAAATACAAAACTCTTTATTTTGTTGAATTAAACCGAGCCAATGGCGAGGCTTTAGTGAGAGGAATCGAAAAGTAGCTTTGCCACTTTTCAAGGAGAGTTGTTAAAATAAAAAAAGGAACTATCATGAAATTGACATCTGTCGTAAAACCTCATGAAGTAGTACGCGATTGGGTCTTGATCGATGCTGAAGGTAAAACTTTTGGTCGTATCTTAACCGAAGCCGCTACACTACTAAGAGGCAAACACAAACCATCATTTACTCCAAACGTAGATTGTGGAGACTATGTGGTAATCATCAATGCTGAAAAAGCAGTTTTCACTGGTGCAAAACTTGATGATAAAGAGTATTTCCGTTATAGTGGATACTTCGGAAGTACTAAAAGTACAAAACTTAGAGATATGCTAGAAAACCATACTGAAAAACTTTATAACATCGCTGTTAGAGGTATGCTTCCTAAGACTACTCTTGGTAAACAAATGATTAAAAAACTTAAAGTATATGCAGGTGCTGAGCATCCTCATACTGCACAACTTAGCAAAGGAAAATAAAGATGGCAACAATTTACGCAACTGGCAAAAGAAAAAGTGCTATCGCCAAAGTTTGGCTTACTCCTGGCAAAGGTGAAATGAGCATAAATGGCAAAACTCTTGATGAATGGCTTGGTGGTCATGAAACTTTAAAAATGAAAGTAAGACTTCCACTTGAGGCTACAAAACAATTAGAAACTATGAGCGTTAAAGCTACTACTCTTGGTGGTGGTTATTCAGCTCAAGCAGATGCTCTTAAACATGGTATTACAAAAGCATTGTCTCTTTATGAGCCAACTTTTAGAACTATTCTTAAACCGATGGGTCTACTTACTCGCGATTCTAGAATCGTTGAGCGTAAAAAACCGGGTAAAAGAAAAGCAAGAAGAAGCCCGCAATTCTCAAAAAGATAATCTCTTATCTTTTTTCCAAGAAGCCTTTTGGCTTTTTGGTATATTTATTTTCTACTGCAAAATCCAAAAAAAATATTATAATCCAATAAGTAATTAAAGTCTAAAAAAATCTCGATATTGCAAATATAATAAGTCCTAGACTCAATCTTTTGACAATTACGCCTATATTATTTCCAATTTGACAACTGGTACATTGTTTATATTTTTTTGCTTCATATTGCGCATAAAAGAAAAATCCTATCATAAGCAAAACAACACTGCTAAAGCCTATACTTATCCAAGGTTTTAAATCACTGTATTTTATGACTGTTATGCCAAGAGCTATTACCATAAAAAACAATACTTTATCTGTGAAGCTTACAAAATAATCTTTGCGTGAGAAAAGCGGGCATATTTCTTCGGTCGCTATCAACCCGCCACTAGCAAGAGCTTTTATAGCGCTGTCGCTGGCGAATTTAGGTACTTTGGCCAAGAATGTACCGCCAAATAGATAGTCGAGTTTTCTCTGCATTGTAGAGCTTTTTTGTATGTCATTGATCTCTTCATAATGCACATTGCCGTTTCTGTCTTCGTAGACTATATTGATAGTTTCATATCTTGGTATAGATATTTCTATATTTGGGTAATATAATGTTTTCTCCAAAACCTCTACTTTTCCGTCAGTTTTTATCATTCTAGGATTTATATACTCTTTGAATCCATTATCATCTTTAATGATTATTATATTGTACGGAAACGCTATTTGTATCGCACTTAGAGCTGTTAGATCATTTGCGATCATAGTATCTTTCATATCTTCTAAAACATCAATAAGCTTTTCATTAAAACTTCTGACATCTCCACAAGGGGTGAGAATACGTTCATCCGGGTATATTACAAGTTCTTGTACCATGAATTGCTCCATAAAAATCTTTAAAATTTTAGTTATAAAACTTTAAAGGTCTTTATTTTATTTATGTTTGTTATCTTGAATATGATATTCAAGATAACATGATTTTTAGTGGCTTTTTCTTACTACAACCAACATTTTAATGTTGATTATAACGAATCTGATGAATTGCCAAATCACACAAGTTCTCATCATTTTTACAAAATTGGTTGGAACCATTGTAGTAAAGTTTGCATCGTATGGTTTTACATATTTTTCTATTTGTTTCATATTTATTTTCCTTTGAAATTTTTAATCATAATCTACATATTCAGATTCCCAAACTTGTTGGGAATGATTTTTATTGATTATTCTGGGATTAAAGTCCAGCCTGGGTTAAGTTTAGCTTTGTACATGAACAAGTGGTGCAAGATATGTTTGATCCAGTGACCCGCAAGACCTATTTCACCAAATGTATAATTTAAATCTCTACCGAGTCCTGGGTATGTTTCAAAGTCTGGAACAACAGGATAAACAGTAAGAGCAGCCGCTGTACCATTTGTAAGTCCTTTACCAGCACTTGCAACACAAGCTGCACCCATGTGAGCCATTGATGCTTCATGTAGATGAGCACTTGAACCTTGTTTGATCAAATCACAAACAGAGTGAGCAACAGCTTTGCCGATGATACCTGAAGGCATACCAGTTCTTGGTGGTGTAGGGAAGATATCTCTACCACTAGGTGATTTCATAGGTTTTGAAATTGGATGCGGAGGAGCAAAAGCGATACCTACTGCAAAGATATTTTTATATGTTGGGTTTTGATAAGTTTTTGGCCAATCACTTGCTTTCCAGTTCTCATAAGCACCAGCAGCATAGTTTGCATCAACTTTCATAAATCCATTTGGCGCAAATACAGTATCGGTGATATCTGTACCATCTTTTGCAATGGCTTTTAGACCAACACCGGCAAACGGAGGGATAAGCATTGCGAAGTCAAAATCAATTACGCCAGTAGTGCCGTCTAGTTGCTCATAGTGAGCTTTACCTTTTTCTACTTGTGTAACAGCCGCTCCGATAGTCCAAGGTATACCTCTTTCTGAGAATAGTGATTCTGCGAATAGTCTTGAACTTGCAGCATATCCGCCTCTTTTCATATGAAGTCCGCCGATACCAAAGTCACCAAGGAATGATTCATTTGAAATCCATTGGATATCAAGGTTGTCTCTAACACCGGCTTTTTTTGCCTCATGTTCAATATTGAAAATATATTCAAAAGCAGCACCTTGGCAAGTACACATACCATGACCTGTACCAACTAGTATTGTTTGTTTTTCAGTTTTTGCTTTGTGGAATATTTTTTGAAGCTCATGATTTGCATGAGTAGCATGGTCGGCAGTACAAACAGAAACAGTAAATTCGCCCATACCGTTAGCATCACCAAGACCCGGAGTTGCAGCAAAGTTAAGTTTTGGTCCG
This sequence comes from Sulfurovaceae bacterium, assembly GCA_028715055.1. Classification (GTDB taxonomy): domain Bacteria; phylum Campylobacterota; class Campylobacteria; order Campylobacterales; family Sulfurovaceae; genus BN30871. The sequence goes on from JAQTLE010000001.1 coordinate 150,005, forward strand.
GTTGCATTGATCAAATAATCATATGTCAACTCTTCTTTTTGACCTTCTTTTCCTTGACCTGTGTATTCAATTACAATATAAGGTTTATCACCATGAGTGCTGCCGCCTTCAGGATGTATCCCCAATGCTTTTGCTTGTCTGAAGTCAATGCCGGCTTTTTTATAAACTGGCGCTAGAGAAAAAGTAACATCCTCTTTTTTCATTTCGCCTACGCCGACCCAAATGTTTGATGGAATCCAATTCCAAAGACTATTCGGTGTAACAACAACAACTTCGTGCTCACTTCCTAGCCATTTTTTTGCAAATGTTGCAGCAGTGTGTCCCGAGACACCACCACCCATTACAACTACTCTTGCCATATATTCTCCCTTGTGGTAATATTTTTAATTCACAAAAAATTATAAGTCAAAAGATATTAAAGTAAATTGAAAAAAATAAATATAAAGTAATTAAATAAAAAAAAGAATTTTTTCAACTTTTTGAAATTTTTAATATCATATATATTGAATAAGTTCATCATATATATTTATGATTTATAACTTTAAAACTAAACAAACTTAATTGCTCTTGTGTTACAATACGTTAAAATCAAAATAATGAGGTTATGTGTTATTTAAAGATACCATTTTGGCGCCAATTCATGCCATGAAAAAACGCTATATACCTCTTTTACTTATTTATTTTGCTTATGGTGCAAGCGGTTTTACGGCAATTGCCGAGAGTTTTTGGGTTAAAAATTCATTAGATCTAAGTGCACAAGCATTGATCTCTTTAGGAGTATGGCTTACTGTACCATGGACTATAAAGATGATCTTTGGACAAATGGTAGATTCTATACCGATATTCGGATCTAATCGCAAGATATATGTATATATCGGAGCATTTTTAATTGCAGCCGGTATACTAATGATGATAGGATTAACTTCAAATAGTTCGCTGCTTAGGGGCTATGTGGCAGGTAATGTATATATCTTAGCTTCTGTTATCATGGTTGTTGGATTTGTAATGCAAGATGTAGTTGCAGATACGATGAGCACTGAAGTAGTAGACAGCAATCAAAGCAAGGAAGATATCGAACATGAGCTGGCTATGATCCAAGTGCTTGGCAGATTATCTTTAGGTATTGCTGTATTTGTTGTATCCGGACTTGGAGGTTGGCTGGCAAATATATATTCTTATAGCACAATATATATAATAGCCTTGATAATACCGGTTATCAGCATTATAGGTGTTACTCTTGTCAAATTAAATCCTACGCCGTCCACCCCACTTAATAGACCGATTTTTGCAGGGGGTATTTTATTTGCGATCGTTACAGTGGCTATGGGATACAATGAAGTTCCGTATTCTCAAGAGATTGTTTTTGTGATATCTTTAGGCGTAGTACTTGCCATGCTTAATTATCTCATAAAAGATCTGGATGCCGATAGTAAAAGACATATACAAATGGCTATGTTAATTATATTCGTATATCGTGCCATGCCCAATGTAGGACCCGGTCTTCAATGGTGGGAAATAGATGTGCTTGGATTTAATGAATCATTTTTTGGAACGCTTAGTCAGATAGGTGCGGCTATTGCACTGGGCGGCATGTGGGTCAGTTCCAGATATATAGTGCGGCAATCTATCGGCAAAGTGCTGATATTTTTAACTATTCTTGGTTTTTTTCTATCTTTGCCGACTCTTGGATTGTACTACGGATTGCATACCAAGCTCGGTCTTGATGCTCACACTGTAGCACTTGTTGATACAGCAGTATCTTCTCCGTTCAGTTATATTTCGGATGTACTTATGTTAGCGCTTGTAGCTATATATGCTCCTGAAGGCAAAAAAGGTACTTGGTTTGCTTTAATGGCAAGTCTTATGAATATTGCACTAAGTGCATCGGGATTGCTTACAAAATATCTAAATCAATGGTTTATAGTAACAAGAGAGATTAAGGTGAATAATATAGTTACTGTGCCGGCTAATTATGGTAATTTGGGTATATTGCTTTGGGCTGCTATCATTGCTGGGACAGTGATACCGTTATTAATAATTTGGAAATTTGATCCACAAAAGAGATAAGATGAGAAAAGTAATTCTATTTGATTTGGACGGCACTCTGATAGATTCTACAGAGGCTATTATAGAGAGTTTTGGAGTGGCATTTGAATCATTTGGCGGAAAAACACCTTCCATTAGCGATATCACTGCACATATCGGGCATCCTTTGGAGATAATGTTTTCTGCTCTTGGAATTAAAGAAGAAGCAATAGATGCTCATGTATCCAGATATAAAGAGCATTATAAGGAAATTAGTAGAGATAAAACCATATTGTTGCCAAATGCCGCACAAGCCGTGCATCTAGCTTCTCAACACGCAACACTTGGTGTGGTTACTACAAAAACAGGAAGTTATTCAAAAGTTTTATTAGAACATTTGGGAATCATGGATTATTTTGATATATTGATCGGGCGAGAAGATGTAGTATATCCAAAGCCTCATCCAGAACCGATACTAAAAGCTATCAAAAATCTTGATGTAAAAAATAAAGAAAATTGTTGGATGATTGGTGATACTTGTATGGATATACATGCTGCAAAAGGTGCCGGAATTTTTGGTTTAGCAGTAGCAAGCGGGTATGCAACCAAGGAACAATTACTAAAGTGTACAGACGAAGTTTATGATAATGTTTTAACGGCACTTGATACGATTATAGCAAAAAAATAGAAAACCAAGCCTATCTTAAGAGTGTAAAGATTAAAATATTGTAATATTCTAATAATATTTAGTCGGAGGAAGTATGGTAGAGATTAGATGGCACTCTCGTGCGGGGCAAGGTGCCGTAACTGGAGCCAAGGGTTTAGGGGATGTTGTATCTACTACAGGCAAGCAAGTGCAAGCATTTGCACTGTATGGATCAGCAAAAAGAGGTGCAGCGATGCAAGCATATAATCGTATCGATGATGAACAAATTATAAATCATGAAAAATTTATGCTTCCGGATTTCGTATTAGTCATAGATCCGGCATTGGCATTTACTGATAATATTACTGATAATGACAAATCAACAACAAAATATATAATAACAACACATTTAAGAAAAGATGAATTGATCTCTCAGATTCCAGCATTACAAGATAAAAGCGAAAGAGTTTTTGCACTTGACTGTATGCAGATCTCACTTGATACTATAGGAAGAGCTGTTCCAAATGCACCAATGCTTGGAGCATTTGTCAAAATTTCAGGTATGTTCGAATTGGATTATTTTTTGGACAGAATGAAAAAAGTACTCTCTAAATTCCCGCAAAAAATTATTGATTCTAATATGCAAGCAATAACTCGTGCATACAATGAAGTGAAATAGGAGAAGAGATGAGCAATGTACTAAGTAATAAAAAAAGAGGCATGCGTGAACTTGGGGCTGAAAAAAAAGTAGGCTGGGATGAGGTTACGCATGGTGTAATATTGCACTCTTTTGAAGATGATGCTACAGATGTAGCTAAGAGAAAAGCAGAAGATAGAAATTATTCAGATTTTAGTTCTTATACTGCTACAGTAGCATCTTGGAGAGTTATTAAACCGGTGTATAACCGTGATATTTGTATAGATTGTCAAAATTGCTGGGTTTGGTGTCCGGACAGTTCAATTATATCTAGAGATAAACAAATACTTGGAATTGATTATGATCATTGCAAAGGCTGCGGAGTTTGCGTAGAAGTATGTCCTACGAATCCAAAATCTTTATTAATGTTCGGCGAAGCATTGAGCAGTGAAGATGCTATAGCACAATGGCCAGTAAAAGAAAAAAAAGAAAAGTAAAAGAAGGGTATTTATGGCTGAAAAAATAGATCTACAAGAAATAGAAGTATGGGATGGGAACTACGCTGCAACTCAAGCAATGAGACAAGCACAAATTGATGTAGTTGCTGCGTATCCTATTACTCCTTCAACTCCTATCGTTGAAGGATACGCCAGCTTTATGGCTGATGGTTATATAGACGGTGAATTTGTCATGGTAGAATCAGAACATGCCGCTATGAGCGGATGTGTGGCTGCAGCTGCAGCTGGCGGAAGAGTAGCAACTGCTACTTCTTCACAAGGTTTTGCTCTTATGGTGGAAGTTCTTTATCAAGCAAGTGGTATGAGACTTCCTATCGTGCTTAATGTTGCAAACCGTGCATTGGCCGCTCCTCTCAATGTTAGAGGTGACCATTCAGATATGTATCTTGGCCGTGATAGCGGTTGGGTGCAAATGGACGCATTTAATTCACAAGAAGTATATGATATGAATTTATGTGCTTTTAGAGTTGGCGAACATCCGGATATTCGTTTGCCGGTTATGGTGCACCAAGATGGATTTGTTACTTCTCATACTGCCCAAAATGTTTGCCCTTTAAGCGATGATATTGCTTATAATTTCATCGGTGAATATAAACCTATGGATGATTTGCTTGACTTTTCAAGACCTGTCACGCATGGAGCACAAACTGAAGAGGATTGGCACTATGAACACAAAGCTAGACAACATAAAGCTCTTATGGATGCTAGACCGGTCATCGAGTCGGTATTTGCAGAATTTGAAAAAGTAAGCGGTAGAAAATATAAAAGAGTAGAGTCGTATATGACCGAAGATGCTGAAGTAATCATTGTAGCCCTTGGTTCTACTGTGGAGAGTGCCAGATTGGCTGCTAAACAGTTACGAGATGAAGAAGGTATCAAAGCAGGAGTTGTGGGTCCTAGAGTAATCAGACCTTTTCCTTTTGATGCTATTAGAGATGCTTTAGAAAATTGCAAAGCAATTGGAGCTATGGATCGTTCTTGCCCAGGTGGAGCTTTGGGAATGTTATTTAATGAAGTTAGTGCGGCTGTTTATGCTACTGCAAATAGACCGCTTGTGACAAACTATATCTATGGGCTTGGCGGGAGAGACTTGGCTATCGTAGATATCAAAGCTATTTTTAGAGAACTAAAAGCCAATGCAGATGCTGGAAAAATCACAACGCAAATACAACAATTTATTGGTCTAAGAGGGCCAAAACTTGGATTCTTTGAAACAAGAGGGGGCAAATAATGGCAATTACATCAGTTAAAAATTTAAAAGAATTTTCTACGACCAATGAAAGATTTGAGGGGGCTCATCTTCTTTGTCCAGGTTGTGCTCACTCGATGATCGTTAGAGAACTTATGAACTGCACAGATGATAATTTGGTTATCTCAACAAACACAGGCTGCTTGGAAGTTTCTACTGCAGTTTATCCATATACTTCATGGGATACTTCTTGGATCCATATCGGTTTTGAAAATGCTGCTACAGCTGCTGCCGGAGCAGAAGCTATGTATAAAGCACGCAAACGCAAAGGCACGCTTAAAAACCCTGATGCTCCAGTGAAATTTGTTGCATTTGGAGGAGATGGATCTACTTATGACATCGGTTTCCAATGGCTTAGCGGAGCAGTAGAAAGAGGCCATAATTTTACTTATATTTGTTTGGATAATGAAAATTATGCAAATACTGGTGGACAAAGAAGTTCATCAACTCCGATTGGGGCTAGTACCACAACAGCACCTGCCGGAAGAGTTAGCTATGGCGAAAAACGAAATAAAAAAGATATGCTTGCTATAATGGCCGCAAATGGTGCTTCTTATGTAGCTCAAGTTGCTCCAAACAAATGGAAAAATATGGCTCAAGCTTTCCAAAAAGCACTTGCTACTGACGGGCCATGTTATATTAATGCTTTGAGTGCATGTACAACTGAGTGGAAATTTGATCCTAAAGACACGATCAATATTTCCGATCTAGCTACAGATTCTCTTGTTTTCCCATTATATGAAATCATTGATGGTACTGAATTGAATATCACTTATAGACCAAAAAATGTATTGCCTGTAAAAGATTATCTAGCAGCACAAGGTAGATTCAAGCATCTGTTTAAACCGGAGAATGCTTATTTGATCGAAGAATGGCAAAAAAGAGTAGATGCAAAATGGGAGTATCTACAAAGAAGAGAAGAAGCGAGAGTATAATACATGCCGCTACTTGACAGTTTTGCAGTTGACCACACCAAGATGACAGCTCCGGCTGTTAGAGTAGCTAAAAAGATGAAATCTCCTAGCGGTGATGACATTACGGTTTTTGATCTTCGTTTTTGCAAACCTAATGTCGAGATCATGGGCGAAAAGGGTATACATACATTGGAACATCTCTTCGCCGGTTTCATGAGAGACCACCTTAACAGTAAAAAAGTCGAGATCATAGATATATCTCCTATGGGTTGCCGTACAGGATTTTATATGTCTTTACTTGGTTCTCCAAAGAAAAAAAAAGTTGTTAAGGCTTGGGAGGCTTCTATGGAAGATGTACTTAACGTAAAATCTGAAGCAGATATCCCAGAACTTAATATCTATCAATGCGGCACATACAAGATGCATTCACTTAAAGAAGCTCAACAGATCGCTCAAAATGTCTTAGATAAAGGTATCGGTATCATGAAAAATAAAGCGCTCGCTTTGGATATCAAATCAATCTAATGCCTTATAATGAGGCATTACGTTCGCTAAAAAAAATCATTACCACTAAAGACGGCAGTCAAACTCTATATTCAAGTGAATTTGACGAATGCTATCACTCAACAAATGATGGCGCTTTGAACGAAACGCTTCAAAAACACATAATCCCAGCTTTTACGCTTTTGTCACCAAAAAATAAAATTGTTATATTGGATATTTGCTTTGGCTTGGGATATAACACTCTAGCTACTATTTATTATTGCAAACTTCATAAAATATCAACAAAAATAGAGATCATTTCTCCCGAATTAGATGAAGCATTGGTTAGAGGCTTGAAAGATTTCGTTTATCCTGAAGAATTTGATATGATCAAACCGATAATAGATCAGCTCAGCCAAAATCTTCATTACAAAGATGAACAATTTAATATAGATATTTTAATAGGAGATGCTAGAGCTATTCTGCCAAATATAGAACAAAAAATTGATATCATATATCAAGATGCTTTTAGTCCCAAAAAAAATCCGCTGCTTTGGACAAGAGAGTATTTTGAAATGTTAAGAGGATTGTGTAACGATGATGTGATCATGACAACATATTCAAGCGCAACTCCAGTTCGCATGGGGATGTGGGAGAACGGATTCAAGCTCTATACTCCACCAAAAAGCAGTGTCAGAAGCGGTACGATAGCAACCCTGGGTTCATTGGAGCTTGAATTTATTGATATGGAGCTAAAGTTGGAAAGAAATCCAGATGCAAAAAGTTTAAAGGACAGTGAATATCAATAGATATGCACCGCTAGCCACAATGTTCCATTAATAACATCAATGATTTTATGCGGTGTGTTCGATGGGATAAATAGAGTTTCACCTTTGTTTAATACATTCGATTTATTATCTACAATTATCGTTGCTTTGCCTTCTAATATAACCACCCATTCATCTTCTTTTTGAGTATAAACTTTGTGTTCCAGGTCATCCGAGCTTACTATGCGAACAATCTTTATATTTTTGTGTTCTAGCAAGGTAGTAAAATCTTCATCATTTTTTGGTATCGCATAGTCAAAAAAATTCATTAGTAAAGTGCTTGGATTTTCTCAATATCTTCCCAAGTAGGAGAAGTTTTAGCTGCTCTATTTTCTAGAATATGAGCAATATATCTGGCAAATAAATCAGTTTCTATATTCACCTTGGTGCCTATTTTATATGTTCCAATGAGTGTTTCTTTGATAGTATGAGGAATGATAGTAAGTCTAAAAGTGTCATCGTTAACAGCATTGACTGTCAGGCTTACGCCATCAATGGTAATAGATCCTTTTGGAACTATATAGGCAATGTATTTTTTTGGTACTTGGATGATATAATCAACACCATTTTCTCTTTTTGTAATACTCTTGACAACACCCAAACAATCTACATGGCCTTGTACTATATGACCTTCGAATCTATCACCCATTGCCATAGCAGGTTCTATGTGTACTTTGCCAACGAATCTGGTCGGGTCTATGATATTTCTAGTTTCGTCGGCCAATTCTACTTCAAATCCGCCATGATATGTTTTAGTTACCGTAAGACATATGCCGTTTACTGCAATTGAATCTCCGATGTTTGGTTTGTATCGCGCTTGAAGTGCCAAAATATTGTTATGATAGCTTTTAACTGTAGCGATTTCACGAATAAGTCCTGTAAACAAATTATTTCCTTATGGTAATGCTTTTAAGCAAAGCTCAAAAGCCTACGCTGACGTTAAGCCAACTTCAGCAGTTGGCCCATACGACTGTCGTATTCTAAAATGATATTTTTTTGCGATATAATTCGCTAATTATAGCAAAAAGCACAGGATAAAAGATGAACTACGATGTAATCGTTATAGGCGGAGGCCATGCTGGAATAGAAGCATCGCTTTCAAGCGCTAGAATGGGAGCAAAGACCTTACTGGTAACAATATTGGCAGAACAGATAGGAGCGTCAAGTTGTAATCCTGCAATAGGAGGACTTGCCAAAGGTCATTTGGTCAAAGAAATTGATGCGCTTGGCGGAGAAATGGGGTTATGTACTGATGCTACCGGGATCCAGTTTCGTATTCTAAATGCTTCAAAAGGTCCGGCAGTTAGAGGCAGCAGAGCACAAATAGATATGGATAGATACAGAATCTATATGAGAGATGTGATCTTAAGGACACCAAATCTCGATGTAAAACAAGAGATGGTGGACTCTTTGTTGATAGAAGATAATGTGGTCAGAGGCGTTATTACACAATTGGGCAATAAATATACAGCTCATAAAGTTATCATAACAGCAGGTACATTTTTAGACGGAGTGATCCACATCGGTGAAACACAATTAAGTGCCGGAAGACAAGGAGAATTTGCTTCTATAAAACTAGCAGAGTGCTGGAGAAGATTAGGATTTGAGATAGGACGATTGAAAACCGGAACATGTGCCAGAGTAGATGGAACTAGTATAGATTTTAGCGGAATGGAAGAGCAGGGTGGCGATGAGCCTCCTATGCCTTTTTCTTTTAGAACGCCACGAGAATCGTTTAATCCAAAACAGCTCCCTTGCATGGTGGCTTATACAAATAGTTCAACTCATAATATCATAGAGAGCAATTTCTATAGAGCACCGCTTTTTTCCGGTCAAATAGATGGTATTGGACCAAGATATTGTCCAAGTATAGAAGACAAGATAAATAGATTTAGAGATAGAGAGCGACATCAGATATTTATAGAACCCCAAACGCTTGAAGCCAACGAGTTCTATCTAAACGGTATGAGCACATCTTTGCCTACAGATGTTCAGCTTGATATGATCCGTTCCGTTGCCGGCATGGAAAATGCCAAGATAGTCCGATACGGATATGCAATTGAATATGATTATATCCAACCGACAGAACTTAAACATACTTTGGAAACTAAAAAAATAAAAGGGCTTTATTGTGCAGGACAAGTTAACGGAACAACCGGATATGAAGAAGCAGCAGCTCAAGGATTGATGGCAGGGATTAATGCAGCACTGGCATTACGCAATGAAGAACCTTTTATATTAGGTAGAGATGAGGCTTATATCGGTGTACTTATTGATGATCTAGTTACAAAAGGCACCAAAGAACCATATCGTATGTTTACAAGCAGAGCAGAGTATAGATTGCTTTTGCGTGAGGATAATGCAGATATTAGATTATCGCACCATGGCTATAAATTAGGTTTATTGGATGAAGAATTCTATAAAAAAGTGATTTCCAAAAAAGAGAGCTTAAATGAAGCTATGGCATTCCTCAAAAATAACAGCGTAACTCCTACTAAAGAGTTTTTAGAACAGCTTGAGTTAATTGGAGAAATGAAGATAAATGATCGTACTTTTTGGATAGATGTCATAGGCAGAGGTGAGTTTGATAAAACAAAATTGCTTGAATTATTGCCTGAATTTGAAAAGTATAGTGATGATGTTATAGAACAGATACTTGTAGAAGCTAAATATAGCAGATATATTGAAAAACAACAGAGCCAAATCCATCGTATGGAAGATATGCTCAAGATCAAGATACCAGCAGAGTTTAATTATCGCAGAGTGTCCGGCCTAAGTAATGAGATCGTAGAAAAATTAGAGAAGTTCACACCACCTACTTTGCAAGCAGCATCTCAAATATCAGGCATAACTCCTGCAGCATTGGAAATCGTGCACGTATACATAAAAATGGCACAGAAAACCAAGAAAAGTTAAAATCATGTATAATTATCTTTAAAAGTTTAAATAAATAATTCTAATATAAAATATATAATTAATGGAGAAATATGAGCAGTATATTCAAAATAATATTTAAATCAATGTTGATAGTAATAGGGATTGCAAGTAGTTATGCTATGGCAAATAGCGCGCCTAATATGTGCAGTCGAGATCAAAACGACAACGAGTTTACAATATTAAGCTATCATGAAATAGCAGATAAAAGTGAAACGCTGGATTCAACCTATGCTGTAACTCCATTGCATTTTGATGAGCAGATGCATTGGTTGATTGAACATGGTTACCACTTTGTTGATATAGATGATATTTTAAAGTATAGAAAAACAGGAAAGCCGCTGCCAAATAAAGCGGTTTTGGTCACATTTGATGATGGCTATCAGTCGGTTTATGCCAATGCATACCCTGTTATAAAAAAATACAAAATCCCTACTGTGATTGCATTGGTAGGCAGTTGGTTGAAGACAAAAGATAAAGTAAATTTTAATGGAGAAATTATTGCGCGCGATAAGTTTTTGAGTCAAAAAGAAATCAAAGAAATGGTAAGTAGCGGTCTTGTTGAAGTTGCCAGCCATAGTTATTTTTTACATAAAGGCATACAAGGCAATCCTCAAGGCAATATGGAACCGGCAGTGACAACTCGTCAATGGCTGACTGATAAACATTCATACGAAGATGAAAAAAGTTATAAAAAACGCGTATATAATGATTTGCTGGAAAATAATATTTTTTTAGAAAAATATACTGGACAAAAGCCTCGTGTAATGGTTTGGCCATATGGACGTTATAATATTGAGGTACGCCGCATCGCAGAGCAGTTAGGCATGCCAATAGGGTTAACATTGGATGATGGTAGCAATACGCGGATTACACCTTTATGGGGATTGCGACGTATATTGGTTGATAAAAATATGACGCTCAAAGATTTAGAACAGAATATGAGATTTAGAAATGCAAATTTGACCGATGATGATCGCACGACAAAAGCAGCACATATTGACCTGGATTATATATATGATCCAGATCCGGTTCAACAGGAAAAAAATTTGGGTAATTTGCTTGATCGCATAAAAAGACTTGGCGTTAATACGGTTTATTTGCAGGCCTTTGCTGATCCTGATGCAAATGGCGCAGCAGATTATGTATATTTTCCAAATAGAAATATACCGATGCGAGCTGATCTGTTCAATAGGGTTGCTTGGCAAATTGCAACTTGCACGCAAGTAAAGCGTGTTTATGCTTGGATGCCAATGATGGCTTGGCAATTGCCAAAAAAAAATATTGCCGCCAAAGATATGGTAGTGACATTGCAAGTTGATCCAACCCATCTAAATATGGGATATCCAAGATTATCCCCATTTTCTCCAAAAGCACAAAAAATAATTAAACAAATTTATGAGGACTTGTCAAAATCAGCTTATATTGATGGGATATTATTCCATGATGATGTAACCTTATCGGATTTTGAAGATGATAGTGAGGCAGCACATGTGCAGTATAAAAAATGGGGACTTTTTGATAGTGTTACAAGGATCAGAGCCGATAGAAACCAATTTGCGAAATGGACCAAACTTAAAACGCAATATTTAGATGATTTTGCAATGCAATTAGCTCAAATTGTAAGAAACGAACAACCAGGGCTAAAGACAGCACGCAATTTATATGCGCAAGTTGCGTTAAACAATAATGCCGAGGAGTGGTATGCACAAAACTTGGCTGAATCAATAAAATATTATGATTACACCGCGATTATGGCTATGCCGTATATGGAACAAGCTAGCGATGACAAGCAGTTCTATGATAAGATCGTTAAGCATGTAAAACAAGATCGATGCGGGCTTGAACGTACGGTGATCGAATTGCAAACTGTTAATTGGAGAAAAGATAATGAACCTATTTCTTCTCAAGAAATGAGCAAAACAATAAAATATTTATATGGTTTGGGCGTTCATCATGTGGCTTATTATCCAGATAACTTATATAAAAATAATCCTGATGCAGATATGATAAAACAAACTTTTGCACAAAAACCTGTGCGTATGCATGCAATTATGCCTAACAACAAGAAAGATTGAAGATGACCTCTCTTATCTTTTTGCATTCTCTATGGCACGTTATGTTGGGGTTTGTATTTTATTATCCATTGTTTATGTCAAGTCTATGGATAGTAGGGGCAATCTTTTTTTATTTTAAAAATGAAAAACCATACGCTAAATATATCATCCCACCCCTAGAAGCCAATGAAAGCTGGCCCGGAGTAAGTATTTTGATCCCATGCTACAATGAAGGTCAAAATGCCGTGGAAACAATTTCTTATGCCCTCAATGTGAAATATCCGGATTTTGAAGTCATTGCCATAAATGATGGCAGCAAGGATGATACGTTAGAGATATTAGTAAATTTGGCGAAAAACAATCCAAAGTTAAAAGTGGTAAATTTAGCAGAAAATCAAGGTAAAGCTTTAGCTCTTCAGGCCGGTTCATTAGTGGCAAAGCACGAATACTTGGTGTGTATTGATGGGGATGCGTTAATTGATGAATATTGTGTCTATTGGATGGTAAAACATTTTATTCGTTATCCGGAAGTGGCCGCCGTGACCGGTAATCCAAGAATACGCAATCGTACGACTTTATTGGGCAAAATTCAAGTCGGTGAATTTTCTTCTATCGTAGGCATGATTAAGCGTGCACAACGTAGTTTTGGACGACTATTTACCGTATCTGGTGTGATAACAGGCTTTAGAAAGGCAGCCGTGCATGAAGTGGGTTATTGGAGCCCGGACATGCTGACAGAAGACATCGATATTACCTGGAAACTGCAAAGAAACGGATGGGATGTGCGCTTCGAACCTCGCTCTTTGGTATGGATTTTGATGCCAGAGACGTTGAGTGGATTGTGGAAACAACGTTTGCGTTGGGCCATGGGCGGCGTGCAAGTCATGCTTAAAAATTTTAAAGTTTTATTTTTGCCAAAGCAAACCCATCTTTGGGGGCTCATGGTTGAGCTCATGTTGAGTTCCCTTTGGGCATATACTATGGTGTTGGTATTTTTAGTCTGGTTTATGAGTTTATTTATGCCAATCACATTTTTAATGCCCGGCCATTCTCCTATTTTGCCTGATCAAAGCAGCGTTATTTTAATTGGTGCATGTTTGATACAGTTTGGTGTCAGTAAATGGTTAGACGGTCATTATGACCAGGGTCTTGGAAAAAATTATTTTTGGATGGTTTGGTATCCATTTGCCTATTGGTTGCTTAATTTGTTTACAGCAGTAACTGCACTTCCGAAGGTTTTATTGAGTAAAAAAGGTCGTGCTAGATGGGTTAGCCCGGACCGTGGTGCGCACCAACAGTTAAAAAAAGGTTGAGAAATATGGAAACTTTAATTATCAATAAACGTCATGAACTACCTCGAACCAAACGATTGATTTGGGACGTGGCAACTGTTGTACTTTGGTTAGGTTTTTTATATTTGTGGAAGCCTTTGTTGCATGTATTTTATAGAATAGTTACTTTTAATGAATCGGCTGGGGATATATCAAATTGGATTTTTATGAATATTCATAGTGTAACATTTGAACATGCTGTATTTATGTTGATAGCAACGCCTATAGTACTTTTTCTATTGTCACGGCTAAACAGACATGTGGCTCCGAGTGAGCATTTAATATATAGCTCTAGCGATTACATAAAGTATTTCCATTTAAACGATACAGAGTTAGATCAATGCATAAATAGCCAATTTATTACAGTTTACTTTGATGATCATGGACATATAATCCGCTTAAATAATCAAATTACAAAAAACAACAAATAAATAAAATTATTAAACAATCTGAATAACTCAGTAAAAAAGGTTAAAAGGTTAAAATGAATTACTATTATTATGCCCATACAAGCCACAAAGAAGGGCTTGAGAGTGTACGCAGAGGTGTCGCATGCATGAAAGAAGCAAAGCAAAGAGGATTAGAGCATAAACTTCTTGTAAATGATTTTAGAGCCGCACTTGTAGCAAAAGAACTCGGGATAGATGGAGCAGTTACGGTGGAGACCATTCGTGACCTTGACCTTGTTTTAGAGCGAGGTGATATGCTGCTTATAGATTCAAACGAAGAGCTGCCATTCAAGTTCGAGCGTTTTTGTAGTGAGTTTAAAGTATTTCGTATGGCTCAAAAATGTGATGAAAAGCCCGTTTTTAATGAACAGATAATTTATCCTTGGCTTGAAAATTCCATTTTTGCAGATTCGATTTACAATAAATATTTGCCTAAAACTCAAAGAATATTGTTTTTTGGCGGTGATAGCGATGCATCAAAAAGTATTCTTAAGCACGAAAATTTTTTTGACGGCCTAAATATGGAGCTTTTGTTAGGTCATTATTTTTTTGTTGATTATGAAAAAGAATTAGCAACAATATTTGATGTAATGCATGAATCCGAAGAATATACTGATCTAATTCGATCTTCCAGCCATGTAATAACTACTTCTGTACAATGTGCCTTAGAAGCTAAAATAAGCGGCGCTAATGTTGTATTTATTTCTGATTCTCACATAGAAAAGTGCATCAAAAATTTATTTAAAACATATAATATAAATATTGTTGATGATTTCAATCAAAATATAATTTGCAAGTTTTTATCAGAAGATACAAAAACAGAGGTAATTAAACTCATTAATGTTACTTATGATACCTTTTTTAATAAATAAATAGTATTTTCATAACTTTTTAACAACATATTTTTTATAATATTGAGTTAAATTTATTTTGAAAGGAATACGATGAGTAATAGAAGAGACTTCATGGGCATGGCTCTGGGTAGTTTTGCAGCTCTAGGTGCTTTAGGCGCGTTATACGCAGCCAAACGAACTTGGGATCCGTTGCCAAGCGTAAAATCAGCAGGTTTTACAACAATAGATCTCAGCGCAGCCAAAGAAAATGAGCTTGTAACAGAAAAATGGAGAGGAAAACCTGTCTTTATTCTAAAACAATCAGCTGATATGCCAAAAAGCGACAGAGAGATTAATATAGCAGGCGGAAGATATCTTGTAGTTGTTGGTCTTTGTACACACTTAGGATGTATCCCTACATATTTGGCGGATAAAAAAATGTTTAAATGTCCGTGTCACGGAGGAGAGTTTAACGCTGAGGGTATAAATACTTTTGGCCCACCACCAAGACCTCTTGATATACCACCATTTAAAATCACCGGTACAAGTATAGTTTTGGGTGAAACAGGCCCAGAGTATGAAAAAATGTTAGCCGCCGGCTTGACATTAAAAGTATAAGGAGAGAAAATGGCACATTTTGATGAAAAAGCGAAGCCCTTTTCGCACAAATGGTTAAATGAAAGAATGGCAGTAGATACTGTTAAAAAAGTTCTTTCTTCGGAGTACTGGATACCAAAAGATATTAACTTTTTGTGGGCTATGGGTATGATACTTGCAGCTACTTTCGGTTTGCTTATCGTTAGCGGTATATTCCTTTTGATGTATTATCAACCAAATGTAAATTTAGCATTTGACAGCGTAAACCATACTATTATGGGTGAAGTTGGTTTTGGTTGGTTGTGGAGACATATTCATGGAGTTGCAGCTTCAGTTGTATTCCTTATCATATATATTCATATGTTTACAGGTATATATTACGGTTCTTACAAAAGAGGTAGAGAAATGATCTGGCTAAGCGGTATGCTTTTGTTCGTTCTATTCTCTGCTGAAGCGTTTAGCGGTTATATGCTTCCATGGGGTCAAATGAGTTATTGGGCTGGTATGGTTATCACAAATCTTTTTGAAGGCTTTTCACCTACCATAGCTGGTGGCGCATTGAACTTCCCAGGATTTGTTGAATGGCTTAGAGGGGACTATGTACCAGGTCAAGCATACTTAACAAGATTCTTTATGTTGCATGTATTCTTGCTTCCGCTTGTTATTATCGGAGTGATCGTATTACACTTTGCAACTTTGAGATTGCCTCACGTTAATAACCAAAAAGGTAAAGAAATCGATTTTGATGAAGCAGCAAAACTATATAAAAATGGTAAGAAAAAAGAATCAAAAGTAATTCCATTCAGCCCGGTATTCTTAAGTAAAGATGTATTTGTGATGGGTGTTTATTTCATACTTTTCTTCTATTTGGTATTTTTCCACTTTGAATTTGCGATGGATCCGGTAAACTTTGACCCTGCAGATGGACTTAAAACCCCAACTCATATATATCCAGAGTGGTATTTCTTGTGGTCATACGAGATACTTAGACCATTCCCTAAAGATCCTGGTCTAATTGCATTTGCATTCGCTCAAGTTGCGTTTTTCTTGCTCCCATTCCTTGATAAGAGTCCAGTAGTAGCTCCGGCTAACAACAGAGGTCTATTTAAAGTATGGTTCTGGGTTATGCTTGTAGACATGATAGTTCTAACTATAATGGGTAAATTGCCTCCAGAAGGCATGTGGACAATCGTCGGACGTGTAGCTGCACTGATATTCATTGCACTATTTATAGCTCTTCCGATTATTACCAAAAAAGAAAAGAAAGCGTAAGGGGGAATGATAATGAAAGAGTTTAAAATATTAGCCGTTGTTGTCATCTTGTCTCTAATCACATATTGGGGAGTAGAGCCTTTTGCTCACTCTCAAATGCACAAACATGTAGAAGGTCATAATTTTGTATATGACGGGAAAGCTGATATTACAGATGCTGCAAAAGAAAAAGTAGCTGTTAAAAAAGCATTCTGGGGTGAAGTTAATCAAATAGCTAAACTACCTGGTAATGTAGCTGCAGGTGAAGCATCTTTTGCAGTATGTATGGGTTGTCATAATGGATCCGGCGTAAATATGGGCGGCGTTGTTCCTCCAAGTTTGGATCATGCAGGTAGCCTATATGATAAAACATATCTAATCGCACTTATTAAAGATCCTGCAATTGCATCAAATGTAGATCATAAATATGCAGTTACAATGATGCATCCAATGGGTGCAGTACAAACTATGGTTACTACTCCTCAGCAAATAGCTGATATCGTAGCATTCATTAAAGCTAAAAAAGTAGGTAATATAGAACCTAAACAAGCTTTCCTAGAAGCTTGCGGCAGATGTCACGCAAATAGATACGGCGGGCTTACTCAAATCGGTGAAACTCCTAAGTTCAAAACCGAAAAAGAAGAGTTAGCTTATAAAGTAAAAGTTCTTGATGAACAAGATCTTGTTAAGGCATACATGGGTAAATTGCCACCTGATTTGTCTATCATGTCAAGAGCTAGAAGTGAACAATACATGGAGACTTTTGTAGAAAATCCTCAATCACAACTTCCTGGAACTTCGATGCCAAGAGTTGGACTAACAAAAGAGAGCTTTGAAAAAGTAAAAGCGTATCTTGATGAGACAGGAGATCCTAGCAAAGCTGCTAGAAATGCAATCGGACCATGGGTAATTCTATTCTTTGTAATTTTCACAGTACTTGCGTATCTATGGAAAAAACATCAATGGAAGGACCTACATTAATAAACTCTATGTTTATTTTGTAAAATCAAAAACTTCGTCATTCTATGCAAAAAAAGCATAGAATGACAATCTTATAATTAATATAATCTACAAAGCAGTGCTACATTTTTACATTCTTATCGCATTATCGCACTTTTATTAACATTTAGCTACTCTTAGGCAATTTAATTTTAGGATAATGAAAAGTGTTAATAGATGGATGTGGAAGACGCGTTAATTACCTCCGGGTTTCAGTTACAGAGAGATGTAATTTTAGGTGTCAATATTGCATGCCGGAGAAACCATTCTCATGGGTGCCGCAAGAGAATCTGCTTAGTTTTGAAGAGCTTTTTTTATTTGTCAAAGTAGCAATTGACGAAGGTGTAAACAAAATCCGATTAACGGGCGGAGAGCCGCTTATACGTGAAAATCTCGATAAATTCGTAGCCATGATACATGATTATAAACCGGATATTGACCTTGCGCTTACTACAAATGGTTTTTTGCTTCTAGAAACAGCCCATAAACTAAAAATTGCAGGATTAAAACGATTAAATATATCACTTGACAGCCTTAAGCCTGATATTGCTGCCAAGATCGCCGGGAGAGATGTATTATCAAAAATATTGGACGGTATTGACAAAGCATTAGATGAAGGATTTATAGTTAAGTTAAATATGGTTCCTCTTAAAGATATAAATGAAGATGAGATACTGGATGTTTTGGAATATGCTCGAGCAAAAAATATCAAAATACGTTTTATTGAGTATATGGAAAATACACATGCCAATAACACAATTATAGGTATGCATGGTAAAGAGATTTTGACAAAAATTAAGGAACGATACACTATACATGCTTTGGGCAGAGAAGGTGCTAGCCCGTCATTTAATTATCGAATTGGTGAAAATGGTTATGAATTCGGTCTTATTGATCCGCATAAACATGATTTTTGTGAAAATTGTAATCGTATCCGCCTTACAGCAGAAGGACATTTGATTCCGTGTTTATATTTTGATGAAGCCATGAGCATAGCTAAGGCTGTTAAAGAGAAAGATTTGGGCAAAGCCTCAAATATTTTAGCCCAAGTGCTTAAAAATAAGCCAAAAGAAAATCGTTGGAGCTTCGAAGAAGAATTATCAAGAGAGCAATCCAAACGTGCATTTTATCAGACAGGTGGATGATGTTTTATTTAGTAGAAGAGTTTTTTTCCATTCAAGGCGAGGGCAAATATGCAGGTACGCCATCATATTTTTTGCGTACAGGCGGGTGTAATCTGTCATGCGGAGGATTTGGTACGCCATATAGCATTAATGGCTCTATTAAATACGGGTGTGATACATATTTTGCAGTAGATCGATCTTTTAGTAATTCTTGGCAAAAAATTGAAAGTGCTGATATATTTATATCACATTTAAAAACAAAGTTCGATACAATAGGATATTTGCCGCATGTGGTTATAACAGGCGGTGAACCTCTTTTGTATGTAGCAGACGAGGTTTTTTATGCCGTTTTCTCTTGGCTGATTGATATTGGGACTAATGTTACATTTGAAACCAATGGCGTGATTGAAATTAATTTTGATAAATTTCCGCTTTATAGAAAAGCTATTTTTGCACTTTCGATAAAGCTTTCTAATAGCGGGGAGCCTGCATCAAAAAGAATCAATATCGATGCAATTAAAAAGATAATCAATAATTCGCAAGAGTCTTTTTTCAAATTCACATTAAATAAAGAGATAATTGGAAGCAGTGCACTTAATGAGATCAGTGACCTAGTAAGCATCCTGCCGGCAAAAAAAATATATTGTATGCCGGTAGGTGAGAGTAGATCCGCACTGGAAAAAAATGATAAAACAGTTTTTGCTTTTTGCATGAAGCATGGGTTCAATTATAGTGACAGATTGCACATTAGAATATTTGATACTACACAGGGAGTTTAACGTTTTATCTGATTGTTTGCTAAAATAAGATAAAATTACTCCGATTAAGGAAAATTATGATTATAAGAAAACTTTTTAAATTTGAAAATGCACATATCGTTAGAGGATGTACCACTCAAAGATGTAGTCAAAATATACATGGACATTCTTATAAAGTAGAAATATTACTTGAGTCAAATTATTTGGATGCCGGACAAATGGTATATGATTTTGGACTTGTAAAGCATACCATGAAAGAAGTGATTGATTCGTTTGATCATGCTATTACTTTGTGGAGCGGTGATGATGCAGAATATATTAAAGATATGCAGCGACATAGCGCTAGATGGGTTATGTTGCCCGTATCACCTTCGGCAGAACAGTTTAGCAGAGTCTTTTTTGTGATCATTGATCAAATCTTAAAACTTACTACAATGACAAACGAAGAAAAGGAAGTAAAACTTCATAGTATCATTGTTCATGAAACGGATACAGGATATGCACAAGCCTTCAGAGATGATGCTTATAGTGCCCTGATGGGCGAAATTGATTTGCAAAAAATCGACTTTTCTGATCAAGTAAAAAGCGAATGGAAAGATGAAAAAATGTGGAAAAAAATTTTATTTCAAAAATTTAGCGTAAATCCACAAAAAATTTAGTATAATTCCATTTGTGAACACAAATCAAAGGATTAACATGAAAAAATTGGTACTCATCTCTGTAGCTGCTGCAGCTCTTCTTTTCGTAGGTTGTAAAGGTAAACCGGCAGAAGCTAACGCAACTGAAGCTAATGCAACTACAATGGAAGCTAACGCAACTGAAGCTAACGCAACTGCTCCTGAAGCTAACGCAACTGCTGTAGATGCTAACGCAACTGCTCCTGAAGCTAACGCAACTAAATAAGTAAAACTTTTTACAATCTCTTGCATAAGTCAAGGGATTGTTTTTCTTCTAAAATTATTTATATTTAAATCCCATTATCTTTTTTAGAATAATGTATATTTTTGAAATATTCTAAATATTTTCTACATTTATATTTTATTTTTATGTGAATTTCAACCAAACTTTTTGTATAATGCCTCGTCCAAAAAAAAATTCAAAGGATTCTAATGAAAAAATTGGTAATTATTTCAGTAGCTGCTGCTGCTCTTCTTTTCGTAGGTTGTAAAGGTAAACCGGCAGAAGCTAATACAACTGAAGCTAACGCAACTACTGTAGAGACTAACGCAACTGCTGCTGCTCCTGAAGCTAATACAACTGCTGCTGCTCCTGAAGCTAACGCAACTGCTGCTGCTGCTCCAGCTGCTGATGAAGGTAAAACTTTGTTTACTGCATGTGCAGCATGTCATGGTGTTGATGGTAAAACAGCAGCTCTTGGTAAGTCAAATATTATCGCTGGTCAAGCTAAAGATGTTCTTGTTACAAAAATGAAAGGCTATAAAGCTGGTACAATAAATTTAACTGGTAACGGTGCTCTTATGAAAGGTCAAATGGCTAATCTTAATGATGAGCAAATGGAAAAATTGGCTGAGTTTGTTTCTAAACTATAATTAATTATTCTTCCCTTTTTGAGGGAAGAGTTTTTAAAATACAAATATATTTTCTTCTTTTTTACTATCCATCATAAAATTAATCGGAATAATTTTTATAATTTTGTCTTTGTCAATATGCTCAATATTAGGTGTAGTGATTATCATGCTATTTGCATCTTTGAGTGTTGATACTTGATTTGGAGCTTGCGATAATAGTGGATTAAAAAATTTACCATCATATTGCCCCAGAATGACACTATATTTTCCAGATTTGATCTTGTAATCTTCATTTATATTAGCTTGAATGATCGAGTGATAATATTTATTTGTACCTCTCAGCTTCTCAAGCATTACAACTGCAAAGAGTTCGAAATTTACCATAGCCGCCAATGGATTTCCAGGCAGGATGACCACCAACGTATCTCCAATTTTACCCAGAGAAGTTGGTTTGCCGGGTTTTATTTCTATTTTTTCAAACAGGATTTCCATACCAAGCTCAAGAAAAGCTAATTTGGTTATATCTTTGTCTCCTACGCTCGCCCCTCCGCTTGTGATAATAACATCACAATCCAGGGATGCTTGTATATGAATTTTAAGAGTTTCTATATCATCGCTGCAAATATTCAAGCTTTTGGTTTGGCAGCCTATACTTTTGGCTCTAGAAGCAAACATAGGAGTATTGGAATTGTATATTTCATATTCTCCTATATCTTTTTGTGTATAAGGTTTTAATTCATCTCCAGTACTTAGTATGGTAACGCTTGGTTTGCATATTACTTCTATGGTGTCTATACCTTGAGATGCCAGCAATCCTATAGTATATGGAGTGATCTCTTCACCCTTGCGCAAGCAAATAGCACCCGTTTTTAGCTCTTCTCCCTGTAGTCTTATATTAGCACCATGTTTTATGCTATTTGGCAAGGTTACTATATCGTTATTTACTATGACATTTTCCAGGGGAACTACTGCTTCACAACCCAAAGGGATAGAGGCTCCGGTCATTATGCGAATCGCGTAATCTTCTTTAAGAGTAGGCACCACTCGGCTTCCTGCATATATTATGTCTTGACATTCTATTGATTTCCCGGCATCTGCAAGTCTAATTGCATATCCATCCATAGCTGAATGATCAAATCTAGGCAAAGGAATGCGAGAATATATATCATTGGCGCATATGCGTCCTATACTTTCTTCTATAGCTATAGTTTCTTGTTTTGTAATCGGTGTAGTGTTTTTGTATATAATTTCTAATGCTTCTAATATAGATACAGCCATTAATAAGCCTTTTTGTTTAGATTATAACACTCTTTTGATATAATCTAAGAGAATTATTAAGCGGAGGGATTATGCAATATCTTTATCATGAGCATGCAGGGGACGTGGAACTTGAATTAAAAGGTGATGCACATCATTATATTTTTAAAGTCAGACGGCATAGAGTAGATGATACTATAGCTTTGCGCCATTTTAAAAATGATATTATATATATGTACCGCATAGTCGATATGGACAAAAAACAAGCCCGTTTGATACTCCTAGAAGAAAGAGATCTGCCTATCAAAGCCGCAAGAAGTTTGCATATAGGCTGGTGTATGATAGATCCTAAAAATATAGAAAAAGTTCTACCTATTTTAAATGAAATGGGGGTTGCGCATATCACATTTATCTCTTGTGATAGGTCACAGCAAAATTTTAAGATCGATTTTGACAGGCTGGATAGGATACTGCTTAACTCCTCTCAGCAATGTGGCAGAAGCGATAAGATGAAGCTCGAGCTAGGAGGCAGCCTCAAAGAGTTTGTTGGCAATCATCCGCAAGCTTTGATGCTGAATTTTTCAGATAAATTGTTGGGTGATATTTATCTTGCTGAAGATATGACTATAGTAGTAGGTTGCGAAGGCGGATTTAGCGATAAAGAGGTTAAATTTTTTGATAGTGATAAAATCGTAGGACTTGATACACCGCTTATCCTACGCAGCGAAAGCGCTGTTTGTGCAGTAGCTAGCAAGGTGTTGGTGTAGATTAATCTAAACACTCAAAAAACACTCCGGATCTAAAGATGTAGCCAACATCACAGCATTGATGTCCAAATGCCCGCTCCATGTGTTGCTCTTTTGATTATTCGGATCTATCCAAAATTTTTCGATGATATCACACATAGGAAGATAGCTTGCTAGTTCAAAAAGTTTAGATTGCAAAAGATTATGGTTCGTAAAACACTCAGGATGTTCTTTGATAAGCATTTGCATCTTTTTCACACCATGCAAGCCTATACTCAGCCCCAACTCACGGAATCCAAGCCTATACTCTGCCGGATATTTTAAAGTATTGGTAGCCAAGAAAGTATCTATGCCTCTTTTGGAAGAGACCAGCAGGTTTAGGAGCGTATCGGATAAATGGATCAATTTGGCATTTATGATAAGTTGCATTAATATACAAGCACTATGCAATAATCCTCCTATGCCAAGGGAATCATTGGTATCTAAGTCCATGGCTTGAGACATATGAAATAAATCTATCAATTGATCATCCAAATGAATATCATTATCTTTAGGAGCTGCTTTGATGAGTTCGAGATATGTGATATATCCGTCTATCGCGTCATGCTGGCCCATTGAAGTTACGAGCGGATAGCTCAGATCAATACTCATTTTCCAATACATTCTCTTCACGTGATCAAATACAACATAGGAAAACTTACTATAAGCCGTCTTTGCTAGCTCAAAAGCCCAGCGGTTATATTTCGGATCACCTGTTACTTTGGTTACAAGATTAAGGGCATGCATCCATTTGGTCAGATAATGAAAGTATTGTCCGTCTTGTTCCCATTGGGCTTTTTCATCAAAAGGTTCGTCCTCTTTTCTTTCATTGTTTTTTTTGCCTATTCTCAAACCTCCGATTGTAGGATGTTTTTCTCCTTCTAGGTCATCAAGGTTACTGATCCATCCTTTACGGTTATCATCTAGTCTGTGTTTTCCCAAGACATGGTGTACTTGATCAACTAGCAATAAAGCATCTTCTTTATATTTAATTTCACCTGTTTGTAAAAAAATACCCAAGAAATTACACACAGCAAATGCATCAGTCCATAAATAGCGTACAGGAATGCAATTTTCATTTTTAATGCATGTGCGCTTGCTAAAATCTGTCATTATTGTTTTTGTAAGAGTTAATTTATCCATGATGACCTCCTATTGGGTTGATTCATCTTGATTGATTTTGTTTGTAAATTGTAGTAAAATAAAATTATAATATAAAAAGGAGCTAAAATGGTAAAAGATCGTAAAGATGCCGGCCAAAAGTTGGCTTTGGCTCTCCAAAAATATAAAATAGATGATGCTTTGGTTCTAGCAATACCCAGAGGAGGTGTGGAACCCGGTTATGAAATAGCCAAAGCACTTAATTATGATTTTTCACTGATCATTTGTCGCAAACTTCCTTATCCATACAATACAGAAAGCGGATTTGGCGCTATTGCCGAAGACGGTTCTATTTATATCAATCAAAGAGCAGCATATGATTTGCAAGATCAAGAAATAGAAGAGATCATAGCTGAGCAAGCACAAGAGATACAAAGACGTATCAAGGAGTTAAGAAGCGGAAAACCTCTTCCTGCTATAAAAGATCGAACGGTAATATTGGTTGATGACGGCATAGCTATGGGATCAACCATGTTTGTTGCAGTCGAATTATGTAAAAAACAAGGAGCAAAGAAAATCATCATTGCTGTGCCGGTAGCTAGTGCACATGCAATAGAAACATTTTCAAAAATGGTCGATGAAATGGTCGTCTTGGAATCCCCCGCTAATTTCTATGCAGTAGCTCAAGTTTATGAAAATTGGTATGATGTGAGCGACGAAGAGGTTTTGGATATAATCAAAAAGATCAAATAATATGCGCTCATAAAAATAATGTTTTTAAAAAGGAAAAAAATGATGCGACACAATCTTTTGTCTGTCATTGTAGTTATAGCTATAAGTCTAACTACGATCACATGTTTTGGAGTACCTGCGGATACAAAAAACAATATGGTTCATAACTGTTTCACGCCACCTAAGGGTACGCCCATGCGTAAAGATATTTTAGATACTCTGAGACGCGAGGTTAAGCATACCAGTGGAATAGATGCCATATTTATTGTGAAGTATTTGAAAGTACAGGATGGTTGGGCATGGATACACGCACTTCCACTCTCAGCTGATGGTACAAATAGATATGAAGATGTCCAGGCATTGCTAAAATTACAAAATGGTAAATGGAAAATCATGGAGCTTCCATGCACAGAAGTAGAAAATCCGGAATGTCTAGGTGACCCAAAATACTTTTTGAAACTCAAAAAACGATTTCCAAATCTTCCAATTAAGATATTGCCAAAAGAGTAAAGCATACAATTTTTAATAATTTTTTGGTATAATACGCCTCTTTAAAGCTGTCTCTGAAATAATAAAAGTAGGTTGCAGCGACCCTCTAGATTATCTAGCGGAAGAGCACAAAGTGCTAGAATAGGTTAGTTGCCTATCATTATATTTATTTATAAAGGTAAAAAGATGAAAAAAGATATTCATCCGGCTTATGCTGATTGCAAAGTAACATGCGCTTGCGGTAACACATTTGAAGTTAAATCAGACAAAGATACAATGAGTATTGATATTTGTAATGAATGTCACCCATTCTTCACAGGTTCTGAGAAAATCGTTGATGCGGCTGGCCGTGTCGATAAATTTAAGAAAAAATATAACCTCGGTTAATTTTTTACATGCAGTGCTTTTGCGCGCTGCATGACCACTTATGCTAACACTTATCCCTACTCCTATCGGTAATCCAGCTGACATTACTATCAGAGCTATGCGCTTATTTGAAGAAGCAGAATTATTTTTATGTGAAGATACACGCAATACAAAACATTTGATGACATTGCTCCAAGAACGGTATGGCATGCAAAAACCAAATGCGATATATCTATCTTTTCATGAGCATAATGGCAAAGAGCGACTGGCGCAAATAGCAGCAGATTTGAAAGAAAAAAAGGTAGTGTTTGTTAGTGATGCCGGTATGCCTGTTATTTCTGATCCCGGACAATTACTTATCGATCATTGTCAAAAAGAAGAAATAGAATATGATGTGCTTCCTGGGGCAAATGCAGCTTTGACCGCTTTTGTGGCTAGTGGATTTACAGGAGGTGAATTTTGTTTCATAGGTTTTTTGCCACAAAAAGGAAAAGACAGAGCCGCGGCACTTCAAAAAGCAATGCAACAAGAGTATCCGGCTATTCTTTATGAAGCTCCACATCGCATGCTCAAATTACTTGAAGAGATAACTTCTATAGAGCCAGGCAAAGAATTGTTTTTGGCAAAAGAATTGACCAAAAAATATCAAAAATATTTTAGGGGTGAAGCCAAGATTCTCTTAAAGCAATTTGAAGTTATGAATATAAGAGGTGAATGGGTAGTTATACTGCAAGCATGCGGAGAAAAACCTCGTTTCGCTTCAGTAGATGAAATAATGTCTTTGTCTATAACACCAAAAGAAAAAGCAAAGCTTCTATCGCAAATGAGCGGTAAAAGCATCAAAGAGTGTTATGATGAGGTAATCAATCTAAGTAAAAAAAATTTAAAATAATACTTTTGATTTACACGGTTTTTTGTTATTTTTTCTCACCAATATTCTTTGTTATTAGCTAGCATTTTTGTGTTGATTTATTAAGAAATTTCTTTACAAATAAATAATTATAAACTTAAAATAAATAACAAGATTTATACAGCAAAAAAAAGGTACAATAAAATCTATGATAATTTATGGAAAACAAGTATGTTGGTATGTGCTAGAACACCATCGTGCATTGGTAAAAACTGTCTATATAGCCAAGAAAGGCATTTTGCCTCAAAAGCTATTTGACAGCTATAGAGATCAAGTCAAATTCTTGGAAGAAAAATGGGCTCAAGCTATGAGCAAAGGCGGAAATCATCAGGGTATTCTGCTGGAGCTCGAGTCATTTGAAGAGAGTGATTTGTCAAGTATGAAAAAAAATGATTTTTTAGTAGTACTTGATGGTCTTACCGATGTAGGCAATATAGGTGCCATTGTGCGAAGCGCATATGCTCTAGGGGCTGACGGTATTATAGCCATAGGCGTAGGACAGCTTAATTTTGCCGGAATCGCTAGAACAAGTGCTGGTGCACTGTTTAGCTTGCCTATGATGATAGCCTCCAACGGATTGGATGTGCTTCATGAATTACATCAAAGTGGTTTTAAATTATACGGAGCTGCAATGGAGGGTACATCTCTTGATGATGTAGTTTTTGCAGATAAAAAGGTATTGGTTGTTGGAAGTGAGGGGGAGGGGATATCAAAACGGGTTTTGGGTAAGATAGATAAATTAGTATCTATACCTATGAAACATGAATTTGATTCTCTAAATGTAAGTGTAGCTACTGCTATTTTGTTGCATAGGATGAATAATGCTATTAAGTGAGATTTTAGAAGAAAACAGTGTACAAAGTATTAATAATAAAACGAAGATATCTATTGATACTTTAAATAAAATTATAGCAAGGGATTTTAGTAGTTTTAAAAAAGTTCAGGCATTCGGATTTATCTCTATTTTAGAGAGAGAGTACGGTGGCAGAATAGATGATCTTCGTCGAGATTGTGAAGATTATTTTGCTTCCCACCTTAAAGAAGAAGTTACTTTTATAGCACCAAATGTTGTCAAAACGACTTCTAAACCACAATGGTTATTATGGTTGGCCGGTTTTGGCATATTTGCATTGGCTACATATTTTCTTATCCAATCAAGCACATCAAATGATAGACCTGAATATAAAGAAGAGATCAATGCAACAAAATCGGCTGCCGTCAATCAACCAATAGAAGCAAATACTACTATAAATGCAAATGCAGCAGAAAAAAATATCACAATTCCTGCTGCCGCAATTGATAGCAATAGATCATTAGCAAAAGATAATAATGCCTCATCTGTATCTCAATTAAAAATTGTTCCTAAGAGCAAATTGTGGTTTGGAATGATGGATATAGATACGAAAGAACTACAAAATAGCATCATTTCAGATGCATTTAATATCGATATGAGCAAACAATGGCTAATAGCTACAAGTAAAGCATCATTTAGTTTGCAATCGTCTCAAGGTACAAAAGAATATAAAGATTATCATGTCCATTATTTTAAAGCAGATAAAAATGGATTTGCTGAAATCACAAAAGAGGAATTTGTTACTCTTGGCGGTCCAAAAAGATGGTAAAATAACGCAAAAATTTATAACAAGAGAAAAAAATGTTTGATGAAATACAGTTTGACAAAATAAATCGCTTACCAAAATATGTTTTCGCCGCTGTAGGCGACCTTAAGATGGCAGCTCGTCGTGCAGGTGAGGATATTATAGATTTCTCTATGGGCAATCCGGATGGTCCAGCTTTGCAACCGGTTATTGATAAACTCATAGAAACTGCAAGAAAACCGCATACTCACGGATATAGCGCCTCTAAGGGTATAATCAAACTTCGTGCAGCGATGGCATCATGGTATAAAAGAAAATATAATGTAGAACTTGATCCGGAAACAGAAATAGTAGCCACCATGGGAAGCAAAGAAGGATATGTGCATCTAGTGCAAGCTATTACAAATCCAGGAGATGTGGCAATAGTACCTGATCCTACGTATCCTATCCATGCTTATGCTTTCGCATTTGCCGGCGGGAATGTCGAGAAGATGAGACTTGTTTTCAATGAAGAGACTTTTGAAGTAGATGAAGATAGATTTTTTGCTGACTTGGAGCATGCATTAAATAGTTCAATGCCAAGAGCCAAATATCTGATAGTTAATTTCCCTCACAACCCATCGACTGCTACAGTAACCCCGGAATTTTATAAACGCCTAGTTGCTATGGCAAGAAAAGAGCGATTTTATGTAGTTTCAGATATAGCTTACGCTGATATCACGTTTGACGGATACAAAACACCATCTATCTTGGAAGTCGAGGGTGCCAAAGATGTAGCTGTAGAGTGCTATACGCTTTCAAAAAGCTACAATATGGCAGGATGGCGCGTAGGATTTATAGTGGGCAATCCTAAGATGGTAGGTGCATTACAGAAATTCAAAAGCTGGATCGATTATGGTATGTTTACTCCTATTCAGGTTGCTGCCACGGTTGCTCTCGAAGAGCATGGAGACCTTGTAGAAAGTCAAGTAATACCGAAATATCTTCATAGACGAGATGTACTGCTCGATGCTTTTGAAAAAGCCGGATGGAAGATGAGCAAACCAAATGCAAGTATGTTCATCTGGGCAAAGATCCCGGAGCAATTCCGTCATCTAGGTAGCCTTGAGTTTTCTAAACTTCTTTTGACCAAAGCAAATGTTGCTGTAAGCCCAGGTATTGGGTTTGGAGAATATGGCGATGAGTATGTGCGTATAGCTCTCATCGAAAATGAAAATCGTATCCGTCAAGCGGCACGAAATGTCAAAAAATTTTTAGCAGAATATAAAGAAGAGAGCAAGGCTTAATGGTCAAAATAGGAATACTCGGCGTAGGTACAGTCGGCGGTAGTGTCGCTAAGATATTGGAGAAAAACAGTGATATCATAGAGGCTAGAAGCGGCAAAAAAATAGTAGTAGCAAGAGGTGTATCAAAAGAGCCTAGAGATGAATTTTCTTTTCCCATAACTTCTGATCCGCTCGATGTCATCAATGACCCCGAAATCGATATCGTCGTAGAAGTTATGGGTGGAGTTGATTTTCCGTTTGAGATGGTTAAACTTGCCCTAGAAAACGGCAAGGCAGTCGTTACTGCCAATAAAGCTATGCTTGCATATCATAGATATGCGTTGCAAGAAATCGCAGGCGATATTCCTCTGATGTATGAAGCTAGTACGGCAGGGGGTATACCTATTATCGGTGCATTACGTAACGGTCTGAGCGCTAACCATATAGATTCTATCATGGGTATCATGAACGGTACTTGTAATTTCATACTTACCAAGATGATAGGAGAAGGCGCTGATTATAAAGAAGTCCTTGCTGAAGCTCAAAAACTTGGGTACGCGGAAGCTGATCCTACATTTGATGTCGGCGGATTTGATGCGTCGCATAAGCTTCTAATATTGGCAAGTATTGCATACGGTATGGATGCAAAACCAGAAGATATACTCATAGAAGGCATAGACAATATCACAGCTACCGATGTAGCATTTGCTAAAGATTTTGATTATGCTATCAAGCTGCTAGGCATCGCTAAAAAAGTAGGAAACGGAGTAGAACTGCGCGTACATCCTACAATGATACCTGGGAGCAGTATGCTTGCCAAAGTAGATGGCGTTATGAATGCTGTCATGGTGCGAGGCGATTGTGTGGGTGAGACTTTATATTATGGTGCCGGAGCAGGTGGAGATGCTACAGCTAGCGCAGTAATAGCCGATATCATAGACATAGTTAGAGGCAATACCAATCCTATGCTAGGATATAAAAAGCCGCTTGAGAGCGGATTGACATTATTATCCAAAGATGATATTCATTCACATTATTATCTTCGCCTAAGCGTAGACGACCGCAAGGGAGTGCTAGCAGAAGTTACCAATCTCCTAAGCCGTCTTGACATCTCCATAGAAGCTATGATGCAAAAACCGGATAGTGATAAAGATGCTTGCGTGGAATTGCTGTTCGTCACACACGAGTGCCAAGAAAAAAGCATCCAAGAAGCTATCAAAGAGCTTGAGAAACTCAGCGTTGTACATGGTAAAGTAGGAATGATAAGGATAGAGCAGTAAGGCTATGCTTCTCAATCTAAACTCATTTATTGCGGATGGTTATAATAGCAATTCCCAAAAAATGAGAGTGCTTACTGAGCACTGGGTGGATAAAAATATTTTTTGTCCAAATTGCGGCAATGCTATTGTAAGTTATGAAAACAACAGACCTGTTGCCGATTTTTATTGTTCAATATGCAAAGAAGACTATGAACTCAAAAGCAAAAAAGACAATATAAGCAATAAAATTGTAGACGGCGCATATTCTACAATGATAGAGAGACTACAAAGCGACACAAATCCCAACTTTTTCTTTTTGAATTATGATAAAAATAGCTTTGATGTAGTTAATTTCATTGTAATTCCAAAACACTTTTTTGTACCAGAGAATATAGAAAAAAGAAAACCGTTATCTCAAACTGCACGGAGAGCCGGATGGATCGGCTGTAATATTTTACTTAATACAATACCGAATAGTGGAAAAATCTTTTATATTCAAAACAAACAAATGCAAAGTAAAGAGCATATTTTAGAATCTTGGAATAAAACCAAGTTTTTAAAAGAGTCAACAAATATTGATGCGAAAGGCTGGCTACTTGACATTATTACTTGCATAGATAAAACAAAGAAAACTGATTTTACATTGCAAGATATTTATAATTTTGAAAACTTTTTGAAAATTAAACACCCAGACAACAATAATATACAAGCAAAGATACGCCAACAATTACAAATTTTGAGAGATAAAAATTTTCTCAAATTTACAGAACGCGGAAAGTATGAGCTTGTATAATTAATGACAGTAAATAAATCAATGAAAAACTACATTTTTATAACCAATGAAGGTTTTACATTTCAGCCAAATAGCCAAAGTGATATACCTGACATAGAAAATATGCAAGTGATTGGATTTGCCACAGGTAAAGATGCAGTAGAAGCTTTTGAACAACTAAAAATTGATAATCCATATTTATTTGATACTGCTTTTGATGAGATTATGGCATTGGAATTATCAAGCAAAGACAAAACTTATCATTGTTTAAAAAGTTAAATGTTTGAGAACGCCTCTTTGTGTTCCAAAAACTTGACAATATGTAGTATATTGTATTATAATGTATCTACAATAATATACAAGGCAATACAATGAGCAAAAAAGCTATAAATATAAGAATAGATGAGTCGCTACTTAGCGATTTGGATAGTTATGCTGCTGAACTTGATAGAAGCAGAACATACCTGATAGAAAAGGCAGTTAGCAGTTACTTTGATACACTAGATGAGATGATAAGCGATAAAAGGATAGATGATATCAAAAGCGGTAAAAGTGAAGTCGTATCTATGGAAGAAGTATTTGCAAAAGCTGGTATAGATGTACACAGTAGGGTTTGATAAAAAAGCCGAAAAAGAGTTTTTGGAGCTCGATAAACAGACTCAAGAATTAGTTGCAAATAAAATTATTGATTTGAGAAATGGCTACTTTTCTGGAGATAAAGCATTGCAAGGCAAACACAAAGGCAAATATAGAAAAAGAGCCGGAAATTATAGGATAGTTTACACAAAAGAGAATGATATTTTACTCATAACACTTATCAGAATAGCACACAGAAAAGAAGTTTACTAGCTTATTATCTTCTGCACTCTACCCACATCCCCGCTCATTAGCCTTACTTTTATCCCGTGTGGATGAGTAGGTGAGCTTGTGAGTATATCTTTTACGATACCTTCCGTGAGTTTGCCGCTTCGCTGATCTGCTTTGAGAATGATGGCGACTTTGACTCCTGATCTGATAGAACTACGAGGTGGTACCATATTTTATTTCCTTAATAATTTTTCTTATATATTTATTCACTATAGCGGCAAATCGTAAAAATATGCCAATCCATAATAGATACTATATACTCCATAAACAAAGATAGCCAGTGCTGCGATACGGTTCATCATTTGTCTAAATGCTACTTGTCTAAGAAAACTTACTGATTGTCCAAGAGCCAAGAGCGTCGGTATAGTAGCAAGCCCAAACACTGCCATTATAAGTCCTCCGTCGATGATAGAGGCTGACGCTGCTGCTTTGGCTGCAAAGAAAAAGACAAAACCGCAAGGGAAAAATCCATTCATTACTCCTAGAGCAAAAAAGCTTCCTATGGATTTACTTTGGATGAGGTGTGAAAAAAGTTGTTTAAACCATGGAAGATGTGTGAATGAGTGTTCCAATAGATGAATTAAACGAGAGAGTCCCAACATGCCTAGAGCTGTTATGATCATAATAACACCTGCGAAAATGAACAAAGCCCCGTGTAATGACATATTCCAAGTTAAAAGAGATCCTATCGCCCCAAAGAACATTCCTAGAATGATATAAGAGCTTACTCTGCCGACATTGTATGCACCGTGTCTGGCTAATTGAGCTGTCGTGTTCATAGTATTGTCTATTTTGGCAGAACTATAAGCTACTATAAAACCTCCGCACATTCCTATACAATGACCAAAACTCCCTAAAAATGCAATGGAAATAATCGCCCACCACTCTATTATATGCATTTAAATACCTTTTTTAATTCCAATTTAATACGTATTGTGAAACAATACCATTAAATCAATTAAAAGGATGACCAATGAAAAAAACTATTTTAGCAATTGCTGCATGTGTATCAGTAATGAGCGCTGATCAACTAATCAAACTTAATGTTCAAGGTATGATGTGCCCAGCATGCGTAAGTAATGTCAAAGCATCACTCAACGGTGTGAAAGGCGTTAAAGAATCTTCAGTATTTTTAAAAAGCGGAACCGCTGAAGTAAAAGCAGATAATGCTACTAAACCAGAAGCGCTTTGCGATGCAGTAAAAAATGCAGGTTATGGTTGTTCGGTAGCTAAATAGTAAAATCTACTTTTGTCATTCTGAACTTATTTCAGAATCTAAGACCCTGAAACAAGTTCAGGGTGACATTGTTAAAATTATTTTTGCAACTCTTCTAATTTATTTTTTACTTCTTCCACGTGTCTTTTTACTTTTACATTTTCCCACATTGCAGCTATTTTACCTTCCGGATTAATTATAAATGTGCTTCGCACTACGCCCATATGTTCTTTGCCCATAAATTTTTTGAGCTGCCAAACACCAAATGCATTGCTAAGGCTTTTTCGTTCATCTGAAAGCAATGTGATACGAAGTTCTTTTTTTTCTATAAATTTGCGGTGAGATGCCGGACTATCCGGACTAACTCCGATTATGGTAGCATCAAGCTCCCTAAAATCAGGTATAGCTCTAGTAAAATCACATGCTTCAACTGTGCACCCAGGAGTGTTGTCTTTTGGATAAAAATATAATACTATCCAACGACCTTTGATATCTCGAAAGCAAATCTCTTCTTCATCTTGATTTGGCAGACAAAAATCCGGTACGTTATCGCCGACTTGTAACATCTAGTATCCTTTAGTAATTTTTTGATAGTATAGCCAAATGAATGAAAAAGAAGCATTATTAGAACAAATAGAAGCACTGATGTCGTATGGAAAAGAAGGGCAAACTATCAATCCAGAGTTATTACAATATCTTGAGATCAAAGATTTAGAGAGCATCAAAGAGGGTTTGCTTCGCAAAGTAGGCATTCTAAGCGATGAAGACAAAGAGTGGCTAGAGCAGTTTAAAAAGTACGAGTAGACTGTCATCCTGAACTTGTTTCAGGATCTATAATCATCTCTTTTTTTCTTTACTACCTTTTTAGAAAAGGTAGCACCAAAAGCGTTATAATTGCAAGTGCTTCGGCAAATGACGTTTGTCACTTGGTTGTTCTTTTGCAAAGTAAAGTGTATTTTGCTTTTGTTCCGACCTTTTTGCAATGATGCAATTATGACAGAGATTTGCAATTTATTTCGTCATTGCGAGTGAAGCGCGGCAATCTATTTTTTATGGATTCCTGCTCTCGCAGGAATAACGAAGATCCTAAATTAAATAAAAATAGTAGATTTTGAGCGAAGTATATTTATAGTACAAATAGCAGCAGATAAACCGCAATTCCTGTTACGGCAGTAGCATTTATCAATAGAATAGTTTTTCTTGCCATTTTGATATGGGACAAAGATTGTATTCCAGGTAATTTGTTTTGCGAGTAAGCTTTTATAGAAAAATAAATTGTTTTGACCCATATTAAAAGTGTGATGATAGCTACTGCAATATGAAAAATTAAAAAGTAAAAAACAAAAGAATAAGACAATGAACTTTTTTTGATAAACTCATAAAACCCGCCGCCTACTCGTACTCCATATTCAAAATATCCTACCACCACAATAGACACCAAAAAAAGTATAATTTGTGTAATCTTGTGTGCTTTGTAGTATCCCATTTTTGCCAGTAATATAGTACCGGTTAAAATTAGCGGCAATAATGCTACAATGAGCGTGACCATATCCATAAATAGCGGTGCTCTAGTGCCTAAAAACCCAGCCCCAAACATATAATCCATCATGTAATTATCCTTTACATTTTTGTTATTTCTTCCTTGCTACTTTTTTATAAAAGTAGCACAAAAAGCGTCACCACTCACAAACCGTATAAACTTGTTTATGTACTACTGCAACAAGCTTAGCTTTTCGAATGTTCGGGTGACAAAATTTGACCGGTCATTTCGTATTGTAGCACGGAATGACAAAAAAGTCTTTCTAGTGACACTATTTTACATGTATTAATATATTGAGACACTTTTGATCTCGGTAAACTCTTCAAGTGCCCATCTAGGACCTTCTCGGCCAATCCCAGAGAGCTTAACACCTCCGTACGGTTGGACATCAAATCTAAGTGTCGGTATCTCATTTATGACCACACCACCGGATTGACTATCATCTATGAATCGCTGAGCTAGAGGCAGATCACGCGTGAAGATACTAAACTGCAATCCGTATGGAGAGTTATTCATCTTGGCTATAGCTGTTTCATAGTTTGATACCTTAACCAGACTTACGATAGGGGCAAAAACCTCTTCGCAAATGATATTCATTTCATCAGTGACATTAGCCATTACTGTCGGAGGGAACATTCCCATATGTTCTTTCCCTCCAGCTATAATTTTGGCTCCTTCATTCACGGCAGAAGCCACCCAGCTAAAAGCTCTTGCCTTTGCATCTTTATTGATAAGTGGTCCCATAAATGTGTCATCATTGTATGGACTGCCGACTTTTAGTTTGCCGCTCTCTATAGCGATAGTATTTGCAAATTCTTCATAAATATCTTCATGAACATATATCCGCTGAAGGGATATGCATACTTGTCCGCTATTGTAAAATGCACCATAGGTACAACGAACTGCTGCTAGAGCTACATCGGCACTTTTGTCTATGTAAGTGGCCGCATTTCCTCCGAGCTCAAGAGCTACTTTTTTGATACCTGCATTATTAGATATGATTCGTCCTACACCTACCGATCCGGTGAAACTAATCACTCTAGGAATGGAGCTGCTAACTAGTGCAGAACCTACTTCTGCATCTCCATAAACTACACTTAGGGCATTTGGTACAGCATATTGTGAATTGATAAAAAGCTCGGCCAGCATAGACGCGCAAGCCGGAGCTTCCGGAGTAGGTTTGAGCACTACGCAGTTTCCGGCACCTAAGGCCGGAGCTAATTTGTGAGCTATAAGATTGAGCGGGAAGTTAAATGGAGTGATACATATCACTACTCCAGATGGTACTCTCTTGAAATATGATAATGTTTTTCGTCCGCTTGGCATGATATCTGTCGGAATAGTTTCTCCTCCAAAATTAGCTAAAGCCATAGCAGTAAGGCGAATAGTCTCGCTGCATCTGCTAGCTTCAATGCGAGCAAAATATATAGGTTTTGCTACTTCATGTGTGATCATTAGTGCAAATTCTTCTCTTTGTTCATCAAGTTTGTCCGCAACATCATTTAACCATGCTATACGTTGATGCAATGGGGTATCTCTGGCAAGTTTAAAAGCATTTTGGGCAATTTGCAGAGCTTTTTTTGTATCATTTTCATCACAAATTGGAGCTTTGGAGACCACCTCTCCATTAAAAGGATTTCTTTGTTCTGTAAAATTATTTTTATACTCTATGTTAGAGCCTAAAAAAAGTTTAGCTTCTTTTATTGATGCCACAATCTAACCTCCGTGTTAATATTTTCAGAGCGACTAGTCGCGAGAGCCATCACGCTGAAGACCTAATTTTTAGCTTTGCCAAAAATTTGAGTATCAATTGAATATTATTATATCCGAGTGTGATTAAAAATAACTCAACCTTTAACTATGTTTAGGGTATAATCATCACAATTTTTAAAGAAATACTTTGGAGTAAAATTATGAATGAAGCAAAATATATTTGGATGAATGGTGAATTCAAACCTTGGCATGAGGCTACTACCCATGTATTGTCTCATACCCTTCATTACGGCAATGCTGTTATAGAAGGAACAAAAGCTTATAAAACTGCCAAAGGTTATGCTATTTTTCGTCTAAATGACCATACAAAAAGATTGCTTGAATCTGCTAAAATGACACATCTTAATATACCATATACGGTACAAGAACTTAATGATGCCCAAGTGGAATTGCTTCGTAAAAATGACTTTAAAGGCGATAATGTTTATTTGAGACCATTTGCATTTTTGGGTTATGGTGTAATGGGCGTTTATCATAAAGATGCTCCGGTAGTTACAGCCGTCGCTGCTTGGGAGTGGGGTGCGTATTTAGGAGAAGAAGGTATGAAAAAAGGCATAAAACTAAAAATATCTTCAATTAATCGTCCTTCTAATACATCTGCCATGGGAAAAGCAAAAGCAGCAGCGAATTATCTAAATAGTCAAATGGCAAAATATGAAGCTATTGATTGCGGATACGAAGAAGCTTTGCTTCTTGATGATCAAGGTTATGTAGCAGAAGCTACAGGAGCTGCATTTTTTATGGTAAAAAATGGTGTTCTTATCTCTCCGCCAAATGATAATAGTTTAGAATCCATTACTCAAAAAACCGTTATTGAAATGGCAAAGAAGATGGGGATCAAAGTAAAACGCAGAAGAATCTCAAGAGAAGAACTATATGTTGCCGATGAAGCGTTTTTAGCAGGAACTGCAGCTGAGATAACGCCGATTCGTATTATAGATGCAAGAGAGATCGGTAATGGCGCAAGAGGCGAAATGACAGAGAAACTTCAATCAGCATATTTTGATATAGTTTACGGCAGAAATCCGGACTTTGAACACTATCTTACATACATTTAAAGGGAAAATTAACTTATGCCAGCTGACATGAATGACTATTTCAAAAAGAAAAAGTCAGAACCGAGCAATAATACAAATAAAAATAATAATAGCGGTTTTAATCTGCCGCAAAATCCTTTTTGGGATGGCGGGAAGATCCCGTCATGGGCTATAGCATTAGGTGTTTTGTTGATACTTCTTTTGTTGTTCAGACCTTTTGCAGTCATAAATTCAGGAGAAGTCGGAATCAAAGTGACACTAGGTAAGTTTAATACTGAACCCTTAGATCCGGGACTACATTTTTATATACCTATATTTGAGCAAATTATTCCGGTCAATACAAAAATAAGACTCATTACTTATAGCGATAAAGAGACTTCATCAGTCGGCGAAAATATGAATGCCAAATATGGTTCAAGTGCCGATGGATTTGAAGGCGGAGTAAAAGTCAATCCATCTATCCAAGTGCTTGACAAAAGAGGATTGACTGTAAATATAGACATAGCCGTACAATATCAATTAAAAGCAGCCACAGCTCCGGAAACAATAGAAAATTGGGGATCTAGCTGGGAAGAAAAAATTATTAATTCCAAAGTCAGAGAAGTTGTGCGGGATGTAATAGGTCAATATACGGCTGAACAGCTTCCTGAAATGAGAAACGAGATAGCTAAATCAATACAAACTCAAATTACGGCAAAAATTGATGCTATTAAAGGCGCGCCTGTGGTTATATCATCCGTTGAACTTAGAAATATTGATCTTCCATCCAAGATTAAAGATCAAATTGAAAGAGTTCAGATAGCCAAACAAGAAGTGACTATAGCCGAACAACAAAAAGAAAAAGCTAAGCAGTTAGCAGATAAGATAACTATTGAAGCACAAGCACAAGCTAATGCAAATAAAGTAATATCTAGTTCGTTATCTCCGCAATTGGTACAAATGGAGCAAATTAAAGTTCAAGGCAAGTTCAATGATGCCCTTAGAGAAAATAAAAATGCTCAAATATTTTTAACTCCCGGTGGGGCAGTGCCAAATATTTGGATAGATATGAAAAGCAACAAACAACAAATAAGTACACAAAAATAGAGGTTTTATGAATATTGATTGGAACAAAACACCACTTTTGCCGGTAATTTCACAAGATGCGATTACAAATGAAGTGCTGATGTTGGCGTATATGAATCAAGAAGCTTATGAGTTAACCAAAACTACAGGGTTTGCGCATTATTTTAGCCGTAGCAAACAACGTATCTGGAAAAAGGGAGAGAGTTCAAATCATACACAAGAGATTGTTGATATGTTGCTTGATTGTGACAATGATACCCTACTGCTCAAGGTAAAACAAAATGGAGTAGCTTGTCATACCGGACGTAAAAGTTGTTTTTTTACATCTGTCACGCAAAATAAGATCATTTCAGAGCCAGAAGTGAATATGAATGCTCTTTATGGGGTGGTCGATACTCTTTATCATACTATTTTGGAGAGAAAATCCGGTCAAGAAACCAAATCATGGACTAAAAAATTATTAGATAATCCAATCTTGTTGAATGAAAAGATAATTGAAGAGGCAAATGAGCTTTGTAAGGCTATAAAAGAAGAGAGCGATGAGCAAGTGATATATGAAGCTGCCGATCTGCTTTATCATTCATTGGTAGGCTTAGGATCTAGAGAAATCTCGCCAGACAGAGTTAAACAAGAGCTTGCCCGTAGATTTGGAATGAGCGGTATAGAAGAGAAAGAAAATAGAATTAAATAGTATTATTAATTGGGGCATATGCCCCAGTTTTATATTTTAAAAAGTGCCCTGTGCTTGCAAGCCAACACTTGTACCGTCAGCTGTTTTGCGCACTACGGGAGTTAAAATATATTTATTAGTTACATAGGCGCCTATTGCTGAGCCTATGATGTGCGAAGCAGCATCTATGGCTTGATTTGTTCCATTTCCATCGTTAGCATACTCTATTGCTGATTCTACTACAATAATAATACTGCTTGTCCAAAAACCTATTTCGGCACGATTTTCACTATATTTTGGATAAAATTTATCTACTCCATATGTAAGTATTCCAGCCGTCATGATGCCACCTGCAAAATGAGAAAGTTCACTATTGGCATTGATATCTGATGAAGCATTTGAAATATTAAATAACAATAAAAAAGATGCTAATATTTTTAATTTTTTCATAATATATATCCTTTTTTTGGGTTAAATTATCTTATTATAACCAATATTTTATTTTGTGGTTATATTTTCCAGCCAGCTTGACGTAATGTCTCATTTAGATACGCTACCATGGCATTTTTACTCCATCCGCACCACTTAGGAGCCAGCAGTGTATCATCAGATATACCGGCTGTCGTTCTTTGCACAAGGATATTAGAGGGCTTGATCTCTAGAGCTTTGATAAGTGCAGATGCATACTCTTCTTTTGATATAGGGGTAAATTCTCCGGCTTTATATTCATTGGCTAAAAGAGTGTTTTTGACTACATATAACGGATGATATTTTATGGCATCTACATCCCAACTATAAACCTCTTTAGCAGTTTCAATCATCATATCTTGGGTTTCATCCGGCAAGCCGAATATCAGATGAGCACAGACTTTTAAACCTCTTTCTTTTGCTTTAAAGATAGCTTCTTTTGCATTGATTGCATTATGCCCTCTATTGATTTTTTCCAATGTCTTATCAAATACGGATTGCACGCCAAATTCTATCCATATCTCTTTTGTTTGACTAAGACTTGCCAGATAGTCAAGTACTTCATCAGTTATGCTGTCACTTCTAGTACCGATACTCAAACCTACTACATCAGGATAGCTTAGAGCTTTATCATAAAGAATTTTTAGGGTTTCAAATGGGGCGTAAGTATTTGTAAATGATTGAAAATAGACAATAAATTTTTTCACTCCTCGCATTTTCATCGTTTTTTGTGTAACACGAATTTGCGAATCGAGTTCTTTGAGCTGCTGATCTAACAATGGATTTGTTTTGCTTTTTAGATTTAGAGTAATTTTTGCATCTTTTGCAAGATTTGGGCTAAATGATTCATTTAGGCAAAACGTGCAACCGCCTTTTGCTACCGTACCATCAATATTTGGGCATGTAAATCCACTTAGCCCAATTGGGATCTTTGCTACTTTTGTACCAAATTTTGATTTTAAATAGCGACCAAATGTCGGTAGAGTTTTTAACTTCACTTATTATAGATCCAGATCATTACATCCCGGGCTTTGCGCACTACCACCTGCAAAATAATTGCCATCAAAACTCACAAGAGAATATTTGCGTTCGCTTCCAAGAGACTCAACAAGTCCTTCTATAGATAAGAATCCTAAAGAATCGGCACCTATAATATCTGCAATTTCTTCAGACGAATAATTTGCTGAAATTAGTTCGGCTTGCGTAGGAGTATCTATTCCGTATCTGCAAGGGAATTTAATTTCAGGTGCTGCTATGCGCATATGCACTTCACTGGCTCCTGCATCTTTGAGCATTTTAACAATTTGTCTAGAAGTCGTACCTCTGACCAAAGAATCATCTATAATAGCTATTTTTTTGCCTTTGATGAGGCTGGAAATCGGAGATAGTTTGAGTTTGACCTTGAGGTCTCTTATCTCTTGTGTAGGTTCTATGAAAGTTCTGCCTACATAGTGATTTCTCACAATTGCCATTTCAAAAGGCACACCAAGTCCTTCAGCAAATCCTCTAGCAGCCGCTACTCCGCTATCAGGAACCGGAATTACCAAATCCACATCAGCTGGTTGCTCATAAGCCAATCTTTTTCCCATTGTAAGTCTCGACTCATATACGTTTGTTCCGTCAATGATAGAATCAGGTCTTGAAAAATAAATATATTCAAATGCACATGGATGAAAATCAGGCTCAAAAACTTGCTCTGAGATAGGTTCTTTATTATTTTTTCCAAATATGAGCATTTCACCAGGGCGAACATCTCTTATAAATTCTGCACCAAGCAAATCAAAAGCACAGGTTTCGCTAGCTACTACCCATCCACCATCAGGAAGCCTGCCAAGGCTAAGAGGACGTATACCAAATCTGTCACGGATAACAAACATTTTAGAACGGCTTTGAATTACCAAACAGTATGCACCCTCGATTCTAGTAAGCATATCTTTGATACGATCCACCAGTTTATCTTTTTGACTTTTTGCGATCAAATGAACAATATTTTCTGTATCCATACCGGTTTGGAATATTGCGCCTTTAGCGATAAGTTCGCTCCTAACCTCGTTTTTATTGACTAGATTTCCATTATGTGCTACAGAAATTTCACCCAATTTATATCTGGCAAAAACAGGCTGTGCATCAAATATTGATTCATTTCCGGCCGTTGAATAACGATTATGTCCTATAGCACATGTGCCTTTTAATGTTGCAAATGCTTCTTCATCAAAAACTTCTGTAACCAGTCCTCTTTTTTTAACTAAATTTATTTTGTTGCCGTCCGCACTGCTGATTCCGCTTGATTCTTGCCCGCGATGCTGCATAGCAAAAAGTGCATAATAAGCATTTTTTGCTGCATTTTCCGATCCATAAATTCCTACAATGGCACACATATTATTCCTTTATAACCCTAGAGCATCATTGATGCTGTATAGTCCATTTTGTTGATTTATAACCCATTTGGCAGCTCTTAATGCGCCTTTTGAGAATGTTTCTCTACTTGTTGCCGTATGATTGAGTTCTAAAAATTCTCCATCATTATAAAAACCGACAGTATGTCTGCCTACAATATCTCCACCTCGAAGTGCCATTACTCCGATTTCATCTTTTGTTCTGGCACCTATTTGTCCATCCCTACCGCTAATACGTACCTTGTCAAGCTCTAATCCTCTGCCTTTGGCTGCAAATTCTGCCAAAGTAAGTGCCGTACCACTAGGAGCATCTACTTTATGACGATGATGTTGCTCTACAATTTCGATATCAAAGTCTTTTAGTGTCGCAGCTACTTTTTTAACAAGCATTTTTAAAAGAGCAATCCCAGCAGACATGTTTGTAGCATAAAGCACCGGCATTTCTTCAGATGCATCATTAAGAAGATTTTGCTGATGAGGATTAAGTCCTGTTGTTGCAATCACAAGTGGAGTAGGATTTTTGAGAGCCTCTTCACATAATTCTTGTGTAGCAACAGGTGCTGAAAAATCAATAACCACATCAGATGCTTCCAAAAGTTCTTTCATGCTGTTTGTTACCAATACGCCTTTTGGAGCATCGTTTTTTAACTCATCAAATACATGCAATGCGCTAAGGATCAATGCTTCATCTTGAGCTATATTTTCTATCAAAAGAGTACCGACACGTCCTGTGCTTCCAACTATACCTACTTTTATCATTTATGACCTTTCTTGAATATATGAAATAACTTCCAATGCTGCAGTTGCACCATCACCTGCCGCACATATTACTTGTTTTGGCGCATCCATACGAATATCTCCAGCTGCAAAAAGCCCTTCTATTGAAGTGTGCATTTTTAGATTTACTATGACTTGACCTTCTTCATTTACATCACATAAAAAACTGTTATCCGATGATTTTAGTACGTTATTGTTTACATTATATCCTACAAATACGAATATGCCAGGGACTTCTAGTTTGATAATATTGCCGTTTTTACTTTCTAGTAAAATGCCGCTTACTCCTGTATTGTCTCCCGTGATCTCTTTAGCAGTAGCATCTAATATTATTTCGATATTTTCTTTGTTTTGCACTTTTTGTATAGTTGACGGAGCAGCTCTGAACTCGTTTCGTCTATGTATGATATAAACTTTGGAGCAAATATTGGATAGATAATATGCTTCTTCCAACGCCGTATCTCCACCACCGATCACCGCTATTTCTTTGTTTTTATAAAAAAATCCATCACAAGTAGCACATGTACTTATTCCTCTGCCAAAGAATTCATCCTCTCCTGGTATCCCGATTTTTTTTGGAGTACTGCCTGTACAGACTATCACGCTTTTTGCCGATACGGGATCTTTCCCGGCAATTTGTATAGTGAAGTTTTCGCCATATTTTTGGATTTGTAAAACTTCATCCATGCGATGTTCTAACCCAAAATGAAAACATTGTTTTTGCCAGCCGTCCATAAAATCCATACCGCTTTTTGTGTGATCAAAAAAACCGGGATAATTTTCTATTTCACTACTTTGTGTAATTTGTCCACCGGGCATGCCTCTTTCAAAAAGAGCAACACTCTTTAAGCCACCTCTTGTTGCATATAGTCCAGCTGCAAGTCCCGCAGGCCCTCCACCTATAATTGCACAATCTAGCATTATTTCCTTCTTAAATGGTTGATTTATTGTTTATTGGATATTTTGCATATCTATATCATCTTAATTAATGTAGCGATTGTATCTAAAAAGAGGTAAAAGAAGTAAGATAAAAGAGGATTACTATCCTCTTTTATGCTAGTTTTAAAGAAGTGCGTTGAGTTTTTGAGTAAACGCATCTTTTGATGCAGCACCAATCATTTGATCTACTAATTCTCCATTTTTAAAGAAAAGAATAGTTGGTATAGATCTGATTCCAAATTTTATAGCAATATCTTGTTCATCATCTGTGTTTACTTTGCATATGTTGGCTTTACCTTCAAAATCATTTGCAAGTTCTTCGATTACAGGAGCTATCATGCGGCAAGGCCCACACCAAGGCGCCCAAAAATCTACCAAAGAAACACCTTCTTTGATGGTTGATTCAAAATTACTATTTGTTAGTTCTATATATTTTCCCATTCATTTTC
This sequence comes from Sulfurovaceae bacterium, assembly GCA_028715055.1. Lineage (GTDB taxonomy): Bacteria > Campylobacterota > Campylobacteria > Campylobacterales > Sulfurovaceae > BN30871. Next base: position 194,897 of record JAQTLE010000001.1, read on the forward strand.
CTTTTATAAATATCGTATTTTTTATAATACACTAAATTTCGTTTAAAATTTCTTTATTTCAACGATTAATGCAACTTTATCCAATCTTGTTTATTTTGTCAATACTTTATATAGAATTACTATAACATTTCATTGTATAATTTTTCATCAAATCCTATAATATAATCTCCGGATATTCACTTGATCTAGTATTTGCAAGCGCAGATGTTGACATTCCTTTGACAGTATATACAAATGATATTTTTGGTGTATCAGTATCATTTTTATTTGCACGATGAAGCAGAGAACAGTGAAACAGTACCACATCGCCTTTGTGAAGATTGTAACTCATTTTTGTTTTTATAAGTTCTTGGTTTTTTGGCAAGTCATCTTTGAAATACTCTTTTTCATCAAACTGATTTTCATCAAATTTCATGCGATGGCTTCCCGGTATGAATTCTAATACACCGTTAGCATTGTACTCTTCGCCCAAAGCTAGCCAGATGCTCACTAGATTATCATTACTATAACGCCAATATCGTCTATCTTGATGCCATTTTGTTTGTGTACTTACATAGGGCAATTTGGTCATAATGGAATTATGGTGTGCTAACGTAATTACCACCTTGTCATTTAGTACTTGTTCCAATATCGGACGAATTTTCTCATCTTCCATCCATTCTTTGAATACTACGTCTCTGCTATAAACTTGTCTTAAACGACGCACAGGAGCGTCTTCTTCTTGCGGCATGCTACAGTAATCAGCTACCTCGGTACGGTATTCTTTGGATTTTGCATCATATCCGATTTCTGTTTCGATAGGCTCAATGCGGTGTTTTAGATGGGCTTTAGCAATATCTAGTATAGCTTCACATTGTCCATCAGATACAAATTTTGGTAAAATCAAAAAGCCGTTTTCTTTAAATTGTGCTAATTGTTCGTCTGTGAGTTTCATTTTTCTACTTTAATTAAAATTATCAATATTATAATCCATTTTGTTTAAAGTGTAATATTTTCTATCAGCTCTATATCACCTTTTCGGATTATCAGGGCATCGATACTAAAAGCCATATCAAGTTTACGTTCTTTCATATAGTAATATGCAGAATTTATCACTTTGCGAAGCTTTGCCGGTGTAACATTGTACACAGGATCAAAGTCCGCTCCGGCACTCTTGACTTCAATGAAGCGAAGTACGCCGTTTTTGGAGGCTATAATGTCGATCTCGCCAAGTTTGCGTGCGTAATAGTTTCGTGTTATTATTGCAAATCCTTGGCTTTCCAAAAACTCTGTAGCTATTGTTTCGTTAGCATTTCCGATGGAAGTAGTAGTATTATTTGACATCATTTTGTGGAATTACTTCTACTCTAAGTGATTTGAATTTTGCTGTCATTACAAGCTCATCATGCTCATCTCCAAAGAGCATATTTATATTAGAATTCGCATGATGGAATGTACAAAATAGTGTTTTAGCTCTCACTTTGTCGGTGCATCTTACTGTCAAAGGCTTAGTTGTCCCATGCTCAGTTTTTAATATTACCAAATTGCTCCCAAAGATATTTTCAGCTTCAATTGGAGCTAAAAGTACATCTTCGCTGTATTGATCATTCAGTCTAGGGCTCTCTTTGGTTTGGGCTGCGTTGTTGTAATGCACCAAAGTCCTGCCGGTAGTGAGATAATATCCATCCAAACTATCATCATAAAATTTTTTCTCTAATATCTCTTGTACCATACCGCGAATTTTGTAAGTATGATAATGAAATTCTCCAAGTCCATCTGGAGTGCGGAAATCCAGCAAATGAAGCACTGGTGTATCTTCATGATGGATAGGCCATTGCATACCCCTTTTTCTATGCCGTTCAAGACGGTAATATGCTGCTCCTGAAAATCTGCGATGAGCGACTTTGGTTACTTCATCCCATACTTCTTCGCTAGAATTATAATCAAAATCACCGCCCATTTTCTGATCTATCATCGTAAGTACTTCCCAGTCATCCGGCAATGGCGACTCTACGAGAGGTTGTGATAGATGCAGTCTTCTCATAGCATTGACATACACCCCGGTTTTTTCATAAGCACTTCTTACGCCTATGACAATGTCGGCAGCTTTTGCAATTTCGGTCATAAATAGCTCTTGCACCATAAGAAATTCCAAATTTTGCAGTGCTTTTGTAGTTTTATTTACATTTGGATGAACATGTAATATATCTTCACCGACATTTAGCACAGCTTTTATGCGGCCTTCTATCATCTCGTTTATGAGTTGAGGGGTCATCAAGCCTTCTTTGGCTGGCTGTTGATAATCAGGTGCAAAATAAGGCAGACACCCCATATCGCAAGCTCCTTGTACATTGTTCTGTCCTCTAAGCGGCATCAGCCCGGCTCCACTCTTGCCTATATTACCCGTCATCATAGCCAGATGGGTTATTGCCATTACTGCATAGGAGCCGTCCAAATGTTCAGTGATACCAAGACCCCAAAATATCATGGATTTTTTGACCGCATATTCACGTGCGATATTAGGTATCATTTTTGCTAAATATTCATAACCTTCTATATTTTTGCAAAATGCTGGATTGGCATAAGGGTCATTCAAGATCTTATTTTTAAATTCTTCAAATCCTTTCGTGCGGTGAGCAAGAAAACTCTCATCATACAACTCTTCATCGATGATAACATATGCCATCATATTTAGTATGAGCAGATTGGCTTCATATGGTATGATGCAGTGATGTTTAGCATATTTGGATAGTTTGGTGTGACGCACATCGATGAGAGCTAGATTGTTGTGTGTCTTTGCCATATCGACTATACGATTTGCTATGATCGGGTGAGCGTCTATTGTATTAGAGCCTATGACTACCATAAATTCACACTCATAAATGTCATTATATGGATTAGTAGCTGCGCCTTCGCCTATAGTGGTTCTCATACCTTTTAGGCTTGGAGAGTGACATATCCTGGCACAGTTGTCTATATGAGGAGAATCCATACTTTGCCTACAAAATTTTTGCAGCAGATAAGCACTCTCGCAGTTTGTTCTAGCCCCGCCTATCGCACAAAAGCTCTCTCCACCATAAGTAGCTTTGATCTCATTTAGTTTGAGAGCGGCAATATTGGTTGCCGTATCTAAATCACATTTATAATAAACGTCATCATATTCTTCCAGCTTAGAAGAAACAACCTCATAAATAGTGGGATTTTTGGCTAGAAAAGATTTTTTTACCAAGGGTGCAGTTATACGATTCGGCGAACTCACAAAGTCGTATCCACTCTTACCTTTTATGCAAAGTTTTCCTTGGGAAACTACTCCTTCTTTGTGAGCAAATATCCTTTTTATTTCATTATTTTCAACTACGCCTATTATGTCGCATCCTACTCCGCAGTAAGTGCAAACGCTTTCAATTTCCTTAGTATTGTGTATCATTTTATATGTCTTCTCTCATTTATAAATACTTTTTCAAAATCGCTTCTTTTTGCTTTGGTATTTCGGCAATTTCTTTTTCTAAAATAGTTATTTTTTCTTCAATTTTTTCTATTTCAGAAACAATCTTTTGCTGTTCTGTAAGTGGAGGAAGAAAAATTTCAAAATTTTTAATTTTTTCTTGAGATAAATTATCTCTAGCAACCCCTGTTCTAGCATTCAATAAATCTTCATATTGTAGTTTTAGATGGTAATATAAAAATTCAGGCAAATATTTCTCATTAGGCAAAACTCCACAAATTGCCTGATTCGTAGAAGATTCAAATCTAAGAATACCAACTTGTCCACCTGTTGCTCCATACATTGCTATCAAAACCGTATTTATAGGAAATAATTTTGCACTAGATTTTTTTAGTCCAATCTCAGAAATATAATTTTCTGTTTTATAAATATTGCCTTGACGAACCTCACCACTATTAAGCCATGGTATTGTAGGGTTTTCATAATATTCCGATTTTGTTCTTAATGGAGTTCCGCCAGAAGAAGTTTCTGCTAATTGTCCAATTTTAATTTTAGGAAATTTATTGAAAACTGAATCTTTAAAGGTTTTTTCTAAAGATTTATTTAAATTCTCCATATCCACTTTCACTTTCTTCTCTTTAGCCTCTAAAACTTCAATTTCATCTACGATTTTTTGCTGAATGTCGAGCGGTGGGAGAGAGATTTTCAAAGAGTTAAAAGTTTCAATTTCAAGATTTTTTTGTGCAACACCTTGACCACACAAATAAACTCTCTCTTGATTTAAGAATAAATATTGATTTAAGTAATCTTGATTTAGAACAGACGAATCAGATGTATTTAGTGTTAATCCTGAATCATTTAGGAAAAACTTTCCAGATACATACCTGACACATTTTGGTGACATTCCAAATCTTGAAATTATAAAAACATCTTCTCTATTATAATCGTTTGATTTGAAAGTTTCTCCTCCGCCTCCATAGACAGGGTAAACACTGCCTTGCGCAGTTTTTTTTACTATACGAGTTCCATAGTCAATCATTGAAACTTCACCAAGTTTTTTCAGTTGCCACTTACTTTCGATTTTTATTTTTTTTTTAATCGAAAGTGAGATGTTTTTCTCAAATTCTACTCTATCAAACGTGAGCATATCTACCAAATGATGACGACTTACATTGTTTCGCATCGCTTCATCTATTGGAGTTTCAAAATCGCCTTCAAATGCTTTGTAGATGTATGTGCTTGCCTTGGTCGGATTGTCAAAAACATTAGGATCAAATAGCATTGTGCAGTCTTCTATATTTTTACCTCTTTGTATTGGATGAATCCCTTCGCTTCCTCTACGGTTAGAAAATTCATAACCTAAAAAGCGTTTTTCTGCATCTTTTTCACCGCTTTTTATCAGTACTACTTTTTGTGGATAGGCAAGAATGAAATAGTAGAGTTTTTCAGCCTCTCGTTCTAATAATAGATTCCAAAACTCTTTGTCATTTTTGGCTTTTAGCTTTTTACGATATTCAGTATAAATTTCATGTTTTGCTATATTTTCATTTGGCTCTTTTTTGAGCATAGATATATAGTCATTAAGCGAAATATTTTCCCAAACATAGTTTATGTATTTGCTTACAGGTTTTTCAATTCCGTTCAAAGTTACATCTTGTAAATTATTAAAGAATTTTTCTACTGAAATTTTGAGATTTATGCTTTCGTAATTGTTTCTTCTTCTCAAAAACAATGTAACCGTATTGGTTCCTGTCGCCATAAAGGTATTGGAGCCTAGTTCTGCAATACCTACAATTTCAAAATATTGCAAGATTATTTCTCTAGTTTTGGCATATATGCCAGTGTTGCTGAGTATGGAACTAGGAAGTATAATACCAGCTACACCACCATCTTTTAAGAGTTGTTTGGTTCGCTCAACAAATAAGCACTCAATCTCTGAGCTATTGTCGGTAAGTTTGTCATATAATTCAAAATCATTCTCTTTGTAGTATTCGCGTGATGCATTTTTAAATGCTGATACCGAATATGGTGGATTAGATACTATGATATCGAATTGTTTGTTTTCTTGCGGGAAATCTTTGTCTTTAATAAGTAGCTTGCCTTTGTAGTCAGGATGACCAAAATGAGCTAAGCCATCAGAATGAATTACATTTGCAAGTCCATCGCCATGTAAATAACAACCAACTTTGCCGACCTTAACAAGTCTATAATCTTTTTCTATGCCGTATATATAGTCGATGGCCCAAGCAAAATGTTCATTTTGCCAGTTTCTTATCTTTGTAGCTATGCTCGGATGATATTTTGTATCGTCTTTGTTATTGATAAGTCTTTGTATCTCATGCATTGTTTCTGTAAGAAAATGACCGCTGCCTGCAGCATAATCCATAACATACGGCAATAAGGTATCGTTTGCTATTTTTGCAGATACTAATTTATTTTCTAAAATTTTATCTATCGGTAAGCTCTTTATCACAAATTGTGCAACGGGTACGGGTGTAAAGAATTGACCTGATTCTTGTTTTAGACCAGTGGTTAGCAGAAGCTCAAAAAAATCTGATAAATATTGTTGTTTTTTTGTATATCTGAGTTTGTAACCTTGCAAAAGCTCTACTATCTCTTTTACAACAATTGCATTTTGATTAAATGATTCTTCATCATATACATCTTTTATAGCAAATTCATTGTTTTTTTCAAGTCTTATTTTTTTAAATTCTTCTAATATAGGATCTCTTTGTTCGTCCGTTAGATAAGGGAATTTATTTCTAAATTCTGTTTCACTAAAATCTGTGACGACTTTTTCCAAAAATTCATACATACCATTTTTGTATAAATCCGTTAATCGTAACTGAAAGCTTCTATGATTATCATGTTCTAACCATTGAAAGCCAAGTTCATTATGCGTACCGTTATTGATGTATTCATCGTATATCTTACATAAAAAAAGTGTAAATATGCGGTTAAACGCATTGCCTTTATCTGATACTACATTGTGTCTTAGAATTTCTAAAAATCTATTAAAAATAAAACTACTATCTTCTTGTTTTATTTCTTCAAGATCATTGATGGTTAATGCTTTGCTTTCAAAATCATAGGGTTTTGCCCAACTATCAAAAACCCCATTGTCTTTTGTGAGCTTATTCCATTTGTCATAAAAATCTCTGACATCACCATTTCTATAATCTTCTTCAATTCTCACAATCTCATTTTTGTAGATTATTTGATTATTTTTAAATTCTGAAGCATAGAGCATAATAATATCTGGTTTATTGCTAAATTTAAAATATGTGAAGAGCTGTCCGCCATCTTTTTTCATGCGGTTAAATTCTTTATCAAACTCTTTGCCATATGTTTTGCATTCGATTAATAAATATTCAGTTCCATCATCATGGGTGACACAAATATCCAGTCTTCCTGAAAATCCATGTCCAGCAGGATATACTTTCTCTAATTGAATGTTTTCAGGTTTGTATCCTGTTTCAAGCAAGCGATTTGCACATTCTAAAACAACCCAATCCTCTGGTTTTACAATGTTTTGAGTAAATTTATCATATACTTTAATCTTGCCACCATAATTGATAATGTTATTTTCTGTATCTATTTCTATAAAATAATTATTTTGATATGATTTTATATATTTGTCTGCAGTATTTTCTTTTGGTTGAAAACCAAGAGCGAACAATAATTTTTTATTCATCCCGATCCTCCATACCAAATTTTATTTATGATATCAAAAATCAACTAAAAAATGGGTCAAATTGTCATATTTTTACTTAAAATTACCAAACACGAGGGGAGCATTTAATTCTAATGTTTTAACTTCTGCAATTACCTTTTGCAGATCATCTATCTTAGCTCCACTTACTCGTACTTCATCGCCTTGGATGGATGGTGTAACTTTGAGTTTGAGGTCTTTGATAGCCTTAACTATCTTTTTGGCTTCATCTTGTTCTATGCTGTCTACAATGCGGTATATAAATTTAACATTGCCGCCGCTCATGCCTTCATTTTTGACTTCTTGGAGAGCTTTCCCAGCAATATTCCTCTTAATTAGTTTGGCTATCAGTATATCTTTTAGAGCGTCTATTTTTTGTTCGCTAGAGCTACTGAGCGTTACTGTTTTTGCCTTTTCATTCAGTTCAATGTCAGCTACCAATCCTTTGAAATCAAATCTGGTATCTACCTCTTTTTTTGCCTGAATAATAGCATTTTTCATCTCCATCATATCTAACTTAGCCGATATATCAAAATAGTGATCTTTTGCCATTATGTGCCTTTTTTATCTCTTTAATTTTAGATTATTATACCCTTGTAAACTTTGAAATTAGATAAATTTGACATTTCCAAAATTATGTGTTATTATACAAGAAAGTTGAGCCAAGTGTTATAAAACAAACTCGTAAAAAAGAGGTGTTCATATGGTTTATTCTAGAAAAGAAAAAGATAAAATTGTTTGTCTTTTGTGCCGTCATTATTGTCATCTAAAAGAAGGACAAGTAGGAATATGCGGTATCAATAAAAACGAAAACGGCGAACATAAAAACTTAGTTTATGGCCATCCTGTCGCTCTCCATGTAGATCCAGTCGAAAAAAAACCTTTATATCATTTTTTACCAGGAACCAAAGTACTTTCTTTTGGTACTATAGGGTGCAATTTTAAATGCCCGTTTTGTCAGAACTGGGATATTTCACAAGAACAAGAAGTAAACAAAAATATCAAAGTCACTCCCGAACAAATGGTATCTTTGGCCTTAGAACAAGGCGCCAAATCCATAGCATATACCTATAACGAACCCACTACCTTCTATCCGTATGCAAAAGATATCGGGGTGATCGCCAAAGCAAAAGGCTTGAAGAATATTTTTGTAAGTAATGGGTATGAATCCCCGGAAGTCATAGAAGATATGGCAAGCTGGGTAGATGCTGCCAATATTGATCTTAAAAGCTGGAAAGATGAGTATTACAAAAAATCGCTCAAAGGCGGGCTAGAAGAAGTAAAAGATACTCTTAAAAGAATGGTTTCCAAAGGAATATGGGTGGAAGTTACTACATTGATCATTGAAGGTGAGAATGATAGCGACGAAGACTTAAAGGGAATGGCATCGTTTATTGCCAATGAATTGGGCAAGCATGTTCCTTGGCATCTGAGTGCCTTTTTCCCAAACTACAAAATGCTTGATCACGAAAGTACAAAACTAGAAACACTTCTGCGTGCAGAAAAAATAGGCAAAGAAGCCGGATTGAAATACGTTTATTTAGGCAATGTTCCTTTGCGCAGCGATACACATTGTCCTAATTGTAATGAATTGCTCATAGATCGTACAGGCTATAAAATCGATTTAAATAAACTACAGAATGGACATTGTCCAAAATGCAATACACTAATCGAAGGAGTGTGGAAATGAGTATTAGAAAAAGTGCAGTTGCCGGACAATTCTATCCAGCAGACCCCAAAGAAATAAGCTCAATGTTCGAACATTATAATCAAATATTGGATACTCATTTACTAGATAAAACAATATTGGAAAAAAAACCAAGAGCGATCATAGTGCCACACGCAGGATATGTTTATTCTGCATTTACAGCCAATATCGCTTTTAGATTATTACAAAATACAGACGCAAAACGAATAGTTGTCATAGGCCCAAGTCATCGTGTTTATCTTAGAGGTACTAGTATATCGGATTTTGATGAGTATGAAACTCCTTTTGGTATGATTCATATTGATAAAAATTTGGTTCATGAACTTAGAGAGAAATTTGAATTAGATTTTGCACCAGATGCTCATCATGAGCATAGCACAGAAGTGCAGATGCCTTTTGTCAAAAAATATGATAAAGAAGCTTTAGCTGTTGAATTGGTTTATGGCGATGAAAATCCGGCCAAATTGGCAAAAGTAATAGAATATCTGTTAGATGACCCTCAAACTGTAATAGTAATTAGTACAGACTTAAGTCACTATTATGATATAAATAAAGCAAATAAACTCGACCACATATGCCTGGAAGCTGTAGAAAATTTGGATATTGATATGCTGAACCAAGGATGCGAAGCATGCGGAAAGATAGGTATTGAGGCTATGCTGATAGCTGCCAAAGCAAAATTATTGAAACCGGTTTTGCTTGATTATCGTACGAGCGCAGATGCAAGTAAAGATAAGTCGCAAGTTGTCGGTTATATGAGCGCTGCTTTTATATAGGATGAAAAAATGAACACTATGCAAGATTTAGTAGACTACATGATTTTAAGAGGCGTTTTACATACACCGCGTATCATAAATGCATTTTGGGATATAGATAGAAAATATTTTGTATCCCAACCATTTTCGGAGCATATTTACATTGACGCTCCATTGCCTATCGGTAAAAATCAGACGATTTCCCAGCCATCTACTGTGGCTTTTATGCTTGAACAATTAGCGCCTAAAGAGGGCGATAATATTCTAGATATAGGTTCTGGATCCGGATGGACTACTTCTTTGCTTTGTCATATTGTTGGAGAAAAGGGAAGCGTTACGGGTTTAGAAAGAGTAGATGAGCTTGTAAAACAGGGCAAGAAAAATCTTGCGCAATTTAATTTTGGCAGCCGTTGTCATATAGAAAAAGCCGGCCTTGAACTTGGGATACCAAATCATCAATTTGATAGAATATTAGTTTCAGCCAGTGCAGATGAGATACCGACCGTGCTATTTGACCAATTAAAAATCGGTGGTATATTAGTTGTGCCTGTACAAAATTCTATATTTAGATTTGAAAAAATTTCAAATGATGATATTAAAAAAGAAGAGTTCAAAGGATTTGCTTTCGTGCCTCTGATTGTTTGATTTTTTTATTTTGCTTGTTCTTGCAAAAAGCCGTGCAAGCAAGAAAGATAAGTTATTTCTCGCTTATTAGTTAACTGGCAGGAAAAATATAAGATATGGTAAACATGAAGATATCAATGCCATCATTTGGTTGCACGATGCTGGCATTTGAGTAATGTAGATATCTGGCATTAAGGTCAAACGATCCGGTTCTGATGCCGATTCCGGCGCGATCTTCAAAGTTGAGGTTTGATGACATATCACGATTTTTGATCTTAGTATCAGAGAGACAGGCTCCACCGATGCCCGCTTCTATATAGGGATGAATAGAATTTGACTTATCGCCTATATAGTAGACAAAAACAGGAGAGAAAGCGATACCGTATATCCGGTCGCCATCTTTTTCCCAGTAATTTGTGGAGGCTTCATAATATCCGCTAAGCCAGCCATAATCACTATCAAGAAATGTTCGATCAAAATTTTTTCTGAGACCAAGACGATATATCCCTATATCATCTTTACTATTTCCGGCACCAAGAGTAACTTCATCGATAAATCGTTCATTTTCGGCAAAACTAGTAGTCGTAAAAAAACATAAACTCAAAATCAAAAACCACTTCTTCATACATGCACCTTTACTTTGTTCGAGATTGAAAATTTATGAATTTTTTCTAAGATATTATACTCCATTATTTAATATTTTCCACAAATATTCGCCCCATTTGCGTATCTCTATCAGACTGAAGATCCACACGGCAAATAAGCCAATTATCATAAGTGTATCACTATTCAACGGAAGCGTATGAAATACCTCTGAAAGTGCATAAATGGCAAACAATTGAAGTGACATCCCTATGCCTATGCCATAAAATATATAGGGGTTGATATGAAGTGATCTTTTGATATTCTTTAAAAAAGGTTCACTTTCTTTGAGTGACTGTAAACCGTTGATCCATGTAGCGATTACAAAAACTGTAAAAAGTGTGTAAAGTACACGAAAAATCTGCACTTTATCTAAAAACTGTTCATGTAGTTTGGTTGGCGGTCTCTTCATGACATCTTCTTCATCTTTTAGAAATGGAAAGGTTTTATCCAAAGCACTGTCTGAAACCAGATTTATCCATAATATCTGCACCGGATAAAGCGGCAGAGGAAGTGCCATCAAGATCGAAGCAGTGATAAGAATGACTTCATCCAAACTTGTTGAGACAAGAAAATAGACTGCTTTGCGTATATTACCCGCGATCGTGCGACCTTGTTTGATCGCATCAACAATGACAGAGAGATTATTATTGGCAAGTATCATTTTAGCGGTGGATTTAGCTGCATCGCTGCCTGTACCCATACTTATGCCTAGATCAGCGGCTTTGAGTGCTGGTACATCATTGACACCATCTCCGGTAACTACTACGATCTCTCCTTGTTTTTGCAAAGTCTTAACTATACGATATTTGTGTTCAGGAAGCACTCTCGCCCACACAGTAACTCTGGGCAATAGTGTTTCAAGCTCCTCATCGTTCATGTGCTCCAGCTCTTTGCCTGAAATAACCAGATCATCATTTTTATAGATGCCGACTGATCTGGCAATGGCTGCAGCAGTGAGAGGATCATCGCCCGTGATCATCATTACTTTAACGCCGGCTTTTTGTGCTATTTGTATAGCTTCAAGAACCCCTTCTTTGGGAGGATCTATGAAGCCAACGAGTCCCACGATTTCGATCTTCCAAGTGTCTACATTATCTGAGGTATATTTTCCTGTCCCCAATGCGATGACCCTTAAGCCCTCTAAAGCCATCTTGTCATGTTCTTCTTGTAGAATATTGAAATCTTTTGTATTGAGTGCAAATTCTTTTAGTGATTCAAAAGCACCTTTTACAAAAATTCTATGATTTTCTTGGATTATGTTAGAGCTTGCCATTAGTCTGTATTTGGCATCAAAAGGATAAAGATTAACGCGAGGATATTTTTCCCTTATATTTTTGTATTCTTTTCCGACCCAAAGTGCTAAAGCAGTATCCACTGGGTCACCTTTGCCTTCGACGGATTCATTAGCTAGTGCTGAGACTGTTTGGGTAAATGTATCATGCAAGGAGAAAAACTCTTGTACTTTGAGTTTGCCTTCAGTTATGGTACCAGTCTTGTCTGAAGCGATGATAGTAGCACTGCCTAAGGTTTCAACCGAGGGCAGGTGACGAACATAAACCTTTTTTACACTCAGTGTCATTGCACCTATAGTAAGCACCAGAGTCACTACTATAGGCAATCCTTCTGGCACAGCAGAGACAAGCTCGGCAATAACCAGATAGATGACCTCAAAGATCTCTCTTCCTTGCCATAATGCTAGAAAAGCCGTTAAGGTAATTATTATGAGCAAGATCATCATATGCTTTTTGCTAAAAACCTCTAATGCTTTGCTTAGCGGTGAATCTGCAGATTCTTCTTCAGCTCTGCTTGCAATAGATGCAAGATAGGTTTTTTGGGCTGTAAATACAACAAATCCTTCCGCTTTGCCTTTGGTTACTGTGGTGCCGGAGAGGGCCATATTACTAAGTTCATATGGTAATGCTTCTTTGGAAAGCACAAGTTTTGCATTTTTTTCTACAGGTATGGATTCTCCTGTGAGTATAGACTCATCAATAACTAGTCCATGTGTCTCAAAAAGACGTACATCAGCAGGTATGATATCTCCCTCGCTCAGAATGACAACATCTCCTGGTACAAGTTCTGCTGACGGGATGGCAAAGATTTTATTTTCACGTTTGACCTGCGTGTTGCTTTGGGTAAGTTTTTTTAGTGCCTTGATGGACACCAAGGCTTTGCTCTCCTGCCAAAACCCTATGAATGCATTTATTGAGACTATGATCAGTATTAACAATCCCTCATTTATATTTCTCAAAAAAAGAGAAAGTAGAGCAGCAGCTACGAGCACATAAACTAATGGGCTTTTAAATTGTGAAAGAAAGAGAATGAAATAATTAGGTTTTTTTTCTTCAATTTCATTTCGTCCATATAGCAAAAGATTTGCTTTTGCTTTACTATGTTTTAGTCCTTCTTTTGAAGTTTCTAGGGCTTTGGTTAAAGATTTAATCGTTTCACTATGAGGATGGCTAGGAATATTCATATGCGTTTTTCCTATATTGACTGAATGTTTATAAGGTGTGTATTTTTGACTAATCATATTTTAGCATAACCGCAGAAATATTTATAACAAGTAAAGCATGCCAGTCGGATTTACATCAAAAAATTTGGTTCAACTATTTTTTAAGCCTTTTTGGATATAATCTGCGTCCATTTTACTGATAAGTGGATGGAAATACTCATGTAGTTATTCCTTGTATGGTTGCACAATTGTGTTAAGGACTACAGAGGGTCAAACCAAATAAGCGAGAAATCGCAAAAAAATTAATAATACCAAGGAGAAAAAATGGTAACAATGAAAGATTTGCTAGAGTGTGGTGTACACTTCGGGCATCAAACAAGAAGATGGAATCCAAAGATGAAAAAATTCATCTATGGTGAGAGAAAAAATATATATATTATTGACTTGCAAAAAACTTTGCGTTATTTTAAATATACTTACAATATCGTAAGAGACGCAGCAGCTGAAGGCAAAACAGTACTTTTCGTAGGTACAAAAAAACAAGCTAGAGTAGCTATAGAAGAGGCTGCAAAATCATGCGGTATGCCTTATGTTTCAAACAGATGGTTGGGTGGTATGCTTACAAACTACCCTACAATCAAAAAATCTATCCGCAAACTTGAGATCATTGAGCAAATGGAAGAGAATGGTCAAATCAAACTTTTGACTAAAAAAGAAGCTTTGATGCTAACTCGTAAAAAAGAGAAGCTAAATGACTATCTTGCAGGTTTTAGAAACATGCAAAAATTGCCTGATATGATGTTCGTAGTTGACGCAGTTAAAGAACATATCGCTGTTTTAGAGGCTAGAAGACTTGGTATGAAAGTTGTAGCTCCACTTGATACAAACTGTGATCCGGATTTGATCGATTATCCAATCCCGGGAAATGATGATGCTATTCGTTCAATCGAACTTTTCTGTAAAGAAATGGCAGAAGCTATTAATGAAGGTAAAGCAATTTATGCTGAAAACAAAGGCGAAGCAGTTGAAAATGCTGCAGCTAGCACTGAGGAGATAGCCGAGCTTATCGAAGAATCTGCTGGTGAAGTTGAAGCAGAAGCTACAGAGGAGGCATAATTTATGGCAAGTTTTGGACCAAGTGATATCAAAAACCTAAGAGAAATGACCAATGCTGGGATGATGGACTGCAAAAAAGCTTTAACAGAAGCCAATGGAGACATGGATAAAGCTATCGAATGGTTAAGAGACCAAGGTCTTGGCGCTGCTGCTAAAAAAGCTAGCAAAGTAGCTGCCGAGGGTCTTGTGAGTATGAAGGTGGAAGGCAAAAAGGCTGTAATAGTTGAAGTTAATTCACAAACAGACTTTGTTGCACAAAATGAGAAATTCAAAGCTTTTGTAAAAGATACGATTGATCATGCTTTTGAAAATGATCTATTTGATGCTGATGCTATCAATGCTTCAACTATCAATGGACAAGCATTTGGCGAATATCTTTCAATGCAGATCGCTACAATAGGCGAAAATATAGTTGTTAGAAGAGCAGGTATGTTTGTTGGTGATGAAAATACAGCCGTAAACGGTTATATCCATGCAAATGGTCAAGTCGGTGTTATAATCGCTGCTAAATGCGACAGTGCAAAAACAGCTGAAGCTATGACTCCTGCATTGAAAGATATAGCAATGCACGCAGCTGCAATGAAACCAAGAACACTTAGCTATAAAGATTTTGATGCTTCTTATGTTGCCGATGAGACACAAGGAAGAATTATAAAAATTGAAAAAGAAAATGAAGAGAGAGCAAGACTTGGTAAGCCTTTGCTTAATATTCCTCAATACATTTCAATGGCTCAATTAACTCCTGATATTTTGGCAAAAGCTGAAGCAGATATCAAAGAGAAATTGAAAGCCGAAGGCAAACCGGAGCAAATCTGGGACAAAATAGTTCCAGGCCAACTTGCTAGATTTATATCAGATAACACAACATTGGATCAAGAACAATGTTTACTTGATCAAAAATTTGTTATGGATGACAGCATAACTGTCGCCCAGTATGTAGAAAACAAAGCTGCAGCAGCAGGCGGAACTGCAGAGATCACATCATTTATTCGTTTAGAAGTAGGTGAAGGTATCGAAGTAGCCCAAGAAGATTTTGCTGCTGAAGTTGCTAAACAAATGGCATAAAAACACACCCCTTTCGTGGGTGATGTTGCACTTCTTTAAACTCTTAAAATATCAAAATTAGATAAAATATATGATCTTTATTTAGGATTGTGTATGAATTCATCGCTTTTAAAAATCAAATCTTTTTTACCGTACATAATTATTACTTTTATCAATGTTGTAGTTGATATTGCACATAAGATAACTATACAAAATACCGTCATTAAAATGTATGACGGCGGAACGCTTATAGTTTTGAGCGCAATAATAAATTCTCTTATGCTAATACCGTTTGTAATGTTTTTTTCACCTTCGGGTTTTATAAGTGATAAATATTCAAAAGCAATAGTAATTCGATACGCCTCATTTGCTGCAATAATTATAACAGCTCTTATAACGGTAAGCTACATTATGGGCTTATGGTATCTGGCATTTGGTTTAACAGTAATGTTGGCTATTCAAGCAGCGATCTATTCGCCTGCAAAATATGGAATAATAAAAGAAATAGTAGGGGAAGAAAACCTAGGAGAGGCAAATGGATTTATTCAAGCAATTACAATAACAGCCATTCTCTTAAGCGGACTTTGTTTTTCTATAATATTTGAAATGTTTTATTCTCCTGATTTTAATTCACCAAATATGATCATAGCACATATGGTTCCTATAGGAATAATAATGGTGGTATTGAGCTTTATAGAATTTATTTTATCTTTTAGGTTGCCAATAAAAGCAGGAAACCAATCTAATTTTTCTTTTTCTAAATATATAAATTTTGTCTATCTTAAACAAAATATAAAAACTATCTATGACGATAAAAGCATCTTTAGAAGCATAATGGGATTGGCATTTTTTTGGGGAATAGGTCAGTTGCTTATATCTACAATTCCTGCTCATTATAAGGCTATCACAAACGATTCAAATGCCGTTACAATTCAAATAATTATGGCTCTTAGCGCTGTAGGCATAATGCTAGGATCTTTTATTGCCGGAAAATTATCCAAAAAAAGGATTGAACTCGGCATCGTTCCGATAGGTGCAATAGGAATATTTTTATCGCTCTTGATCCTGAGTATATCGCATTCGAAATTTTCTATCTCAATGGCTAGTTTATTATTCGGGTTTTTTGGCGGTTTTTTTATCGTTCCGCTTAATGCACTTATACAGTTTTTGTCACCGCAAAAACAACTAGGCGTTATACTGGCCGGAAATAACTTTATACAAAATATATTTATGATTTTGTTTTTGTTTTTTTCTATCATTGTGGTAGAAATCGGTTTTTCAAGCAGTTTGTTGTTTTTTATCGCTTCGATTTTATCGTTTTTTGTTAGTTTGTTCGTTATCAAGCAAGTTCCACATCTATTTGCCAGGATCATGCTGCTGCCAATTCTCAAGACAAGATACAAGTTTACATTGCATGGTTTGGAAAACCTCCCTTCTAGAGGGGGCGTTTTGATGTTGGGCAATCATATAAGCTGGATTGATTGGCTTATATTGCAATCTGCTACCCCAAGGCCCATAAAATTTGTCATGCATAAACATTTTTATGAAAAGTGGTATATTAAATGGATTCTGGATTTTTTTCATGTTATACCTATCTCGTCAACCGGAAGCAAAAAAGCTCTTGAAGCAATCAAAGAAAGATTAGATAACGGAGAAGTAGTTGCTTTGTTTCCAGAAGGTAGAATAAGCTTTAACGGACAGATGAATGAATTTAAAAAAGGATTTGAAATTAGCATAGCCGACACTGATCACCCAATATTGCCTTTTTATATTCATGGGTTATGGGGATCTGCTTTTTCAAAGGCAAATAGATTTTTCAAATCAATGATTCGTAAAGGCGACAATAGAGATGTAATAGTAGTATTTGGCCCACAGCTTTCGTCATCGACTCAGGCACATGAAGTTAAGCAGAAAGTCGTGGAGCTTTCTCATTATGCATGGGAAGCTTCTGCGAACGGACTTGCCCCATTAACCCACTCGTGGCTTAGACGGGCAAAAGCTAAACCCTTTAAGCGTTCTATTGTTGATACACAAAACGACTTGAATAATCTCCAGGTAATGATACAGGTATTTTTGTCTGCCAAAAAATTAAAGCTCATAGACGGAGAAAATATCGGTATTTTATTGCCTACTTCATCCAGCGCTGCCATTATAAATATGGCAATATTAGCTATAGGCAAGAAAGCCGTAAATCTTAATTATGCATTGGGTTCACATTGTATAGAAAATGCTGTTACCCAGGCAGAAGTAGAGAAAATTATTACATCTAAAAAGTTCATGCGCCAATTAAGCTCTGAAGGTTTTGATTTTAATTTCATTGGTGAAGAAAATATGATCAAGATAGAGGATATGAGTAAACCTGTCAATAAAAAAGAAAAAGTATCTGTTACGTTCGAAGCACTTTGTATGCCAAAAGTATGGCTAAAATGGCGCTATTTTATGCCGATTTCTATGGAAGATACAGCAATAATACATTTTAGCAGCAAAAATGATGGAGCATCAAATGGGGTAGAGCTTACTCATAAAAATATAATGACAAACATAAAACAAGTCTCAGCCCTTTTACAATTCCAAGAAAACGATGTTATACTTAATTCATTGCCTATTTTCCATTTGTTTGGTTTAAATGTTATGACTCTTTTGCCATTGTGTGAGGGGATTGGCATGATCAGTATATCGGATCCTTCAGATTGTGCTGCTTTTGGAAAATTGGCAGCTAGATTTGAGGCTACTATAATGTTTGGGGCGTCTGAATTTTTTAGATTATATACATTAAATGATAAATTGCATCCTCTAATGCTTAAAAATATTCGTATGATAGCAACAGCTGCTGAAAAATTAGAGCCAGAGCTTAAAAGAGGTTTCAAAGAAAAGTTCGGACTTGACATCTATGAAGGATATGGAACCATTGAGACATCACCGGTAATTGCAGTAAATATGGCAAATGCACTTGATCTAGAAACAATGAAAATCATAATTGGCAATAAAGACGGAAGCGTCGGTCAGGCAATACCGGGTACGATCATAAAAATTGTAGATCCTATTACCTATGAAGAAGTGTTGATAGGTAAAGACGGTTTGATTTTGGTAGGCGGTGCTCAAGTCATGAAAGGCTATTTAAATGATCCAGTCAAAACCAAAGATGCCATTATAGAGCTTGACGGCGTGAGATATTATAAAACAGGCGACAAGGGACATATCGACAAAGACGGATTTATCACGTTAGCAGATTTAAACCATTTTCCATAAAATTAGGCGATTATGTAAAGTGTCTAGATTAAGCAATAAATCATTCTTCTTTTTGTTCACTTTCTTTAATAGTTTTATAAAAATAGGCAAGACCTATGAACATCAGCGTAGTGCCCAATAGTAGCCAAAAAGCAGAGAGCATTTGAGTATAATCGCTTATAGCAATTTTGAAGACCACCATTAATGTTTCTATAGACAAAGCAATAATTATGGAAACTAAAAATCTGCCTAAAATTTTATATTGTCTATCTTCTTCATGATGAAATGCGCGAAATAATACTTCATGTTCAAAGATTTGACTCGAGAGATCATAGATAGCAATACCAAGTGTAATGGCTATGATGGATTGAAAAATATTATGCAACAAATTCATATCTCCCTTGGCAAAAAGTATCATTGCAAATATATATCCTCCATATACAATTAGAGCAATAGCAACTACACCGAGGAAAAACGCGCCTAAAAAATATACACTCCGTTTTATTTTGTCATACAGATCATTATATTCAATAAGTTTTAATTCTTCCAGGAGTTCTATTAGATTAATGTCAAAAACATAATATATCTCGCCCACTTTATGTACCGCAGATAGGCTTGCTCTGCCCGTACGATGATGAATATACGGATTTGAGATATAAAATCCTCTTTCATCTACAGCAACCTTAGAAAAATAATGACTTTTTTGGCTGCCTTTGCTTTCTAACTCTTGTCTTTTTTTGCAAACAGTCGGAGAGATTTGAATATAATTATTATCTACTGCATATAATAATTGGATCATTTTGTTTTCTTTTAGAATTTTATCTGCATTTTGAATGTAGTCTTGAGGCAAGCTTTTAATAAGAGTAACAACAAATTCATCAACTGTATTTTTATGTTTTTTGTAAATTGCAATAACTTCTTTCATAATTTTACCTCCGTAAAATTTAATTGATGAATTATTATAGCGTAAAAAATATAGGAAAATTTATTGTTTGATTGTGGTTTTGCACCATCGAAAAATGGTGCAAAGAGATTTAGCAAGAGTAAGTAGATCTGATCTCGAATGGAGTTGGTCTAGCTTCATCTGGCCATACTTGTCTTTCAAATTGATAGTGTTGATATGTATCTATGAATTCTTTTGTCATTACAGGCATCAAGAAACCATGATCAGCAATCAATCCTTCTACCGCCTCTCTAAGAGTATGAGGCATTTGAGGGATATGTTTTTCTCTGATTTCATCTAGGCTGAGTTCGAACAAATCTTCATCCATCGGCCCAACAGGTACATTTTTATTTTTGATACCATCAAGTCCGGCTAGCATTAATACCGCAAAACAAAGGTATGGACAAGATGTAGAAT
Organism: Sulfurovaceae bacterium; assembly: GCA_028715055.1. Classification (GTDB taxonomy): domain Bacteria; phylum Campylobacterota; class Campylobacteria; order Campylobacterales; family Sulfurovaceae; genus BN30871. Next base: position 214,968 of record JAQTLE010000001.1, read on the forward strand.
CCGGGAATCTAGTTTCAATTCTAGTAGCCCCTTCACCTGCGCCATATGGAATACGGCATGATGCTGATCTGTTTTGGCTAGAATATGTAAGGATACTAGGTGCCTCAAAACCAGGGATCAATCTTTTATAAGAATTTGTACTAGGATTTGTAAATGCTGCTACTGCTGCTGAATGTTTGAAAATACCACCTAGATAATGCAATGCCATTTCGCTTAGATTACCGTATTCGCCTTGTTTATAGAAAAGATTTTTGCCATCTTTCCAGATAGATTGGTGTACATGCATGCCGTTTCCGTTATCGCCATAAAGCGGTTTTGGCATAAATGTAGCACTTTTACCATTTAAGTGAGCTACCATTTTGATGACATATTTAAGTTTTTGAACATTATCCGCTGCTTCAACAAGTGTACCGAATTTTACACCGATCTCATGTTGGCCTTGTGCAACTTCATGGTGGCCCAGTACTACTTCTAGACCTACATCTTCAAGCACTTGCATCATTTCAGCTCTCAAGTCAACGCCTGAGTCTATAGGCATAACAGGAAAATATCCGCCTTTTGTTCTTGCGCGATGACCCATATTTCCAAATTCCATATCTTTGTCATCATTCCATTCACCGTCAACTGTATCAACTCTATAATATGATTCATTGACGGCAAGTTTGATTTTTACATCTTCAAATATGAAAAATTCATTTTCCGGTCCAAAATATGCTGCATCCCCAATGCCGGCATTTTCTAAATGTTGTAGTGCTTTTTTGGCAATACTTCTAGGACATTTTTCATAAAGATCGTTTTTATAAATATCATATACGTCGCATATAACTATGATAGTACTATCGGCAGTGAAAGGATCTAAAAATGCAGTTGGTACATCAGGCTTGAGAAGCATATCTGATCTATTGATAGGCTGCCATGCTTCGATAGAAGATCCATCAAATGGAAGACCATTTTCCAACATGCTAGCACTAACAGCGCTCATACGATAACTAACATGATGCCACATGCCTTTTAGATCCGTGAAACGAAAATCTACAAATTGCACCTCGTTTTCTTCACAAAATTTGTAAAATTCGTCTATGTTTTTGACAAATTTGCCCATAAATACTCCTTGATAATTTTTAATACCTTATATTATACCTATAACTTCTCTTATTGCAACTTGATTTTGTGCCTAAAAATTAAGCAATTGCTTATCTCTATCACGAAATGTCATGACTTTAGTGTATCCAATTTCTTTAGCCAGAGCCATCGCTTCATTATATCCGTGTCCTATATGTTCTATTTTGTGTGCGTCAGAACCAAATGTAATAGGAATTTCAAGTTCATACATCTCTTCAATAAGTGCTTTGGATGGATAAATTTCTTCAATCGGTTTACGAAGTCCTGCAGTGTTTATTTCTATGGTCATATCTGATTTCTTTATAGCTTTTAGTGCATTTTTAGCTAATATTCTCACATCTTTTGTCGGCAAAAACTTAAAAACTTTAAGGAGATCAAGATGCCCTGCTATATCAAGCAGTCCACTTTTTGCCATGGATTCTACCGCATCAAAATAGTTTTGCCAAATCTCGTTTATATCTTTGCCTTCATAGCCGCCTATGAATTCCGGATTATCAAAACCCCACTCATTTATGAAATGCACGGAACCGATTAGATAATCTACCTTGGCTTTTAGAACTCTTTCATCCATATATCTGGGCAAAAAATCAATCTCATAACCCAGTAATATTTCTATTTTATCTTGATATCTTATGCGTGCATCTAAAATATCTTTTTCATATAATTTCATTTCATCAAAAGATAAACGATAATTTTTATCAAATTCCATAGGAGCATGTTCGGAAAAGCCATAAATATCTATACCTAAAGTGATGGCCTTTTGAATATATTCATCAACTGTACCATCAGCATGGTTGCATAAAGTTGTGTGATTATGGAGATCGATTCTCATCATGTACCTTGTTGGTTTTTGTATCATTGTACCATGTTTGTGTCTGTTTTTTACTCTCAATTGGATACAATATACAAAAAATATTAAAGTAAAATACAATGCAACAAAAGATTGAACTTTTATCACCGGCAGGAAATTTAGAAAAATTACAAATTGCACTAGGATATGGGGCAGATGCCGTATACGGCGGTGTAAGCAGCTTTTCTCTTCGTATACGTTCGGGGAAAGAGTTTGATATGGAGTCGTTTTCCAAAGGCATTGAATATGCACATTCACTAGGTAAAAAAGTTTATGTGACGATCAATAGTTTTCCATTTAATTCCCAGATCAAACTATATGAAAAACATATATCTCAAATGAGCGAACTTAGTCCTGATGCTCTTATAGTAGCAAGTCCTGGGATAGTCAAAATGGCAAATAAAATCGCCCCGCATATTCCTATACATTTGTCTACCCAAGCAAATGTCATGAATGCCCTTGATGCCCAAGTATATTATGACATGGGTGTTAAACGAATTATTGCAGCTAGAGAGATAAGTCTAAAGGATTGCGAGGCTATAAAAAGAGCTATTCCTGAGCTTGAGATTGAAGTTTTTGTGCATGGCTCTATGTGTTTTGCATATAGTGGAAGATGTCTTATATCTGCTCTTCAGATGGGTAGAGTTCCAAACAGGGGAAGCTGCGCAAATGATTGCAGATTCCCGTATGAAGTCTATGCGCACAATCCGGAGACAAATACCACTTTTAGGCTAGATGAAGAAGGGGGCATAGGCACTTATATCATGAATGCCAAAGATATGAACATGGCATCCCATGTTGATGAGATAATAGCTTCCGGGGTTATAGACAGTTTGAAAATCGAAGGGCGCACCAAATCACCTTATTATGTTGGTATAGTAACAAAAGCTTATAGACATGCAATAGATGATTATTATGCCGGTAAATTCAATGCTGATATTTACCAACAGGAGCTTAATACTACTCAAAATAGAGGATTTACGGATGCCTATCTCATTAGCCGTCCTTTTGAGAGACATGATACCCAGTCACATGACTTTACTATTCAATATGGCACTCATCAAGTAGCTGCACTTGTAAGCAGAGATGGTAAAACATGGAGATGCAAGGATAAAACTTGCGTTGGAGATAAATTGGAAATTATCCTTCCTGCAGGCAAAAGTATAGAGCTTGTTGATAACGAGTATGGTGTTATCGCAGAGGAAGACGGAAAATATTGGTTAACTATCAAGAAAATCATCTCTACTGAAGGAAGAGAGTTTGAGTGTATCCACAGTGGAGATGAGCGAGATATAATATTGCCCACTACTTTGCCTAGATATACTATTTTAAGAAGGGGCATAACCGAAGCATTAGAGAAAAAAGGTTTACATGAAAGTGGTGGATGTGGGGATTAACCATATTTTTGGTAGAATGCTATAAGTTTACAAAATGAGACTTTGGTCTTAAATACATTTCTCATTTTAGAGCAAGCGGGACTAGGGTTCCACTTCCCAAAAAGATTAAATTTTCAAAGGAAAAATATGAAATTTGTATCTATAATCATTGGCAGCAAAAGTGATTATGAAGTCATGCAAGAGTGTAGTGCTACGTTAGAAAAATTCGGCGTACCATATGAGCTTATAATATCATCTGCTCACAGAAGTCCGGAGAGAACCAAAGATTATGTTAAAGCTGCTGAAGCCAAAGGAGCCCAAGTCTTCATAGCTGCTGCCGGTATGGCGGCCCATTTAGCCGGAGCATTAGCTGCAAGTACTACCAAGCCGGTTCTTGGTGTGCCTATGGTAAGCGGAGAGCTCAGAGGTCAAGATGCCTTGCTTAGTACTGTGATGATGCCCGCTGGCATGCCTGTGGGGACTGTAGCTATAGGTAAAGCAGGAGCTACAAATGCAGCGTATCTAGCTATACAGATCATGGCACTTCAAGATGATGAACTCAAAGTTAAACTCCAAGAAGACCGCATAGCAAAAGCCAAAAAAGTAGAACTTGACTCTAGTGAAATAGAAGTTATTATTTAAGGTGCTTGTATATGGAGCCAAAAAAGAAACCTGCCAAATCGGTCACTATATTTACATCACCATCATGTGTATGGTGTAATAGAGCCAAAAGTTATTTCACGAGCAAAGGCATACGATTTAAAACAATAGATGTGACTAGAGATAAGTTTGCTGCAGAAGATTGCAGAAAACACGGATGCCGCGGCGTACCGGTCATTCTAATCGGCGGCACCTTTTGGATATGTGGATTTGATGAAAAAAAAATTGAAAATGCGTTAGGAAAATAGATGAATAATAACAGTATAACATTTAGCCAATTGCTACTTAAACTTCAAGAGTTTTGGAGTGAGCAAGGTTGTACAATAGTCCAGCCGTATGACATGCCAGCCGGTGCGGGCACATTCCATCCGGCGACATTGCTTAGAAGTTTAGACAGTACACCGTGGAGTACGGCATATGTGGCACCAAGCCGTCGTCCTACAGATGGCAGATATGGAGAAAATCCAAATCGTTTAGGGGCATATTATCAGTTCCAAGTACTCATCAAACCAAGTCCGGATAATATCCAAGAGCTTTATCTAAAAAGTTTGGAGTTTTTGGGACTTAATCTAAAAGAGCACGATATCCGTTTTGTAGAAGATAACTGGGAATCTCCGACTCTTGGAGCTTGGGGACTTGGTTGGGAAGTATGGCTTGATGGTATGGAAGTAACGCAATTTACTTATTTTCAACAAGTAGGGGGCATAGCTTGCGATCCTGTAGCTGTAGAGATCACTTATGGTACAGAAAGACTTGCTATGTACTTACAAGGAGTTGAGAGCGTATTTGATATAGTTTGGAATCGCAACAAAGATGAGGTAATAACTTATGCCGACGTACATAAAGAAGGCGAATACGAATTTAGCAAATATCACTTTGAAGTTGCAAATATAGATAAACTGTTTGCAAGATTTGAAGATGCCAGCAATGAGTGTAATGTATGCTTGGAAGCAGGGCTTCCGTTGCCGGCATATGATGAATGCATGAGAGCAGCCCATGCTTTTAATGTACTTGATGCTAGAAAAGCAATTTCTCAAGCCCAAAGACAAAATTATATTCTTAAAATTCGTGAGTTAAGTAAAGGATGTGCTGAACTTTATAAAGCACAAGAGAGCCAGAGAAATGAAAGAGTAAAAGCTAGATAACTTAGGACATATATGAAAATTTCAGAAATTTATACATTTCTTGATGCAATGAGTCCTTTTTCTTTGCAGGAAAAATGGGACAATAGCGGACTTGTTATCGGTTCCATGGATAGAGAGATAGAGCAGATTTATATCGCATTGGATGTAGATAATCATATGCTAGACAGTATTAAACCAAATAGCCTAATCATTACACATCACCCTCTTATTTTTGGAGGATTGACTTTCCTCGATCTTTCTAAATATCCAGCCAATCTAATTGAGACTATGATCAAAAAAGATATAAGTCTTATCGCAATGCACACTAATTTTGATAAAACTCATTTAAACAGATATGTATTTGAGCATGTTTTAGGATTTAAACTCGAAAAGCAAAGTGATTTTATCTGTAAAACAAATGGTATTTGGACCAAAGAAGAGCTAATAGAACTTTTAAAAAATAAATTTAAGCTCGAAACACTAAAAGTAGTTGCTCCAAAAGACAAGATAACTTCTATAGCAATGATTACCGGCTCTGGAGCATCACTCATGGATGAAATTGATGCCGATTGTTTTTTGACCGGAGACATAAAGTATCACGATGCTATAAAGGCTATAAGTCAAAACCTCATGATGGTAGATATCGGGCATTATGAGAGTGAACGATATTTTGTAGATATTTTAGCAGAGCATTTGCAAGTTTTACCTATTTTGGCTATAATTTCAAATTCAAAAAATCCATTTTCTTTTCTAAAATGAAAATCACCCACACAGGCATTATAATTATGCTTATACACTAAGAAGGACAACGCGTGAACAGAAATCTACTAGAGCTGATAGAACTTTCGAAAATCGATAAAGAGATTGATGGTTATAATCCTCAAATTGAAGCTATCGATAAAAAACTATTAAAGTCTCAACAAAAGCTTGACGTGCTTCAAGATGAGATAAATAATATAAACACTTCTATTGAAGATAATCATAAAAAAATCAAAACATACGAAGAGCAAATCTCTAATTTGAGCGAGCTGCTTAATAAAAATGCAAAAAAAGCCAAAGATGTTTCTACAGAAAAAGAGATGAAGGCACTTTCTCTAGAAGAAGATATAGCAAAAGAAAAGATGTCATTTGCAAATGAAGAAATAGAAAGAATAGGCAAGATCAATGAGAAAAAAAGCGCTACTTTAGAAGAATTAAACGCTGGTCTTGAATCTTTAAAAGTATCTTTGGATGAGTCAAATAAAGAAGCTCTTGAGAAAAAAGAAGTGATAGAAAATAGCAAATCAAGTTTATTTGCTAAAAGAGAAGAGATAGCTGGTGATTTGGAGCAAAAGATTTTAGCATTTTATGAAAAAATAAGACTTTGGGCAGGAAATAGTGCTGTTGTTCCTGTAAGAAAACAAGCATGTTATGGTTGTTATATGAAGATCAGCGATAAGTCTTATGCTGATGTTATCAAATCCGAGGAGATTACTACTTGTCCACATTGCGGTAGAATTCTTTATATCGAGAGTTCAAAGAACGAGGATTAATTGCATCGTTTTTTCTTTTTTATATATGTGGTTGTCACTTCTATAGTATGGATTTTGGCCTTACCATTCTTATGGATACTATCAAAAATAAAATCTAAGCACAAAGAGTCGCTACCTGCAAGATTTTGGCTCAAAAACAATAAACCGTTTTCGCCTGATGGTATTTGGATACATTTATGTTCTTTGGGTGAAGCCAAAAGCATAGCTCCGTTAATCAAGCAAATACCAAAAGATCTATTGCGTCTTAGTGCTACGACGAAGACGGGTTTTGATGAGATTTCCAAATATACAGAACAAAGCAGATATTTACCGTTTGAGCCTTTGTTGTTAAGATGGATCAAACCGCAAAAAATGCTTATAGTCATGGAGGCGGAACTTTGGTATCTATTATTTGCCGTAGCACGTAAAAAAGGTGCAAAGACATTGCTTGTAAATGCTAGAATAAGTGAAAAATCCTATGATAAGTATTTGCGTTTTAAGTGGCTATATAGACGTATTTTTGAACAGATAGATGCTGTTTATGCACAAACCGATGAAGACGCACAAAGATTGATTACTTTGGGAGCAAGCAATGTAGAAGTTATGGGCAACATAAAATTTGCAAGCATCACGAAATCAACCAAAAAACTTCCAAAACCAGATGGCATTTTTGTATGTGCAGCAAGCACTCATGATAAAGAAGAGTCTTTGATACTTGATGCTTTTAGAACTCTCAAGTCAAAAAAACCTGAAGCCAAGATTTGTATAGCACCTCGCCATCCGGAAAGATTTGACAAGGTGGAGCGCATCATGGAATCCTTGGCAAAGATCCAAGGTTGGAGTTATCATCGTTGGAGCCAAAAAGCTGATTTTGAAAGTGATTTAATTCTCTATGATACCATAGGCGGGCTTGTCAATATATATGCCATCAGTGATGTTGTAGTGCTTGGCGGAGCGTTTGAGCCGATAGGCGGGCATAATGCAGCTGAAGCTGCCCAATTTGGATGTAAGATAATTTCCGGTAAAAATTATTTCAATCAAAAAGAGATTTTCGGAGGCATAGAAGGTATTTATGCAGTAGAAAATCATGAGTTAAAAGAGACACTGTCTTACCCAAATCTCTTGTCAAAAACTTCTTTGGTAAGCAGTTGTAATCTAAAGCCGATATCAAAGAGAATAAAAGATGTTCTACGAGATCAATAACGAAATAGTCAGTTTTCGCATAAAAGCACAGCCTAAAGCTAGTAAGAGTGAATTTTGTGAACCTTATGGCGATGATGCTATTAAGATACGTATTAAGGCTCCAGCCGTTGAAGGTGCGGCGAATGAAGAACTGTTTAAGTTCTTGTCAAAATCATTTAAAGTACCAAAAAGTAGTATAATGCTTAAAAGCGGAGATACAAGTAAAATCAAAGTGATATTATTTCCTTTGAGTGAAAAATTTAAAGAATGGATAGCACAAAATGGCTACTGAAAAAGCATATAAACTATTGGCATTTCAAAAAGAAATATCAAACAATAAAGCAAAAGAACTGATCGATAAAGGTCTTGTATACGTGGGTGACCAAAAGGTCAAGATAGCAAGAGCAGAGATAGCTGACGATACTAAATTTCGTGTAGAAAAACTGGAAGACATAAAAGTCATATTCGAAGATGATAATATATTGGCTGTAAATAAACCTGCATTTATGGACAGTTATGATGTCCAAGATAATATATTTGGAGCTACATTATTACATCGTTTAGATAGAGAAACCAGTGGTATACTGCTTTTTGGTAAAAATGAAGAATGGACAGCCAAAGCCATAGAAGCATTTCGTCAGCGACAAGTGGAAAAAGAGTATGTGGCATGGGTCGAGGGGATGGTGTATGAAGAAACGGACATAGATATACCTATCTCCACTCATAAGCATAATGGGAAAGCTTTCTCAAAAGTAGATGAACAAAAAGGTAAGCCGGCTCGCACACGGATCAAACCTCTTGAGATCCAAGGTAAAAAAAGCAAGATAGATATAGAAATCGGCACAGGGCGAACACATCAGATACGCGTACACCTATCACATATCAACCATCCAGTTGTCGGGGATGAATTCTATGGGAGTAAGACAAAAGCCAAGAGAATCCTGCTCCATGCTAAGCGTATTGCCCTGCTTGGCTATGATATCACAGCTCCAGAGCCAGCTGATATTCAGAAGTATAAATAAGACAATCTATCTTTAAATTTGCTCAAAGGCTTTCTTGCCCAAGAGCCTAGCTACCCATCTTTTCATCTTCTAAAATTTTTGACATTTTGATATTTAATGCTTTTGATATTTTGTATATATGCTCTAGGTTAAAATGTTTACCATATCTCAAATTTTCACAATTACTATAAAATGCTACGGATTTGATACCTAACTTTAATGCTAAATCCATTTGAGACATACCAGCAGATATTCTCGCTTTTTTTACATTAGAAGAAACCATTTTATAAAATTGTTGCAATTCTTCTTGACTTACATCGCTTAAATTATTTTTCAATATATAACCTATAGGATTAATCTAAGGCAAAGTTTATAAGAGTTACAATTTTTAATCTATATCCTATGGGATAAATTAAGATGAGAAATGAGCCTATATGAAAGTTAAGATTTTAATAACCTTAGTAATAGCAATAATAAGTATTCCTTTTTTGCATCGCCTTACATCTAGTGAAAATTATCCTAAATCTAATGCAACTGAAATTAATATTACCGAGTACCCCGAAGCTGCTGCTGAATCAGACATAGGTAGTGCAACTGATTCTGAGTATGATTGTAATGATTTGGTGACAAAATATACAAACTGTTTTTTAAAAGCCTATTCAAATCAACAGTGCTTGCCTGGAACAGATATAATATTACCTCCTGAATGCAACAATCCAGAGAACCTTAAAGCTGAGCTTCAAAAACAAAGCTAGCAAATGGGCATTGAATTAAATTAAAACAAGGGTTGAAGCCATGCAATTAGATAGGTTTTGAATTAGAAAAGGATAAGAATGAAAAAAAGTATTATGGGTTTATTGATGATAACATTATTTTTGATGGCGGATGAAACAAATAAATCTGTTTGGCCATTGGCTTGTGAGTTATTCGAGGCAGTAAAATTTTCTGAGCATAAATTTGTCAATGTTGCTTCTACTCCTTATGGGGAGTGGTACTTCGAGGAAAAAACAATAAAGATAGATAGAAAAAATAAGAAGATTGAGGTTTGGACGTTTAATCTCCCAACGATAGAGGCCCGCAAACATATGATTGAAGCGTTAGGAGAATATGATGACTTTGCAAATTATGGATACTTTACTCAGCTATATATAATTGATTATGCAAATATGAAATTAAAAAGTAACACTATTATTCGTGATTGCGAAGGAAACATAATTCTTCAGCATGATATGCCAGACAAATTTAGTTATCCAAACTCAATGCAACAGAGCTTAGCAGAAATAATCATAAAAAAATATAAACTTAGATAAGTTTTGAATTAGAAAAGGATAAGAATGAAAAAAGTTATTATGGGTTTATTAATGGTAACATTATTTTTGATGGCGGATGAAACAAACAAATCTATTGAGCCATTTGCTTGTACACCATTAGAGTTACTAGATTATGGTGATAGTGATAGATATGTTTATACTGGTTCTATCTCTTACGGGTTTTTTTACTATGATAAAAAAACTATTCAGATAGACAGAGTAAATAAGAGAGTTAAAGTATGGATGGTTATGCTATCTACATTAGATGGTCGTCAATACATGATTGAATCGCTTGGAAAATTTGGTGACCTTTCAAATTTTGGTTACAATACTCAATTGCTGATAATTGATTATGCCAATATGAAATCAAAAATTACTACTGCTATTATGAGTAATTGTAATGGAAGCATAATTGCCAAAGTTAATCTTCCAAGCCAATTTAGTTATATGTATTCAAATTCAATTGAACGCGAATTAGCAGAAATAATTATAAAAAAATATAAACTTAATTTAAATAAAACTTCATTAACATCAATCGTTTATGGTTTAGACCCAAACAGAGATGGATTTTTATCAATTAGAAATGTTATTCCTAAGAATGGAAATTCTCGTGAAATAGGTAGATTGTATAATGGTGATGCAGTTAAAATAGTAGAAAAACAAGGACATTGGTATAAAATAAAATTAAAAGACAGCGATGGATACGGCTGGTGCCATGAAAATTGGATTAAATTGAAGTAGCAACCAAGATGATTCTTTTGAAATGACATATTTAGGAGAGAATATATTGACTATTGACGGCGAGAGTAAAGCGTATAATTCTAGTCGGCTTCAAACAAATATGTTTTTAGATGATTTATATAATAATAGACCATTGAGATAACTGATAATTTTATGAGAGCTTTAACTTATTCTTGAGTCGCTCCCATGTCTTTCCGTGGGAATGCATACTAAAACCAGTCAATTTGTGACCAGTTCATCATTTGTGGAGATTTATTTTTTATTTCAGCTGTTTACAAATATTATATAAAAAATCATGACAGTTTGTAATATTTTTGGGCTTGGTATGGTATTTAGACATTTAAGCCCCTCTTGGGTACAATTGCTTAGATATTTATAGATAATTAAGGCATGATATATGTTCGATACCCTCACCGATAGTTTCAAAAATGCGATAAGTAAAATTCGTTTTCATGATGATGAAAAAGCGCTTGCAAAAGCAACTGATGAACTCAAAAAATCACTTCTCAAAGCCGATGTACACCACAAGGTAGTAAAAGGGCTTATTGCCAATGTAGAGGCAAAGACAAAACAGTTGGGCATTGGCAAGGATAATTTCCTAAGAGCTCTAAGCGGCGAACTTAATGCTATCCTTACAGCACCTGGCAATCAAGGTTTTGTATTTGCTTCTAAGCCGCCTACGGTAGTGCTCATGACGGGATTGCAAGGTTCTGGTAAGACAACTACGACAGGAAAACTCGCATATTTTTTAAAAGAGCAAAAAAAGAAAAAAGTAATGATAGTAGCTGCAGACTTACAGCGTCTAGCAGCTGTTGAGCAGCTCAGACAAATTGCAGCACAAATAGATGTTACACTAGTAGCGGATGAAAAAGCCACTCCGCAAAATATCGTCAAAGAAGCATTGAGTAGAGCAGAAAAAGAACTTTACGATGTAGTGCTCATAGATACTGCAGGACGACTTGCTATTGATGAAGAGTTGATGAAAGAACTTGCAGAAGTCAAACGTGTGGCCGACCCAGATGAGATATTTTATGTAGCTGACGCGATGACTGGTCAGGATGCCATCAAAACTGCTATCACGTTCAAGGAAAAGATCGGCATAAGCGGAGTAGTTCTAAGTAAATTTGACGGGGACAGTAAAGGCGGAGTTGCCCTTGGCCTTGCAGAACAAGTCGGTGTGCCATTAAGATTTATAGGTATCGGCGAAAAAATGCCTGATTTGGAACAATTTATTCCGGACAGAATAGTAAGCCGTCTTATGGGAGCAGGGGATATAGAGTCTCTCGCAGAAAAAACTGCAGCAGCGATAGATCCAAAACAAGCCAAGAAGTTTACTCAAAAAATAAAAAAAGGCAAATTCAGTTTCAATGATTTTTTGGAGCAAGTTGAATCTGTAAAAAAACTAGGTTCCATGAAATCTATCATGGGTATGATCCCTGGAATGAGTGGTATGGCAAAACAGCTGGAGAATGTAGATCTGGATAACTCTAGCGAAATGAAAATAATTAAAGCGATGATCTCCTCTATGACACCAAAAGAGAGAGAAGACCCAGAACTACTCACAAATAGTCGAAAAAGAAGAATTGCTCTTGGAGCAGGTTTAGATCAAGTGCAGGTCAATCGTGTATTAAAACAATTTGCAAGTGCTGCTAAGATGGCAAAACAACTCTCTGGCAAGGGTGGCATGAAACAGATGCAAGACATGCTGAAACAGATGCAAGGCGGCGGAGGCTTCCCAGGTATGCGTAGATAGATATAAAAATAATAGAATTTAATATATTTTTTATAAATTTTATGGTATATTTCCATTCCTATTACCTAGGCAGCAACAAAAGTGCTTATGAGTCTTTTGTCTTTTCAAAAGAGTTGTCAGCACTTAAAAAGTTATATATTTGAAGGAAAAACATGACAGTAATTAGAATGACCCGCATGGGCAGAAAGAAAAAACCTTTTTATCGTATCGTAGTAACAGATAGCAGAAAAAGAAGAGATGGCGGTTGGATAGAGTCTATCGGACATTATAATCCGGTATCAACTGAAAAAACTTTGGTTGTTGATCAAGAAAGACTTAACTACTGGGTAAGCGTTGGAGCTCAAATGAGTCCAACAGTGAAAAAACTTACGACTGCAAAATAATAAAAAATGGTTAAAGATTTTATAGAATCTTATACCAAACTACTAGCAACTCATCCTGAATCAGTTCAGGTTGTGTTAACTGCTTCTACACAAGAATGTGATGAGATACAAATTTTGGTTCACCCTCAAGATATCGGTAAGGTTATAGGCAAAGACGGCAAGATGATCAATGCCATAAAAACTGTAATTTCCGGATGCAAAGCAAAAGGCGGTAAAAATTATCGTGTAAGTGTTCAAGCATCTGAGTCAACAAATGCCTAAATTTTTTATCGCTCAAATCGGCCGTACCGTAGGTCTTATGGGTGATCTAAAACTTCATTTGCATACTGATTTTCCTGAACAATTCAAAGCAGGATCGAAATTTGAAAGTGATCGCGGAGAATTGGAAGTCATATCATATAATCAATCTAGAGAAATTATTAGATTTCGTGGATATGAAAGCATGGAGAGTGCCAAAAAACTAACAAATGCAAAGATTTATGCCAGCGAAGAACAAACAAAAGAAATATGTAGCCTAAAAGACGGAGAATATTTTTGGTTTGATATTATAGAATGCAAGGTGATAGAAAACGGCGAAGTTTTAGGCATAGTCAAAGATATTGAGAGACTAGCTGTAAATGATTTTCTTGAGATAGATACCACGCCTGAGCTAATAAAAGCCGGTATGCCGAAAAACTTTTTAGTCCCATATATCCCTCGTTATATTATCAACGTTGATGTGAACAATAAAGAGATTCAAGTTTTTGATGCCAAGAGTATTCTAGAGACCAGTTGATGCGTTTTTCTTTTGTGACACTTTTTCCCGAGCTAATATCTGGATATTTCTCTTCATCAATATTGGGGCGAGCAAAAGAACAAGATATTATACAAATCGACTTTGTAAACCCAAGGGATTTTACAAATGATAAACATCGTAAAGTAGATGCGCCTATGATCGGCGGAGGTGCAGGCATGCTTATGACCCCACAGCCTCTAAACGATGCCATTCGTTCTATTCGCAATAATGATAAAAATGCTCACGTTGTATTACTTTCTCCGGTAGCCAAAAAATTTTGCCAAAATGATGCCATTAGACTTGCTAGAAAGCCGCATTTGGTTTTTGTTAGTGGTAGATACGAAGGTATTGATGAAAGAGTGATAGAATCAGAAATTGATGAAATTTTTTCAATCGGTGATTTTGTACTGACCGGTGGAGAATTGGCAAGTTTAGTTGTATGCGATGCAGTAAGCAGACATCTAGGTGGTGTGCTTGGCAATGAAGAGTCTTTAAGCGGAGAAAGTTTCGAATCTGATCTGCTTGAAGCGCCAGCTTTTACAAAACCGGATATTTTTGAAAAAAATGATATAATTTCAGAGTATTTAAAGGGTAATCATAGTAAAATCACAGCCTTAAAAAGAGCATTATCGCTCTATAAAACACAATATTTTAGACCTGATTTGTATAGAAGGGTCGCACAAAAGGCATTGCATAATGAGAAATAGATACATTGAGAGATTTGAACAAGCACAAATCGAAGGCAAAGAGATACCACAATTTAGAGCAGGTGATACTCTTAAAGTAGCTGTAAAAATTACAGAAGGTAATAAAGAAAGAATACAAAGCTATGAAGGTCTTTGTATCGCTATCAGAGGCGAAGGCACTGGTAAAACATTTATGGTTCGCAAAATGGGCGCAAACAATATCGGTGTAGAGAGAATTTTTCCACTTTATTCTGATAGTATTGAGAAAATCGAAGTTCTTAGACGCGGACGTGTTAGAAGAGCTAAATTATTCTTCCTTCGTGACCTTAAAGGTAAAGCAGCTCGTATTAAAGAGCTTAGAAGAAAATAATTTTATAGAGGCATTTTTTTAGCCTCTATAAATCTCCTAATGCGATTCTTATCTAAAGTACTTCATCGTACAATCTTACTTTTCCAATTTTTATTAGTATTATTTTATTTGTTTTTTGAAGAACTTATTTGGAATGGGATTGCTGTTCCTATCTATAATTTTTTAGAATCATTAAGATTATTGCAAACTATAGAAAAACATTTAAAACACATCAATGGGCGTATAGTTGTTTTATTGTTTTTGGTTCTTTTTGGTTTTGCAGAGGGGCTTGGAATTGTTGCCGGAATTGTTGCAGTAAGCGGTAAATTGTTTTTGGGTATTGTTCTATATGCCGCCAAAATTCCGATCGCAGCATTTGCTTTTTGGTTGTTTAGGGTAACAAAAAAGAAACTGATGGCATTTGAATGGTTCGCATTTCTTTATAATGCTCTAGAAATTGGATTAAGCCGGCTTAAAAGCCTTGATATTTATATATCTACAATGGATCTTTTGCATGAAACAAAAACATGGATAAAAACAAAAGCAATAATCATAAAAACAAAATTGTTTAAACATAAAGGTAATCTGCTTAAAAAATTTAAAAAGCTTTATGATTTGGCAAAACGAAAAAATTTATAAAAACAAGCAAATATGTTATAATCAACAAAATTTATAAATTATTACCAAGCGCGGTAATGAAAGAATTATTTTGTGAATAATATTAAGCTAGCAATAATATTTTTATTCAGCTTCAGTTTTTTAAGTAGCGAAAGCATCTTAAATGATTGGAGCGGCGCTGAAGTAGATGAAGTATATACAGAGCCGTTTCAAATTTATGAAAAAGCCTGCAGATATAATAATATGGAAGCATGCTATAAGCTTGGTGCATTATATATAATGGATTATGTAAATAATACTTCGGATAATAAAACTTTAAAGCAAGGAATGTCCTATCTTGATAAATCTTGTACAGTAGGTTATGCAGAAGGCTGCACCAGTCTTGCTATGATATACGCATCTAAGGATTTTAAACAACAAGATAATAATAAAGTTGTAGAGTATTTAGATAAAGCATGCAGTGCCAATAGCATTTTTGGATGTGTCTTTCTTGGAAAAATATATGAGGATGCAAAAAAGCAAGATTTTGCTAAAGCATTAACATATTATGAAAAAGCATGCAACATCGGATCAGACGAAGCATGCGCTTATGCCGGTATCATGTATCACGATGGTAAAAAAGTTAAACAAGATTTTATAAAAGCTGAACAAATGTATAGAAAATCCATATCAATTAATCCCAAAGAGCCATCTAGCTATATGAATATTTTTGAATTACAACTTGTACAAAATATAATATTTGACAAAATGCTGGAATCAAAATATGTAAAATATTTTAAAAATGACAAACAATCCATGATGTATTATGATATGCTAAAAATACTTCAATTAATTTCAAAAAACAGAAAAGTAAGTTTGCAAAAATGGCATATCAAATATAAGGGCATAAATACAAAGAACTGGGATTTTAATACTTTGGACGCATGGGCCAATAAAACACATGATATTAAAATCAAAACAAATCTTTTAAGTGCGATCGATCAATTTAAAAAACATTAGTACGTAATACGCCAAAATATCTTATGGGCAAAATATTCTATTTTGTTCTTTATTTGGTCTTTTATTGCTAGTATGTTATAATCTTGCAAAAAGGTTATAACTATTGCAATTAATTAAAGCTAAAAATCTTTACCACTCTTTTGATTATCCTCTTTTTGAAGATGTTAATTTTGAACTCAATTCATCAGAAAGTATAGCAATCGTAGGCAAAAGCGGAAGCGGGAAATCTACATTACTAAATATATTATCTTCTTTTCTTGTGCCTATAAAAGGAGAGGTAACTCTTTTTAATCATAGGTTAGATAAGCTCAATGAATTGGATATAGATAAAATGCGCCGTTTTGATCTGGGTATGATCTTTCAATTTCATCATCTTTTCAAAGGAATGAAAGCTATCGAGAATATAGAAATAGCTACCATACTTTCTAATTCCACCATAGATATGACCTTGTTTGATAGACTTGAAATAGCATCGCTGATAAATCAAAAGACATCAGAACTATCGGGCGGTCAGCAGCAACGAGTTTCTATCGCTAGAGTACTTAGCAAAAAACCGAAAATCATATTTGCCGATGAGCCTACGGGTAACTTAGATAAAGAGACGGCAAATTTGGTTATGAATGTATTAAAAGATTATGTAAAAAAAGAAAACGCTGGACTTATTGTAGTAACTCACGATAAAGATGTCGCAAAGATGTGCGACAAGATATTCGAATTGGAAAATAAAAGTTTAAAAGAGGTTACTTCGCTTGAGCGATAAGTACCCCTTCTAGCAGAGCGTCTATATCACCATCTAAAATAGCATCTACATTCGAGAATGCCTGGTTGCTTCTGGAATCCTTTACTTGTTGATAAGGAGCAAGCACGTATGAGCGGATCTGATGTCCCCATCCGATCTCGCTTTTTTCTATACCGTCAATTTCAGCCTGTTTTTTTGCCATTTCATATTCATAAAGACGTGATTTTAACATTTTCATAGCTGATGCTTTATTTTTGTGTTGGCTTCTATCGTTTTGACATTGAACAACGATATTTGTAGGTATATGAGTGATCCTGATAGCCGATTCTGTTTTATTGACATGCTGGCCGCCTGCGCCGCTTGCACGGTAGGTATCGATTCTTATATCCTTATCTTCTATGACGATATCTACGTCGTCTTCGATTTCAGGACTCACCATAACCGATGTGAACGATGTATGTCTTTTGGCATTACTGTCAAACGGACTAATGCGTACAAGTCTATGAATGCCGTTTTCTACTTTTAGATAACCATAGGCATTTTCGCCTTTGATTATAAAGGTAGCATCTTTAATACCTGCTTCATCTCCTGCCTGGTAATCTAATTCTTCTACTTTGAAATCATGACGTTCGGCCCATCTAAGATACATTCTATAAAGCATACTTGCCCAGTCTTGAGATTCTGTGCCGCCAGCGCCCGGGTGAATGGTTACTATGGCATTGGCACTATCGTGAGGCCCACTTAGCATCATTTCAATTTCAAGCGCGTGTATAATATTTTCAAGATTAGGCGCGTCTTCATATAGCATTTCTAGCGTGTCTTCATCTTTTTCTGCTTTCGCAAGTTCAAAATACTCCACGCCGTCTTTAAGCGCATTATTGGCTTTGTTATATTTTTCTAACATTCTCTCAGTCCTGGTTTTTTCCTGAGCTACTTTGGCTGCATTATCGCTGTCATTCCAAAAATCAGCATCTTGCTGCATGTTTTCTATTTCGTTTAATCTATCTTGTAATATCTGTGGTTTTACAATGTGTGTAATGTTATCCATCTTGGTAGAAAGTGATTTTAGCATTTCACTATATTCGTACGCATCCATAAGTTATATTTCCTAGTCTTGATAATAATTTGGTATTATTTTACCAAAAGATACTACAAGCCGAGGTTATATATGGTTATTGTTCGTACAATAGACGAATTTATGCAATCAAGAAAAAAGTTAAATGGAAGCGTGGGATTCGTACCCACAATGGGAGCCCTACACAAAGGCCATCTATCGCTTATTACTAGGGCCAAAGAAGAAAATGAGTCTGTTATAGTCTCGATTTTTGTTAATCCTACACAGTTTTTGGAAGGCGAAGATCTAGATAAATATCCGCGAAAAGAAGAAGCGGATATAGAAATTTGCCGATTGGCCGGAGTCGATATATTATTTATGCCTGCTATAGATCAAATGTATCATAAAGATGAATTAATGCTGGCAGCTCCAAAAGTAAGAGGATATATTTTAGAAGGAGAAAAAAGACCGGGACATTTTGACGGTATGCTGCAGATCGTCATGAAATTGCTCAATCTGACCAATCCTCAAAAAGCCTATTTTGGTAAAAAAGATGCTCAGCAATTGATGCTCATCGATCAAATGGCAAAAGATTATTTTATGTCATGTGATATCATGCCATGCGAGATAGTGCGAGATCATGACGGATTGGCACTTAGCAGCCGCAATGTATATTTGAGCAATGAAGATAGACAAAAAGCGCTTTCTTTGTCTCGTTCATTGCAAAAAGCTACACAATTTGTGATGGCAGGTGAAAAAAATGCGGCCAAAATAATAGATGCTATGCGCGAAGTTTTGTCGGCTACAGACAAAATAGAGTATATCGCTATTTTAAATAGATCATTTGAACCTTTGGAAGAAATTGTTCTGCAAAATAGTATTATTTTGGTAGCTGCTTGGATAGGACAAACAAGATTGATCGATAATGTATGGATCTAGGATATAAATAACTATATCTATTGATTTTCTTCAAGTTGCGGTGTTTCATATTTGGTTTCCAATGGTTGTCCAGACGGTATTTTGTTGGATGGCGATTCATCAATAATAGATTGAGGAATATTTTCTTCTATCACAGAAGGATGAGTTTGTTTAAAAAGAAGTACTTGCTGTTTGTTTGGTTCTAAATATTTAAGAACAATTAACATATCTACAATTTTTTTTGCAACAGGTACGGCCGTCATAGCAGCATAATAGTATGGGAAAGGACGATTTGGATTAATAACAAGAACGCCGATTGTATATCTATGACCTTTGTCATCATTGGCAAAACCAAAAAAGCTAGTTTGATACTTATTGTCTACATATTTTCCCGATGTCGTCATCTTTGCTGTGCCGGTTTTGCCTCCTACTGTAATCCCTGGGGTTATTGCTGCTTCTCCCGTGCCATTAATAACAGTTTGTATCAGAATTTGATTCATTTGATTTGCAGTGGCAGAACTAATTACTTGTGTTTTATTAGATACGGACGGCAATTTATATTTATTACCGTCCGTATCTTCAAAATAATCTATCAAATGTGGAGTAGGCATAATTCCATTATTATTGAAAGAAGCATATGCTTTAAGAAGCTGCATAAATGAAACCATTAGACCATAGCCATAAGCGCTATTTGCACGGTATAATTTGCGATTCAATAAATAAACAGGTTTTATGGTACCGGCTAGATCTCTTGATAGATCAATGCCGGTTGGTCTTGATAATCCAAATTTTAATAATCCGTCTCTGAATTCATCTCCTGTCAAAAGCCAAGATATTAATGAGATTCCGACATTTGATGAATGGACTATAATATCGCTAGCGCTTAAATCACTGAATCGATGCTCGCCATCAGTGATTTTCCTTTTTCCGCCAATGTCTAGTTCTCCGTTAAATAGGTTGAAAACAGTTTGCGGAGTAACTCTTTTATAATCAAGCGCTATAGCTAATGTAAAAGGTTTTAGTACCGATCCCGGCTCATAAAGATATTCACTAAATTTTGGATTTAATGATGATATATCTTGTTTTTTTATTGAATTTGGATCAAAACGATTTGAGCTGGACATAGTTATGATCTGTCCGGTTTTGCTGTCCATTACAGTTGCAATGATCTCTTCAGCGTTTGTCTCTTTTTTCATATCATCAAGCATATATTCTACATTTCTTTGTAATTTCAAAGGAATTGTCAAATGCAGATCAAGCCCATTTATGCATGGTTTGATATCTGTGTATTGGTTATGTATGACATCTCCTATTACATCACGTTTGCCTTCTATGTAGCCATTGTTTTTGTATCCTATATATTTATCATATCTCCGTTCTAGCCCTTGTTTGCCAATCGGCCGTATATAATCCTTTTCGGAACGTTTTCCTACAAATCCCAAAACAGGAGAAATAGTATTTCCGAATGGAAATAATCTTGTCTCTCCACTTTCTATAATGTCCAGGCCGTAAACGATTTCAACACCTTTTGGTTTTTTTGTAGGTCGTAAAATATTTAATTTTCTAAGTTTATGAGCCAAAGATTTGAGCTGTGCGGCGTGTCTTGCATCTATGTTTTTTGAAAGTATGATATTGCCTTGTTTTATTTCATATCCATATCCATTCTTAAATTTTTTTTTGACTTCTTGTTTTGGTATATCGCTATATAGGCTAAAAAGTGTAACAAAAAGCTCTTTATTCTCCGGGTTTATACTTTCAGCCCTTATATTGGCTTGATAATTTTTTTGACTCTGTGCTATAGTGAATCCATCTTGTGAAATTATAGCCCCGCGAAGCGATCTATCGTGAATAATTGCAGTTTGGCTTGGCAAATCTCTATCTGAAAAAATAGTTCTTAAAATAGAAAATGTAAATATGATAAAAGTAATTAAAAATAATAAAAACAAAAAGAGTATCTTGTTGCTTTTTTGAGAATCGTAATAATTTTTATCGTTGTGCATCTGTTTTCCCAAGTATAATTGTTAATATTGTTTGTCAAATTATTATTTAAAAGTTCATTTCTTTAGTTTACCATTTTATTTAAATATCTCTTTGATTTTCACTATCTAAGAATAAGTTTTTCACTAAAATTTCGATAAAATATGTAAAATATAGATTTAATTGAGTATAAATAAATTATGATTGATAAACCACTTTTTGTTTCTGTAATTGTTTTGATGGCACTCTCCTTAATTATGAGTTATTCACTTTCTGTTTATACAGTATTGTATTTTTCTTCGGGTGAATTTTCTTTTTTGATGCGTCAATTTGTGTCTATAATTTTTGGCATTGCTTTGATGGTTATTTTAAGCAAACTCGATCCCAATAAATGGTTCAATAAGATCGGATTGAGTGTTTTTATTTTATTTTTTTTAGTAATGATCGCTATGCCTTTTTTGCCTGCTTCCATCGCCAATGATACGGGTGGTGCAAAAAGATGGATTAATTTGGGATTATTTAAAATTTCTCCTGTAGAGTTTTTTAAAGTAGGATTTGTATTTTTTTTGGCTTGGAGTTTTTCTAGAAAATTACTTCATCGTAAAAATATGAGCTTCACAGAAGAGATCAAGGCATATCTTCCTTACCTTGTTGTTTTTACGATCGTAGTTCTGCTTATAGCTGTTTTGCAAAAAGATTTGGGTCAGACAATGGTTTTGGCTATAACACTAATGATCATGTTCTTTTTTGCGGGTAGCAGTTTTAAATTTTTTCTTTCGCTTGTCAGTACCGGGCTTGCCAGTTTATTTATACTTATTAAAATAGCCCCCCATCGTATTCAGAGAGTTATTGAGTGGTGGGCCGGAGTTCAGGATCCAGTACTTTCTATGATGCCTTTTAATTGGACCGAGTCGCTTAGAGTGGATATGATAGCCAAAGAACCTTATCAAGTTTCAAATTCACTCAATGCCATTAAAAATGGAGGACTTTTTGGTACCGGTTTGGGCAATGGACAATTTAAATTGGGGTATCTAAGCGATGTACATACGGATTTTGTGTTAGCCGGCATAGCTGAAGAACTTGGTTTTATAGGTTTGATGTTAGTTGTAATCTTGATGTTAACTATTATTTTTCGTTTGTTTAAAATAGCATCTAGATTAAATAATCCGGTTTATTCCTTGTTTACGATAGGCGTAGCATTGTTGATCGGGTTTGCTTTTATAATCAATAGTTTTGGAATAGCAGGTATTATCCCGATCAAAGGGATAGCGGTTCCATTTTTGAGTTATGGCGGATCACAAATTTTAGCACTGTCTTTGGCAATCGGAATGGTATTGATGGTATCAAAAAAAATCAATTTAAAAATTGAGCATATTAATTAAAGAGAGAGGTATTTATGTCAATAATTATGACAGGTGGAGGCACCGGCGGGCATTTGGCTATTATCAAAGCCGTTAAAGAGAAATTAACAAATGAATCTTTAATATATGTAGGATCTACACAAGGTCAAGATAGATCATGGTTTGGCGAAGATAAACAATTTAAAAAAACATATTTCTTGCCAACAAGAGGGGTAGTCAATCAAGGGGTTTTGGGCAAAATTAAGTCTTTATGGATGTTAGCTAAAGCGACTGTGAGTGCGTATTATATTTTAAAACAACAAGATGCAAAAGTAGTGTTTTGCGTAGGTGGATTTTCTGCTGCACCTACTTCTATTGCAGCAGTATTGGCAGGGGTTCCTCTTGTGATACACGAACAAAATGCAGTAATGGGGTCGCTTAATCTCCGTTTGCGCAAGTATGCCAATGCTCTTATTTCTTCATATGATGACAATAGTCCTATCAAGAGTTACCCTATAAAAGAAGAATTTTTTGCAAAAGCTAGAGTTAGAAATAAACTAGAAAATATTATTTTCTTGGGCGGTTCCCAAGGAGCTAAGGCTATTAATGAATTAGCTATTTCGCTTGCTCCATGGCTGCATTCTCAAAATATCAAAATCATACATCAAGCAGGTGAAAAAAATATCCAATCAGTGTCAGCAGCATATGATAAGCTAGGCATAAAAGCAGAAGTTTTTGGATTTACCAATAAAATGCCCGATATGATGGCATCAGCTGATTTCGCAATTGCTAGAAGCGGTGCTTCGACATTGTGGGAACTTAGTGCTAATGGATTGCCGACCATATTCATACCATATCCTTATGCAGCAGGAGATCATCAATATCATAATGCAAAGTTTTTAGTAGAACAGAATTTAGCTTGGGTAATGCGAGAAAAAGATATCGATGTAGAAGAGGTTAAAAATATCATCTTAAATACCAAAGATATTAATTCAAAAAGCAAAAGACTTCTTAAAAGTATTGATAGAGACGGAAGTCAAAAAATAGCTTCTTTGCTAACACAAATAGAAGCACAAGGCTAAATTCACTTTCTTTTTGGTAAAATAATCACCATTTTATAGTGGGGATTAATTCCATGGATATACGACAATCATTTTTAGATTATTTTCAAAGCAAAGGACATAAGTTGGTTGCCAGCTCTCCGCTGGTACCTGATGATCCGACATTGCTTTTTACTAACGCCGGTATGGTGCAGTTTAAAGATATATTTACAGGACAAGCTCCGATACCAAATCCGCCAAGAGCCACATCTGCACAAACTTGCATAAGAGCAGGCGGCAAACACAATGACCTTGATAATGTTGGTTATACTGCCAGACATCATACATTTTTTGAAATGCTAGGTAATTTTTCTTTTGGAGATTATTTCAAAGAAGATGCCATTGCTTACGCATGGGAGTTTGTTACAAGCAGCAACTATTTGGCATTGCCGATTGATAAGATTTGGGTCACGGTGCACAATAATGATGACGAAGCATTCGAAATTTGGAGTAAGCATATAGATCCTAGCCGAATAATACGTTTCGGAGACAAAGATAATTTTTGGCAAATGGGCGACACTGGACCATGCGGACCGTGCAGTGAAATATTTTATGATCAAGGTGAAGAGAATTTTAATTCATCGGAAGACAGAATGGGTGGAGAAGGAGATAGATTTTTAGAAATTTGGAATCTGGTCTTTATGCAGTATGAAAGAGATGAAAGCGGTACGCTCCATTCTTTGCCTAAGCCTAGTATCGATACAGGCATGGGATTAGAGCGGGTTGTGGCCATTAAAGAAGGCAAATTCAATAATTATCATTCATCTTTGTTTATGCCTTATATAGAGGCTATTGAAAAACTTGTTGGGAAAAAATATGATTATAATGATAAACAAAGTGCTAGTTATAGAGTAATTGCAGACCATTTGCGTTCAGTTTCGTTTCTTTTGGCACAAGGTGTAAATTTTGATAAAGAAGGACGCGGATATGTGCTTAGACGCATCATGCGACGTGCTATTCGTCATGGATATTTGCTTGGTCTTAGAGAACCGTTTATGTACAAGCTCGTAGATAGTCTTGTAGCTAATATGGGAGAGCATTATACATATTTAGCAACAGCATCTGATTCCATCAAGAGTGCTATGAAGTTAGAAGAAGAGAGATTTTTTGATACTATAGATGCAGGTATTACGCTATTCAATAAAGAGCTTGAAAATACAGGAGATGTCTTTAGCGGCGAAGTAGCATTTAAGCTTTATGACACATATGGCTTCCCACTTGATTTGACAGAAGATATGCTTAGAGAACTTGGAAAAAGCTTAGATCATGATGCATTTGAACAGCACATGAAAGCGCAAAGAGAGCAGTCAAAAGCAGCATGGAAAGGTTCTGGGGACGCAGTAGCAATAGGTGACTTTAAAGAACTTAAAGAACAATTTGGTGTCAATAATTTCGTAGGTTATACAAGTACAGCCCATAATAGCAAAGTGTTAGCTCTGCTTGATGAAAACTTCAAGATGGTAGATAAATTGAACGGCAACGGATGGGTAATGTTGGATAACACTCCATTTTATGCAGAATCTGGCGGACAATGCGGCGATAAAGGTACTTTAAATGAAAACATTAAAGTGCTAAATACAAAGAAATTTTTAGATTTAAATCTAAGTCAGATAGAGGGCAAGATATCAACAGGGGATATTGTTGAGGCAAAAGTCGATGACAGCAGAATGCAGATAGCAAAACATCACTCGGCTACACACTTGCTTCATGCAGCACTTCGTGAAATTTTAGGAACTCATATTTCGCAGGCAGGTTCGCTTGTAGAAGCTGACAGACTCAGATTTGACTTCTCGCATCCTAAAGCTATGAGCAAAGAAGAAATTGATGCTGTTGAAGCATGGGTTAATGAGAAGATTGATCTTTCAATTCCGGGCACAACTGAAATAATGGATGTAGAGAGAGCAAAAGCCAAAGGTGCTATGGCATTATTTGGAGAAAAATATGGAAGTGAAGTTAGAGTTGTGAGTCTCGGCAATGCATCTATCGAGCTTTGTGGCGGTGTTCATGTAGAAAATAGTGCTCAAATAGGACTTTTCGTTATTATCAAAGAGAGCGGTGTAAGTGCAGGCGTAAGACGTATTGAGGCAATATGTGGAAAAGAAGCCGTGCGTTATGCCAAAAATATTCGTAATGAACTTGAAGAAATACAAACAGAGGTTAAAAACCAAGATCCATTGATAGGTATAGCTAAACTAAAAGAGCAGATAAAAGCACTTAAAAATGAACTTTCTAATTCTTTGAGCAGTCAAAAAAACGAGCTTGAAGCCATAGATATAAACGGTATCCAAACGATTGTCTGTGAAGTTACAGGCGGTGATATTAAAACAATGATCGATGATGCTAAGAATCGTTATGAGAAAATAGCTATTATGCTTATTCAACCAAAAGATGACAAAGTTATGATAGCGTGTGGTGTAAAAGGCATAAGTCTTAAAGCCGGAGAATGGATAAAAGAAATAGCACCGATTCTTGGCGGTGGCGGTGGCGGTCGAGATGATTTTGCTACTGCAGGAGGTAAAGATGCCTCCAAAATAACCGAGGCACTTAAAGTTTCTAGAGATTACTTATCTAACATGTTATAAGAGGTAAAAAATGAGCCAAATACATACACTAGTAACTCTTCATGTTCTTTCAGCTATTATATGGATCGGCGGTATGATCACTATTCGTTTTGTGGTTCATCCTTTAAGGCTCGCATGGGAAGATGAGCAGATAAGAATTGACCGCAATCTCGCAGCTACAAAAGGTCTTTTGATACTTGTATTGCCTTTTGTTTTTATCTCTATCGGTACAGGATTTGTACTTGCCGCACACCCGAAAGCTGTTTCATCTGCTTCTTTGATATTAATCAAAGAGATTATTTGGCTTGTTATGGCACTCAATTATTTTTGGATTTTTTTGCGTCGAAATATTGCTCAAAGAGCATTTAATAATTTTGATCTGTTTGGAGCCAAAAGAGTCATGATGCCTCTTGCAAATTTCTTTTTGCCGCTAAATATCATACTTGGATTGATAGAATTATGGCTTGGCGTAAGCCTTAGAGGGGTATAAAATTTTAAAACATAGATCATTGGTATGTATAAAAAAGAACTAAATGCTTTAAAAAAAGCCGGTCGTTTCAGGGAGCGAAAGATTTATGACGACAGCTTAATAGATCTTGCCAGCAATGATTATTTAGGATTAGCCGATAATCAAATTCAGTTAAATAAAGCTATTGAGTTATTGAGCAATTATAATACTTTTGCTCCCAAATCCAGCATGCTAGTCGGCGGCTATCATCCTCTTCATGAGATATTTGAGCATGAAATAGCAAATCTTAACGGTTTCGAAGATGGAATTATGGTCGGTAGCGGCTTTTTGGCAAATTTATCATTATTTGAAGCCTTGGTACGCAAGAACGATCATTTGCTTGTAGACGAAGAATATCATGCAAGCGGTATGATGGCTGTAGGATTGCTCGGTGAAAGAGTAACGATATTCAGGCATAATGATCCGCAAGATCTGCGCTCTAAGATCTCAAAGATAAAAGCTAAGAGGATTATTGTTGCTGTTGAAGGCATCTATTCTATGGGCGGAGATATTTGTGCCAAAGAAATTTTTGACATCGTTGACGAGAATGGAGCATTGCTTATCGTGGATGAAGCTCATAGTAGCGGTGTGATAGGTAAAAAATTATTAGGTGTGTTTGAGTATTATGGTATTACACCAAAAGCAAATCATATCAAGATGGGAACACTTGGAAAAGCATACGGAAGCTATGGAGCATATATTTTAGCTTCCAAAGCAATTATTTCATTTTTGGAAAACAGAGCCAAGCCTATTATTTATTCTACGGCCCCGTCTGTTATAGATACGGCTTTGGCGATTGTTAATATGCGTCATATCCAAAATAATTTTGAAACATTAAACAATGAGATCAAACAAAGACAACAAATATGCAAAGAGAGCTTAGGAATCGAGTTAAAATCGCTTATTGTCCCGCTTGTCCAGCCGGATAACAAAACGACGCTGGATACTCAAGCTGCATTAATGAAAAAAGGCTTTTTGGTGGGCGCAATAAGACAGCCGACTGTTAAAAAACCGATATTGCGCATCATTCCTAGACTAGGCGTAACGCAAGAACATTTGCAGCTATTTTTTGATGAGCTAAAAGATATTTCTATTAAAATTTTCTAAAATCTGCTACAATTGTATTAATATTTACAGGAGTTTTTTATCGTGTCTAACATATTTCAGAGATTTACTAAATTTATAATTATTATTAGTATAGGAATTATAGGCGCAATGATTTTTGCATATACACAAATTTCATTGGATGCCAATAAATTAATTGATTACAAACCGGAAACATCGAGCGTTGTGCTGGATAGAAATGGAAATCAAGTTGCTTATATTTTCAAAGATAAACATCGTCTTTATGCAAAATATGATGAAATACCGGAAAAAGTTGTATATTCTTTGATCGCTATTGAAGACAGTGGATTTTTTGAGCATAAAGGAATCAGTCCAGAAGCGATTTTAAGAGCTATTTTCAAAGATATACAAGCCGGTAGTTTTGTAGAAGGCGGAAGTACTCTAACTCAACAGCTTATAAAAAATATGTATCTATCTAATGAAAAAACAATAGGTCGCAAAATAAAAGAGGCAATATTAGCTTTAAAGATAGAAAAATCTCTTACAAAACAACAGATACTTGAGCGTTATTTAAATGAAATATTTTTTGGAAACGGTTATTATGGTGTCAAAACTGCTGCTAACGGATATTTTCATAAAAATCTAAATCAACTTACACTTAAAGAGAGTGCAATGTTAGCAGGACTTCCAAATGCCCCTAGCACGCTAAACCCTATTAAATATTATGATAGAGCATTAAATCGTGCCGATGCAGTCTTATTTCGTCTTAAGAGTTTAGGCTGGATTGATGAAGCCCAATACGAAGAAGCTTTAAATGAAAGACCGAAAGTATATGCATCCAGTTTAACCCAAAATTTGGCACCATATGTTGTTGATGAAATAATAAAAGAGTATGAGCCGCTATTTGATGATCTTAGAACGGGCGGATATACTATCTATACTACTATTGATATCAAACAACAAGAAATTGCTCAAGAAACAGTCCAAAATGCATATAATAATGCCATGCGCTATTCACATAATGCTTCACTAAATGCTGCTCTTATATCCATGGAAAGCAGCACCGGTGATATATTAGCAATGGTTGGTGGAGTTGATTATAGAAAAAGTGCTTTTAACCGCGCCATACAAGCGCAAAGACAGCCGGGATCATCATTTAAACCTTTTATTTATCAAATCGCTTTAGATGCGGGGAATAATCCGGCAACATATGTGCATGATGTTGAAAAAACATTTGAATACACAGATAATAACGGCAATAGAAAAGTATGGGCGCCAAAAAACTATGATAGTACTTTCAAGGGTTATATTACATTAAGACAAGCATTGATGGAATCTAGAAATTTAGCTACAGTAAATTTGGCTAGCGATTTGGGAATGTCTAATGTTCTGGATAAATTAGAAGCTCTTGAGATCCCGAATATGCCTAGAGATATGTCAATTGTTTTGGGCAATCTATCAGTAAGCCCCCTTAAGATGGCACAGATATATTCCGTTTTTGGTAATTACGGGAAAATGGTGGAGCCGCGTTTGGTTATTAAAATAGTGTCAAGAGATGGCAATGTTGTTTTGGAAACAAAACCGGAAGTCGTATCTGAATTTACAAGACCTGAGCAGGCATACTTGATGACAAATATTTTACAAGATGTCATTAGACATGGGACAGGTTTTGGTGCTTCGGTTGACGGTATAGAACTTGCAGGAAAAACCGGCACAACCAACAACAATGTTGATGCATGGTTTTGTGGATATTCTCCTACTATAGAAACCATGATATGGGTAGGTAGAGATGATAATAGACCTATGAATAGCGGAGTAACAGGAGGTGTTGCAGTGGCACCTGCTTTCGCTTATTATTATAGAAAATTAATTTCTATTTATCCGAAAATAAAACGTACATTTGATGTCCCAGCAGGCGTACAGTACGGTGAGATAAATGGTGTAAATGAAGTCTATACCGATATATCTCCTTTACCTGTCGGACAGCCTAGCTTATCAGATTTAAATGCTACTGATGCAAATAATACGGATAAAAACAATACATTATTGCCAAATAATCAAGGCAATACAGGTCTAGGTATAGATTTTTCTTCGTTTTGATTAATTTAACGATCGCGTTGCTTGATGGCTTGTTTTGCCTCAAGGTCAAGAGTTTTTGCCTTTAGGTCAGCTCTTTTATCGTGAAGTTTTTTACCTTTAGCAAGAGCTATAGATATTTTGACTTTGTTTTTTTCATTAAAATACAGCATCAATGGTACAATAGTTAAGCTTTCTTGAGTTGATTGGGCATATAGTTTTGTAAGTTCTTTGCGATGAAGCAGCAGCTTTCTTGGTGTCCTGGTATCCGGAGTAAAACTGCGATAAGCAGTTTCTAGATGAGTAATGTGAGCATTCATTAGAAATAATTCGTCTTTTATAAAGCGGCAATAAGAGTCTTTTAAATTGGCTCTTTTTGCTCTTAAAGCTTTTACTTCGCTGCCTTGTAAAATTATGCCGGCTTCAAATGTTTGTAATATCTCGTAGTCATGGCGAGCTTTTTTATTTTGAGCTATTAGATTCATTGCCACGCTAAAGCCCCTTTTTTGATGAAATTATATCATATGGCTTAAAAAAAGTACTTCCGCTCCCGCTAAATAGCCAGCCTTTAGGTGCTTCTTTTGAAAGATCTGGATATGCCAAAAGAGCCGCACCAAATAAGTCATTTAATATTTCAGGATTATTGCAGGCTTCTGCTATTATGTCTTTAGAGTTCAAATTTGCCCAATGCATATATTTTTCCGGTGTAATATTACATAACAGATCGGATTTAAAAGTGTTATATACTTTGGTTGTATTGCATCCGATTGCTGGAAAGAAAAGCTCAACTTCAAATGGCTCTTCGTAAAACGGTTCTATAATTTCTCCAAACCCTCTTACATTTGCCATAGGATAATCATACACAAAGAATGGTACATCAGCTCCTACATTGCTTCCTATATCTGCTAGTGTGGGTATATCAATTTGTAAATTACATATTTTATTGGCCAGCCTCAAGAATGCTCCAGCATCACTGCTTCCTCCTCCTAGTCCGGCAAGGCTTGGAATATTTTTTTCGACTACAACTTTATGATGCTGAAAAAAGTCTAGTAGATCTAAATTGCCGGTATGATCATTTAATGCAACAAAAGCTTTATAAATAGTGTTGCTATTAGTATCTATCTCGTCCATGCCTTCTATTGTAAATGAATCGCATTTACAAGGCACAAAAGATATAGTATCATATAAATTACTTAGTCTCATAAATCTTGATAATAGTGTATGGTATCCGTTTTCGTGTCCGGTTATTTTGAGAAAAATATTTATTTTAGCATGAGCTTTAATACTATACATTTGTTTTATCCTTAAATAGAGGCATACGATTTATTTTATAGTTTATTTCTTTATCGAATATTTCAATGATCGAGAAAAAATTAGGTGTCAGCACCAAATATGTTCCATCATTTTTGTTTGTAAAATTATCTACAGAAAGTTTTTCCCCAAGCTCGACATCTTCTATGCCACCAAGATATTCATTTCGAGGAAGAGATATGAAATCAAGTGGGTCTAATGCTTTTTCATATTCAAATATAAATCGTCCTTCTTTTAATCTCTCAAGGCTTGAAAGTGCCCCATCCACACCTAATTTATGAGCTATAAGCTCACCAAGAGATCTGATATAAGTACCTTCGCTTACAGTGGCTTCAAAATGTACAAAAGGATGATTATAGTTAAGTAGCGATATATTATAAATTGACGATGCGATAGGCTTTAACGCAGTACTTTTGCCATCCCTTGCATTTTTATACGATGCTATACCGTCTACTTTTTTGGCACAAAATTGCGGTGGATAATATGTCAGTTCTCCTATAAATGATGCTAGAGTTTGCTCTATCTGTTCTTTTGGGAATGGTTTTATTTCTTTGATTTGTGTTATTTGTTCTATATCAAGCGTTGGTGAGCTTGCCCCGAGCCAAATAGTAGCATGATAAGTTTTTGGAGTTTTATCGAGATAATTAAAGAGTTTTGTATATTGACCTGTAGCAACTATCAAACAACCCGTCGCAAAAGGATCTAATGTGCCTGAAAATCCTATCTTTTTGGTATTATATTTCCACTTAAGGTGATTCATATAACCGTTGGACGAACGAAATATTGGCTTACGCACTACAAATAAACGATTCATCATATGTTCTTATATAGCCTGTACAAATGAACTTAATATTTCTTTTTTATTGCCGCCGAAATTTATTAGAAGCTTATATTCTTTGCCTGCACTGGTTAGACTTTGAATGCGTCCAATTCCAAAAATTTTATGTTTTACCAGATCACCTTTTTTAAAGGCTGTACTTTTTGTAATTTTTAAACTGCTATTTTGGATAAGTGCAGCTTCGCCTAAAAAACGGCTTTTTTCCATGATCTTACGTTTACCTTTGTAAAATCTGCTATCGGCATAACAAAGTGTCAAATGTGACTTTGCTCTTGTAATTGCAACATACCCGAGTCTTCGCTCTTCTTCAAGGTTGCAATCATCTCCCAAAAGAGGAAAAAATTCTTCTTCAAGCCCGATGACATAAAGATACTCGAATTCCAATCCTTTGGCAGCATGAATACTCATGATAGCAATAGTATCTTCTTCTAGTTGATCTTGTTCGCTTTGCAAAGAAATATCATTGAGAAACTCTTCTAGAAGCAAATCAGGATTCAATAATACATTTTCTCTAAAATAACCGTAGAATTCATCGATGTTCAATATTCGCTCGTACCCGTCTGGCAAGCTTTGATAATACTCTTTGAGTTTGATTTTCTCTTCAAAAATATTAATCAAAGAAGATAGATGTCCGGTTTTTGATTCTTCTTGTAAAGTCTCTATATCTTGTATCAATTGTACAAATGATGCATATGCTTTTTTACCTATTGATTCTTGTATGGTTTTTGGTTCAATTTTATTGCCTAGATCAAATATCGATGAATGAGCACCAAAGGCCATTTTTTGTAGTTTTTCTACAGATGATTTTCCCATGCCTCTTTTTGGTTTATTTATAATTCTAAGTAAAGAAAAATCATCATGAGGGTTTGCAATAACTCTTAGATACGAAATAATATCTTTAATTTCTGATCGTTCATAAAATCGCATTCCGCCAATAAGTTTAAATCCCAGTTTTTCTTTGGTAAAGCCTTCTTCTAGAGATCTTGAAAGCGCATTTATACGATAAAGCACAGCTATCTCTTTCGGATTTATTCCTTTTGCAAGTAGCGATTTTATTTCTATGGCAATTGTTTTGGCTTCATGGGTCTCATCTATAGAATGAAGTACTTTTATTTCGCCGCCTTCACCTTTATGACTGATCAATTTTTTGCCCAAACGTGAAGAGTTGTGCTCAATTAGGGTATTGGCAGCATTTAATATAGGTTTTGTTGATCGGTAGTTGGTGTCCAATATAATAGTTTTGGTTTTTGGAAAAATTTGTGCAAAATCCAGAATATTACGAATATTTGCTCCCCTCCATCCATATATACTTTGATCATCATCACCGACTACGCATAGATTATTATGTTCACTGGCTAAATGATTAAGAAGTTTAAATTGCAACTCATTAGTATCTTGATATTCATCAACCATAATATAAGTATATCTTTGGCTAATTTCTTTTCTTAAAACAGGATCTTGGTCTAGTATTTCATAAGACAACATAAGCAGGTCATCAAAATCTACTAAATTATTTTCAACTATATTTTTTTGGTAAGCTTCATAAATCCGAGCAACTTTTTGATAGTCCGGAAGTTGAGCTTTTTCTATTATGATTTCAGGAGAAAGTAAAGAGTTTTTATATTTTGAAATTTCACTGGCCACAAAGGATGTACTAAGATCTATTTTGAGTTCTTTGGCAATAGTGCGAATTAGTCGCTTTTTATCATCTGTATCTATAATGACAAAATTATTTTTTCTACCCAATTTTTCTATATGAAATTTTAAAAATAAAAGTCCGAATTTATGAAAAGTACAAAGCAAAGGAGGATATGCAGTCTGGTTGTCTATAAGCTTTAAAGCCCTTTCCCGCATTTCCATAGCCGCTTTATTTGTAAAAGTCAGTGTAAGTGTATTTGCCGGGTCAATTCCTACCTCTCCAATGAGGTATGCAAGACGAGATGTAAGAGTTTTAGTTTTTCCGCTACCCGCACCTGCCAATATAAGCAAAGGACCGTCAATGTGTTTTACTGCTTCTTGTTGTGTCTCATTTAAATTGTGAAACAGTTCGTTCATAATCTTTTCTCCTAATATATAGATATTATATCGTTAAAATAATTAAAAATAGAGAGACGACTAAAATCAAATTCAGTATCTAACAAAATAAGAATTATTTGATTAAAAAATAATCAACTATTAATTTTTTTATAGTATAATAATTCTAAATAAATTTTTTATATCATAGAAAACGGTTCTACTACCTAAAGGAGAGTGTATATGCTCAAAGATTTTGTGAAATTAGAGACATTTTTGACGACTGTTCGTGAAAGGAGTTTTTCAAGAGCCTCGGCCAAACTCGGCATTTCTCAACCAGCAGTTACCCAACAAATAAAATATATAGAAAGTCATCTTGGTGTTCCGATCATTGAGCGTAAAAAAAACGGTATTAAGCTTACAGCGGCAGGAGAAGAACTTTATAAAATTGTCGTAAGACTTGAAAAAGCCATTCAAAGTGCTGAACTTGAAGTACTTAAGATTATTAATAAAAAAATGACCTTCCGTTTGGGAGCATCTTTTACCATAGGTACATATGTCATACCGGGTGAATGTTTAACCAATCTAAGTAAAGCTATAAACAATGATGTAACTTTAACTGTTGATCTAAGCCAAGAGATTATCAATCAGATTAAAGATAAAAAGATAGACGTCGGGCTTATTGAATCCCCGATTATGGATAATGATATCATATATAGAGAATGGCTCGAAGACGAACTTGTTGTTGTTAGTAATGTGCCGATTCCAAAAATATTGCAAACTGAAGATTTGTATAATTTTGAATGGATTTGTAGAGAAGAGAGCAGTCATACCAGAAAAATGGTATCAGAAGTTTTTGAAGAGTTAGGTGTTTTTTGTGAAGATTTCAAAATGAGAAGCGAAGTTGGCAATACAACTGCTGTTTTGCAAGGTATTAAACGAAGCAAAAAAGATCCGGCCAACCCTGTAGTTTCTATTATTTCAAAACATGCAGTTACCGATGAGGTGCAAAACGGTCAATTTTTTGAAGCCCGCATCAGGGGTTACAATATGACAAGAAAATTCTATGTTATTTATTCCAAAGAAAACAAAAGAAATGCATATATCGACAATATAGTAGATTATATATTATCAGGTAACTGCTAAGTTATATTTTTTTTCCTCTTTTTTTGAGGAGACCCTGATTTTCAGGATTGCTGAGCAATGCTTCCATTGAATTTTTTACTTGAGAACTTTGCGTGATCTCTTTTTTAGGTTGCGGTTCGGCAAAATTCATAACTATTGGCGGAAGATCCTCGCTTATAAAAATTTGAACTATAGCCAATAGTGGAATATTGACTCTGGCCCCTACGTTTTCTTCTCCAAATCCTGCTTCAAATATTAATGTATCATTTTCAATAGAGGCACTTTCAAAGCTGTACTCTGATATATCAAATATTATTATGTCACTAAATTTTTGAGAAATATGAATTGGAAGTTCAGGTATAAACTCTATATGGTTTTTATTGCAAATTATTCTAAATTCAATATCTTTTTCAAATAATAATTCTATCATTTGATGTAAATGTTGTTGCATAATATTTTGATATTCGGATGATTTGAAAATAGATGACGGCATTGTTATCCTTTGATGTTGTAATCGTTAATCGGTGCAAATCCTATCATAGCATTTATTAATGCAAAGCCTTGAAATGATGAGAGTTGATCTTTGGTAATCGGTTTTTCTTTCAAAAAACCATCTTTTAGCAATTTTGTTCTCATGGTGCCTTTAAGTAACGGGTTTGATGGCGTGATCCACTCTCCATGCTCCCAAAACGCAATATTGGATATAGTGGTATCTGTGAGATAACCATTTTTTTCGATAATGATCTCATCATTTTGCGGATAAAGACTCTTTAGATTTTCCAATATGCTTCTATCGGCAAATTTATACGAGTAGTCTATATCGCTTTTTACAATGGTAAATGTTTTTAAATCTTTTGGAGTGTAAGGAATATATTCTATAGATCTTATATCCGTATCATATAAGATGCGACAGCGAATTAAGCCAAAAGGCGGTGCAATTATCTTGGATTTTAGATCCAAGGGCGCAATATTGTCAAATAAAGCTCTACGACTATTATCAAATCTTTGTTGGTGATACTCCAGATTTTCTACCTTTCCATTATTTATACGGATCGTTTCTAATAAAAGCGGCATATTTAGAGTTCCAAAGGTTTAAAAGAATCACTCTCATCATCATAATAAGAGATAACCCCGGTTATTATGTCGTAATACCATCCATGCAAAAATAAACTGCGCTCATTAACCCTTTTCTTTACCATAGGATATGTAAGTAGATTGTCTAATTGGAATAGTACGGATATTTTTTCCGTATAATGCAATAGTTCTTCTTTTGGGGCATTAGGAAAAAGCGAGAGTGCTTGTTCTTTGGCAGGAGTGCCAAGTTCTAGCCACTTTAAAGTATGTATTATATCTTCAGAATATGCAACATCATTGTATAATGCATTGATAGCACCGCAATGTGAGTGCCCACATATGATAATATCTGAAATTCCTAATACTCCAACGGCATATTCTATAGCAGATGCCGTAGCATGATAATCTTCATCTGGCTTAAATGGTGCTACAAAATTACCGATATTTCTAACTATAAACAAATCTCCGGGATTACTTCCTGTGATAAGTTCCGGAACAACTCTGGAGTCACTGCAGCCGATAAAGAGAGCTTTTGGATTTTGACCATCATAGACAAGTCTTTTAAATCTATTTTCATTTTGTTTGAAGTTTAAATCTTGGAAATTATGATGCCCTTGTATCAACGCTTTTATATTTTTTTTGCCCACATCGTTTCCTTAGATTATTTCTTTTATACTCCACGAAAGAGTTTCTCCGGCAAACATAGGTACAACGCTTCCGCACGAGGATGGCACGTTCATTGGGGTTTTTTCCAATATAACTTTTTTCTCAGGCGGTGTTATGCCATAAATCGATTTTGCATTATCGGATACAAATTTTTGTAAGTTTTCTAATTTATGATGTTTGTCAAACAGTTCAGCTAAGGCTGCTAAAGCTATTGGCGCAGTAAATACTCCGGCTGCACATCCGCAGCTCTCTTTTGCCTCTTTTGGATGAGGTGCAGAGTCTGAACCGAACATGACTTTAGGGTGAGCATTTAGTGCAACTTTTTGCAACGCTTCCCTGTCAATCGGTCTTTTGGCTATAGGCTTGCAAAATAGATGAGGTCTAAGCATTCCTCCTACCACGTCATCCAGAGTTATCAATAAATGATGCAGTGTGATCGTGGCATATAGATTTTCGTATCGATCGAGGGCATCAATACTTTCTTTGGTGGTTATGTGCTCCATAATTATCTTTAATTTTGGGAAATTTGAAGCGAGATTTTCGTATATTGAAACGAACTCTTTTTCTCTATCCATTACAAATCCATTTGTCTCTCCGTGAATACAAAGCGGCAATCCAAGTTCGCTCATAGCTTCCAGTGCTGGGCGAAGTGTATCTATATCAAATCCGCTTACGCCACCTTCCGAATTTGTAGTGATGCCTGCCGGATATAATTTAAGTGCTGTCAAACTATCTCCAAAACCGGCTAAAAAATCATAATCATAATTTTCTCTAAAAAATAGAGTCATATATGGTTTGAAAATATCACCTTTTGTAGCATCCAATATCCTATCTCTATAAGCCAAAAGAGCTTCTTTTGTATCGATTGGCGGGACTAGATTTGGCATGATCAATGCCCCTGCAAAACTCTCGCTGCTTAATGGTGCTACAGTGCGAAGCATATCCCCATCCCTGAGATGCAAGTGCATGTCAAGCGGGCTATTTAGTTCTGTGGTCATTAAAGTCCTTTACTACATAATAGTATTTTTTATCTTTGGGCACAATCCAATATTTTATATCCATTTTGCCATAATCGTAGTTAATATTTGTTTTAAGTATAGATAATTTAGGCGGTTTGTATGTAATTAGGGGGTAGTCTATGCCGCTTTTGAAAAATTGATTGCATCTCAAAATTCTAAGAGCAGAGGATATAAATGCGCTTGCAGGATTTGTATTTTCGAACTGCCATTTCGCGTACTCTGAGCAAGTAGGATAATATCTGCAATTGCCCGGAGTCATTCGTGATATGTACTGATAGGCTTTGATAGGAAGCGTGAAAAACTTTTTTGTCATATTTTGCTTTTGTTTTTTGGAATATTATCATAAAATTAGTGAGCATTGGATTTTGCTGTGTTTATTTGCGATATCGTTTTAAAATTTTATATACATTCTCATCGTCCTTGATGGGAATGTAGACTTGTTTTATTTGAGTTTTTTATTGCCTTGGGATCATTGAAAGCAGCTGCTCATATCTGGCTTTCAATGATTTCCAAGACTCTTGATCGCCATCTAGTTGCTCTACATGAAAATTTGCAACCGTGAAGATTTTCTCAACGATATCACGACAAAGGAATTTGCCTTCATTCATGCTATCATAGAATCCGCCGTTAAAGTCATTATATAGATTGTTAAGTTTTCCTATCTGTTCTAGATCACCGAGAAATGTAAGGGTGTTAAATAAACAATCGACATCTTTATCTAGCGTAACGATCCTAAGGGCAAATTGATTTTGCAGTCCCCCGTTATCATTCGGATTGTCTTTTATCTGTTTGTAGAGTTTGCTCATCTGCAAAAGAATCTCTCTTGTTCCATTCCAGTAAAAATCGAAGCCTTGATTACATTCTGCCATTTGATATCCTTGCCTGGTAAGATATTCAAATTATACTATAAGCGTAGATTGTTTTACAAATTTATAGAGTCGTTTTTCATTCCCCTATATCAATAATCCATTTTGAGACGACTAAATTTCTCTATATAAAGTCTCTCAAAGATCTTAAAAAGATACGTTCAGAAAGTTCTGGCGGAACAACGTTTGACTTAAGTGTATCGTCTCCCTGAGGAAGATAGATAAAAAGTTTAGATAAGCCGGGATAGAAGTAATCCTTGTCGATCTGTTCTATCAATTTCCTAGAAATCATTTCTTTGCTATTCACAAAGACCGCGCCGCACGGTGAGTCTTGATTGTCAAAGATAAATGGGTTGTTCTCAAGAAATGCTCGTGTTGCTGGCGTATCCGATAGGATCTTGAGGGCAAATTTTTTTGAGGACATATTGATAATTCGGTGACCCCATTTTCTTTTGTATTGAAGCACTCCATCGCGCAAGAATGTCCTAGACATGCCGGCGTTCATTTTTGAAAAGCCTTTGTCTTCCGCATGTTGTAAAGAAAAATGGTATAAAGCTCCCATTGCACCATAACCCAGATACTCAGTATTCCCATCCTGAATTCCTAACGATGATAGTAGCGGGTTACCTTTGGAATACCTAATTAAAATTCCGGCAATATACTTTTTGCTTTTTGTTACCAAAAGCAATTCATTATCCTGAAATTGCTTTTTCTTGACTTCATATGAGTGAAGATATGCGCTACTGCCGTGTGCTCTAGTAATATAAGGGACATACATATTGTGGTAGAAATCATCGAATTGCTGTATCTCTTGTGTGATTTCAAATTCAAGAACATTTTTTTTGATCCTGCGGAGATCAGATTTGAAGCTTTCTCTACTCATGATCTTCGGGCTCAATGGCAAATCAATGGCTCCACTTACCCAATCAGGAATATAAAAACAATTGTCTATTTTCAAAAATTTTCGTCGAGAGTTTTTTATACTGACTAATAACATAGAATATTCTTGTCCAATTTCATCGACTATTTTTCTGACATTCCATAACCAGGATCGACCGAAATAAAACTCACTATAGGCTGATCCGAAAACCAGTCTTGCAAGATAACTCCTGTCTTGATCATTTGCGGCGCACAGAATGGAAAGTGATGTCTGGCTATTTGTCTCTTTGCCTTCAATGATCCAAAAATCAATTCTGTATTTGTTGATGAATTTTCCGAGTGATCGGTAACAGAGCGCGAATAGATAAAGAATCCAGCGTGGATTGTTGGGTATTTTATGATAGATCGCGTTCGCCAATCCATATAATTTACTCATACTATATTTCTTGGGTTCAATATTATCTTTTATCTGTTTCATCTTAATTATCTCATTCTGTTCGTAATGGAACACTTTATTTGATTTTATAGCAAAGTATACAAAAATTATTTAGTATTCCAATTATGTCAAATTAATACATTTTTCATTACATGATCTAAAAGATTCTATTTAGCCCAAAAGACCTTGCCGCCGGATATGATGTATGAAGGTGACATATTGATGCTATGATATATGGTAGTGCCATATTTGAGGCTATAATATTGCAGCAATAATCTTTGAAGCGTAGGTTCTATCGAAGGCGAAAACCAACCGTTATTGCTAAGCACTATCATATTTTTCGGATCACCTATGTAAAGCTTTTCACTAGTAGCTTCATAGCATATTGCATTTCTATATATTGTGCCATCTAGTCTATAATCGCCTACATTATCACTAGCTACATAATCGAGCACCCCTTCTTTGTAAAAGATCTTGTTTACAAATTTCCCAAGCCACTGCGGTAATGGATTTTGTTCTCCGAATGGCACCAGAACAACTTTGTTGATTACGCTTACTTGATCCCGTTGAAAAACATAAGTGCTGTTTCTTGGTATATCTTTGTCCCAATAAAGTCCACCTATGACCATGTCTATTTTTTGTGATTTTTCTTGAAGAGCTTTTAATAGTTCCGGTTCGAGATTTAGAAATAGCGGAAATATCGATTCAGGAAATACAATGATCTTTTTGTGATGATCTATGGCATTGTCTATGGTATTAAAAATCATTTTAAAGACTTCTTTTTGGTGATCTTGCTGCCATTTTGTATCCATGGTTATATGCGTGGTAACTAGCTGCATATCAGGAGATATGGGATTGGATGCATTATCGATTTGATTAGAAAATGCCAGAATTATCAGCCACAGATATCTTAGTTTGTGCGTAATGCGAGCAATAGATATAGACAAAAGTACAATGGCAAATTGCCATTTTTTTATGCCGATATAGCTTTCTATAAAAACTAATTCAGGCTTGAACCAGTCAAATTCAAATGGATGGATAAAACTCATGCACCAAATTGCCAATGCATGCAAAAGAACTAACGGGATCTTTGTTTTTTTTGATGCATAGCTTGAAATCCACGCCAATAATAAAAATTCAAGCCCATATGAAATTGCAACTAAAAAAGTGCCTATTGGTATAGCCCATTCCATATTGTAGAAACGAAAGCTAAGCAGTATCCACCAAAACCATGCCAAAGATATAAAAAATCCACTCCAAAACCATGCTCTATTTGAGCTTCCGACAAGAAGAAAAAAACCGATTATGCCAAGCACAGAATTGAGCCATTTTAGCTCTATATCCATGTATGATAGATATATAAACAGCGATAATGAAAATGATATGATTAAGCCCTTTGCTATATCACCAATGGTAAAATATCTGCGAATATTATTACTATACAAAAGGATTATCCCATGAACGGTGCTGGACAAGGTAGTACGTTGCTATCATTTTTACCTCTAGTTGCTTTATTTGCTATTTTTTATTTTTTGATCATAAGACCACAGCAAAAGCAACAACAAAAACACAAGGAGATGATTGCTTCTTTAGAAAAAGGCGATCAGATCATCACAAATGGCGGATTGTATGCCGAGGTCGTTAAAACTGAAGAGAATTTTATCAAAATTAAGTTAAATGAGAATACTATAGTCAAAATTGACAAAGCATTCGTTGCTAAAAAAGTAGAAACATTAAATGAAAAAGCTTAATTTTAGAGTTGTTATTTTTATACTTGCTTTTTTATTTGGTGTAGTATTTTCTCTGCCGTCTTTGTTGCAAAGCGATTGGGGCAAGAAGATTACTCTAGGGCTAGACTTGCAAGGTGGACTTCATATGGTACTCGGTGTAAAAAGTGATGTTGCCATAGAATCTCGCACAAAATCTATCGCAACGTCTATTAAGTATTTGCTCGATGATCAAGAGATTATTTATGACAATGTGATGATTACTCCAAAGGGAGTGACATTGGAATTGCTTGATAATGATGATGTACCAAAATTTAAAGCAATCGTTCAAAAAGAGCTTGAAGGAACAAAGTTAACCCAGAATGGCCTTAATTTTACTATAGCTTTGACACCGGAAGAGATAGAGCGCACTAAATTAAATGCCGTATCTCAAGCAGTTGAAACGATTAGAAGCCGGTTAGATTTATTTGGATTGGCAGAACCAACTGTTGCAAAACAAGGTGAAGATAAGATACTTGTAGAAATTCCCGGCGTGAAAACTCCAGCAGATGAACAAAGGATCAGAGAGCTTATAGCCAAAACAGCACATCTTCAAATGATGGCAGTAGATGAAGATAAGGCGGCTAGAGCATCAGTTATGAGTCAAGCTGAGGCATCCGGGTACGGTGATGTGATATTAAATGATCTGAAAACACCTGAAAAATATCTATTGAAAGAGATACCAGTCTTGGACGGTTCGATGCTAACAGACGCCAGTGTCGGCTATAGCCAAAGCAATCAACCTGTAATTAATTTCGTATTAAACGGAGAAGGCGCCAAGATCTTTGGAGATTTTTCCGGTAAGAGCGTTGGCAAGCGAATGGCGATCGTACTAGATAATAAAGTATATTCAGCTCCCGTGATAAATGAGAGAATCGGCGGCGGAAAAGGGCAGATATCCGGTAATTTTACTCAACAAGAAGCTCATGATATAGCCATAGCTTTGAGATCGGGGGCATTGCTCGCACCTGTAGTAATGGAAGAAAAAAGAAGTATAGGACCTAGCCTTGGAGCTGATAGTATCAAAGCCAGTTCTATGGCACTTGCTGTCGGATTTTTATCTGTATTTGTATTTATGATGGTTTATTATCGAATTGCCGGGATAATTGCCAATGCTGCGCTTATCGTAAATATTTTTTTAATTTTGGCAGTTATGTCATTGTTTGGGGCTACATTGACTTTGCCGGGCATGGCCGGGATTGTACTTACCGTAGGTATCGCAGTTGACTCCAATATTATAATAAACGAAAGAGTGAGGGAATTACTGCATCAAGGTGTGGGTATCCGTAAAGCATTAAAAGAAGGTTATGATAAGGCCATGCGCGCGATTTTGGATTCGAATGTAACTCAAATCTTGGTTAGTATCGTGCTTTATGCTTATGGAACAGGTGCAATAAAAGGATTTGCTTTGACACTTAGCATAGGTATTATGGCATCTATGTTAACTGCTATTTTGGGGACTTATGGGATATACTTGATGCTTATGCCAAAACTTGAAAAAGCTAAAACTTATCGTCAATGGTTTGGCATAGAGGAGAGTAGATAATATGGAAATATTTAAATCACATACAAAAGTTTATAATATTTTAGAAAAAGGCAAAATTTTCTTTTTTCTTTCGATCATTACATTTGTTGCTGCTATTGTATTGGTATTTACGAAAGGCTTGGTGCTTGGTATAGATTTTGCCGGTGGTACTGTGGTGCAAGTTAAATATGACAAAACCCCGCCAATTGATATGATTCGTCAAAAATTAGTTCAAAGTCCACTGTTTTCAAAAGCTTCAGTTACACCTTTTGGCAATAATGGCGAGATTGTAATAAAAACTCCTGCTTTGGAACAAAAGCTTGATCGCGATATGACA
Source organism: Sulfurovaceae bacterium (assembly GCA_028715055.1). Lineage (GTDB taxonomy): Bacteria > Campylobacterota > Campylobacteria > Campylobacterales > Sulfurovaceae > BN30871. The sequence continues at coordinate 258,601 of JAQTLE010000001.1, forward strand.
GATATAGTCAAAGAAGCACTTAATGGAACAGGAAACTTTGAGATCCGTAAGGTAGATATGGTCGGTCCGAAGGTTGGTGATGAGTTGCGAACTAAGGGAGTGACCGCATTGTTGCTTGCTCTTGGAGTCATTTTGCTGTCAATTACATTCAGGTATGAATTTCGTTTTGCTTTTGCAGGTGTGATCGCGCTATTGCATGATATAGTGATAACTATAGGAGCTATATCATTGTTTGGCATAGATGTAAATATAGAAACTATAGCTGCGATCTTAACGATTTTGGGTTATTCCATCCATGATACGATCATAGTATTTGATAGGGTAAGGGAATATATCCAAGAGAGCAAAGAAACAGACTTCAAAAAGATCATCAATGAAGCTGTTTCAAGGACTTTGTCTAGAACTTTGCTGACATCTTTAACCGTTTTCTTTGTGGTTTTAACCCTTTATCTATTTGGCGGAGAGATCATGCATAGTTTTAGTTTCCCGATGCTTGTAGGTGTAACCGTGGGGACATATAGTTCAGTATTTGTTGCTGCACAACTTGTTATTTGGACTGGATTTGATGTAAAAAAATATCGAGCAAAACAAGCTGAAAAAGAAAAAAGAGAAAAAGAAAAAGAACGTATGCGTTCTATGTATGAGCAAGGAACTTTATAAATAGGTATAAAATATTAAAATAAGTTATAAGAGATACAAAAAACTATTTTAAAATAGTTTGAGGGTCTCTTTTTGATTTGACAAAACTTCCAAAGATAAATACTTGAAGCAATCCGCATCATATTTATCTTTGTATATATACACTCTAAAACTCTCAATATATAGCCAGACTAAAAATATCCTATGCTATAATCACAAAAACAAAATAAATAATTGCTCATAAAACGGTGCAGATAAATGCAGGGATTGATAGCAGAAATCCTTTTGGCACAAGAGGCACTAAGGTTACGCATATGATGAAAGTATAAATAACCGCTTTCACTTAGATAATAATTGATAAAATCAAAATAGTCCAAAAGAGAATTAAATTTCTATCAAACCAATCCCGGTTAATGAAGCTTACAAAAGGATAAATAATGTTTTTAAAACAAATATTAGTATGGCTTGTGTTTGTTACTATTGTTTTTGCACAACTACCTAACGAAATAGAAGATATGATATCAAGATCTGGAATACCATCCGAAGATATAAGCATATCTATAAAAGAGGCAGGCATTTCAGGCAGAAGAGTGGCTTCATTAAATCCAGAGGTAGAGAGAATGCCTGCCTCGACCATAAAGATAGCTACTACTTATGCTGCTCTTTTGGAACTAGGTTCCAATTATAAATGGAAAACAGTTATATATACTGCAGGAGAAATAAAAAATGGTGTTCTTGATGGAGATCTTGTCATTAAGGGATACGGCGATCCTACTTTTAGTACAGATGATGTAATTCAAATTTCTAGAGTATTATATTCTAAAGGTATAAGATCAATAAATGGCGATATTATCATAGATAGAAGTTATTTTGAGCCGTCAAATAATAGCAGTGCACACTTTGATGATCATCCATATAGCCCGTACAATGCCATGCCCGATGCAATGATGTTCAACCAAAATACAACCACTTTATATGTAAAGGGAGATAATGTTTCCAGCGATGTGGCAGACCAAAGTTATGATATAGAAAATGAACTTGTGAGCGTAGATAATTCATGTACCGGAAGATATTCTTGGCCTTTTGTACAGATAATCCCATCAGCTATAAAACCAAAAATAGTTTTCTCCGGCAAGATGTCTTCACGTTGCTCGCAGAGGAAGATCACGCAAATTTTGACCAAATCATATTTGGCTTGTTATTATAGTTTCTATGAACAGTTAAATCGTGCAGGTATCAGATTTTCAGGTAGACTTAAATTGGGAAATGTTCCATCCAATGCAAAAGAAAATATAATATATTATTCTAAACCACTAATTGAGATAATCTCAGAAACAAACAAAGAAAGCAACAATCTTTTCGCAAGACAGATCTTTTTAACGCTTGGCGCGCAATTGTATGGTCCTACAAGCACATTAGGCAAATCCCGCAAAGCATTGACAGCCATTTTAAATAAACATAATGTTAGTTATGCATCAATGTTAAAAGCTGACAACGGAAGCGGTTTATCAAAAAGCGATAGAGTGACCTCTGCGGCATTTGAGAGTTTACTTGGAGATGCTTATTCCAAATATAATCAAACCTGGTTACAAACTCTTTCAATTGCCGGAGTTGACGGTACGATAAAAAGACGATTTCCATCATATCTACATCGCCGCATATGGATGAAGACAGGAACTATCAAAGGGGTAAAAAATATAGCAGGATACGTGAACTCAAAAGACGGCAAAGCTTATACGGTAGTAATATTGATAAATTCTCCAAAAGCCAGTTCATCCGGAGTTGTGCTTGAGAATAATATTATAAAATGGGTAGGCGATGGGGCATCTTATGCGCAAAGCGTTCAGCCAAAAAATGAAACAAATTCATCAGCTCCGACAAAGCAAGCCTTGGATGACAAATATTTCATACAAGTAGGCACATTTAGCGGCAGCATTAAACATAAATTACTTAACAGCATAAAATCAAACGGCTTTGATTATCGTTTATTATCGACAAAAATCGGATCAAAGGTTTTGATTGGTCCATATGATAGCAGAAAAGATGCTAAATCATCTTTGAGAGATGTGCGTAAATTGGTATCTCATGAAGCGTTTATTGTTACTTTTTAACTCCAACTTTGCTATAATCTATATCAAAAAGAGACATTAATGCAATTTGAGTCATATCCATTTGAAAAGCTAAACAACTTGCTAGACGGCATAACGCCAAACAGTGAGTTTGCGCCTCTTAGTCTTACTATCGGTGAACCGCAATTTGAAACACCGATATTTATCCAAGAAGCTCTTTGCGATAATGTAAATTTACTTAATAAATATCCAAAAAGTGCCGGTGAGAATGAACTTAGAGTAGGTATGCTAAAATATCTAAAAGAGAGATTCGGGCTTGCCCTTAGTGACAAGCAGATCATTCCTACCTTTGGTACCAGAGAGGTATTATTTAACTTTCCGCAATTTTTGCTTCATGATAAACCAAATCCGACCATGGTATTTCCAAATCCGTTTTATCAAATTTATGAGGGAGCCGCTATTGCTTCAAGAGCCAAAGTTCATTATCTTTCATTAGAGGCAAAAAATGATTTTTTACCTCAAATAGATGAGTCTATTTTGAAAGATGCTGACTTGGTCATTTTGAACTCTCCAAATAATCCGACCGGTTCTGTCATGAGTTCCCAGAGTATGCAAGAATGGATCAAATTGGCTTTGAAATATGATTTTGTGCTATTAAATGATGAGTGCTATGTAGATCTTTATACAAATGATCCGCTGCCGTCTATTCTAAATGCAAGCATTGCCGCGGGTAATAAGGAATTTAAAAATATTTTGACACTAAATTCTATATCCAAACGTTCATCTGCACCAGGGCTCCGTAGTGGATTTATAGCAGGGGACGCTGAGATTTTAAAAAGTTATCTGGAGTATCGTACATATGTAGGATGCGCATCTCCGTTGCCTATGCAATTTGCAGCTGCAGCCGCATGGAGCGAGCAGAGTCATGTTGATGTGTTCCGCAGCCAATATAAAATAAATTTAAAACAAGCTCGAGAGATTTTAGAAGTAGATGTGCCTGAAGCTACATTTTACGTTTGGTTAGAGGTTGATAATGATTTAGAGTTTACCAAGAAGCTTTATAGTGATTTTAATCTCAAAGTATTGCCGGGATCATTTTTGGGAAGAGACGGAGCAGGAAAAGGATACGTGAGATTGGCACTAGTTTATGATACGCAAACTACTAAAGACGCACTTTTTAGAATTAAAAAAGCACTTAATAAGGATTAATAATGCAAGAAAATATGAATATAGAAGAGTTGAAGCAAAACAAAGAATTTTTAGATTTTTTAAAAACCCTTGAGACCCAGATGAAAGAAGAATCAAGCATTGCTAAAGGATATCAGCTTTTGGACGCCAAAATATTGATGGGCAATAATGAAGATGAAGTAAATGATGTATTTACATTTTTAGTTACTACGGCATTTGATAAATTATCTGATCATTTGGCAAATAATATTAAATTTGATATTAACAACAGCGAGGATCTCGCAACAGCCAGAGCTTTGTACGAGCATGCTATGCAAAGTTTCAGCGAGGATGATAAAAAAAGAGCAAAAGAGTTATTTTTGGCATTGACCCATACAATAAGTGATGAATCGGTAAAAGAAACTATGCTGATTCATGCTGTTGCCGTAATGGCCGGATACAGCTTTGATGAGTTTATTGAAAAATTGGTAGATAATGACATAGATATGACCGAGAATGTATCATATTTTATACAAAACTTTACTCAACCAAACAGCATTTTGCTAGCAATGTTTTCAAAATATGTAAAAGAAGCGAATGAGATATTAGATAAACTTGAAGGAACTAATAAATGAACACGCACTTTATAGGAATTGGTGGGATAGGACTTTCGGCACTTGCCAAATTTTTAGCTAATGAAGGCGAGCATATAAGTGGTTCAGATATTAGACAGAGTGAAATTACAAATGATCTAGCAATAAATTTCAATGCAAAAGTAACTATACCGCATCACGAAGATGCTGTTAAAGGAGCAGATAGAGTTATTTATTCTGCCGCAGTTAGGCCAAACAATCCTGAATATCAAAATGCAAAAAAACTCGGTATTGATATATACTCGAGAAAAGATGCATTGAAGTTCATATTGTGCGATAAAGAGGTTTATGCAGTAGGCGGAGCACATGGCAAGAGTACAACATCGGCGATCTTGGCTTCTTTGATCCCTGATTCAAATGCTCTTATTGGCGCGATAAGCAAAGAATTCGGCTCAAATGTTAGATATTGCAATAACAACAAAGTAGTTTTTGAAGCTGATGAAAGTGATGAGAGTTTTCTTAATTCAAATCCATATCTAGCAATTGTGACAAACGTTGAACCAGAGCATATGGAATATTATGAATATGATGAAAATAGATTTTACAATGCATACAAAAATTTCTTGTCACTGGCAAAGATCCGTGTCATAAATGCAGAGGATGAATTTTTGAACAGTTTGGATATGGATTCAATAAAACTATATCCGTCAAAAGATATTTTAAATATAGAATTTGTTTTGGTAGATGATAAACCGTATACAAAGTTCGAGTTAAAAGATCTTGGTGTTTTTGAAGTTTTTGGATTTGGAGATCATATAGCGCTTGATGCGTCTTTGGCTATCATGGCTGCAAAAGAACTTGGAGAAGATATTGAAGATATTAGAAATAGGCTAAAAAAATATAAAGGCATAAAAAAAAGATTTGATATTATTCAAAATAATAAAAATTGCATCGTAATCGATGATTACGGGCATCATCCTACAGAGATAAAAGCAACGATCAAAGCTTTAAAAGTTTTCAAAGACCTAAGAGGTTTAGATAAACTTACTATTATCTGGCAGCCGCATAAATATAGCAGAACTATTGATAATCTACCTGGATTTGTAAAATGTTTTGAGGGTGTTGATAAGCTTGTGATACTTCCTATTTGGAGTGCAGGTGAACTTGAGGTTGCAATAGATCTAAAAGGTGCATTTTCATCATATAGTCCTATAATGGCTGATAGAATTACAAAAGAAGACAACATAGTAAAAGTCTATAAAGACAATCATGTAATAAAAGAAATAAGTGACGGCTTGATCACTGCTTTTGGAGCAGGAGATATTACCTATCAGATCCGCGGGGAGAGTCATTGATCTATGTCTAATTCCTCTTTGTTTAAAAAACTAGATCTTGAGGAATATATAAATAGCTTTGAGAAATTTTTGGCTCGTCATAAGCCTATTGCGATACAAGGCGATACAGCCTTGCATTATAAATACATCCAAGCTTTATCTTCATTGGAATTCAAACCCCCAAAGCCGGCGCCTCCTTTGAATGTTCAATTAAATCGTCTCAAAAAACAAGCTATATTATCTTTGAGCGAAATGCATGCTTTTGTGCAAATCATCCAATATTTTAAATCTCTTCAGGCATTATCATTGCCGATCTTGTTAAAAGAATGGATTGGTGCGATTGAAGTGCCAAAAGAGATTGAAACAGTAATGGGATATTTTACGGACGAAGGTGAAATAAATAGCCAAAAAGATGATGAACTGCTTGGTATCAATGAAGCGATCATTCGAAACAAAAAAGCCATAAAAGAGTCATTACAAAATATTTTGCATTCTAAAAATATTCAAGAGTATCTGGTTGATACGCAAATCCATTTTATAAATGATGAAGAGACCATTCTTGTACGAGGAGGATTTTCCAGTGTTATCAAAGCTACGGTTGTGGCAAGAAGTGCCAGCGGATTTTTTTATATATTACCTCAATCTCTTAGCGACCTAAAGAATAAAGAAGCGTCTTTGCTAAGTCAAAAAGAGACTATCATATTTCGTTATTGCAAAGAGTTTTCGTTTGTTTTTTCGACATGGGAAAGATTTCTATCATTTATAAACAAAGAATTTGACAGGTTTGATCATTATCAAGCTAGGGTAGCATTTGCCAAAGCAAAAGATTACGAATTTGTATTGCCCGAAAAAAGCAGCAAAGTAATTTTGAGTGAGTTTTCTCATCCTGCGCTTGAAAATCCCAAACCTATTTCTATAAATGTAGATAAAAATATTTTACTTATCACAGGCGTAAATGCCGGCGGTAAAACAATGCTTCTTAAATCTATACTGGGCGCAGTATATATGAGCAAATATCTTCTTCCGTTTGCGTGCAATGTATCCAAAACCAAAATCGGACAGTTCCATGATGTTGCAGCTATCATAGAAGATCCTCAAAACGTAAAAAATGACATATCAACATTTGCCGGCCGTATGGTAGAGTTTTCAAAGCTATTTGATAAAAAGAACACTATTGTGGGGGTAGATGAGATAGAACTAGGAACTGATAGCGATGAAGCTGCTAGTTTGTTTCGAGTGCTGCTTGATACTTTAGCCAAAAGAGATATAGTTTTTGTAGTTACGACTCACCATAAAAGACTAGCTTCACTTATGGCTTCACATGAATCAGTTGAGCTCGTAGCAGCATTATATGATGAAAAAAAGAGATTACCTACATATACTTTTTTACAAGGAAGCATAGGCAAAAGTTATGCTTTTGAAACAGCCGAGAGATATGGCATACCTTTGTCTGTTGTAGCAAAAGCCAAAGAAGTGCATGGAGAGGACAAAGAGAGATTAAATGATCTTATTGAGAGATCTACAATTCTTGAAAGTCAGATGCGTACAAAGATAAAAGAGATAGAACTTCAAAAAAACAAATTGGATAAAAAATATTTAAAACTTGAAGAACTAGAAGAGGATCTGCAAAATAGATTTGAACTAGAAAAAGATACTATGGAATCGGCATATCAAGAGGCAATATTAAAAGCCAGAGAAGCGGCTAAAGCCAAAGAGTCAAAAGAGAGTAGAAGACTCCTCAATGAAGCTTTTAAAGCTAAAAGCCATAAAGAAACCAATATCGTTGAAGCCAAAGCAAAAGAACCTTTAAAGGTCGGAGATAGGATCAAATATCGTTCACACAAGGGAGAAATTATTTCTATAAGCGGAGATAATGCGATCATAGAAGTTGACGGCATGAAAATGCGAGTATCACTTTCTATGCTTAAAAAAATTCATGAAACGGCTCCACCGCCTAAGCCAAAAATACCAAAAGCAACAGCCAATGTTGAAAAAGGCGGAGCCTCGGTATCTATAAAGCTTATAGGCATGTTCGGCGATGAGGCCATAGATGCTTTGGACCGTTTTATATCAGATGCTTTGGTGCACAATCTAAGAGAAGTACAAGTCATTCATGGCGGCGGTAAAGGAATATTGGCAAAATTAGTAAGCGAATATCTAAGTTCTCATCCTAAAATAGCCAAATTTTATAGGATGCCCGGGAATTTGGGCATAACGGTTGTAGAGTTATAAATAACAGTTTTTATAAGGTATAATATATTAAATAGTTTGGAGAGAATAAATGAGTATAAAAGAAAATGCAAAATACGTTAAAAATGAGCTTAGCAGTGATGAAAAACTTTTAGAGAGTGTTTTGAAGTTCGAATCTCTCTATAAGAAACACAAAGTTAAAGTCTGGGCTATATTGGCTGCTATTGCGTTATTTTTTGTTAGTGTCGCAGCATCTCAGGCATGGAAAGATCATAAAAATGAAAAAGCAAACGAAGCTCTTATGAAATTGGCTGCAGATCCTAATGATAAAGTTGCATTAGCTGAACTGGAGAAAAACAATCAACCGCTTTATGAATTATACAGTTATCAAATAGCTAGTCAAAAAAATGATAATAAACAACTTCAAGAATTGTCAAAAAGCAATAATCAAATGATCGCGGATTTGAGTGGATATGCAGTTGGCAGTTTGACTAATAAACCGAAAGATTCAGTTTATTATCAAGATTTGGCTACTATCGAAAAAGCCTATGAGGCTATATCTAAAAAAGATTTTGTAAAAGCAAAAGAACTGCTTGATACAATAGATGAAAAATCACCGATGTATAGTGTAGCAAAATTATATAAACATTATACAATTAGCGGTGTGGCTAGATAATTGCAAATGTAGATCATGAATGATTTATTGGTAGCATTTGAGGAATATTTGAGTATCGTCAAAGTCCTTGGAAAGACTACTATATCTTCATATATCAGTGATCTATCCGGACTTGAAACTCTTATATCTCCCAAAAAACTTACAGAATTAAACACCGATGAGGTGCTTGGATTTTTAGCGGCATTTTCAAATAAACGCACCCTCAACCGTAAACTCTCTGCGATCAATACATTTTTTCGTTTTTGTTATGAATATCATTTTGAGCATACCAAGATAACAGTCCCTATGGCAAAATTGCCGCAAAATCTGCCAAAGTATCTAGATTATGAAGAGATTGAAAGATCTCTCACTCTTATAGATAGAAGTACATTGGCCGGACTTAGAGATTATGCTTTGATATTGTTTTTGTATGCAAGCGGATGCCGAATTTCTGAAGCTCTTAACGTCCAAAAAAATGATATAAACGGAGAATGGCTAAAAATTCGTTTTGCGAAAGGTGAAAAAGAACGTATAGTGCCATTAGCCAAAGTAGCTATAGAAGCATTAAATGAATATCTAAAGTATCAGGATATTAGGAGCAGATATTTATGGTTAAATTACAAAGGTGAAAAGCTTAGCCGTATAAGCGCTTTTAAAGTGGTAAAAAAATATCTCGGTGCTTCGCCTCATGTGCTTCGTCATTCTTTCGCATCTGCACTCATAATCGGCGGTGCTGATTTGCGTGTAGTTCAAGAACTTTTGGGCCATAGTTCGCTGATAACAACGCAGATATATACTCATATCCAAAAACAAAATTTAGCCCATACTATAGAAAGTTATCATCCACTGAGGAGTTTTTGATGAAAAGTGTAGTTGAATTTTTGAGTCAGAAAAAGATTATTTGCAAGTCCTTATCTTCGATATCGCCTTCAATACTTGAGTCAAGAAAAAAAGTTGATATATATTTTGGCGTCAATCTAAAAGGATACTATTGCAGTGTTTTTGCTATAACAAAAAAGAGCAGGATACTTCGCAAGGAAGCTGAAGAGCTCACAGAATTACACTCAAGATTGGAAGCAAATAACAATTCAAAAATAAATCACAAATATCTTATTGTCCAAGCACCCCTCTGCTCGAAAGCCAAAGCATTTTTAGAAGAGCTTGACTGGAAAGTTTGGCAACTTTAATGAGCATTTCTTTAAATATTTAGGATTGTATTATAGTCTTATGACTCCAAAATATATTAAAACCCCGAGCAATATTAGCAATAATGCGGAAAATAACTTTATCTCTTTTTTAAATCTCGCAAGTTCAGTGACTATCGTTGAAGTGATCTTAAAAATAAAAAAATAAAAAAACAAAAACGGAATAATAACTACACCCAAGCCAAAAGAAACACCATACAGAAGAGATGTTAAAAATGAGCCACTTAAAGCACTGGTAGCTATCAATGTGCCAACAGGCAAACAAAAACTAAAAGAGCTAAAAAAACCAATCCCAAAAAATCCAAATTTTGACGAAGTTGTGCAACTCGCAGAACAAGTTTTATTTGAAAAAAATGCACGATACAAAGAATAAAGTCCAACTATGAATATTGTAATTCCGCCTATTTTGGTAAAGACCAGATCATCTTGAATATATTTCTTGACTACATCCGCACCAAAAAATGCAACCGACGAGATAGTGGTGTAAGCCAAAATTTTTCCACTGAAATACTGGATCAAAATATAAATACCATCTTGTTTATTGGACGCATTACCAAGCAAAATAGGTGTCATGATAGGCATACAGCTAATCGCACAAGCAGTAGCTCCCAGCTGTAGACCCATGACAAAAATAGCAAAAAATACGAGCATCAGTTATTTTCGTAGTTGTATGAATCAACACCCATAATAGCTGCTCCAAATGAAGTTGTAATTTGTGGATGCTTTGGTACAAATATTCTTTGTCCTATTTCATTTTCTATAGCATTAACGAGGCCGTCATTGAGTGCTGGACCGCCATCAAAATAGATGCCTTCTTTGATGCCGACCCTTTTGACTAGTTTTACTATTCGTTTCGCTATGGAGTAGTGTACCCCGCAAACAATGTCTTCAATGCCATGATCATTGCCCAAAAGTCCAATTATCTCTGATTCTGCAAAAACGGCGCAAGTGCTGCTAACAGATAGTGGAGTGCCCTTGGATCTGAAATGGTATTCTCCGAGCATATTTACGTCCATCTCGAGTTTAAGTGCAACAACATCCAAAAACTTTCCAGTTCCTGCAGCACATCTATCATTCATGGCGAAATTAACTACATTTCCCTCGTTGTCGAGCGAGATTGCTTTGCTGTCTTGACCGCCGATGTTTATAATGGTCTTGATCTCTCCAAACTCACTTGCCGCAGCTCTAGCTCCTATAGCATTTGCTGTTATTTCACTTATGTTTTCATCGGCTTCTTTGTATAGTTTTCTTCCATAGCCGGTGGCTACTATATAGACTATATCATTATTGTTTAACCCTAGTTCGCTTATAAGTGCATCCAGTGTTTCTTGGGCATACTTATAAAACATACTTCCACTGGCACTTATTTTAAAACCCAATAGATTTTTATTTTCATCTACAATAGATATTTTAATAGCGGTTGAGCCGATATCTATCCCTGCAAAATATTTCATTTTTTATTTCTCCGTCTGGTTTTCAATGACTCTATAAATGCTTCTACTCTCGTACTTAGCTGACCGCCTTGTGACGGGCTATAATCACTCTCCAAATAAAGGATCGGAATTCCTTCTTTCTCCATAGCTTCAAGCACACTTCTTTGTTCCATTTCATAGACAGTACATCCGGCAAATGCTTGATATATTACCCCATCAGCTTTGTATTCTCTTGCTAGTTGTACAACTCTTCTGATGCGGTCCTCATTTTTGGTAAAAATAGGGCAGGTGCATGCTTTGAGATATTTATCTGATATAGAATCCATCATATCGTATATATTCCACTCATCTACAGCTACCATATCATTGAACATTCTATTGGAACTGCATGTTTCATCTGCTACTATGATGCCATCAGATTCTTCTATGATCTGTGGGATCTTATAGTTTGGAAATATCGGCGGTGAACCGGTGTAAATTATCCTTGGACTGGCTTTGCCTGTTACGGTTATCTTTTCTTTTGCTCTTATCTCAAGTTCGCTTAGGAGTTTTTCGGTAGCTTCTATCCAATTGTCGATTTTGTCAAAGAAGAAAGCATTTGTTACCAAAAACACATCCATCCCCAAAATAGGAATGATATCATTTTTTCTGAATTCTGATAATTTATGATAAAGTGATTGAGCGTAGCCTATCTTCTTTATTGCATTTCTTAGGTTGGTTTTTGTAAGTTTTTTACCTTGAAATTTGGACAGTTCTACGGCAAATTGTTTGACGCTTCTTCTCCAGTATTCACGACTTGCTTCACTCTCTTTCGTCCTTGGAAAATCTACATCGATAAGTTTGTATCCAAAACTTTCTATGGTAGTTCCTGCTTTTGTTTTTTGGTCACAAGTAGTAGGGGAAAAGACAATATCAGGTTTATCGGTGAAATTTCCAGAAGCAAAATGTCCAACAGTTGCTTTGATAAGCGGACAAGCTTTTTGAGGCATGAGGTCACTTCCTATCTCGTCATCTGTATAAAACCCATTACAAAGGCGTATCGGCACACCATCGAGTGCATAAATGATCTCGGAAGGTATCTGAATGCACATAGTTCCTATTTTTGTTTTATCATCATGCAAAGATTCATGTTTGCAATGGACTCTTTCAAATAGATCATAGAAATACTCCATGCTTTCAATCGGTTCCTTGAAGTCTTCTCTGAGAGTATTTAAAAGCTTAATAGCTTCCATGGCTTTGTGTCTATTTTGTTTCTCTTTTGGTGATTCTATATTGTGATTTGTGTTACTCATGCAATTCCTTTTGTTGACTCATAGCCATTCTTAGTATAAATCCCTCTTTGGTGGATTCAAAAATTGTAATTCCGATAAAATTTGCTTCCAGACATCCATCTTCCGGGCAAGCAGCGATACATTTTAAGCATAGTATGCAATCCTCGGTAACTAAATTTTTACTTTTAACATCATCTGCGATCTCCAAAATATCCATATCGCAAGCTCTGTAGCAATCACCGCATCTAGTACATTTAGCACCATCTTTGTAGAGCTTGAGAAGTGCAGGCTTGGAAAATATATATTGCAATGCAGCCATTGGACAAAAATAGCAAAAAAACCTTTTTTTGATAAATGAACCGACTAAAAATAGACCTACAATTATCATACCCAAAGTCGTCATGACCAAATCAGTCTTAGATGAAAAATCAATATAGAATTGATTGAAATTACCAGTAAAAGCTGGAATTAACATTCTGCCAGGGCAAATATCGCAAAATGGCATGGATAGGCCATTTGGAAGTTTTGGGAGTCCTAGGATGGAATTGCTTATCATGACAGGGATTATTAGCAGAAGTATCAAAAGTATGTATTTAATGATTTTGATGTTGCCCCTGGAAGCCCATGAGTACTCAGAAAATCTTATTTTTAACTTTTCTCTTAATGCTGTAAGCCAATCTTGCATAGTACCAAGTGGACACACAAAACCACACCAGCTTTTATTTAAGACCCAAAACCATACCATAAACATAATTAGTGAGATGAGAAAAGTGTACCCGGCAAACCCAATAAATGTTTCAAATGGTTGCTTTAAATTGTGTTGCAGCTCTCCCACATAACATTTTCCGCCAGTACCTTCCCCATTAAATACACATGCAAATGTAGGTAGCTTGTCCCCTAGATCAAGGCTTACGTAACCACCATAGACTATCAATGCAAATGCTATGATCTGAAACCAAAAACGGAATCGCGTAAGATTTATATTGTTGATTTTTCGTTTTAAGTCAAACATCTTTTCCCCCACGTAAAAATATTTAGTATCTTATTTTTCATCAAACCAAATCTCCTTGGGAGTTTTTCGTTTTTTTCTTCGGTTATAATACAGTCCTAAAGAAAAGACCAACATGACACCTATAGCAGTTGCAAATCCCAAAAATTTTGATTCGTATTCAAGGGGAGATTGGCCAAATGATAGAGGCATGGTCATTGTATATTCTATGGTATGATAGGCTTGCCCATTGTAGACACCCGATTCATTTACCCTATATACTGCTTCAACGATCATTTTTTCAGAATATTTTTTCTCTTTTTCTGTTTTAGCATATGTGTTTCTTGGTATTTCGAATGATATAACTCCATCATCATATGGTTTGATCACATTGACCCATCCTGTCTCCATAGTAACTTTCAGAGGTATGTTTTTTTGAAGTTTTCCTTGGTAATAAATCTTGAAAGGGGCAATGTCGCCTGAATATAAACAGCAATTGATGTGGTGTTTTCTGATCGGTTTTTCCATAATAATTTCAAATGGTAATTGTGTTAAAGGTTCTCTTGCATACTTAGAATCAATCGTTTTACCTCTCACTTCTTTTAGTAAAGATTTGGTTATATTTCCTTCTTTGTTGTACACTCTGAGCGAAGAAAGTGTTACGTGGAGTATCTCGTTTTGTACAGATTTTTGTTCAAAAAACAGGTAATAATTTCCCTTGTATGCAGGAATAAAAGAGATTTTCCCCCCACTAACATTTTGTTCAGTAATTTGATTGTCCATATCTCTTATATATAATTTTGCATTTTTTAGGTCATAGACAGTTTCACTATTTTCCAGATCGCCATTTTTGATTATGAACTCTTTATGCTTTGGTTCTTTGGTTTCTGTGGTCTTGCAACATGATTTTGCTTTTAACTCTTCAATCCACATAGAACCGTCTGCAAAAGCCGGAACGCTTATGCAAAATGTACTAATGGCTAAAATGGTTTTTAAAATGATCGTTTTCAATGTATTCTCCGAACTTTGATATATTAGAATTTAAAAGTCAATTCACCATAAAACGTTCGTCCAGGGGTCAGTGATGACTGATAATATTCTCTATCAAAAATATTATTAACCGCCAAAGAAACAGCTACCCATTTTTTGAGTTGATATTGCAATTTAGCATTTGCGGTAAAATAGGATTCATATCCTCCATACGTTGATTTGTATATATCGGAATTGTCGTCTTTTGTCGTTATGTCATCCACATAACTTCCCATTATTGACCCACTCCAATCACCTTGTTTACCATTAATTCCGATATTAAATTGTCTTTCTGGAACATATGTTACTCGTTTGCCTACAATAGATGGATTATTTTTATTTTCAGTGATTTCTGTATGATTGAACGTAACATTTGCAAAAGCATTGAGTCCGTCATAAAGCTCTTGCTGAACCTCTAGCTCTATTCCTTTTATTTCAGCTTTTCCGGCATTTCTTTTTTCATTCAATGTTGTGCTGATATCTGTCGTATACATCAGATCTTTGAGATAATTTTCATAATATGTTGTTTTGAAATGAGTATTAGTATCGAAAATATGTTCATACCCGATCTCCCATGATGTTAACGTTTCTGGTTTTAGATCTGGACTTCCTTGGTATAATTTATTTCCTGCATAAAAAGACGAATATAGATCACTTAATGAAGGAGCCCTGAATGCTTGTCCGGCAGACGTTCTAAAAGTTGTATGTTCATCGGGCGTATATACAAGAGATACTTTTGGGCTAAATTGAGAATCTTCTCTTTCTGGATATATAGTAGTTGTTGCTTTTGTGTAATCGATATAATTTCCTGAAGTTTTCCAAGTATCATACCTACCGCCTACATAAGCAACCAATTGATTTGTAATATCTATTGTGTCTTGTATATATATTGCTTTTGTTGTGCTATTGCCATTTGATTCACTATTGAGCGTTGTTTTTGCTTCGTCATCTGTCCAGTTTGGCAAAACATTTACTTTTTTAGCAAGTTCATTTCTGTTTGCATCTGTACCGATTACAATATAATGTGTATCTCCGAACGAAAAATTAAATTGCAATGATCCATATGCAGTATTATTTGGTATGTCAGTATATGTTCCGGGACCTCCTGTTGAGGTCGCCCCTGTTGCTTGAGAAATATACCAATATCCATATTTTGAATAGCTGGTATTAAATTTAACATTAACATCATCTAAAATTTTGGTTTCATAGCTTAATGTATATCTATCTGTTTTTTCTCCGGTAGGACCAAATAAAAAATCTTTTTCAGAAAGTGATGTTTTTGATGTCGGATCTAATTGTACTGTTCCGGAAAAAATAGGATCCCCGGAAGTATTGGTCAAATATGTATTGAAGCTATCAAAGTCTGTTGCATCATTGTGATGAGAATAGCCAAATACAGCCTTTGTATAATCATTAAAATCATAAAATAATTTAATGCCTTCATTATTTTCATGCCATGGTTTTTTGCCTTTATCGCCAACTACATAAACCGTTTTACCGGTAGGATCGATTGTTTTTTGAGCTCCGAATACAGGTATTCCTCCTGTGCCCGCAGTCGGTGTCTTAACAACAAGTTCGTTGATATATCCATCGCTTGATTTGTCATTAAAATTTAAAGAAATTCCGAGTTTATCTGTTATTTTGTCTTTATACAAGATATCTAAATTCTTAAAATCATTGCTTCCATATCCTGTTTTTATGATAACTTCTCTTTTGATCGGTTCTTTTGTTATTATATTTATTACTCCGCTCATCGCATTTCCACCATATAGCGAGGAAAATGGACCTTTCACGACTTCTATCTTTTCTATATCATCAACAGGAATATTTGACCAGTTTACCCCGGAAGAAAATGCATTATTTAGTGATATTCCATCAATCAAAACAGCTGTGCGATAGTACATCGGAATTCCGCGCAACGTTACAGAGTTACTCCAACTATTTGGTGTATGGTCTCCGTCCGCTCTGACATATACACCAGCCACTTCTTTAATTGCTTCATCAGCTCTTAGAACTGATTTTTCTTCGATCTTTTCTTTGTTGACAACACTTATGCTTGCTGGAGATTTCAAAGTGCTTTGTTCTGTTTTTGTGGCCGTAACTGACATATCCCCTAAATCAATATTTTCAGCCATGGCATTAGTCATACTTATAGCAAATATAGCTATAGTTGACAACGCAATTGTTTTCATATTTTCCCCTTGTATTGTGTATAATGATAAAAAAAGAGACTTGGCTAGAAGAATTGTGATATTCTTTTGTTGCATTTTTGTGTGTAATGCTTCTTATTCATATATAAATTTATATTTTCTTAACATTATTTATGAATAAGTCCCCTCATCAAACGCATAAGTATAAACGAGAAATGTTAATTCAGTGTTAAACCTTAACACTGAATTAACATTTTGGTCTTGTTTTTTATGCAAAGTTTTATATTTGCATAAAAATGAAATTTTTCATTGAAGCATTGAAAGCTTTATTGCTCCAGGTTCATTCTTTTTTCAAACCCTTGTCTTGTAGAGCTAAAAGCTTTTATATTCAAGATGTCAAAATGCAGTGCATCATCTTCCGGACACGCAGCTACGCATTTCAGGCACAAGATACAATCATCTCTTAGTATATTGTTGCTTGTGACATCATCGGCTATGTCTTTGATCTGCATATCGCATACTGCGTAACAATCACCGCATCTAGTGCATCTGTTGCCGTCTTTTCTGAATTTTACAATGGATGTATTTGCAAATATATAATGCAATGCGCTCATTGGGCAAAAGAAACAAAAAAATCTTTTTTTGACAAATGAACCAACGAAAAATAAAGATGCAAAAGATACACCAAGAGCAGTCAGTATCATATTTGTTTTTGAAGAGAAATCAATTCTCCATTGCGAGAAATCACCTGAAAACATAGGACTTATTACTCTCGCTGGGCACATTTGGCAAAACGGTGCTGACCAGTTATTTGAAAGTGCCCCTGTACCTATCAAAATAGGGAATAGTAAAGCTATGATCAAAAATAGATATTTGATTTTTGAAAGTTCTTCAAATTGTCTTTGCGTGTAAGTACTAAATCTAACGCCCATTTTTCTTCGCAAACTCGTTATCCAATCTTGCAGTGTGCCAAATGGACACATGTACCCGCACCATGCTTTATTTAAGATCATAAACCAAGCTATAAATGTGACCAACCCTATCAGGATAGATATAAATGCAGGAGAAAAAAGGACTTTTGCTGGCATTGAAAGCTGATGCTGCAATGAAATTAGGTAACAAGTAGCACCGGCATGTCCATTGTAAGGGCATGCAAATACAGGAAAGCTAGAGCCAAGATTTATAGCCCAGTATCCTCCATAAACAAACAGTATAAAGCTAATGAGTTGTATCCAAAATCTTACTTTTCTCAAATCACCGTTATTTATGAAGTTTTTGATTTTATTCTTCATATCTTATCTCTCTAAACGGCTTAGTTCTATTTCTTCTGTATATGTAGATAATTATTCCAGATAGCGTAAATACAAAAATACCTATTATTAAGCCAAAACCATAAGACAGATAATCGATGCCGTTTGGATAATAAGACAAAGGATAAGTCAGTATATAGTTTATAGATTTATACTTTTGATCACCCATGGTACCGTTATTTTCTTCATTGTATTGCAATGTTATAAGCATATCCTGTTTGAAACGTTTATCAAACTTATCCCAAAAAGGAAAATAATCTCTAATAATAGTAAAGCTGGCTATCCCATTCTCGTCTGTCTTGATATGTTTGCTCCACCCGCTCTCCAAATCTATTATGAGATCCGCATTTTTTAACGGTTTCCCATCAAGCATAGCTTTGAATTTTAGAGTTTCCCCCATGCTGATAGTATAAAGAAAACTATTTTCATTTTTATCTTTTAATCTTATGAGGTCTATTTTTGTTTTGTCGGTTTTCAGCTCTTTTTTTACATTATCGTTATAGATATCTTTGCTTCCATGTTTGCCGTTAAGATATTCCAGCTTGGCTACTCTATAAAAAAGAGTATTACCATCTATGGTTTCATTTTTGGCTATCAAGTTATAATAACCGCTTTTTGGCACTTCAAAACTATATGTCGCAACACCCATTTTGTTATCAGCTTTGACATTTTTTTGTTTTTGCGCAGTGTCAAAAACAAAAGTTTCCAGATCCAAATTTGATACAAGATTATTATCCCCAAAAACAAGCCATACTTTTTTAGACGGAATTTTTGATTTTTCGTAGCCATCCATTTGCATACGCATTCCGCCTTTATCCCCGCCTCTTTTTGCAGGATCTGACAATGTAAAATATATCGGAGTTTCCGGATCCATTTTTTTGGCATTTGAAACTTTTTCGCATTTTTGACATTGCTGTTCTTGTTTGTTTGTTTCTTTTGCCGCATAGCCTTTGTGTACATATCTTTTGTAGGTTTGGACACCTGCAAAAAAAAGTATCAAAATTGCTAGAGAAAATAAAAATATTTTCTTTTTATTTCTCTTTTTTGATGTTTTCATATGTTATCCTCTAAAATTTAACTTGCATACCTATATTGATCGTTCGACCCTCGTTCACTGTTATGGAAATATCTTCGTCGGTGTAAAGGCCATCTCCATTTCCATCACCTGAAACTCTAGCTGTGTTGTAGTAATATTTGTCAAACAAATTGTCTACCCTTGCATAAAAATCTGTATTAAAACCATACAATTTGGTTTTATAATCCAGATTAAGATTTACAACCCCATGTCCAGGTATTTTGAAACGGTTCAATTCATCAGCATAGTAGCTTGATGTCACATCGATTTCAGGTGATATCGTGAAATTTGCAGTCGGTTTATAATCCAAATATGCATTGAAGTGGTGTTCAGGTACTCTTGGAACATGATTTCCCTTTAGGTTGTAATGTACTGTTGAATAGTTACCGTACTGGTTTCCAAGAGATAGGTTAAAGTTATCATATTTTGTAAATTCGGCATCTATATATGTATAGGCCAGATGTGAACTTAGCTGATCTGATATCTGGCTTTGCAAGGATGCCTCTATACCACTATTGCGCATACCGCCGATATTTTCATATCGTCCTATACTAGTTTTATCTTTCAAATCAACTTTTGAATATTGTCCCAAAGAAGACATTATATAATCATCTCTATCCATCACGAAAAATCCAAGTTCATAGCTGTGTTTCATGTCAAAAGCATCACTTTTGCCTCGCACTCCTATATCAAAACTTTTTGTAACCTCCGGTTTTAGATCAGGGTTATTCTCTGTTTTGCCATCCATGTTTATGCTGCCTGCAAAAAGCTGCTGCACAGAAGGAGCCCTAAATCCGGTTGATACAGCCGTGTAAAAAGCAGTATTGTCATTTAATTGATAATTCGCACCCGCTCTATAAGATGTTTGATTGAAGCTTTTTTCCACCTGCAGCATTGGTTGCTTGTTGCTGTAATCATAGTTGATATAGTCATAGCGTAGATTCGATGTCGCACTCCATTTGTCATTGAATTTATATTTGTATTCACCATAAAGCCCGCATACGCTTTCATCCATATTGTCGTCTGTTGTAACTGTTCCTTTGCTATAGTTATACCATCCGCTCGGTCTTTTTGGTTTAGACCAATCAGTTGCATAAGAGACGTTGTTTTTATAGTTATTCGCTCTTAAATCCACCCCGATCATATAAGCATTGTTGTCTCCGATATTTCCTCTAAACTCACTTTTTATGCCTCTTTGTACCTGTTTATAATCATTGAGATTTGGTTTTATTCTCGGATCGGTATTTGGTGTATGTGTGTCGGTATTAGGATCCCATAAATAATCTACATAGCCTGAATAGAAAATAGTATGGTCGTTGTATTGATAAAGACTGACCAAAAGGTTTTTGCCTTTTTCAAATTCTTTGGAATATGTTGTATAAAGTTTCATAAGGTTAACATCAAACATTGCAGCATAATCTCTGTCAGTCCAGCCTTTTGACGGGTCGTAAATACTTCTAGGATTGTCATAGGCTTCTTTAACACCCTGGACCGTTCCGTGGGAATTTTTGTTGCGCTTAGAATACTCAAAACCTGCGGTTATATCGCTAGTATCGTCTATATAATATTGCGCTTTACCATTGAGATAATCGGTACGATAATCCCCGTCTTCATAGTATCCGTCTTTTTTTCTTTGGCTTGCTTGAATAAAGGCATTGTATTTTTCTTTTGATACACCGTATTTGGCTAGATATTTTTCATATCCGTAAGTTCCGTTTTCTACTTCTGCTTTGGCACCTGCATTTTTGGCGCCTTTTTTGGTAGTAATGACAACTGCACCGGATAATGCATCATCCCCAAAAAGATAACTTGCTCCGCCTTTTATGACCTTTATGCTTTCAATATTATCTAAGTCTATATTAACGCTTCCGGTTCTCTCAAATACAGGAACACCGTCTATCACGACAGCAACACCTGGTTTTTCACCCATATAAACCTGATTTTCTATTCCCCTGATATGAATTTTTAGAGAATCGCCGTCTGTTAATTCAGTAGTAATTCCTGTAACCGATTGCAAAGTTCTTTGGATGTTCTCTGCTTTTTTTGCATCTATTGTTTCGCCTTTGATCGTTGTGGTTGAAGAAACTTCATTTCTTTTGGATTCAAATTTATCATCGATCGTTGATGAATCGACATGAATGACCCCCATGTCTTCTTGTGCATGAATAGCAGTTATCGTTGTGATTAAAGCTGAAGCAATAATGCTAAGCTTGATTGTTTTCATTTAGTCCCCCTTGTTTTATGTATAGCGATAAAAAGGGACTAAACGATAATAATTTTATATTTTTTCGTTGCATTTTTTATATTATGATGCTCTCATAAATATCAAATTTTAATTGAGCAATAACGTTATTTATGAACATGTCCCCTTATCCAACTCAAAAGTATAAAAGCAAATTGTTAATTCAGTGTTAAAACTTAACACAAAATTAACATTTTTATCTTATTATTTCAATAATAAATATTTACAAATGGGGTTATAAATAAAATGGACATGGAACAATTAAGAAATTTGGTCGATTACGGAATAATAGGTTTGCTTGGAATAATGAGCTTTTTAGTTGTATTCTTTTGGATAGAAAGACTGCTTTTTTATAAAAAACTTGATATAAAAAATTATTCTACCAAAGAAGCTTTAGAGCTTGATGTTTCTCAAAATATATCTATCATATCCAGTTTTGGTGCAAACGCTCCATACATCGGTTTGCTTGGAACTGTTTTGGGTATCATAGTTACATTTTATACATTGGGCCAAAGCGGTAATATGGATGTAAAAACGATCATGACATCTCTTGCGTTGGCCCTGAAGGCCACTGCAATGGGTCTTGCTGTAGCGATTCCGGCAATATTTTTTTATAACCATATAGCAAGAAAGATAGAAGTTATTATGACAAAATGGGAGATATATCAAAAGGAAAACAATGCAAATCAAAAAGTTTGATTCTATAAATGTAGTTCCTTTTATAGATATTATGCTCGTACTTCTTGTCATAGTTTTGACAACGGCATCTTTTATCCAAATGGGAGTTATAAAAGTTGATCTTCCGTCATCAAGTGCTGCAATCGAAGAAAAACCGAAAAAAGAAATTAAAGTTTCTATAGACAAAGACGGCAGGATTTATATAGACAAGATTGAAATAAAAAGAGAAGAGTTCGAAGCAAAGATTTTGACAAATAGCAAAGATACTCCGATCTATCTATTTTGTGATAAAAATGCTAAGTTTGACAATTTTGTTTTTTTACTTGATATCTTAAAAAATAACGGTTATGAAAAATTGGGGATAGTTACGACAAATGAATAGATATACGCACTCTTTTTTGATTTCATCTTTTTTGTACAGCATTTTATTTTTTGGCTTAATGTATATGATGAGTAAGGCTCCTAAGGCATTTAGCGAAAGAGTCATAAAAATAGCTATGGTAGTCCCGCAAGAAGAATCGATTCAGCAACAAGCAGTCAATGAACCTGTGAAAGAAAAGGTCGAAGAGCAAAAAGAAGATAAGCCGGTACAAAAAGTAGAAAAAACAAAACCGATTCAAACTAATTCAAAGGCTATAATAAAACAACCGGATATATCTAAACAAGCCGAACAGCATGACGTTAAAAAACAACAGGTCGCACAAAAAACATATGTAAGTTCTCAAGTTGAAAAAAATGAATTTATATCAGAAATAAAAAGCGAAATTAGACGAAACAAATATTATCCGGAAGCAGCAAGAAGAAGAGGGCAGGAAGGAACGGTAGCAATTTCATTTCATGTTAACACCGACGGCAGTGCAAGCAATGTTATTTGCAATGGCGAGCATTCAGTACTAAATGGCGCAGCAAAAGATGCAGTAAACAAGGCTTTCCCTGTCAAAATAACCCAAAATATTGCTAGTGCGTTACCAATGGATCTTTCATTGGTTTTGGATTTCAAACTTGATTAATCGTTATAGCCTAAATTACTAATATTTTGTCAGCATATATATGATAAACTCATTATTATGATTGATCAAGGATTTCTTTATGCTTTTAGCAGATATTGGTAATACCAGGGCGCATATATACGACGGCAAGAGCATAGTACATCTTTCGCATAGAGAGGCTTTTATTCAATATCATAATGTACCATTACTATATATATGTGTTAATCATTCCGTTAAATCATCTTTAAAACATATGACTGAATGGAAAGATATATCCGGTTCAATTAGCATTAAAGGCGAATACGAGACTATGGGAGTGGATAGAAAAGCACTCTGCTTAAGTCATAAAAATGGTATTTTTGTAGATGCCGGAAGTGCAATAACTGTAGATATAGTTAAGAACGGTATATACCAAGGTGGTTTTATTTTGCCCGGTATTAAGGCATATCTCGAAGCATATAAGTCAATTTCTCCGGCTTTAGACATAGAACTAAATCGTGAATACAAACCAGAATATCTACCTACTACAACCAAAGATAGTGTAAGCTATGGTATAATCGCGTCTATTAAAACTGTAATAGACAGACATAAAACTAATTTATCTCTTTATTTTACCGGAGGAGATGGAAAGTGGCTATCGTCGTTTTTCCCAGATAGCAAGTTTGATGAATCATTGATATTTATAGGGATACAGAAAGCATTAAAGGACCATCATGTTAACCATAGCACTTCCTAAAGGGCGTATAGCTGAAGAAACTTTAGATATTTTTTCTAAAATATTTAATGAAGATTTTGCATTTGACAGCAGAAAGCTCATTCTTGAAGCTCATGGATTTAGATTCTTGAATGTTAGAAATCAAGACGTACCGACTTATGTAGCTCACGGTGCTGCCGATTTGGGTGTAGTTGGGCTAGATGTAATTACCGAGCAAGAGCTTGATATCGTAGATCTATTAGATATGCGTCTTGGGCGCTGCAAAGTAGCTATAGGAATAAAAGACGAAGATACGCTTGATTGGAGTAAACCGGATATCAAAATAGCAACAAAAATGGTAAATATTACCAAAAATTATTTCGCTCAAAAAGCAGTAGGCGTACAAGTAATCAAGCTTTATGGATCTATCGAGCTTGCGCCGCTTGTTGGGCTTGCAGATGCAATAGTAGATATAGTGGATACCGGAGCTACCATGAGAGAAAACGGACTCAAGATAGCCGAGGAAATTATGAGTTCTTCAGCCCACTTGATTGCTAATAATAATAGCTTTTATGCCAAAAAGAATGAAATTTTATCTATTTATGATAAGATAAAGAAAGTTGTTGACAGTAATTAGCCATAAAGGATAAAACATGAGTCAAGAAAATGATATATCAAATAACTTTCAAGATCCCAATAAAAATCTTGCTTTGATCGTTTATGGATTGCAAATACTAGGCATATTGACTGGAGGCATCGCTTGGATAATAGGCATAATTATAAATTATATTAAAAAAGACGATGTCAAAGGTACGTGGATAGAATCTCATTTTTTATGGCAGATACGCACATTTTGGATCGGCCTGTTTTGGGGCATTATAAGCTTGATACTTTTAATTACTATAGTTTTGGCTCCAGTTGCTTGGATTGTTTGGGTTATTGTGGGAATTTGGATTATTTATCGTGTCATAAAAGGGCTTTTAGATTTGCTTGATAACAAAGCTTTATTATCAAAATAATAATAATGGATTTGTCATAATTTGAAGATTTAGGATTTGTTGAATATATCCGCCAAAAGGCGGAATTGAAGTATAATTTATCTATTGCTAGTTTCAAATGGAGCATCAACTACATTTTTTCTATCCACAATGTATGGGATAAGTGCAGTTTGTCTAGCTCTTTTAATCGCAACAGTTACTAACTCTTGATGTCTTTTGCAGTTTCCTGTAAGACGTCTAGGCATGATTTTGTATCTTTCGCTTAGTGAAAATTTAAGTCCTGCTACATCTTTATAATCAATGTAATCTACTTTGCTTTCGCAATATTTACAAAATCTTTTTTTGAATTTTCTTTCTCTCATCATTTTTTAATCCTTCTAAAACGGTATTTCATCATCATTGATGTCTATCTCAGGTATGGTTTGCTCTTGTTGTTGTGCAGGTGCAATGTTTTGTTGCGTTGCTGCTCCATTATAAGAGCTATTGGTACCTTGTGAAGCCTCTTTGCCTCCAAGCATTTGCAAGCTCTCTACTGCAACAGTATGTTTGCTTCTTTTGCTTCCGTCAGTGGCCGTCCATTGCTCCAATGTCAAGCGTCCCTCAATTAGTACTTGTGAACCTTTGCGGAGATATTGATTTGCTATCTCAGCTGTGCGTCCCCAAAATGTAATGTCGATGAACATCGTTTCATCTTTCATTTCGCCGCTTTGGGCTTTGTATTTACGATTTACTGCAATTGCTGTTGTTGCAACCGCCGTACCGCTTTGCAAATATCTGATTTCGATGTCACGGGCTAGATTTCCAGCCAAAATTACCTTATTAAACATTGAGAGCCTCCTTTTTGGATTATGCCTCTTGTGCTACTGTTTCTTGAGCCGCCGCTTCTTTTTCTTTAGTTGCAGATTCTTTTTTGCCTTTGCCTATAGAAGCAACCATTTTATCGAATTGAGCCATCTCTTTTTTTGTACTGTATTTTACAGTAAGAAATTTGATGATATCTTCATTGATTCTGAGATTTCTTTCGATTTCTGCGATTTTGCTACCTTCAGCTTTATAGTAAAGTACTGTATAGTAACCTCTAGTTTGTTTTTCTACAGCATATGCAAGGCGTCTCATGCCCATATCATCTGTAGCAATAAGTTCTGCACCTTCTCTTGCCAAAATATCTTTTATTTTGGTAACTTGTGATGCAATTTCTTGTTCAGTCAATGTTGGTTTGACTACAAAAAGTGTTTCGTAACAATTCATTTCTTTCCTTTGGTTTTGTAGCCCATAATTTCACACTCTTTATGAGTTTTGGAAATCATGAGCAAGAATTTTGAACAATTATTATATGATAAATATACTTATAGATAGCTTTGTAGTTTTATAAACATACCGTATAGAAGTGTATCTTTTTGCGGAGCTGATGTGGATTTGATCTCGAGTTCACTGCGAAGAAGATGTTCTAAAATTTTCAATAATGATGAAGATTTGATACGGCTTGCAAGCGCTGCTTTTTGTTCTTCTATTTGTTTTGGAAGTTTATATCCCAAGATTTCTGCTGAATTTACGTTTCCGTGAATTTTGATATAAGCTTGAAACAATAAAATTTGATTCATAAATACTTGCGTTGAACGCAAGAGATAGGCAGCATCTTCTCCGAGTTCCAAAAGAGTGTTTATTGTATTTGTGACAGGTTTTTTGTTGCAAAGGTCGATAAACAATTTTTCTATCCCTAGAGGTGCATCAGAATATACCAACGTATCTATATCTTTTGCCGTAATTGGTTTATTCAATGTAGATAGTTTTTCAAGTTCATTGACGCAAAGCATTAGATTGTTATTTAGCATTACTATCAAATGTCCTATAGCATAAGAATCGATCTGGATTTGCAAGGCATCTGATTTTTTTTGCAATATGGCAGTACTTTCTCGCATTGATGGTTCAAACAGTCTTACTTCGATAGCATCATCATTGCGAAATAGCGCTGCGGCTTGTTTGATGTCTTTTTGAACTCCTAAAAAAGCATATACCATATAATTGTTGCTATTCTTTTTTATTATCTCCAATAATTCTTCCAGTTCTTTTTTTGGTAATGCTTTATCATGTTTTATGATGATTAAATTAGTACCGCCAAATAATGAACTTTGAGATAGATATCCTTTGGCTTGTTCGAAATTGTATTCATCGAAATACAATTTAAGCATATCATCTTTGGCGTCAAGTTCGGTAATGTAATGAGAGATATATTGTTCTATGACATATTGATTCTCTCCATAAACCAAAAGCGCGCTTGGCAGTCGTTTTTGGAGAATTTGTTCAAAATCTTTTTGATACACTAAAGCTCCGTTGTGTCTTTTGATATTTTTTCTACCACCGTAGCCATTATAATAGCTTGAGCTAGATTAACCTCTGTTATTGCTACTTTTATTTTGTCAAAAAGCAATAGGTTATCACCTTTTATATTTACCACGATGCCGTTTATAACCGTATCTAAGACAGCTTTGGAGTTATCCCCGGTTTCTATTACATGAGCTTCAAATATTTCATTTTTGTGTTCTAGCACCCATCTGGCAAATTTTCGATCTCTAAAGTCCCATTCTGTTTTGGTTGTTTTTCTCTCCAATTCACTCACTCTTGCACACAGTTGAACTATATTTCTTAATAGATATTCTCTTTCTTGTTCATCGTTGTCAAGCTGAGTTTTTATTAACCTATGAAGAATAAGATCGCTATATCGTCTGATAGGAGATGTGAAATGGCTATAGTGACTGAATCCAAGTCCAAAGTGACCGATATTTTCAGGGCTGTAACTTGCTTGTTTTAGGGATTTGATGATCATATTATCAACTTCACTTGCTATTCCCATAACTAGTGCTTCTTTTTGAATAGCTCGTATGCACGAAGGTGCATCTTCATATTGATCCACATAGAGACCGATAGTTGCCAATTTGCCAAGCAACTCTTCTATTTTTGATAATTGTGGCGGTTCATGTACACGGAAAATACCGTCATTTTCTCCTGTGAACCTTTTTGCCGCTGCCTGGTTGGCAAGCAACATACATTCTTCAATAAGAGAATGAGAAGGTGTACCGGTTTCTATTTGGGTTTTGACAAGAAGATGGTCATTATTTATCGTCAGTTTCATCTCTTCTGTACGAAAATCAAAACCTTTTTTTAGCCTTCTTTCTCTCAATTTCATGGTAATACTATATAATTTGGATAGATTTTGCCATAAACGAGTCACTGTTTCACTTGTTTCAATATTGCCCGCCGAGATCAATTCATCGATTTGATCATAATTAAATCTATGTTTAGAGTGTATAACGGCTTCAAAAAATTCTTCTTTTATCGGTTGAAGTGTTTTTTTGTCAAGTGCAATCTTCGATACAAATGCAAGTCTATCAACGCGTGGTTTGAGTGAGCATATATTTTCACTCAGTTCTCTTGGAAGCATTGGAAAAGCCTTATGAGGCAAATATGTAGTAAATCCTCTCTTTTTTGCTTCTTGATCAATAGGAGAGAAATATTCTACATAATGGCTTACATCTGCTATGGCAACATATAAAATAAATTCATCGGTATCAAAGTAAATCGCATCATCAAAATCTTTAGCAGTAACCGGGTCAATAGTGCAAAAATCCAAAGGTGTCAAATCTACGCGGTTTGGATAATCTTTTTTATTTACTTCAAGAGGAGTTTTTTTTGCTTGATCCAAACAGGCTTGTGGAAATTCATCTTCTCTTTCAAAAAGCGCAAGTGATATTTTCTCATCTATTTTTGGATCATCGAGATTACCCAAAATTTCTATAACTTTATCGTTATCTACATCAACTTTTAAAACACTTCCAAGTTTGAGTATTTTTAGATCCAAATCTTCCATCCAAGCTGTTGTGGGTTCATTTGTACGTATATTTAGGATAAGGAAATTACCGGCTTCATCTTTGTGAGTATAAACTAGATTGTACAGATGTGCTTTTTGAGCTATCAGTACTATTTTACCGCTGGCTCTGCCTCGTCTAGCTATGATACGTTTGGCTACTACTACATCCCCATGTTTTGAATTTTCAAGATGTTCTGGTTCTATGAGCAGGTCAGCTTCTGTTTTTTGTGTAGCTTCTACATATCCTTTTCCGTCTTTCCCCATATATAGCGTACCCATTCTATATAGACTTGTAAGACGAAAGAGTCCTGAAGATTCTTGCGATATCGCTCCAACACGCAGGAGCTTTTCAAAAGCATTTAAGTTTTCCGGCTCTATATCCGATGGCAGACAGCCAAGTGTTAATTGTAATGCAAAAGGAGACATTATATACCTCTTTGAGAAATGTATAATGTTTTAAAATGATAGTCTGGTTTTTTATTCATGATAGATTGTATCATATTTTATTTTAGTGCTTCTAGTTTTTCAATTCTTTGTTCGGTCGTTGGGTGAGTGCTAAAAAGCTGCCTCATAGAATCCCCAACCCCCAAAAACGGATTAATTATAAACATATGTGCATTTTGCGGCTGTGCATCATTCAAAACTCTTATATGGGCATAATGATCAAGTTTTCTTAATGCGCTTTGAAGCCATTCCGGATGCCCGGTTAATCTAGCCGCTCCTTCGTCAGCCATAAATTCACGGCTTCTGCTTATAGTCATTTGTATCAAACTAGCAGCAATAGGCATTATTATCATTAAAGCTATCATTACAATCGGATTTGGTCTATCTTCTTGGTCATGTCCTCCGAATAACATTCCAAAATTGCCAAGCATCGCAATAGCCCCTGCTATAGTAGCAGCAATAGTGCCTATTAACATATCATAATGTTTAACGTGACTAAGTTCA
Organism: Sulfurovaceae bacterium; assembly: GCA_028715055.1. Taxonomy (GTDB): domain Bacteria; phylum Campylobacterota; class Campylobacteria; order Campylobacterales; family Sulfurovaceae; genus BN30871. The sequence continues at coordinate 288,123 of JAQTLE010000001.1, forward strand.
TGCGCAATAACAGCTTCTACTTCTTCGGGTGTTAGAAGTCTTAATAATCCTTCAGTGACCGCAACGGCAGCATGATCATAATTTCGTCCTGTAGCAAAGGCGTTTGGCACTTCATCGGGAATTATATAAAGTGCCGGCATAGGTAGATTAGATCTTTTTGTTAATTTTTCTACTATTTCATAAAGCCCACTGGCTGAGCCTTTGCTGATAGGAATTGCATTATAGTGCTTAAGGACTTGCTGATCGCTATAATAGTACGCATAAAAATTCATTCCGATTGCAATAACAAATGCTATCAACATTCCTGATTTGCCGCCGATCAAGCTTCCAAACCAAATAAATATCAATGTAAGCCCGATCATAAGGGCGTATGTTTTTAATTTTTCCATTTTTTTTCCATAAAGATTAAATATATTTTACAATTATAATTATAGCCAAAATGAAGTGGAAATTATGAACTATTACTTTTTGATATACGCAAATCAAAAAATTAGATGTATAATTGTAGAGTAATATAATTTAAAGGATTTGCAATGACTTTTTTTGAATCGATATCTACTTGCTTTAAGAAATATAGTGATTTTGACGGCAGAGCTTCTAGATCTGAATATTGGTGGTTTGCACTTTTTATAATATTAGGAGATATTTTATTTTCTATTTCGAATTCTTGTGAAAGCATGAGTTTTAGCGAAATATTATATATTATATTTAATCTTATAGTATTATTGCCATCTTTGGCAGTAGGAGCACGTCGGCTTCATGATACCGGCAAGAGTGGTTGGTGGCAATTAATAGGTTTAATTCCTATAGCTGGCGCTATTGTATTAATTGTATTTTTTGCTCAAAAACCACAAGATGGTGATAATCAGTATGGACATGAGATTGCATTGTCTTGAAAATATGAAAAATTAAAGTAACATTTGGTTATAATCGCCCAAATTTTTCAGAACAAAAGGAGAGCGTGATGGCACAGCTCAATGTATATTATGATAAAGATTGTGATTTAAATATTATCAAATCTAAAACAGTAGCTATGATCGGTTTTGGTAGCCAAGGCCATGCACATGCAGAAAACCTCAGAGATAGTGGTGTAAAAGTCATAATCGGACTCAAAGAGGGTGGCGCATCTTGGGGCAAAGCCGCTGCAAAAGGTTTTGAAGTATATAGCGTCGGCGAAGCAACCGCTAAAGCTGATGTAGTTATGATATTGCTTCCTGATGAATCTCAATCTGAAGTTTACAAAAACGAAATTGAACCAAATCTCAAAACAGGTGCTACTATAGCGTTTGGACATGGATTTAACATTCATTATGGAAGAATAGCTCCAAGAGCGGATATCAATGTAACAATGATAGCTCCAAAAGCTCCAGGCCATACTGTTAGAAGCGAATTTGTAAAAGGTGGAGGAATTCCTGATCTTATCGCTATTCACGCTGATCCTAGCGGCACTACAAAAGCATTAGCTCTTTCATATGCAAGTGCAATAGGCGGCGGAAGAACAGGTATCATCGAAACAACATTCAAAGATGAGACAGAAACTGACCTTTTTGGAGAGCAAGCTGTTCTTTGCGGAGGTGTGAGTGCACTTATCCAAGCTGGTTTTGAGACTCTTACAGAAGCTGGTTACCCACCTGAAATGGCATACTTTGAGTGTTTGCACGAGATGAAACTTATCGTTGATTTGATCTTCGAAGGCGGAATCGCAGATATGAGATACTCAATCTCCAATACTGCTGAATATGGCGACATGGTAAGTGGTCCAAGAGTTATCAATGAAGAATCAAAAAGAGCTATGAGAGAAGTTCTAAAAGAGATTCAAAATGGTAAATTTGCTAAAGATTTCATACTTGAAGGACAAGCAGGCTATCCTAGAATGAATGCCGAGAGAACCAACCTAAGAGCTCATCCGGTTGAGGTAACTGGCAGAAGACTTAGAGAGATGATGCCTTGGATCAAAGCAAACAAAATCGTTGACCAAGAAACCAATTAAATTAGTTCTCAAATTTGGAGCAAAGCTCCAAATTAGGTCTTCAGCAGACAGCTCTCGCGACTAGTCGCTCTTTTTAAATTCTCAAGCACAACTAAACAAAAATTCATAAATAAAATTTTTTCGCTCAAACACTCCTTGTGCTCGCACTCTCTTTGAGAAATCTACAGTAAACTAAACAAAAATACTTTTTTAACAACCTGTTTTTAAAAAATTTCATTTTGACATTTTTTTAATCTATTTTTTGTGCACATGGCATAATTTCCAAAAAAGGAAATTTTGTGTCCCGAATAATATTAGAAAAAATTGCTCAGCTTGAATCTATGGCAAGTTATCCTAAAAATCTTTATTATAAAGGCAATATTTCTCTTTTGAAACGTCCAAAAGTATCCATAGTCGGAAGTCGTAAACCAATTCCTTATACCAAGCAATATACATACACTCTAGCACAAGAATTATCAAAAAGAGGAGTTTGCATAGTCAGCGGAGGAGCTATGGGAGTTGATGCTATTGCTCATGAAGGTGCAGGAGCCGATAATACCATAGCAATACTTGTCATATACAAGAACAAACTTAACTCTACAATAATAAACTTAACTGGAAATAGATATGTCTCAAACTATAGATGAATTATTTGAATCAAAATCGTATGACACTTTTGAACTTGGTATCATATTGGATATAGATATACAAAAAGCTCCATACTATTTTATGGCCGTCATGATTAATGTCAAAACAAAATGGAATGAAAATATTCTAATACCACCAGAACAGCTAAGATCTAAATATAAGGTTGGGTACTGTTATCAAAATGGCAAAAGAGTTATCAGTAGTTATGCTATAAAGAAAGATTTTATAGAAATAGACATTTCATCTCATATTTCATTGCATAGAAACAGCAATTTTTTTAACAATATTTGTACTGTAAATGATAGTGTTAATGAATATAACAATAAGTATTTTCTCAAGCAACTGTCGTATAAAATTGACATGAAGGGTTATATATTGATTGTGCCAAGTTATACTATAGCATTACGATATTATTTTTTATCATCATCCATGAAAAATGCAATCATGGACGGTAACCTTAATGAACTTCACTACAAGGATTCTTGTTATATTCAAGATGATTGTGTAAATATACATATAAAGAAAAAAGCCGGTATCAAAGATTTACCTTTTTTGTGCAGGTTCCTTATTAATCCACAGGCATTTTCCAGAATGAAACGTCATAATCACCAGCGCTCTAATGCCAAATATCCGAATACCCAAATTTTAAGCACATTCCCAATTGATGGTAAAATAGGGTTAAGTTGTTCATATAAAGTACTTGACTTCAAAATAGATGAAAAACCAGTTTATTATGTTTTGGATATTCAGAACGATGATTCACCTTTAGGTTTTAGTAAAATAAACTATAAACGATATTCCTCAAAAGAATCAGAAAAAAATGCTGAACTAATATCACTTATGATGCCAAGACCAAATAGATTCAAGAAAAGAGACTTTTTGCACAAAGATAATATTGCAAGGAAAGGCTCGCCATCAATACATAATGCATATGAAGCTATTCTTGAAAAGAAAGAAAAAGATTTAAATACCAAAGATTTAATTATAAACGGTTCAAATATATATATGCCATCCAATGGAAGTGTTGAGCATGAATTTGTTGATGAAACAGGAAGCAATAGTTTTGAACCGGTAAGAAACAATGGGGATCCAAGGCTCTCAAATGCAACATATTATGAAACAGAATATGATCAAAACGAAACGATATTTGCACTGAATGATTTTATTCAATTTTATGATACGCTCATGACTTACCCCGGCGTAATTGAGTTGGATGAAATTAAATTTTATGATATTGAAAAATCTTCAAACAAACAAGTTAGATCTAAATATATTATTAAAAATACTAGGCAAGCTCGTCAATTTTTATTTTCTATTTTTGCTTATGATGATAGATTTGTTTATATAATTGAAATAGAACAAGATAGATCATGGCAACTAGCTACATGGTTTTTTGTTTCAAACGTAGGTGAAGATACGGTTTATGATGTAAGTTTTGCTCATGATATTATACAAACATTTATTGATAATGATTCAACGTATAAAAAACTTGAAGAAGATGTTTTGGAAACATATTCATTGACCTTAATTCACCATAACCATAAAAGAGGTGATGTTGATGATATAGAAATAGACAGCTGGTGTGATGGAATATTGAATAAAATACTAAAACTTAATAATATGGATATCTAATAATGATTGGTCGCATTTCGGAAAATATCGTTGAGTTTAATGTAATGAAAAAATATCCGAAAGAGATATTTTACAAGGGTAATGTTGAATTACTAAAAAAGCCAAAAATATCAATAGTCGGTAGTCGCAATCCAAATCAATATGCACAGATGATGACACATGAAATTGCCTACAAACTTTCTTGTGCCGGCATCTGCATAGTTAGTGGCGGAGCTGTTGGAATCGATACCATATCTCACAAAGCTGCCGGATTATATAATACTATTATGGTCGCAGGTACAGGGCTAGACAAAAGGTATCCCTCTATAAATAGACATTTGATACAAGATATAGAAAATTATGGTCTAGTACTTAGTCAATTTCAACTTGGAACACAATTTAATAAATATAATTTTCCCATAAGAAATGAGCTGGTTGTAGCGTTGGGAAATATATTGATAGTTACTTATGCAGATATAGACTCTGGAACTATGAGAAGCGTGGAATATGCTATTAAAATGAAAAAGGATATATATGTATTGCCTCATCGAATTGGAGAGAGCGAGGGTACAAATGGATTGTTAAAACATGGACTTGCAAAAGCAATCTATGATATTGATGAATTTATAGCTAGTATAGGTGTAAATAATTTATGTATTGATCCAGGAGACGAGTTTTTAAAGTATTGCAAAACAAATCCAACATTTGATGATGCTGTAGTAAAATATGGAGAGAAGGTATTTGAGTATGAATTGGACGGAAAGATAAAGGTAAATAATGGTCAAATTTATAGAATCTAAAAACAAACAATGATTTTTGCCATCCAAAATATTATTAAAAAGATGATTTTATTATTATTTGAGGTATTGAGATATTAAATTGTAGATTTTTTTCAAAAAAGCACAAAAATTAATCATACCTTATATCTATTTATTAGATAATTGAGATAAAATAATGTTTATTTTGGTTATTCAAGGGATGTTTGTTGAGAGTTGGTTTGTTGTTAGTATTATTGCTATTTGGATCCATTGAAGCGTTTGCACTATCTTCCCAAGAGATCGAAGCTATTCAATTACAGATAGCCAAAGAAAGAGAAAAAGCCATCCAAAATACTCAACCGGCAGCTCCAACGGTAAATCTCCAAGAAACAAACATTACTACCCCCAAAAAACTTACTATTATTGACAACGAAACCCCTTGTTTTAACATAAAAAATGTAGAACTTGTAGGCGAAGATGCCAGTATGTTTAAATCAAGTCTATCATCCGCACTGAAAAGTATCGGATTTCGATCAGGACAATGTATCGGTGCAAATAGTATCAACGCCATTCTTAGTGCTATTGGTAATGAGATCATACGCAATGGATTTGTAACTACTAGAGTTGTTGCCAATCCCCAGGACATAAAGAGCGGCAAACTTAAACTTACTGTAATGCCAGGAAAAGTAAATGATATCAGATTTGAACAAAATCCACAAGTTGATACAAATATAGAGAGAGCAAATAGTTTCAATGCTATGCCTGTAAAGAAAGGTGATGTATTAAACATAAGAGATATAGAGCAGGGTTTGGAAAACTTCAAACGAGTGCCAACGGTCGAGGCTGATATGCAGATAGTTCCTTCCAAGGAGCAAGGGTCTTCAGATGTTGTCATCAAATGGATTCAAAGAGAAGTACCTTTTCGTCTTAATTTATCTATAGATGATGCAGGTACATCCAGCACGGGTAAATATCAAGGTGGAGTTACAATAGCAGCAGACAATCCATTTAGACTAAATGATATATTTTACTTTAGTTGTGGCAGTGATGTAGCAGGATATGGCAAAGCAACCGTATTGACTCCAAGCGGCTCTATTGATTCCATGAGAGGCAATTCAAAAAACTTTAGTTTGCATTATTCTATTCCATATGGATATTGGCTGCTTAGCTTTAATGAAAATAGATATAACTATCATCAGGCAGTTGCAGGGGCAAACCAGGTATACGATTACAGTGGTCATAGTAACAATAAGGACATCTCTTTATCGTATCTTTTTCAAAGAAACTCTACTGGGAAAAGTTCTATATATTTAAAGGGCTGGGAGAGGTTTTCTGACAGCTTTATAGAAGATGCGGAGATAACTGTCCAACGCAGAAAAACTGCAGGATATGAAATAGGACTGACACATCAAGAACAAACAGGTAATGCTTTGTGGAATTTTGGATCGTCCTTTAGAAAAGGTACAGGCGCAATGGGTTCACTTCCGGCTCCTGAAGAAGCATTCAATGAAGGTACTAGCAGAATGGAGATCATAACAGCAGATGCGTCTGTGTTTACACCAGTCTACTCTTCGCCATTTATATATGAAGGTTCCATCCATGTACAATATAACAATACTCCTCTCGTCCCTCAAGACAGGCTTTCAATAGGAGGAAGATATACAGTAAGAGGATTTGATGGGGATTATACTCTGATGGCAGACAGGGGGGCTATATGGAGAAATGCTCTTGCCTATTCATATCTGGCCAATCATCAAATATACGGCGCGATTGACGGTGGATATGTAGATGGTCAGAGTGCAAAATTGTTAGTCGGTAAAACGCTGGCCGGAGCTGCTATCGGACTAAGAGGTCAGTTTGCATTTGGCGGCAATTTGTCTTACGATATATTCGCAGGAACCCCCATATACAAACCGGATAATTTTGAGACCAAAGATATAACATTTGGCTTTAGCCTAAATTATACACTATAAGGAGTATTATGAACCACGTATTTAAAACAATCCATAAAAAGATGAAAGGCTTTGCAAACACAACTGTAGTTGTAAGCGAAAATGCCTCGTCCCTTTCTTGTGCAACAGATAACCGATCCGCTCTCAGTCAGGATATACAAATTACAGATATCTTTACTACCATAAAACAAACTCTGAGTGTGAGTATGGCATCGTTATTGTTTGTCAGTTCACTCCAAGCAGATATCATTGCAGATGCATCCGCCCCACATAATCAACAACCGACAATTTTGCTCACAAACAGCGGAGCAACGCAGGTAAATATCCAAACACCAACAGCCGGCGGTGTATCTATGAACCAATATACCCAGTTTGATACCAAGAATAATGGAACGATCATAAACAATTCCAGAACAAACACAAACACTGCCACGGCCGGTTGGGTACAAGCCAATCCATGGCTTGCCACAGGGAGTGCCAGTGTAATAGTAAACCAGGTAAACTCATCCAATCCAAGTAACCTAACAGGTAATATAGAAATCGCAGGAAGCAAAGCAGACTTTATCATAGCAAATCCAAACGGCATAAGCATAGACGGAGCAACTATTATCAATGCCGGAGGTACGACATTAACCACAGGCACCCCGCTTCTTAATAACGGAAATTTAGATGGATTTAGTATCAACAATGGAACGGTTAGCATACAAGGTTCAGGATTAAATGCACTTGGTTCTGACTATACTAGCATACTTGCTCGTGCTGCAGTGATAAATGCCGGCATCTGGGCAAATGACCTGAAAGTGGTTACAGGAACAAACACCATTTCTGCCGATAGTACAAATATAGAAGCCAATACACCGAACACTCCAGCACCGCTCTTTGCTATTGACAGCTCGGTCCTTGGCGGAATGTATGCGAACAAGATCACATTCATAGGGACTGAAAGTGGAGTAGGGATCAATAATGCCGGAACTATAAATGCAGGCACCATCTCAATAGACACAAACGGTATGCTAACCAATCGTGGACTTATAGATGGAAGTCAAACGACAGTAAAAGCAGACACAATAAACAACATAGGAACGGGAAGAATATACGGCGACTTCCTGGCATTGCAAGCAGTTACGTTAAACAATACAGATGAAACAATAGGCGGCATAAACGCTTCAGCCATTGTAGCTGCAAGAGAAAATCTGCAGATCGGAGTACAAACGCTGAACAATATAGAGCATTCTTCTTTGTATAGTGGTGGAGATATGTATATAGGCGGCTATTTGGATGAAAACAATCTTGTTGCCGGCAAAGCCTCGGAGATCAATAATATATCTGCCACTATAGAATCAAAAGGGAATATGAGTTTGGCAAGTGATAAAATAAACAACATTAATAATCATTTGGAAATCCAACAAGTAATAGACTCTATTATATATGAGGCGTATATTTTACCAGACGCTCGTTACGAAGTTGGCAAATCAGGAGAATGGTTCTCGCTAGGTGAGTGCAGCGGAATATTTGGCAAACAGGATGATAACTATTGCGGTACAGAAGCACTTGCTATTTTAAAACAAATAGAAGATATCAAGGCAAGTTATAGTAAAAACAGCACTACCAACCCTTTTTATATCAACAGTTCACCTTTGGGATATATTGTAGACAAAGAGTATCAAAGGCTTATGAAACTTTTGACTCCTTATACATTCGAAGATTATACTGTGATCAAACAATACACTACTACATCACACACCGAGCTGGTTTCCTCTGATCCGGCTGAGATAATCAGCGGTGGGGATATGTATATAGACGGATTGTTATACAATAAAGACAGCCATGTAATAGCAGGCGGAACTATACTTACTTCGCAAAATCCTATAAATGAAGAGACCAAAGGTCAGGATATCATATCATTTGACGGCAGCACCATTGAGAGAACAACCGTAGAGTCTAGTGGACTATTTGGCAACAGTCATAAAAGAAAATGGCATGGCAAGGCTTCATATGACCTGGCAGACATTTATAGCGAGCTTTATACCCTCGGATCCAATCAAAATCTGGAGGATCCGCAAGACCAAATAAATGGAGCTATAATTAGTGCCTCAAGTATAATAACAACCGGCAGCAATGATCTATTTAATAATGGCACTATCATAGCATACAATGCCATAAGCCTAAACAGTGCAGGATTGATTAACAATGATACGGGTAATATAAAAGCAGACGGCATTGCACTAAGAGCCAATGATATAAACATAAACCGCGGAAATGTAGAAGCTAACAGCGTCATGATACTTGACGCTGCAAACAATATCAATATAGCTTCCCAGACATACTCTACATCAAACACAGACGGAAAAAGCAGCTTTAGTCGTACAGGCATGCAGAATAATGCCAATATAGCAGTAAACAATAGTGATGGTTTGCTGCTGGTAAATGCCGGCAATGATATTAATCTAAACAGCGCTGACATAATAAACAATGGAATATTCACACAATTTCAAGCAGGCAATGATATAAACCTTGGCACTATTCAAACTTCGCAGCAAGACAATGTCATATGGAACAGCAAAAACCACCGTATAGAGGGATACTCTCACGAAGTCGGAAATACTATACAAACGAATGGAGATAATACCATAATAGCCGGCAATGATATAAATGTCATCGCAGGCACTATAGACAGCTTTTACGGTACCACTGCGTTAATGGCGATTAATAATATCAACATATTATCAGGAACTGATACCACCAATTACGATGAAGCTACTTATATCAAAACAAGTTCTTTGCTGGGCACCACAAAAACCACTACACTTGAGACCAAAGATACTACCACATCACAAGGCTCATATATAGGAGGAGACCGAGTACTAATTGCCAGCGGCAATGATCTAAAGATACAAGGAGGTGCGGTCATATCAGACAACGGCACGGCATTAAGCGCTAAAAATGATATAAATATACTATCACCGACAGATACTGTGTATCAGACATATTTTAATCAAGTAAAAAAATCAGGGCTGTTTAGCAACGGCGGATTGTCTGTAACACTTGGTAGTTCTATGAATTCTATAGATAGTGACAATTCATATACTATGCTTAATGGTTCTATGGTTGGAAGTCTTTATGGGGATACTATGATAACAGCAGGGAATGATCTGATCATAACAGCTTCTGATGTCATTGCCGGCAATGACATATTTGGAGTGGCAAAAAATATAACTGTTATAAAAGGAGAAAATGAATACGATAGTTCCGTAGAACAAAAGTTCAAATCCTCAGGATTAACTGTAAGTTTGGGCGGCACTATAGGCAATGCCGCCAATGCTATTGACTCAACTCTATCACAAGCTAGTAGTGCAAATGATAGAGGCAATGATCGTCTAACAGCTGCATATGCTACCAAAGCAGCACTTATCGCTACTCAAGCAGGACAATCTATATATCAAGATATAACCGATGTCTCAGATGCCTCTAAAGCTGCACAAGGTTCCATTATAGGAGTTTCGGTTTCCGTCGGCTCAAGTAAAAGCAAATCAATATTTACAAGTAACAGTACAGAGACCGCAAGCTCTACTGTTACTGCAGGCAATCGTGCAACATTCATAGCTATAGGCGACGATATCGTTGATAGTGACGGCTATGCCAATAGCGGCAATCTGCTCATATATGGCTCAAATGTTTCAGGAAAATATGTGGATTTAATAGCAGCAAAAGATATGTACTTATTATCAGCAGCCAGTACATCAGCAGAAAATAGCAATAATGAATCAAGTGGATTTGCCGTAGGAGCAAATGTAGGCATATCAGCTAGCGGTAATGTCGGAGTATCTGTATTTGTCAATGCAAATATGGCTGAAGGCCAAAGCGTTGGAGAAAATGTCACTTATGTGGAAAGCACAGTAAATGCTACAGATAATTTAAATATATTATCAGGCAGAGATACCGACATAATCGGTGCCATAGCTTCCGGAAATAGCGTATATGCCAACATAGGAAGAGATCTAAATATAAGATCCCTTCAAGACAGTGCAACATATGACAGTAAACAAACAAGTGCAAGCGCAGGGATCGAAGTACCTATTGTAGGAGCAGGTGCGCTTAGCGGCAGTGTAAGCGCAAATCAACAAAAGATACTCAGTAACTATGTCAGTGTTAATGAACAAAGCGGTATCATAGCGGGTAACGGTGGATTTGATATCACTGTAAAAAGCAATACAGACTTAAACGGAGGAACGATAGTGAGTGCAGCACCAAAAGAGCTAAACAGTCTGAATACAGGTTCGCTTACATTTAATAATCTGGAAAATTATGCCGAGTATAAAGTCTCTAGCAGTGGTATTGGTTTCAGCACAGGCGGAAGCTATAGCAATTTGGTCAAACGTACTATTGCATCTCAAGCCCCTCAAGCTCTAAATAACAGTGAAAAGGTTTCAAGCACCACATATGCAGCCCTCTCCTCGTCAAACGTAACCATAAATGGCAAAACAGCAACTGACGAACAACTCCAAGGTTTGGCAACAGTAAAAAGCGATAGCCATATAAACACTATCTTTAATCTCCAAGATGTTCAAGACTCTATGGCACTAGCAAGTACTATAGGAGACATAGGAGTATTGAGCAATAATGTAATCTCTACAGCTCTTAGCAGAGACAGCTATGTAGCAAGGGATAAGGCTATAGCAAATGCTGAAGCAAATTATAAAGATAGTGTAAGCGAAGCTGCATGGAATGACTATGTAAAAAATCCCGATGTAGGTATACTCCTGAAATTTGAATTTGATCAAAAATATGCAACAGATCCGTATTTTAGAGTTGCGTATGATTCATTAAGTGATGAAAAGAAAGTTACATTTATACAAGATTCTATAAATCAAGGCAATTATTTTGGTAGTGTGAGCCAAGCAGAAGCGCAGTGGCATCAAACCCAAACCATGTATGGTATAGGAAGTGATCTAGATAGAGCCACTCAAGCAATTACTGGAGCATTAAGTGCTCTTGCTATGGGTAATTCATCCGGTGCAGTAGCAAACCTTACCCAACCATATATAGCAAACGAGATAGGTAATTACTTCGATGATCCGAAAAACACAAACGAAACAGCTAGACTCTTTGCTCACGCAGCACTAGGAGCTGCGAGTGCTTATATCAGCGGTAATGATGCAGCATCAGGAGCACTCGGAGCAGCAAGCGGAGAAGCTATAGCCATATTGGTCCAAAAAGAACTCTATGGAGATAAATCATCAAATGAATTAACCCAGCAAGAAAAAGAAACCATCCGAGCAGTAGCCACGCTTGCAAGCGGACTAGTCGGAGCTATGAGCGGAGGGAGTTTTGAGGATAGTGCTACAGCAGCTGCAGCGGGGTATAATGCTGCGGTGAATAATAAGCTTAAAACAGAAGCAGAGGCAGAGGCAAGCAACCTTAGAAATCAAGGTTTTTATTTCCTTGCAAAACAAGACAATCCAGACGACCCAAATAGTTGGTACGCTTATCCTGCTTTAAGTGCAGCTTATCAAATTGCCGTAGGACAAGAATCAGCTCCTCAATATTGGAATGGTTCTGCAAGAGAAACATTTGATAAAGTCATAAAAATTATCTCATATGCATTTTTAGGGAGTAAAATAATGATTGGAGTAGCAGAAGAAGTTGGCTATGGATGGAGTGTTCAAAAAGCTGCCGGACTTACAGGAGGAACATATGGGGCAGGCTTAGGAATGATAGATAATGCTAGTGGTATAAATTTTCAAGATTGGATCAGTCCGTCACATTATATAAATCAATTTTTTGAATCCCATGATTCAGCAACAAAGTAATAGTATGTGGTTTTTAATTAAAATTTTAGTTTCCATGTATTTGGTTGTAATCAGCATTTTAAATTTCATTGCTATATTTTATAATTCAAGAGAAGTTGTTAATTTTGTGCTACACTCACCATTTTATTTAATTGCATGGGGCTATTTGATAATAACTTTTCGCAAAGAGTACAAACGAGATAAAGAACTAAAAGAGCAAGAGAATAAAGAAGGCTATGATGAGCCATCCACCAAATAATCTTACCCAATCATACATCGCAAATGAGATAGGTAATTACTTTGATAAAAACAACAATGAAACAGCTAGACTCTTTGCACACGCAGCACTAGGAGCTGCGAGTGCATACATAAGTGGCAATAGTGCAGCGTCTGGAGCACTCGGAGCTGCAAGCGGAGAAGCCCAATAGCCATATTGGTTCAAAAATAACTTTATAGTGATAAACTGTCAACGCCTGACCAGTAATTTGATAAAAAGTGCTTTCTATTGCATTTATTAGGTTGCCCTTAAAACAACAATACTTTCTCTCAAACGTTTGGATGTTGCATTGCCCTCAAGCCATTTTTTCGCATTTTGCATAGAGTTGCGTAAATGTCTAGTTACAATAATTTCTTCTAATTCCCATCCAACTTTCGTTCCAATATCCGCCAAAATGAGATCTACTGGAATTTCAACACCTGCATATGCTGAAGTTGATACTACAAGCCATAAACTAGCATTTTTGTCAGCTTTACTTTTTAATTGAGTGAGAATATTTTCCATATCTTCAAAATATGCTTGAATCATAGATGGTAAATTTGTATTCCAAAGTTGATCTTTTCTTTGAATGATTTCATTAATAATATTTGCGTACAAGAGTCCAAAATCGCTTTTAATAGGTTTGTCCCAATCAACTTGAATATGTGAACGCAATGTTTGGTATCTTAATTGACGGAGTTCAGCATTATTATGAATAAATTTACCTAAAAATAATTCTGGTCTATAAATATCAGTATAATCAAATGAGTTTAGATAAGGTGGAGACGTAACACAGAGTTGAAATTTTTGATCTATTTGAGATGATATTTTTTTTCTTGAATCTCCAAGAATGATTTTTGATTTTTTATCAAGTTTAGAATGATCTAAATCATCGATAATCCGATTTAATTTTTGTTCAAAAGAAGCTAAAAAATCATCTTGGCTATAAGATTTTTTTTCCCAATCTTTTTTGTATCGTAAACATTTTCCATCTTTTGCAGCATTGCAATTATCCATTACGGATGCAAGTAAGCTTAATTGAAAAATATTTTTTGTATCACGAGGCAAAGTATCTGCTTGTTGCCATCCGCCTTCAAAAGATCTCAAAACATCAAGATTAAAAAGCCATTTTTCTTTATCATTTTCTGTAAATGTGGAGAAATTTTCTAAAGAACTTTTAGCACCTTTTGTAATTGATTGAAGGATAGAATCTTTGTATTTAAGAATATTTTTTTTGCTAACATTTGATTGTTTTGCTTTTGCAATAAAAGCCATGAATGGATTTACTTCAAAACCAACACTTTGCATATTTCTATTGCTGGCTACTAGAGGTGTGGTGCCGCTTCCGGAAAATGGATCAATAATAAAAGCATTCTCCTCTAAGCCGGTAGAATTAATAGCTTCCTCCACGAGGAGTGGAGAAAAGCCTTCTTTAAAATAATACCAATTATGTCTTGGTAGGTTTTTGGAATGTTCAAAATTGGAAAAATCTTTATCAGTTAATTTATGACTATGATTAAACATGCTTATCTACACTTTGGTTCTGCAAACATAATAAAAGGTTTTTCAAAATTCTCGTGAGATAATACATAGCTTTGATAATAAGAAGATAGATCTTCAGCAGAAAAATAAAGTCCATCTGCACAATTGATATCTGTCATGCCTTTGCTCAATCCTCTTCGTCTCCCATTTATTACAATAAGATATCCCTTTGTGATTGACGTTGGATTGTCTGTGCGATCGAAGTCAAGATAATCTGCTAATTGTTTTGCACCATCAGTTACTCTTGAAGGTGAATATGATGTAGCAAATCTTCCATCAGGATGGCATGATTGTCCCAACCATTTTATTTCAATCATTGCATAACGGTTAGCCTCTGGCCAATGAACCATAATATCCACTGGTTTTGATGCATTCAAATTATATTCTCTTATTACTTGAGCACCTCTAATTTTGATTGACAGGTATTCTTTTAAAGAAATTTGTATATGTTTTTCGGGTAAATCTTTACCCCCACCTTGAAAAAATATTCTATTTGTTTGGAACCAAGCTTCGTTTAATAGGGCGCATGATGTATATCGTACTTTTTCTACATTATATTTTTCTAGTGCTTCATATATTTCGTGATATTGAAGCGCATACCGGCTTGCACTATAATATCTATTTAATATTTCTATTTTTTGATTATTGGCGTAAAAGCATTCTTGTCTATTTTGATAAAAATAAAATAGAGCTTTGTTCGTTTTTACAAATGAAATTATGTCAATAGGATCACTAATCAAATGTATACTGCCATTTTCAAAGATTTGTATAACTAATTGTTGAGCAGTATTATTTATAAGAAATGTTTTATCATATTTTGCTTGAGAATTAATATTAGGTAAAAGAGTATCGTCAAATGTTTGATAAATTAGAAGCTCACCTGCATAGTGCCCAGGTTCTAAATAGCGGTAAATTTCACCAATATTCTTAATTAAGTTACTGGCAAGACTTGTTGAACGAGGATCATGATCAAATGCCTGATAAATGGTTAAGAGGTAATTTTCTTTTATATTTGCATCTCTTGTAGTGGAATTCATATCAGTCAATACCTTTGTTTAATAGATACTGAATCCATCCTAAAGAAGGGATTATTAAATCGCCACTTGGCACACCAATGGCAGCACTCAACTCTTCAAATTTACTACTTGATAAATCTTGTTTTAACGTTTGATTTCCAATTGCATTTGAAACACTTGGGTCACTTATTAGAGCTTTTATTGTTTCTTGATAAGGCATAAGTATACTGGTTGTACATGCTGCATCTAAATAGGACTCTCGTTTTTGAAAAATAGTTAAGTTTTTAAATTTATTGAGTTCATCAAGACCTCTTGCGCTTATTTTGAAATAATCAGTTCCACTTTTTTCAAGCCACCCGTTTTGGATATGTCTCTGTAAAGCTAGTGCTAGATCATCAGCATATGGGTAACCATTAAAAATTATATACTGATAATTCCAGTCGGCCGGTGTTTTACCATCATATAAAAATAAAATAGAGGCAAAATATGAAAATAAATGTATTTCTTCTAATTGAAATGCATCTAAAAAATCATCTAATTTGTGTGCGATTGATAAACTATCGTAAAACGCTTCAGGTTTAACTTCTGACTGCATTGTCTTTTTCCTTCATAGCATTTTCAATTCTAAGATAAACTTCTTCAAAAAGAGATTCACCTTCTTTTTGAATAATTGATAAGTCAGTCCAGTCAAGCATACGTTTAAATGTCATCTTCTTGTGACCACATCTCTTCGCTAAAGAAAGTAATAGTTGAGAGGCATTAATATTGGCTGTAATGATTAGATGTTGATTCTTCTCTACAAAATCAGCAAACATTTGACCAACTCTGTTTTCGTATGCAATATCTAATGAACCTTCCGGCGTATCTATCAAAATTGTAGCTTCATTATTTTTTTTAGATAGGTATACAGCCAGGGCCATACGAAGAGCTATATCGATAAAAAATCTTTGGCTTTCGCTTAGTTGAAAATGAGCTGTGCGGGCAGTACTTTGTAATTCTAAAACTAATTTCATCATCTGAGCACTTTTTTCAAATGAGATATCCAAATCAAGACCAATAAAGCTTTTTGCAAATTTTTTGAATATAGGGACAAAGTCTAATTCAGCTTCTTTGTATGCATTAGAAATTTTTGTTTGCAATTGTATAAATGAGAGCTTTATTTGATCTCTAATCTTGTATTCTTCTTTTGATTCAAAATCAAGGATTTCATATTGTTTTTGATATTCATTAATTAACATATCAATGCTTGATCCAGATGTCTGTTGAATTACGAGAGGATGCGAATATTCAAATTCATTTTTTAATTGCTGAACCTCTTTAAGCTCATATGCCACTTTTTCTAATTCTGCTTTTTTTGTATTGATTTCTAATGTTGTTTTTTCTAATGCAGTTGTTTTATCTGCTATATATTGGTCATGATTTTGAATTTGTGTTAAAAGCACAGCTTGATCATTCTTTGAATCTTCATCTATTGTTGTACCACATAAAGGACAGTGATCTTTATAAAGATTATTTTGGATGGTTGTATGTATTTGTTCACTTTTGGCATGACAAATACAGCATTCTTTGTTATCCATGGACATTTTTACAAAGACATTATTAAGTAAGATGGATCTGGGTTGTGAATATTTTGAAAATAATTTTCCATGTTCAATTTTTAACTGTAATATTTCTGCATTTAAATAACTTTGATTTTTCAATAATGTTTGATATTCAATTTCAGTATTATTATATGCGTTAGTTGTCCTTTCGTACTCAGCAAAAATATTTTCATATTCTTCAAGTGTAGCTTTTGTATCAGATACAATTTCTTTGTCTTTTAATAAATGGTCAATTTTATTTTTTATCTGAGTTGCTTGCCATCTTTTATTACGTCCATCAGATTCATGTTTTTCCATTTTTCTTTTTAAGGATATTATTTCTTCTGTATCGGCCAAGTCAGTATTAAATGCAATTGATAAAGTATGTAGAGATGCTCGATCGTCCCAAAAGATCATTCTTCTACTCTCATCAAACGTAAAGACATATAATTGCAGGAACATAAAAAAGTCAAAGTTTTTAATATCTACGGCTTTAGCAATTTGTTTTTCATACTCTTTGTTTAATTCAGTGGGAGACATTGAGCTAGTGTCAATTTTAGGAATTTTCTTATTCTCAATAATTTGATAAATTTCCAATCCTCTTAATTGGTTTAATTCGAAAAAACCGCGGATAATGCGAAAATATAGTTCATTAATTTTAAAGTGAAGCTCTACTTCCGCTACTTTTTCATCACTAGCATGGATACGACCTTTAAAATATTTAGTAGTGTACTTTTTATTCTCTTTTACTATTTCTCCTGGTGAAAAAACTTCCCTGTTTGGTTCTAAAACAATACCTGTATATCCAAAATTTATAGCATTTAAGAAAGTAGTTTTCCCTAATCCATTGGCACCGGCTAAACAAAAAACACCATCATAAATTTCTTCATCAATAATCTGAATCTGTTTGTTTTTAGTGTAAAGTGAAAAATTTCTCAAAATAATTTTTTGTAATTTTGGGAAGTTATATTTTCCACTCATAGTTAGACCTTTGTTTTATCATATTCGAATATATTTTATCATAAAGTTTCTTCTATGACATTAGTATTCCTTGCATTTTTTTGTTTAATTATTACGTTCTTCAATATGTGAAGCTATCGGAAAAGCATTAGCAGTTTCATTTGTTTATTAAATTAATTACGTAGAGTATAACATGCATGTGTCTTATTAAGAAGCCTAGAAATATGTATTGGTCTATTTTGTTAAAATTATCATTATATTTGTTCATTATCTTTTAAAATAATTCACATTTCCAAACAACCTAGACAAATTTGCCTTTGTAATATCAAGTCCTTTGGAAACCAAATATTTTTTTCCATTTTCAATCTCTTCCTTTGTTACCATATTGCCAAAAGCAATATATCTAGGAGATATATCATTCAGTAAATTCTCATACCAAAATGACACATATTTAATATCTTTGACCATATTCCAATGGGTCAGATTATTTTCCTTCATGAAGCTGGTAAAGTTTTTAGGATATTTTTCAAACAAATACCAAATTAGACCGAAAAGTGCGAATTTTTCTTTGATATTAAGCTGAATATAGATTGACTTTGCTTGATTTGGTTTTCTATTGAATGATTTTTTTAGTATCGCAAACAATGGATGTTTGTTTATAAATTTTATGTTTTTTCTTGAAATGATAAGTTTTGTAAGTTGAATTATAACATCAAAAATATAAAATGAATATACACTTACATCATTATCTAGTTCGGCGTATCCTTTATCTGCTATATGTTGTAGATTTGCCTGTCCATGTATGCCCATTATATGCTTTTGATTGACGTTTATTTTTCTTGCTTTTTTGAATTCAAAGCCACATTTAGAACAGTATGTGAATGCAAATTTATCTTTGTGCATTTTTAGTATAGATAACTTGGAATTGCACTGCGGGCAAGAATCATACAAAAAGCAATTATGTAATGTACATACAGTCGAGAAAGCAAGTTTCCAATATTTTCTAAAATATGGCACATTGTCTTTTCTAAGGCAAATTGGGCAAAATTTTAGATCACTAAAAAATCTATTTGATGCTATCTCTATATCATTTTCCTGTATATATCCTGAATATGTTTTTAATGTCAAGTTAAATACATCTACTTTGTCGTTGCACATAGTTTTGATTCTATTCAATAGTTTCATATTTAATGATGTATCAATATTTTTCTTAAACAAGCTCCTGTTTTCCAGTCCAAAGTATAGGTTTATAAAAGTCTTTGGATGAAGGTAGTGGGCATATGAAAGTCTGGCAAACCATGAACTAAAAAGTTCATCATTATATGGGATTGGTATTATGCTAAACGGTAAATATTGAAGATTGTTTGTTTTGATATTTTTAATCATATGTCAAGTAAAGCTTCGTATTGTTTTGTGTTAGCCGTAGATGAATACCCACAATTTTTAATTTCATCAATAGTAATTTTTTCTTTATTGTTTTTTAATGCATAAATAGTTGCCTTTTTCAGTAGGCCAATTATGTCTCCTATATTTCCATCTGATATATTCAAAATCTCTTGAGCAGTTTTTGGGTTAAGAATATCAGACTCTTTGCTAAGTGGCAATGTAGTCAATATGGTTGCCAAGAGATTAACATAGTTTTTGTCCATTTTCCATTTGGTAAGATATGCCGGCCTAAATCTACTGCTTATTTGTGTATCGGTGCTGACTGCTCTTAGTGCATCTTTTGTTCCAGATAAGATGATAGGAATTTTGAGATTATTGCTTAGATTTTTAATGGCATTTAACATTTGCTTTTGCCTGGCAACCGAACCGCTTAAAATATTATGTATTTCGTCAATTATCAGCATTTCAACATTTAAAATACCTAAATAATATTCTACTAGATATTGTTTTCTAGATACACTTTCACTTTCTTTAAATGGTGTATTTATACTTTTTAGTATTTCTCCATACAATCTTGTTTCGCTAGGTTCACTTGGTGAAACTATGTATATAAGCGGAATACCGGTTGCATTATATTTTTCAAAAAATTCTTTTGTTAATTTTTCTGGATTTGTTGCAAATAGATCATATGAAGGATGAAGATCTATAAATCTTTGCAAAATAGATGTTTTGCCATTGTTTGGCGATCCTACCAGCAGAACACTTGTGACTCTGGTTTTGCCTTGTTCATGTTTGAGTATATTTTCAAATTGATTTAGTGTATTTTGAGCTAATGGATAGTTTATCCATGTTTCTTGATTTATGTATGCTATTTTTTCATCCAGTGTCTTGTCCAGCATGGATATTGTTTCTTTTGTGAGATCAATCTTCATATCCATTCCCCTTATTAATTCGACTAATTTCATATGTTTCGATCTCTTCGAAAAGTGAATTTAAATTATTGACTGACGGATTTTTGCTATCAAGTACTTTGTTATTGTTTAATTGAGAATGCCTGGGTGGCTTCGATTTTCTTAATTTTTGTTTTTTATGGGTTATTGTGGCATCTTGTTCCAGTCTCTCAAGCACTTCATATGCTTCAAAAAGTTCATCTTCTGAATAATTTGATATTTTGTTATCTTTTAGATATCTTTTGACAGCATATAGATCCCATAATGTCATAACTGGTGCATACATTTTTCTATATGGTACTTCAAAATATTCTTTTAGCTCCGGATCATAAAAATACAGTTTTTGAATATTAAGTGGGTCTCGCTTAATTTTATGCTGGATTTTATTACCTTTATTGTCCGTTCTGCCTATCCAATGTCTTAATACATCCGAGTAATATGTGATACCATCCAGCGTAATGCCATCCTTTTGGATAGTTCTAAAATGAGTGGGTAGCAATGATATTTTTATGCTTTCGGTATCATCAAGGATTGGAGGCAGTATGCCAACGCCCGGGGTTTCATCATCTCCAATAATACCCTGTAAATATTTGGCTTCAGGCGTCATTTCTATACCGCTATGATATCTCTTATGGTAAATATTCACTATAAAATGAGTTAACCATTTTATTAACTCTTCAAGAGTGAAAGTGGCTTCTTTTTGAGAGTTATATACTCCTTTTTGTACTATATCTGAGAATGTAGTGCCGGCCAGGTTATGTACTTCTTTATTTATTGTACCAAGTATACGTTCTACATGAGCTCCGAATTGTGGTCTAGCAACAGGTCGTTTTAGGAGGGTTATGCCATATTCATCGCAAACCCTTTGCATATCAGATGATACTAGATCTGCGCCATTGTCCACATGAATTACTCTTGGGATGCCGTATATATTCCAATCACCTTGGATTTGTTGTTCTTGTAAATACATATCTTTAGGGGTAAAAATGTTAAGTAGACATTGGCTGACATTAAAATATCCCGGTGCCTGTAATGATATATAGATCCCTGCAATCATTCTTGAATAAGTGTCCAGAGCTAATGTTAAATAAGGTCTTCCTATTGGCTGTCTATATGATTTGTCAACAACGATGATATCAAGAGGAGTGTGGTCTATCTGAACAACATCCATCGGATAGTTACCTTCGGGGAACTCACCTTCATAGTTTGAATACTTTTCATTAGCGGCTTTATGCCCATATCTTTTTTTCATAGCTTCTTTTGGATCTATAACTTCTATTCTATTTCTGACTGTATTTTCATGAGGCACCGTAATACTTATTTTTTTACATTCCATTGCTATTTTTGTATATATTTTTCTAAAGCCGTATCTTTGTTTACTTAGGTACATTTCATCTAATATAGTTTTTATTATTGCTTCAGTTTTTTCATCAAGCCGACTGCCTCTTTTCCCTCTTTGGGATGTTTTTGGAACAAGTGAACTAATCTGTGATGTTTGTTCGTATATATTTATCCAATTATAAATTGTTACAGCACTTAAATTGTTTTGTTTGCCAATTTCTTCAACCTCGTTTCTTGAACGCTTCGTAAAAACCACATCTTTGATAATTTCATATCTTTTTTTGGCTTCTTCCCATTCTTTGTCAGAATAATTATCTATATGGTCATTGCTTAAATTTTCTGAAAGTTTTGAAGACAGTTGTTTTGTGTTCGCAATAATAATTATATTTGTAGTACAGTTTTCTAGCATTACTTCAGACAAGCTCATTGTTTTAATAATTTTATATCGTTCGTTTTGATAATAGACTATAGAATCTTTTTTTAAATCAATCCTGCTCATTTGTTAACCTCCGTTTATCTAGTGTCGTTTTCATAGTTAGTTTTTGCTGCAAATCTATGATTTTGATGTGATTGAAAATATAGTTCCATACATATGGCAAATACTCCAATTGTTTTTGTTGGTTGTCTGATAGACTTTCTATAATTTCTCTAATTGATATGCTACAAGACATATCTATGATTTTTGCTATGGCTTTTGTTTTAACATCTGATACTGGAATAAAAACAAACTTATATATAAATTTTAAATTTTCCATGTATTGTTTTGAGAAATTTTGATCAGTAAATATCTCAAAATCTAAATTATATTCATTTTTAATATGTGCTCTTAAGGTTTTAATTTTTTGCTGAAGTTCAATGTCATTTTCTATTTCGTTTGCATATTTTACTTCAAACAATTTTTGACTATTAACTTTATATGTTACCAATGTATCCGGTGTATATCGTCTTTTTTGGTCATCGCTATAATCATAAATCAAGCTCAGCGGCTGTTCCTCATATCTTAGTACTTGTTCATCGAATTCCAAAAACATATAAAAATCTCTTTCAAGCGTTGACTCAAATGCTATTTGAGTTTTGTTTTTATAGCTGGCAAAATAACCTGTACAAGAAATGTAACTTTTTTTAATTTTTCTGACACTCATATTAAGATTATATAGTATATTTTCTATATTTTTAATTGGTAGCATAGTTAAGTTTATTGTTGTGTTTTTCATTTTAATTAACCTTTTTGTTGTAAATTGTTAAGTTTGTTATTGTAGAAAAAAGATCTATTTTTAGCATTTTGTGCAATCTCCAGTTAAGTTTGTTCTTGTAGATGACAATACTTGCTAGCGGAATTGATATATACTATCCTGCGGTAAATAAAGATTTATTAAAATCAATAGAACAACATGGCATGCTAATTAGTCAGTTTGAACCTAATTTTGCTGCAACAAATTGGAGTTTTGTTTTGAGAAATGAATTAGTTGTTGCCTTGGGAGAAGTATTGATCGTAACACAAGCACACATTGATAGTGGCTCTATGCGTTCAGTGGAATATGCACAAAAGATGGGAAAAAAAATATTTGTCCTGCCTCATAGAATAGGAGAGAGCGAAGGCACAAATAAACTTTTGCAAGAGGGTAAAGCATCCATCATATCAGATATAGAGAGTTTTGCTTCATTATACGGTAAAGCCCTAACTAATGATGCTATGGATAAAGATGATTTTTTTTATTTTTGTCAGCAAAATCCGATATTGGATGATGCTGTCGCCAAATTTGGCGAACGTATTTATGAAGCAGAACTTAGTGGTCAGATCATCATAAGCGAAGGGAGAGTTAAACTTATTTAGACAATTCTTTTATGATTGATTCAAGACCAGCTTCACTTATCATGCCAACTTGTATATATTGAACTACTCCCTTTTTGTCTACTACTACTAAAAATGGTATAGCGCCAGTCCAATTTGCTCTGCCAGCTATATAGTTGACAAAATATCCAGCCTTTTCTTGAGAAACGGTTGAATAATTTATGCCATTTGTTTTAGCGAATGCTTTTAACTGGGCATTATCGAATCCTTGAACTTCCATGCTTATTATTGCTATATTATTTTTGTATTTGGTTTGCAAGTTTTTATAGTGAGGAATAGACGCTAAGCAAGGAGGACATTTGTGTCCAAAAAATTCGAGAAAAACTATTTTGTTTTTAAGTTCATTGATTATCAAACCTTCTTTGGTACCTTGTACATGAAAAACTTTACCATTAGTGTCGGTAAATGTAAAGTTTGTATTTTGTTTTGCTTGGGTCAAAACAGATAATACCAATAAGGACACCATAAACATCAATATTTTTTTCATTTTTTAACCTTTTAGATTTTAAAGGTATCATCATAAATAATTTTTAGAGATACTTTAGTATATTGTACCTATTTTGTAATGAAAAAAAAGTAAAATTGTAAAAATTAAAGTAATGTTAGCTTATAATCCATTTTAAATTTAAATAAAGGTATATAATTTGAACTTCAAATTTATAAAATCAATTACGCCACTATTATTCTTAATAAATTTTTCATTCGGAGCTACCCTTGATCAAAAAATAGGTTCGATGTTACTGCTTGGTTACTACGGAACAGATGCGAGCGAGAATACCGAAATTTGCAAGGACATCAAAGAATATAATCTTGCAGGCGTAATACTGTTTGATTTCAATGTTGCCGATAAAACAAAACCAAAAAATATTATTTCGCCATCACAGGTTGCATTACTTGATAAACAATTAAAAAAATGTTCTCCTGGCGGAAAACTTCTTATAGCCGTTGATCAAGAAGGCGGAAAAGTTCAAAGATTAAAAAGTAAATACGGATTTTACGGTAATTTTCCAAGTGCAGCAGATGTTTCGTTGATGAGCGAAAGCGATACAATTGCAATTTATGAAAAAATGGCAAAAGAAATGAAAGATATAGGAGTAAATTACGATTTTGCCCCTGTTGTGGATCTGGCAATTAACCCTAAAAATGAAATCATTGTTGGAAAAGGCAGATCATACGGCAAAGATCCTGATATTGTTTCAAAAAAAGCAAAACTTTTTATTGATATCATGAATAAGAATGGAATATTGACATCATTAAAACATTTTCCAGGCCATGGATCTTCGCTGGGGGATACACACAAAGGATATGTTGATGTTACAAACACGTGGAGCGATGTAGAATTGGAGCCTTATAAATTATTGTCAAGCAAAGCTGATAGTATTATGGTAGCCCATGTTTTTAACGCCAAATTAGATCCAAATAATCCTGCTAGTTTATCTTATGCAACAGTGACGAAGTTACTTAGATGGAAGCTTGGCTACAAAGGAGTTGTTATAACAGATGATCTGCAAATGGGCGCAATAACAAGCAAATATTCTTTAAGAGAAACTCTTAAATTAGCTATAAAAGCAGGCGATGACATATTGCTTTTCGGTAATCAGATAGATCCTAAAATAGCATTAAAACCAAAAGTGCTGGTTGATACCATAAAAGACTTGCTTGCAAAAAAAGAGATTAGTATAGAGGATATAGACAAAGCATACAATAGAGTACAAAAATTAAGATCAAAGTTAAGGAGTTAGATGTTTTAAAAGAGAAGAGATTAGCATAGAAAACTTAGTATAGAAGATATAGAAAAAAGCATACAATAGGGGAATAAAATCAAAACAAAATCGAGGAGTTAAAATGTTTAATATATCTAGCGTAATCTACAATAAATTTCCAGGGTTTATGGAATCACCTAAATTTATTCAAAATATAGTCATACAATTTTTGCAAAATTTGTTTCATGAACAAGATTTTCAAAATGTATATAAAAAAAATCATTTTGTCAGAGGTAATCAGTATGTAAGCAGTATGCTTAGGAACTTAAACATACAATATACTGTAAAACCAAACGAAATATTAAATATCCCTTCAGGGGGCGGTTTAATTGTAATAGCAAATCATATAACAGGAGCTTCTGATGCCTTTTCTCTAGTTGAGCTTATAGCTAATCAGAGAGAAAATAGAAAAGTTAGACTTCTGGTTAACAGTATGCTAATCGGAGTCAAACAAGCATCGGATATCATCATACCGGTTGATAATATAACAGGCGCAATCACTAAAAGCAGCTTAGAGAGTGTATACAAAGCGTTAAATAATGGTGAAGTTGTTGTTATTTTTCCTGCAGGAATTGTAAGTAGACTTACCATTAAAGGCGTCAAAGATTCAGAATGGAAAGCGAGTTTTTTAAAAATTGCAAAAAAAACTTCAACACCGATTTTGCCAGTAAAAATAGACGGAAGAAATAGTGCTTTATTTTATTTTGTATCTATGATACTCCCTAAAAAAATAAGCGGCTTAATGCTTCCTCGTGAATTTGCAATAGCCGGTAAATTAAAGCCGCTGAATTTAAATATTGGAAGAGTTATCCCTCCATCTTCTTTTGAAGATAAAAATATTGAATTGGGCGGTTATGTAAATATGTTCTATAAACATCTTTATGGCATAGGAACAAACAAAAATGAAATTTTAAAAACAGAGACAACCATAGCTTCGCCAATCAATCCTATGTTGTTAAGAGGGGAGATAAGAGAAGCCAAGTTCTTAACAAAAACAAAAGACGGAAAAGTATTGGTAATTGCCGAGGCAAAAAAATCTCCGTTTTTGATAAAGGAACTTGGACGTTTGCGTGAAATTTCTTTCAGAGCAATCGGAGGCGGAACTAAATCATATCGAGATAATGATATGTATGATAATTATTATAAGCATTTGATACTTTGGAATGAAGAAGAGCTTGAAATAATAGGTGCTTATAGACTTGGCCTGTGTCGAGAAATTGTTTCTCAAAGAGGAATAGATGCTCTTTATACACATGATCAGTGTCATTTTGATCAACAGTTTGAAAGATATGTAGATCAATCTATGGAGGTAGGTAGAAGTTTTGTCCAACCAAAATATTGGGGTTCGGCCGCATTAAATAATTTATGGAAAGGAATAGCTACTTATCTAGAATATCATCCAGAGATCAGATATACATATGGGATCGTAACTATCAATGCTAATATGCCGTTAAAAGCAGCAACCGCTATTGTTTATTTTTATTCGCACCATTTTGCTGCAGATGTTCAGCTAATGAAGGCAAAAACAAGGTTCCATATATCAAATGACGATAAAGATAAATTAGAAAAACTTTTCAAAGGGTTATCTTATAAGGATGGGCTTGTTGTGCTTAAGCAATATCTTAAAAAATTCAATGTAAAGATCCCAACTTTGTTCAAACAATATCCTGAACTTTATAAAGAAGACGGCGTGAAATTTTTTGATTTTAGTACCAACGATAAATTGCATGGCGTCATAGAAGGATTTATAATGACCGACAATTATAAAATGAAAGAAAATAGAAGAAAAAGATATGTTGCATGATGTGTTTTTGATAATTTTTTGTATTTTATAGTTTTTTAATCCATTTGTTTATTAAGGAAAACTTGGTTAATATTCAAACCTAAACAATATTGACCGACGGTCGGTCATATAAAAGAGGGATTATGGCAATAGTTGTCGACAAAGAAGAAAAACGTCGTTCGATCGCACTAGCCTGTAAGGGGCTATTACTTGAAAATGGTATAAAAAATCTTACGGTTTCTCAAATAGCTCAAGCCGCAGGTATTGGCAAGGGTACGATATATGAATATTTTGCAAATAAAGATGAGATAATTTTTGAGATTATCACACTTTTTATAGACGAATTTCAACAAGATTTGATTAAGGTTATCGAAAATAATACACTTTGCAGTCGCGATAAACTGGAATATTTTATGATGTTGGTATTTTCCGAGAATTATAATAAAGAATTGGCAATATACCAAGAGTTTTTATCAATCGCCCTTAGCGGAGCTTTGTCGGATATTGTGGAATTTAGAAATAATTGTCGTAATAGTTTTGAAGTCGTTTTGCATAGTATCATAGAACAAGGTATTAATAATAAAGAATTGCAACAAAATGCAAAAGTATTGATACCTATGATACGATATTTTCATACAGGATTGATCGTTGATGTGGCATTGGGTCAAGTGGATGCCAAAGAGGAGATCGACAAATTTTTAAATTCAATTTTTAACGATATTATTTTGCAGGAGAAATAATGAAAAAAAATATTTTTATTAGCATGGCATTGTTTTTGCCATATGCGATATATGCCAATGAAGTCGATTTGGGATCTTTGGTAAATAGCACTATGGTTTATCATCCGACTATTAAATCGTATGATTATCAATCAATGGCAAAAGAACAAGAACTTGAAGCTCAAAAACGAGCATTTTTCCCAACTATTGATATAGGAGCTAGCTATCAAAATAACGATCCTATAAGCATAGTGACGCCAGGTGAAACGGATAGTGCTTATGCAGTCGCGGGCATAGATATATTTGATGGCGGCAAAAAATACGCATTATATTCTTCAAAAAAATGGGATTATCAAGCATCTGTTTATGAAAAAGAAGCATTTTCTAAAAGCGTAGTATTGGATATCATACAACGTTATTTTACTGTTCAAAAACTTCAATCAAATCTATTAGTACTAAATATAAAAGCAAAAGATTTAGAATATCAAATAGAAAGAGCTAAACATTTTGTAACGGCTGGACTTGCGACACAAGACGATGTGGATAAATTACAAGCAGCATATGATAATAACGACTTTACCATAGACAGCACAACCTTTGCTTTAAAAGAACAAGAGGAATCTTTGAAAACACAAAGCGGCGTAGAATTCGATTCTCTAAAAGAAGCATCTTTGCAAGATCCAACAAGTGATATTTCATATGAAATGTACGACAAAACAAAACTTCTTGATGCGAAAGCAAATTCTGTTAAAGAAAGTTCAAAATCAGTCCTGTCGGCTTATTGGCCTCAAATACGTTTACAAGATACATATTCTGTTTTTAAATATGATAATGTTGATCCGGCAATAAGCTTGCCAGGCTTATTGGTAGATAATAAAAATTTACTCGCAGTTACTGCAAATTGGCGAATATTTGATGCCGGACAAATAAGTAAACAAAAAGAGTCACTGGCTTTGCAGAGTTTAGCCTTGCAAGAACAAAAAATAGGTTCAGATAGAGACCAAGAAAGTGCTTTTAGATTAGCCAAACAACGACTTGAAACCATGAAAAGTCAAATAAAAAGCACCCAGAGCGCACTTAAATCTACTCAGAGCACATATGATATTGTAACAAAAAAATTTGATGCGGGTTTGGTAGACAATGTCGCATATTTAGATGCACTCAATGAAAATAGTGCAACAATGTCCAGATATAAATCAGCACTGTATGATTATGAAATAGCAAAATCTTTATATTATTATTTTGCAGGAAAAAACCCAAAGGAGTATATTAAATGAAAAAAATCATTGGATTATTTGCGATAGCAATATGTTACATACAAGCAGCAGAAGTATTTGCTACTTTTGAAACTACAGCAGGGCAAACTGCCAAGCTAGCTTTCAGCAGTAGCGGAATTGTTAAAAAAATATATGTAGATGTAGGCTCCAAAGTAAAAAAAGGAGATATTTTAGCTACATTACACAATGAAGATCTAGTGGCTCTTGTTGCTACAGCTAGAGCACAAGCAAAATTTGCAACTGAAGAATATAATCGTTATGCTCAAGTTAAAGATTATATTAATGCTTCCCAACTTGATTCATATGCACTAAAAAAAGAAAATGCAATAACGCAGCTTCGATACAATGAATCCGTAATGTATAAAACAGTTTTAAAAGCACCATTTACCGGCGTTATTACTTCCAAGACTATAGAAGAAGGTGATGTAGTGACTGCTCAGGCAGCTACTCCTGCATTTAGAATGCAAAGCGTCGGACCAATGAAATTGGTTATAAAATATGATGCCAAATACTTCAATAATGTAAAAGTAGGGCAACCTTTCATATTTCAAATTGGCGGCCATGGAGCAAAATACAAAGCTACAATAAGAAAAATATATCCAACCATTGACGAAAAGACACAAATGGTAATGGCTGAAGCTTATATAAAAGATATGCCATCTGGACTTTTTGGTGCCGGCACAATAACAACAGGAAATTAAATGTATAAATTTGCCATAAATCGACCTATTGCAACGTTGATGTATGTATTTACATTGATGATTTTCGGCTGGATCGCATTCCGTAATATGCCAATAGCCCTTTATCCTAATATTGATTTTCCAATTGTAACGATCACGACAACTTACCCCGGAGCAGATCCAACTACCATGGAATCCCAAGTAACCGACAAGATAGAGGAGTCAGTGTCACAAATAGATGGTGTAGATATGATATCTTCTACCAGCAGTGAAGGTGTTTCAGTAGTTATGGTTAAGTTTTTGCTTGAAAGAAATATAGAAGATGCAGCAAATGACGTGCGCGACAAGGTGTCTTCCGTTATATTACCGCAAGATACTCAAAAACCGCTCGTGCGCAAGCTTGACGTGGGGGCAGCTTCTGTTGTAAATATTTTTGTAACTGCCAAAAAGAGTACTCCTCAAGAACTTATGTTGTTTGCCAATGAGAAGGTAAAACCGGCTTTGGAAAAAGTTATGGGAGTAGGCGCTATCAATATAATAGGATATCAAGATAGAGAAATTAAAATATTACCAAATCCTTTTTTACTTACTCAACAAAATTTAAGTGTGTCTGATCTATATGGGATCTTGGCCAATGAAAATATCAAATCAGCAGGCGGAAAACTTATCAATTCTACTCAAGAATTGATTTTAAAAACTAATAGTGACGCGCTTAATGTCGAACAACTTAAGAACATAATGATAAAAGACGGTGTTCGACTAAGAGATGTTGCAACCGTTGAAGATACACTTAGTGATCCGACGAGTTTTTCATCTTATAACGGCACACAAGGTGTTATGCTTGAGATTCAAAAGATATCAGGCGCAAACACTATAGAAGTAGTCGATTCGGTCAAAAAACGTTTACCGACATTAGAAGGACTTGCGGGCGATAAATTCGGCATACAAGTTGTAAATGATACGTCAGCTTACATTATGCATTCACTTAAGGCAGTTGAGTTTGATTTGATATATGGATCATTTCTTGCGGCAATCATTGTTTTTGTATTTTTGAGAAATTTTACTATAACACTTGTTTCGGCCGTATCTATACCTGTGTCTATAATTGGTACGTTTGCGTTGATGGATTATATGGGATTTGATCTCAATAAAATGACAATGATAGGACTTACCCTGGCTATTGGTATTATCATAGATGACGCTATAGTCGTAATAGAAAATATCCATAAAAAAATAGAACAAGGTATGGATAAATTTAGAGCTTCAGTTGAAGGTGCTAAAGAAATGGCTTTTGCAATATTGGCAATATCGGCTATGTTGTTGGCCGTTTTTATACCTGTATCATTTATGGGTGGTATTGTAGGGAGATTTTTCAACTCATTTGCTATGACAGTCGGATTTGCTATCATTATTTCTTATTCAGTTGCACTTAGTTTGATACCAAGTCTTAGTGCAAGGGTATTGGATAGCAAAGAGAGCGAATTTCACAAAAAAACCGAGAAATATTTTAAATTGATCGAGAAAAAATATGAGACATTGTTAACTTCAGTGCTTAAAAATCGCAAAAAAACTCTTGTACTAGTTTTATTTATGTTTATTGTTTCTTTGTCGCTTTTCCCAAAAATTGGATTGGATTTTGTGCCTAAAGAAGATAAAAGTGAATTTGAAGTTCAAATAAAAGCACCTGCAGGTGTATCATTAGAGCAAATGAAAAAAGAATGCGATGCGGTAGAAAACGAAGTCAGAAAAGATCATAATGTACTGTATACAACTTTAGGCATCGGATACAGCACGGCTAGAGAGATCAATAAAGGCTTGATATATGTAAGGCTAAAAGAAAAAGATCAAAGAGAGATGAATCAAGAAGATATTGTTCAATCAATCAGGGATAGATTGAAACCGTTCAAAAAGAGACTCTTTATTACTGTTGCGGCTATTCCAAATATTAAAGGAGCAGGCGTTAGTGTTCCTTATCAAATAATACTCAAGTCCGATTCTCTTGAAAGTTTATCTGTCGCCAAAAATAACCTGATTAAATATCTTTCGCAAAAAAAAGGTTTAGTCGATATTGATAGCAATCTAGACGATACCAAGCCACAGCTTACAATTACAATTTTAAGAGAGCAAGCTGCCAGATTGGGTGTGAGTGCAAAAGCAATTTCAACCCTGATCAGTGCAGCATTCTCCGGAGAAATAGAAATAGCAGAACTGGAAGAAAATGGTAAGGAGTATAATATAGTTATGCGTCTGCCGGATGATTACAGGCAATCATTGCAAGATATTAAAATGCTCCAAATCCGTTCATCAACTACAGGAGAACTAGTATTCTTGGACGGCTTGATAGATACTAAAATAGAAAACACAATGGCGAATATAAATCGAACCGACAGAGAAAGACAAGTTACTGTTTTTGCAGATCTTTTCGGTCTTGATCTAGGGAGTGCAGTAAGCTATACCGAAGCAAAAATCAATACTTTGTTGCCAAAAGGCGTTACTTATAGATTTGTAGGATTTGCAGAAGAAATGCAAAAAACCGGAAGTGAGTTTGGTTCAGCTTTATTTTTATCTGTTGTATTGATGTTTATTATTTTGGCAATTCTTTATGAATCACTTGTTCAGCCTTTTATTATAATGGTTGCATTGCCATTAAGTATTACAGGAGTACTTTTGGCACTATTTTTAAGTGGACAGCATTTTAGCTTATTTGTTATGATCGGGTTCATGCTGCTCATGGGAATGGTTGGTAAGAATGCTGTACTTTTGGTAGATTTTGCAAATCACGCAGTTGATAATGGTAAAAAAATAGATGAAGCTCTTATCGAAGCAGGTGAAAAGAGATTACGTCCAATATTGATGACTACTATGGCTATGATCTTTGCAATGCTTCCTTTGGCATTTGGCGGGGATGTAGGCAGCGAAGTTAAATCACCTATGGCAATCTCTATTATAGGTGGACTTTTGAGTTCTATGATACTTACGCTTCTTGTAGTACCGGTTATCTATTATCTATTTGCACCACTTGATATGCGTTTACGCAAATGGTATGGCGGAAAAATTGAAGATTAAGATTTGCTGGATTGGCTTTCAATATGCCTTTCTAGTATAATTGCGGCCGCCATAGAATCTATGCGGCCATCCTTGGAGTGTTTAAATACTCCAAGAGTGCGCTCTTTGGCTTCATTTGATGAGTTTTGCTCATCCTGGTAGACTATCTCTATGTCGTCAAGTTTTAGCAGTGATACAAAATGCTTGATCCTTCTGCTCATTTCTTCACTGCTATTTCCTTCAAGCGGAAGTCCTACCACGAGCTTTTCTATTTCCCATTCTTTTAGAAATAGTTTTATATCACTAGCGGCTTGATTACGATTTTTTCTTAAAATTGCATTTTGAGGTAAAACAATTTTATTATCTAAGCAAATAGCAATACCTATACGCTTCAGTCCGACATCGATACCGGCTATTTTCATAAACGCATTTTTTATGAACTAACTTTTGTTACAAAAGCTTCTTTGACTATATTTTCTTTTACGGAAATCAAAGTATTATTAGCATCATTTCTGTCACTAAATGGACCTATTAGTAGTTTTGATGCTGTTTTACCATTTTCAGATACCGGCATTATAGTGTATGCATATCCATGAGATGCTATTTTTCTAAGAAATACCATATCCGGCTTATTTTTAAATTTACCAACTTGAACATAATAACTTTTACCGACTTTTTTCTCTACATTGGCTTCATGAATATTTATTTTTGTATCAGATTCGCCAACAGTAGTTGAAGGGGTTTGCGTAGCAATTGTTTGTTGTGTTGATAAATTTTCTTTTTGCAATTCTGCATCAGATGCAGTCGGTATTTGCGCAGATGCTTCTGTAGATGCATGTTCCGTGATAGCCATATCAATAGGTTTTTGTATTTGGGTATCAGTATTTATAACAGGATTAACTTGATTACTTTCTGCTACAGCTAATTGAACAGGTGTTTCTGTAGATGCATGTTCTGTGATAGCCATATCAATAGGTTTTTGTATTTGAGTATCAGTATTTATAACCGGATTAACTTGATTACTTTGTGCTACAGCTAATTGAATAGGTTTTTCTACCTTTTGAGTTGCAACAGTAGCTTGAGCAATATAATTTTGCATTCTAGGTTGGAATGCTATAACTTGATTGCCTTCGTAGTATCTTCTGGCACCCAAGAATCTTTCTTTATAGTATTTACTGGTATAAAGATTACCATATGTAATTTTTTTCTCTGCAGAGCTTGCTTGACTAAACCAGCCATCTCTTAAATATATCCCTACATGTGTAACTTTGCCAACTTTATTTCTGGTTGTATCGAAAAATATAAAATCACCGAATTTTAAATCTTTCATAACAATAGGCTCACCATATTTGATTTGTTCTCTTGCAACTCTTGGTATCTCAACACCCATTTTGCCGAACATATAATATAAATATCCAGAGCAATCAAAGCAATTAGGACCTTCTTCTGCCCACACATATGGTTTGCCTTCCAGTTCTTTTATCATACAAGCAAGATTTTCTTCGCTGAATTGTCTGTCTTTTTGGGGTTTATATATAACATAGTTTGGATTTTTTGGAAATGTTTCATAAGAATACATTGTTGGCTGATGATTACAGCCAGTGAATAACAATACACCCAATACTGTGGATAATGATAGTATAATTTTTGAATTTTTCATTTCAAAGACTTCTCCCCTTTGTCTTTTACGATTAATTTATATATTATTACACACTGTATCTTAAAAATAACTTATAAAATTAATATAGTATCACCATATGAGAAAAAACGGTAGTTTTGTAATATTGCCTCTTTATATATCTCTAATGTCTTCTCTCTTCCTATAAAACTTGCCACTAGCATAATAAGCGTACTTTTTGGCAGATGAAAATTTGTAAGAAGGTAATCAACTCTTTGAGGTTTGTTGCCAGGATGTAAAAACAGATCGCATTCTCCACTGGTTTGACCGGTCCTGCTAAAGTACTCTATTGTTCTTGTTACAGTTGTACCAACGGCAAGGATAGGTTGATTGCTTTTAAGAATAGGGATTGCATTGTTAGGAATATGAAATTGCTCGGAGTGCATAGGATGTGATAGTATTTCATCGCAATCTACAGGCTTGAAAGTGCCGGCACCTACATGGAGCGTAAGCATATAAGTATCATGTTTTTGTTTTAGGAGTTCCAATAATTCAGGCGTAAAATGAAGTGACGCAGTGGGCGCTGCAACAGCACCGGCTTTGTCGGCAAATAAGCTTTGATATTCTATCTCATCTTCTTTGGTGTCATCTCTTTGAATATACGGCGGAAGAGGCATGTGGCCAATAGATTCCAAAATTTTTATCAAGTTTTCAAAATTTAAAACTTTTTCGTTTTTTTCAAATATAACTATCCTGCTACCATCATTATTTAATCCTATTACAGTAGCCATTAAATCATTTTCAAAAAAAAGCTTGGTTCCTATATTTACTTTTCCTCGAATCATAACAAGAAAATGGTTATCATAAAGTGGTTTATTTATAAGCAGCCCTACTGCACCACCGCTAGCTTTGAAACCAAAAATACGTGCTTTTATGACTTTAGTATCATTTAGAAATACGCTGCAATCTTTTGGTATAAATTCCAGTAGATTTGAAAAGGTAGTATGCGTAATAGTATCGTTTTTACGATCATAGACCAGTAATTTTGCACTATCGGCCGGATGTAACGGATGGCTGGCTATGAGTTCTTTTGGAAGTTCATAGTCATAACTTGTAGTTAAAAAGTCAAGATTCATTATCTACTTTAACAGGCATAGAATTATTTGATTTTTCTTCTTTGATTTCGGGATTGACCATCTTTACAATTAAAATAGATAATCCGTATAGAATAATAAGAGGAATTGCCATAAGAAGTTGAGACAATACATCAGGCGGTGTTAATATAGCTGCCAATATGAATATAAGCACGACAGCGTATTTGAAAAAGTCAATTAATGTTCTATCCGTGATCATCCCTAATACGCCAAGTAAATAAGCTACAACGGGAAGTTCAAATGCTATGCCGAATCCGATCATAATTTTAGTAAAAAATCCAACATAGTCTTCAATATTTATCATTGGAGTATATAAGAAAGATCCAAATGTAATGAGAAATTTAAATCCAAGCGGAGTAACTACATAGTATGCAAAAAGTACACCTACCGCGAACATTACGGAACCGCCCACAATGAAAGGTATGATCATTTTCTTTTCATTCGCATATAACCCAGGAGCTATAAAAAGCCATAATTGCAATAATATATATGGCAAAGCACCAAGAAATGCTGCAAAAAAAGAAACTTTTAGAGCCACGAAAAATGCTCCGCCGACTTGATGCGTGGTCACCATTCCCAAAGAAGCTTTTTTGGTTAAAGTCGAGGCACTCGCAAGCGCATCATTTAATGGCTGTGTCACCCACGATAGTATTTCATTGTGAAAAGAAAAAGTAACAGCAAACATGATAAGTACGGCAACAACGGACAAGCCTATTCTTTTTCTCAATTCCACCAAGTGTGGTTTGATATCTTCAAACATTAAATATCCTCATTGCTAGTTGATTGTTTTTTAAATGTAACGGTTTCTCTTTTTGTTTCTATATTTTCATTAGGAGGGTTTATTTGATTGAAACTATTTTTAGCGTCCTGCACAGCTTTTTCAATCTCTACAGTTGGATTGATTTTGTGATTTTTGAAACTTTGAAGTTCATCAGTAGCATCATCAAGCTTTTTTTTGTAGCTTAAAGCTTCTTCTTTAAGGTCTGCAATGCGCATCTCGGATTCTATTGTGTGTTTGGCATCATCCATAACTTTTTTTGCACTTTTTATAAACCTAGCTACTTTTACCATGGCTTCAGGCAACTTGTCGGGTCCAAGAAATAAAATAGCAATTATAACAATAAGTAAGAATTCATCAAATCCAATTCCAAACATGCTTTGTGCGCCTTATATTTTTGAGTTATTGTATCACAAAAATATTAAGACATTAAGTAAAGTGCAATTTCATCACTTATAAAAAAGTTGGGATTATAGTAATGTGTGGACGTTTGTATAAGCTTTCCTTCTGAAACTAAAAAATCAGCCTTGCGTTTTATGTCTTTATTGAACAATGATTTTGCAATACCGATATTACTTCTAAGTCCTAAAAAAATCTTTTCGGTTAATATCTCTTCTTTGCTTAGCTGTTCTTCATTTATATCCAGCGGATTTGAAATATATCTATCAATATCTATGGCAGGATAAAATCTAGTATCGTTTAAAAAACCTACTGCCCCGGCTCCGATTCCGATGTAATTTTTAAGTTCCCAATATCCTTTGTTGTGTTTGGATTGATAAACGCCGAAATTGGATATTTCATAATGTTCAAATCCTCTTTTAGTGATCTCATCAGCTACAAAAAAAGCAAGATTGTCATCGGTTTGTTTGTTGTCGGTTGTGAAGTTTGTACCTTCTTCTATGGTTAATTCATATGCGGATATATGGTCTATGGGTAGAGAGAAAGCAATATCAATGTCTTGTTTTATTAATTTTTGTGTATCACCGTTAACATTATATATGATGTCTAGAGATAAATGTTCAAACCCAAGATCGTATGCATTTTTGATCGCATTTATAGCTTGTGTTTTATCGTGAGCTCTACCTAAGCTGCGTAATTTTTGGTTATCAAAACTTTGAACACCAAAGCTAAGGCGGTTGACACCAAGAGTTTTCATGCTTTGTATCCAAGATAATGTTGCTGAATTTGGATTGGCTTCAGCTGTTATTTCTGCGTTCAAATCAAGGTAAGGACTTATAATAGAAAAAAAATCTTGATAATATGACGGTTTGATTGTCGATGGAGTTCCGCCTCCTATGAAAACGGTTTTGATGTCTCCTTCGCCGGGCTTGAATCTTTGAATTTCATGTTCCAGCTGCATGCATATGCTTTCCATATATTTTTTTTGTGTATTGTGTTTATGCGTATAAGAGTTGAAACTACAATAATGACATTTCGAATCACAATATGGAATATGGAGATATAATAGCAATAAGAGCCTTTTTTTATTTTGATAAATTCAAATGATTTTAACAACAAATGAGATAAAATAATATCAGAAAATATACTGAAATTTGTTTGTTGTGATAAAATCAAATTTCTTGTAAATAGAAATGAAGTTATAATTATGAGTCCCGTATCGTATAAAAAAAAGCGTTATCGTCAAAATGTAGCTGCCGTTATATTGTCACAAAAATATCCAAATGAATGTGAATTTTTTGTCGGTCAATGTAGTGGCATGAAAAACAGATGGCAATTTCCGCAAGGTGGAATAGATGGAGCCGAGACGCCTAAAGAAGCTCTTTTGCGTGAATTGGAAGAAGAAATAGGCTGTAATAATATTGAGATTTTAGGTGAGTTTCCAGATTGGATAACTTATGATTTTCCAAAAGTCAAAAAAACGATCAAAAGATATCCGTTTGACGGACAGACACAAAAATATTTTTTAGTACGGCTAAAAGATGATGCAAAAATAGATTTGAGAGCATATAGTACCCCTGAATTCGAGGAATATGAGTTTGTGGCTTATGAGGAGCTATTCAAAAGAGTTACTTATTTTAAGAGAAAAGCATATCGCAAGGTGATCGATTATTTTATAAAAGAAGGATACATTTAATATGTTGTTAGTACATAAATATGGCGGAACAAGTGTCGGTAGTTTGGAACGGATTGAAAATGTAGCAAATCGTGTTGCTAAAGTCAGAGATCAGGGAAATGATATCGTTGTTGTAGTTTCTGCAATGAGCGGAGAGACAAATAAACTAATCGATTATGCTATGCATTTCACTCAAAATCCTGCTAAACAGGAAATGGATATGCTACTTAGCTCCGGCGAGAGAGTAACTGCGGCATTGCTATCTATTGCTTTACAAGCAAAAGGCTATGATGCAGTTGCAATGACAGGAAGACAAGCAGGAATAATAACAGATACCATTCATACATATGCCAGAATAGAATCGATTGATCCTTCTGCAATGAAGCAAGCTATAAAAGAAGGCAAAATAGTCATAGTAGCCGGCTTTCAGGGTGTAAATAAAGATGGAAATGTAACTACGCTAGGTCGTGGCGGAAGTGATCTATCAGCTGTTGCAATTGCGGGTGCCCTGAAAGCAGATGCTTGTGAAATTTATAGCGATGTAGATGGTATTTATACAACAGATCCTAGAATAGAACCAAAAGCAAAAAAACTAGATACAATTTCATATGATGAAATGTTAGAAATGGCATCAATGGGAGCTAAAGTACTTCAAAATCGTTCTGTGGAATTGGCAAAAAAACTAGATGTCAAACTTTATGCTAAAAGTAGTTTTAGCGACAATGAGGGAACACTTATTACAAAGGAGGGTAACAATATGGAAGAAGTGCTGGTCAGCGGAGTAGTATTGGACAAAAATCAAGCAAGAGTTACTTTGCGAAATGTTTCCGATAAACCTGGAATTGCGGCCGAAATTTTTACAAAATTAGCCGATGAAGGTATCAATGTAGATATGATCATTCAAAATGTCGGCATAGACGGTTCAACAAATCTTGGTTTTACAGTGCCCGGCAATGAATTGGAAAATGCAAAAAAAGTTATTGAATCTTTTGATCATGATATAGGAAGCATGGATTTTGATAATAATGTATGCAAAGTCTCCGTAGTTGGAGTTGGTATGAAATCTCATGCAGGTGTTGCAGCTAAAGCATTTAGAGCATTAGCAGCAAATAATATCAATATTCAAATGATTTCAACCAGTGAGATAAAAATATCTATGATCATAGATGAGAAATATGGCGAGCTTGCTATTCGCATGCTTCACGATGCATACAATTTAGATAAATAATACCATGCAACAATTATTAACATGGACACTTCAGGCTATACGAGAGGAAAATTCTGATTTTTCATGGATGGAGGAATATCGATTTGAATGGACTCCTTTGGTCGGCAATGCCATATCTCGTATTATAGAAGGACAGAGTGTATTGATATTGACAGATTCTCAGTGCAGATGGTTTGGTCATTATATTCAACACAAAATCAATGATGTTAATAAAAATAGACCGTTTTTGCCTTTCTATCAATTGAGCAAGTTATTTGTGCCTATGGATGAAATTCATTCTGTACAAGAGTTGCAGCTTGTTGAAGATATGTTGGATATTTCTTATCCAAATGGATATATCATTTGGTATATCGGACGAGGAGATCATCCCTGCACAAAGATCGCCTTTAAAAAAGATGATAGTTTTCTGTGGATTATAGATGATCAGGTGCAAAATAGTTTTCCTTTTAGAGGCAGCGATGCTCAATTGGATATAAAATTTTTGCAACTTTTTAAACTTTTTGATATAACATTATCCGCTGCTTTATTTGGAAATATAGAGATCGGATCATGATATTAGGCAGTCAGGTCATCATCACGGATGATTTTGAACATACGATCGAACAGTTAGAGATACTTGGCACAAATCATAGATTTATAAATATTGTAAAAGAAGACAATTTTTTAGTAGAAGATGTTAAATATGTTATAGAAAAAGCTTCAATTGCCAGTGAAGAGGTCATGGTTATTATAATGGCATCTAAAAAATTTAGCGATATCGTCCAAAATAAATTACTTAAGATACTCGAAGAACCGCCGCCTAACAAAGAATTTATAATACTTACATCCCAAAAAGCAATGATACTAGATACGATTAGGTCACGTTTACCTATATCAATTGTACAGTATCATAAAATAGAACAAATATTAGATTTGGATATAAAAAATCTAACACTGCAAAGCGCATATGAGTTTATTCAAAAAAATCAAAGAACTACAAATCAGGATATGAAAACAATCTTAGAAGCTATTATAACTTCGGCAGTCAAAAGTAACAATTATCGTTTGGATTTTAAAACCTTAGAGCTTTTTTCTGATGCTGTGTCGGTACTTTCTATCGGTTCATCGCCTCAGTTTGTTTTATCAACCGTGCTTTTAAAATTACTTGCAAATAAAAAGTCAAATTACCTATCCAAAGGAGCTTATAATGCAACTTTATAGATTAAACATAAACGATCCAAAAGCATTTTTGACTTCTCTTGGAGTTGAAAGTGGCGGCATAAAAATTATTTCAAATAAAATGGAACTATTTTTTATTTACATTAAAGAGCTTAAAACTCCGGCAGTAAATATTCTTAAACAGGATGCTTTGAGCATTGGAGCAGAGCTTGCAGTGCCAAGCGGTGTTGTAACATATTCTAAAACGCACTATGATTGTTTACTGATAGGCAACAAGAAACATATTGAGATTCTTTCACATAAAGAATTAGCTCAACCATTTGGACTTAAAAATGTAGCTAAACAGTTGGCTAGCTTTTTACAAACCAAAATCTATCCGATTCAAATTATGGGTATTGTAAATGCAAATAACGATAGTTTTTATTCACAAAGTAGATATGAAGCAAAAAATGCTGTTAATGCAATTTATAATATGATAGATGAAGGTGCCGATATTATAGATATAGGTGCAATTTCATCTAAACCCAACTCTGTTATCGTGAGTGCCGATATAGAAATGCAAAGAATAAAAGATATTTGCGATACCATAAAGAGTCAAAAACTTTATGAAAAAGCAATATTCAGTATAGATAGTTATACCCCAAGCGTAATAGAATATGCATTGCAGAGCGGATTTAAAATAATCAATGATATTACCGGTGCCAGCAATGATAAGCTTATCCAATTAGCCTTGAAATATAATGCCAAACTCTGCATTATGCACATGCAAGGCACGCCTCAAACAATGCAAATAAATCCTTATTATGATGATGTCATAGCAGAGGTGAGCGATTTTTTTGAAGAAAGGATCGCAAAATGTGAAGCATTGGGATTGTCAAAAGAAAATATCATAATAGATGTCGGCATCGGATTTGGTAAAACCCTGGATCACAATATCACTCTTATTAAAAATATGAAACATTTTACTAAATTTGGATGCCAAATATTAGCCGGTGCTAGTAGAAAATCCATGATTGACAAAATAATTTCAACTCCTATAGAAGAAAGATTGGCCGGAACTTTGGCTATTCATCTGAAAGCTCTTGAAAATGGAGCCGATATTATACGATGCCATGATGTAAAAGAACACAAGCAAGCCATAGAGGTATATAAAGCCATAAATTGATATTTTTATCGATTAAAAGGTATAATCTAGACTAATAAAATATTAGGAATTGCAATAGTGAAAATTATTTGGTGGATGGTAGAAGCTATTTTATTTATCATTTTGTTACCGTTCATAATATATGCCATTATGAGTATTACCAGCTGGGGTCGAATTTATGATGACATAAACGATGTTCCTACTAAAAAAACAGCCTTGTTGCTAGGCACTACTAAATATATATCCAAAGGAGAACCAAATCCATTTTATATATATCGCATTAAAACAGCCGCCAAGCTTTACAAGAGAGGCAAAGTAAAAGAGATTTTAATTTCAGGCGATAGCACCACGAAGTATTATAGGGAAACTTATTTTATGAGAAAAGATCTTATTAAAGCGGGAGTTCCTTTATCCGCAATAAGGGCTGATAAAAAGGGTGTGCGTACTTTTGATTCCATCAAGCGTGCAAAAGAAGTTTACGGAATCAATGACTATATAATAGTATCACAAAAATTTCACCTCCAAAGAGCTCTATTTTTGGCACTTTGTAGAGGTGATGATGCGATAGGTTTTGTAGCCCCGGAAATAGAAGGCAGTGCGGCAAGTAGAAAGATGATGGCACGAGAGCTTTTTGCTCGTCCTGTAGCATTGCTGGATCTGCTTGGATTATCAAAATTGTACAAACCATGGAAAAAAGAGTTTAAAGATGCTTTATAAAGATTATTTAAAAAAAATAGAGATTTTAAAAAAGTGGGCATACGACTATTATGTCTTGGATGCTCCGACAGCATCTGATGAAGAATATGATAAGCTTTATATTGAAATTATGGATTTTGAAAAAGCTAACCCGTCGTTAGTTGATCCAGATTCACCAACTCTAAGGGTGGGTGGAATAGTACGAAATGAGTTTAATAAAGCTAAACATATCAAACGAATGTGGAGCATGGAGGATGTATTTAGCAATGACGAACTTATCGAGTGGATAGCAAGAGTTGAAAAGAATGTAGGTAAAGTGAAGTTTTTTTGTGAACCTAAATTTGATGGTGCGAGCTTAAACCTGCTTTATGAGAATGGAAAACTTGTTCGCGCGATTACAAGAGGAGACGGTATTGAAGGCGAAGAGATCACGGACAATGCTCGCACTATTCGTTCTATTCCTCTCGAGATAGATTATAATGAATTGATAGAGATACGGGGTGAAGTTGTTATCCGCAAAAATGATTTTGAGGCTATAAATAAAGAGCGACTTAAGAACGGCGAAGCTTTATTTGCAAATCCGCGCAATGCATCAGCCGGAAGCTTAAGACAGCTTGATAGTTCTATTACAGCCAAAAGACGATTGGTTTTTTATCCATGGGGGTTAGGTGAAAATGTTTTGGAACAGAGAAATCTATCCGAACAAATGGCATTTATATACAGTTTTGGATTTCTGCCTCCTCCGTATCATCAATTTTGTGATTCTATAGAAGAGATAGAGTTGTTTTATCAAAAGCTTATAAACCTTAGAGACAAGATACCTATGATGATGGATGGAATGGTAGTAAAGGTTGATGATATAGCCAAAGAAGAAGAATTAGGCTATACCGTAAAATATCCAAAGTGGATGTGTGCTTATAAATTTCCTGCAGTTGAGAAAGTAACTAAAATAAATGATATTACCTTGCAAGTAGGAAGAACCGGCGTAGTAACACCGGTAGCTGAAATTGAACCCGTTAATATCGAAGGGGCTATGATAAGCCGTGCTACACTTAATAATTTTGATGAAATAGAGCGCAAAGATGTACGTATAGGCGATAGTGTCATAATTATACGAAGCGGTGATGTTATCCCAAAAATAATCAAGGTCTTAAAAGACAGAAGAACAGGAAAGGAAGTAAAGGTAAAAAGGCCTATTATTTGTCCAACTTGTAAAAATGAGCTTCTTGATGAAGGAACGCTAATCAAGTGCCAAAACCTTGAATGTCCTGACAGAATTATAAATTCAATTATACATTTTGCTAAAAAAGGATCTATGAATATAGAAGGACTTGGCTCAAAGATAGTGGAACAATTAGTAAATGAAGGAAAAATCAAATATTTTTTAGATCTTTATTCACTTAAATATGAAGACCTTGAAGATCTTGAAGGATTCAAAGCCAAAAAGATAAATAATTTGCTTGAGGCCATAGCATCTACGAAGCATGCGCCTTTGGCAAAAGTGATAAACGCTATGGGAATAGAGCATATCGGAGAAGTGGCCAGCAAAGCTTTGGCAAAAAGGTTCGGACTAGATGTGATAAATGCTTCATATGATGACATTGTAGAACTTGAAGGCTTTGGTGTGGAGATGGCAAATTCACTTACAGAATTTATGCGTGTAAACCGTGAAGTAGTACTCAAGCTTTTTAAGATAATAGAACCTACAGTTGAAATTGCAACCGAAGCCAAAGATAATCCATTCAAGGGCAAAACGGTGGTTATCACAGGCACCATGAGTCAAAGTCGAGATGAGGTCAAGGTATATTTGGAAAGTTTAGGTGCGAAAGTATCCAGTTCAGTCAGTAAAAAAACAGATTTTGTGATTTATGGCGAAGATGCGGGGAGCAAACTAGATAAAGCCCATGAACTTAACGTGGTTGCT
The DNA here is from genome assembly GCA_028715055.1 of Sulfurovaceae bacterium. Taxonomy (GTDB): domain Bacteria; phylum Campylobacterota; class Campylobacteria; order Campylobacterales; family Sulfurovaceae; genus BN30871. The sequence goes on from JAQTLE010000001.1 coordinate 332,774, forward strand.
ATTAGTGAAGAACAGATGAGAGAGATGTCGGCATGAGACTTGATATATATTTAGTAGAAAACGGTTATTTTGAAAGTAGAAACAGAGCGCTTGATGCTATAAAGTCAGGCAAAGTAAAAGTTGACAGCAAGTGTGCAAAGCCATCAACGCAATGTGATGAAAATAGTAATGTCGAAGTAGAAAACGAAAAGTTTTATGCCAGCAGAGCAGCCAGGAAACTCGAAGCTTTTTTAGACCAACACACAGTAAGTTTGCAAGGTAAAAAAGCTTTAGATATAGGCTCAAGTACAGGAGGATTTGCTCAGATTTTACTTGAAGAAAAAGTGAAGAGTTTAGCTTGCGTGGATGTAGGGACAAATCAGCTTCATTTTAGTATCAGGGATGACAATAGAGTTGCAGTTCATGAAAATTGTGATATAAGGAATTTTAGACCGGAGGATAAATTTGAAATTATCAGTTGTGATGTTTCTTTTATATCTTTATTGGAAATAATAGATTCCATAGATCGTCTAGCAGATCAAAATGCCGACATAATTCTACTCTATAAACCACAGTTCGAAGTAGGCAGACTTGCCAAAAGAGACAGCAGGGGAGTGGTAGTAGATCTAGATGCAATTGCTCGAACAAAAGAAGTATTTGAAGAGAGTGTATCAAAGCTTGGTTGGATCTTAAAAGAGCGTGTGCCTTCAACCGTGCAAGGCAAAGAAGGCAATCAAGAGTTTTTTTATCATTTTATCAAGGGTGCATTATGATATCCTCAATTGCCATAGGAGCTTTTGATGGCGTGCATTTAGCTCATAAGGTACTGATTGACAGCGTTGATGCCGTAGTCATAATAGAGCGAAATAGCGGAGTGTTGACTCCTGGATATTTAAGAACAAAACATACAAGTAAGCCATCTTTTTTTTATCATTTGGATAAAATTAAAGATCTTTGCGCTGAAGATTTTGTAGCAAAACTAAAAGCGGATTTTCCAAGTTTAGCAAAAATCGTAGTAGGATATGATTTTCATTTTGGGAAAGATAAAATCGGGGATACAAAACTTCTAAAAAAACTTTTTGATGGCGAAGTTATCGTAATAGATACAGTTAAGAGCGAAGGTATACCCGTGCATTCTCGTGTAATAAAGGATGCTTTGAGAGCAGGGGATATTAAAACCGCAAATAAACTTTTAGGAAGAGAATACGAAATAACAGCCCAATCGATATCCGGCCAAGGTTTAGGAGCTAGAGAATTGGTGCCAACATTGAATCTAAGTATAAATGATTTTCTTTTGCCAAAAGAAGGTGTATATGCAACTCGCACTAAAATAGATGGATATTGGTATGATAGTGTGAGCTTTATAGGACATCGTGTCAGCGCAGATTGCAATTTTGCAATAGAGACACATATTCTAGACAGAGATATAGGCATAATCAGAGATGATATCAGCATCTCATTCGTAGCATTTTTGCGAGATAATCAAAAATTCAATAGACTAGAAGAGCTGAAAACGCAAATCGTACAAGATATAAAAGAGGCAAAGAGAATATTATGAAAGATAAAGTATTTGAGACGGACATTCAAAAACAGTTCGAATTTGATGAAGCAGTAGCAAGTGTTTTTGATGATATGCTCGGTCGTTCTATACCATTTTATGATGAGGTGCAAAAACTTATTATTTCATTGATACTAAAACAACAGGATGATAATAAAAAAGTGTTGGATCTTGGTTCGTCAACGGCTAAGTTTTTAATAGATTTACATTGTCAAATGAGCAAAAAGATGACACTAAAAGGCATTGACAATTCTGAAGCAATGTTGGTTCAAGCAAGAGCCAAATGCAAGGCGTATGATGTGAATATCGAGTTAGAATATGGTGACATAATCACATGTGAATTTGGAATTCAAGACTTTATAGTTGCCAACTATACTTTACAATTTATCAGGCCAATACAAAGAGTATCATTAGTCAAAAAAATATATGATTCTCTTGAAAATGGAGGAGTATTTTTGTTTTCAGAAAAAGTAGTTTTTGATGAAAAAAAACTAGATAAAGTTATGATAGATATTTACTATGATCACAAAAAGGCCCAAGGATACAGTGCTTACGAGATAACAAAGAAGAGAGAAGCTCTAGAGAATGTACTTGTGCCATATACAATCAGCGAAAATATTCAGATGTGCAAAGAAGCTGGTTTCGATAAAATAAATACCGTGTTCCAATGGGCAAATTTTGTGACTTTTATTGCTCAGAAAACTTAATCATAACCTAGACTTATTCACAGGTTTATTATATTTTTTAATAGAAGTTATTCACAATGTGAAAATGAGAAAAAAACCACGATTTTTGGTTAAAAAATTTGACATTTTTTTTTAATAGGGTATAATCTTGCCACTAATTTTTTTAAGGATATTATTATGAGCTGGACGCCACGGAGCTGGAGGAATTTTTCTATAAAGCAACAACCAATTTATCCAGACCAAAACACATTGCAAACAGTTGAGGCAGAAATTGCCGGTTATCCACCTTTGATATTTGCAGGAGAAGCACGCAATTTAAAAGCCGATCTTGCCCGCGCCGGTAGAGGAGAAGCATTTTTGCTCCAAGGAGGGGATTGTGCAGAGAGTTTTTCAAATTTTAATTCAACGTCAATTAAAAATCTTTTTAAATTAATGCTGCAGATGAATATGGTACTTATGTATTCTTCTGGTAAGCCTATCATTAAAGTTGGGAGAATAGCAGGACAATTTGCTAAGCCGCGCAGTAGCGACCTTGAAGAGATAAATGGCGTAAGTTTACCTAGTTATCGTGGCGATATAATAAATGATATTGAATTTACCAGCGAAGCTAGAATCCCAGATCCTGCTCGTATGCTAAAAGCTTATAACCAATCGGCAGCTACAATGAACTTGCTTCGTGCATTCTCAAGGGGCGGAATGGCTGATCTGGAACAAGTTCATCAATGGAATTTGGATTTCATCAAAGATCATGCGCTTGGTAAAAAATACGAAGAATTAAGCGATAAGATAGATGATGCCATGAGATTTATGAGTGCATGCGGATTAGAGGTCAAAAATATTCCTCAGCTTCATCAAACAACAATTTACACATCCCATGAAGCATTATTGCTTAATTATGAAGAAGCACTTACTAGAAAAGATAGTCTGACCGGAGATTGGTATGATTGTTCTGCGCATATGCTTTGGATAGGCGATCGTACAAGAGATTTAAATGATGCACATATAGAATATTTCAGAGGTATACAAAATCCAATAGGATGTAAAGTCGGACCAAGTATGAAAGAAGATGAGTTGATCTCATTGATAGATGCGCTAAATCCAAACAATGAAGAAGGTAGATTGAATCTTATTGTTCGCATGGGAGCATCTAAAATAGGCGAATATTTTCCTCGTCTTTTACGAAAAGTAAAATCTGAGGGCAGAAATGTTGTATGGTCCATTGACCCTATGCATGGCAATGTAGAAAAAGCCAGTTCCGGCTTTAAGACTAGAGATTTTGATAATATTCTAAGCGAAGTGAAACAATTTTTTGCTATTCATGAAAGCGAAGGTACTATCGCAGGCGGAATTCATCTTGAAATGACCGGTGATGACGTAACAGAGTGCACAGGAAGCCAAAGCTGTGCCATTACAGCCGAAGGGCTTTCTAGCCGTTATCATACCCAATGTGACCCAAGGCTCAATGCTAAACAAGCCTTAGAGCTTTCATTTATGCTTTCAGATACATTGGCTAAGGCCGGAAAATAGTTTCTTGCTATACTACAAGAAAGCTATTTTCATAGCTTGTTCTATCTGATCCAATTTAAACTTGTGATTTGTAAAATGATCAAATGCCAAAACACCTTGATTTAGCAGCATAGCACTTCCGTCTTGCGTTGGTTTATTTGCTTTTTTGGCAAGTTTTAAAAACGGCGTCTCTTTACCGTAAATTATGTCTATACAACCATTTGCATTATTAATTAAAGGCTCTAGTATAGATATTGGAGCAGGCAGATTATGATCTTGCAGACCGGCCGATGTCATATTGGCTATTAAATCAAATGAGGCATCTGTGGGCAAACTTTCATAATCATAACATTTAAATCCACTTTGTATAAACTGCTTTAATCGTTCAGATGTTCTATTTAAAATCGAAACTTGGTATCCCGCATCTCTTAGGATCATGCTAGTTGCTCCGGCTGTGCCTCCGGCACCGAGTATAAGGATGGTTTTTATATTATTAAATTCATCAATAGCCTTCAAAAAACCAGGACCATCGGTATTGTATCCATGCAGTTTGCCATCTTTTAATACGATAGTATTGACGGCTTTAACTTTTTTTGCAAATTCATCACACCAATCACACGCTTCAAATGCAGCTTCTTTATGGGGGACCGTGATATTGGCTCCGCTCAACCCAAGAGATATAAAAGTATCTCGTAAATGCTTGCCGTTTTCAAGCAGATATCGACTATAGCATCCGTTATATTTTAAGGCATGAAATGCAAAATTGTGCATAAGCGGGGATTTGGAATGAGATACCGGATTGCCAAAAATGGCAAATAATTCTGAAAGCATATTTTATACTTGTTCTAATTCTTGAAGGGTGGCTACAAGGGCACCTAGTTTGTTATTAACTTCTAGAAATTCTAACTCAGGCTTAGAATCAGCTACAACTCCGGCACCTGCTTGAAGAATAATTCTATTTGGTTGGATTAAAGCAGTACGAATAGCAATCGCAGAATCCATATTGCCGTTAAATGCGAAATATCCTACGCAACCACTATAAAAACCTCTTTTTAATCCTTCAAAGTGTGCTATAAGCTCCATCGCTTTGATTTTTGGAGCTCCTGTCATGGTTCCTGCAGTAAACGTTGCAGCAAAAAGATCGAACATATCTTTATCTTCGTTCAGTTTTGCTTCCACATCAGAGACCATATGCATTACATGACTGTATCTTTCGACTCTCATCATCTCAGTTACTTTTACACTCCCGGTTTGCGCTACTCGGCCTACATCATTACGCCCAAGGTCAATAAGCATAAGATGCTCAGCGCACTCTTTTGGATCACTAAGCATTTCAAGTTCCAATTCTTTATCCCGCTGGCTGTTTTTGCCTCTTTTACGGGTACCTGCTATCGGACGCAATAAGATATCACCGTTATTTAATCTAACCATTACTTCAGGAGAAGAGCCACAAATTGCAAAATCTTCATATTCCAATAAAAATAAATACGGAGATGGATTTTTGGATCTTAACAGTCTATAAAAACTAATAGGATCTATAGAGCCGTTTTGTGTGTATCTATTTGATATTAGTATCTGGAAAATATCTCCGGCACGAATATGTTCTTTAGATTCTTCTATAATGGTTTTAAATTTTTCTTCATTAATGTTTAATCCGCCTTCTTGGAGAATTGCTCTTTTAAGTTTGGCAGGCATGTGCGGTTTTTCAAGAAGTGTTTCTATCTGTTCGATAGCATTTCCTAGAGATTTGTCATTTTGTATGATCGTTAATGTAGCATTTTTATGAGAGAAGCCAATGATAACTTTTGGACGAATTAGATCCAAATCAGGAATATTTAGAGTATCTTCCAAGCCATCCATGCTTTTAGTCAATACCGGCTCAAATACCTTAACCATATCATAACCTATAAAACCTATAAAGCCATCAACAAAGCTAAAACCGGCTTTGCTGCCAATTGATTGATAGTGTTCTTTATCTATTTTTGAATAATATGATTTTAGAAATGCAAAAGGGTTTTCCTGTATCGTTTTGACGATGCCGGTTTTATCCATATAAGAGGTTTTGTCGTTTTTGTATGTCAGTCTCTCTTTTGCACCAATTGCAATAAAGCTAAAATTTCCTTCGTTATTATTGACTACACTTTCGAATAACATAGATATTTCATTAGGAAAAATATTTTTTAGCTCATTGTATAGTGCTACAGGAGTAAGTTGATCGAAAAGAATTGTTTTATACAAAATAAACCTTATTGTTTAACTATAAAAGCAGATTTATTAATACGATTTTTGATATTTACCAATTCTTTTTCTGCCTTTGTTCTACTATCATATGGTCCGATTAGGAATTTTGAAATCTTAGTTTTGCCGTTCGGGAAAGTTTTTATTTGGTAATTATATTCGCTATTTTTTATGATAGATAAAAATGTTTCATTAGGTTTTGACGTAAAAGATCCTACTTGAATATAATATATTTCATTTTTTATATCAGTATTGACTTTGTTTGGTTTTATTGTGCTTTTGTTTGATTCTTTGTTTCCAGAAGTTGTTTCAACATTCGACTTCTTAAAAATAGATTTTCTATCAAGTATTTTTGGGGCTTGGATAGGTTTTGGATTTACTGCCTCTGCTTTAGTTTTATTTGAGTCATTTGAACTTGTATTAATATCTGTTGATGCGGGCAAAACAGATTGTTCATTTGCATTGTTAGCAGTTGTATTTGTGTCCTCTTTAATAGTATTGTTTGTTTCAAGTTGTAGATCCGGATTAGCCGTTTGGGTATAATTCTGTTCATTTATAAGCGGCTTTTCCGGTTCTTTTAAAAGTATTTTTGTAGAAAATATAGCAATTATAAGCACAATAATAATCAAAATAACAGTTGTTAAAATGCCTTTTAGATTATTTTTTTGGTTTGCGTCTGTGCTGTCTATAATCAAATCATCAAGATTACTATGATCTTTCATGATATTTTCTCCAAATATATAAATTAGTAAGATTATACCATGATTTTATTTTTAACTTCTTGGAAATTATATATGCATTGGCTAGTTTGAATTTATAATATCAAGTTTTTTATTATAAATATTTGTTTTTGCGTCAAAAAATCCTAAAAGTGTATGAGGCAGATTTGCATGTGAATATGAATTATTTTCCTCTTGTTTTAGTCTGTCCAAGGAGAATTTCTGTTGCGTTTTACTTCCTAGCCATATCATCATTCCGATATGTGTCTGAGCATCAGGAGCAACTAGTTTAGGCAATCCATGCAGATATACTCCATTTTCTCCAAGTGATTCTCCGTGATCGCTGGCATATAACATTGCTGTTTCAAACTTATTGTCATTTTGTTTCAATAATTCTATTACTTTATTTAAAAAATCATCCGTGTAAAGTATAGCATTGTCATAACCATTACAAAGTTCTTTCTCAGAGCATTCTTCTAATTGATTTGTTTTACAAGTTGGTGTAAACTTTTCGTAAATTTTTGGATATCTTTTGTAATATGCCGGTCCATGATTACCCATTTGGTGTAAAACTATCAATATATCTTTACTTTTATGATCGTCAATATAGGTTTGTAAACCTTTTAACATTCCTTCATCTCTGCACTCATCACCTTCGCAGACGGTGTTTATACTTGGTGTTCTATAATTTTCATATTCTACTCTTGTTGCAACACCTTTTGAATCTGAATTATTATCCCTCCACAATACATTTACGCCAGCTCTTTTCAGTACATCCAATACATTTTCTTGAGAGCGCGCTTTTTCGGTATCAATCCCATCATCTCCAAGAAATGAGAACATACAAGGAACTGATACTGCAGTAGATGTTCCGCATGAAGTTACATGAGTAAAATCAATTAAATTAGATTCTTTTTTTAGTTCCGGATTGGTATCCTTGGAATATCCATTAAGTGAAAAATGATCAGCTCTTGCGGCCTCGCCGACTACCATAATTACTAGTTTTCGTTCATTGTTCGGTTTAATTTTAACATCTGTTCCCAATTTGGTAAATGTAGTGTGTTTTGGAAATAAAGTTGAACTGGTATATTTGCCAAAGCTATAAATTGGAAATATTGGATTTGTATAAAATCTAAGAGGCTTATGTTCTCTAAAAAAAGACGAATAGTATGAGCCAAATACTAAAATAGTCATTACTATCACAGATAGAAATAATGTAGATATCAGAACCTTAATCTTAAGAGCTTGTTTAAAAGATGTGCGGATCAGAGGTTGTTTATATATATAAATTGATGGCAAAATACCCAAGAATAGAACAAAAGCTACTAGTTGCCAGCTAAATAGATCAAGTGATTCATTAATATTTGTTTGAACGGCATTTTGCATCATACCAGTATCTATAACAACTTGATATGAATACATAAAATATGCCGAAAAAGCAGCTATTATAACAATGGTTATCAAAAAAGGTTTAGTCGTATGTTTTGAACTTAAAAGGGTAACCAATAGCACCAATAGGCTAAATAGCACCACCCCTAAAGAAATTATAAATAATATATTAAATCCACTAAATGTATAAGTTTCTGTTACTTTTGAAAAAAAAGTAAAATTAGCAAAAAGTACCAAAAATAGAGATATGATAATTATTAGTCTAGTTGTTGAAATCGGTTTCATATATCTCCTTTCTATAATAATATACTGCTTTTGCGATCAATAAAATTAAAATCCACGCTAAAAGCATAGTTGTAACCGTATGTCCCATAAAATGATCTCCCACCATCATTTTATAAAGTCCCATTATCCAGCCAAGTGCCAACGCTCCAATTACTGCTAATTTTTTATTGCGAGGCTTTTTAAATAAAAAATATAAACTAAGTAATGCAAAACCCCCGCTTGCATGTCCGGCCGGATAGCATTTTACTCTTGATGGCTGAACAAATGTGCTTGGATAGCTTTCCCACAATTTTGTTTTCGGGTATATGCCGCCATATCTGATCTCTTGGTTCGGGCATGGCATATTTGTAGTAGCTTTTAATCCTCCAGTTACAGACGGCACTATAATAAGAGACAAAAGTACTATCAAAAGTCCGGTTTGATACTTTTTTATAGTATTGTTTTTACGAAAAAATATCAAGGCTATTAATATTAATACGCCAAATACTGTAATGGCTTTTTTTGCTCCGCCATAGAAGATGCAAGATAGGAGTTTATTATTCTCATCTACTATCCACGTAGAATCCTTAAAATTATAAAACCAATCTTCAATTGTTATGTCAAGTGTAGTATATTGGAAAATTAATATACTGATTACAAGTAACAGTATAGTAGGAATAATTTTCAATCTTTGCCTTTAATATTTTTAAAACGTAGTATCATAGTGAAAAATAGTTAACCATTATTTAATGCGCTGATCAAATTCTGAAATTTCATAAGGTAAAGTAACAATATTATAGGCTTCTGGCAGATTTTTACTAGGCAGTGTGCGCCATTCAACCGGAAGTTTCATGGCCAAAAGATTTGAGATATTTTCTAGTATTTCATGCGCTTTATTTAATTCGGTTGATGGTACTGGAATAAAAATTTGCAAATGCCTATCGCTTTTTCCTTTGAACGTATAAAAAGATTTAATATTCATAGAGTTAAAAAGTTGTTTGGCGGTATGAAAAAATCTCATCGGTTCATCGCCTTTATATTCTAAAACAAGTAGATTGGTATACCCATTATTCAGCAAAGGGGAAGCTACGATCATATCTTTTTTAAAATGTTGGGCTAAAACAGTATTGTCTAGATCCTCATTTATTCGTTCGAATTTTGCATAAAACGTACGATTATCAAATGCAATCTTTTCTACAATATAGGTTCTTTTGACATAATAATGAGATCTATTAAATCCTAAGATATCCAAATCAATATTCAATTATGCCTCTAATATATAGGTTTTGTATACATAACAAATTTGCCGGCTAGTTCTTTCATCTCTTCTTTTATTTTAGCATGCAGATCTGTATCTTCGATATTGTCCAGTACATCAGCAATCTTGTTCGCAATAATCTCAAATTCAGCTTCTTTCATACCTCTACTGGTGAGAGCCGGCGAACCTACACGAATTCCAGATGTCACAAATGGGCTTCTTATTTCTCCGGGAACAGTGTTTTTATTGACCGTGATTCCTGCATTGCCAAGCGCTGCGTCAGCATCTTTGCCGGAAAATGGTTTATTAAGGAATGATACAAGTACTAGATGATTATCCGTACCGTTAGATACTATATCGTATCCTCTGTTCATTAGTACATTTGCCAATACCCCGGCGTTTGCTTTAACTTGTTTGGCATATACTTTCCATTCAGGGCTAAGATTGTGTTTAAAACCAACCGCCTTAGCCGCGATCACATGTACTAGCGGACCACCCTGGATGCCGGGGAATATAGCAGAGTTGATTTTTTTGGCGATCTCCTCGTCATTTGTAAGTATCATTCCGCCTCTTGGACCGGCAAGTGTTTTATGTGTAGTGGTCGTAACTACATGTGCATGCGGGAATGGACTAGGATGCTCATCTGCAACTACCAGTCCTGCTATATGAGCCACATCAGCGAACAATAAAGCATTTACACTATCAGCTATCTCTCTAAATCTAGCAAAATCAATCTCTCTAGCATATGCAGAGGCACCGCAAACTATGATTTTTGGTTGAACCAATTTTGCAATTTCTGCAACTTTGTCGTAATTGATTCTGCCATCAAGCTCAACGCCATAAAAGAAACTTTGATAGTTTTTTCCGGAAAAACTTACTTTGCTCCCATGTGTAAGATGTCCGCCATGGCTTAGATCCATACCGAGTATTTTATCTCCGGCTTGAAGTAATGCAGCATATACTGCGCCGTTAGCTTGGCTTCCTGAGTGTGGTTGCACATTTGCATAAGAACATCCAAAAAGCTTGCAAGCTCTATCGATTGCCAATTGTTCTACCGTATCGGCATTTTCGCAGCCACCGTAATACCTTTTGTTTGGATAGCCTTCTGCGTATTTGTTTGTCAATACACTACCCATTGCTTCCATTACTGCTGGATGTGTGAAGTTTTCACTAGCTATCATCTCAAGATGATTTGTTTGTCGCTCTAATTCTTGCTCTATAGCATGAAATATCTCTGGGTCAAATTGTTCCATTGCATAACTCATGTTTTTTCCTTCTTTTAAAATTTAATCATTATTTATCTGTAAAGACGTCTCTGGTCTCATAGCCGGAAATAGAAGTACATCTCGAATAGAATGCTGATTTGTAAGCATCATAACAAGCCTATCTATACCTATTCCTTCTCCAGCTGTTGGCGGCATGCCGTAACTCAAAGCCCTTACGTAGTCCAGATCCATATGCATAGCTTCATCATCTCCTGTGACCTCTTTGGTGGCCACTTGAGCTTTAAATCTTTCATATTGGTCAATTGGATCGTTAAGTTCACTAAAGCCGTTTGCTATTTCTTTACCTGCGATGAATAGCTCGAAACGCTCAGCGATATCCGGATTACTATCGCTTCTGCGTGCGAGCGGAGAGATATCGATAGGAAAATCCGTGATAAACGTAGGATTTATAAGTTTGCTTTCTACGAAAGCATCGAAAAGTTCTGCTTGTAAATAACCAAGAGATAAATTTTCATCTACTTTTACATTATTTGCTTTTAAATATTCCAAAGCTTTTGTCTTATCCATTGTAACATCAGAAGGTACTCCACCTATAGAAGTAAGGGAATCAATATACGATACTTTGGCAAATGGGGATTTGAAATCGATCTCCAATTCACCGTATGGCAGTTTGTTAGGTAATTTCAGCTCTACAAATAGATATTCAAATAATTCTTCAGTAATTTTCATAAGGTCAGTATAGCGATGATATGCCCAATAAAACTCTATCATTGTAAACTCTGGATTATGGGTATGGTCCATGCCCTCATTTCTGAAATTACGGTTTATTTCAAATACTGCTTCCATTCCTCCGACTATAAGTCTTTTGAGGTATAGCTCAGGTGCAATACGCAGGTATCTAGATACATCAAGAGCATTGTGATGAGTTATGAACGGTCTGGCATTCGCTCCGCCTGGGATAGGGTGAAGCATAGGTGTTTCAACTTCTAGAAATGTTCTGCTTTCGAAAAACCTACGCACTAAAGATACTATACGGCTTCTAAGTACAAATATATCTTTTACTTCCGGGTTCATGATCATATCCAGGTATCTTTGACGATATCTAAGTTCTTGGTCTTGAAGCCCATGGAATTTTTCAGGAAGCGGAGAAAGAGTTTTTGTGGTGATCTCAAATGATGTACAATGAAGTGTCAGTTCTCCTGTTTGCGTCACAAAAGGGTATCCGGTAGCAGTGATGATATCGCCTACTTCAATTAGTTTTTTGATTTTGTTATAGTAGCCTTCCGGTAGATCATCTCTGCTATAATAGATCTGCACCATACCTTTGCTATCTTGAATCTTTGCAAATGCTGCTTTGCCCATTATGCGAAGCAGTTTTATGCGGCCGGTTAAAGTTACACTTTTTGCAGTATCTTTTTTCTCACCTTCTTCTAGCTCTTGAAGGTAGTTATATGTTTGTAAAAATGTATCAGAATCAATTGCAGGAGTTACAATATTCGGATATGGATTGATTCCTTCTGATTTTAGTTCATCCGCTTTTTTTATGCGTTCTTGAATATATGGATTTTCAAATATCAACTATTATTCCTTGTTAATGTTAGATTTTGGCATGATTGACATACACCTATGATCTTCATAGTATGGTCAGTCATTTTAAAATTAATTTTATTAGCTATCTCATGTTGTTGTTTTTCTATCACTTCGTCATAAAATTCAGTGATAATTCCGCATTGCTTGCACACGAGATGATCATGGTGTTTTTTGAGTCCAAATTCATATTTTTTGCCTTGAGCACCAAATGAAATAGATGTAACAAGTCCCGCATCTTCCAATAGTGTCAATGTACGATAAACTGTCGCAATCCCTATTGTCATATCAGGATAAGTAATTTTAAGAGCATCATTTATCTCTTCTGGTGTAAAATGTCCATGGTTGTCATATAAGTATTTGACGATCAATTCTCTTTGCTTTGTATATTTAAGTCCGCTTTCTTTTATGATTAATTTAAACTGCTCAAGTAAAACGTCATAATCTATCATATTGTTCTCGTTGTATTATATTCTTTACTTTTATCATCCGGGATTTTATAAGTTGGAGCGGTAGATGGTTTGAGCGTGTTTAGATTTATTTTTTTTGGGTCCAAATGAACCAAAAATACACCTGTTTTTATAAGATATGGGTACAAAATACTGTTATTGGTGTATTTATCTAATTTATCCTTGAAAAGTGTAACGCTTGATAATGCCGTAAGGATAATTGCAAATACAACGAAATATTTTCCTCCTCCTGCAATAAATCCTAAAATATTATTAATAATTCCCAATCCACTGGCATTTATTAATGTCGACAATAACGTTCCTAGCGATAAAGCCGTTATCCAAATAATTGCCAAGATTGCAAAAAATCCAGCCAAGGTCAGTAGAGTTTTATTTTCTAAATGCAGCAAGTGATCACTGATAAATGTCGCCATCACGCCAGATAACCTAGAAGCCAAAAATATACCTAGAACAATGCCTATCAAACCAAAAATTTCTTTAAAAAATCCATTAATAAACCCCTTGATTCCTACAAGAATAACAATAGAGCCTATAATTAAATCAAGCTGATTTAAATTTTCCATGAAAGCCTTTTGGTTAGATATGTATAATGTGCGTATTGTATCATCTTATAGTAAAATAAATCTTAGAGATATAGTTAGTAGAAACCGCCTGGCATTAGTTTCAAGAGTTCATCTTGTTTGTTAGAAAACTGTAGGGCAATATCTTTTGAAATGATCTTTTGCTTTATTAAGGAAATAAGAATTTGTGTTTGTGTTTGCATACCGGTCTCTTCTTGGCCTAGCTGCATCTGAGAATAAATTTGATGTACTTTTTCTTCACGGATCAGGTTGGCTATGGCATGATTCATTGTCATTATCTCAGAAACTGCAATTCTTCCACCACCGATTTTTGGCAATAGAGATTGGGAAATAACAGCAACTAAGGATGAAGAGAGCATTGAACGGACTTGCGGCTGTTCCTCCCCTGTGAATACATCGATAATACGGTTAATGGTACTTGGAGCAGAGTTGGTGTGCAAAGTCGCAAATACCAAATGCCCTGTCTCAGCAGCGGTCAAAGCAGCTGCAATGGTCTCTTTGTCTCTCATTTCTCCGACTAGGATAATATCCGGATCTTCGCGCATAGCATATTTGAGTGCAGTGGCAAATGAAGCAGTATCGCTTCCGACTTCTCTGTGTGAAAATACAGATTTTTTATTGATATGTACAAATTCCACCGGATCTTCAACTGTAATTATATGTTTTTGTTCGTGTTCGTTTATCTCATTAAGCATAGCAGCAAGAGTTGTTGATTTTCCTGAACCGGTCGGACCGGTAACTAGGATAATACCTTTTTCGCGTCTGATAAGTTTTTTATAAATTGCCGGAGCGCCTATATCATCCAATGATGGGATAGCGATGGGAATAGGTCTAAAGGCTGCACACATTTCTCCCAAAGCATGATAATAGTTCGCCCTAAAACGCACAACATTTTTTAGTTCAAATGAAAAATCCAATTCATAATTTTCTTCAAAATGTTTTTTTTGTTTATCCGAGATGACAGGAAAGCACATTTCTTCAATATCTTTGCTTGCAAGTTCTGGTTCATTAACCGGTTCAAGTTTTCCATCTAAACGAATAAGAGGTTTCGAGCGACTGATCAGGTGTAGATCAGATGCCTTAAGAGTAACTACATCTTGAAGTAATTTGGTTAAGTCGGAATGCAACATAATATTTTTCCCAATAAATATAAAATTATTCTATGATAGCAGGCACAACAAAAAAATCATCTTTGCTTTGAGGCGCTTTAGATAGTATGCTCTTGATTACATCTTCTTGTCTAAGCGGCACATCTTCTCTCATCGGCGTTCCACCGGTTAGAGTTGAAAATGATGCATCAAGACCGCTTGTATCAAGTTCGCTTAGGTTTTCAACGTAAGCTACGATATCTGAAAGTTGATGAATGATTTCTTCTTTTTTGTTATCATCGATTTTTAGGTGTGAAAGTTTTTCTAGTTTTTCTAAAATAGTATTATCTATCTGCACATTTCCCTCTTTATTTGAAGTTTTATTATTGTACATTAAATTTGTTTAAGATATAACTTTACAAGATATTTGCAAAGGATATGAGATGTTGCAATCATTGGATATGAGCTCGCCTGAATTTTTAGAAGAGATCGAAAAAACAAAGCAATTTACATATAAAGTATGCAGTCAATTTGGCTTCGTGCATCATCCAAATGAAGATGTAAATGAAGGCGTTATTATGGGGCTTGCTAGACATAAAATGTTATATGGCAAGAGGTTTTGCCCATGTTTTATGGTAATAGAAGAGAATGGCATGCATAAAAGTGCTGATAATCGTATTTGTCCATGTAAGCCGGCACTTGATCGTGAAATTCCGGAAGAAGGTAAATGTCATTGCGGTATATTTTGCACCCCGGAATACGCAATGGCGAATCAAAATTAGATATGAACGTAATAGATATATTAATCAAACTACTTAGCTATAAGTCAATAACGCCAAACGATGATGGCGCATTGTCTTGGATAGAATCATATTTGAGTGATTACGAAGCACTGTATCACAACAAAGAAGGCGTAAAAAACCTTTTTCTTACTAAGCAATTTGGGAAAAGCGATGTACATCTTTGTTTTGCAGGACATATAGACGTTGTCCCTGCGGGAGATGGTTGGAATAGTAATCCGTTTGTACCTATGGTTGAAAATGGCATGATATATGGCCGAGGTACACAGGACATGAAAAGCGGAGTTGCTGCTTTTGTGCAAGCTGCTAAGGATACAAAAGAGTTTCATGGAAGATTGTCTTTGCTTCTTACATCCGATGAGGAAGGTGATGCAACTTACGGAACCCAAGAAATGCTCAGGTATCTTAAAAGTATCAATTTGTTACCGACCCATTGCATAGTCGCAGAGCCTACTTGTGAAAAGCAATTTGGCGATGCCATAAAAGTTGGCAGACGAGGGTCAATTAATGGCATTTTGCATCTTAGAGGTAAACAAGGACATGCAGCATACCCGGAAAAATCCGACAATCCTATACATGCTATATCAAAGATATTATTTGATATAGCCGGAGTATATTTGGATAACGGAGATGAGTATTTTTCTCCGAGTACTTTAGTCGTTACCGACCTTCGTTCAGGTATGGAAGTTACCAATGTAACGCCTGGCACACTTAAAATGATGTTCAATGTCAGAAATTCTACGCATACAACAATAGATAATATCAGGTCATTTGTAGAAGAAAAATTAAAAGGATTGGATTTTACATTAGAGCTTTCGCAGTCTGCCTATCCATTCATAACTAGCAGCAAGGGTGTGCTTTCCAAGACAATCACAAATGCGATAGAAAAATATTGTCACATAACACCAAAATATTCAACCGCAGGAGGTACTAGCGATGCAAGATTTATTGCTCCTTATGGCGTTGAGGTATTAGAGTTTGGAGTGATAAATGATACTATTCATGCACCAAACGAGAAAGTTAGTATCGATGAGGTTGAAAAATTATATAAAATTTTTACACAAGTTGTAAAAAATTTTCCAATTAAGGAGTAAAAATGAAAAAATTAATATTTATTTTCAGCATTTTATGTTCTATGGCTAATGCTGCAAATTTAAAGTGGAATGATGATTTTAATGAGGCAATATTGAAAGCAAAAAAGGAGCATAAGGCTTTGATGGTTATGGTGGAAAGCGAGCATTGCAGATGGTGCAAAGCTATGAATGAAACTACATTTAATGACAATAAAGTCAAAGCAGGTCTTAGATCGTTTGTGTTGATTAAGATTATGCGCGATGACACCGAATCTATGCGTTTACTTCCTGATGTGGTAGGAGTGCCTACAGTGTTTTTTATGACACCGGAAAAAGAAATTTTAGAACAAGCAATAGGATTTTTCGAAGAGGAAGATTTTTTAATTTTTATAAATAATGCCAAAAAGAAATTTTATACAAAAAATAAACAATAATACTATGTCACTATTGCCAAAATACAACACCGCGGCATACAGCCTGATTTTGGTTACTTGCGCTATCATCATCTGTGTTTGGTATAATGAATGCAATTTGTATGTTTTGGCATTATTTTTGCAAATATGGATATTCTTTGGAATATATACCTTGTATCGTTTGGACATCATTCAAAGAGAATTGATGCATATCAACGAATGGACCAATGCGCCAAGGATCATACAAGAACAAGAATTGAGCACAGATATGCTTTCTGATTTACAATATTCTATACAAAAACTTATCAAAAAATCGCAAAAAAAGAAAACTCTAAAAGAGAAAATGGATGCAAAGATCAATCTTAAAAATAGACAAAGAAATGATATGATCTCTGCTCTTGCTCATGAATTTCGCAATCCTATAGCAGCTATAATGGGATATGCTACTACACTCGAAGAAGATCATGATATACCTACTGAACTAAGAGACAGATTTTTGACAAAAATTTACAATAATAGTCAAAAAATAGAAAATCTTTTGGCACGTCTGATCTTGTGGAATAAATTTGAAAGCGGAGAAGCTTCTTTGCATGAAAGCACATTTGATATACATACATTAGCAAGCGAAAGCAGACAATATTTGCTTGAAAAATATCCAAATCGTATTATCGACATAGAGGGTGAACATCGAATCGTAAATGCAGACAGAACTCTATTGGAGGTTGTTATGAAAAATTTGATGGAAAATGCACTTAAATACTCAAAAGATGAAGTAAAGGTAATAATTAATAATGACTCTGTAGATGTTATTGATAAAGGTGTCGGAATTTCTAGTCAGGACATAGAAAAAGTTACTAAAAAGTTTTATCGTTCAGGTGAACATGCATGGGATAATTCTATGGGGCTTGGTCTTGCCATTGTCAAGAAGATACTTTCATTGCATCATACGCATTTGGATATAAAAAGCGAAGAAGGAAAAGGCTCTGTATTCTCGTTTAATCTGTAAAAGGGAAAATTGATTATTTAAAGTAAGTAGTTATGGAGCGGGCGAAGGGATTCGAACCCTCGACCCTAACCTTGGCAAGGTTATGCTCTACCCCTGAGCTACGCCCGCATCCAGATGAAGTTTTAAAAAGCAATTCATGGTACCTTGGGTCGGACTCGAACCGACACGAGCAAGCTCACCAGATTTTGAGTCTGGCGTGTCTACCGGTTTCACCACCAAGGCATTTAATTGCAAGGCGAATTCTACAACGATTCAGCTTAAAGAGCCTTGAATTAATTGCAATATCCAATTTCTTCATATCAAATATTTTGGCTATAATACAGTAATTATATTATTTAAGAAAAATTGGAGTTAGCTTGAAAATAACAATGATTATAAGTGCCGTATTGTTAGTTTATGGCGCATTTTCTACTTTTTTTCACGAAACATCGATGGTCGGCCAAATTGGAAAGAATATAGGCGATACCAACATCTCTCTTTTTGGTTATATAGCATATATTAATTTATTGATCTTAATGTATCCTCTTTTTGAAGTATATAAAAAACAATATCTGCTTAAGCGTATAGATTTTTTTGTCGGATGGATACTTTTATTTATAGGTCTTGTTGTTTTTGGCGGCTTGATATTTTCTCCACAAAATGCCGGATTTTTAGGTTATTCTTTTGTTTTGTTCTTAGAGCCTTACATTGGTATGGCCGGCATATGGCTTTTTTGGTTTATGGTTATGATATTGAGTGCAATTTTAGTATTGGATGATGATTTTGACTGGGAAAACTTTTTTGACAAAATAATTAAAAAAAATAAAAAAGTCACATCATATTCACATAGATCAAGCAATGAAGATGACATTCACAAGATAGGTTTTTCGCAAAAGCTAAATGGTATCGCAAACGGTTTGTTAAAAATATTTTCTTTTGTAAAAAATCCATTTGCAAACCCTGATAAAACAGTAGATGCATTTGCAAATGATGACATCATGTCTCAAGTTCATCAAAGAACGGCAAAAACTATACAGCCAATTCCTAAGGCAACAGCTAGTCATAATTTAAATAAATCAGCAATATCCACAAGTCGTATTGAACCGCTTGCGGAGATACAATCTATTGGGGTATCAACTAATATTTCAAATTTAAAAAAACAATCATTATCTTCAAATGTGGAGATCGTCAATGAACTTGAAGAAAATTCCAAATTGTTGGCCCAAATAGACAAAGGTTTAGCTCCTCAGCCGAAAAATTTCAAATTGCCGAGATTGGATTTTTTACAAAAAGCACCAAAAGCATTAAAAAAGATAAACGAAGAAGAAATTGACCGCAAAATAAAAGAACTCCTGGATAAACTCAAAAAGTTTAATATAGAAGGGGATGTAGTGCGTACCTATACAGGTCCACTTGTAACTACTTTTGAGTTTAAGCCCGCACCTCACGTTAAGGTTTCTAAAATATTAGGATTACAAGATGACCTGGCTATGGCACTTAGCGCGGAAACCATAAGGATTCAAGCTCCGATACCGGGTAGGGATGTAGTGGGTATAGAAATTCCAAACGATACTATTGATACTATATATCTTAGAGAAATTTTAGAAAGTCCTTTATTTCAAGAATCAAAATCGCCTCTTACTGTGGCTTTGGGCAAGGATATAGTAGGCAAGCCTTTTGTGACAGATATCAAAAAACTTCCTCATTTGCTTATAGCAGGAACTACAGGAAGCGGTAAATCAGTGGGCATAAATGCAATGATATTATCTCTTTTGTATCGCAATGATCCTGATCAGCTTAAGCTCATGATGATAGATCCAAAGATGTTAGAATTTTCAATATATAATGACATTCCGCATCTCATTACACCGGTTATTACTTCTCCTAAAAAAGCGATAACGGCTTTGGCAAATATGGTCGGAGAAATGGAGCGCCGTTATATTTTAATGGCAGAGAATCGTACAAAAAACATAGAAAACTATAACGAAAAAGTAACAAAAGATCGTTCAGCGTTACCATTGCCTTATATTGTTGTTATCATTGATGAGCTAGCCGATCTGATGATGAATGGCGGCAAAGAAGTAGAGTATTCTATAGCAAGACTTGCTCAAATGGCAAGGGCTAGCGGTATCCATCTTATTATCGCTACCCAACGCCCAAGTGTAGATGTCGTAACAGGGCTTATTAAAGCAAATCTTCCCTCAAGACTCAGCTATAGAGTAGGTACAAGAGTTGATTCGAAAGTTATATTAGACGGTATGGGCGCAGAAAGCCTACTTGGACGGGGTGACGCTCTATTTACGCCTCCGGGGGCTGTTGGACTTGTGAGATTGCATGCCCCTTGGAACACAGAAGAAGAAATAGAAAAAATCGTAGAATTTCTTAAAGCACAAAGATCACCAGAGTATGATGAAAGTTATTTGACTGCCGATGCGACAAACGGTAAAAGCGGAGATAGGATAGAAATGGATGATCTTGATCCGCTCTATGAACAGGCAAAAGAGGTGATTTTAAATGATAACAAAACTTCAATATCCTATTTGCAACGTAAGTTGCAAATAGGATATAATAGGGCTGCAAATATAATAGAACAAATGGAAGCAAACGGAGTTTTAAGTTCTCCGAACAATAAAGGGAATCGAGAAATCATATAATCCAAAGGAAATATCATGGCATATTTTAGTAATGCAAAAAAAGGTGATAAGGTTTATGGCCTAATATTTGGAAAAGGAAAAATTGTTAATATTTTTTCTGATAGCTTTTATTCGGTTATGGTAGAGTTCAAAAATGGATATGAAGTTCCTTATACCGATGAGGGAATCCCAGGATGGGGTAATTTTAAAAAACAAACACTTTTTTATCGTGATGATGTTGATCTATCTAACGAAGATTTTTCACCAATAGGAAAGGTTCTTTCTCCAAAAAAGATCATAAAGCTTCGCGAAAAGAAAAAGCTTCAAGTGCGATTGCCTTCTGGTATATGGACTAGTGTTAAAAAAGCAGACAACGAATATGTAGAGAAAATGCTCAAAAAAGAGAAATATCATTTATTCAGAAAGAAAAAAGAGAAAAGATAATCATTATTCTCTTGGTTATAAACAGTTTTTTTGTAACCATATGATACAAATCTCACAAGCAGTTATATTTGGGTTTATATCTGTATAGTTTTTTATATTTTTTGAGTTAGTATAATGTAATAAATTTTACAACTCAAGGGAGATTTAATGGCACTTATAGAAGACTATAAAAAACATACACAGGAGCGTGCCACACTAGGTGTTCCTCCATTACCACTTAACTCAACTCAAGTAGCCCAATTGGTAGAATTACTAAAAGCAGATAAACTTGAAGATGAAACATATTTATTGGATTTAATAGAAAACAAAGTACCTGCAGGCGTAGATGATGCTGCTTATGTAAAAGCGGCATTTTTAAATGCAATTATTCAAGAAGATGCTATATGCCACGCAATAGATAAAGTACATGCTGTTAAGATTCTTGGAAAAATGCTTGGCGGATTCAATGTGGGGCCACTTGTTGAAGCATTAAAACACTCTCATGTAGAAGTAGCACAAGCTGCAGCTGATGAGCTTAAAAATACTATCTTGGTCTATAATTCTTTTAATGATGTTAAAGAGCTTATGGATCATGGCAGTGTATTTGCAAAAGAAGTGATCGAGTCTTGGGCAAATGCTCAGTGGTTTACAAACAAACCAGAGCTTGCCAAAGAGATCACGCTAACTGTTTATAAGATCCCTGGTGAGACAAACACAGATGACCTTTCACCGGCATCTGAAGCTTTCACAAGAGCAGATATTCCTCTTCATGCAAACTCTATGTTGGGTGCAAGAATGGAAAAACCGCTTGAGACTATGGCAAAACTCAAAGAAAAAGGTCATCCGCTTGCATACGTAGGTGATGTCGTAGGTACCGGAAGCAGTAGAAAATCAGGTATAAATTCAGTTCAATGGCATATGGGTGCTGATATTCCTGGCATTCCAAATAAAAGAACAGGCGGTGTAGTCATAGGTAGCATCATAGCTCCTATTTTCTTCAATACAGCAGAAGACAGCGGATGCCTTCCTATCCAAGCTCCTGTGGATTCATTGGAGACGGGAGATGTAATAACAGTTAAACCATTTGATGGTGTGATGGAAAAAGATGGGACAATAGTTTCAACATTTGAACTTGCTCCAAATACAATGCCTGATGAGATGAGAGCAGGAGGCAGAATACCGCTTATTATTGGTAAAGGACTAACTGCAAAAGCCAGAGCAGTTCTTGGGCTTGGAGCTTCTGATATATTTATGACTCCAGAGCAACCGGCAGATAATGGCAAAGGTTATACTTTGGCTCAAAAAATGGTAGGTAAGGCATGCGGCGTAACCGGAATTAAGCCAGGTGTTTATTGTGAGCCGATAGCCACAACAGTTGGCAGCCAAGATACAACCGGGCCAATGACTAGAGATGAGATCAAAGAACTCGCAGCTCTTGGTTTTGGAGCCGATATGGTAATGCAGTCATTTTGTCATACTGCAGCTTATCCAAAACCTGCAGATATCAATCTTCAACATACTTTGCCGGAATTCTGGACAAGCAGAAGCGGCGTAATACTACGCCCGGGTGACGGAGTTATCCATTCATGGTTAAACAGACTTTGTTTGCCGGATACTGTAGGTACGGGCGGAGATAGCCATACTAGATTCCCTATAGGTATCTCTTTCCCTGCTGGTAGTGGACTTGTAGCTTTTGCAGCAGTCACAGGTATGATGCCTCTTACTATGCCTGAATCTGTATTAGTAAGATTCAAAGGCAAAATGCAACAAGGCATTACTTTGCGTGACCTTGTAAATGCTATCCCACATCAAGCTATCAAAGAAGGATTGCTTACTGTTGATAAAAAAGGCAAGAAAAATATTTTTGCAGGTAGAGTGCTTGAAATCGAAGGTTTGGAAGATTTGAAATGCGAACAAGCATTTGAACTATCGGATGCATCAGCAGAGAGAAGTGCAGCAGCTTGTACTGTTAAACTAAACAAAGACTCAATTGCAGAATACCTAACTTCCAATATCGCTCTAATAGAACAAATGATAGCAGAAGGTTATCAAGATGCAAAAACATTGCAAAGACGCGCAGACAAAATGAAAGAATGGCTCAAAAATCCAGAGCTTCTAGAGGCTGATGCTGACGCGCAATATGCTGCAGTTATCGAGATTGACCTAGATCAGATCACTGAGCCGATATTGGCATGTCCAAATGACCCGGATGATGTAGCAACGCTAAGTGAAATACTGGCTAATGACAATAGACCAAAGACTATAGATGAGGTATTCGTAGGCAGTTGTATGACAAACATAGGACTCTTTAGAGCATTGGGTGAAGTACTTAAAGGCGAAGGTCAAGTATCTACTAAATTATGGGTTACACCACCGACAAAAATGGATGAAAAAACCCTAATAGAAGAGGGTTATTATTCTATCTTTGGAGCTGCTGGAGCACGTACAGAAATACCCGGATGTTCACTATGCATGGGTAACCAAGCACAAGCAACCAAAGGCAATACGGTATTTAGTACAAGCACTAGAAACTTTGACAATCGTCTAGGCCGTGATACTCAAGTTTATCTTGGATCAGCAGAGATGGCAGCAGTTGCTGCGCTTTTAGGCAAGATCCCTACTAAAGAAGAGTATATGAATATTGTGACTAAAAAAATCAATGATACAAACAGAGATAATGTTTATCGTTATCTCAACTTTGATAAAGTAAGTGCAGAAGAACTCAAAGCGATGGTTCGCTAAAAATAACATATGACATTTTATGTCATGTGTTTTGTCAATCTATCATTTTAAAAAGCGCCATTATAATTTCTGCGGCGATCAAAATAATTATTATCCATTCTAAAAATTCGCTTCTTTTGTGATTGATTATGTCCATGACAAGCATAATATCTTCTTGTATTTGAGAGAGTTTTGATAAAGCTATTTCATGCCTGTCATGCAGTTCCAAGGTTTTTGCAAGAGAATTGTATAGGTGTTCCGCTTCTTCGTTGTCCCATAATATATTTGGTTTGTCCAGCAGCAATAGATTGCCGACCATATCATGACGAGTCAATACTAAATGTTTCGCAAATTCCATTATGTGGCTACGGCTGATTGATATAAATCTATTGGTTAATTCAAGAATATCCCGACTTTTAGTAAAAAGAATATCCAGTTTTTTTTCATATTTCTCCAAACCAACACTTTGCGCAACAGCTAAAGCTATAATATTAAAATTAAGTGCAGATGTTTCTTTTAGTACGATCTCCTCATTTGTGATCAAAAATGGAGTCAGGAGGTTGCCATCTGTTCTAATGACATAATCTTGAGTTATATCATCGTCAGCTTGTGTGAAAATATCTAACGTTATTAATGCTTCTATAATCGTTTTTTTATTGTCTGCAATAATTGCAAGTACCCCGAAAGGCACTAAAACTATGTGTAGATGGTCATTATATCCATAATACCCGTTTTCGATACCTTTGTTGAGCTTGATATTCAATAACTCTGCTATTTTTGTTTTGGTTATATTTTTTTGGAGACTCAAGGCTAAGAGATTCATTCAACACCTCTTTTATTATAATATCTGTCATTATAATTAAATACAATGCAGTTGTCAATTATTACTGAATATCTCTTTCATTATTGCTGCAGTCTCTGGGCTAAATCTAGACGGCTTTCCATCTTTTACAAATACCAGCGTACTAGTTATGCTAAATAGCTTTTCATCATTTCTAAAAATCTCTTGTTTGAGTTCTAGCGATGCACCGCCAAGTTTGAGTATTTCATGACGTACTTCTATCATATCGCCCAATTTGGCAGACGCTATGAAATCAGCAACTATATGTTTGACAACGAAATGACCGCCGTCAATAGCAGGAGATGATCCTCTGGAAAAAAACAGTTCGCTTCTGGCTCTCTCGCAAAACTTTAGGTAATTCGCATGATATACGATACCACCAGCATCGGTGTCGTCGTAATATATTCTTATTTTCAATATAAAAATCCTTTTTTAAATTAAAAGATTATACAAAATACGAGCTTTGACCATTACTACAAAATCTAGGAAATAAAAATCAATTAAAATTACAGAATAGATCGTGTAAGGTGATATTTATTATGTTTTTTTACGCTACGGGGGTGCCCAAGCTAGAATTATAAAACAAAACATATTCATCGAGATAATATGAACTATAGTTTATATAAATGTCACCATTATCTGTCATGAAGGATCATCGGCATATGCATTTACCTCAATTGTGCCTAAATCAATTACTTTGTCATCATAATTGTAATCCCACGGCATACCGCCGGCAGTTATCATTGTGGCTTGACCAGTAAGTTGAGGATCAGTAGAAATAGCGATTGGTAAATTTGCTACACAATCATATATATAATAACCAACATCTTTGCCGAATTCTCCACCAGCAACTCCAAATCCAGTAGCAGCAAGTGTACCGGCGCTTACGAATCCACTAGGCCCAGAATCAGCAAGACCTTCAATGCCAAACAACCATCCTCCAAAAAGTCCGCCTATAGCAGAACCAGCATACCCTCCAATTGTATCAACTATCTCTCTGTCAGTATCATCGGAGGCATAAATACTGACACTGTCTATCGCATAACCTGGGATCCGCCTATTACATTCACATATGATTTACCACCATCTGGTAATAATCAGTAGCAGATAGAACTTCAAATCCCGCCCCAAATGTATCAGCAGTGCCACTTATTATATCTAAGCTTGTGATGTTAGAATCAGTCATATTAGTAGCATATGGATTTGTATTATAAAGTAGATTCATATTTTATCCTTTTAATTTTTTTAATAAGCACCAATTCATAAATAACCATATACTTAAAGATTTTGGCATGATTACTACTCCCCACATAACAGTAAATATACTTATGCCAAATCGAGATTGTATGAGATTATTAATAACAAAAAATTTATGTCTATTATTGTTATAAGAAGCTAATATATCTGAACCATTATAGAAATTATGGCTACTAAAAAATATATACCAAATTGCTATTGTGAGAAATATATATCTTAACATAAACATCCACTTTTTATAAAATAATACTTCCGAAAGCCATTCGCGATTTAATATCTGGATATATATCGAATAACCAAAAAGCAGAGGAATCATTATCCACATTATCGATAGCTCCAACGATACTATCTGCGTGATTTTGCTGGCATTTGACATGACACTGATACCCGGCACCAAAGATGACATTGTATTGATTAGCCATTGGCAAGGTACACACGAAGCCACCATTTTTTCTGTGAGCATTTGCGGAAAAACAAAAAGAAATACCATTACTATATTAGTTAAATATGGAAATAGTGGTTTTATTCGTTTTTTTTCAATTTTGTTTAGCATATCACTGTATCATTTTTTATGTATCACTTATATTTTTCCTTTTTTATATTATTATATATAATGAAATTATTTATAATACTTTTCGATTATAAATATTAACTATACAATGTTAATTTGATATTAATTTACAAAAAAGAATAGAAGCAAAAAATTACGCTTGTTACGAAATGACCGCCGTCAATAGCAGGAGATGATCCTCTGGAAAAAAACAGTTCGCTTCTGGCTCTCTCGCAAAACTTTAGGTAATTCGCATGATATACGATACCACCAGCATCGGTGTCGTCGTAATATATTCTCATTTTCACTCTAAAAAATCCTTGTATGATAATTGTTTGATAATACTAACTAAGTGCAAATCTTTTAAGCGAACCGGCATCAAGTGCTCCTGAAGTTCTGTTTGCTTCTTTTCCGTTTTTAAATAGTATCAGAGTAGGGATACCGCTTATACCAAATCTGCTTGCCAAAAGTTGTTCATTCTCTGTATTTACTTTTGCAAATAAAACTTTCAAAGGAAGAGTAGATGCTACTTGCTCAAATGTAGGTGCCATCATGCGGCATGGTCCGCACCATGGTGCCCAGTAATCAACCAAAATCGGCAGATCATTGTTGGCGATATAATAATCAAAATTTTTAGATGTCAGTTCTACCGGTTTGGTGTCAAGTAAAGATTTTTTGCAGTGGCCGCAGTTTGCTTTTTGATAACTATCTTTAACCGGAAGAGAATTAATTTTAAAACAGTGTTGGCATACAACTTTCAAATTTTGCATTTTAAAACTCCTAGATGATATTTTTCCAAATTATCTCATATATATGTTAAATATACAAGTTTTTGAAATATTAAATATTAACTCTATTTTTTAAAAGCTATAGTTTTTATTTTTTCATATCCCAAAAACAACATCATCCCAATTACACTCACAAGTATGATAGTAGCTCCAGTGGTTAGGTTGTAATAGTATGAAACAACTAGGCCTGCAATGGTAAACATCATCGATATTATGCTAGATATTATCATCATGCCAACTAGGCTTTGGGATAGCTTCTCGGCTATAAAAACTGGTATCGTTAACATAGCAATAACCAGTATCAGCCCCACTACTTTCATGGTCATCACAATGCCAAGAGATGAGATGACGAGTATCAGCGTATAAAAAAGCGGTACGTTTATGCCTCTGATAGCTGCATATTCACTGTCATAAGAGACCGCGAGTATATTTCTGTATCCAAATGCTACCACTATCAATATCGTCGCAAAAATGCTCAGCATTGCGTAAATATCGTTTGTTTCGACAGCCAGTATCGAACCAAAAAGATAGCTCATGAGATCTACATTGTATCCAGGTGTTAGGTCAATAAGTATCACTCCTATTGCCATCCCTGTAGCCCATATAAGTCCAATGAATGTATCCATTCTTTCTTTATACTTTAGTGTTAAAAATGCCATAAGTATCGAAGCAGCTACGGCAAATATGGAAGCTCCCAAAAATATAGGAAGACCCAAAAATATAGCGAGCCCAATACCGCCGTATGTAGTATGTGCTATTCCACCCGCTAAAAATACCATTCGGTTAATCACTATAAGAGATCCTATGATCCCAGATATAAGGCTTACTAATATCCCTGCTATAAGTGCATTTTGCATAAAATCTACACTAAATATATCAAGCATTTTTACCTCTGAACATTTGCATTAGCTCTACTTCACAAAAATGTCCGTCAAGCGGCGGTGTGACGGAAAATTTATTTGTTGTATTGTGGAGTGTAAGATTTTTGTTTATGTACGCCACTTTATTCGCATAGTTTAGAGTGACGGATATATCGTGGCTGACTACTATGATAGTCATGTATCTGTTAAGCTCTTTTAATAGCTCATATATTTGTTTTTGCCCGTTAACATCGATGCTTGCAGTTGGCTCGTCAAGCAACAATAGAGCGGGGTGGTTGCAAAGAGCGCGCGCTATCATGACCCTTTGTCTCTGGCCACCGGAAAGTAGTCCGATTTTGGTATTCGCGAATTCCTGCATACCTACTTGCGCAAGTGAGCCCAAAGCACATGCTATCTCTTCTTTGCCGTATCCGAAAAGCGGTTTTTTGGCATTGATGTGTCCCATTAGGACCACTTCGATAACTTTAATAGGAAAAGAGGTGTTTATATTCGTGTTTTGAGGTACATACCCAATCTTAGAAAGATCATCAGTTGAGTTTTTACCGTTAATGGTTATAGTGCCGATTTTTGTTTTTAATATGCCAAGGATGAGTTTGAGCAGTGTGGATTTTCCGCCACCGTTTGGACCGATGACTGCCAAAAAATCTTTTTCGTTTAGAGATAGATTTATATTTTCTAATACACTGTCACCATTATACGCGAAACTAAGATCTTTTATCTCTAAAATTTTTTCATTCATTTGTATTGTGCTATTGCCTTTGCAAAACTTATCATATATGAATGCCAATTATATCCAAGGTTAGATATTTTTACTACAGGTATATGAAGTGTATTCGATATTTGTGTTGCACTTTTTGATGAAAACTCCGGAGCAACAAATATTGCTTTTATATGTTCCTTTTGGGCTACTTTGATGAGGTTTACAAGGTCTCTTGGTTTTGGTTCTTTGCCCTCAAGCTCAACAGGCATCTGGACAAGGCCGTAATACGAAGCAAAATATCCCCATGATGGATGATAGACCATAAACTTGCTTCCTTTTGGAGTGTTTTTAAGTATTGATCTTATTTGTAAATCAGTTTGTTTTATAGAAGCAACAAGCTTTGTATAGTTAGCACCGTATTGCGTACTGTTTTTTGGATCTAGTTTTATAAGTGCATTTTTGATGTTGGTCGCCATTATTATTAGATTTGCAGGACTTGTCCACACATGCGGATCAAGTTCGTTTTCATGATGTGCATGATCATGCTCGTCTCCATCATGGTGGGCTGCCATTTTTATCTTTTTGATGCCTTTGGCGGTATCTATGATAATCATTTGTCTGTTTTGAGATCTAAATCTTCCCATCCAAGCCTCTTCAAACTCAACGCCGACTGTAAAATACGCTTTTGCTTTTGAGATAGCTATCATTTGTGATGGTTTTGGCTCATAAGAGTGTGGGCTAGCGCCCGCGGGTATCATATATGTGCAATTTACATTTTTCCCACCAATGGAATCAACAAGGCTTTTTTGCGGTGCTATTGAAGTTACGACATCGATACTGGCAAATAAAAAGTTTGAGAGTATTGCTAACAGCACAAAATATCTAATATTCATTATATTCCTTGTCACATTTATTGTCAAATTATAATTTTTAACCACTTCAATGCTACTTAGTTGCATTTAAAATATTAGGAGTAAATTACTCTTAATTTCTATTTAAGCGTAGTTTGATATGATGAGATTTCCAAAAATATACAAGGATTTTAAATGACGAAAATACATATACTTAAAGAGTGCGGTTGTTTTAGAGATAGCGACTTTGTAAATAATGAAACTTTCAAATCAAAAGACGATGCACTTTTGAAAGCTAAACATATGGTAGAGCATATGAACAATGAGTTCTGTGGCAAACATAATTTTACGATTTCTGAAGTAGGCGATGAGCTTCAAATAGCAGCCCAAATGAATGAAACTAAAAAAAGCAGTGGATGCTGCGGTGGTGGACACTGTTCGTAAGTTTTAGTTACCATGAACTAGTTTCAATATATAAAAAGAGTTATTTTTTCTTTGATACTTTTTCTCACAGAGAGTGCAAGCACAAGAGAAAAGTATCACAAAATCGTCGTCTTCACGAACCGCGACGCATTATTTCTGCGAGGATTTCTCGAAATAGTGCTGCTTTTCGAACGCTCAGACGACATTATTTGATCTTGTCATTAGATTTTCTCATATAACCTGCGTGTTGTAATCATTCTTTTGTTACCCACACATCACCGTTTTTTTCATATTTATGCTTCACAGCTGCCCATGCTACCTTGCGTGCTGTTTCATCTCTGGAAGAATCGTCAAAACGTTTTTCCGGGCTTGCATATTGATGCCAAGCGTTGTTGAATGCCTCTCGGAAAATATCTTGTGCATGTTTAGGCAGCACGTGTTGTAAGCTGTCAGGTAGATCTTCATTTGTTTTGTATGGCATAGCGACTCCTTTATGATAATATTATAATTAGGCCGAGCATCAGGGCAAATACGGCAATCACCGCAGTAGCTGCACTTAGCCATAGTATGTGTACACGATTTGTTTCTATGCGATTAATCAGTTGCGTATTTTGGTCAGCTAGTCCTTTAATGAGTTCTGAGGATGCAAGTATTTGGCTTTGCAGATCAGATACTGCAGCTTCCAGTGAGGATATTGTTTGAGATTCGGACATGGTATGCGGTTTCGAATAAGAAATCTCTTTTAGATGAGTCTTTTTTGCTACCACATTCCATAATTTTTTAGCACCTTCTGCGACCTTTGGCGCATTATTGATGACCTCAGACCATGGAACGCTTGTTAGTACAGTGAGCAAACCTACTGCCATGAATACCTCCTATGAGATTGACGATAGTTAACCATTTATTAGTATACAAAAAATCTCTTACTATTGCAAGGAATATGACAATCTGAATAATGCTGTTGTTTCCACATTTTATGCTAAAAATTCAATACAAAATAGCAGTCATTTTTTATTACGATACCAGATACGGTAGATGGCATTGGCCTTGTCATCTGATACAAGGAGAGAGCCGTCTGGCATAACCATTAGATCGACAGGCCTCCCCCAAGATATAAAGCCATCGAGCCACCCTTGGGCAAATACATCGTATGACGGAGGGTGACCTTGAGTAAAACTGACAAGACTTATACGGTAGCCTATAGGCGGGATGCGATTCCATGAGCCATGTTCGGCTATAAATATCTGGTTTATGTATTTTTTTGGAAATTGTTTGCCGGTGTAAAAGCGCATGCCCAAAGGAGCGACATGAGGACCAAGTTCCCTAATGGGTTTGGTAAAATTATTACAGTTCTTCCCTTTACTGAATTCGGAGTCTGCAAGATCATTGCCATAGCAATATGGAAAGCCAAAGTGCATTCCTTTTTTTTGGGCCATATTTAGTTCGTCCGGAGGTATGTTGTTACCCATCCAATCCCGACCATTATCAGTGAAAAAGAGGACGTGGTTTTTTGGATGCCAGTCAAATCCAACGCTATTTCTTATGCCTCGTGCAAAAATCTCAAGCCCGGTTCCATCTGGCCGCATTCGCATGATAGAGCCATAGCGCTGATCGCTGGGATCACAAGTATTACAAGGGGCACCAACCGGTATGTATAGATATCCGTCAGGTCCAAAACGAATGAACTTCCATCCATGATGAGTATCTTTAGGAAAGGTATCATTGACGACAATAGGGCGTGGCGGATTACTCAGCCTGCTTTCGATGTTGTCAAAGCGCAAAATACGGTTAATCTCAGCGACATATAGAGCACCATTATAAAAAGCAACACCATTCGGGGTATTGAGTCCGCTTGCTATAATGAAACGTTTGTCAGCACGAAAGTCGCCATTGATGTCTTGAAGTGCATATACTTTTCCTTCGCTACGGGAACCAACAAAAATAGTACCATGCTGCCCTATAGCAAGAGAGCGGGCGCCTTCAATGTCGTGAGCATATATGTCGATATGAAAACCGGAAGGTAGTTTAATAGTGCTTAGCTTTTCTGAGAGATTGTCTGCATGGGCGAGGCAGAAAAAGAACATGATGAGAAAAAAAGCACTGTTTACATTTTGCAATAGTGATCTTGATGAATACTGTATTTTTGTACG
The DNA here is from genome assembly GCA_028715055.1 of Sulfurovaceae bacterium. Classification (GTDB taxonomy): domain Bacteria; phylum Campylobacterota; class Campylobacteria; order Campylobacterales; family Sulfurovaceae; genus BN30871. The sequence continues at coordinate 364,812 of JAQTLE010000001.1, forward strand.
CATGATGCCATTATGATCTTTTTGATATGTTTTATGATCATTCATTAAAGTTCCTTGCTATATGCGTTCCATAGTTTCTTAGCATATTCTGCAATCTTTGATAAATCTTACGTCCAAGAATTTGGAATTTTGGATTTGTCGGCAAATAACCAGCCTGTCGGCCCCCATGGTACTTGTGCATTTAGACCGTAATACTTCATTTTTCCAAGCTCTGTTTCTATCTCTTCATTTATATTTGTAGGATATACGCTGCCATTTTCTAGAAGAACGCCGAATTGTCCTTCGGATTTCGTTCCTTTATTGGTGAAAAATACATACAATTCCCAATCGCCTGCTTTGTAGATGCGATACGGTTCTGAGTGTTGTGATTTTTTGTTTTCCATGTTTGTTATTACTCCCTTTTGATAATAAAAAAGTTCTAACTATTTATCGGCGGAGAGTTGCTCTACCTATTAAAAGTATATAACAAATATCATGTTATTGCAAGGAATATGATTATTTGATAATGGTAAATTCATTCCAATTTCGTGGGAATTATAGAAAATGTTAGAAGAACTTTTGGATATGGGGGGAGATAATAATAGTAGCCTAAACTTTTTTATGCGTTACCACGGAAACCGTGGCAACAAAAGAATGGTCATTACCAAGACCAAGCAGCACCGGCACCTACAGTAGTTTCACCGCTGCCGCCTGTGCCAACGCTGGCTTTAAATATGCCATCATTATTGAAACGCCAGCTACCACCTAGCGCTACTGCATTTTCGCTGTTATAATTCCCATAACCGATACCAAATGAATAAGTTTTACCTTGATCCACTTGAGGGATATTAGCGAGAGCCGCAGTAGCAGCTATACCTTTAGAAAGTGATTTTTCTGTGCCATTCAATTGGTTGAGGTTTATCGCGTCCGTACCTAAAGTACCAGGAGCAACGCCGTGGATTTGGTTGCCATTCATATTAAGAGTACTATAAAGATCACTGCCGCCTTGAGCATTGCTATAAATTGACATTAGTGGCACTGCACCACCCGTCGTGCCCATATCATTTACAACAAATCCACCATAAGTTAAACCATCATTATTTACATTAAGAATTATGTCATTAGCACCAGATAGTGTAGTGTCACCAGTTATACTGTTCAAATCTAAACTGTTTAAACCAGTGAGGCTGCTGCCGCCGTAGATTGTACCGCCAACCGCGACGTCATTACTAACGAAAGTGCCGCCAGTCGCAGTGACCGTTAAGGTATCAGCTGTGTTAGTTGTAGTAAATGTACCACCAGTACCAGCATCTATATTAGTAATTGCATATGCACCACTAGTTAATCCCAACATAGCTATCGCTGCCAAACTAAATTTTGTAAATTTTTTCATAATAATACTTCTCCTTATATTGTATGTTCTCATGTCTGCAATAAATGCAAAAATGATACTTATATTATTGTTCCATACGCTATTGCGAATGCACCAACTAACAAGTCAACAACCAACGATTCGGTATAGTTATATAATTACTCCTTATAAAGTTTAATTACATATAAACTATAGCACGATTAATACTTAAATGTCAAGATAAACAAGAAATTTTTTGTAAATTAATGAAAATCATCATTTTTTCTTGTTCTTTTTTTTCTAAAGCAAAACTCATAAATAATCTTGTATTGCCATTGTGGCCGCGCTATATTTGATAAAATTTCTCTTATTTAGACTATATTATATAAAAAATGAGGAAATGGCTAGAAGCAAAGATAAATAAGAAATTTTTTTTAGTTAATGAAAAGGTAGTATTTTTATTGGTCTATTTTTTTCTCGAATAAAAGTCATTGTGATTAACAAAGTAAAGAAGGGATATTACGAAAGTACCTCTATCAATCTATCGCAAAAGATCTCAAACTCCGGTAGGTCGAGCTCTATATCTCTTTGTTGCACTCCCCACATAGGTTCAGGAAAGTGGCTATCTAGCTCAAATCTAGCCATGATATGCCAATGCACATGAGGTAGATAATTGCCAAAGCTGGCTATATTGATCTTTTTGGGATTATAGTATGCTATCATCTCTTTTTCGATTATGTTTAGCAGTTTGTATATATGCAGTTGAATGTCCCACGGCACTTCACTCATCTCTTTATATGGATGTTGCGTGAATATCTTGACCCAGGGGGTGGAGCTTTCGTGACGTTCTATGCGTATTTTATCGTCTTGGTATATGATCATTATCTAAGCCTTTGGATTTTTAATTTACCTAGTCTAAAAAGGCTAGAAGCTTGTCCGTTTGATCCTAATGGAGTCACTATGACATCAGCGTTGCTATAGGCGAACTCCTCATCATACTCTTCGCCGCTTAAATTGGCTGAGGTGCTATATGCCCAGCCAAGGCGATTTAGAAGCATATTATGATGGGCATCTTGTACTACGCGGTATGAATCGCTATTTGGCATGATAAATGTGGTTTTAGTTGATCTTCTAACTCTATTGGCATGCGCTGAGGGTACTCTAGTGAGCTCATTTAATCTATCAAGCGACGGGAGGGTGGTGATAAATAATTTGTTCTGCGGTCTTTGTTTTATAGAGTTTAATTTTTGTGCATTTTGTGATACGAAACCGATAGCAGTATCGGTTTGTGTGAGGAAAACAAAATCTTTGAATTGCTCACTAGTCATTGGTAAATACCGGCTTAGCTTAGATAATCTTGAATGGCTTTTGGCTCTAAAGTATTGCCGCTTTTTTGAAGTTCACTGATAGCTTGGGCCGTCGCTCTTGCAGCTGCTATTGTTGTAAAATAAGCAACATTTGCACTCAAAACAGACTGACGAATGATCTTCGCATCGTTTTTGCTAGATTTATTATCGCTTGTATTGATAGCAAGCGCAATTTCGTCATTTTTGATCATATCATCGATATTTGGCCTGCCCTCAGAAACTTTGAGTACTTTTGTTGAAGCGATTCCTGCTTCTTCAAGTATGGTATGAGTGCCGGAAGTAGCCACTATCTCAAAGCCTAGTTTACAGAACATTTCGCCAATTTCTCCGGCAAAACATTTATCATTCCCAGTTAGAGATAAAAACAATTTACCTTTTAGCGGAAGATTGTTTTTGCTGGCAAATTGGCTTTTTGCGAAACTCATTCCGAAGTTATCGCTTATTCCCATGACTTCGCCTGTAGATTTCATTTCAGGACCAAGGATCAGGTCTGAGCCTGGAAGTTTATTGAACGGGAATACAGCTTCTTTTACAGCTATATGGCCTTTAAGATTTGGCTCCATAATAGTTTTGTCAAAATTTACAACATTAAAAGTATCATAATATGCCAGTGCTTCTTTGAGGTCTCCTTGCATCATGACTCTTGTAGCTACTTTTGCAAGAGGTAAACCTGTAGCTTTACTCACAAACGGTACTGTACGAGAAGCTCTTGGATTTACTTCTATGAGATAAATTTCTCCCTTGTGAATAGCAAATTGGATATTAAGAAGTCCAATTACTCCAAGACCCAATGCGATCTGGGCAGTTTGTTTTTTGACATCTTCTTGAAGTTCCTGTGATATCGATATAGGAGGCAATGAACATGCGCTATCTCCGGAGTGAATACCAGCTTCTTCGATATGCTGCATAACGGCACCTACATAAACATTTTTGCCGTCACATATAGCATCTACATCAAGTTCTATAGCGTTATCTAGGAATTTGTCAATTAGAACCGGGGCGTCGTGCGATACGCTTACTGCTTCATCCATATATTGTTTTAATTCATTATCCGCGTAAACAGTTCTCATGCCTCTACCGCCAAGAACAAAACTAGGACGTACAAGTACCGGATAGCCTATACGATTTGCAATAAGCATAGCATCCTCTTTGGTAAATGCCGTACCGTTATCAGGCTGTCTGAGTCCCAGATTTTCGATAAATGTAGAAAATTGCTCTCTATCTTCTGCTAGATCAATTACTTTTGCTGAAGTGCCGGCTATTTTGGCTCCTATTGCCGTAAGTTTTTTAGCTAGTTTTAGAGGAGTTTGTCCGCCGAAATGGACTATGACGCCATCCGGATTTTCTTTGGCTATAACATTTCTGACATGTTCAAAATCAATAGGCTCAAAGTATAATATATCACTGGTATCATAATCGGTTGATACAGTTTCCGGATTACAATTGTACATGATAGAAGTTATCCCCATTTCTTCAAGAGCAAAAGAAGCATGTACGCAGCAATAGTCAAATTCGATACCTTGGCCTATGCGGTTTGGTCCGCCGCCTATCACGAGGACTTTTTTCTTGTCATTGTTATCATTTTCTTGGGCTTTATCGATATTCATTATATTTGTCGTAGAATAAAGATAAGGGGTAAGTGCTTTAAATTCAGCGGCACATGTATCGACTTCATTATATTCGAGCACAACCCCTAATTTTTCTCTAGCTGTATAGACATCATTTTCGCTAATTTCTAATCCGTCTTTTTGACTTATCAGTGATGCTATCATAATATCGCTAAAGCCTTCACTTTTTATGCGGCGCATAAGAGAAGCATCGTTAAGATAAGATGTATCGATGTTTTTTTCACTTATGATCAATTCTTCGATTTGATACAAAAACCATCTATCTATTGCTGAAAGCTCATATATCTTTTCTATGCTAAGTCCTCTGCGGAAACCTTCAGCTACATATAATATGCGTTTTTCATTTGGTCTTCTAATTTCTCTAAGCAGTGTTTCTTCATCGCATTCTATGCTGTCAAAGCCGGTTAGTCCAGTCTCTAAAGAACAAAGAGCTTTTTGGAAAGATTCTTTGAATGTACAGCCTATGCTCATTACTTCGCCTACACTCTTCATCGCAGTTGTGAGAGTGGAATTAGCTTGCGGAAATTTCTCAAATGCAAATCTAGGTATTTTTGTAACTATATAGTCAATAACAGGTTCAAAACTAGCAGGTGTTCCTGTGATATCATTTGTAATCTCATCAAGAGTATATCCAACTGCAAGCAAGGTTGCAACTTTGGCAATAGGATAGCCGGTAGCTTTACTTGCAAGGGCAGAAGAACGGCTTACCCTTGGATTCATCTCAATAACTATCATGCGCCCGGTTTTTGGATCGATGGAAAATTGTACGTTTGATCCGCCGGTATCGACGCCGATCTCTCTTAAGATCCTAAAGCTTGCATCACGCATATGCTGATACTCTTTATCTGTAAGAGTAAGCGCAGGAGCTATTGTGATACTATCTCCTGTGTGTACGCCCATCGGGTCAAGGTTTTCTATCGAACAGACTATGATGCAGTTATCGGCTCTATCTCTGATAACCTCCATTTCATATTCTTTCCATCCCAAAAGAGATTCTTCTATTAGGATTTCGTTAATAGGACTTGCTTCTAGGCCGCCTTTTGCGATCTCTTTAAATTCATCCATATTATAAGCCACACCTGAACCGCCGCCGGCTAGTGTATAAGACGCTCTAATGATGAGAGGAAATCCTATTTCTTTTGCTGCATTAACTGCTTCGTCAAGATTGTATGCATATTTTGATATAGGAATATCCATTCCTATTTTTATCATTGCTTCTTTGAAAGCTTGTCTGTCCTCGCCCTTTTTGATGGCTTCGGGATTGGCTCCTAAAAAAATGATGTTTTCTAGCATTCCACGCTCATGCATGCTCATGGCGACGTTAAGTGCAGTTTGTCCACCCATAGTCGGCAATATAGCATCTACGTTCTCTTTTTCGATTATTTTAGCTATAACCTCTTCGGTAATCGGTTCTATATATGTACGATCAGCGAATTCCGGATCTGTCATAATGGTAGCCGGATTTGAATTGATCAGTACTACTTTATATCCAAGTTCTTTTAGTGTTTTGGCAGCTTGGGTACCGGAATAGTCGAATTCGCAGGCTTGACCAATAACAATTGGACCTGATCCTATAAGTAAAATAGTTTTAATATCGTTGCGTTTTGGCATGAAGTATGACCCTTAGGTTTTTAGTTTTATATTATACCCTAATACCTCTTAAACTCCCAAAAAGAGAGTTTAAAATGCGTCTAAATTGGATTTTAGTTTTTCTTCCGGAGGTGTTGTTTGCTGCTGTGAAGCAGGTTCTTGTGGCGTGTTTTGTTCGGAACTCACAGGAGAATTTTGCTTGCGTGGCCGTTGTTTTATCGGCCTAGAAGATTCTATTGGAGTCGGCATTTGTGCATCTTTTAGTTCAGGATTTATTGTATCCTCTTGTGTTTGATCTACTTCCACGAGCGGCGTACTGGATAGGGATGATGGAGTTTTTGGCAATGTAGCATTAAGATCTCCTGTTGCTTTTGGTGTCATTTGTGCAGGTGTTTGCATAGGAATACTCGCATAATTAATTTTATCCGGGTTAAACATCGTTGGTTTGGCATTTGTTATCATAAAGAACAATTTAGGATGATAGAGATCATTGTATGTGTTTATATACGCGACTTTGTAGCTACCTTGCTGTTCCACCTTGCTAACAATACCTACCGGGATATTAGCATAAAATATACCGTCTAATCCACTTGTAAATACTTTATCGCCTTGTTTTATATTGAACCATTTTGGAATAAATTGTACTGTTGTTAATTTTTCACCGCCGCCTATAGCAACTCCAGGAGCCATTTGTGTTCCTACATATACGGAATATCGACATTTATCATCAGAAGTTAAGTAGCCATATAGTTGATCATTTTCAAATCTTGCTACACCGCCGACTACATTATTTTGGATCAATCCATAAATTCTGTCGCTTGATACATTTTTAGGTTTCGTTAGGATTATTTGTGAAAAATTATTGAATTTAACATAAGATATTGTTTGTACCAGATCTACACCGTTTTTTACCGATAGATTTTTCAGAGATGGGAAAACACCACGAAGTATTTTGGTTTGTTCTATATAACTTTTTTGTTCAAGAAGTTTTAGTTGTAGTTCTTTGTTTTTTTCTTTCAGTTTTTCAATATGATTTTTTTGATTGATGTAATCTTCATTTATATTCTCTATCGAAACAAGAATATTTTGATATGTATGTTTGATAGGAATTAGTACATCGGTTATTTTAATAGCAATTTTATTATTACTATGTGTAATAAGTGCTGCTAAAACAATTAGCAGCATGATAATGGTGACAATTTTAGTTTTCATATGCTATGTGTTGCAATGAGTCAAGTTGTTCTAAGGCTTTACCCGTACCTCTTGTGACGGCAAACAATGGATCTTCTGCTACGAAAACCGGTAGTTTTATAATGTCTGATAAATATTTATCCAAACCTCGTATTAATGCACCACCACCGGTAAGAACTATACCGTTTTCTACAATATCACCTGCTAGTTCAGGCGGAGTTTCTTCAAGTACAGCTTTGAGTGCATCTACAATCTCAGCAATAGTATCACTCATTGCAGTTCTCATATGTTCGCTTGTTACTTCTATAGATACCAAGCTGCCTTCTACTTGGTCTCGTCCGTATACCACAGCAGTCAATTCTGTTTCTAACGGTACAGCGGTTCCTATGCGGATTTTTAGATCTTCTGCTACTCTTTCCCCTATTAGGAGATTGTAGTTTTTCTTGATATAATCCATGATAACTTGGTCTAGTTTATCGCCGGCTACTCTGATAGATTTACAAAGTACAAGTCCTCCCATAGAGATCACACCGATCTCTGTTGTTCCTCCACCTATGTCAACTACAAGATTGCCATGCGGTTCTTTTACGGATAGATCGGCCCCGATCGCAGCCGCCATAGGCTCTTCAATGAGATATACAGCTCTTGCACCCGCATTTAATGCAGATTCTTTTACAGCTTTTCTTTCTACCTGAGTAATGCCGTAAGGTACACAAATCATTACTCTTGGGCTAAAAAATCTTTTACGTTTATGTGCTTTTTCTATAAAGTGGCGGATCATCATTTCTGTTACATGAAAGTCAGCGATAACTCCATCGCGCATCGGTCTGATCGCTTTGATATGAGCTGGAGTTTTGCCGGCCATTTCTTTTGCTTCATGACCGACTGCTAATATTCTTTCTTTTCCGGCATGATCATATTGTACGGTCACGATAGATGGCTCATTTATAACAATCCCTTCTCCTTTTACAAGTACCAACGTATTTGCTGTACCTAAATCTATAGCTAAATCATTAGAGAACATACCCATTAATTTTTTAAACATTTTAAATATCCTTTTTAGTTAATTTTAAGCACTTTGCTTGTGTTTGATATACAAAGGTTTTGATTCTTTGCTTACAGCGCCTGGCGTAATGACAACTTCATAGCCTTCAAGCTCCGGTAATTCATACATACTTTCTAGTAATAATTCTTCTAAAATCGAGCGAAGTCCTCTAGCACCTGTTTTTCTTTCAATTGCTTTTTGGGCAATAAGATTCAAGGCTTCATCTTCAAAGGTAAGAGTGACGTTGTCAAGTTCAAAAAGCTGTTTATATTGTTTAATTAAAGCATTTTTAGGCTCAGTTAAAATCCGTACCATATCTTCAACAGTTATTTTTTCCAAAGTGGCAAAAACATGAAGTCTTCCTATGAGTTCTGGAATCATACCATAACTTACCAAATCATCTGGCTCTACAAGATTCATTATGTCATCTTTGTCCATTTTGCTTCGTTTTTCTTGTTCGAAGCCCAAGACATTTGCCCCCTGTCTTCTTCTGATTATTTCATTAAGGCCGTCAAATGCACCACCGCAAATAAATAGAATATTTGATGTGTCTATTTGTATAAAATCTTGATTTGGATGTTTTCGTCCACCTTTTGGCGGGATATTAACTATAGAACCTTCTATGATCTTTAGCAATGCTTGTTGTACACCCTCGCCGGAAACATCTCTAGTGATCGATCTATTCTCGCTCATTCTAGCAATTTTATCTATTTCATCTATGAAGATAATACCTTGTTCAGTTCTCTGGACATCTCCGTCTGCGGCTTGAAACAATTTGACAAGAATATTTTCAACATCTTCACCGACATAACCCGCTTCTGTCAGGCTGGTAGCATCTGCTATTGCAATAGGAACATTTAAAAATTTAGCAATACTTTGAGCTAAAAGCGTTTTTCCGCTTCCAGTAGGACCTATCAATAAAATATTAGATTTTGCTATTTGCGTATCTTCATCCGCATTGGTTTTTTTAAAAATTCTTTTATAATGATTATAAACAGCCACGGATAATGTTTTTTTAGCATTATCTTGTCCGATCACATAATCATCTAAAAGTAATTTCATTTGCTTCGGAGATAAAAGTTCGCCAGGCATTTCAGGTGTCAAAAATGATTCTTCGGTTTCTCCAAAGAGAATCTTATATGCCGAAATTACACAATTTGCACAAATATGCGCATCTTGGCCGGCAATTAACGGGTTCATTTCTGTTTCGTGAGTACCACAAAAATTGCAATATTTATTTGGCATTTTTGTTCCTTTCAAATGGAATGCCTCGTTTAGAGTTAATAATAAAATTAGTCAAAGCCTTGACCGTTTCTGATGTGCTTGATTCGAACAATTGTTTTGCAACATCTTGGAGCGGTTTACCTTGTTCAAATAATTCTCTATACGCGTTTTTTAGTTCATCGATATCTTCTCTTGATATATGTCTTCTGAGTCCTGTAAGGTTGAGTCCTCTTAAAACTGCCCGATTGCCCTCTGCCAGACAAAATGGCGGAATATCCTGTGACAAAGCACTTGCTCCTGCTATCATAGCATAATCACCAATATGGACAAATTGATGTATAGGGGTCAACCCTCCTATAACAACATTATTGCCAAGCTCGACATGGCCAGCCAATGTAGCGCCATTTGCAAGTATGCAACCATCCCCCATTATAACATCATGCCCTAAATGTACATATCCCATAAGAAGATTATTGTTTCCGACTCTCGTAACGCTTCCGCCGCCTTCAGTACCGGGGTTGATCAATGTATATTCTCTTATACGATTATAATCGCCGATTATAAGCTCTACTCTCTCTCCGGCATACTTTAAATCCTGCGGGATAGAACCGATAGTAGCATGTGAAAATATTTGATTGTGTTTGCCTATGGTAGTTATGCCTTCAATGAGTGTATGGGTACCCACAGTAGTGTTATCACCTATGGTTACTTCAGAACCGATATAGCTATAAGCTCCTATGGTTACATTGTCTCCAATTTTAGCGCCATCTTCTATGATGGCAGTTGGATGGATATTGTTCATTATTTGTCCACGATCATTGCTTTTAATTCTGCTTCGCTTACAAGAATATCGTCAACATATGCTTTACCTTCCAGCACCCATATGGCACCTTTGTGCTTGTTGACAGTCATTCTGTACTCGAGCTTGTCTCCCGGTTTGACCGGAGCTCTAAATTTGGCTCCATCAATACTCATAAAGTATACCACTTTTTGTGCGGCTTCTTCTTCGCTCATATCCATACTTTGAAATGCCAATATGCCGCCGGCTTGCGCCATACCTTCTAGTATCATAACGCCTGGATAAATAGGATGATCCGGGAAATGGCCTTGAAATACCGGTTCGGAAATTGAAATATTTTTATATCCTATGACATACTCATCTTTCTTGAGATCTGTTATGCGATCAACAAGCAAGAATGGATAACGATGTGGTAGGATCTTTTGAATATCAGTAACGCTTAACACTTTTAAACCTCTTTTGTAAATTGCATTATTCTACCTCAAATATACTAAAAAACACACTATTGTTAAATTATTTTTTATTTTTGCAAGCCTATGTTCTTTCATTATACTGATATGACATTTTTGTTAAGATGCCGGTTGATCGGCGACATAAAAGCTTCCAAGACAAAACGAGGGAGCAAAAATTATGATATTACGAATAAAAAAGATAGCATATTTTAACTATTTATATTCATATTACTTGAAGATATATCGCCCTTTTAAAAGTCATCTTCCGTAATATGAAACTATTGTCGCTTTTTTGATCGTATGAATATTTATCATATGTCCTACAATATCTGGAACAGTATTTTTGTCCAGATCAAGATGGTCGACATTTAGCGCATAAACGCTAAATACATAACGGTGTGGTTTGTCTCCCTCGGGAGGACAAGCTCCATGATATCCTGTCTTGCCGGAGTTATTAATACTTTGGATCGCGTTGATCATGTGTGGCTTGGTGATATTGCCAAAATCAGTCGGAAGCGAAGATACTGATGTCGGGATATCAAAAACAACCCAATGCCACCATCCCTTTCCTGCCCTTGCATCAATATCATATAAAGTTACAGCGAAACTTTTTGTTCCCTTTGGAACATTGTCCCAGTACAGCTCGGGAGAGATATTGAGTCCGTTACAGCCTGATCCAGAAAATTCTTGAGTCTTGGTCAATTGATCGGATAAATCGTTACTATGAAGAGTAAACTCTCCTGCAGCAACGAAAGCAGTGTTTGATAGAATGATGCCGGTTAAAAAACTTAATAAATGCATAATAAATCCTTTTGATCATTTGCTATAAATATAGCATTTTGAGAATTTTTATCTATATTCCAACACCTTTACTGCGCTGCGTATTATTGGTGTTATGGCTGTTTCAAACGTCTTATTAAGATTAAGCGGTTGCATTGTCATTTTGATTCCCATAGTATAGGGATAGTATTTTTTGGTTAGCCTATGAAGCTCTTTTTGAAGTGCTTCATAAGATATAAGCTTTAAAGTATCATTGTATTCTGTTTCATGGAGACTTTGGTATCCTATCTTGATATCTTCGGTATTAATCTTTTTCAAACGTCGCATGATGACTTTAAATCTCTCTTTTCGTCCCAATTTTTCACTTTGGTTGTAATATTTGAAATAGTGATCAAAGTAACTGTAATGGTTGACTTCATCTTTATAAATATTGTGGGACAAATGTTCCAAGATAGGCTCATCAAGGCTTTTGGCATACGCTTCTAATGTCCGATACATTGTAGAAGTTCCGGTCTCTACGATCATTCGCGCAAGCATTTCCAATGCTTTTGTCTGCTGAAATTCATCGATATTGCATAGTGGTTTATAAAGCTCCAGAAATCTCTCGTATGCTTTTTGCCAAGGGAATTGTGGCCAGACATGTTCTATATATGTTTTTAGTGCTTTTCCATGCTGCACTTCTTCTTTTTGCCAGTCATCATTGAGCCATTGAACTACTTCTGTATTGTCTTTATAATATTCTGATAAATTTTCAGTATAAGTTTCTGATGTGATTTCAATAAACGATGCAATCGCCAGTAGATGTAAGAGAAAATAGTTTTCTTTAATTTTTTCGATATCAATAGCATTATAATCAATATCTTTTTTGTAGTTCCATTTTGCCATTATAACCATACCTTTTTAAATACTTTAGATAAAATTATTTTGTTAAAAACAATCCGCATGCCAAAAAAAATCTATAATTAACCATTTTATCACTTCAATCAAAAATCTGGCTTAAAGTTCTTAACTTTGAAAAAACTCTCTTTTTGGCATTTCAAATTTAAGTCTCAAAATCAACATAGTATCTCTCTAGTGTCTTGGTAAACCTTGCTATCGCAAATTATCTCAAATTTTCCATTTAATACTGAGTCTATCACGATAATAGAACTTAAATTGTACGGATTTGCAGTGATATTTTGTCTTACTTTGATCTCATTTTCAAAAGATGGAGGATAGAACATGAGTTCATTGACGCTATTGTAATTTGTACTAGCTAGCTTATTGTAGTGGCCTAGTGATATAAAAATGATCTCATCCCTATCAAAATAACCTACATCTCCATCCCAAGTTATCTTTCCTCTGGAATATCCTTTTTTGAGTGCAGAGTAAGGTAAAAAATGAGATGGTATGATAATGTTTGCATGAATGACATAACCTCTGAGCAATCTCCAATTTAGAAATCTTTCTTTTCGGATAATATATGTTTTGTTTTGCTCTTCAAGCTCCCATCTTTTTTCATATACTTGCAGCCTATCTTCTATGGATTCTGGTTGGATCTGTTTGGATATCGGAGAAAATAGCTCATCTGTTAGTTTATCTTGATATTCTCTTTGTTTGGTAAGTCCAAAGAGACATCCGCAATAATCCTGGCGGTAAAGTCTATCTTGCTTGGCTAAGATATTTTGTTCTTGTGTGCCTTGTTTGCTTCTATAATCAGGCGCTATAAATTGCAGCCCGTAGAGTTTTGCCAATGCATCACCGGAGTTTTTGAGTTGAGTTAAGGATTTCTTGGGACTTGTTAGCAGAGTAGATGTGAAGATCTTTTCTCCGAGTTCATGCGCTTTTTTGGCCGTGACTTCAAAGCGGTTATCAAAACATACGGAGCACCTAGCACCTTTTTCCGGTTCATTTTCAAGTCCTCGCACCGCTTCAAGCCAACCGGTAGTATCATACTCTCCTTCGATTAATTCAATATCAAGCATATTGCAGCTTCGTTTGACATCAAGAAGCCTCAGTTGATATTCACTATATGGATGGATATTAGGATCATAAAAGAACCCGATAAGTTTTTCATCCGGATACTCGTTTCTTAACTTTTGTAAAAAATAATGGCTATCGACCGCGCAGCATATATGTACGACCATTTTTAGCTTTCCATAAGGATTTTGGCCACATTTTGGCTGCTGCCATGGTCTAGATAATCTCTAAGTTCTTTGGCACTTTTAGCAAATATTGCTTTATCAGTTTTATGGTAACTATCGAGCAGATTTTTAACTGTGACATCATTTTGCAATAGCTCATCATGAAGAATGGTGCCATTATGTTTTTGCAATATGATATTGGCAAGCCCTATCTGTTTTATTCCTAATAATTTTGTGGCTATAAAATAATCAACAGGTTTGGCGATATAAGATAGCACAAAAGGAGTGGCGATAAGAGCTGCTTCAAGTGTCGCTGTACCGCTGCATATAAAAGCAAATTCTGATATGGCCAATGCACTATGTGTATTTCTGGAAATTTCAAAATCGCTTATATCTCCATACCATTCTTGTATCTTTTCATTGCTTAAATTCGAAGGAATTACCAATAAAGCTTTTTTATTGCCTAATGTTTTTCGCACTTCTTTAAAAATAGGCATAAGCCTTTTTACTTCGCTGGCTCTGCTGCCGGGTAAAAATGATATGGTATTTGAATCTTTGTTTTTATTGGACAGCACGATCTCATCTAGCAAGGGATGTCCTACATATTGCGCTTTGCCGCTTTTGTATTGTTTTATCTCAAATGGTAATATACCAAGGAGTTTATCGCAGTAAAGTTCAAGTTTTGCAACCCTTTTTGGCCTGCTTGCCCATGTTTGTGGCAGTATATAGTATATGATCTCTTTTTGTGGATATCTTTCTTTTATTTTTTTAGCCAATGGGAGATTGAAACCAGAGCTGTCCATCAGAAGGACTTTATCACAATTTGCAGCGAGCTCTACTATCTCGTCGGCTGCTTTTACGAACCATCTAAATTTCTTGAGTGCGTCCACTACACCCATGATCGCCATTTGTGATATGTCATAAAGAGGAGAGCCTAGATTTTTATCAAATATCCCATCCATTTCAATATCGGATGTATGTTTAAGCAACTCTTTTAAGTGCAGGTTCGATGAGGGTTCAAGGGCACTTACAAGCAGTTTCATTTATTGTCCTCTTTAATAGTTAACATCCACGGAGTGCAAGTGCCTTTTGTAATGACTTCTAGTGTAGCATCATACTTTGAGCCTATTTTTGATCCCGTTGGCAAGCTTGCTTCAAATTGTCTGTTTTTTAGAAAATCTTGGTTTTCTTGAAATTTATTTTTGGGGATGAAAGAAAATATGCCCGTATCATTTTCTTTTTTTTCAAGCGTCGCCGTGCCGTTATATGGGATATATTCGCATGGACCGCCAACCATGGTATCTTTTTGGCAGCCATGCAACAGTATAGCTATAGAAGTAATGAGAAAAAAACTTTTTATATTTTTGGAAGATCCCACCGGCTATGATTTCCTTTGATGTATCGTTATTAAGGATTATATCATAATGAGAATTATAGTTGCAATTTCTCTTATCCTATCAAAGAACAAGAGAGAAAACGTTATTATTTCAGCAAACCGCTCATATCCGCATCAGGCAGATAACTTTTATAGATCTTTTCAAAAGTTCCGTCTTTTTTGAGCTTGTCCAGTTCGGTTTGCCACGCTTTTATCACGCTTGGCTTGGTATCTTTGGAGATAGCGATATAAAAATATGTTTGGCTGACTGTATAAACAGGCTCAAGGTCATTCATGCTATATCCGGCACTTTTAGCGATCTCTGGTATGGTCAGATCAGTAAATATTGATAGCTGTACTTTGCCGTTCATGAGCTGTCTTAAATTCTCGGCCGGATCTTTCGAGCTGACAAGATTAGTAAAGCCTTTGCTTTTTAGATACTGTTCGGTAAACCAATCGGTAGTTGTTGCGATAGCTTTTACTTTTTTGGCATCTTCCAAACTGTCTATTTTAATTTTAGAGCCTTTTTTGGCGTAAAGGATCGCGCTGTTTTTGCCAACAGGTCCGATCCACTGAAACAAACCTTCTCTTTGAGGAGTGCGTTCCGCGCTAAATAGGATTACATTTGGATGCAGTATGGCCATATTGTAGGCATTTTTCCATGAGGTTAGCCTAATGTTATCTTTGGCTTTCAATCGCAAAGCGATCTGTCTAACAATATCCGTCACAAAACCCGCCGGTTTCCCGTCTTTCATAAAAGTGACAGGAGGATACTCTTCGGTCACCATTTGGAATATTCCAGGAGGTATCTCGCCTGGAAGCCATTTGACGTATATCTTGTCAAAACTGCCGTCTCGTTTCATGGCGTCTAGGTTTTTTTGCCAACGCGATACGATATTAGAAGACGTATTTTTGGAAAATGCGATATAGGCTAGATCGGTAGATACAGTAAAAGCGCTCACTACAGTATCTGCGTTTAACCCTGCCTTTTTTAGAATAGTCGGCATAGCAGTATTGTCGCTGACTAGTAGCTGCACGTCTCCACTTAGCAGTTTTTTTAGAGCACTTTCTTCATCCGGGAAACTTTGCAAATTGGTAAAACCCTCTTTTTTGAGTACTTGTTCCGAGTAGTAGTCAGTAATCGTAGCAATCTTGCTGACTTTCTTGGCATCATCAAGAGTTTTTATCACAATATTAGATCCCTTGATGGCATATAGGTTGGTATCCAGAACCGTTACAGGTCCTACCCATTGAAACAGCTCTTTGCGCACAGGAGTCATTACAGTGGCAAAAAGTACTGTATTTGGCTCTTTAAGAGTTGTGCGATATCCTTCTTCCCAAGGCACTGATCTGATGTCAGCATGTGTATCGGTTCTCTTCATAAGCTCTTTTACCACTTCTGCCGCTTGACCGGTTACTTTGCCGTCTTTTTTAAAGTTCAACGGAGCATGCTCTTGTGTCAGGATCGTCAAAGCAGCATTATGGGCGGCATTTTTTTGTGGAGAAGCCATGCATTGCATTGATAAAATAACCATCCATAGGTAAAACGTAAGTCTCATCATAGTTTTCCTTTTTTCTGTACATCAACAGCAGCCAGTTTCCGGAAAAATTGCACTGGAATTTGACTGCAACTCATAAAACTATATAAAAACCAATATAATGAATATCATAACATAAAATTCAAGGTAAAGTAATATTTTTATTTGCATCTTTTTTAGAAGAGAGTTGGATACGGAGGAGATCTTAAAATAAATTCAAAATGACATAATCTGCTTAAATTCGGTATAATTTTCCGACAAATCTACATCAAGGATTATATAATTATGAGAACCGCAGTTGTTGTTTTACTTTTTATTTTTAATATTTTTTCTATAGCAGGCAATATAGACAAAAAACATACGCAAATGATAGTAGTGGTATCAAATGATTATGATAGTTCAAATGCTACACTGCAAAGATATTCTTTTGTAAATAAAAAATGGCAAAAAGTCGGTAAACAGATAAATATAAAGATAGGCAAAAACGGCATGGGGTGGGGGCTTGGACTTCATAATATTCCTAAAAATGCAACCGTTATAAAAAAAGAGGGTGACGGCAAATCACCTATCGGAATTTTTGAGCTTGGAAGCGCATTTGGATATGAACCATATAACGTCAAATATCCATATAGTGTAATGACAGAACAGAACCATTGTGTAGATGACGGAAAATCTATGTTTTATAACAAAATAATCGACAGCATAAAAGCAGTCAAAGATTACAATAGCTATGAAGCGATGAAATTCCCTGCAAATTATTATAAATTCGGCATAGTCGTAAAACACAATCCGGATAATGTACCTGGCAAGGGGTCGTGTATATTTATGCACATAAAAGAGATATCGACAACAGGATGTGATGCTATGAGTGAAGAGCAGATAAAAGAGATCATCTCTTGGCTTGATAAGAGATCAAATCCTGTTCTTGTTCAAGCACCTAAGAGTGAAATAAACGGGCTATTAAATCAGTTGAAATAAAAGTTGATTTGAAGTTATAAAATGTTAAATTGATAAAAATACAAAGGAGTAAAAATGGACATTATTAAGATTGAAAAAATATGCAGACCGCTTAGAATATTGGTAGGGCTTGTTCTTATATATCTAGCGTATAGTACAGGTATAGTTTGGCTTTATATCGGTGTGCTTCCATTGTTTGTCGGCATTATGGGATGGAGACCGTTTTGTAAATTTAGCGGCAAATGTTCATTTAAAGAATAATAATACTTTGCTACCTTTTTAGTAAAGGTAGCGCCAAAATCGTCATCCTTGCAATATCGCGGACGGCATATTTCAATGCTAGCCGCTATGAAATATTGCCTGCTTTCAAAGATGCTCGGATGACATTTATACAGACAATTTATTTCTAACTCCAACTTCTTACTATTTTTAAGTTATAATCTAACCAATAATTATTTTAAGGATTTTGTTTTTATGACTTATGAAAAAAGTATAAATGCCTTCAAGGAGGCTTATAAAGTAATACCTGGCGGAGTAGATTCTCCGGTAAGAGCATTTAACAGCGTTGGCGGAACGCCACCTTTTATAGCAAAAGGAGAGGGGGCATATCTGATCGACATAGACGATAACCGTTATATCGATTATGTTCAAAGCTGGGGACCGCTTATTTTTGGACATTGCGACAGTGATATAGAAAAAGCTGTTATTGAGGCAGTCAAAAAAGGACTCAGTTTTGGAGCCCCGACTCTAGCTGAAACCCAGTTAGCAAAAGAGATAGTGTCATTATTTGACAACATTGACAAAGTCAGATTTGTAAGCTCAGGCACGGAAGCTGTTATGAGTGCGATCAGACTTGCAAGAGGTGTTACAAACAGAGATGATATCGTGAAATTTGCAGGATGCTATCATGGACATAGTGATTCGCTTCTTGTGCAAGCCGGAAGCGGACTTGCAACATTTGGCACACCCTCAAGCCCTGGAGTACCTAGCGACCTTACAAAACATACATTTGTGGCAACATATAATGATATTAATAGCGTTAAAAAGTGTTTTGAAACCGGCAATATAGCTTGTGTTATCATCGAACCGATAGCCGGCAATATGGGCTTGGTTCCTGCAGAAGAGAGCTTTTTGAAAGAATTAAGAGCTTTATGTGACAAACATGGCACTTTGCTTATATTTGATGAGGTGATGAGCGGCTTTAGAGCATCCCTTAAAGGTGCTCAAGGTATCACTAGTGTCATACCCGATATTGTCACTTGGGGCAAGGTGATAGGGGGAGGTATGCCGGTAGGTGCCTTTGGAGCAAATTCTAAGATAATGTCATATTTGTCTCCTGAGGGGCCGGTATATCAAGCAGGGACACTTAGCGGGAATCCTGTAGCTATGGCAGCAGGACTCGCATCTTTGAAAAAAATCAAAAGCAATCCTGCAATATACGTATCATTGTCTCAAAAAGCCAAAAGGCTTATGGATGGATTTAGCAAAGCAGCCGCAAGCGTTGGATTGATAATTGTAACGGATGTACGCGGTTCTATGTTCGGTTTCTTTTTTAGTAAGTCACCTGTTAGAAATTTTGATGATGCCCTCAAAAATGATACACAGATGTTCGCAAAATTTCACCAAGCGATGCTAGGCCGCGGAATATATCTGGCATGTTCAGCTTATGAGACAGGGTTTATATCTACTGCGATAACAGATGAGATGATAGAAGAGACCATAAAGGCTGCATATGAGTCTATGGAAGAAATTGTAAAAGGATAAAAAATGGCAGAAGAACCAAAATTTAAAAAGATAGTTGAAGCGGCTGACGGTCTAAGTCTAGGGATATCGATAGTTGTAGCCGTGCTTATTGGTGTCGGTATAGGTTTGGGATTACAAAAACTCACAGGCGCTGTTTGGACATTATGGATAGGTGTTTTTATTGGTATAGCCGCGGCTGTATTAAATGTCTATAAGGCATATGCAAAACAAAAAAAATCCCTTGATGAACTTGCCAATGATCCTAGATATACATATCGCAAGCCAACCAAAGAAGAGGATGATGATGAAGAGTATTAAGATCCGTATTCTTAATGCTTTACTCGTCGTTGATATAGGGATCATAATTTTTTGCATATTGGCCGGCAAAAGAGCTTGGTTTATCAATACCCAGATAGGTTTTTTTAGTTCACTAGCGGTTGTAGTTGCTTCATTTTACAGCTATCGCAAAATGGTAGAACAAAGCATAGCAAACGGCGCCGTGATATCATCAAATGACGAGTTATTGGAAAAAATAGAAGATCCACACGGATTATATGATGAAGAAGAGAGTCAAGAAGCGATACTAGAAGAGACAGTAGAAGAAGATGATAAAAAGATAACCACTCTTGAAGCGCTCAAAAAAAGCAAAGCTTTCATCTCATTTTATCGACTTGGAGCATATCTGCTATTAGCTCTTGGCTTTTTGTATCTGCATTCGGCAAACATCCTTCATGTTCCTAGTTATCTATTTTCTATCATGCTGCCCCCTGCTATCATTGCTATTATGTTATTTTGGCAATCAAAAAATAGCAAGGAATCCATGTGAGATCGGCAGTTCTATTTCTTGCACTATTTTTTGCAACCGCTTATGCCTCTCCTAGAATCATAGATAAACCGATCGATTTTTCTGAGGATAGAGTAGAGATGACAAAAGAGTATATTCAAAGTCATTATGGCTTGGATGTAAAAGATATAACTATAAAACCAAAAATAATAGTGCTTCACTGGACTGCTGAGCCAGATTTTGCCAAATCATTTGGCAGATTGAAACCGGAAATTCTTCTAAGCGATAGAACAGATATCAAAAAAGGCGGAGCCTTGAATGTATCGGCGCATTTCTTGGTTGATAAGGATGGCACAATATATCGCTTGATGCCTGACAATCATATGGCTAGACATATTATAGGTTTAAACTACTTTTCGATAGGCATAGAAAATGTAGGCGGCGCTAACAATACAAACCAAGACCTCACTCCCGCTCAAGTAGAATCGAATATCTATCTGGTCAGATATCTCAAAGCCAAATATCCGGATATCGAACTTTTGATGGGGCATTATGAGTATGACAGGATGAAAAAAACAAAGTATTGGCTTGAAAAGGATGATAGCTATTTCACTCAAAAAAATGATCCCGGAGATATATTTATGAAAGCCGTTAGAGACAGAGTCAAAGATCTGCATCTAAAAGAACCGCCAAAAGAGTCTAAATGAATTCGGCATTCAGCACTATCGACTGGGCGATCTTTGGGGTATATTTTCTTTTAGTTATCGTTTCATCCGTTTGGCTGAGCAGAGTAAAGGTCAAAAGCAGCAGAGATTATTTCGTCAGTGAAAAATCCCTCCCGATGTTTGCAGTAGCTATTTCTGTCCTTGCCACATCACAATCAGCCGCCACATTTTTAGGAGCTCCGGAATCTTCATATAGCAATAATCTCACATTTGTCGGATTCTTCTTTTCAGCTCTTTTAGCAGTCATTATAGTATCAAAAGTCCTTGTTCCTAGATTTTACGAGATAGGCGCTATCACGGTTTATGAGCTCCTAGAAAAGAGATATAGCCCAAGAGCCAAAAGAGATGCAGGGATGATGTTCCTAGTCGGCAGACTTTTTGCCAGTGGGGCAAGGCTCTACATAGGCGCACTCGCTGTATCAATGATACTTTTTAGCGACATTGCCGCAACTCATATAATATTTGCCATTATTATTCTTATGTCAGGCTCGCTCGGATATGCCTATTTTGGAGGCATTAAGTCCATCATCATAGCTGACATCGTTCAGGTTGTCATCTATATAGGTGCTGCGCTATTTATCATCTATCACCTATTTAGTGCTCTTGGCGGAGATTTTGGTCTTATTTATTCTACGCTAGAAGCAAGCGACAAGCTCAAGATCATTGATTTCTCTCTAAGCGGGAGTTATAACTTTTGGGCGCTTATCAGCGGACTATTGCTACTCAATATCGCAGCGTATGGACTCGATCAGGATATGACACAGCGTATCCTTACCTGTAAAGATAAAAACGAAGGGGCAAAGTCGCTTATAGTCTCTATCCTCATCACGATACCTACTGCGTTTTTATTTTTAGTTATCGGGTTGCTGCTGTATCTATTTTATCAACATCCGGAGCTTTCAGGTTTCCACAGTGAGATAAACCAAAACTTTGCCGGCGAAAAGATAGCCATCTTTATGACATATATCCTCAATGAGCTTCCAGACGGCTTCAAAGCGCTTGCTACTATCGGTGTCGTGGCTACTACATTTACAAGTACGAGTTCAGTGCTTGGCGCTATGTCATCTGTGGCAGTGACTGATATCTACAAGCCTATGTTTGGGGGCAAAAGTGAAAAGCATTATCTAAAAGCTTCTAGAGTAGGGGTGCTTGTATCTGCTCTGCTTCTATCGCTTATGGCGATACTCAGCTACTATTGGCAGAGAACCAGCGATATACCGTTGCTTGATTTCGCACTTGGAGTGATGGTGTTCGCATATGCTGGACTCTTGGGAGTTTACGGTGTTACCCTATTTACCACTAGAGGCAATGAAAATAGTGTGCGATATGCACTCATCGGTGGATTTATGACAGTTCTGCTATTGCAACCATATATCACAAAAGCTCTTTTTGATTTTGATATTAACTTTTCATTACAGATCATCATAGGGACGATTGTATCGTTTGCGATTATGATGATTGGGAAGAACGAGACAGAATAAATATGATGTTAAAATCTCATAGTTCCCAAGGTTCCGTGGGAACTCATACTGATGCTAAATATACACTCCCGCGCAAAGCATGGGAGCGAAAAAAAATATCGCATTATTTTACATGTTTATTAATCCAATCCCATGCTTCTTGCGGAAGCCATCCAGAATACTCATTAGTTACTTTAATGACCAGTAAATAATCGTTTTTGTCTAGGTGTAATCTGATCCTTTCAGATAATTGATTAGCACTTTCATTAGTATAAATCAACCATGTTGAATCCAAAAAGTGCCACCAGCTACTAGATTTTTTTAATTCATCATATAAATTATCATAATTCTGACCAGATTTATTTAGGTCATATGAAACGCAATAAACACTCATTTTGTTACTCCTCGTAATTTATTATATGGTTTAATTATTAGAACATTAAGTTCGAGCATTACTATTTCCCATAATTAATATATATAAAATTTTGTTTTTTTATAAAAAATATGTCAAATTGTAATATAATATTGAATATAAGTATGCGTTTCCATGGTTTCAGTGTGTGGAAATTAGGAGAACACGTTTTTGTGCTATAATGAGAGTAAGCTTAAAATTAAGGCGGTAGAAGATGAAAATATTACACCGATTATTGATAGTTGTTTCATTGTGTCTGGTTGCATTATTTATAAGCCCTACATTGGTTGCTGCTCCAATCCTACCAATTGATCCTTTTACAAACGATAGCAATAAAAGAGATCTTGTTGTCATCATCAGTGATCTTCATCTTGGTGCTGATCTTGACTATGCCGAACTGAACGACAATAGTAAACCGCTAGAAGATTTTTTGGAGAAAGTGAGAGTTTCACCAAACATCAAAGAACTTGTCATCGCCGGGGATCTAGTCGATGAATGGTTCGTGCCGGCAAATATAGATAATTATCGAGGCAAGGATCAGGCATCATTTGTAAAACGCGTCGCTGCGACCAATAAAGAAGTTTTTGATGCTTTTAATCGGATCATACGCGATGGAAAAATCAGAGTTACCTACACACCAGGCAATCATGATCTTACGGTAACTGCTCAGCAAATTGAAAGTGTTCTTCCCGGGATCCGTCAGGCACGAGATGATATTCAAGGGCTAGGCACATATTCACCTATCGATATTCCACGCATAGCCATCGAGCATGGACATCGCTACAATTTTTTCTGTGCGCCAGATCCGATCTCTAACCAATCAGTAGCACCTGGCACCATCATGCCTCCAGGATATTTTTTTACTCGTATTGCCGCGCTTCATGTCCAGCAGCAATGTAAAACGCCAGGCGATACTATACCGGTCGTTATACCAAATAGTTCTGACGATGAAAGTCAAGACCTGTTGTATGAATACTGGAAGAACTGGCAATGGACACTTGGCATTTTTCCGATAACTAATAAATTTAATGAAAAAATTATCACTACCAATGTCAATGGATTTACCGGCAATTATGCAGTAAATGATCTACTGCCATTTCAATCTATCCCTGGAGGCGCTATAGATGTCAATCTCTATAAAGGGATTCAAGATACTTGGAAAGAAAGACAAAAGATCAATCATGTTGCTATAGATATACCGACAGACCACGCGATCAAATACGTTGCTGATCCAAATGAATTAGATAACCAAGCAGCTATACAGTATTTTAAAAATCCTAATTCAAACAAAAGGATAGTGATATTCGGGCATACACATGTCGCGAAGATAATCGCATCTAAAAATTCAGCCGGTAAAAAAACTATTTATGCGAATTCAGGGACATGGATTGATCATAATCCTAACAATACAACTATGAATTTTCTGGTGATCTCTCCACAAAGTAGCAATCCATCTAGCCAAACCGCTGTCAAACTTTATAACTTCCAAGGAGAGATCGTGACTCAGATGGCAGAAGAATCATTGAGATTTGAATAATTTACACGATAAGTATAGGGTCAATAAACACCATTGGTTTAGGAATAGCTGATATTTGACAATAAGTCAAATTTCAAATAAAAATATGAAACCGAGAAAAACTTTTGTTCTGTTTGTGATTATGTGTAATATGCATAGTTAAAAATAATAAGACATCATATTCGTATTTTTGCTATACTTCAATAAATAGTTAATGCACATTGAAGCAAAAGTATATGTGGCAGTGTTAGAATTTACCAAACGCAATTCTTTCACCTGATATGATAAATGCAGGAGGTCACAATTGAATGATCGACGCACCAAAAATCTTAAGAAGTTTAATATACGTTTTTGGCTGATAGGACTATTGTTACTCTCAGGTTTGATATTGACAGTAACTCATTTTGTGGAACTGGAACATTTCACTGAGCTCGTCCGTCGGGCCAAACCGAAATGGTTGATATTGGCTTTACTACTACAGATAGTTACCTATATCAGCGTATCGGTAGTATGGTATATACCATTGAAGCTAGCAGGGCAAAGACAGTCTTTATGGTCATTGATACCTCTGGGTGTTGCAAAACTTTTTGTTGAACAGTCAGTGCCAAGTGGCGGTATGAGCGGTACGGCTTTCTTCGTCGCTGCTCTAAAGAGACGGGGAATCCCTGCTCGTGTATGTATGGCTACATTGCTATTGAGTCTGGTAGCTTATTATAGTGCTTATCTGATTGCTGCGTTAACGACTGTGATGTTGTTGTATTTCTATCATAAGCTCAATACGTGGATCGTATTGGTCACATTGGTATTTGCTATTATTGCAGTCGGCATACCTGTCGGGGCTTTATTGCTGCGAAGCATTGGAAAAAAGAAACTGCCAAATATCTTACTTAAGTTTCCTAAACTCAACGAATTAACGAAGGAAATAGTGAATTCACCCATAAAAATGCTGCGCAATCCTAGATTGGTTTTGTTTTCCACTCTTTTGCACAGTACGGTTTTTGTACTGGATTCAGCTACACTATGGGTCATGATGAAGGTCGTCGGTGTGGATGTCTCTTTTTGGGTGGCTTTTCCTAGTTTTGTTTTTGCTTCCATGGTCGCTACGGTAGGACCGATCCCTCTTGGGCTCGGTACTTTTGAGATCACTTGTGTCAGTATGCTCCATGTGATGGGAGTACCTATCGAAGCAGCTCTTAGTGCTACATTGCTGTTGCGAGGCTTTACTTTGTGGTTGCCGATGTTGCCTGGTATGTGGATGACTAGATGGGCACTTCGGTAAAAAATCTACATAAATAATCTTTTCTCGCTCCCATTGTCCTCAATGGTAGCATATCCACATTTACTTTCTACAATTTTTTACCTGTCAAGCTTTTTTATGAAAAATATCTTTATATACGTGATAAAACATAATATTGAACAATCCGCCAAAAAAAGCGGCAACAGTATCTTTTTGAGAATCCCAGACATCTCCTTGTGTACCTAGAAAGGCAATACCGAGTTCAGGATGAAAAATGATGGCCGCTAACCATTCTAGTATCTCATAAATTGCTGAAATCGATAGAATAAGAGTGAATGTAAAAAATATGGCGGCTTTAAATGTTTTGATCTTAATGGCAACCAGCTCAAAGAGAGCCCGAAACACCAGCAGACCAAATAAAAAATGTACCACACGGTCAAAATGGTTTCTTTCAAAGCCCATCCATTTGGTAACGACATCAAAATATTCCATTTCAGCATAAGTAAAGTGTGATCCCAGTGAATGTAAAGAGGCAAATACCAAAAGCATCGCCAGTGCAACTACGCTAAAATGATGTTTAAAATCCATCCATATAACAAAAGGAAAAAATAAAAATACCAATACATTTTCCAATAGCCAAGCGAGCGGATATTTGGGGTTGATCGCCATAATAATCCACACGATGGTATAGATTCCGTAGATAAGTTTGTGTGATTTTGGCATCGGGTAAACCTCATTTGTTTATAATGTCATTTTAGCATAACTTCTTATTGAAAAGCTACGAATAAAATGAACCAATTAAAATAATCTCCCTTACGATATAATAATATCCATATAAATGGATAAGGATATAGATGAGTGAACTCTATATAGGTGTAATGTCAGGTACTTCCTTGGATGGTATAGACATCGCGCTGTGTCAAATAGATGCAAAGCAATGCACATTAATTGAGGCAGTGGAATATCCTTTCCCAAAAGAGTTAAAAGAACGTGTGCTAGAGATGATCGCCGGGCAGACAACCTTGCAAGAGGTTGGAGAGCTAGACAGTATGCTAGGGTCACAATTTGCTGGTGCTATCAATGAATTCATCATAAGTCACGATATAGATAAGCAGAACATCAAGGCTATCGGCGTGCACGGACAGACACTCTGGCATGCACCTAGCGGTAAGTATCCTACCAGTATGCAGCTGGGCGACCCCAATATCATAAATGCCCGGTGTGGCATCCCTATCGTAGCGGATTTCAGGCGTAAAGATGTGGCTTGCGGAGGGCAGGGTGCTCCTTTCGCACCTGCATTTCATGCTTTCTTGTTCGGTAATATTGACCACAAGATAGCTGTCGTCAATATCGGAGGTATGGCAAATATCACAGTCCTTGGCGAAAAGACCATAGGGTATGATACGGGTTGTGGTAATGTCCTCCTAGATATATGGATAGCCAAACATCAGGGCAAGTCTTATGACAAAGACGGAGTATGGGCGCAAACTGGTAAAGTAGATTATGCTCTACTCGATGAGATGCTTTCAGATGACTACTTCGAGCAAGAGCACCCCAAAAGTACGGGCAGAGAGAAATTCAATGAGGCATGGTTGGAAGATAAACTTTTACGTCATTCCGGACTTGATCCGGAATCCAAAGAGATCCTGAAACAAGTTCAGGATGACAAGCAATTACAAGCAAATGTACAAAGAACTCTTTTAGAGCTCACAGCCATCAGTATCAGCAATGAAGTGCTGAAATTTCACAGAGACATGGTGCTGCTTTGCGGCGGGGGAGCCAAAAACAGCTTCTTAGTCGAACGCATTAGAGCAATGATGCCAAATGTGGAAGTGCTCGTAGCACAGCATGGAGATATGCTTGAAGCGATGATGATAGCATGGCTGGCATATAAACGTCTGCATAAAGAACCGGTAGATCTCAAAGATGTCACAGGCGCAAAGGTCAATGCCATTTTGGGAGGTCTGTATGAATGACATAAAAGCCTGGCTAGAAAGCATCGGTTGGGATAAGTATAGTATCGAAATAGCCTCAAGTGATGCTAGTTTTAGAAGTTATTATAGAGTCAAGAAAGACGGAAATAGCTATGTGCTTATGGATTCGTCTCGTCAAAAAGAATCACTTGTTCCATTTCTAGATATGCAGCATAGGCTTTTTGGTGCAGGGGTGCGAGTACCGCAAGTTTTGCAAAAAAATCTAGAGCTCGGCTTCTTGATATTAGAAGATTTCGGCTCTACTCATCTGCTGGATATCTTGAATGCTGACAATCAAGAGAAATATTACAAAAAAGCAATAGAGCAGATAATCCTCATGCAAAAAACAGACGTTAACGGACTTTCTCCGTATGACAAGGATTTTTTGCTCTTTGAGATGAATCTATGTGATGAGTGGTATCTGCAAAAACATCTAAATATCTCTTTGGACAGTGAACAAAAAACAAGATTAGATACTGTGCTTGAAATAATAGCCGATGAGGTTTTATCCCAGCCAAACGGCTATTTTGTTCATCGTGATTTTCACTCAAGAAATATTATGATAGATAGTAATGATGATCTTGGAGTCATTGATTTTCAAGATGCCAGAGTTGGAGCGGTTACGTATGATCTAGTTTCACTACTCAAAGATTGCTACTATGAGATAAGTGAATCAAAACGCAAAGATTTGGCTTTATACTTTAGAGATAAAGCTGACATAAAAGCGGATGATGAGACATTTCTCAGATGGTTTGATATGATGGGGCTTCAAAGACATATCAAGGTGCTTGGAATTTTCGCTAGGCTTTATCACAGAGACGGCAAGGATGGGTATCTGAAGGATATTCCTTTGACGCTTAAGTATGTGTTGGAGACCGCAGTTAAATATCCGCAGACTGAGCCTTTGTGTGATATACTCAATAATTATAAATAATTTTGTCATTCGAATGTTCCTTGAAAGCCGCCCAAATTTTTGCTCTGTAAAAATGGGTGAGCGATTCATGAGAATGACGATTTTTGGGTACTTTTTCTAAAAAAGTATCAAACAAGAAATATATTTTGTAAGGTTTTTTTATGATGAGAAAAGCGATGATATTAGCAGCAGGCAAAGGTGATAGGATGAGGCCTCTCACTGACCATACACCTAAACCACTCCTTGAAGTTGGTGGCAAACCTCTAATAATTTGGCACATAGAAAAACTAGCAAAGGCAGGATTTAAAGAAATAATTATCAATATCGCCCATTTAGGATACAAGATACCCCAAGCTCTTGGAGACGGCTCCAAATGGGGTGTGAAATTGCTTTATTCTGATGAGCAAAAAGGAGGTGGTTTGGAGAGTGCCGGCGGCATCGTAAAAGCACTCCCACTTCTTGGCAATGAGCCATTTTTGGTAGTCAATGGCGATGTTTGGTGTGATTATGAGTTTGATAAATCGTTTGAGTTGGGCGAAGGCATCTTGGCGCATTTGATACTCGTCCCAAATCCGGAACACAACACAAAAGGTGATTTTGATTTGCAAAAAGGATTGGTCACGAGTGAGGGCAAGGCTAGATATACATTCTCCGGTATAGGATACTATAGTCCAAATCTTTTTAAATGGCTGGAACATGGCAAACGAGCTCTCGGAGAAGTGCTTAGAGACACCATGAAGCATGATGCAGTTAGTGGCGAACTATACAATGGCATGTGGCGTGATATAGGCACGCCTGAGAGGCTAGAAGAGATAAACAATATTTATGCCAATCAATAAATATTTGACTAACGAACAGCCTTGAAAGCTAGATTTTATCAAGGCCGGTTAGCCTCAATAAAATCGTGCGATTTGAGAGCTAGTCGCTTTTGGTGCTACCTTTATAAAAAGGTAGTAAAAAGAAAAACCAAATTAGAAATCAGTAATCCAATCGTTTTCAACTTTTCTTTTTATAAAGAAAAGTAACAAAAGAAAAGCGTCACCACTCACGAACCGCGACGCTAGATTTTTGCGACATATGCTCAAAATCTTGCTGCTTTTCGAGCGTTCGGGTGACAATGTTTATATATTATCATTATCCCATCGGATACATTATTTCTTTTTGAATCTCAGCTATTTTGTTCATAGTTTCCGTGCTTAGAGTTATATCCATCGCATTAAACGTTGGTTTTAATTGTTCCACACTTGTAGCTCCGATAATGGTGGATGCAACAAAATCAAATGATTTGGAGTATGCAACTGCCAGAGTAACAGGATGCGTATCAAGTTCTTTTGCAAGTTTAAGATATTTAGCAGTTGATGCAAGGCTTTTTTCATTTACAAATCTTGCCGCTTGGGCTCTTAGACGTCCATTGTCATTTTTTACATACGATGCATATCTGCCTTTGTCGACAAATGGTTGATTGTATTTGCCGCTTAGTACGCCGCCTGCCATAGGTGAATATGGTAATAAGGAAATTTGTTCTTTGCGGCAAACATTAGCCAGTTCATCTAAAAATCTTGGATTATTTAGCGAGAAATTGTTTTGGATACTTTCAAATCTTGCAATCCCAAGCCGTTTTGATGTCTCATTGGCTTTAGTCAGACCATATGCACTATCGTTGGATGTACCGATGTATCGGACTTTGCCCTCGCGCACCAGTTCATCAAATGCTTTAAGACTCTCTTCGATAGGCACCACAGTATCTGGCCAATGCATCTGATATAAGTCTATATAGTCAGTTTGAAGTCTTTTTAGACTTCCTTCTATCCCTCTTTTAATATGGAAACTGTCAATTGCCGTAAGTCCATGTCTGATAGGCGGTACGAACCAGCCGTTTGCTGCTCCAGCTACTTTGGTAGCTAGTATTATGGAATCTCTTGGTTTGGTTTTCAGCCATTTGCCTACCCACTCTTCAGTAAGTCCTGCTTGTTTGCCAGTTGGCGGAACAGGATATAGTTCTGCTGTATCAAATAGATTTATGCCTCTTTCATATGCTGCGTCCATGATCTTGAAAGCTTCTTTTTCATCACACTGTGTGCCAAAAGTCATAGTACCCATAGCTATCGGCGATACCCTAAGACCGCTTTTGCCTATATATCTATATTGCATTTTTATCCTTTGTGAGAAATTGAGAAAGATATTTTGCTACTGCATCTTCATCATTGGTATGTGGAAGCACTATGGAGGCTACTGCTTTGACTTCATCGAGAGCATTTTGTACCGCTACACTAGTATTGGCAAGTTTAAACATCTCTATATCATTGACACTGTCACCAAATACCGTCAAATTTGCTATATCATGACCTAGGTATGAAGTCACAGTTTTTAGAGCATGGGATTTGTCTCCATGCGGATGTAATATGGTCAGGAACCATCCTCCTCCGTAATTTTCCGGAGAAAGTTTATATTCCAATGTGTCGCCAAAGATACCCTTTAGATGCTCGGTTAGCGGTTCGAGGACTTCATGGGAACCAAAATATACCACTTTTAGCACTCTATTCATAGCCCTTATCGGATCTTTGAGGGCTAGTCTAGGATCATTTTTGTAGTTCAATAGGACTTCTGATTGATGCTCATTGAGCACTTTTGGATACCAAAAAAGCTCCTCTATGCTGTCATCTTCCAATCCTATCACAAATGGATATATATTATATTTCGTGCCTTCATGTATGATAGCATTACTAAACTCCCTAGTTAAGAGCTTTAAGTCGATTATCTCTTTATTCGGTGTGACTATCATACTCCCATCCAATAGTATCATAGGAGCATTAAGTTCTAGATCACACAAAAACTCTTTGACTTTATGGAAGCTTCTAGCAGTTGCTACGGAGAGTATGGCGTGTTGGTTCAATTCATTCCAAACTTTAGCCGTATATGGGCTGATGGTCTGGTCGCTCCTAAGCAAAGTGTGGTCTAGATCAGTTATAAATAACGGTTTCATATATCTCTTTATTTTTTCTGAAGTATAGCAAACTAGATTGAAAAACACAACTATGGCTTTGCATAAAATATCCACATGATTTTCAAATTTTTAAGTTTATTTAAGTGGGTTAGAGTAGAATGTATATCTATATAAATCAAAGGAGTTTTGATGAGGCTACTAGGAAATATTCTTTGGCATATTCCATTTTTAGGTTTTGTTGATGCCGTACTTGTTTATATACTCGGTCTTTTATTGACTATCACAGTAGTAGCTGCGCCGCTTGGCCTAGGATTGATGGAATATGGTAAATTTCTTTTTGCTCCTTTTAGCTATGCTATGGTCAGCAAGTCAGATCTAAATATAGATCAAAATCCATTATGGCAAGGATACTCTTTCATTATAATGATCATCTATTTGCCAGTTGGTTTGATTCTGGCAATTGTTGGTATATTTCAAGCTATCGGTTTGGCTTTTACTATAGTTGGTATACCGGTTGCTTTGGTTGTAGTCAAGTCGCTCGGAACGTATCTAAACCCAGTCAATAAAAAATGTGTTGATGTTGCAGTAGTCCAAGAAATTGATAGACAAAGAGTGCAGGGCGAGATCGATAAATATACTAGATAATATTTTATAAAAACAAGATCAATTGATATAGTAATGGTATCGTCGCTAGAGATACAACTATCCCATATCCGACCAATGCAGCACTTAGCCTTGGAGCAAAGCCGGCATGGATAGCCAGCGCTCCAGCGGTGATCATCGGAGGCATTGAAGCTTCAAGCAGCGTCACAGTAGCTGTCATATTATGTATGTCCAAGATAGCAAATATGCCTATCGCTATCAAAGGTATCAATACCAATTTCAAGAAAAGTGTTTTGGCAAAAATAACTTTATCATCTCCGAGTTTAAGCTGCATAGAAAAACCTACACTGATCAATGCCAACGGTACCAGGGTATGAGAAAGTAATTCGATGTATGGTATGATAATTTGTGGCATAGGCCCAGCTATAAAGGAGAATATCAAAAATATAAACGGCGGGAACAGGGCTATTTTTTTTACTATGCCAAAGATATTTATCCTATCGCCGCTGAAGTAGCTCACCGCAAAAGCCCCATAAGTCGAGAGCATAAAGAAACTGCCTAATTGGTCATATACTATGGCGTATTGTATAGCTTCTTTTCCGATGACAGCTTCGAGCATAGGAAAACCAAAAAACGATGTATTGCCAAGAGGAACAAGCAACAGCAGAGCAGCAAGTGTATTGCGCGGAAGATGCCTAAAAAAAAGAAAAACCAGCAATACGGATAATGTTAGAACAGACCAAGGCGTGATGACAGCTATCCACAATGAATTATCAAATGTGATACGTGGCACTTGAAGCAGAATGGTAGCAGGAAAAGATATGTATATGACAAATAGATTTAGACTTTTACCAAAATCTTGAGGAAATTTGGCAAACTTAAGAGAATACCCGATGATAAGCAAAAATAGAATGAATAATATTTGAACCATATTAACTTGAAAAACCACTCCCTAAAAAATTATTTTTGGCTACGATTATAGACTTTTGTTTCTCTTTTTTGGCCATATCTTTTTCTACAAATATACTCTTCCTTGTTTTTGGATCAAGTCCTGTATAGTACATCACAGCCGAATAGGTACTAGGCGTTGGCGTGAAGACTTGAGCTTGCTCTGGGTTGATGCGAAGCTCTTTGGTGGTGAAGTTTTTTAAGCTTTGCATATCTCGCTCCGTGCAGCCTGGATGAGCAGCTATAAGATAGTATGTGAGAAATTGCTTTTTGTCTTGTTTTTTGTTGATATCATCAAACATCTTTTTAAATTCAATGAGGCTTTGCTTGCCTGGTTTACCCATGAGTCTGAGCACATTATCTTCGGTATGCTCTGGCGCTATCTTCATTTGCCCTGATATATGATGGGTTAGCAATTCACGCAGATAAGTCTGCCCGTGTGCTTTGTCTTTTGCTATGATGTCGTATCTTATCCCTGAAGCTACAAAAGCTTTTTTGATACCTTTTATCTTGCGTATGCTTCTCATCAGGGAGATTAGTTTAGCATGATTTGGTTTCATTGCCTTGCAAAGTCTATTGTGATCCACGCACCTTTGGTGTTCACAAGTGCCTTGTTTTAACTTTTTATCGCACTCATACCCATACATATTCGCACTTGCTCCTCCAAGGTCAGAAATGATGCCCTTGAAATCTTTATCTTGCGTAAAAGCAGTAGCCTCAGCAATTATGGAACCTTCACTGCGAGTTCTGATAGTGCGACCTTGATGAACGCCTATCGCACAAAAGTTGCACTCGCCCCAGCATCCATGATGGGTAGTGATAGAATAACCTATGGTTTCCATACATTTGACCTTGCCGTATTTTGCATGATAAGGATGAAGTTTTCTAGTATATGGCAGAGCAGAGACTGCGTCCATTTCCGGCTGGCTTAAATATCTGCATGGAGGGTTTTGGATGAAGTATCTTGTACCTACTTTTTGACAAAGCCCTTTGGCACTAATAGGATCATTATTGTTGTAAAATACATCAAAGAGGTCTAGATATTTTTCTTTTTTTTCTAAACATTCTTCGTGTGAAGGCAATGAGATATAATTTTCTTTTGGGGTATTAGATATATAACATACTCCGCGAATATTTTTGGCATCAGTGTTATTTTGCAGGGCAGCAGCTAACTCTTGGATAGCTTCTTCACCCATACCATAGATGAGATAATCTGCTTTGCTATCAAAGAGTATAGGCTTGCGCAGATTATCGCTCCAATAGTCATAATGCGTAACGCGTCGCAAGCTGGCTTCTATGCCGCCTAGAACTATCGGAACTGTGTTTTTGAAATATTGACGGATGAGGTTTGTGTAAGCAAGTACTGCGCGATCAGGTCGGCGGTTGTTGATCCCACCTGGAGTATAGTCATCGCTTTTGCGAAATTTTTTGGCAGCTGTATAATTGGCTACCATTGAATCCACACTACCGCCACTGACTCCCCAAAAGAGCTTAGGTTCTCCAAGTCTTTTGATATCGATATCGCTCTTGATATCAGGTTGGGCAATGATGCCAACTTTTAGTCCCATATTTTCCAATATGCGACCCACAACAGCTACCCCAATAAACGGAGAGTCTACATAAGCATCTCCACTAACCAATATCACATCACATTGGTCCCACCCCAAAGTCCTCATCTCTTGTAGTGTAACAGGTAAGAACTTGGTGTGTGTCATCTGCTATTAGAGTGAATAATCTTTTCTTGGTGGTTTACTACCGCCACCCCCGGATCTATTTGGCTTAGATGAAGATTTTTGGTTGCGATCGCCTCTAGGTCTGTCATCTCTTCTTCTTTCGCCGTCTCTGCCGCCTCCAGATCTGTTAAATGATGGTTTGCCTCTTCCACCGCCGCTTCTGTTTCTTCTGTTTCTGTCATCTCTTCCTGCCATTGCTTTTTGGAGAAGTCTTTCTACATCTTCAGCTTTGAAGCCGATTTTTTCTTTGCCTTTGATCTCTTGTTTTTCAAGCATCATAGAAGCAAGCATATGAGCGATCGCTACGATATCTATTTCGTGCTGTAGAGTTTTGACAATCTCGATAGCATGCTCGGTGATCTGTGTAGCTGCGATTTGTGCGATCAGCTCATCTTGTTTGCTAGATTGCACTTCGCTTCTGCTTGGTATCGATTGGGTTACCATTTTTGTACCTACATCTTTTTCGATGCGTTTGATCGTACGAATCTCATTTGGGCTTACAAGCGTGATAGCTTCACCGCTTTTACCGCCACGTCCTGTTCTTCCTATTCTGTGTACATAACTCTCGCTATCAAAAGGCATATGGTAGTTAAATACATGGCTTACATCATTTACATCAAGCCCGCGCGCTGCTACATCGGTAGCTACGAATATATCTACGCTGCCGCTTTTAAATCCTCTAATAGCAACTTCTCTTTGTCTTTGTTCCATATCGCCGTGAAGTACGCTTACTTTAAAGCCTTGAGAAGTTAGATGACTTGCAAGACGGTCAACTTCTTTTTTCATACGACAAAATATGATACATTTGGTAGGATTTTTATAATCTATCAAACGTACCAATGCATCGTCTCTTTCATGCTCTTCTACCACATAGTAGTGTTGAGCGATAGAAGTGTTTGTGCTTTCACCTTTAGTAATAGCTACAGTTTTTGGATCTTTGAGTATTTTTTCAGCCAGTTTGCGGATTTGAGGAGGCATAGTAGCCGAGAACATCAAAGTTTGTCTGTCTTCATTTTGGATGTATTCAAAAATAGCAGTTATCTCGTCCAAAAAGCCCATATCAAGCATTTCATCTGCTTCATCAAGAACTACAAATTTAGGAGACAGTTTGATCCTGCCGCCTGCTAGTAAGTCTTGAAGCCTACCCGGAGTAGCTACTACTACACTGGCTTGTTTTATTCTTTCTATTTGTTTGTCATATGATGTACCGCCATAAACTGTAGCAGTTTTTAGTCCTGATGATTTACCAAAACGATAAATTTCATCACTTACTTGCATGGCAAGTTCACGGGTAGGGACAATGATAAGACCCTCTACTGAGCCGTCACCAGTCATCATGCTTAGCATCGGCAAGCCAAATGCCGCTGTTTTACCTGTACCTGTTTGAGCTTGAGCGATGATATCATGTCCGGCTAAGATTAGTGGAATCGCCTCTTTTTGTACAGGGCTTGGCTCAGTAAAACCGGCTTCATCTATGGCTTGTTGTATAGGTTGTTTTAGATTAAAATCTTTAAATGTCATTTTGTTCTTTCTGTTTGTTTGATTTTCTATAAATATCTAGTTTAAATCATCTGAACTCATTTTATATTGTTTTTAAATCTATATTTAATATACACAATCGTCATTCTGAACTTATCTCAGAATCTAAAATATCAACCAGATGAATCGATGAAATTTCGTAGAAGTACAACTATTATATCACAATATAATTAAAATTACGTGAAAGTATTTTATTAATCTGGTTTCAATTGCTTCGATTGGAGCGCATACATCATTCTCAAATATACTATGCTGTTCCATGGAAGACGATGAAAATGAGATTTGTTCGATAATGATCATAACTGTATTATTGTTAAAATGTTATTTTTTCTTTCTAGTAGATTGGTTTTTGTGTATAATGATATATTTGAAAAATAGGGGTTCATGTATGGCATCGAATGATGAGCAGCTCTATAAAAATATACTTGATAATACATTGCGAGCGCTTAAGAAATATAAAAAAATATTATTTTTAACAACTTCAAATCGTTGGCAAGGAGAAAAAAATAAAGAAAAGCCTAAAAGTACAATACTAGCCTATGAAATCGCAAAACGACTTAAAAGCGAAAATGTTTCTATTATAGAAGTTCCGCTACTCATGATCTATCC
Source organism: Sulfurovaceae bacterium (assembly GCA_028715055.1). Lineage (GTDB taxonomy): Bacteria > Campylobacterota > Campylobacteria > Campylobacterales > Sulfurovaceae > BN30871. Next base: position 401,350 of record JAQTLE010000001.1, read on the forward strand.
TTGTGAAGGAAATGTATCAACCAAGAGAGGCAATACATGCGGGTTACCTGACGCAAAATTAAAAGATCCATCAAAAAACCCTACAGGCCATCATCGTTGTTGGGCAAGCATCAACAATAACGATGATGAACTTTGGAAAATAAGCAAAGAATTACTTCAGTCTGATTGTGTGATATTTTTTGGTTCAGTTCGCTGGGGGCAAATGAATAGCATATACCAAAAACTGATCGAACGTCTCACTTGGATAGAAAACAGACATACAACACTACAAGAAGAAAATATCATTCAAAATATAGATGCAGGCATCATCATAATATCCCAAAATTGGAATAGCAGACAAGTGCTCGATACTCAAAAGAAAGTATTGCAATTTTTTGGATTTAATACCATAAATGATTTAAGTTGGAATTGGCAATATACAGATAATGAAGATGATGAAAGCAATGGGTCCTATATCGATGCAGCAAAAGAATTTGCAAAGATCTTTTTATTAGATAACAAATAAAATGAAAATATCAGTAAATGCTCAGTGCCCATGCCATAGTGGCAAAAAATACAAAAGATGTTGCCAGCCTTTTCACAAAGTCGCAAATCCGGGTAATGCGATGCTTTTGATGAGGTCAAGATATAGCGCATACGCATTAAAAAATTCAAAATATATAATATCTACTACACATCTGAACAATCCGGATTTCACAAACGATATAAAGCAGTGGGAAGAGGGTATACTTGGATTTTGCGACAATACAAATTTCGAAGGATTAAAAATTTTGGAATTTATAGACGGAGAGAATGAGGCTTATGTCAAATTCGATGCATTATTAAGCGGTTCGCATTTTATAGAAAAAAGTCGTTTTTTGAAAGTTGGTAGCAGATGGCTGTATGAAAGTGCGGTATTTGAGCATCCACAAAAGAGTATTGATATCAAATAGTTATTAGCCGTCAATTTCTAGTTTGCATATCTCTTTTTGTATAACGCTTGGCAATTTTTTTGGTTTTTTTATCCTGAGTTGCTTGTTGATATTATATCTGCCGAAAACCACTTCTATATCATTTGCCGAAACATTAAACTCTTTTGCAAGATATTTGACCATATGATCGGTAGCTTTACCTCTAATAGGTTTTTCGGTCACACTGATTTGGAGTTGATTTCCCTTTGGTTTACCTATGTGGTCCCTTTTTGCTGCAGGTGTTCCTAAAACATTCAAAACAAGAATATCACCGTCCAAGCAACAAAAAGAATTTATATTAAGTGCTTGTTTTTCACTCAACTGCACTCTTTTGCGCCAAGTTGTTTGATCTCATTACAACTAAAACCTGCTAGTTTTCTTGCCTTTATATTTATATGCGGACGATGTTTGTTGGTCAGTTCATATCTGTTTAGTATGTCAAAGTACACTTGTTCATCGATATCTTTTTGCAAGCAAAGATACTTAAACCATTTGTCCCCTTTGCCAACATGTGTTACTTCTTCATCCAATATGACGTAAAGGGCATCAATGATCCTTTTTACTATAGGATTTTTGCGTTTGTTGTCCAGTTTTTTGATGATCTGGGGATTGACATCCAGTCCGGCTGCTTCATAATATCTAGGCACTACTGCCATGCGTTCAAGTGCTGAGCTATCGGTTTGTCTGGATATGTCAAAATATCCTTGATGTACATTAAAGTCACCATATTTGTAGCCCAAATCTTCTAAAATCGAGTTTAGCATCTTAAAGTGTAGTATCTCATCTATGGCTACCTCGAGCCAATCTACCTTAAACTCTTGAGGCATATCATAAAACCTATAAACTGCATCGAGAGCCAGATCAATTGCACTGTATTCTATATGTGTGATTGCATGCACCAATCTTGCTAATCCTTCATCTGTATCAAGATGATTTCTTTTTTGGAGGTTTTTTGGATCGACTATATTGCAAATATCATAATATGATGGTTTGCTAAATACAATAGGCGAAAAATCTGATGGAGTTTCGATAATGTTTTTGGTACAATACGAAAAACATTTATTGACCAAATCCTCTTTTATTTTTATGTCATCGGTCATAATTGCATCGTGAAGGGTTTTTTGAAAATTCATAGGAGAATTATAATATATGGAAGTTAAATTTCAGCCAATGGGTCCATATCAAACAAATTGCTATATTGTAACAATTGATGGCAAAGATTTTATCATAGATCCTGGTGTTGGCGCCTCATCCTGGGTACTCAAAAATGTCAAAAATCCGATTGCTATCCTCAATACACATGGACACTTTGATCATGTTTGGAGTAATCAGGCTTTAAAAGAAGCATTGAATATCCCGATTTATATTCCAAAACAAGATGCTTTTATGCTCTCAAGCGATCCTTTTGCTCAAGGCACTCCATCGAGTATCGCTGATTTTCAAGTCAAAGAAGACGGAATAGTAGAAATAGGTGGCATCGAGCTCAAGTTTCATCATTTCCCGGGACATACGCCAGGTTGTAGTGTCATAGAAATAAGCAATGTTTGGTTTAGTGGTGACTTTTTATTTGCTGGATCTATTGGCAGATGGGATTTTCCATATTCCAGTGCCAAAGATATGTTAAAAAGCCTAAAAAAAGTATCAGTAATGGATGGTAATTTCAAGATATATCCAGGACACGGAGGAAGCACATCTTTGGCTAAAGAGATGAAGTATATACCGTATTGGATGGAGCAGGTTAGAAGAACTATATAGTTCTTCTAAACTCCGGATAAGATTCGATCCCACATTCGCTTGCATCAAGTCCTTCGAGCTGTGCTTCATCTTCTGCTCTAAATGGCATAAATTTATTTATAGTATAAATAGTAACATAAGAGATACTAAATACCAATGCTCCGATTACTGTTATGCCTTTGATTTGGCCTAGAAGTGTGATCGTATCACTACTAGCAAACAATCCAACGGCTAACGTACCCCAGACACCATTTACCAAGTGAACAGACAAGGCTCCCACTGGATCGTCGATTCGAATCTTATCAAATAGCGGAACTGCTATTACTACAAGAACACCGCCAATTCCACCAATGATAAGCGAATCTACAGTGTTAAATAGGTCTGCACCGGCAGTGATGGCTACAAGCCCGCCTAATGCACCATTTAATATCATAGTGATATCAAAAAGTTTATATCTAAGATATATAAAAATACCGGCAGAGAGTGCCCCGGCAAGACCAGCTGTATTGGTATTGAAAATAGTTAGTGCTACCGTGTCAGCTGCTTCTTTTGAGGCAATGCTTCCAACAGAGCCGCCATTAAAACCAAACCAACCTATCCATAACAATAATGCTCCAAGGGTAACAAGAGGAATATTCGAAGCCGGTATTACTTTAATCTGATCGTTTACATATCGGCCTTTTCTGGAACCTATGATCAAAATTGCAGCAAGGAGTGCCCAGCCGCCGGTTGAGTGAATAACAGTAGAGCCTGCAAGGTCATGCATATTTATATCTAGAAGTGTATCTTTGAATATATCACTACCCCAAGAGATATTTACCATTATAGGATAGATCAACGCACCCATGATAAGAGTAAAAAGTGTTAGAGGGAATATTTTGGCTCTTTCGCCTACACCACCGCTCATGATGTTGATAGATTTTCCGACAAAAGCCATTTGGAACATTACGAATGCCAAAGGACTCATGGTATCGATTTTAATGCCACCAAATGCAATGTTATACCCGATGAGTATAAAAGCTATTGAAGCAATAACATATATCATAACATTTACCGTCAAAACACTAGTAACATTTTTTGTTCTAACTATTCCTGCTTCAAGCATTGCAAAGCCTGGAACCATCAGAATGATCAGTGTCATTGAAAATATCATGAATAGCGTATTAATAATATAAGCATCAACCATATATAAATTACCTTTAAGAGAATATAAGGTGAAATTATATCATTTTCAACGGAACACTAAAACGCAGTCATTGATTATTTTTTAGGCAATTTACTTAATTAATAAGCAAATTTATAGCCACGACGACGCACTGTATGTATGACTTGGAATCCTAATATATTTTTGAGACGTTTACGAATTTGATTGATAGCAACTTCTACTGTGTTATCGCTAACATATTCCGGTTCTTCCCAAAGGGCATTTATGATCTCATCTTTTGAAAATACTCTTTGCTTACGCAGGGCAAGATATGCCAATATATCAAATGTTTTACCATTAAGAGAGACATTTTTTTGATTATATTCTATTTTTTTATTAGCAATATCAATAACCAATTGTCCTATATGTATGGTGGTTCCAAAAAGATGACGCATATTAGCCAGTACTCTGGCTGCGATCAAATCCGGATGTTCGCAATGATGGCAAATAACATCATCTGCTCCAAGATTAAAAAAGACACCTTGGGTTTTTGGATTTGTAGCCAGAACTATGATCTTCGTTTCATTTTTCTTTCTTTTGACTTCGTTTATGTATCTTTCCAGTGAAAACTTAACACCTTCGTCTACCACAATAACCAATTCATAATGTCTAAAGTCTGTAAAATTGGTTGCATCATATAAATCTTTTGCGCTATCTACTATGCAAATGAAATATTTGCTTAGCTCTGATTCAAGTTTTTTAACATAATCATCACTAAAACCTATGGTTAGTATTCTCATATACTCTTATAACCTTGTAATTGCCAAAAAGCGTATCACAATAATAAAAAATATTATGATATAAATTTTGCTTAATTAATTTTGATAGAGTTATACCAAAAAACACCTTATTTAAAAATAAAAGTAAATTTTTATATTATTTTTGATATTTTAATAGAATTAACTTTTTGTAGCCTTTATGTAGACCCTTTTTGGAGCAGGATAACCTTCTACCGTAAGACGAGGATTTTGCGGGTCCAGGAAGTCTTCTAGGCTTTGGGAATCTATCCAATCTGTCTTTCTTTGTTCTGTTTTATCGGTGGTTTTTATTGCCAAAACCTCAACATTTTCAAAGCCAGCTCTATGGCACCAGTTTTTTAAAGCATTGATAGTGGGAACAAAATACACATTTGGTATTTTTGAGTATCTATCCTTTGGAGTTAGAGCCATATCTTCCTCTCCGTCTATCATAAAAGTATCCAAAAATAGTTCACCGCCGTTTTCGAGGCCTTTGTAAAGTGATTTTAATGTTGATATAGGATCAGAACGATGATATAGCACTCCTAGACAGAACAATACATCAAATTTATGTTCGTACATCCCGACATGTTCTACACCCAAAAGTTCGTAAACTATATCACTTTTTACAAAATGGTTGATAAATGAAAATTGTGTATAGAAAAGTGCTGACGGATCAAATCCTATTAGTTTCTTTGGTTTTTGCTCTAACATTCTAAAAAGATAATATCCGTTGTTGCAACCTATGTCCCCAACTACTTTTCCTTCAAGACTAAAATAAGGCTCTAGGAGATTATATTTTATAAAGCTTTGCCATTCTGTATCTATAAAAATAGAATTTATCTTAAAAGGCCCTTTTCTCCAAGGTTTCATAGCAAGTGCAAGTTTGTTGATTTGATCTTGTTGATCTTGATTTAATTCTTGTGTAGTTATTGTTATTATGTCACCAAAACTATTTTTTGTTTCATAATCCGGGAGTTTTTTGATCTCTAACCAAAGAGGGGCTATGTCTTTGAAATTTAGCCATTTTTGCCTCTCTTGTCTTATGGACTCGATATTCGTCATCTTATTTTACAAATGCCTTTATTATTATTTGTTTAGCATATGGTCTGTCTTCAGCAGACGTTTTAGCATTTTCAATTCTTTTTACGGTATCTTTTCCGTTTATTACCTCACCAAATATAGTGTATCCGCCATTCAGCCAAGGCGCTGGAGCCGTTGTAATAAAAAATTGACTGCCGTTAGTATTTTCTCCGGCATTTGCCATTGCAAGTAAAAATGGTTTGTCAAATGTCAGATTAGGAGCATATTCATTTTTGAAATCTTTGTGCCAGATTGATTCTCCGCCCATTCCGGTACCTGTAGGATCTCCACCTTGTATCATAAAGCCTTTTATTACTCTATGGAAGATTATATTATTATAATATCCATTCTTGGCATGAGTCACAAAATTTTTTACAGCCAATGGGGCTGCTTTCGAATAAAGTCTAAGTTCAATATTTCCTGCATTTGTTTGCAATACAACTATAGGGTCTTTTGACGGTGTCACTTGGATATTTTTTGCAACTTCTTTGGCGCTTGATATATTTAGCCCAAATATCGCAATAACTGTGGCAATTAGTATTTTCTTCATAGGTCCTCCTCGCATTTATCTATATGCAGTTCATGTAATACTTTTGTAAAAAAATCACCGCAAACTCTGCAATCATCTTCTGAACACTCTATTGAAATAGACTGAATTTGTGGTTCATGTTCAGCAATTCTATCAATAATCATTGGGTTAAGCCCTGTTTCTTTTTTGACAGTTTCTATTGCGCTGAAAATTTCTTTTTTTACATCTTCGTTATCACCAAAAGTAAGACTTAGCCTTTCGTATTTTTCTTCCATTCTTATATGAGCTTTTATTATATTGCAATTATCCATTTTTTGCTCCTCTTATTATTGATCTCAAGCTATTGTATCCAATTTCGTATTTATTTTGCATACTGCACTGCTCGCATTTCTCTGATGACATTTACTTTTATTTCTGCTGGATATTGCACTTTGGTTTCTATTTCTTTTGCAATTTCTTTGCTTAGCATTACGGCTTGATCATCATTTATTTTTTTTGCATTGACGATCACTCGTATTTCCCTACCTGCATTTATGGCATAGGCTTGTTCTACATATTCTTTTGAAAGAGCGATCTCTTCAAGCTCTTTGACTCTTTTTGTAAAGCTTTCCAAAACCTCTCTTCTAGCCCCAGGTCTGGCGGCACTAAGAGCATCGGCAGCGCATACAGCAGCACTTTCAACGCTAAGAGGTTCTTCATTGCCGTGATGAGCATAAATAGCATTTATTACTATAGGATGTTCATTGTATCTTCTGCATAATTCTGCTCCAAGCTCTACATGCGAACCGCCAAATTCTTGGGTAAGAGCCTTGCCGATATCATGCAACAATCCGGCTCTCATGGCAAGCTTTTCATCTCCGCCCATTTCTGCTGCCATAACACTTGCTAGTCTTGCTACTTCAAGTGTATGTCCCAATGCATTTTGACCGTAGCTGGCACGATATTTTAGTTTACCAATAAGTTTGATCAGCTCTTCATGCATAGGGAAAAGCCCCATATCTATGAGTATGTTTTTGCCATCTTCATAAATTTTTTGTTCAAATTCTTTGCTTACTTTTTCGTGTATCTCTTCGATACGCGCAGGATGGATTCTTCCGTCTTCTACAAGCAATTCAATGACCCTAGTTGCAATCGCTCTTCTATAAAGATTAAATCCGCTTACTATAATTACACCAGGAGTTTCATCAATAATGATATCTACGCCCAAAAGTGATTCTAGGGCTTTAATATTTCTTCCTTCTTTTCCTATAATTCTACCCTTGTGCTCATCTGTCGGAAGAGTAACAAGATTGATAAGCCTTTCACCGGCAAATTCTCCGGAATAACGGGTAGTCGCTTGAGCTAATATATAATTTGCTTTTTTTTCTCCTTCTTCTTTGGCAAGATGTTCATATTTTCTTACTATGGAGGCTATTTCATTTTGGCTCTTTTTTTCAACTTCTTGCAATATATAATCTTGGGCTTCTTGTCTGGTCATAGAAGCTATTTGTTCCATTTTTTTTAGATTCTCATCTATTATCGCTTCTTTTTGTATTTCAAGCTGTTCTATTTTTTTTTCTTTTTGATTTAGATAATTGGAAAATTTATGTAGTTTTTCTTCTGTTTTATTTAGTTTCTGTATCTCTGTTAAAAGAGTCTTTTCTTTTTCTTCTATGCTTGACATTTTTATTTTTAATGTCTTTTGCAGCTCAAGCTCTTCTTTTTTAATAGCTACTTTTGCTTCTTGGAGCAAAAGAGCCGATTCGCTCTCTATAACGCTGGCTTTGGCTTTGGCTTCAGCTTCTAAATATGAAAATCTTTTTGATGCTGTTTTTGCAAACCATATGTAGGTCATTATAATGCCTGCAAAGACTCCCATCATTAATGTGAGTATAATAGTAGATAACATCGTATTTCCTTGTGATGCAAAACGTAATAAGAAAGAGTGTATGTATATATTTAAACTTTACGTTATTATAAAATCAGCTTCGATATCATATTCATTTGTGATACATTCGCTACAAACATACAATTCTCTTGCAATAAATACTGTGATGCCAATATTTTCTTTTTCTTTTTCAAAAAACCTATCATACATTCCTTTGCCAAAACCGACGCGTCTTTTGGTTATATCGGTTCCAACAATAGGTACGATGGCTAGATCTATATTTTTTTTTCTAAATTGTTTTGAGTTTTTTGGTTCTTTGATACCGAAACGTTTTTTTGTTAACGGTAATCTGTATTTTACCAACCTAAAACTTTTACCTTCCATAAACGGCGCCAAAATAACTTTTTTTTCCATGCGAAGTTTTGTGATAAGAGGTTTTATATCCACTTCAATTTCAAGCGGAATATAAAGCATGATAGTTTGCGCTTTTATTATTTTTACAATTTCATAAAGCTTTGCAACTATGTATTTATCTTTGTTTCTGTATCTTATGTTTTTGCTGGTTTTTTTTAGTTTGGCAAGGCACTTACATCTAAAATTCTCTTTGGTTTTCTGGTTATTTTTATTCATATAATTTCTTTGATACTATTAAGATATAAGAGTTTTATTATAGCACAAATAGTATAATGAAAATATCTGATTGATTCTCAAATTTTTAGCAAAGAACTAAAGATATTCAAAAGAGTCGCATAATTTTAAAAGGTATAAAAAAATTAATGTTGAATTTTATAAAAAAAGCACTTGGAAAAACAACAAAAAATATAGAAGAGTTGGTTCCGGACAAACAAAAAAATATCTCGAAAGAAACTTTTGAAGAGATACTGCTAGAATCTGATGTTAATTATGAATTGGTTGAACAAATCCTTGATAGCTTGCCTTCTACTATCAATAGAACGCAAGCTTTTAATTCGTTAATAACCGTGTTTCAATATAAAGCAGATTTTAAAAATTATGATGCCAAACCTTTTGTGGAGATGATAATTGGCGTTAACGGTGCGGGGAAAACGACTACTATAGCAAAACTTGCATATCGTTATCTCTCTCAAGGCAAAAGTGTTATTTTGGGTGCAGGTGATACATTTAGAGCGGCTGCAATTGAACAATTAAGCCTTTGGGCAAAAAGACTTTCTGTACCTATCATAGCTACAAACCAAGGTCATGATCCGTCTGCTGTAGTATATGATACTATTTCTTCGGCAATTGCAAAAAATATAGATCATGTTATTATTGATACTGCCGGAAGGCTTCATACACAAGTAAATCTTGCAGGCGAATTAAAAAAAATGATTCGTATCGCCGATAAAGCATTGAGCGGTGCACCACACCGTAAATTGCTTATATTGGATGGAACGCAGGGAAGTTCGTCTATAAACCAAGCAAGAGCTTTTAATGAAATGGTCGGGATAGACGGAATAATCATCACAAAGCTTGACGGTACAGCCAAAGGAGGCTCTGTGCTAAGTATAGCCAAAGAGTTGCAACTTCCTATATTTTTTATCGGTATAGGAGAAAAGCCTGAAGATTTGATAGAATTTAAAGCAAATGAATATATAAATACTATGTTAGATCAGATTTTTGTTCCATAACAAAAATATCTAACAAAATTTATTAAATCGCACAGATTTATTGATTAGAAATATTTTTAATTTTTTAGAAGTTTATATTGTTAATTTAATAAAATAGTGTATAATAAAAAAATAAGAAATACATAAAATTGCATTAAGGAATAGGAAATGGAATCAGCAGATATTATTTCATTTTATAAACCATTTATAAAAGCAAATAACGATTCAAAAATACAAGAAGTTTTGACTTTTAGCCAAACATCTTCAAAAGTAGAAGAATTAGAAAGCATATTTGCCGAAACATTCGGAACTGGTTATGCTTTGGCCACAATGAGTGGCACTGCAGCATTACATTTGGCTATGTGTGCACTAGATTTAAAAAGAGGCGACAAGGTATTATGTAGTATCAATGCTTTTGTCGATATTCCTGAAGTTATTAGACATTTTGATGCAGAACCTATTTTTGTAGATTGCAACAGTGATAATTATATGATTGATCTTGATAAGCTTGAATCGGCACTTGTAAAACATGAGAATAAAAAGCTTAGAGCAGTTTTAGTAAATCATATGGGCGGTGCTATGCTTGATCTTGATAGATTATATGAGATGGCAAAAAAATACGATGTTAAAGTAATTGAAGATGCCACAGATGCTATGGGAAGCAAATATAATGGTAAATATTTGGGATCATGTGGAGCAGATATCACCGTATTTTCATTTGCACCTCATATGTATAAAGATATTATTTCCGGAGGGATGTTCACAACTAAAGATGATGAGCTTTTCCAAAGAGCAAAATTGCTTAGAACACATGGTATGATACACCAAACCGGAGAAAATGCATCTGAAGTGAATTATCTTTATGATGTGATAGATATAGGTTGGCGTTATGCGATGAACGAAGTAGTGAGCGCAATTTGCCTAGATAGATTTACCTCTCTGCCTGAGCAAACAGAACGCCGTCGTAAGATAGCTGATATTTATGCATCAAGACTATCCAATACAAAACATATTACTATCAAAACCGATATGTCTCAAGAAAATATAATACATTTTTATATAGAAATAGATAAAAATAGAGACCATTTTGCGAGAGAGCTTAAGCTTGAAGGTATTGAAATAGGCCTTCATTATATGCCTTTACATCTAACTGAATATTATAGAAAAAAATACTCTCTTAGAGTTTTTGATTTTCCTGTAGCGCTTGGTATATATCAAAGAACGCTTTCATTGCCTCTATATTCCAGTATGAGTGATGCCCAAGTGCAAAAAGTTATAAGTGCAGTCGAAAAAATAGCAAATTCTTATATGTAATGTCATGACCAAGTTTTTTGAAACAATTTGGTTCAAAACAAAGTGGTATGATTGGTTTGCTATTATTGTTTTATTGCCTTTGGGAGTAGTATGGGGTATTGTTATGGTTATACGTCGTGCACTGACAGAACAAAAAGATTTTGGACTGCCGATTGTAAGCATAGGCAATCTTATAGTCGGAGGTACCGGCAAAACACCATTTATAATCGAATTAGCCTCTCATTTTAACGGTGTTTTTGTAATTTCCAGAGGATATGGAAGGCAAAGCAAAGGACTGATAGAAGTCAGCCATAAGGGCCATGTGCTAGCTAATGTAAATGAGAGCGGAGACGAAGCTATGCTCATAGCCTCATCTCTACCAAAAGCGAGTGTGATAGTAAGCGAGGATCGCAAAACAGCCATAGCATATGCCAAGGAAAGAGGTGCAAAAATAATTTTTCTTGACGATGGATTCAATCAAGTCGGCATTAAAAAATTTGATATTATTTTAGAGCCGTCACGTATTGCAAATTATCTTCCGTTGCCGGCAGGCCCATTTAGAGAATTTTGGTTTTATTCAAAAAAAGCTGATTTGATCCTCAAAGATGATATTGATTTTACCAGGCGTGTTACATATGAAGACCTGAAGCAAAGAATGATATTGGTCACTGCTATAGCCAATCCAACGCGGCTAAATAAGTTTTTACCGGAAGGGATAATTGATAAGTACTATTTTGAAGATCATGCTTATTTTGATGAAGAAAAACTGAATATATTACTCCGTAAAAACAATGCCGATAGTTTGTTGGTTACCCAAAAAGATGCCGTCAAGATGAATGATTTTAAGTTGCCTATCTCTAAAATCAAGTTAAAATTAGAATTACAAAAAAGCATTATAAGAAAAGTGGATAGCTATATCAAAGGATACAAAGTATGAAAAACAATATTGAAGTGGTAAAAACATTACTAGATGCATTGCCATATATCAAAAAATTTAAAGATCAAAAAATTGTCATCAAATATGGAGGTGCAGCGCAGACAAGCGATGAGCTTAAGATGCAGTTTGCTCAAGATATTGTTTTGCTTCATTTTGTAGGCCTTAAGCCGATCATAGTTCATGGCGGCGGTAAGACGATTACGGATCTGTTGTCCCGTTTAGGTATCGGAACCGAGTTTGTTGATGGACAAAGAGTTACCACTAAAGAAGTAATGCGTGTTGTAGAGATGGTTCTAAGCGGAGAAATAAACAAAGAGATAGTAGCACTACTTAATACTCAAGGGGCAAAAGCAGTAGGAATTTCCGGCAAAGACGGACATTTTTTAGAAGCGGTTCCAAAAGATTTTGAACGATTTGGATACACAGGAGTTATAGAGCATATCAACCCGTCATTGGTTGATGATATCATAGATGATGGACTTATACCCGTTATTGCTCCAATAGCAGGCAGCAATACAGTAGGTCATCCGGGATTTAATATAAATGCCGATCTTGCTGCTAGTAAAATAGCAGTAGCACTTAAAGCAAACAAAGTACTTTTCTTAACAGATACTGCAGGGGTATTGGATAAAGAAGGCAACCTGTTGACACATTTGAGTGTTGAAAAAACAAATCACCTAAAAGCGGATGGAACAATTTATGGCGGCATGGTACCAAAAGTAGATGCTTGCATAGAAGCTTTAAGAGGTGGTGTAAGCAGAGCCCACATTATAGATGGGAGAGTAGAGCATTCATTACTCTTAGAGATCTTGACAAGTAGTGGTGTAGGTACTTTTATAGAATTGTAGTTGCTTCTTGAATTTATAGTATAATAAGATATTTTGACTATAAGGTAAAAAAATGAAAACAAAAAAATATGACGAAGAGCTTTATAATTTACAAGTCGAATTGGTAAAATTCCAAAAATGTGTAATAAAAAAAGATTTAAAAGTGTGTTTGATATTTGAAGGCAGGGATGCTTCCGGCAAGGATGGGACCATAAAAAGATTTATGGAGCATTTGAGCCCAAGGGAAGCTAAAGTTGTTGCATTAAACAAGCCAAGCGACGTAGAGACAAAATCGTGGTATTTTCAAAGATATGTACCGGATCTGCCAAGTGGCGGCCAGATAGTTTTTTTTAATAGAAGTTGGTACAATAGGGCGGGTGTTGAAAAAGTTATGGGCTTTTGTACAAAGAAAGAATATGAACTTTTTATGGAAGAGGTTGGTAATTTTGAAAATCTTTTGACACATTCAGGAATTATATTATTCAAATATTATTTGGATATCAGTAAAAAAGAACAGAAAGAAAGATTGGAAAGCAGAAAAAAAGATCCGTTAAAACAGTGGAAATTAAGTCCGGTTGACAATCAAGCGCAAAAATATTGGGATGAATATTCCAAGGCAAGAGATGAAATGTTTGAAAATACTTCTTTTGGGTTTGCTCCTTGGTTCGTTGTCCATAGCGATGATAAAAAAATAGTCAGAATAAATATAATGAAACATTTTTTATCAAATGTGGATTATCCGCATAAAGACGAAAAGTATTTAAAATTCGACAATAGTGTTATTTGCCAATATTCACAAGAATGTCACGTAAAAGGATTGATAGCCAAATAATAATATTTATATACTATTCAATTTGTATTAATTTGTCCAAGATAATAAACTCTTATTTTAAGATGGTATAATTATTTTATAAATATTCTTGAGTATTTGCCAAGAAGAGAAGTAAATAAGGAATTTAAATATGAGATTTATCGAGACCCGAGGCAACGATGGTATTAAAGCAAAATACGTAACATTTTCAGAAGCTATTTTATCACCTAGCGCTAGTTTCGGTGGACTTTATGTGCCAGAACAATTAACTGATTTGAATGAAGATTTTATAAACCAACATTTAAACAGCTCTTATAAAGTATTAGCACTTGATTTTTTAACTAAATGCAATATTGACATAGACAATGATACTTTGCAAAAAGCACTTGCACGATATGATGCTTTTGATGATGCCAATAACCCTGTGCCGGTAGTCCAAATAGAAGATGATTGTTTTGTAAGTGAACTTTATCATGGTCCTACACGCGCTTTTAAAGACATGGCACTGCAACCTTTCGGATATATACTAAGCTCACTTGCAAGCAAGAGAAATGAAAATTATCTCATAATGGCAGCTACAAGCGGTGATACAGGTCCGGCTACGCTTGAAACTTTTAAAAATCAAGCAAATGTCAAAGTAGCCTGTCTTTATCCTGACGGCGGCACAAGTGACGTGCAAAGACTTCAAATGGTCACAGAAGATGCTTCAAATCTTTTTGTATTTGGGGTAAAAGGTGATTTTGATGATACACAAAATGCATTAAAATCACTTTTAGCTTCAGAAGACTTCAATGAAACCTTGCGAGCAAAGAATATTAAATTATCAGCAGCAAATTCTGTTAATTTTGGGCGCATAATATTTCAGATTATTTATCATATCCATAGTTATATAGTTTTATTAAGAGATAACAAGATCGCAATGGGCGATAAGATATATCTTGTTGTGCCAAGCGGTAATTTCGGTAATGCATTGGGAGCATATTATGCTAAAAAAATGGGACTGCCTATAGCCAAGATACTTATTTCTTCAAATCAAAATAATATTTTGACAGATTGGATAACAACAGGTGCTTATGATTTGACAACCAGAAACTTAGTGCATACTATATCACCGGCTATGGACATACTAAAAAGCTCAAATGTTGAAAGAATATTGTTCGATAAATTTGGTTCAGTTAGAACAAAAGAACTGATGGATGATCTGGCATCAAACGGCAAATACTATCTAACATCTGATGAATTGAAAATTTTGAAAGAAGATTTTGATGCATCTTTTTCTTCTGATGATGAATGTGAAGCAGTAATTGGAGAGTATGCCAAAAAAGGTTATATAATGGATCCACATACAGCAACTTGCATAAGAGCTTATAAAACTCTTAGAGAACAAAATTTACCCACAGTAGTATATTCGACAGCAGAATGGACTAAATTTAGCCCTACAGTTTCTAGGGCTTTGGGACATGAAGTCAAAAATGACATTGATGCTTTAAACTGGATCAAAGATAATGTCGATTTACAAGTTCCAAAAATGATAATAGAATTATTTAGTAAACCGTTGATACACAATAAAGTTATAGATAAAAATACTATTAAGGAGAATATTTTTAGTATTTTATAGCAATAATGCGAAGGAGGGTCATGAAAAAAATTATATTTTTTATGATGCTTAGTTTTACAACGATTATTTTTGCACAAGAAACAACACAATTGGTCAATGATGCATCAGAGTGCGTAAAATTAAATTTTGAAACACCAAGATGCAGCCCTTATAATCCAAAAACTACTCATCCAAAGTCGGATGATAATTATACACAGTCAAATAAAAAATCGATTATAAAACCCAAATCCAATATAGACAATAATAATTATTTGAATTTTGCTTCATTATCTCAAGCTTCAAACAATTATCAAAGTACCTATACTGTTGCAGCAGGCGATACTTTGGGGGTAATTGCTATAAAATTTGGCGTGGCGCAAGGAGAAATAAAAAGGTTAAATCCATCTATTGATTTTTACGATTTAAAAATAGGCACGCAATTATCAATGCCGCTTCCTCAAGATAAAATTGATGCGGTTGTAAAAAACAGTTACAAAGAAATGCTAGATGAAATTGCCAAGAAAAATGAAAAGTACAAAATTATAGAAGCACCCCAAGGTCGCCGGCTTAGGGTTATGGCTTCTGCATATACGTCTCATGTTGCACAATCAGACAGCACTCCATTTGAGGCTGCATGGGGTCATCACCTTACTCCTGGCATGAAGATTATTGCAGTTTCCAGAGATTTAATTAGTGAATATGGAATTAGCAATGGCACAACAGTATATATTGGCGGATTAGACGGATATTATACGGTTAGGGATAAAATGAACAAAAGATATACAAGATATATAGATATATATATGGGGGTAGATATACCAAAAGCATTGCATTGGGGTAGAAGAAGTGTTATAATTTATTGGTAATTATTGCAAAGATTCAAATAGCTCCCAAAGTTCCAAATATTTTTCACTTTTTGCATCATATTCGTTTTGAGTATCGATTAACATTTTTGTTATTTCATTTAGTCCTTTTTGTTGATAGCAATCAGGATTATTGAGACATTTGTGAAGTTCGTCTATTTTGTGCTCAAGTTCTTCTATCTCTTGAGGCAGTGTGTCAAATTCTCTTTGTTCTTTGTAGCTGAGTTTGGTTTTTGTTTTCGCTATGACGGGAGTAGCGATTTGCGGAGATTTAAATTCTTTTTCCATCGATTGGATCTCTCTAAGCTCTTTTTCTATGAGTAGATAATCACTATAAGATTGATGAGATTCCTCTATATTTCCTTTTCCGTCAAGTATAAAAAGTTTTGATGCCACCTTGTCCACAAAATATCTATCATGCGAAACAACCAGCAAAGCGCCGCCAAAATTTATGAGCTGCTCTTCTAGAATAGTAATGGTTTGAATATCAAGATCATTTGTAGGTTCATCAAGAATAAGACAATCAACCTTTTTTGTAAACAGCAATGCAAGTGCAACGCGATTTTTTTCTCCACCGCTAAGCATACCTATTTTTTGGTCTAAAAATTCTTTTGGGAATAAAAAGCTTTTTAGATAACCATATACATGCATATTTTTTCCATCAACTTCTATGATATCTCCACCATTAGGGCAAAAAGTCTCTAGCAAACTTTTTTCGTTATCTAACATATCTCTATGTTGATCAAAATAGCCTATAGCGAAATCACCACTGTCAACCTTGCCTCCCTGCGGTGTTATTTTGCCAAGCAGAAGCTTTAATAATGTGGATTTGCCAGATCCATTAATTCCCACTATTGCTATTTTGTCATGTTGTAGTATTCGTGTTGTAAAATTTGTAATTAGAGATTTCTTCGGCAAGCCATATGTCACATTATTAAGATCAAAAAGCATTTTTTTTCTAGATACACTTTCATCGCGATTGAAATGTTTCTTTTCTCTTTCTAATTCTATGACCATCTTACGAATAAGCGTAGGGTTTTTTTGGGCATTTTCACGAAGTTCAAAGACTCTTTGTTTACGTCCTTGATTTCTTTTTTCTCTAGCTCTTACGCCTTTGCTGAGCCAAGCTTCTTCTTGTTTAAGAAGTCTTAATAGGTTTTCATGTCCTTTTTGCAAAGAATGAAGTCGTTGTTCTTTGAGAGTAAGATAGTTTTGGTATCCACCTTGATAGCTTACAAGTTGTTGATTATCTACCTCTACAACTCTGGTAGCTATGGTATCTATGAAATATCTGTCATGTGATATAAATAAAAGTGTAAATTTTTCTTTTAACAATATTTCTTCTAAGAATTCTACCATATACACGTCTAAGTGGTTTGTCGGTTCATCCAGCAAAAGCACATCAGGTTTTTTTAGTATTAGTCCAGCCAAAGCAACACGGCGTTGTTCGCCACCAGAGAGAGAATCTACAAGTCTGTTTTCATAATCTTTGAGCTTGAATTCTTGCAATACCCGCTCTATTTTATCATCCAAATTCCAAGCATTATGATGGTCTAGAAAGTTTGTAAGTTCGGCATGTTTTTTGAGAAGTTCTTTATTGTCAAAATCGGTTGCCAATTTTTCGCCGATTTTATCATAGGCAAGTTTAGCTTCATATAGTTCTGCCAATTCTAAACTTATTGCTTCTCTGACTGTAAGATTAGGCTTGAAGAGCGGATGTTGCGATAACATTTCTATTTGCACATTGCCTTGAACTACTCTTTTGCCTTCTGTTGGTTCTTCTGTGCCGGCTATTATTTTCATTAAAGTAGATTTGCCACATCCATTTTGACCGACAATAGCTATTCTTTCTCCTTCGTTTAGATGAAAATCAACACTGTCAAGTAGTATTTTGATGTTATATTGTTTTTTGATAGCGAAGAGATCTACTAATGCCACGAACCGTCCTTGGATTTAATTGGCGTATTATACCAAAAAAGCCACTTTAAGCTTAACAAGATATATTTCAAATAAAAAAGGCAATATATGCTTAAAGCATTGATCATATTATTTTCCGTGTATACAGCTATCAAAGTATATGTTTCTGTTATGCAAATGGGCTATATCGTTGATGAAAAACACAAAGACGCCGTGCTGATGACAAAAGCAAAATATCTAGAAGCAGCAAATTATGCTATAGCAAAAGAAAAGGTAGATCTTACTTCGCATTTAGTGGAGTACCTTCTGTTTATTTGGTGGGCATTGATAGGATTTGGAGCACTGTATGGCTTCTTATCTCAATATATATCAGAATCTCCATTTTGGGGCAGCATCATATTTTTGGTTGGATATTTTACTATTGAATATATTGTATCCCTGCCGTTAAGTATTTATCAAACTTTTGTGATAGATAAACATTTTGGGTTTACTAAGACCACACCAAAACTGTTTATTATAGATCAAATTAAAAGCATTATGCTTTTTTTGACTATAGGAATCGGGATAACGTCACTATTGGTGTGGATAATAGAAAATTTTGAGATGTGGTGGCTATATGGATTTGCGGCTATTATGTTTATTTTGCTGATAGCAAATTTTGCATATCCGACTATATTCGCGCCAATGTTCAACAAATTTACTCCCCTAGAAGACAAAGTGCTGGAAAACAAGATCGAAACACTCATGAAAAATGCCGGCATGAAAGCTAATGGCGTGTTTGTCATGGATGCCAGCAAAAGAGATAATCGTCTAAATGCATACTTTGGCGGTTTTGGCAAGAGTAAAAGAGTAGTGTTGTTTGATACGCTTTTGGAAAAGCTTAGTCACGATGAGCTTATAGCTGTTCTAGGGCATGAGCTTGGTCATTATAAACATGGAGATATTTGGAAAAATATTGCACTTATGACAATTCTGTTTTTTGGAGTATTTTATCTTTTGGGGCATTTACCTGAATCAATCTTTGCGGAACTTCACACAACACCTATCGCAGGAGTAAAAATAGCATTAATAATGCTTGTATTTCCTCTTTTGGCTTTCATTTGGATGCCAATTATGAGTCTGTTTAGTCGTCACAATGAATATCAAGCTGATAAGTATGGTTCTAGCATAGGCGGCAAGGAGCACTTAGTGTCAGCCTTGATCAAGTTGGTGGAAGAAAACAAAGCGTTTCCAAAATCTCATCCGTTGTTTATATTTTTTTATTATTCTCATCCTCCTATTTTAGAACGTCTTAAAGCTTTGGGATTTGATGAATCTAATTATAAGAATGAATCATCATTGCCGCATGACGGTATTTTTTCTTTTATAAAGAATTAGCAGTGACTATAAAAGAAACTCTTAACTTTGCTAGCGAACAATTAAAATCAAGCTGTGAGCGTCCTTTGTTTGAAGCAGAGCTGCTTTTGGCTTATCATTTGCATAAAGATAGGGTTTATCTTCATGCGCATGAAAATGATGATGTGGTAGAAAATATAGAGATCTTTGAAGCGCTTATAGCAAGAAGAGCATCATATGAGCCGTATGAATACATTGTCGGCAAAACAAGTTTTTACGATATTGAATTATTTGTAGAACGCGGTGTTTTGATACCGCGTCCGGAAACTGAGTTGTTGATTGATGAGGTTTCATCTATTATTGAAAAAGAGAATCTTACATCAATTGCAGAAATAGGAATAGGAAGTGGAGCTATATCGATAGTATTGGCACGTAAATTTCCATCTTTAAAGATAATAGCCACAGATATATCCGCAGATGCTCTTAATATAGCCAAAAAAAATATAGAGACATTTAGGTTGTCCGATAGGATCGCTCTGATGCAAACAAACCTTCTTGACGGTATTGATGCAAAAGTCGATTTGGTAGTAAGTAATCCTCCGTATATTGCTCATGATGCGTTATTGGAATCCAATGTTATAGATTATGAACCGCATACCGCACTTTTTGGAGGAGATATAGGCGATGAATTATTAAAACAGATCATTATTCAAGTCCGAGAAAGAAAAATCTCTTACCTCGCATGCGAGATGGGGTATGACCAAAAAGCATCGATGGAGCTTTTTTTAACACAACTTGGAGTACAATATACTAGGTTCTACGATGACCTAGCTGGATTAAACCGCGGATTTATAATAAAATTTTAAAGGATTTGCATGTCACCAATTTTTCGTAACGTTACAATGGCTTATTTGATTTTTTTATCTGCCGTTTTAGGCGCATCTTTGTATGCAGGCATAGTGGTCGCTCCTATAACATTCAATACAGAAGCAATATTTGGCTCTCCTGTCTTAAGTCAGTTTCAAGAGGGTATGATAATGACCCAAAATTTTATTAAATTATCGTATATGGTAACTTTGTCTGTGATAGCGGTCGTTATATATGAGGGTTATAAGTATAAAATGGGAGAAAGAGATATATTGACGTCTATATCATTCTTTTTGGTGGTAGCCACAGGGCTTATGTTTTCATACTACTATTTGCCGGATATAATTCTTATGCAACAAGCAGGTGAAGAGATGACAAAAACACAACTTTTTTTGGACACACATAAAGGTTCTGAGATTGATTTTAAGATATATGTATTTGCTTTGCTTCTTCTCTTGATCAGAAATTTCAAAAAAGCATTACGTTAAGGAAATAAAAATAATGAGTGAAGCGATAAGGCATCCCTTTTCACCTATAGTGTTTAAAGATACAAAGACGCTGATATTAGGGTCATTTCCTAGTGTGAAATCGATAGAAAATAATTTTTATTATAATCATCCTCAAAATCAATTTTGGAAAATTCTATCGTCTATAACCTCTTATCCTATAAATAACAGAGATCAAAAAATTTGGCTTTTGAAAGAGGCGAAACTTGGGCTTTGGGATATGATAAGTAGTTGTAGCAGGGAAAATTCAGCTGACAGCTCCATAGAAGATGAAGAAGTTAATGATATAGCATCATTCATTGAAAAAAATACTTCGATAGAAACAATTGCATTTACAGGCAGAAAATCACAGACATTATTTGAGCTGAATTTTGGATATCTGGATATAAATACTTGTTATTTGCCTTCACCATCCAGTGCTTATGCCAAGCTTTCGCTAGAGCAAAAAATAATTGCATATAAAAAGAATTTAAAATTATGATATGGGCAATAGGTGATTTACAGGGATGCTATAAGCCATTTATGAAACTTTTAAAGAAAATAGATTTTGATCCTGATAGAGATAAATTATGGTTGGTCGGAGATTTAGTTAATCGTGGCAAAGGTTCCCTTGAGGTTTTAGAATATGTATATGAACACCAAAAAAGTATCCAAATCGTACTTGGAAATCATGACATATCACTCATAGCTGCTTATTACGGTATAAAAACAGCAAATCCGACAATTGAACCGATTTTAAATTCACCGCGTGCAAAAGAGTTAACAGATTGGCTCAGAAATCAGCCATTTTTATATGTAGATAATGAGCTTGGATACTGTATGTCCCATGCGGGTATATCACCATTATTTGATTTAAAAACAGCAAGTAAATATGCAAGAAGTCTTGAAAAAAAGCTTGCTAGCGATGATGCAGCCAGGTGGCTTAAAGATATTCTTAAAAAAACAACCAATTATTTAAATTATGGCACCACTGATAAAGAGAAAGAAACATTTGCCTTTAGTTCATTTTTGCATATGCGCTATTGTTTTGATGATGGAAGTATTGAAACTAGCGAAAAGGGCACTCCAACACAAAATTTAGAAAATAAAGGTCTTAAACCATGGTTTTTGTATCCCGGCAGAAAGTCTATTGAACAAAAAATAATTTTTGGACACTGGTCAGCATTAGGATTTTATGAAGATGATAATGTTTTAGCGATTGATACTGGATGTGTGTGGAACGGAAAATTAACAGCTGTTAGGCTTGATGACAGAGCCATCAAGCCGTATGCTGTTGAATGTAATAATTAGCCTATAATATGTCCTACGAATTTTGAAGAATTGTTTATTATGGCCCCGCCTCGTCTAAATCCTAGCCCGCAAGCCTCATATGCAAAGAAAACCCCGGCTTGGTATGAATTTCCATTATAATCTTGTTCTAATGAAGTAAATGATTGATATAGCATCGGATAATTGCCATATTCACCGTTTTGCTCTGCTGTAGTTGAGCCGTCTTGTTCGATTATGGAAACATTTCCGCCTTCTCGTCCAAACATAGGTTTTTTTACTTGTTTTTGTCCTTTTAATGGTTCAAAACTACTTTCTAGTAGAAGTGGATGATTTGGATATAGATCCCAGAGTATTTTCATGATGCCTTTGCTTTGAAAGAGTAGTGTGTATGCCGGATTGAAAACTATAGCTTGTTGATTGTTTACGATATTGGTTAGTATCATTGCCAAATCAGGAGTTTCAAGCGCTATAATTTCCCAAGGAATGAGTTTAAACCATAGTTCATATTTTTCATTATTATAAAATATTCCATCATCACTAAATTCAATTTCATCAACAAATGCAAAATCAGTATCAAATCCAGCCTGAGAAGCAATGTGTTGTAATAATTTTACCGTATTTTCTTCTTCTATATTTCCTTTTATAGAGCTAAATAAAAATTTCCATCCATCGTATTTTATTTCAAAATCTTCTACGCTATCTTCAAGAGTAATAATCCTTTTGAAGTTATCTGTTAAAGCTTCGTAGATACCATTAAATTGACTACTTTCTTCTAGATCGTTATATTTCAGCATAGCCCATTGCACAATAGCACTTTCAAATAGCGAAGTAGGGGTATCGCTATTAAATTCAAGTAATTTTATAGGTAATCCATTTGTGCCGCCGGCCAGATCAAATCTTCCGTAAAGATGCCAATGAACATCATTTTCCCATGATCCTTTTATCAGTTCTACTAAGTTAAAAGGGATCCCAATCTCATGGAAAAGATTATTATCTATGACGTACCCAGCTGCATTTATGAACATATCATAGAGCTCATTGCCTGCTTCATAAAATGCTTGGGCTTCTTGTTCTGAAATGATCACAAGCTCATTGGCTATATAGCTAGTATTGTCATTATCTGTATGCCATGCAAATCCAAGATTTTCTAGATAGTTATTTTCTAGTGGTTTTATATTTTTTAAATTTATCATATATTAACCACCAAAGAATCCGCCACTTGTTGACGAACCGCTGCTTTTAGTCCCAAAAAATCCGCTTCTTGAATTGCCTGCAGATGTTGTGCCACCTTTTTTAAAGCTGTCGACACTTCTTGAGTAAGTAGATGGCGATGAGTATCCGGCTTGACGATTGTGTTGATAGTTTTGATTGTTAAAAAGTTTACTGCCTATCCATGAACCTATTATTGCTCCAGCAGCACTAGCTAATATTGCTTCGCCTAAACCCATTCCATGTCCTGAGAGTTGTGCATTTTGAGGATTTGTCAGATTTGATGTATTGTTATCAATCTTTAACTTCTCCTCTTTCATGAGCTTATCCATCTCTTCTTTTGTAAGAACCTTTTCAGTGCCATCAAGCTGTTTTAGTACAATTCGTGTTTCATCGGACGGAAACTCTTCCTTAACTTTATATTCACCTTTGGACGTTTCTTCTATGATTACAAAAGCACCTTTGGCTTGTTCTTTGGATGCTTGATCGGTTTGCTCTTGATTGTTGCCACAACCGGTTAAGCCAGAAGCAAGTAAAATACTTAAACCGCTAGCAGTTAATATGGTATTAGAAAATGTTTTAATATATTTCATGATGATAATTTCCTTATAAAATAAGGTGATATTATATCAAAATATCCCCGAGAATAGGGATGGAGATAGAATGAACTTATTTAGTCCATCTGTTTGCGTAAAAATGTAGGAACTTGATAGATATCATCATCTTCGCTATTGTATCCGCCAACTACAATTTTATTAGCACTTCTAAGGGTGTTTATATTATTTGAAGTATTTGCATTAAAAAGCGACTGAGATGTTTGTCTGTCATTTGTTTTTGGTTGAGCATGTGTTTTATCTTCAAAGCCGGTCGCTATAACAGTAATTTTAACTTCATCCACGGCAAAAGAACTGTCTGTGGTCGTACCAAATATAACGTAAGCATGCTCATCTGCATTTTCTTCAATAACTTCCATGGCTTCAGAAATTTCCATCAAAGGATAATCAGGATGGATATAAAAATGGACCAAAATACCAGTAGCCCCATCAATAGATATATTATCTAAAAGCGGTGATTCTATAGCAATTTTAGCTGCATCATAAGCAGCATTTTTGCCTACGCTTCTACCTGTTCCCATAAGAGCCAAGCCACGGTGATTCATGACGGTTTTAATATCTGCAAAGTCAAGGTTTATATCATTTTCGCCATGAGAAATGATGACATTTGAAATACCACCGACTGCTTGAGCTAAAATATCATCAACCATTTTAAAGCTTTCTTTTATTCCCATATTTTTTTCAACGATAGACAATAACTTTTCGTTTGGTATAACTATAATAGAGTCACTTTCTCTTTTTAGTTCCTCTAATCCTTCTTTTGCAAGAGCCGTTCTTTTTTTCCCTTCAAATTTAAAAGGACTAGTTACAATAGATACTGTCAAAGCACCTATTTCTTTAGCTACTTGAGCTATGACCGGAGCAGCTCCTGTGCCTGTGCCGCCACCAAGACCGGCAGAAATAAATACCATATCGGCACCTTTTAGTATGCTTCTGAGTTCTTCATAGCTTTCTAATGCAGCTTCTCTTCCTTTTTCCGGTATCATGCCAGCACCCTGTCCGCCAGTTGTATTGACACCTAGTTTAATTTTGTATGGAGCTAATGAGTTTTCTAGTGCCTGGCCATCAGTATTTGCAACAATAAGATCAATATCTTTAGCACCTTCTCGTATCATATGATTAATCATATTGCCGCCGCCGCCGCCAACACCTATTACTTTGATTTTGGCACCATTTGTACAATATTTTGTTTCTACTATATCAATCTCAAACGCTTCCATACTTTGCTCCTTTTTGTTTGGGTTGGATTAAAATAATTGCTTTAACCATGTAGATAGCTTATTTATATAACTATTTTGCTTATCAACTCTTGTTAGATCTTCTAAACAAAATGTTTTTACGTTTTGCTCTTCTGATTCTCCATTAAACAAAGAATGCTCATCATCAACATACTGGGTCTTTTGATTTTTTCTTTGTTCATAAAAATCATCAGCCGCATTATTGTGTATTTTGATATCTTTTAAATCTTCATGTTCAGTTGTTTTAGAGTGCAACAATTCTTGAGCATAATTTATTTCATACTCTGTGTGATTGCCCGATTTGTATAATAACAACCCTATTACTGATGCATATGCAGGATTTTTTAACTCTTCAAACATGCCTTTAATATTTTCAATATTAGGTAGTGATATACGAACAGGCATATTGGAAAAAATAGCTTGAGCCAATTCTCTTGTGCCTTTTAGGTTAGCCATCCCGCCGGTTAATATGATACCGGAGCCCACCTTTTCTTTTAAGCCGCTTTTATCAAATATTTTTTCCAAGATAGCTAACGTTTCTTCGACTCTGGCAAAAATAACATCATGAACAATATCCAAAGAAACTATACTTCTATTTTCTTCATTGCCGATAATCGGCAATTCTATAGTATCATTTGAACTTTCAGTGAGATTGCCGTGTCTTATTTTGATATTTTCAGCAATATTTAGAGGCGTATGAAGTGCAATTGATAAATCGCTTGTAATATTATTTGAACCGATTCCAAAAAAGTCATTGTATCTAATGGCATTACCGGTATAAACAGTTAATGTACTTGTTTGTCCGCCCAAATCCAAAACAACTACGCCTAATTCTTTGTCATCTTCTTTGATTGTTGAAATTGAAGATGCATATCCATTTAGAACGATATCTTCGATTTCAACCCCCGCAGATTTGACAGCTTTTTTAAGATTAGATAGATTTGATTTTTGGGTCATGACAATATTGACTTCAGCTTCCAATCTGCTAGCATTCATACCATATGGATCTTCTACGAAATCTTGATCGTCAACTTTAAAATTGTACGGTAATACATGGATAATCTCATATTCATTTGGAATATTTGCATTATAAAGCGCAGTATTCAAAGCGCGATGAATTTCTTTGATACCTATATCTTTATGAGGTATATTTACTATTCCTGTTGCATTGATGCTTTTTGCATATGCATTAGAAATTGATACAATAGCGTTATTTATGTTATTGCCGGATATACGTCTTGCATCATTTACGGCTTTTTTTATGACTTTGGAAGCTAATTCTATATTTGTGATAGAACCTTTTTTGACACCTTGTGATTTTACAATCCCGTGACCTAGTATTTGCAATTGATCATCGTCTGTTTTTTCTGCGATGATAGCACATATTTTGGTAGATCCAATGTCAATTGCTAATATAGTTTTATTCAAGGCCAAGTCCTTTTACATAAACATCAGTTGAAAAATCTTTATCAAGTTTTTTTAGAAGATTTGCCTCTAAAAGTTTTCTTTTCAATTCACTTACGCTTTGATTAATCATCTGTGCCTCTTTATTGTCTCGAGTAACTACCTTTTGGGCTATAATTTTGTAAACAACAATTTTGTCCGATAGATTTATTATACCTTTTTCTTTTTGAGATGTAAATAGTTCTTGTAAAAATTGTAAATTTTCTCCGTTATTTAATGACAATGCATTGTCAGTGCCATTTAAAGATACCCATTTGACTGTTTTTCCGCCTGTTGTATCAAAATTTTTAAGAGTATTTATAGCAAGCGTTTGTAAAGCTTTTTTGCTGGCTTCTTTTGTATAATCCTGCACAAGATTGTTTTTGGCCTCATCAAACGTCATTGGTTGCGGATTAATTTTTGAAATAAGTTTTATAGTTGCATATTTGTCTCCAACAGCTCTTGGTTTTAGGATATCGCCATTGTTTAGTTTGTCGATTTCGTTTATAATTTGTGGTGAAACTTTTTGATCATTTGCAGATAATACGATTTTTTCATTTGCTTGAATTTTGCCTTTTTTATAATCAATATATGCACGTTGCGCAGTTTTTTCACCTTTTTGTAAACGAAGTTCTTTTGTGATAAAAGGAATTACTGCTTCAAACGGAAGTTGTTTTCCGTCCTGAGATATAAATTTGCTTACATTTGTTTTATAAAATGCTTCGAGTTCTTCTTTCGAGATATTAATATTTTCAGTCGGGGTCCATAATATCTCAATAGAATATTTTTTAGGCTGCATATAGTTTTGTTTATAATTTGACCAATATTGTTGCAGTTTATTATCATCAATAGATACAGAAACATCTTTAGATGTTAAAATGCTATAAGCTATCTGATCAGATATGCCAAGGGGCAATGCCACAGCTTTTACCTCAAAAGGAGTCGCATTTGTGTAAAGCAAAGCTGTTAATTTATTGATAATCAATTCATCTTTTACCATATTTTCAAAAGTTTGGGCTTTGATATTTTGTGTTTGAAGATATTGTTCATAGATCGCTTTATCAAATTTGCCGTTATTTTTGAAACCCTCAAATGACTCAAGGGTTTTTGCAACTTCTTTGTCACTTGCCACAATACCATACTCTTTTGCCAAATTTAATATTTCTGCTTGTGCTTTTAGGATAGCAAAAGTTTGTTTTTCAATACCTATTTCCTTGGCTTTTTGTTCGTCCAACTTTCCTTGAAGTTGTTGATTGTATTGATTGTATAAATTGCGATATGCCATATCAAATCTACTTTGTTCTATTGTAATATCGCCAACCTTGGCTATTTTGCCGCTATTGGAGCCGAGCTTATAACTTCCCCAGCCAACAAATCCGGCACCGATAAAAGCAATTGTTGCGATCCATATTGTCCATACTAAATATCTGTTGTGTTTTTGCATCCAACTAATCATTTATGTTTATCTACCTTCAATTAAAAAATTTGTATAATATTTTAGTCAACTTGTTATTAAGTGCAATTGAAAAGGATGTTTTGTGGTAAGTTTAAATCAAGAATTAATGAAAAAAGACCTGGATATTGTATGGCATCCATGTACTCAGATGAAAGACCATGAGATATTGCCTATAATTCCGATAAGATCAGCAAAAGGTGTTTACCTTTATGATTTTAATGAGAATAAATATATTGATGCTATCAGTAGCTGGTGGGTGAATATATTTGGACATTCAAATCCTTATATTAATAATAAAATAAAAGAGCAGCTAGAAACTTTAGAGCATGTTCTTTTAGCTGGTTTTACTCATGAACCTGCTATTAATTTAGCGCATAAATTGGTAGATATTGTCCCTAATGGTTTAAAAAAAGTATTTTTTGCAGACAATGGTTCTAGTGCAATTGAAATCGCACTTAAGATGAGCTATCACTATCATTTGAACATGAAACAAAAACGAACTACATTTTTATCTCTTACCAATAGCTATCACGGCGAAACAATAGGAGCACTCAGTATAGGAGATGTTTCTTTGTATAAAGAGACTTATGAGCCGTTATTGCTTCAATGTTTGCAAACACCGGTGCCGATCAATAGCAGCAAACAAGCAGCAATAGATGCACTAAAAAGCTTGGAGTTGATCTTGAAAGATAATGGCAGCAATATATCGGCTATGATTGTTGAGCCATTGGTGCAAGGAGCTGGAGGCATGCATATGTATCATGCCGATTATTTAGCAGGCGCAAGAATCCTTACGCAAAAATATGGTATCCATTTTATCGCTGATGAGATTATGACAGGATTTGGCCGTACAGGTACAATGTTTGCATGTGAGCAAGCATCAATATCCCCGGATTTTATGACATTGTCAAAAGGGCTTACCGGTGGCTACCTTCCATTGTCAGTTGTCATGACAACAAATGAAATATATAATGCATTTTATTGTGATTATAATGAGCATAAAGCATTTTTGCATTCTCACAGCTATACCGGAAATCCTTTGGCTTGTAGCGCAGCGCTGGCTACTTTGGAATTATTTGAGTCAAATGATATTTTGGAACAAAATAAGGAAAAAAGTTTGTACATAAAGACAAACCTAGAGAGATTTAAAAGTCTTCCCAATGTCAAAGAAACAAGAATTTTAGGCATGATAGCTGCTGTTGAATTGCAAGGATATAAGGCAGAAGAAAGAATAGGGCTTAAGGTTTACGAATTTGCACTTTCTCGGGGAGTTTTACTTAGACCACTAGGAAATGTGGTATATTTTATGCCGCCTTATATTATTTCAACGGAAGAAATAGACAACGTTCTAGATACCATGTATGATGCTATAAAAAATATTTAGAGTATATTTTCTTCATCTTTAAACAAGAATGAAAAAAAGCCTTTATTTTTTTTTCTTATTTTGTTATAGAGATTTTTTGCTCTATCTAAATCAAGTTCAATAGCTTGCTTATAGCAATATTCAGCCTGTTTGACATCTTGTTCTGTCCCAACACCATATTCATAGAATTGACCAAGGTCGCAAAGAGCTTCTCTGCAATTATTTGATGCCAATTCTTTTATAAGTTCGAAAGCTTTGTTGTTATTTTTTTGAAACAATTCACCCTTGTATAATTCTCTAGCAAATAATAATTTTCCCAAATTAGAATCGGTTGCTCCAAATACTATCACCAATTGAGCTGCTTCATCATCAAGTTTTTTATTTTTGAGTTTTTGAATGTAAGCCAACATATTCAAAATCCCTTTTTCCGTATAGCCTATTTCTGCTATATATTTTATCCATGAATCGACAGACTTAGGAAAAACATACATTTCTTTGTCCAAATATATTGTTGTCATTTTTTGGATTTTCTCTACAATATCAGGTATCGGAGGATATTGATTGATGTCTTGTTGTTCTGTTTTATCACTTGTAAATATTTCTTCTGTTTTTTGGAGTTCTTTTTCTGCGGTAATTTCCAAATTGTCTATTTCATTTGGTTTTATATCTTTATTTTTTGTTTCTTCAGCTATTACATCAGATGGCATTATTGAGCTTGAGATATCTTGAGTAAAATCATCTTCTATGAATGATATTTGCTCTATTTTCGGTTGTGTATTTTGTTGTTTATATTCTTTTACATTATACAGATCAATAAGAGCTTGTGCTTGAGCATAATTTTTTTGTCTCAAGAAACTTATGATTTCATTTAGGGCCTCATCTTCTTCGAAAGGTTCTAGTTTTAGTAATTGGAGTTTAATAGTTTCTGCATCTGTCATAAAGATTGCAAGTTTAATAATTTCTAGTCTTTTTTTAATTTGATTCATCACAAATAATTCCTGCCATTGTCAACATTTTGTAATATTATATCAAAAAGAATGTCAAGATTTACAAGTCAATAAAGAAGCTTTTTTATAAATTTCATAGTCGGTAATTAAAAAAATGTTTTTAGTTTTTAAAATGTTTTTATTTTAAAAACAGATTTGCTAAGAAGGCTTGGAGTAAAAATTTGTTATTATATAAAAAATAAATACAAAGAGTACATTGTGTCAATCAAGAGTCCGCATATACCAGTTTTGCTTAATGAAGTGATTAATAGTTTTCGTGATGTAAAAAACGGTTATTTTGTTGATTGTACTTTAGGTTACGGCGGCCACAGCAAACATATGTTGGAACATTATCCACAATTAAAACATATAGGTATAGACAGAGATGATGAAGCATTAGCTTTTTCCAAGCAGCATTTGATGCAATTTAGCGATAGAAGCATTTTATATAAAGGTACTTTTGCAAATATATTTCCCAAACTCCAAGAAAAACCTATAGTTGCGGTATTGGCTGATTTTGGAGTATCATCTTTACAATTAGACAAATTGGAGCGAGGTTTTTCGTTTGGAAGCGAAACTCTTGATATGCGCATGGATAGTGATGCAAAACTCAGTGCATATGAAGTAGTAAATAATTATAGTTTTTCTAAATTGGAATATATTTTTAAACATTACGGAGAGATAAATCGTTCTAAAGAATTGGCAAACTCGATAATCGAAGAGCGAGCAAAACAACCTATACAAAGTGCAAAAGCTTTAAGTGAAATTGCATCTAAAATTCTTCCAAAAGGCGGTAAAATTCATCCCGCGACTTTGGTTTTCCAAGCTATCAGAATAGAAGTAAACAATGAATTGGGCGAAATTGAAGGATTGCTTGATGCATTAGAAGCCAAACATACAGAAGGTGAAATTGTATCGTTGATCACGTTTCATTCTTTGGAAGACAGATTGGTCAAAAATCGTTTTACCAAATGGAGCAAAGACTGTATTTGCGATGATATGGCAATGAGATGTACTTGTGGAAAGAAACATTCTCTGGGTTTTATGTTGAACAAAAAACCGATTACCGCAAGTTTAGAAGAGTTGAAGTATAATCCCAGAAGCAGAAGTGCCAAGCTTCGCACATTTTGTTTTACCAAATCAAACAATTAGGATTTGCATTGATTACAGAGCCTCGTGAAGAAAATGGTATTTCTATAATATTTCTAAAAAAAATATTATTGATTGCAGGCATTGTTTTTTTGCTTTCATTTATAAAAATTTACATTAGCAGCCAAATATATTATACGAGTAAAGTAGTTAATGACCTACAACAAGATGCGGCAGTATTGAGAGCTGAAAAAATGATGCTTGAGCATAATATAGAGACATTGAGGTTTAAAACAGAGGTTTTGGATGTTGCAATTAAGAGTTCTTTGGAGCCGCCTCTAGAGGTTAAAGCTAATTAATTGGTTTTTTGTAAATATAACTTTGGTATAATCATTATATCAGCAGGAGAAGTGATATGAATATTTTTAATGAAGAAGATGATTTTTTGGTAACAACACCTAAAGAAAATTATTTTTCAATTTCTAGGCATGCTAATGAAAATATTGTCGAAATGGAATTTGAAAAAATGCTCGAACGTCTAGCAGCCGCAGAAAAGCTTATAGAAGAAAAAGGCTTAGAAGATGAATTCGAACTAACATTAAGCCATATGCGTGCTATAGGTAAAATGGAATTGGAAGATCGCGTAAACGGACTTTTTTTAGAATTAGCCGGCAATATAGTTACGCAATGTGAATAGGGGAAAATGTGCTTAGTGCAGTTGAAAGAAAAATAGAACAGTATGTCATTTCTTTGGAGCATCCAGAAATACTGGCATTTTATCATAAGCTTCCGGCCGGCAAAAGATTACGTGCAAAATTAATTTTATATATCGCAGGGGATAATTTACAATCTGTCAAATTAGCTGCGATAGTGGAGATGATCCACGCTGCAAGTTTACTGCATGATGATGTTATAGATGATGCTATGACACGCAGAAACAAACCTTCTTTAAATGCAATTTACGGCAATAAAGTCGCTATTATGTTAGGAGATGTGCTTTATTCAAAAGGATTTAATGAATTAAGCATAATGGATGCAAAGATAGCTCAAATCATTTCCGATGCAGTCATCAAATTGAGTATCGGAGAACTTGATGACGTTATGATGTCAAAAACATTTAATACCAATAAAGAGCAATATATAAAAATGATTTACGGCAAGACCGCATCTCTAATTGAAGCGAGCGCAAATGCTGCAGCGTTATTGGCAGGAAAGCCACAAGATAAGTATCGTATTTATGGAAAAAATTTAGGCTTGGCATTTCAAATGATAGATGATCTCCTCGACGTTGTTTCAGATAGCGCAACTCTTGGGAAGCCCGCATTACATGACTTTGAAGAAGGCAAAACTACATTGCCGTATATGTATCTTTATGAAGCATTAGATGAACAAGAAAAAATCAGATTAAAATCTTTGCACGGCAAGGTTTTATCATCAAATGACAGTGCATGGGTACAAGAGCAAATAAAAATATATAATATTCCACAAAAATGTTACAAGGAAGCCGCATCACTTATAGATGAGGCAATAAAATTAATGCAATCTGAGGGCGAAGCAAAATTGTCTGCAATAGCCAAAGAGATGATAGATAGGGATTTTTGATGTATTATCAAATTATTAGTTTTAATTATAAAAATTGTGATCTAGGAAATAGAGAAAAAATTAGTTTCAAAACAGAAGAAGATAAAAAAGAGATGCTGACTCGTCTAGTCGGATTTGATTTTATACATGAAGCATTTATAGTCAGCACATGCAATCGCACAGAGATCGTTACTGCAAATAAAGATAATTTCTCAACTTATCATACTATTTTGGGCATCATGAGCGAATACAGCGGCGTAAATTTTCATGAATTAAAAGAAATGATGGAAAGATTCGATGATGAAGATGCAGTCGGACATATCTTTAGCGTAGTTTCATCCCTAGATTCATTGGTCGTTGGTGAATCTCAGATAACAGGTCAAGTCAAAGATGCGTTTCGTTTTTCTTACAATAATGCTACAGCAGGAAAAAAATTAAATAGACTTTTGTCTTATGCTGTTAAGTGTGCCGCAGAAGTACGAAATGAAACTCAAATTTCTGCCAATCCTATTTCGATCGCATCAGTCGCAGTTTCACA
The DNA here is from genome assembly GCA_028715055.1 of Sulfurovaceae bacterium. Lineage (GTDB taxonomy): Bacteria > Campylobacterota > Campylobacteria > Campylobacterales > Sulfurovaceae > BN30871. Next base: position 434,818 of record JAQTLE010000001.1, read on the forward strand.
GGCTGAAGAAATTTTACAAGATACGATGGCCGGCATGACGGCTATCGTGATAGGGACAGGCGAGATGGGGATATTGACCACTAAACATCTTTTGCGTTCAGGATGTGATGTTATTTTGCTTGGCAGGGATATCAATAAAGCTAATGACGCCGCTCAGAATCTAGGAGATAATATAAAGGTTGATACTATTGAGAATCTAGAAAAATATATTAATCGTTATCGTCTGCTTTTTAGTGCTACATCTTCGCCTGTACCGGTAGTTACAAAAGATTTAATTAGTGAATGCGATTTTAGAAGATTATGGTTTGATATAGCCATACCTAGAGATATAGAAGAGACAGAAGATGAAAAGATCACTATTTATAGAATCGATGATTTACAACATATTTCCAATATAAATCATGCCCTTAGACAAGAACAAGCACTCAAAGCAAGCGAAATAGTTTCTCAGTATCAACAAGATTTTTATCGTTGGCTCAAAGCATTGTCTATAGAGCCGGTTATCAAGGGGATCAGGGAACATGTTAATGCGGCAATTGAAAAAGAACTTTCAAAAGCTATAAAAAAAGGTTTTGTTCCTAAAGAACTACATGATAATCTTCATAAATTGGCAGTATCAATGTTTAATCAATTTTTACATAAACCAACTAAAAAGATGAGACAAAGCTCTAAAGAAAAAGAAGGTGTATATCAAATTGAAGCAATGCAATGTATTTTTGATGTTAACACCGAAGATGTAGACCCAAAACAATATAAAGAACAACAACATACAAAAGGATATAAAGCGTGAAGTTTACACAACTACTAATACCTACACTCAAAGAGGTGCCAAATGATGCAACTCTAGCCAGCCACATTTATTTGCTTCGTGGAGGATTTATTCAAGGCGTAGGAAGTGGACTTTATAACTTCTTACCACTTGGGAAAATAGTACTTGATAATGTTCGCAATATTGTAAAAGAAGAACTTGATGCTGTAGGTGCGCAAGAAGTAAGTCTGGGATTTGTTACTCCGGCATCATTTTGGATAGATAGCGGCAGATTTGAAAAATACGGTAAAGAACTACTCAGATTTAAAGATCGAAAAGATAATGAATTTGTACTTGGGCCTACTCATGAAGAGATGATGGTAAACTTGGTTAAACAAACAGTTAAAAGTTACAAACAACTGCCTTTGAATCTTTATCAAATAAATTTAAAATTTCGCGATGAAATCCGTCCAAGATTTGGACTCATGAGGGGGCGAGAGTTTCTTATGAAAGACGGATATAGCTTTCATGTCAATGAAGACGATATGAAACGTGAATTTGCTCTTATGGAAGAAACATATAAACGTATTTTTACCAGACTCGGGCTCGAATTTAGAGTAGTTGATGCTGATAGCGGTGCTATCGGTGGCAGCGGAAGTAAAGAGTTTATGGTACTAGCCAATAGTGGAGAAGATACTATTGTGGTATGCAAAGATTGCGAATATGGTGCAAATATAGAAGCGGCTACTAGAAAACCTATGATTATTGAAAGCGAAGCTCCGGAGGCAGATTTTGCAAAGTTCCATACCCCGAATATCAAAAGCATAGATGAGTTGAGCGATTTTTTCAAAGTAGATCCGTTTTACATTATGAAAACAGTAGCTATGAGAGCATTATATGATGAGGGTAGAAGTGAGATAGTGCTTTTTGTATTGCGAGGTTCAGATACTTTGCAAGAGACAAAAGCATGTAATGCCGTAAATGCAAATGAATTGATCGAAGTCTCAGAAGAAGAACTTTCCAAAGCAGGATTATATCCTGGATATATGGGACCGATTGAAGTACCAAATAATATAAGAGTGGTAGCTGACGATGCTTTGCAGAATGCCGTCCAGATGATTTGTGGTGCAAATGCAGAAAATTATCATTTTGTCGGAGCCAGCAGCGATAAAATAAGTGTAACATATCACGATTTGATAGCCGTCCAAGAAGGCGATAAGTGTATTTGTTGCGGAGGAGAGCTTACTTATACCAAAGGGATAGAAGTAGGACATATTTTCCAGCTTGGTATTCGCTATAGTGAACCATTAAAAGCGGAATTTTTAAATGAACATGGCAAAACTCAACCATTTGTTATGGGTACTTATGGCATAGGAGTAAGCAGATTGCTTGCTGCAATTATTGAGCAACATCATGATGATAAAGGCTGCAAATGGACAAAAGAGAGTAGTCCGTTTGATATAGAAATTATAGTTTCAAACGCAAAAGATGAATTCCAGAGTCAATTTGCCGATAAGATATATTATTCGTTAAAAACTCAAGGTATAAAAGTATTGCTTGATGATCGCAAAGAACGCTTTGGATTTAAAATGAAGGATTATGAACTTATAGGTATTCCTTTTGCAATAGTTGTTGGGCAAAAATTGGAAAACGGAATGGTCGAATTGGTTTATAGAGATGGACGACCTTCAGTAGAAATTGCTTTAAAAGATATCGAAAATGTTGTACGTGAACTTATCTAAATATTTTTGGCTGCTACCTGTATTATTTGTGGCAGAAATTTATATTTCATGGTATTTTGCTTCTATTATCGGATTTTGGTGGAGTATCGCTTGGATCTTTGGTACAATGATGTTAGGCACGGCACTTCTTAAAAGAACACACATAGCAATTGCTGCATCGATGCAGTCGCTATTTGTATCAGGTGGAAATTTAAATACCTTATATCGTCAAAATATCTCTTATATAATGGGTGCGATTTTACTTATTATTCCAGGGATAATAAGTGATGCATTTGGTATTTTATTATTAGTTTATGCTTTTTATTTGCAAACAATAGGTACAATACCACATAAAACAAACTACGAACAAAATAAAGGAAATGATGATGTTATTGATGCGGAAATTATTAATAACAATGCTATTGACTATGACCGCAATGGTCACAATAGCTTGTAGTGCAAAAGAAAGCGTAGATGAAAAAACTCTTTTAAAATTTATCAAAAATCAAGTGGTAAAAAATAGAGACGTTAAGGTATTGGGTGTAAAAGTTATTGAAAGAAAAAATGTTAAAGAGCTACCGGGTTGGGAAGTTTTATTGGTTACTATGCAATTGGAATATAACAATCAAAAACTAGATGCACCTGAAACTTTTTTTGTTAGAGATAATGTTATTACACCTGTATTGGTCGATTTGAAAACAGGTGCAAATTATCGTGATGAAATTAAGCCTTCAGTTCCAAATGAGGTTTATAATAAAAATCATCTTTTGGTAGGAAATACAAATGCAAAGCACAAGATTTTAGTTTTTTCAGATCCTCTATGTCCATTTTGTCAAGAAGTGGTGCCGGGACTTTTAAAAGCTGCTAAAGCTAATCCTGATGTGATGGCAGTTTATTATTATCATCTGCCGCTAAAACAAATTCATCCGGCTTCCGCGGTGCTTACGCGTATTTTGGAAGTTGCACAAAGACAAGGCAGAAATGATATTGTAGAAAAAATATATGGTTTACAAATTGATCCAAATGAAACAAATGAAGCAAATTTGATAAAAATAGTTAAAGATCAGCTTGGGTTTAGTGTAACTTCTGCTCAAATTAATTCTCCAGAAATAATAAGTGCATTGAGTTATGATGAACAAATGGCATTGAGATTAATGGTTACTGGTACGCCTACTATATACATTGACGGAAATTTGGATAAGCTTCGAGAAGGCTATAAAGATTTATTACCAAAGAAATAAAAATGAAAAAATTAATAATAGCAACACGAGCCAGTGCATTAGCTCTTTGGCAAGCATATCATGTCAAAGAACATATAGAAAAACATTTTGATATCAAAGTTACCCTAAATGAGATAACGAGCCAAGGCGACAGGATATTAGATCGTCCTTTGGCATTCATCGGAGGCAAAGGCCATTTTACAAAAGAACTTGAAGATGCTATGCTAGAAGGCAAGGCACATATGGCTGTACATTCACTCAAAGATGTACCCACATATATACCAGATGGATTAAGTCTGGCAGCTATTACTAAGAGACAAGATCAAAGTGATGTTCTATTGTCACATAAATATTCATCACTTGATGATTTGCCCGCCGGTGCAGTGGTAGGAACTACAAGTTTGAGACGACGAATGCAGCTATTGCACAAAAGACCAGATCTTAAAGTAAGAGATCTTAGAGGCAATGTCAATACAAGACTTCGAAAACTTAAAGATGGCGAGTATGATGCGATTATATTGGCCTATATCGGGCTTCATAGATTAGATCTCTTAAAAGATATCCCTTTTGTAGAAAAATTATCTTTTATGCTTCCACCTATGGGTCAAGCAGCGCTTGGTATTGAAATTATTGACAATAATCCTTTGTTGCACGAAATTGCAATGAGCCTTAATGATAAGGATAGTTTTTGGTGCACCAAATTGGAAAGAGATTTTATATCAGCTATAGAAGCTGGTTGTTCTGCTCCAGTTGCTGTGAATGCTACCATAGATAATAACAAAGTTACTATAAAGGCTATGGTAGGTTATACTGACGGGACTCATATTATGGAACGCAGTATGGAAGCAGAATTTGAAAAAAGTCAAAATCTCGGATTTGATCTAGCTAAAGAAGTAATAAAAGATGGTGGATTAAATATTTTGGAAAGAGCTGAAGAGAAGTTTTTCAAAGATGCAATGGCAGAAAGACTATAAGGGAAGCAATGCAAGATGTTATAGAATGGTTTAAAGCTAATGGAGAAGTTAAGCTTATAGAAGAACCCCTTGATGTGGAGCTCGAGATACCGCATATTGCATATTTAGAAATAAAAAAAGACAATGCTTCTCCACTTCTTTTCACTAACCCTATCTCAAAACGATTGGGCTTAGAGTATGATATGCCGGTATTTATGAATCTTTTTGCATCAAAAGATTTGACTGAAAAGATTTTTGGCACTCATCCAGACAAAATAGCCGAGGATATCGGATGGTTGCTTAAGATGAAGCCACCAAAAGGATTAGTGGAAAAAATAAAACTTTTGCCAAAACTCTTGAAGCTTAAAAATGTGTTTCCAAAAAGATTATCAGGCAGAGGTGAATGTCAAGAGATACTCTGGGATAATATTGATCTGGATAAGCTTCCGATTTTAAAAACCTGGAGTGAGGATGGCGGCAGATTTATCACAATGGGGCAGGTTTATACACAAAGTATAGATGGCTCAGTGCAAAATCTTGGCATGTATCGCTTGCAACAATATGATAAAAATCATTTAGGAATGCATTGGCAGATCCACAAAGATGGAGCACATTTATTTCATGAATATGCCAAGGCCGGTAAAAAAATGCCTGTTTCCATAGCTATTGGAGGAGACCCGTTATATATTTGGTGCGGACAAGCTCCGATGCCAAACGGTATGTTTGAATTATTGTTGTATGGATTGATCAGAGGTAAAAATGCTAGACTTGTTAAGTCTATAACAAATGATATTTTTGTACCACATGATGTGGATATAATAATCGAAGGTTTTGTAGATCCTGCTAAGAGCCAAGTTGAAGGACCATTTGGTGACCATACAGGATACTATACTCTTCCAGAAGAGTTTCCGGTTATGGAAGTAACAGCTATTACTTCTAAAAAAAATCCCGTATTTCATGCTACAGTTGTAGGTAAGCCTCCATTAGAAGATAAATATATGGGTTGGGGAACAGAAAGAATATTTTTACCTCTTTTAAAACCAATGGCCCCAGAACTTATAGACTATCACATGCCTGAAAATGGAGTGTTTCATAATCTGATCTTAGCAAAGATGCAGCCACTTTACAAGGGACATGCCAAACAGTTCATGCATGCTTTTTGGGGTGTAGGACAGATGAGTTTTGTCAAACATGCTATATTTGTAGGGGAAGATGCTCCTGCTTTGACTTCTTATGAAGCTTTGAGTGAACACATATTAAATAGATTGAGCAAAAAAAGTATATTTATATCTGAAGGAATCGTAGATCATTTAGACCATTCAGCTAATGAGCAGTTTGTAGGCGGTAAATTAGGAATTGATGTTACCGGAGAAGAAATATCAAGAGATATAGAAGTGTTGAGTGATGAAAATCTGCTATCCAAAATGAAAGATATTGATAACAATATTTTTGGATTAAGACAATATATGGTGCATACTGCTAACCCGATATGCGTAATAAGCGTAGAGAAAAAAAGCTCTATGCTTCATCTTAGCAAAACTTTGGCAAGTTTAGCTAAACATATTAAAATACTTGTCATTGTAGATAAACACAACAATGATTTAGACAATCAGTATATGCTTATCTGGCGTGTAGTAAACAATATTGATGCCGTTAGAGATATTAAATTAGAGCCATTTATTCTCATAGATGCAACAAATAAAAATCATTTTGATGGATTTACAAGAGAATGGCCTGGAGATACGTTGTGTGATGCAAAAGTACTACAAAGCCTAAAAGAAAAATGTTTGGTAGAATATGATGAAACTTTAGTGCGTAAATGGGGGCTATTGGAATTTGAATAATATTTAACTTTTATACCAAAGTGATATTATGCCTATCGCAAATATACCTAAGGCAATTTCTTTTAGATCTTTATCGTACATCAATGCAAAAAAACCAATCAATATAAATATCGATGAGCTCAAAAGAGGTTTTATATAATCTTTGAGCTCTTTTGCTATCCAGTAAATTTGATCTTTAGAAATAGAGATCTCTACTTCTCCATCCGCTATTTTTTGTACTGAATGTTTTAGATCTTGTATAAAGAACGGAGTATCTTTGATCGTTTCTATTATAACATCAAAAAATCCTTTTTTTGAGCCAAGAGCTTTTGGTATATTGCTTTGAAGAATCGGCAATATATCCTTGATGCCGTTAAAATTTTCTATATATGTCGTACCAAGTCCTTCAATTATAGCGCTAACTCTAAGTATATAAATAGCCTCACTAGGCAATTTAAACGGCAAATCTTTTGTGGATTCAAGCACATTAAACGCCAATTTCTGCATAGATTCGCTGCTTAGATTTTCATCTGAAAAAATTGTAAACATTTTTGATGTAAATTCTGCCAGCTCTGCTGTCGGAGCTTCATAGGCAATTGTACCCAAGCGTTTACTCGCACTGATATATAGTTCATAATTTTTTTCATTGGCAGCCTTTATAAGCTCAATAATAGCAATTCTAGTCTCGTTTGGTATTCTCTTTACCATTCCAAAATCAAGCAAGATCAATTCTCCTTCTTTTGAAACCAATAAATTTCCAGGGTGTGGATCGGCATGGAAATATCCTACTAAAAGCATTTGGTCAGCATAAAAATTAATTAGTTTAGCTATAAGAGGTTTGAAATCAATGCTACATGCAAGCAAGTTTTTTTTGTCGTCAAATCTAAAACCTTCTTCAAAACTCATTATTAATGCACTATCACTAGAATACTTTTCATAAGGTTTTGGAAATTTGATACCACTATCTTTATAAACTTTTGAAAACTCTTTTAGATTTTGTAGCTCTATACGAAAAGATACTTCATTGATGATCATTTTAGAAAATTCACTGATAACTGCTTCGATAGAGTTTTTTGTATATGTGCTAAAAAGCGGTTTAAAAAAATTATTAAACAAATTAATTATTTTTATATCTGCTGCGACACGATTTGTTATGTCAAATCTACGCAATTTCACTGCTACTTTCGTATCATCGTTCAAATATGCAACATGTACTTGTCCAATAGATGCGGAAGCGATAGGAATAGGCGAGAATTCTTTGAATATCTTCATGTCACCAAAAGCATCTTTGTAAACAGCATTAAATTCACTCTCACTCATAGAAGGAAGTTTGTCGTGGAGTTCTTTTAGTTCATCGAGATAATCTTTTGAAAAAAAATCAGATCTGGTAGCCAGAACCTGAGCAAGTTTGATAAAACTGGCCCCGAGAGTAATGATAGTTTGCTTCAAGTCTTTTGGTGAAAGTGGTTTGAAACCGAAGAAACTATTTTTTCTCTTTATTATGAGATAAAGAGTCATCAAAAATGCAAATATTGCATAAACTCTCAGAGGGCTGTAATAGCTTATTTTTTTGATGATAGTTCCTCTTTTAGTTTTGCTATATCATCTTTTGTTGCTACTCCAAGCTCATCAAGAGCTTCTTTAATGGCTTCCTTGACGGCATTTTTGGATTTTTCTTTACTTTCTTTGCCTTTTTGCGATAACGATTCCAAAAAACTTTTTGCATCTTCTGTTTTTATTTTGCCATTTTCTTCTAGTTTTTTTATCTCTTCTTCGACTTTTTCTTTTAAGATCGCAGCCGCGCCAATACTACTGTAAAAAATATCTTTTAACATTCTAAGTCCTTTATTTTTTATTATTATAACTCTATTTTGGATATTTTGTAATAATTTTTCATTTATGTATATTATTATGTAAATAATCAATCAAATATTTTAATTTGATTTTTTGTGTTAAACATAAGTTTTAGTATGATAATATCACTAATGGAAGATTCATTCAAAAAGAGGTCAAGATGGATAATCAAGTTTTAACATGGTTTGTGGGTGTGATTGCTTTTTGTATGGCTTTTGCAACAGCAATTATTATATTGATCGGCTTTAATGTATTAAAAATAATGAAGCGCGTTGATAGATTGCTTCTATCTTCCCAAAATGATCTTACTCTTTTAGTTAGTCGAATACTGGAAATGCTAAATAATATAAAGGCAGAAACTAAAATACTAGCCAATCAGGCATCAAGCGGTATTTCAAAAATAACGATCGGTACTTTTCTTGTCGGATCTTTATATCGGTTTCTTAAGAAAAAAAATAATTCAGGAGCACATGATGAGTGAAAGTAGTTTAGTAAATTTTTTGTTAGGAACGGCGATAGGCGGTGCGGGTGTATATTATGCACTTAAACATCAAGATGAAATTATAGATAAAATTCAACAATTAGAAAAAGAATATATGTCTGATTCAAAGAAGTTTATTGATTCTGCAAAAGATAAAATAGATTCTTTGACTAAAAATATACAATATAAACTTGAACAGTTCAAAGATAGTGCGATTGAGAACAAAGATGATAGCGTTGAAGCTATCATGGAAGAATTAAATCATCTTCGAGCTGAAGTGGCCAAACTTAAATCCTAGGCTTTTAAGGAACTGTTCTTTATATGTCTGTGTTTCAATAATCTTAAAAGGGTTGTGGCAAATGCCACAATCGCAGGTCCAAAAATAACACCCCAAAATCCAAATGTACTCAAACCGGCTACAATCGCGAAAAAAATCAAAAAATCATTTACCGGCTTATGGCCTTTGTTTAGTACTCGCGTTAATAGACGATTAATTTTTTGCAAAACGAGAAGTCTTACTATATTGTCTATAAAAAATGAGATCATAGCCCAAGAATATATAGCTATGATCAATGCATTTAATTCGTGTCCTGCAAAAAATTCTTTTAGAACTATTGGTATCCAAATCAAAGCCGTTCCAAAAATTGGTATCACGGATGTCATTGCTACCATTAATCCTAAAATTAAAGGATTATAACCTTCAAAAAAACTAATAAAAATTCCAAATGCAATCCCTTGAGTGATACCTACGACTATTAGTGCGTAAAATCCGGTAGCAGATGTAGAGATCAAATCACGAGCAAATTCTTGTATGATAGAACGGGGAATAGGTATAATAGGTACTATTGCTAAAATTAAAGATCTTTGATACCATGAAAGCAAAAAGAAAAATATAACAATCAAAATCATATCGCCTATAGTTTTAAAAAATTCAATTATTCCCACCCCAAAATTGATAGCAAGAGTAGAAATAATTTTATCTTTATTTGCTACGAACTGTTCATCGATGGTTATTAAAGGTTTCTTAAGCCAATGCATATCTTCGGGTGTCAATGAGAGTATATGGCTTCCTTGTTGATAAATAGCATTGCCGATATTGATTATTTCTTGAGGATGTGATGTCAAGTAATATGCAAAAAATAAAACCGGAACAAATAAAATTACAATCAATATTAACGTTTCGCTTGCTGCTGTAATTATATTAACTTTAGCAATAGATGATATATGTTTTTTAAAATATTTTTCAAATAACAAATGTAATGGAGCAAATATTATAACCATCAATAAAGCAACAAAAAAACTTTTCATAAAAGGATAAAAAAGCCAACCTAGCATTCCTAGTGTGACAACGATCATTATTCTTGCAAATAGGTTTTGTTGCATTGATTCTCCTTTGTCTAAATACCAATATAAAATTTTATCTAAATCTAAAAAAATCTTATATTAAATTGTACTTTTTACAGTATTTGATAAGACTTAATTATGTAAAAATTTATACAATTGAATTTGATAGCGTAATAATTTATTTTAGGAGTTATTTTATCTCGAATTAAAATTTATATGATACAATTTTCTTGTTAATAAAAATTATTAAAAAGGAAAATAAAATGTTAGTTACAAAAAAAGCTCCGGATTTTACAGCTACTGCAGTTTTGGCGGATGGCTCTATAGTAGAGGATTTCAATCTTTATAAAAACATAGGCAAAAAAGGTGCAGTACTTTTCTTTTATCCCCTTGATTTTACTTTTGTATGTCCTTCGGAAATTATTGCATTTTCTCATAGAATAGATGAGTTTACAAACAGAGATATTAGCGTGATCGGTGTATCTGTAGATAGCCAATTTTCTCACTTTGCATGGAGAGAAACCCCGGTAGAAAAGGGCGGAATAGGGCACGTTAAATATCCATTGGTAGCAGATCTTAATAAACAGATCTCAAGAGATTATGATGTATTATTCGGTGAATCGGTGGCACTTAGAGGCTCTTTCTTGATCGATAGCGACGGCACAGTTAGACATGCGGTTATAAATGATTTACCTCTTGGTAGAAATATAGATGAGATGATTAGAATGGTCGATACAATGTTGTTTACAAATGAACATGGAGAAGTTTGTCCTGCAGGTTGGCAAAAAGGCGATGAAGGTATGAGAGCAGACACTAAAGGTGTTGCTGAATATCTTGAAAAACATGCGAGCAAATTATAATAGCAGCTTATATAAATAAAAAGGTTTATTGTATATGATGAATTACATCTCCATGCTTAAAGAGCATGGGCTCAAAGCAACTTTTCAAAGAATGCATATTCTTGAAGTGATCGGCGAATACGGACATAAAGATATAGATGAAATTTATGCCGAAGTCATTAAAGTTCATCCATCTTTGTCTTTGGCAACTATATATAAAAATATAATAATTATGAGCCAAAGCGGAGTATTGTCTGAAGTTCCTGTAATTGGTAAAAAATCTAAATATGAGATATCCAAACAAGATCATATTCATTTGATTTGCACACATTGCGGGAGTATAGAAGATAAGAATATTTTTATAGAAAATAAAAATTCATTAGATCAATTGGTAATCAGCGAGCACTTTAATCTTGAAAAAAAAGAGATTAATCTATATGGTGTTTGCAGTCATTGTCAAAATATAAAAGCTTCATAAATAAACAGCACAAAGAGATTAGTAACCATCTCTTTGTGAAAATAACCTACTTTTGGCTATAATTACCTCACTATTATCAATATTAGGAAAAATTAATGAAATTAGCAGTTGCTATTACAGGAGCAAGTGGTGCTAGATTGGCACACAAGTTTATACAATACCTTCCTAATGATATCGAACTTCATGTAGTTGCCTCTAAAAATGCCGAAATAGTTGCTTGTTGTGAATCTAGAGAATTTATACTCCATGATTATGAGGATATATCGGCGTCTATATCTTCAGGATCGTTTGGCGTGGATGCAACAGCTATTATACCTTGCAGTATGAATTCATTGGCTAAAATTGCTTGTGGTATCGCTGATACCTTGCCAACACGTATAGCTTCTGTAGCATTAAAAGAGAGAAAACCTCTTCTTCTTGCTCCAAGAGAGATGCCGTTTTCAACCATAGCTTTGGAAAATATGCATAAACTCTCCCTTATGGGTGTCATTATTTCTCCTCCTGTGATGGGATATTATTCTGATTGCAAAAACCTAGATGACATGGAGAGATTTTTGATAGGCAAATGGTACGATGCTTTGAATATTCCTAATGAACTTTATAAACGATGGAAGAGTAATGAACAATAAATATAAAAGAGCCATATATCCAGGCACTTTTGATCCCATTACCAATGGGCATTTAGATATCATCCAAAGAGCTTGTACTATGTTTGAAGAGATCATAATCGCTGTAGCACAAAGTGAAGATAAAAAACCGATGTTCAGTTTGGAAGAGCGAATTGATATGATTCACGCATCCACAAAAGCATTCCCAAAAATAAAAGTTGTTGGTTTTGATACGCTCTTGGTGGATCTATCCGATAAGTTAGATGCCAATGTAATTATCAGAGGACTCAGAGCAGTAAGTGATTTTGAATATGAGCTTCAGATGGGGTACGCCAATTCATCGCTAAAAAAAGAACTTGAGACTATCTATCTCATGCCCCATCTTGATAATGCATTTATAAGCTCATCGGTGGTGAGATCTTTATTAAAATTTCATGGCAAAATAGACCACTTGGTGCCGTCAGAAGCTCTTGAGCTTATACAAAGAGGGAAATAATGTATATATTATTTGAAGGTATTGATACATGCGGAAAAACCACGCAAATCTCTCTTCTAAAACAAAAATTTCCAGATTTTCTAATCACTCATGAACCTGGCGGAACGCTGTTTGGCAAGCAAGTTAGACAAATATTATTAGATTGTAGTCTGGGGTCTAAAAGAGCTGAGATATTATTATTTTTAGCAGACCGCGCGGAACACTATGAAACCGTCGTTAAACCAAATAATGATAAAACTATCATTTCTGACAGAGGGTTTGTGTCGGGTATGGCATATGCAATGGCAAATACGGATATCGACTTTGATACTCTATTCAAATTAAATTTGTTTGCATTAGAAGGGGCCTTGCCCGAATTTATCGTACTTTTTATTACAAATGAAGATACATTAACGCAAAGACTCGATCGAAAAGGACTTGACGGCATAGAGCAAAGAGGCATTTCTTATTTGCTTGATGTTCAATCACATATGAAAAAGATTATCTCAAAGTTAGATATTCCTTGTTTAGAAATTGATGCTACTCAAGATATAGAAACAATTCAAACGAAAATTACAAATTATTTAAGGACAGCACTATGATTAATCCTTTGCGGGGAATGAAAGATTTGATTTTTGAGGATAGTCAAAAATTTGAGTATATTATAGCAACGGCTTCGAAAATAGCACGGAATTATGGTTATAGCTATATTGAGACACCGATATTGGAAGAAACGGCATTATTCAAACGCTCTGTCGGAGAGAGTAGTGATATAGTAGGCAAAGAGATGTATCAGTTTATGGATAAAGGGGAAAATGATGTTTGCATGCGTCCGGAAGGCACAGCCGGCGTAGTAAGAGCATTTATTTCAAATAAGCTTGATCGCCAGGATGCCAATTATCGTTTTTATTATTATGGTTCTATGTTTAGATATGAAAGACCGCAAAAAGGACGTCTCAGATCATTTCATCAGTTTGGTTGTGAAAGTTTTGGAGAGGGTAGTGTATACGAAGATTTTATGCTTATTTCGATGATAAAAGATATATTTGATGCACTGCAAATCGATTTTTCCTTGAATATAAATTCTCTTGGATGCAGTGATTGTATGCCACTATACAGAACCAAGCTTGTATCTTTTTTGGAAAATATCAAGGATGATCTATGCGAAGACTGCAATCGCCGTATCGCAACAAATCCGATCAGAGTACTTGATTGCAAAAACGAGAAATGTCAAATACTTTTACAAGCATCTCCTAAACTTATTAACAATCTTTGCGGGAGTTGTGATAGTGATTTTACTAAACTTCAGACATTATTAAATGAAGCTTGTATCTCTTATGAAGTGGACACAAATTTAGTTAGAGGACTAGATTATTACAATAAAACGGCTTTTGAATTTATAAGCAATAATATAGGCAGTCAGTCTGCGATAGCCGGTGGTGGCAGATATGATAGACTTGTAGAGTTTTTGGATGGCAAATCTACTCCAGCCGTTGGTTTTGCACTGGGGATCGAGAGAATCATGGATCTTGTAATATTGCCTGAGTCCAAAAGAGAAGGTTTATATCTTGGAGGCATGAACGAAGAGTCTATAAATTCGCTCTTACAGATTGCCAGAAAGCAGCTAGAAGTTCAAAAAGTGACAATGGAATATAAGCCAAAAAGCCTGAAAGCTCATCTGAAATCGGCAGACAAAGCAGGAGCCCGCACGATAGGCATAATTGGTGATGACGAATTATCCAATGGTACTATATGGATGAAAGATTTAGAAACAAAAGAAGAAAAAACAATTAACATAAATGAGATGTTGTCACTTTGACTCTTGAATTATCTATAAGGAATTTAAGACATGTACGAATTTTTAGATATAGGTTTTAGAAGTCTTATCGTTTATCTTTTTATGATCTTGGCATTGAGATTTTTTGGCAAAAACCAACTCTCTCAACTTAATGCAGGTGATATAATTTTGCTTTTACTCATTAGTAATGCGGTTCAAAATGCAATGGTGGGGCCAAATACATCTTTGCAGGGCGGGATTTTTGCTGCAACTATCTTATTTTTAGCAAATTTTTTAATTAAAAAATTGATGTTTAAAAGTAACATATTTAGAGATATTATAGAATCAGAACCTATCGTTTTAGTTAAGGATGGTATCAAAGATCCTAAAGCAATCAAAGAGGCAGAAATTACAACAGATGAGCTTAAAGAGAGCATTAGAGAGCATGGTATAGAAAAGATCTCAGATGTCAAATTAGCGATCTTGGAAGTAGATGGCAATATCAGTATAATTTCTATAGATAAAAATCAGCAAACCAAGTACACTAGACACAAAAGAAGAATTTCTAGACGCAAATTAAATGCCTGAGCGGCATAAATATAAGAATTTTAAAAATACTCTTTTAATATACTTGGAAATCTTTCAATTATTTTATTTGCCTTGGATATATAAACTTCAAATATTTCTTTGCTCGCTGGAAACGTATCAGCCAATTCTTCATAAATAGCAATTTTCTCTTCTATGTGTGATTCAAATGCATCAAGAACCCTTATCATAGTTTCCTCATCAGAGGCATATTTCATAAGCAATTCGAACATACGTTTACGAGGATGTATTGCCATAGATTCGCCGGCTTTGCTTGCAATTTCTTTAAGGTCCCAACGTGAAATATAAACTCCGCTAGAAACAGGGGCCATCATGATAGCGTATAAAGCATCAGTGTAACTCGGATAATCAATTAGACTCTCATCGCTCTCGGTTTCGCAGCTTCCTGATATGCAAAAGTCTTCTTTTGATTTGAGATTATCAAAAACCTCTTTTAATGATCCATGTGATTGCATATAGTATTCTCCTATTTTAAATTATTTCTTGCTGTTTGATGCAGCATTATAGCTTCATCTTCTTCTGTACTACATCTAGGACAGACAATATCTCCGTCTAGGTATGTAAATGAATTGCCGCACTCATCGCATCTTTTTATAACAAAGTTTGCTAATACTCTTTGTGTGGGTTCAAAAAATTCTTTTATTTCAAAAACCGGTTGTATATGTATGGCATTTTGGGCACAAGCATCATGACACAGATTGCATTTAAGACAAAGCATTGCATCAAAGTGAATTTGAGAAAGAATAGCATTGCTGCTTAAAGCTTCTGTTGGACAAATACGGTAGCAAATCTGACAATTGTTGCATTTATCATCTATATATTTCTGCGATACAAATGAAATTTCGTCGCTTTGAATGGTTTCATGTTGATCCGGCTTTGAACTTTGTCTTAAGAGTGCAAAAAAAAGCTTTCTTTTGTCAGGAATTTTTTTGTTCTTTATTTGATTTATGGCGTCGTTATTCAATTTAAAAGATTTTAATTCATCCGCTTTTACAAGTTCATCAAATTCAGTTTTTTGCTTTATTGCATTTACCGGTTTGAAATTGTTTAAAAAATCTCTTCTGCTTACTTCTTTTTCATCATTTTTTATTTCACCAATAGAAATATTTTGGGCTTTTATTCGTTTTTGCGAAAATGTAGACAGAACAAAGTTCGCCTCTTCAATGTTTGTGATTATTTGATGATATAGTTTTTCTTTTATTTCGCATTGTTCGCAATGTCCTATATCCAAAATCAAATTTTCTTGACTTCCTAATGCAAGAGATAAAAGCTCTTGAGCGCCAAAAACTGCTAAGCATGGTATGTTATTTTTGCAAGATAGTATTTGAGGATTTTCAAAATATTCAAATGAGAAATGAGTAGCATTGAATCCGCCAAGAGTAAAAGATCCGGTAGGACAAACACCGACACATCCACCACATCCAATACAATCCATTGGAGTAAAGGACGGCATATTTGCCGTTAGCTCAATAGTTTTGGTAGGACATATATCGATACATTTTTGACAGTTAGAAGCAACACTGCTGGCTCTAATGCATGATGATATATCAAAATTTAAACTCATGATTTACCTAGTTCAATTGATTGTTTATATATTCAAAATCGCTCAGTAGAAATTCAAGGGCCAATTCTGATCCATCATGATAAAGAGGCGTTCGTGATTCTTTTTTCATGGCTATTAGAAACATTGGCGCCCAAACAAGCAGATGATCTTTCATGAATCCCTTTTGGATCTTGAGCAACTCCTGAACACCTTCGGTATCTTTGGCTTCAAATGCTTTGCCGATCGCCGTACAAAGCATATACATAAACTCTAGCTCCACACCTATATGATCAGGACCTATTACTCTGGCTTTATCAAGTTCTACTTTAAAATCAAGAGCGTTATAAAGGATCATTACCGGATTTTCTCCACCGCTTTCGAGCATCTGATCTTCTCTTGCATAAAAACTCTCGTACGGTACTAGATGCATTAAAAATAGATTTGTAAAATCAACATCATATTGCGTAGATATTAGTTCACCGCAAGATAGCTTTGAACGCTTTTCCCATTTTTGGTAGTTTGGGAAAAGTGCCAAAATGGCTTCATTTTTTTCTATTGTTTTTAGAAATGCACAATCCACCTCGGATATCATAAGCCTTGAGATTAGACTATATAGTACTGTGCGGTTTTCTATCTCTTCTTTTGTCATTTTTGTCTTTCATTGATTGTTGGATTGTGGAATTATATCATTAATTGTTATGCCCTAAGGCACAACAATCATTAAGCCTGATCTGTGATTTTTACCGACTTTGCATTGTCAGTAAGCGGCCAAACAGGTCTTTTGAGCTGTTTTGGTCTGCGAGTAGTATCTTTGCTATCAAGTGGTCTAGCCAATGTATCTCTCCACGCTTGATAAACTTTGAAATTATTGTCATAATTGACATAAATATCACCAATTTTTTGACCAGCTCCAGCCGGTTCTATGGAAACTTTTTGATGCCAAGCATGATTACATGCGATTGGGTCCGGATGAGCAGGAGCAACTGCATTTTGCCATGCGCCGCTTAATCCATCCCACCAGATATTATCAAGGTCCTTATTGAACTCTTTAAATTGCCAAGAGTCTTTCCTCTCCATCATACCTTCTTTGATGCCTTGTTTTGGTTTGAGCGTACCGATTTTGCCATCCATTGTCATATCATAAAGAGGAACTCCCACGCCCATTACTCCAAGTTTCTCTTTGAATCCAGGGATATCAATTGCATTTTGAAGTTTCCATCTGCCTGAATGGTGAGAACATGCCAAGGTACCAGGCAAAATAGCCTCAGTAGGTACTGCCATAGCTACGAAGTAACCACTTTCAAGTCCGCTTACTGTATCAGTAATAGTTACTTTGATGGCATCGCCTCTTTTGATGCCAAGACGTTCAGCATCTTTGGTAGCTATCCAAATAGGATTATGATTTTGTGAGATCTCCATAAGATGCTTAGAGTTTACAGATCTTGTATGAACATTATATGCATATCTAAAGATAGGATTTAGTGCAAAATCATTATCATTTACCATGTGGTCATGGTGAATTTGACTCACAATATGTACCATTTTCTCTCTTTGGGCTTTAGTGGTAGGATAAACCGGGATTGCATATTCCGGCCATTTCCACTCCGTCATCCATTTGGAGAAAAATTCAAATTTTCCGCTTGATGTATTAAGACCTTGTACGATCTTGTCGCCCATTTTCAGCCCAATCGGTTTGACATCATCTCCATCGGCTAGTTTAGCTTTTACTACTCCATTTGGCTCGACACTTATAGTATTAGCATCAAATTTCACGTGCATAGACTCTATGATACCATCTTTGCTTTCCAGCTCTTTTTTATGAGGGCAGAATATATTATCTTGCTCAAGCCAAGTACCCATATCTCTCATCATCTCATAGTTTGGATATTTACTATTTGCATACTTAGGATTTGTTGATGCAGCTTCTTTGAGATGATGAACATTATCAAAAACAGCTTGATACCATTCTGGGATCGTTACCGGTCTGCTTGGGTCTTCTTTTGATGCCCAGTGTTGTTTGACTCCTAAGCTTCCGTCAGGATCAACATGATAAACCATTATATTAGCCCAAAACTCTATCTCTTCCCATATTTCACCAAGGCCGGCTTTTGTATGAGCTTCAAGTGTTGCTCTAGTTGGGTCTTTTGGTTTCCAACCCATTTTTTCCATTGCTACTCGTAAAACCGGTTGTCTAAAGGCCAGCCATCTTGCAGGTTTTGTTGATTCGGAATGCTCATCATGTCTTTCGCCTGCTAGACCGGTAGGAAGGATATAATCGCAATACCAGTTGGTCTCTGACCATGTTGGAGATAGATTTAATAAAAGTTCTATTTTATCTTCTCTTTTGAGTACATCGATCCATCTGAAGCCATCTGGGTTGATCCATACTGGATTGTACATTCTAGGTATATAAACAGCAAGCTTTTTAGGTACATTGATACCTTTTTTGCTCCAATCATCCTGCCATTTTTCATCATCTAGCAAATGAGGCAACAAAAAGCTCGGTTCATTTGTCGCTAGAGGGAAGTCCGGCGGGAACAAAAGTTCATTCCATGCATCGACTTTACCAGGTTTTTTCCCAGCTTCTGTTGCCGCGTCTCCCTTGGCGTTTACAAAAATTTCATGGAAACCATAAAATCCATTATTGCCTACATCACCAGTCATACATCCTCTAAGCGCTAAAGCTAAAACCCCGGCTCTTACATTCATCCAGCCGCCACGGTTGCCTATAGTTCCGGCTCTCCAGAAATATGTAGTGACTTTGTCTCCGCCTTCTATGAACATGTCAAATAGTTTCTCTAACGTCTTTGAATCCACTCTACATTCAGT
This sequence comes from Sulfurovaceae bacterium, assembly GCA_028715055.1. Classification (GTDB taxonomy): domain Bacteria; phylum Campylobacterota; class Campylobacteria; order Campylobacterales; family Sulfurovaceae; genus BN30871. The sequence continues at coordinate 454,117 of JAQTLE010000001.1, forward strand.
GGCTGCAAAATCAAGCGTATAAGGAGCATACATTTCTTGCAATAGTTTGACAAAATCTTCATAGCTTTCACCTGCCGGAAGTTTTGATATATATCCTTGTGATACTATGAAATTAAGATATTCTTTGTCTTTGAGTAAAACATCCCAGTTGACCCATGTTTTCATAAAATCATGATCAATGTAATCTTTGCCGCTTTTCGGGTCTTTTTCATTGACTATACGATTTACTAGATAGAGATAAAGTGCCGCTTCCGTACCCGGCCAAATAGGTACCCAAAGATCAGCCATACCGGCTGAGTTTGACATCCGTGGATCCATGACTACAAGCTTGGCTCCTTTACGTCTGGCATCTGCAATAAAACCTGCATGTTGTTGAAAAAAGTGTCCAGCATCAGCAGCATGGGAAGATTGCAAAAATATAAGCTTGCTATTTGCCCAATCAGGACTCGGTCTATCATCCCCAGTCCATTGCGTCAGTCCTTGTCTAGTGCCGGCACTACATACATTACTATGTGAATTATGGCCATCTACACCCATGGTATAAAGAACCCTATGTCCAAAACCACTTTCATTTGGACGTCCTACGTGGTACATGATAGCCTTTTTAGACATTTCATCGCCGCTTTGTAGCGTATCGTGCATTTTTTTGCCGATAGTTTGCATCGCTTCATCCCAAGTGGTTCGCACCCATTTACCTTCGCCCCTTTTTGAACCAGGAGCTCTTTTGAGAGGGAATGGGATACGATCTGGATCATACATTTGAGATTTTATTGCATATGCTTTTGCACAGTTTCTTCCTCTACTTGCCGGGTGCAATGGATTGCCCATGTATTTACGCACTTTTAAGTCTCTTGGGTCTTTAGTCTTTTTATAAGTTCCGATATCTACCCACCCAGTAATTCCACATGCCGCTTCACAATTAGAGCAGATGGCTGGAACTAGCATATATTCAGTAGCTTTTATACCGTCTGGATTTCCTTCTGATGCTATACCATTTCTGCCGATCCCGCCTCTTTTCCAATCCGTACCATCTAGTTCTGTGAAACTATCCCACTGACTAAGAGGTGGATAAAAAGAGAGTGCTTTTGGAGTCGATGTGAACTTTGTTTCTGCCATTGCAGGGGTATCAATAATAGTAATAAAAACACCTTTGGCCAGGCCCACGGCGGCTATGCTATAAGCACTTCCTTTCAAGAAGGTTCGTCTGCTATCAAAAAAGCTTGTTGTTGTTTGATTCATTTTTTTTACCATTTTTATTTTCCTTAGCTTAGCGGTAACATTTGTGGGATTTTTAGCCATACATCTTTAGCACAATATAGCCCGATTAGTGCAAATATGCCTACAATTCTCATGATAGTATAGTTATCCTCTTTAATTACATTTATTAGTAAGAAAAAAGGCACAACAAATCCTATGATCATCGCAAACCAAAATTCTATACTATATGAGCCTCCCATTTGAATGAAAGCTAAAGTAGCTTCTGCTTCAGATGATTTGAATGAAAAGAAATATTCACCCATATATAGCGCGAAGCTAATACCTACTGCTACAAGTAATATCATGGCTAAACTTTTTTTGACTTCTTTGTTCCAATTAGAAGCAAACAAAATAAGAGTCGCACTTCCTGCTATTATAGATGCCAAAAGCATTTGTGCTATTTCAGCAGGTGTTTGCCATAATTCTCTAGCGACAGCTTCTGCCATGATGATAGCAGTATATAGTGTAACCGGGATTGCAAGAAATATCACAAAAGGCAGCAATTTTTCATATAGTCCACTGTTTTCTCGTACAATGTGACCCATAGCATTATGTTTCATAACCCCTGGAAACTCATCAAAAATACCAATTGCAGCCAAGAGTGTCATGAGAGCTGTAAATATTGTTGCCATCCAAGCTCCTACTGTTATTGCAGAAGTGAAATGCGGATGCAAAAATATATTTAACATTCTTAGTGGCTGATGTAGGTCAAGAAGCGTGAAAAGTAAAAATACGTTAAGTGCTACAAATGAAACTGTAGGCATTATCCATCTGAGACCTGGTATATCTTCTTTTTTGTAATGATAAAATAGATATGAACCCACAAATATCACGCCGGTACCTATGCTTTTCGCCCACATATTTAGAGTAATCATCCAGCCCCATATAATTCCCGGTAATGGCACATCTAGCGTTACGATCGCTTGCGTTGCATTTATAGTGCTTTCTATCATTGGTGACCTCCTTTTGTATTGTTATCTCGATTGGCTTGCATGCTAGCAAAACCTGTATTGTCCAGTGCCTCATGACCAAGAATTGGATCTATAAAACGGTCTAGCAAAGTGTGGTTCGGATTCCCTATCTTGTCTAAGTGTGTAACATTATTGAAGAGACCATAACCCTCAAGTCTTTGTTGAGCGAGAGGATTTAGTGTTTGATTGCCACCGCCTACATAAAAGTGTTTAGGCTCAGTATGTTTCTCTGGCTTGCGAACTTGCACACCTCCTTGATGCTCCATGATATATCTTGATATATGACTAGTCTCATCTTCTATATCGCCGAAAATATTTGCCTCCACTGGACAAGCTACTACGCATGCCGGCATCATGCCGCTTTCGACTCTGTGTGCACAATATGTACATTTATCCGCTGTGTTTGTTTCAGGATCCATATAAATAGCACCATAAGGACATGCCATCATACACCCGGCACAGCCAATACATCTAGAATTATCGATATTTACGATGCCATTATCCAAATAATGCAGCGCAGAGACCGGGCAAATGCGTACGCAAGGAGCATTTTCGCAATGATTGCATCGTAGAGGCGTAAAACTTCTCGAAGTTTCAGGGAAAGTTCCAATATCAACATACTTAACACGCAAACGCCACGAACCTATTGGCACCTCATTTTCGACTTTACAGGCGATCTCACAACCTTTGCATCCCATGCACATGTTGAGATCTACCAAAAAACCAAGTTTCATAATCCCTCCTTATATCAAACATAATGAATATTTATAGCTATCTATTTAAAGATTTGCTTATATAAAGTTTATAGTTTTTTGTTTAAAAAAGATATCATTTTAAGTAAAAATAAGAAAAATTAATATTAATTTGATAGTTATTGCTTATATTCATAAAAAAAGTTTGTTTATTATATCTATTTTAGATATATTATTTTTTGTTAATTTGAAACTAAAAGTATATGATAAGTGTAGGGTATTATTAATATAAAGATGGCGGTTGACTCTAATTATATAAGTAGAAGTCAACCCAAAGAGATTCTATAGAACCGTGACACCTTGTTGTACCCAAATATCTGGAGCACTTGTGCCGCCGATATTGTAAGTATTGAATATGACACCATCTATTGTTTGAGAATCTACGAATACCTTTTCTGAGAGTATGATTGTATCGTTACTATCTCCTGTTATAAAAAGTATGTCACCATCATTTTTTAGTGCCAATAGATTACTATAATTTAATATAAAAGTATTGTTTCCGCTGCCCGTAAGATCTATTTTTTCGATCCCTATTATTTTGCTATCTGCAATGGTTGTTAGATCAAGAATCACACCGCTGCCGATGATATAAAGGGTATCTGTGCCTGCTCCTCCGTCAATGATAGAATCTGATGCGTCATAAACTATTTGATCATCACCAGTATCTCCGTAAAGCAAATCGATACCATCACCACCATTTAGTATATCATTTCCGTCGCCACCATGTAGAGTATCAGTGCCAACATCTCCATCCAGAATATCATCACCAACCACGCCAAATAATGTATCGTTTCCTTTAAAACCAAAAATGTAATCGTCAGCACTTGACCCCTCTTTTATATCATCTTCTAATGTGCCTTTCAAAAGACCTGGCATAGTTTCATATTCTGCAACCATACCCATATTGGCTAGTCCAGTCTCCAGGGTACTTTGCGCTATTAGCAAATTATTTAATACCTCTACCATGTCGATTTTTATAAATTCAATTGAAGAGCTTTTATATAATTGGATTAAAGAATCGATTAATGTGTTTAGATTATTTTGAGTCGCGATAAAATTATTAGTCTGTAGCTCAATAGTCTGATCAATTTTTTGTATCATATCATCTACTTTGAAAGACATGTTAATGATATCTTCAGAAAATTCTCTCATGTCGGCGACAAAAGCATCAGACTGGTTCAAAATGGATTGCATGATATTATTCTGAGTCGACATCATTGATTGCATCTGTATAATAGTCTGATCCATCTCTTTGCTTAATATTAGGAAAAGATCATTCATCGGAGCAATAATCGCGCTCATATTTGTCGTGATCTCTGTGGCCATCTGATCCGTTAGCGAGTGTATTATGGTAGAAAAATCTTCTCCTTCGCCAGTCACAGTATCCATAAATGCTTCCATCATAGAGCCTATCATCTCTCCGGTCGCTATTGCCAAATTTTCTTGATCTCCTGTCAAGCCTACCATAAACGATCTCATAATCTCTCCCATACTGTATGCCATCTGAATCGGCGTAGCATTGACTCCAAAATTGGTTGTTTCACCGATAATAGAGTTCATCATGGAACCCATCATCTCTGCCATCATGGCTATAGGTGTACCTTCGGCCATAAACGTATTCATAATCATATCAACTATTACTTCGGGCGCAAAAAAATTATCCATATGTGTAAGCGTTATCACTTCTTGGGCAATGTCCACAATTGATGCGACCATGTCGTTGACTATTGTCGTTTCCGTAATTGAGTCAAGCATCGTTTCAAATTCATTTATCGACAGCCCCATGCCGCTACTGAAACTTTCCATTATTGATAAAAATGGAGCGCTTATACTTTGCTCCATTGGAATCCCTATGGCATTACCTATCATCATGTTCATTATTGAGCGGAATATGTCATTCATATCTAGGTTTATATTAGTGTCTAAGATAGGCAAAGTGGTGATATTTGTAATTCCATATGGAATTTTTGTAACATCCATCCATCCATCCATACCCATAATCGATGACGTAGGGATTGTATATCCAATCAGCAGCGTCGAGTCATCTAGCATCGATGTGGTGTCAAAAAAGAGGGTATCATCCAAAAGCAATTGCTCTGAGCTGAGCCGGATGATCTCACCATTAGCATTCTGCAAATATAGTGCACTTTTGTAATCTTGTGAAATAGAGGAGGCCGCTATAGTATCAAGCGTCATTATAGCATCTGATAAAGACGACATCATTGTGATAAATGATTCGCTCCCCATCTTGTCTTGGATCGCTTCAGAATTTTCAGTGAGCAGGCTTATTAACGACATAGCATTTTGTTGGGTTGCAAGGAAGTTCGCGCTCATGATCGTTTGTGTGTCGACAATCCTACCGGCCATTTCGTTGATCCGATCTGCCATCAGACCGATGTCATTGGAAAGTCTGAGCATTGTGTTCAGATATGAAGGAGTCTGATCTATCATAGCATCAATAGTCATATCGGAGTTTTGTAACATCAAAATAAATAGATCCATATAGGTGTTCATGTCGTTTACAAACATCTCTATCAGTTCAATTGTTGGATCCATAGCAGTAAGTATATTTTGTGACGCAGTGTCAGCAAGGTGGATGAAACTTTCAATTATTGTTTGGGTGATACTACTCATCGGGGTTAGTTTATCTCCAGTAATAGAAGCCATGAACGAACCCATCATAGAGCCAATCATTTCTCCCATCGCCACGGCGGGCGCCTCTTGCGATCCGGTCATGCCGATCATAAACTCACGTACCATATTTCCCATTAGCTCATTAAATTCCAACGATGTTTGCGTCGTATCTGTTTTGATCATGTTGCTCATAAAAGCATTTATCATCGATCCTACGATTTGTCCTATAATATCCATTGGCGATACACCAAAACCGATATGGGATTGGATGTTCCGAATTATCTGGTTGAACTGATCGATCGGCAAATCTATCATATTGAGTGGATCGGTAGTAAACATACTATCTATAAAAGTGTTAATGTCCATAATCGATGTTGCATTTGTGAACATTGGCAGCTGCTCCAGGCTAAATCCGCTTCTCTCAATCATTTGTGCCATACTAGATAGATCAGCAAGAGTCATCGAAGAGCCAAAAGGAATCGTGTATCCTACCAGCAAATTTGTCTGATTTAAAAACGAGAAAATATCGGTACTGCCGGCGGTATTTACGAGATCTGTTTTGCTGATCTGGATCAATTCCTCCAGATCATTTATTAGATACAAGTCGCTTGGGACAATTGTGTTATTTATGTTGTCGGCTGCAATAGAAATATTATTCATTATGTTTTGAAATTTTGTGAGATTTTCCAGCATAATCTTTAACATTTCACTCGTAGTCGGCTCAAACTCAAATGAGCCCGTCGTGAGCATTGTGATCAACTCCATAACATTTTTCTGCGTTTCAAGGAAATTGGGACTCTGGATCACCTCTGTTTGAACGATCCTGTCAGCCATCTCTCCAATCCTGTCAGCCATTAGACCAATATCCTCCGATAGGCGCAAGATGGTAGCCATATATGTCGGGCTCATCTGAATCATATCTTGCGACGAATCATTGAGAATCTCGAGCATAGAGATGATATGATCCGTGTTCCCTTGAATGGTTATGAGCATTGTGTTCATTATATTGGTTATTGATTTCATCATCCACGGTGCACTGTCGGTAAAATCGTTTATAAATTGGGACATCATCATGTTATCTATAAATGTACCTAGAGGATCTTGCGAATCACTCGTAATAGATGCCAAAAAGGCACCCATCATGGAGCCCATCATTTCTCCCATTGCTGTAGCGGATTCATCTGTGCTTCCAGTGACTTCTGACATAAACTGTAGGCTTATATCCCCCATCATTCTAGCTAGCTCGTAGTCAGTCAGCTCTTCTTCATTTTCCCTCAACCCTTTCATGAACGAGAATATTATCGATCCCATTGTATAACCCATCGCATCTATTGACATATCCGCGAATGAAATTGTGTTATCAAAACCTTGCATCATCGTACTCGCCATTGCGTTGAACGAGCTTGGCGATATCGAACTTAACAAATCCGTCGTCATTTCCATCGTCGCATCGTTCATCTGCATCATAGAATCGATCATAGTGCTTTCAGATATAGCTGTTATTGTCTGGTTCATCAAAGAGTAGAATTGATCTATCGTCATATTCCCCATATCGCCCATAAAGCTTTCAATTATAGTCGTAAACGAATCTGTCCCAGAGGTATTAATGGATTCGGTCGAAGTGAACCAAGTAGCTATGAACATCCCTATTATCGAGTTCATTATACTGTTCATGTCAATGATCGATGCATCTTGCGCTGAGAGGCCAAACATCGGCAACTGACTCATAGCAAATCCACCGTTTTGGATAAACATTACATACTTCATCAATTCATTTAGCGTCATTGATGAGGCATTAGGGAGCGTAAAACCTACCAATAGCTGATCGCCATTCAAAAACTCAGAAATGTCAGCTGACACATCTGTATTCAAGAGGTCACTTTCGTTAATGGCGATCAATTCACCGCTTGGCGTTTGCAGATAAAGTTGGCTAGGCAGGATCGACTCAGCTGAAAAATTTGAAAAGATCAATGACGATATCACAGAATTTATCTTGTTAAGATTATCTATAATTTCGTAGAATGCCTCAATCCCTATCTGATCAGTGAGGTTTGTTTGATTTTCTATCATCATGTCGATGAGTCTAAGGGCATTTTCTTGCGTAGAGAGGAAGTTCTCGCTCTGGATCACCTGTGTATCGACGATCCTGTCCGCCATTTCACCGATCCTATCTGCCATTAATCCAATATCATTAGAAAGACGGAGTATTGTCATCATATACTCCGGACTCATCTCGATCATGCTTTGCATCGTTTCATTGGTTGTAGCAAACATAGTTTCGATCGTCTCCATGTTTCCATCCATTGTGGTCATCATTGTATCCAACAGACTAGTTATTGGATCCATCACACTTGCCATGTCTGCACTCATATCATTCATGAAACGGCTCATCATATCGCTCATGATGCTTGTGAAACTTTGTAGTGGTGTAACACTATCACCAGTTATTCCGGACATCATGCCTCCGACCATCGAACCCATCATGTTACCAAGTGTCTGTGCAAAGTTCTCATCACTTCCAGTGAGTCCTAGCATAAACTGGCGTATAGTCTCTCCCATCGCCAGAGCAAATTCTCCGATAGAGGCTTCTGCCGTGTTGCCGGTTATGCCATCCATGAACGAGTACATCATAGATCCCATCGTGTTTGCCATATTGTCAAACATATTCCCTTCGGCGAGGATTTCAGAAGTAAAGGTATTCATTATGGTTCCCATTATTTCACCGAATGATTCCGTAGATATCATTGCAGTAGACATCGAATTAATCATAGTTTGAATCATATTTGGCAATGACTCCATCATATCAGGATCAGATATCATTTTGAACATATTTTCTCTTACATAGTTCATCATCGGCATCATAGCATCCATGTTCATTTCGCCAATGAATGTTTCCATCATTGACATAAATGGTTCTGTTATTTCGTACGTCGTTGATGCATCAATTGTCTCATCGATCGAGGTAAATTGGACACCGATGAACATTCCTATTATTAAACTTATCATGTCATTCATCTGGGCAATAGAGACTATGCCGTTTTGGGTTGGGATCATTGGTAGATCTTGGAGAGAATATGTTTGCGATTGGATGGAAGTCATCAACGTTAACAGATCTGAAACGCTCATCAAGGATGAATTTGGAATCGTATATCCGACGATAATTGACTGATCATTAAGAAAATTAGAAATATTAACTGCAGATCCACCCTCCAGTATTAGATCACTCTCCTTTATTATGTCCAGCATTCCACTGGCATCTTGAACATAGAGATCATCCGGAAAAACGTTATATGCATTGCTTACGCTTTGTAGCATATCTAGAGCAGAAGTAATGTCCCACACCAGCACATCAAATCCGGTTATGCTTTGGATCGATTCTGGTTGATTTAGGAGTATCTCGATCAATTTAAGGACATTTTCCTGAGTAGAGAGGAAGTTTGGACTCTGGATGGTTTGAGTCTGGACAATCCTATCCGCTATTTCACCGATCCTATCTGCCATCGATCCGATGTCATCCGAGAGACGAAGTATTGTCATCATATACTCCGGACTCATCTCGATCATGCTTTGCACCGTTTCATTGGTTGTATCAAATATGGCTTCGATCGTCTCTATATTCCCATCTATTGATGTTAACATTGTATTCATCATATCTATTATCGGACTTATAATACTATTTATGTTCGTGCTCATGTCATTCATGAAACGACTCATCGTGTCGTTCATTATGGTCATGAAACTTTGTAAAGGTATTTTAGTATCACCCGTCATCTTAGACATCATGCTACCGACCATCGAACCCATTATATCACCAAGTGTCTGCGCAAAATTCTCATCACTTCCAGTGAGTCCTATCATAAACTGGCGTATAGTTTCTCCCATCGCCAGAGCAAATTCCCCAATAGAGGCTTCTGACGTGTTGCCGGTTAAGCCATCCATGAACGAATACATCATAGATCCCATTGTGTTTGCCATATTATCAAACATATTGCCTTCGGCGAGGATTTCAGAAGTAAAGGTATTCATTATTTCACTGAATGATTCCGTAGATGTCATTGCAGTAGACATCGAATTAATTATAGTTTGAACCATATTGGGCAATGACTCTATCATTGACATAAATGGTTCTGTTATTTCAGATACTATGCTAAATGTTCCACTGGCATCTTGAACATAGAGATCATCCGGAAAAACGTTATATGCATTGCTTACGCTTTGTAGCATATCTAGAGCAGAAGTAATGTCCCACACCAGCACATCAAATCCGGTTATGCTTTGGATCGATTCTGGTTGATTTAGGAGTATCTCGATCAATTTAAGGACATTTTCCTGAGTAGAGAGGAAGTTTGGACTCTGGATGGTTTGAGTCTGGACAATCCTATCCGCTATTTCACCGATCCTATCTGCCATCGATCCGATGTCATCCGAGAGACGAAGTATTGTCATCATATACTCCGGACTCATCTCGATCATGCTTTGCACCGTTTCATTGGTTGTATCAAATATGGCTTCGATCGTCTCTATATTCCCATCTATTGATGTTAACATTGTATTCATCATATCTATTATCGGACTTATAATACTATTTATGTTCGTGCTCATGTCATTCATGAAACGACTCATCGTGTCGTTCATTATGGTCATGAAACTTTGTAAAGGTATTTTAGTATCACCCGTCATCTTAGACATCATGCTACCGACCATCGAACCCATTATATCACCAAGTGTCTGCGCAAAATTCTCATCACTTCCAGTGAGTCCTATCATAAACTGGCGTATAGTTTCTCCCATCGCCAGAGCAAATTCCCCAATAGAGGCTTCTGACGTGTTGCCGGTTAAGCCATCCATAAATGATTACATCATAGATCCCATTGTGTTTGCCACATTATCAAATGGATCGTCCGAATTTTGCATACGCTTGTTAAGCATATATATCATCACAGTCATCATATTTTCGAATGACCCAATCGACATTATATTCTCTGCACCGTTGTTTGGTTTCGCTTTTTGTGATACATCTATCAATGATATGAGCGCACCTACACTCGCTATACCCAATATATTCCCTGGGCTATAATATGAAAATTGACCTTCATCCATATGTATAGCAAATAGGTCACTAATGCCTTTTGGTGTAGTATAGTTAAAATATTGTCCATCTTTAGATAATCCAACTAAATTAATCGTTGAATAATTGTAGTAATCTTCAACAATGATATCCGGAGAATTAGTCGTATCTAGAGATTTTTCTTCGTCTTTTATTCGAATCCAGAGATCTCTTCCTTTACGTACTATAGATAGGTGTTGTGGCGCAAATTTTGTAGTAGCATCTCTCAGTTCGTAGTTTACACTTGCTTGTGCCTTGATGATCAGTGCATTGCCTGTACCTGCCGTTATAGTTGATATCTGTTTAGTATTGCCTTTTGTGATCAATTGAATTGCTTTTTCTATTTTGTCCCCCCCATATAACTATAAAATGGCTATTGTTTGAGTACATTTTTTTACTCCGAAAATTTATTTTAAAGTCCCTTTTGTATTATACTATTATCCATTAAGTTGAAAAAATACTTTATATTATGCATAAAAAATTATCATCAATCAATTTTGGTTGTAATAAAGTGTTGATTAAAATAGTAGATTTTTTGGTGTCATATCGAATAAAAAATATACGACAACCGAAACCTATTTTATATTATATAATAATTTAATACAATTGTTTTTAATAATATAAATTAATTAAAAATTATTAATAGATGAGTGATAATAGTTAACCCCGATAATTGTAGGAGTCAACTACTTAAAGAGATTTTATATGACTCTGACCTCTTCTTGCACCCAAACATCAGGAGAGCTAGTTCCGCCGATATTATAGGCGTTGTATATGATTCCATCCACTGTCTGTGAGCCAATAAACACTTCTCCAGTGAGAGTAACTGTATCGCCGCCATTTCCTGTGACATATAGTACATCGCTGGTATTACTAAGTGTCAGGGCAACCCCCTCCAGAAAAATAAAAAAGTTATGAGTGAAATGATGAGCGTAAACTTTTTCTAGAGGAAATAAACATAAAAAAATCTATACATTATATAACTGATTCTACTTTTACCATAACTGTGGCATCATTGCTGTTAGTATATTCAATGAAGGTATGGCTCGCACCATTTACGGTTTCAGTAACCGTTCCTGCATTGGTCCAACCTGTACCTGCGAAAGAGACATTATCTGCAGCATCTCCCAAGATCCAGAGATCATGATCGCTATCAGTCATATTGACGACATCTGCCAATGCGATATTGGTCAAGTTATGGTTGTCGCTTGTACCATTTGCGCCGAGATCAATTACTTCGATATTTTTCAAAACACTATTGGTACCGCTCCATGCATTAAAATTGATATTAGTGCCATCCCCGCTCATCCTAAATGTATCAAAACCGGCGCCGCCATCTACACTGCCAAGATTTGTATCTCCGGCAACTGCTGTACCATTACCTGTACCTGTATTTAGCTCACTAATTAATATATCATTACCGATATCACCATAGAGATAATCATTTCCTGCATCACCGCTCAATGTGTCATTGCCGGCTCCACCTAATAAATTATCATCACCAGCTCCGCCTGTGATGATATCATTGCCTCCAGCACCACTCAAGATATCATTGCCGCCAAGACCATTGATAGTATCATTGCCTGCCCCACCGACTAACATATCATCGCCGGATGTTCCATTTATTGTTGAGTTTGTTGATGTCACATTTGGATTCACGTGGATATCGGCAGTGCTACTACTGATATCTCCATCATGGTCGGTAATAGAATAGTCAAAATGATCATCATATGCTGCCGTAACAATAGCTGGAGGAATATAATCAAATGTACCATCATCCATGTCAAGCTCAATAGTTGCACCATTGGCAGTAATTTGGGTAAACACGTGTGTTGATGTATTAAAAGTGTAGCCAGTACCAGTTGTAGTTATAGTTACATTGCCATCATAAGCATAAGAAATGCCATCAAAAGTAACATTTGAGATATAACCACCATCGGCACCAAAATTATGTATGACATATGAGTCGCCAGACAGATTGCCAGGAACAGGTGTCGGCACAGTAGATGACAGGGTGGACGCCAGCGTAGAGAGATCAGTCACTATTGTGGCATTCATCTCAGTACTGTTGATGCCATTATAAGCGATAGGATCAAGATTCGTACCCGTCGCGCTAGTGCCTAGCCCGATGGCATATGATTTGATATGATTAGCAGTTAAGAAATTAGTCCATGCAGTTACTTCAGCACCGACGATCCCAATACTTCCATTACCCTCAGTAGGATCACCGTCAGAAAAGAAATATGATATATTTTGTCCATCGGTAAGTTTGCCTGGATTATCAAAACCATCTTCTGCCCCCGCCAATGCAGCATCATAGTCAGTATAGCCGCTAGCACTTAGCCCAAGTATAGCTGCTTTCGCATCAGCTACGGTCATCCAGGTTGTTCCGTGGACAGTTGCTGTGCCGTTGAAAGTAACGACTTGTACCATGACATCACCCAATGCATCATATTGCGAGATCATATCCAAAATAGCGATCTTTTCCAGTTCCAAACGAGTTAATCCAGCGACTCCAGATGGATCATTCATGCTGTTTGATAAATCTATAGTGATCAACAAATTGGTATCTATAGGCGCTACATCTACCGTGAGGTTATGTGTCGGTGCATGCGGGACATCGTCTACTATCCCTACTGTGACAACACCGGTTGCGACATCTCCGTCCGCATCCGTAGCGCTCAAACTGATATTTTGCGTCGTCGTATTGGCTCCATTATTTGCATGCGGAGTAGTTGTATCTGGAGATGTGAGTGTATAGCTATAACTAACGACCCCAGTGGCACTATCATAGTTAGTAATAGTAAGCGTGCCGTTAGTCACGCTGATGACAACTGGAGTTGTGTCAGAGTTTTCCAAACTTACAAGATTCACATTAGTACCACCAACAGTAATATGATCCAGTCCATCCAGTGCGGTCACTGTAAAAATACCCGTTGTGGTCTCTGTTGGCGATGCCGAATCAGAACCGATCACAAGAGCCTTTTCATAGACAGTGATATCTCCACTGGTGACGCCATTTTCATCAGCAACTACAATGGTAACAGCGTCGTCCACCGGAGTTACTGTAATAACTAATTGAGCAGTATCTGTTCCACCATTACCATCGCTTACTGTATAAGTAGCCGTTGGCACCGTACCGTTAAAGTTAGGTGCAGGAACAAATGTATAACTTCCATTTGTATTTATGGTTAGATCACCTTCTGTTAAATGAGCGGTAGCGCCTGCTAAATAAGTTACACCACCTACTACAAATTGAGTTATAGTTAGCGGATCACCATCTACATCTGTATCATTATTCAATAGATCACCAGCTGCCCCATCGAGAACTGTTAAGGTTGTGTCCTCATTGGTACTATTTGAATCATTAACAGCTACAGGGTAATTATTAGTGATCGTAACCAACTGACTCTCAACCGCCCCGCTATTATCTGCCACATCGACTACTTTCATTTGCACGGTTTTAGTGGTAGTTAAAGTTAGATCAAAGTAGCTGACAGCTGTTCCGCTGACTGAACCGGTAATGTCTATCCATGTGACTCCATCAGTGCTGTAGAGAAGTTTCTCGCCGCTTGCCAAACCAGTCGAGAGCGTAGCACCCACGGTCAACCGTTATTGTCGTTAGTTATGAAATCACCCACGGTTCCGCTGTCTACATTGATGCTTGTAATGTTTACAGTAGTTGTAGGAGGAGTGGTATCAATTGTTATCAATTGAGTATCCACTGTGCCGTCGTTATCTGCTGAGTCAACTACTTTCATTTTTACAGTTGAAGTACTGGTTAAAGTCGCATCAAAGTAGTTCACGGTCGTTACGGTAGCCGAGCTAGTGATATCGATCCATGTTGCGCCGTTATCATTGCTGTAATAAAGTTTCTCGCCACTTACCAATGAAGTCGAAAGTGTAGCACCAACAGTTAATCCGTTATTGTCATTTGTTATAAAATCACCGACTACTCCACTGTCGTCAGCAATGTAGTTGATATCTACAGTAGTAGTCGGTGCTGTGGTATCAATAGTGACCAGCTGAGCATCTACCACCCCATCATTACCTGCAGCATCTACTACTTTCATTTGCACGATCGAAGTACTTGTCAGAGAGGCATCAGCGTAGCTGACAGCTGTCCCAACAACCGAGCTAGTGATGTCTATCCATGTTGCACCGCCATCAGTGCTGTAATAAAGTTTTTCACCGCTTGCCAAACCAGCTGATAGGGTAGCTCCTACAGTTAAGCCATTATTGTCATTAGTCGTAAAATCACCAACTACTCCACTATCCACGGTAATGTTATTAATATCCACAGTGGTGGTTGGCGCTATGATATCGATCGTAACCAACTGGCTATCTACTGCTCCGCTATTATCTGCTGCGTCGACTACTTTCATTTGCACGGTTTTAGTGGTGGTCAAAGTCAGATCAGTATAGCTGACAGTTGTTCCGCTGACCGAACCGGTGATATCTATCCATGTGACTCCATCAGTGCTATAATAAAGTTTCTCTCCGCTTACCAATGAAGCAGAAAGAGTAGCACCCACGGTTAATCCGTCATTGTCACTAGTGATGAAATCACCTACAGTGCCACTGTCTGCATTGATGCTGTTGATGTTCACAGTAGTTGTCGGAGGAGTGGTATCGATCGTTATCAGTTGAGTATCTACAGCCCCATCGTTATCTGCTGCGTCAACTACTTTCATTTTTACAGTTGAAGTGCTAGTTAGGCTTGCATCAAAGTAGTTCACTGTCGTTACAGTAGCTGAGCTAGTGATATCGATCCATGTCGCACCGTTATCATTGCTGTAATAAAGTTTCTCGCCACTTACCAATGAAGTCGAAAGTGTAGCACCAACAGTTAATCCGTTATTGTCATTTGTTATAAAATCACCGACTACTCCACTGTCGTCAGCAATGTAGTTGATATCTACAGTAGTAGTCGGTGCTGTGGTATCAATAGTGACCAGCTGAGCATCTACCACCCCATCATTACCTGCAGCATCTACTACTTTCATTTGCACGATCGAAGTACTTGTCAGAGAGGCATCAGCGTAGCTGACAGCTGTCCCAACAACCGAGCTAGTGATGTCTATCCATGTTGCACCGCCATCAGTGCTGTAATAAAGTTTTTCACCGCTTGCCAAACCAGCTGATAGGGTAGCGCCAACAGTTAATCCGTTATTGTCATTGGTGATGAAATCACCGACTGTGCCGCTGTCGTCAGTTATGCTGTCGATATCTATAGTGGTCGCAGGACCTGTGACAGTAATTGTAACCAATTGACTATCCACTGGACCGTCATTGCCTGCCGCGTCGACTACTTTCATTTGCACAGTTGTAGTGCTCGTGAGCAATGGATCAGCGTAGCTGACAGTTGTTCCAGAGACTGAGCTAGTGATATCTATCCATGTGACTCCATCAGTGCTATAGAGGAGTTTCTCACCACTTGCCAATGAAGTAGAAAGAGTAGCACCCACGGTTAATCCGTCATTGTCATTGGTTGTGAAATCACCGACCGTGCCGCTGTCTACTGTGATACTATTAATGTTCACGGTAGTTGTAGGCGGAGCGGTATCAATGGTTATTAATTGGCTAGCTACTGCGCCGCTGTTATCTGCCGCGTCGATTACTTTCATTTGAACTGTTTTAGTAGTGGTCAAAGTCGCATCAAAGTAGCTGACATTTATTCCGCTAACTGAGCTGGTTATATCTATCCATGTGATTCCATCAGTACTATAATAAAGTCTTTCATCACTTGCCAAATTGTCTGAAAGGGTACCATCCACAAGCAAGCCGTTGTTGTCATTGGTAGTGAAATCACCATATGTACCGCTATCATCCGTGATACCATCGATAATTACAGTAGTAGTCGGCGCAGTGGTATCAATAGTGACCAATTGAGCATCTACCACCCCATCATTACCTGCTGCGTCGACTACTTTCATTTGCACTATATCAGTGGCAGTTAAACTAGCGTCAGCGTAGCTGACAGCTGTCCCAGTCACAGAACTGCTGATGTCTATCCATGTGCCTTCGTTGGTTCTATACATGAGTTTCTCACCACTTGCCAAACCGGCTGAGAGGGTAGCGCCTATAGTCAAGCCGTCATTGTCATTGGTGATGAAATCACCGGCTACTCCGCTATCCACTGTAATGTTATTAATATCCACAGTGGTGGTTGGCGCTATGATATCGATCGTAACCAACTGGCTATCTACTGCTCCGCTATTATCTGCTGCGTCGACTACTTTCATTTGTACGGTTTTGGTGGTGGTCAAAGTCAGATCAGTATAGCTGACAGTTGTTCCTGTAACTGAACCGGTAATATCTATCCATGTGACTCCATCGGTGCTATAATAAAGTTTCTCGCCACTTACCAATGAAGTAGAAAGAGTAGCGCCCACGGTTAATCCGTCATTGTCATTGGTTATGAAATCGCCTACAGTTCCGCTGTCTACATTGATGCTGTTGATGTTCACGGTAGTTGTTGGAGGGGTGGTGTCAATTGTTATCAATTTTGTATCCGCTACTCCGTCATTGCCTGCCGCGTCAACTACTTTCATTTTTACAGTTGAAGTGCTTGTTAAAGTCGCATCAAAGTAGCTGACATTTATTCCGGTAACAGAATCAGCAGTGATATCGATCCATGTTGCACCGTTATCATTGCTGTAATAAAGCTTCTCACCCTCAGCCAAGTTATCCGAAAGCAGACCATCCACAAGTATGCCGTTATTGTCATTAGTCGTAAAATCACCAACTGTGCCGCTGTCATCCATGATACCATCAATGATTACAGTAGTAGTCGGTGCAGTGGTATCAATGGTGACCAGCTGAGAGCTCAATGCACCATCATTGCCTGCTAAACAGACTACTTTCATCTCCACAGTTTTAGTGCTTGTTAAACTAGCATCAAAGTAGCTGACATTTACCCCGGTAACCGAACTGGTGATATCTATCCATGTTGCACCGCCATCAGTGCTGTAATAAAGTTTTTCGTCATCAGTCGATCCATAGATCAATGGGGCTGAGAGGGTAGCATTTATGATTAAGCCATTGTGATCATTTGTAATGAAATCACCCACAGTTCCGCTGTCATCTGCAATGCTGGTGATATCTATAGTAGTAGTTGGTGTTGTTGTATCAATAGTAACTAGCTGAGAAGCTACAGCTCCATCGTTATCTGCTGCGTCAACTACTTTCATTTGCACGATTGAAGTACTTGTCAGAGAGGCATCTGCGTAACTGATTGCTGTCCCAACAACCGAGCTGCTGATATCAGTCCAAGTTACACCGCCATTGGTGCTGTACATGAGTTTCTCACCGCTTGCCAAACCGGCTGAGAGGGTAGCATCTATAATCAATCCGTCATTATCATTGGTGATGAAGTCACCGACTGTGCCGCTGTCATTTGTGATGCCGTTGATGCTTATGGTGGTAGCCGGTCCTAAAACATCAATAATAATTAATTGAGTATCTACGGCTCCATCATTGCCTGCTGCATCAACTACTTTCATTTTTACAGTTGCGGTGCTGACTAAAGCTATATCTGCATAGCTGACGACCGTTCCGCTAACCGAGCTAGTGATATCTATCCATGTTGCACCGTTATCATTGCTGTAGAGGAGTTTCTCGTCAGGAGCCAATGAAGCCGAAAGGATAGCACCTACGGTCAAGCCGTCATTATCATTGGTTTTAAAATCACCAATTGTACCGCTGTCAACAGTTATGCTGTCGATATCTACAGTAGTTGTAGGTGGAGTAGTGTCTATCGTCACAGGAACATCGGCTGTGGTTGTATTGCCCGCGAGATCGGTTTCGGTCACAGCTGCAGTATAAGAACCGTCACCAAGTGGCGTTGTCGGGGTGACTGACCATACCCCACCCACTACTGTTGTAGTAAGTGTTTGACCATTAATAACCACACTAATGGCTGCACCAACTTCACCTGTACCGCTAATGGTCGGAGTAGTATCATTAGTGATACCATCGCCTACTATGCCGCTGTCTGAAGCCGGATCAAGTTCTGCAGTAAGTGCCGGTGGTGTGGTATCAATAACAATATCCAATTCAGGAGATTGCGGCGATTCATTGCCATTAGAGTCAGTTTCTGTAATAGTAACAGTATGCGGACCATCAGGAATAGGATTTACTGGTGTAAGGATATTATTGATCGGATCAAACGTAGAATCAACAAGTACTCCATCTATATAAAGCTTAGGTGTTTCGCCATTTGCAGGTGCAGAAATAGCGAAGTCAGGAGTATTGTCTCCTGTATAATTATCCGTATGGCTTGCTCCAGTATCGGTGGCAGCTGTCATATCCGGAGCATTAGGAGTTGCTGACCCATTATCATGATTATGTTGATGTATTATATCAATCAATGCTCCCAATGCAAGCACATATGGCAGCCAATTTGTTTCAGTAGTTACGTCAGAATACCCCAAGCTCTGATAAGATGTATCACTATTGTCCATATTCACAGAAAACAGATCACTTGTTCCTTCTTGCGGAGCATAGTTATAGTATTGTCCATCTTCAGACATTCCGACTAGATTGCCAGAATAATCACCATAACCATAATAGTTTTCGATAACGATATCAGGAGAAGCAGCCTTATCTGATGCATCTTCTTTGGTATCGATCCTTATCAAGAGATCCTTACCTTTGCGCACTAGCAATAATTGGTTAGGAGCAAAGTGTGTTGAGACATCTCTCAATTCATATTTGATGCCTTTTTGTGCTTTGATTATTAGAATATTGCCCGTTTGTCCGGCATCAGATGCGACAGTTGATATCTGTTCGGTGGCACCTTTTGTTATTATTTGAATTACTTTTACCATGCCTTCTCCTATAATTATAGGTGTTATCTTCTCTGTCTTTAAATAAATCCAATTTCTTACTAATATTATATAATAACTAATACAATTTTGTTAAAAAATAATTATTATTTTATTAATGATAATAGGTCAATAATATAAATATCTTTGAGACCAAGGTAGTCTTTAGCCAGAAAGAAAAAGCATTGATTAAAATAATATATTTTTTGTGCTATTTTGTGATAAAAGCGGAATGTTGTTATCGTTATGTATTGATACTTGACTCTTCTCTAATAGCTAGAAGAGTCAAGTATTCAAAGAAGTTTTATAGAACCGTGACACCTTGTTGTACCCAAATGTCAGGAGAGCTAGTTCCGCCGATATTGTAAGTATCATATGTAATCCCGCCAACTGTTTGTGAACCTATAAAGGTTTCTGCTGTGAGAGTAACTGTATCTCCGCTATTGCCTGTGACATAAAGGATATCGCTGCTTTCGCTAAGATTAAGCAGATCGGTATATGACACTACCAAGTGATTATCTCCAGTACCTGTGAGATCGATTTTTTCAATACTGACCATTGTAGTACCGCTAATTCCGGCTAGATTAAGCGTCATGCCACTACCAGAGAGATAAAGAGCATCTACGCCCGTTCCTCCATTAATGGAAACAAATGACGAGGTATCTGATATAACAATTGTATCATCACCGGCTCCACCAACAAAGGTATCAGCTCCATTGCCATCTATTAATACATCATTACCGTCCCCACCATTAAGAGTATCATTACCAGCGCCGCCACGGATCAAGTCGTTGCCACTACCTCCATAAATAGTATCATTGCCTTCATAGCCATAGATACGCATATCTGAAGTTGACGCACTGCTATCGAGTGTGTCGTTAGCTGAAGTGCCTTCTATAATGTTAGGGTTGCCACCAACTCCTAAAAGACCATTGAGCACATCTGCATTCGCCAGAGTTGTGACATTAGCAGAGTCGGTAAGACCTCTGCTGTCTGTGGCCGTGATACTGAAAGTACCAAGTACGCTCACATCCAACCCAGGCACTAAACCAAGTAGGTTTACATCGGATTGAACGTGAACCGTGGCAAGCAATTCGTTTATCGCTTCATTATCGATATTGCGGCCATCGATTGCAGTGATCGTGATTTTTGATGTCGGTGCCAACAATGTACCAGTGTTGACTACCGTGAATGTCAGTCCCAATTCTTTCGCTAACTCGCTGGAGGCTGTTAGTGTCATATCACCTAGGTTAATGTTGAGTGTTGATGCAAATTCCACATCTACCGAACGCAGATTGCCATCAGCATCAGCTGCGGTAAATGCCTGCGAATCTAGGTTGATGATATCGAGCACATTTAGTCCTACGAGACCCAGTAGGGCTGTAGTATTTGCCTGTACTATTGGTGCTACATTGCTACTTGTTGCACTAGCATCAAAGCTGACGGAAGTGGAAGCCGTATCACCATCATTGTCAGTGATCACTGCGCCAAATGTCGTAACGCCGTTTATTTGATCTGAAGTTGTGGTTGCTTGATCAGTGATCAGGTTGCCATTTGTAAGCAACTGTTCTATTACCTCCTGATCAGTAGTAAAGCTTCCAACTAGATTTACTCCTGTAAATGTAATTTGCTGGTCTACGGCCCCGGAGCTGTATCCTCCTGAGAATCCACCTGTAGTGCTGATATACAGTACTGTGTCACTACCTACTACTGCAAAATGCAGATAATTGGTCAAGTTGCCAACGGTATGTCCTCTTGCAAGCTCTCCTATCAATAAACCGCTGAGATATATGATGTCACCGCCACCACTAACAGGTTGTTTGTTGAAATCAGTGATAATATCGGTGGCAGGAGAACCGGCAGTGCCGCCGTCGCCTTTTTCCCACATAAAGACATCATTGCCGCTACCGCCTGTCAAGGTATCATTGCCTTTGCCGCCTATCAGGATATCATTACCGTCATCACCATAGATATGATCGTCATTAGCACCACCACGCAGTAGGTCGTTGCCTTGACCACCACTAAGCGTGTCATTACCACCATAGCCGTAGATACGGTCGTCATCAGCAGTACCGCTTATGACATTTATACTATTTGTTCCTTCAATAATATTAGCTGGACCAGTTGATGGATTAAGTAGACTTAGGCCAAGTAAGTCACTTTGTGAATCTGTAGCGCTGTTTCCAAGTGAGTCAGTCGCCGTAATTGTAAGTGTAGGCGCCACGCTAAGCACGATGCCGATCTGATTCACGTAAACAGTTGCCAAAAATTCGTTCAATCTCTCGTTATCTATCGGGCCTCCGTCTAATGAAGTGATAGTGAGTCTAGAAAAAGTCTCAGTTATGTCTAGAGGTGGATTGTAATCATCTGCATATACGACACTTAGGCCAAACTCTGTTGCCATTGCAGTGGACCAAGCTAATTCATAATGACCAAGCAAACTTACGCTTAGGGCATCAGCCTCAATCACTACTTGTTTTATATCATTATTGGCATCTGTAGCTGTGAACACTTGATTGGTTCCAATTCCTATTAAGCCAAGCGCGCCAGCATCTACAAGCCCAAGTAGGCTTGATGATTGGTTGACATTTACAACCGGCCCTACTTGCGTGTCCACTCCCAAGGCCGCATAGCTATACTCGCCAGTGTGCATATCTACTACAAAAGTTTCGCCTTGTGTTGTGTTGATAGTCAATTCATCGCTAGCTGAATTAAAGTTGGAGTTTAGTACCAGCGAGGAACTGCCGCTTTCGTTGATACTATCGGTTTGTGGATTATAAGTATAGGTTTTACCACCAATGGTAATTTGAGATACATATCCGCCATCAGCACCAAAGCTGACGACAAGCGAACCTTCGGCTGTATCAGGTTGTGTATCCATGATGAATGTTTTTGGATCCGCAGCCAACGGCATATCATCTTCTACATTGATAGTCAATGTATCTGGGCCCACACTAACATTACCATATACATCAGTAGCCGTGACGCTGAAACCTAGAGCCAATATATCTTCAACATTCGGAATTGGATGGTCAAGCGGCTGCAATAGTGTAAAGGTATAAGCGCCCGCAGTATTCAATGTCAATGTAGCTACTGTAGTCGATCCAGCCATACCGGTAAGTGTATATACTCCACCTGCAAAACTGCCGCTCCATGTAACAGTCACTCCGCCAGATGTCACGTGGACTGCAGATCCGCTCACAGCTACGGAAGCTACACCGGATGGATCAATTATAGACATAGTACCTGTAACAGTTGCTGAATTTGTAGTATCTATAGGATCACCGGTCGTATCTGATACTGCGCCTGGCAAGCCTTCTTCAGATACATTTGCATTTGTATCCGTAATTATCGGAACCGCATTAATCGTAATAGTAGTAGTTGCCGTATTGGAAACATCTGTTCCGTCAGTCACTGTTACATTTATAATCCTGGATGTCGTATTAGGGTTACTTGAAGTGTTAAATGTGATCGCTTCAATAGCAGCATCATAAACGGCTTTTGATGCAGATCCGCTCAATGTCACTGTGATCTGGCCAGGTATAGTTGTATCCACACTCGCCACAACTCCCGTTACGCCAGTAATATCAAGGACATCACCCGCTTGTGCGTTGGTTAGAACAATGGTTGCACCTACCATATTTGCACTATCAGCATCAGTGATCAATACATCAGTATCACCAATTGATATTGCCCCTCCTGTAAAGGTTGTATTAAAATTTGCGCCTGTTGCTCCTGAAGAGTTGTCTGCATCAAGATCCAAAACGGGAGCGTCGTTAACAGCCGAATTAATCAAAATAGTCGCAGTTGCCGTATTGGAATTGTCTGTTCCATCATTGACTACGACAGTTATGTTACGATTGGTGGTATCAAGACCAGTATCTGGGTTATAGAAAGTAATTGCTTTGATAGCAGCATCATAGTCAGTTTTTGATGCAGATCCGGTAAGAATGATATTGTATGCTGTGCTTGCGCCATCAACTGTGATACCTGCAGGCAGTGTACCTACTATCAATTGATCTCCGGTTTTTGCATTGGTCAAGGTAATAGTCGCACTCACCATATTTGCACTATCAACATCGATAATGGAAACGTCTGTATCTCCGATAGATACTGCTGATCCACTCTCAGTAAATGTTGTTATGTAATCGGCACCTATTGCTCCTGAAGAGTTGTCTGCATCAAGATCAAGAATTGGGGCGTCATTAACTGCATTAACAGTAATATTCAGATCAGCCGTATCTGTCAATGATCCATCGCTCACTGTATAAGTAGCTGTAGGCACCGGACCGTTATAGTCAGGCGCAGGAACAAAAGTATAGCTTCCATTTGCATTTATAGTTAGGTCGCCTTCTGTTAAATGAGCAGTAGCGCCTGCCGCATAAGTTGTACTGTTTACTACAAACTGTGTTATAGTGAGAGGATCGCCATCAGGATCCGAATCGTTGTGCAATAGGTTATCTACCGAGCCGACAAGAACAGTCAGAGTTGTATCTTCGTTGGTACTGTTTGTATCATTTACTGCTATTGGGGCGTCATTAACTGCATTAACAGTAATATTCAGATCAGCCGTATCTGTCAATGATCCATCGCTCACTGTATAAGTAGCTGTAGGCACCGGACCGTTATAGTCAGGCGCAGGAACAAAAGTAT
>JAQTLE010000001.1:478418-482703 GCA_028715055.1 Sulfurovaceae bacterium
TAGTGAGAGGATCGCCATCAGGATCCGAATCGTTGTGCAATAGGTTATCTACCGAGCCGACAAGAACAGTCAGAGTTGTATCTTCGTTGGTACTGTTTGTATCATTTACTGCTATTGGGGCGTCATTGGTACCCGTAATGGTAATAACCAATTCGGCAGTATCCGTTCCGCCGTTACCGTCGCTCACTGTATAAGTAAAGGTATCTGTTGCCGTGGCCCCCACAGCTAATTCATTTGCATTGTCTGCAACATAGGAATAACTGCCATCACTATTAAGAGTTAAATGCCCGTAAGTTCCTGCCAAAGATGAACCAACGGTTCCGGAAGTGCCGCTTCCGCTCTCTGTACCTGTTCTAATAGCAGTTACGGTTAAAGGGTCGCCATCTGGATCTGTATCGTTATTCAATACACCAGCTGCAGCTATAACATTAAGAGTAGAATCTTCATTAACGCTGCCTGTATCATCTGCTGCTATAGGAGCATCATTATTATTGTGATGATGATGATGTATAAATGGTATAACTGCTAATGGAAGTAAATATAACAGCCAATTTGTTTCAGTAGTTACATCAGAATATCCCAAACTCTGATACGAGGTATCACCATTGTCCATATTCACAGAAAATAGATCACTATTACCTTCTTGTGGAGCATAGTTATAATATTGTCCGTCTTCTGACATTCCTACCAGATTGCCGGAATAATCACCATAACCATAATAGTTTTCTATAACTATATCAGGAGAAGCAGCCTTGTCTGATTCATCTTCATGCATATCGAGCTTTATCAATAGATCTTTACCCTTGCGCACTAGCAATACTTGATGTGGCGCAAAGTGGGTCGTAGCATCTCTCAATTCATAATGAACACCTTTTTGTGCTTTGATAATCAATGGATTGCCCATGCTGCTTGCACCTACTATAACAGTTGATATCTGCTCAGTGGCACCTTTTGTTATTAACTGAATTACTTTTGCCATTTTTTTCTCCTCAAATTATACAATTTATTATCAATCGATTATTATTCGATACCATCTCTAAATAATTTGACTACCACTCTACGATCAGGCTGCAAACATTGGATCAGCTTCGGTGAAAACTTACCTGTGCAATTCGTAGTTACCGGTTCTCTTGAGCCATGACCTTCTGTATCTATAGATGATACACCATGTTTGAGAAGATAATTAGCTACTGCCTCAGCACGTTTTAAAGACAGCTTTTCATTATATGCTTCTTTTCCTATCCTATCTGTGTGTCCTATAATTTTAATGTGCTTGACTTGACCAGAACGTGCATTGATATCATTAATCAGATTATCCAATGTCGTACGAGCCGAAGGTAATAGTTTTGCGCTATTAAATGCAAATAAACTATCAGTATCAAATACTATTTGGGATATGTAACGATTGATAATATTGCTTGTCGTTTTGATATTCCCAAGTGCATTTTGTGCTTCGGCTTCACTTACAACAATTGGAATAAAGGTTTTATCCGGTGTTTCTAGGATTTTAACATATGTTATTTTTCCTTTTTGGACATTTATCGTTTTTGATTGGCCGGCAGTGACTAGATCACCTCTTGAGGCAACACGGAGTTGTATGCTACTGGTGCATACTTTTGATTGTCCAAAATCACCTGGCAATAATGAGGCCATTACTTTATCTTCATTGATAAATATTGCGGGGACATGCTTGAAATCGCCATCATTTTCTCTGTAGACAATGATCGCTCCTTCATTTGGCGAGACATTAATTTGTCCTAGAGCAGGTCCATGTAAAAGATTACCAGCTATACTATTTGTAGCAATTATTGCCAATAATACAAAAAATCCTAAAATGCGTTCTATCCATTTTGATCTCATTTTTTCTCCTTCGAAATTTGATTGAAGTTTTTCTCGCGTTGCATTGTAATTATCATTATATGCCTCCTGTGTGAAAGAATTGTGTACACTATCGCTGGTAATTTACACATCTTCATAAGTTATTATATAACAAATAATATAGTTTTTGTCAATAAAAATTAATAATTTTTTGGATAGGTTTTGAGAACGGATAAAAATCATAAAAGTAATTAATTCTAGCGATAGGACTTTTTTGTGATCTTAGTGATAAAAGAGAGGGGGTAGTTATTAATATGCGGAAGGAGTGTTGACCCTTCCAATTGGAGGGGTCAACCATTTGAAGAGATTTTATATAACTTTAATGTCTTGTTGTACCCAGATATCTGGAGTGCTTGTACCGCCGATATTATAGGTGTTGTATATTATTCCATCAACTGTTTGTGAACCTGTAAATACTTCTCCAGCAAGGGTAACCGTATCGCCTTGATTTCCAGTTACATAGAGTGTATGACTGTCATTAAGTGCAAGCAGATCATTATAGTTTAGTATGAGAGCATTATTTCCACTGCCTGTGATATCTATTTTTTCGATCCCAGTTATTTGAGAATCACTGATTGCCGTAAGATCAATAGTAATACCGATTCCATCGACATAGATGATATCTGTGCCAGCTCCCCCATTTATGATATCTTGGGTATCAAACGCGAGTATATCATCTCCCGCATCTCCATTAAGGGTATCGACACCATTTCCACCAATTAGAAGATCATTTCCGTCGCCACCATACAGAGTATCAGTGCCATCACCACCGCGTAATATGTCATTTCCTCCTAGTCCTGATAATGTGTCATTTCCTGCATAACCATAAAGACGATCAGCATCAGCTGTACCGGCTAGGGTATCATTTCCACTTATGCCTTCATGGATACCAGATGTTGTTTGCTGAGTATGAAGCAGACTTATATTTGTTAAACCAATACTTAAATCAGTTGCTGATAGTCCATTCATATCTGTTGCCGTAATACTCAAAGCATCAAGAACATTAACGCTGAGTGTAGGATTTGTAAAATGCACTGTTGTAAGTAACTCGTTTAGTTTTTGGTTATCAATTGCACCGCCACCTATAGCAGTGATGGTAATGGTTGATGAAGTGCCAACTAAACCAAGAAGTCCTAAATCATTTGTGACTGTAAAAGTCAATCCTAGTTCTGCTGCCATGGCACTAGAAGCTGCGAGTTCATGCAGACCAACACTTACTAGCGCGTCATATTTAACAACAATGGTTTTGATATTGTTATTTGGATCCATAGCAGCCACTGCTTGATGCGAAAGATCGAGCAGCCCTAGTGCTTCAAGACCTACAAGACCTAATAATGTATTATCGTTGGCACTGACAATAGGCGCTTGGTTCATGGTAGCACTATCGCTAGCGCTCGGACCCACATTTCCTGCAGCATCATGGATAGAAGTTGAAACCGTGAGAGTATTGCTGCCAGTTGGCAGTGCAACGCCTGTTATGGTTTTTGTATCGCCTGCATTTGCATTAGTACCTACATTATAAGTAGCTATGACAGTTCCTGTTAACTCATTTCTAACAGTGATGACATCGCCTGTTTGGGCATCTAAAGGAATATCAACTCTTACATTTGTAGTAGTCGCCGATCCTTTTTCTGAAGAACTTATGATGCCGTCATTATTTGTGTCTAGCATGATTGTTATCGGTGCTGCATATTGAGGTGGAGTAGTATCAATAGTTATTAGTTGGCTAGCAAGATTGTAGTTGCCTGCCGCGTCGATAACTATCATATATATTGTGTTAGTGCTTGTTAAAGAGCTATCACTAAAGCTTACATCTGTTCCTGTCACAAAAGAACTAACATCAGCCCAATTGACACCGTCATTGCTATAATACAATTCTTCATTGGAAGCCAAATTAGTTCCAAGAACAGCACTTATATTTAAACCGTTATTATCATTTGTGATAAAGTCGCCAGATATTCCGGAATCCACAGAAATACCAGTAATTTCTACAGTGTTTGCCGTGGCATCGATAGTCAATGGAACATTGTTTGTTGTTGTGTTTCCTGCAATATCCGTTTCAGTAACTGCTGCTGTGTAGAGACCATCAGCCAGTGTTGCTGCCGTTACGTTCCAGTTGCCACTTCCGGCCACTGTTGTAGTAAGTGTTTGACCATTAATAACCACACTAATGGCTGCACCAACTTCACCTGTACCGCTAATGGTCGGAGTAGTATCATTAGTGATACCATCACCTACTATGCCGCTGTCTGAAGTCGGGTCAAGCTCTGCAGTTAGTGCAGGTGGAGTAGTATCAATAGTTATTAGTTGGCTAGCAAGATTGTAGTTGCCTGCCGCGTCGATAACTATCATATATATTGTGTTAGTGCTTGTTAAAGAGCTATCACTAAAGCTTACATCTGTTCCT
>JAQTLE010000001.1:482803-553226 GCA_028715055.1 Sulfurovaceae bacterium
CTGTACCGCTAATGGTCGGAGTAGTATCATTAGTGATACCATCACCTACTATGCCGCTGTCTGAAGTCGGGTCAAGCTCTGCAGTTAGTGCAGGTGGAGTAGTATCAATAGTTATTAGTTGGCTAGCTGTTGTGCTGTTATTTTCTGTAGTTTCGGTTATTTTAGGCGGAGTTGTATCAGTAATCGCAGATGTATCCGCCGGTGGGTTATTTGTTGGGTCAGATGATTTATTTCCTCCTCCGCCAACCGCAGCTGCCAATATACCAAGCGCAAGCGCACCTAATGCGTACGGTTCCCAATTGTTATCACTTGTAATTTCTGAGTACCCTAAACTTTGATATGAAGAGTCATTATTATCCATATTCATAGAAAATAGATCACTATTGCCTTCTTGCGGAACATAATTATAGTATTGGCCATCTTCAGACATTCCGACCAAGCTGCTGCCTGATTCTCCGTAATAGTTTTGTATAATGATATCTGCCGGAGTATTTTTATCAGATTCATTTTCTTTCGGGTCAATTTTGATCATTAGATCTTTACCCTTGCGCACTAGTAATACTTGATACGGTGCAATGTGGGACTCGGTATCTCTTAATTCGTAGTGGACACCTTTTTGTGCCTTGATGATCAATGGATTGCTCATGCGGCCTGCACCAACTATGACAGTTGATATCTGCTCGGTGGCGCCTTTTGTTATTAATTTAATTTCTTTTGACATTTTTTTCCTCAAGTTATTTATAATATTTTTATTAATTTATTATTGTTTGGCTGTGTTGTTGGACAATTTAACATCAACCCTGCGATCAGGCTGCAAACATTGGATCAATTCCGCCGAAAACTTACCTGTGCAATTCGTAGTTACCGGCTCTTTAGATCCATGGCCTTCTATATCATCAATAGCTATTTTAATGTTATGTTCAATTAGATAACCGGCCACGGCATCAGCTCGTTTTGTAGATAATTTTTTATTTACTGCTTCATTTCCTATTCTGTCAGTATGTCCTATTAACTTAATGCGTCTGATCTGTTCAGGACACATATTAATATCATCTACCAGTTTATCTATTTGAATGAGAGCAGATGGTAATAGTATGGCACTATTAAATGCAAAAAGATTATCACCATCTAATATTAGCTTTGGTATAAAGCGATTGACTATGTTGCTTGAATATTTTATATTGCTAAGTGCCTTTTGTCCTTCGGTTTCATTAACAATAATCAAAACAAATGTTTTATCCGGTGTTTCAGAAATTTTAATATAGGTTGTTTTCCCATGTTGAACATTTATCGTTTGTGATTGACCCGCAGTGACCAAATCACCCCTCATACCTATACGTATTTTTATATCACTGCTGCATACTTTTGTCTGTGCATA
This sequence comes from Sulfurovaceae bacterium, assembly GCA_028715055.1. Taxonomy (GTDB): domain Bacteria; phylum Campylobacterota; class Campylobacteria; order Campylobacterales; family Sulfurovaceae; genus BN30871. The sequence continues at coordinate 484,182 of JAQTLE010000001.1, forward strand.
TTCACCTGGCAATAATGAAGCCATAATGTCATCATTGATAAATATTACAGGAATTCTTTTATTATCCTCATTGTCCTCTCGGAAAACAATAACAGATCCTTTAGCGGCTAAACTATTATTTTCTTTTAATGCCGGTCCATGTAAAATAGTGCCTGCAACGCTGTTAGTATTAATTATTGCAATAAATGCAAAAAAAAATAAAATGTATCTTCCCCATTTTAATTCCATTTTTATCCCCAAAATATTTTATTTTATAAAGAATTGTGTTTTTTGTGCAGTTTTTATAAATTCCCCGTATTTGATTATATACTAAATAGTATAATAATTTGTTAATTTGGTGTTAAAAAAAGGATATTAAAATAAAATCGTTATTTAATAAATAACGATTAATTATAATTTTATAGATGATGATACATCATGTTATTTTTGTCAATTTAATATTATTCTTCGAAAAGCGATGAGCCTATGCGCACTAAATTGGAACCGCATTTGATAGCCAGTTCATAATCTCCGCTCATGCCCATCGAGCATATAGAAGCACCTTTGTTTTTTAATGAGTCAAATACTTTGTATGTAGTTTCAAAGCTTTGCCGGACAGTTTTTAAGTTGTTTGTATGAGCTCCGATGCTCATGACGCCTTTAAGTAATATATGTGGGCATCTCTCAATAATTTCTTGGTATATATCTTTGGCTGTTTCTGACCCAACGCCGCTTTTTGTATCTTCTGCGGCACTATTTATCTGGAGCAAACAATCAAGAGTTTGTTCTTTTTTTGCCAATCTTTCTTCTAGTGCGAGAGCAAGTTCAATGCCGTCAAGTGCTTGGAATAATGATGGCTTAATATCTAATAATTTATTTATTTTGTTTTTTTGAAGTGTGCCTATCATGTGCCACTCGATAGGCAGATCTTGCAGTTCTTTTGATCTAGATTCAAGCTGTTGTACTTGATTTTCTCCAAAAGCTCTTTGGCCAAGAGAATACAAAGTAGCGATATTTTCCACGCTGGTATATTTTCCGACAGCAACCAGTTTGACTATATGATGTTCGCTAACTTCTAGTCTGGCTTTTTCAATATTCCATATTACTTTGTCTAAGTTGGCTCGCAAAGTTTCTTTATCCATTATTATCTCCAGAGTCTATTTATATCATTATAAAGTCCTAAAAACATAAGACCAATGAGTAATATCCACCCTAAAAGCGTAAGTTGATATAATACCGCTTCATTGGGAGCTTTGCGACGGATCATTTCGTAGAGATTAAACATGATATGCCCACCATCAAGCGCCGGGATCGGAAGTAGATTTAAAACACCCAGGTTTATTGATATAAGTGCAGTAAAAAAGAGTAGGGCGACAAATCCGGCATTGCTAGCCTGAGAAGTGATATCTATAATAGTTATGACACCTCCAACCTGACTAGAATCTACGGTACCGGTAATAAGTTTTTCTACGCCTTTCATCAGAAGTAGCGATGTATCTATGGTTTGATCATATGCATATCCTATAGCACTTAAGGCACCTAAATATTGGTTTCCTATAGTCCCCAGAGGAGCTATACCAATGACCTTTCTGCTGACTGTCTCTCCAAATATGTTTTTATCGCTTATTGTTTTTGGTTTAATAATGATAACTTGAAGTTTATTATCTCTTTTGATTTGCAGCAAAAGATTATCTTTCTTGTTTGATTGTATGATTTGACCTATCTCTTCCCAATAATATACCGGTTGATTGTCGATAGATAATATGATATCTTTTTTATGCAATCCAGCATTCATGGCAGGTGAGGCGGGAGCTATTTCACCAATGTAAGGGAGAAGTTTTGGTATGCCTGAAAAAGCTATGATCATGTAGAGCACAAAAGCAAGTATAAAATTGGCAAATGGCCCGGCAAGAAGTATTATAATGCGTTGCCATGGTTTTTTAGAAGTATAACTGTCAAAGTCATTACTTCGCAGTGTCGGATCGGCATCGTCTTGACCCTTCATCCTGACATATCCACCAAGAGGAATAGCCGAAATACTCCATTGTGTGTTTCCTATCATTTTGGAGTATAGTTTTTTGCCAAAACCTATGCTAAAAACTTCTATACGTACTCCAAAAAATTTAGCAGCAGTAAAATGCCCAAATTCATGAAAAAATATCAGTAGCGATAAAACTAATACAGATATCAGTATACCCATGTTTATCCTTGTGAGCCAACATTATTGTGTCTAAAAAAATCTCTTACATATTCATACCCAGAATATATAGTAAGAAATACTGCTATCCATAAAATAAGATTTGCAAAAGGCCATTCCATAAGTAAAAAACCTATAGCTATCATTTGTATAACAGTTTTGATTTTTCCCATTAACGATGATGCTATATCCATTCCTTGCGAGACTGCTGAAACTCTTAGACCAGTAATAAAAAGCTCCCTAGTCAGTATGAGATAAATAGCCCAGGGAGATGCGCGATCAAGCATCATAAGCCCAAGAAAACCGGCAAGTGTTAGCATTTTGTCAGCCAGGGGATCAAGTATTTTGCCTAAAGTCGTGATTTGATTAAAAGTTCTGGCTATATATCCATCAAAAAAATCTGTTGCACTAGCAAGAACAAATATAAATGCAGCTGCATAATCCAACCAGCTATAATGAACATCGCCAAACCAATTACGATCTACTAATAATATAAACATAAGAGGTGCCAAAAAAAGGCGGATCAGTGCCAAAATATTCGGCACATTAAATATATTTGATTTCATATTTTTATCTAAAAGTAGTTCCACCATCTACGACGATGGTTTGTCCCGTGATCCAACTAGCTTCTTCGGTACAAAGAAAATAAACCGCTCCGGCTATGTCTTCTGGTTGCCCCATTCTATTGAGCGCTGAGCGTTTGACGGTTTCAGCTTTAACTTCTTCATAATTAGTAAATGCTTTAAGCGCATCAGTATCTATTGGACCTCCGCTTACTGCGTTTACTCTGATATTCATTTCCCCCAATTCAACTGCAGCATAACGGCTCATAGCTTCAACTGCAGCTTTATTTGTTCCGTGTCCAGCATAATTTTCTATGTATATTAGATTGCCCGTGCTTGACATTGTGACAACTGCACCGCCGCCCACTTTTTCCATTCGTTTGGCTGCTTCTTGAGTACCAACTACAAATGCATTTACTGTAGCAGTGTGGATGTTATTTAATCCTTTTGGCTTTAGACGCATGAATTTGCCATAACCTCCTACTACCGGACGACCATAAATCATGGCATTGCTTACAAAAAAATCAACTCTGTCAAAATCAGCATCGATTGCTTCAAAAAGTGGCTTGAATTCATCAGGCTCTAAAATATTAAGTGGATATGATCTGGCTTTGATACCGTATTTACTCTCCCACTCGTTAGCCAGTCCGTTGGCAACCTCCTCATTGCTATTGTAAGTAAAAGCTATATTTACTCCATTTTTTGCAAATTTCTCAGCTATCGCTTTCCCGATCCCTTTTGTAGCACCTGTAATAACTAATGTTTTACCTTTCATATCTGACATCTATCTCACTCCTACTATTTGATAATTTTTCATTATATTTTCAATGGTTTTCATATTCTCTAAGCTTGGCGCTACAAGCGGAAGACGATATTCAAGTGTTTCAATAAGTCCTGCTATATACATAGCCGCTTTTATAGGTATAGGATTGCTTTCACAAAAAAGCACTTTATTGATAGGATAAAGAGATTCATTGATTGCTCTTGATGTAGCAAAATCACCGCTAAGAGCACTATGTGTTAATTTTGCTTTTAAATCTGGCAATAGATTCGAAGTAACAGAAGTAATACCTACGCCACCGCTAGCAAGTATTGGAAAATCTATCGTATCATCTCCGCTAAATATAGCTAAGTCCGGACATTTATAACGAAGTTCTATAACTTTATCCAATGAGCCGCCGGCTTCTTTTATGCCAAATAAATTTGGGAGTTCGGAAAATAATCTGCTTACGGTATCTGCACTTATATCGACTCCTGTACGACCCGGAACATTATAGAGCATGAAAGGAATCTCGACAGCACTAGCTATCGCTTTATAGTGTTGGTATAGACCTTCTTGACTTGGTTTATTATAATATGGGCTTACTGAAAAAATAGCATCTGCTCCACACAACTGGGCATAGCGGGCGATTTCAATTGCTTCATGAGTTGCATTACTTCCGGCACCTGCCAAGACTTTTGTGTTCGTGCCTTTACATACTTCTACTGCGATCTCTATACATCTTTTGTCTTCATCATAACTAAGAGTTGCACTCTCTCCGGTAGTACCCACAGGACAAACGGCATCGATTCCATTGTCTATTTGTCTTTGTATTAGTTTTGCATATGTAGGTTCATCTATTTTGCCATTTTTAAATGGCGTAATTAGTGCCGTTGTAGCTCCAACTATGGGATGTTTTCTCATTTATGTTTCCTTAAGATGACTGTCGTAGAATGATTATTGTCAAAATATTTATTTGCTATGTCTTTTATATCTTTTGGCGTTATTTTATCTAATTTCTCTTCATAATGAAGCAATGGTTCGATATCTCCCATAGCATAATAGTCTCCAAATAATTCAGCTACAGAACTAGAACCCTCTAATGAATATATAAATTCTGCTTTTATATTTATTTTGGCACGATCAAGTTCGGACATAGTTATGCCGTCTTTTTTAATTTTGTCAAGTTCGGCTAATATCTCTTTTTCTGCCTTTTCCGGTTTTATTCCATCACTGCAAAGCCCCATGATCAAAAATACGCCAGGATCTTTAAGTTCCATGTTATATGCGGATATTTGATCAAATAATTTCTTTTTATCTACAAGCTGGCTATCAAATCTACTGCTTTTGCCGCCACTTAAAATTTGACTGATCACACCAAGTGCTACTTGATCTTTATCAGCAAAATTTGGGATGCTGTATGCTATAGCTATGGTATTTACTTGATTGCTTTCTTTTTCAAGTATTGCTCTTTTTGCGCCGTCATTCTTCGGTTCAATTGCTTTTACGATCGGAACATCATGTTTGTTTTTTATTTTGCCAAATATTTTTTCGGCATTATCAAATACATCTTGCGGTTTGACATCTCCGGCTACAATAAGTATGGCATTGCTTGGTTGGTAATATTTTTCGTAAAATTCTCTAATATCTTCTATTTTCCAAGACTGTATATCTTCCATAAATCCTATAGGAAGCCAATGATAAGGATGATAGGTATAATGAATATTAAAAATTCTAAAATAAAGATATCCCATTGGATTATTATCTGTTCTAAGGCGTCTTTCTTCGGCAACTACATCTCTTTCTTTTTGAAATTCATCATCCTTTAGAGATAGATTATGCATAAGTTCTGCGAACAATTCAAGCGATTTAGTTAGATTTCTATTGGATGTTTTTATATAATAATTTGTTTTATCAAAACCGGTAGAAGCATTATTTACGCCACCGCCTTTTTTGACTATGGTATCAAAGTCTCCGGCAGCTAAATTTTTAGTAGATTTAAAACTGAGGTGTTCAAGCATATGTGCCATACCCGTATGCCCAAGTATTTCATTTCTGCTGCCTACTTTATAATAAATATTTGTTGTGATAACCCCCGAATCATTGTGCATCGGTATTGCAACTATCTGCATTCCGTTATCTAATGTTTTTGTAAAATGCTGCGGCAATGAATTTGCCATAATTACTCCTATCCATCCCATCCATACTATGAGAATCAGTTTAATTTTTAAGCTTTGCAATTTGCACCTATAGCTTGAGATATATGAGTATATCCATCTTTTTTTAATAACTCTATAAGACCAGTATTTATATCTTTAGCCAAACTCGGACCTTTATATATAAGCATAGTGTATACCTGTATCAAAGATGCTCCATCTTTAATGCGTTCATATGCCTCTTTGGCACTATCTATGCCGCCAACAGATATAAGCAAAGTCTTGTCATAAAATTCTTTTCCGAGAGCTTTAAACAATATTCTACTTTTTTCTTTCAAAAGTTCTCCGCTGATCCCACCAAAATTTTTGGCATGAGGTGTGAGACTATAATCAATAGTGGTATTGGTGGCAATAATTCCGCTCGCACCTGCATTTACGGCAACCTTGCACAAAGCAATAGCGTCTTCACTGCTCATATCCGGAGCGATTTTGAGCAGTATCGGCTTTGTTGTAATGCTTTTTGCCATGGTAAAGAGCGAAGTTATAAATTTTTCATTTTGTAGATTTCGCAAACCAGGCGTATTTGGAGAAGAGATATTTATAACTATATAATCTCCAAAACCGCCAAGATGTTTAATGAGGATTTCGTAATCACCCAAGGCATCTTCTTCGCTTGTAGTTTTGTTTTTGCCTATATTTATACCAATTGGATATGTGGAGTTGGAATAGTTTTTGAGTTTGGCTGACATAGCTTCCATGCCGTGATTATTAAATCCCATAGCATTTTGTATGGAGTTATCTTCTATCAGACGAAAAAGTCTTGGTTTAGGATTACCGTTTTGGGGTTTTGGTGTTACTGTGCCGATTTCCGTAAATCCAAACCCCAAAGCCTTCATAGTTTCTATATGGTCTCCATCTTTGTCAAAACCTGCACCTAGTCCTATAGGATTATCAAACGTTTTTCCAAAAAATTCCTGAGAAAGAATAGGATCTTTTATAACAAACAATTTGGTAAGTATAGTTTGCAGGAGGGATGATCTTTCTACCATTCTAAGTGCGAAATTAGCTAAACTATGCGCATTTTCCGGATCTAATTTAAATAATAATTTTTTAAGATTTTCATACGAAATAAATTGCAATAAATACTCCACTGTAAATATGCAATAGTATATCCAAAACTCACTAAGAGCACAATAATTGTTACTTTTTTAGTGACGATATAAGTCTTTGGTATCCCTCGCATGATGAGCCAAGTTCTTCATGAGTCCCCTGGCAAACTATTTGACCGCTTTGAAAATAAAATATAGTATCGGCATTTTGAATGCTGCTTAGTCTATGTGCTACTGCTATAGTGATCATCTCATTTTTCAACTCAGCTATAGCATCCTTGATCTTTTTCTCGCTTATATTATCAAGTGCTGATGTAGCTTCATCCAATATTAAAACATCGGGGTTTTTGTATAATGCTCGAGCTAGTGCGATCCGTTGTTTTTGTCCGCCTGATAGGTTTGATCCTCTTTGAGCTAAAACTGTATTTATCCCATTTGATAGTTTTGATACGAAATCATAAGCATGAGCTTTTTTGAGAGCTTCGATTACTCTGGTTTCATCTACCTCTTTTCCATAAGCTATATTGGCTGCGATCGTATCATTAAAAATCATAATGTGTTGTGTAACATAAGCTATCTTATCGTGCAATGATTCCAAAGTAAAGCTATTTATATTTTGATTGTTTATAAGTATTTGACCGTTAGTAGGATCATAAAATCTGACAAGCAGATTGACAAGCGAGCTTTTGCCCGCCCCGCTATCGCCTACAAGAGCATAAAAATTGCCTTTTTTCAATTTTAGAGATACATTTTTTAAGGCTTCATGTTTGCCATAAGACAAATATACATTTTGTATAGAGATTGAATGCACGGCTTCTTTTAATACAGTTTCTCCACCTTGGATACTCGGGGTGAGATTAAATAATTCCATAATTCTTTCATTGGCAGTTACAGCGTCTTGTGCTCTATTGTAAAGTCCAGATAATCTACGCATAGGATCATAGAGCATAAAAAGTGCGGCACTAAAAGAAAAAAAGCTCCCCACAGTCATATTGCCATTTATGACTTCCATGCCCCCAACATATACGACTACACCTATGGCCAATGCTCCCAAAAGCTCCATGACCGGAGATGTAAGGGCGTTCACTTTTGTTTGTTTCATAATATATTTAAAAACAGTCATATTATCTAAAACAAATCTTTTTTGTTCAAACTTCTGAGAAGAGTTAGATTTTATCACTTCTATATTTGAAAATACCTCTTCGAGCCTTTCTGTCAAATCTGCTGTGCTCTCTTGTGAGAGCCTGGAATATCTCCGCATCTTTTTGGTAAGTTTTGATAATGGAAATATAGCTAACGGCATGATAACAAGAAAATAAAATGCTAGTTTTGGACTTTGGAATATAACATAACCGGCAAGTGCTACAGTCGTTAGAGCTTCTCTTATAAGCTCCGGTATGATATTAGAAACCACTCCTTGTATGCGTGAAATGTCATTTGTGATACGTGACAGAAGTTCACCGGAATGCCTTTTACGAAAAAAATCAATATCCAAATATGTTATATGAAATAGCAATCTTTCTCTAAGTTTTTTTATAACATCTTGTCCTATATGCGCTGTGTAATAAGTTTGAATATAGCGACCTACGCCTTTTAAAGCAAATACAAACACCAATGCAAAAGGCACAATAAGCAGCATGTGTTGGTCTTTTTTGATGAAAATGTCATCCATTATAGGCTTTATTATTTGAGCGGTTCCAGCCGTACCTGCTGCAACAGCTAACATTCCTAATATTGCAAATGTAAATTCTCTTTTATAGTCTTTAAAATAAGGCAAGTATTGTTTTAGTAGTTTTTTCAAGAAAGTTTCTCCCAAAGAGTTCCGTTAGCTGTATCCATGATGCTTATATCCATGTTGTTTAATTGATCGCGTATTTGGTCAGCCAATGCAAAATCTTTTTGTTTTTTGGCTTCACTTCTTTGTTGAATCAGCATTTCTATTTGTTTTTTTGATTCTTCATCTATTCCTAACTGGAAGTACGAAAATGGTTCTTTTGCTCCAAAACCAAGCAATGTATTGATAAATTCGATATTTCCCGTGATCTCTTTTTTAAGATTTTTGTCATTCGAATTAGAATCAAGAGCTTCATTTGATTTTGTTATCATATCATCAATTACACTCAAGGCAACTGATATGTTAAGATCGTCTTGCATGGCATTTAACAAAACTGATTTGAATTCATTATTTGGTACGCCTGGTGTGGAGCCGATAAGTCGTTTTTTGAGACGATATAGTTTGTCAAGCCTTTTTTTGGATTGAAGTAAGTCTATCTCGTTAAAGTTAAAGTCATTACGATAGTGTATGCTTGTTAGATAAAATCTTAGGATCTCTCCATCGTAAGCTTTTAATGCATCTTTTAAAAAGAAGCTATTACCTAAGCTTTTACTCATTTTTTCACCGTCTACCTGCACAAAACCATTGTGCATCCAATATTTAGATAGTTCATGTCCTGTTGCGCACCTGCTTTGACTTGCTTCATTTTCATGGTGAGGAAACAACAGATCAGCTCCGCCTCCATGAATATCTATGCTATATTCATCCGTACCATTCGCATATTTGGCTATCATAGCTGAACATTCTATATGCCATCCTGGCCTTCCTCTGCTAAATTTTGTATCGAAGCATACGGTGTCACTCTTGTCGCAAGCCTTCCAAAGAGCAAAATCCTTTTGATTTTTCTTCTCTAAGATATGCTCTATGCGACTTATCGTATCATCATTTACTTTTTTGGATAAGCTTCCGTAAAGTTTATCTTTTGAGGTATCAAAATATACATCTCCGTTTGAAATCTGATATGCATATCCTTTTGAGATAAGGGTGTTTATCATGTTTTCTATGGCGTCTATGGATTCAGTGGCTTTTGGTGATATAGTAGGGTTCATTACGCCAAGAGCATCCATATCTTCTGTATAACGATGGGTATAAAAATCAGTAATTTCATGTAGACTTTTGCCGGTTTGCTGCATCTTAGCAATAATCTTGTCGTCAACATCTGTAATATTGCGGATAAATACAACTTCATAACCATCAGCACGAAGCGCACGAGCAAGCAGATCAAAGCTGAGCGCACTTCTGGCATGACCCAGATGTGCATCGTCGTACACCGTAGGACCGCAAACATAAAGCGTGACTTTTCCTGGTTGTATAGGCTCAAACTTTAATTTTGTTTTTTGGATGCTGTCATAAATATACATATCGTTCCTATCGGATAAAATGGATTAAAAATTGATTAATAAAGTATAGTATTGTACCAAAAAATATCATACCGCCTGCAAATATAGGTGTATTCTTGGATCTTAAAATTTCCAATAATTTGTCAAATCCAACTTCTTTAACAGTAAGAACAAGTTGTGCAAATCCGCCTATGCTTCCAGATAGCGCAAGACCGGCAGCACCCATTTTTTGCATCAGAAGAAGAGAAAAAATAATATTTATAACAAGAGAAATCACGGCTATTTTTGCAGCTTTTAGATGTTTGTGCATAGCATATAGATACAATGAAAAAAGTTTTGCAAGACCAAAAGGAATAAGCCCTATCATATACATTTCAAGTACAAATGCAGTGTTTTTTGTATCTTGGATATCAAAATTTCCTCTTTCAAAAAGCAGCCAAACGATAGGTTCACTTAGCAGTATCCCACCAAGTACGCTGATTCCTAAAAGTATCATGAGAAGCCAAAAGGCTTTTTCCAGATTGCCGAAGGCCAAAGTTTGATTGTTGTTTTTTATTGCTTTTGAAATAGCAGGGAAAAGAGCTGTCGTAATAGCAAGAGCAATTATGGCAAACGGAAGTTGAAAAACCCTATTTGCGTAAAATAAATAACTCACAGATCCGGCAGCCAAAAACGATGCCAAGCTTGTATCTATAAATGAAGCCACTTGTGCAGTTGAGTTTCCTAAAACTGATGGCAAAAATAATTTGTTGAATTTTGATTCTTCTTCTTTGACATCTTTTGCTTTTCTATATTTCCATCCGCCTATAAGCAATTTGGAAAGTCCGCTTTTTTGTATGGTAAATATATGTGTAATTACTTGTAAAATACCACCTACAAGTATAGAAAAGCTAAGGGCGTAGACTATGGTTTGAGGACTGCTTTTGGCATAATACATAAGAGCTGCTATCATTGCGATATTCAGCCATACGGTTGAAAATGCAGTAGTAAAAAAATGTTCTTTATGCTGTAAGACGGTTCCTAGAAATGTGACTATGAAGATCAGATCCAAATACCAAAAGTTTATTACCGTCAAAGGAGCTGTTTTACTTATAAGATCAGTGCCCCAATCCCATGCAAGTGCTTTAGTAAAAGTTTCGGGGAAAAGCGTGACAATCAGTGAAAATGCAACAATGATAAATGAAAATCTTATAAAAATCGCGACTGCAAATACGCCTTTTTGACGTGAAGCTACATATGAGGGCATAAAGCTTTGGGTGAATGAACCTTCGGCAAATATTCTACGAAAAAGATTTGGAAATTTAAATGCCATAAAAAATACATCACTCCATACACCTGCACCCAAAATAGAAGTCATCATGATATCTCTTATAAGTCCGGTTATGCGAGAGAGAAGTATGCCAGAAGAATTAGAAAAAATTGATTTAAATCTCATATTGCTCACTAATAATTAAATTAAACGGGATTATATCAAAAATAACCATTAGCTTTACAACAGAGCAAATTCCATTTCATTTTGACATATTTTTTTATCCTTTTTTTGAGATTTTGATATACTCACAAAAAAAATACAACGGAGTTGTCAAATGATAGTCGGTATTCAAGGAATAATTGAGCACAAAGAACCTACGCTGCTACATATTAACAATAATGGACTTATATATGAAGTACTTGTATCACTCCATACCACTCAAATCATAGACTCCAAAGAAGTGAAGCTTTTTGCTACGCAGATCATCCGAGAAGACGCCCATTTACTTTTTGGTTTCGCATCTAAGGATGAGAAAAAGATGTTTGATACACTTCTTAGAATAAATGGCATAGGTCCAAAAGTAGCCTTGGCAATATGTTCTACATTTTCACCTGATACATTTGCCAAGGTTATAAATTCAAAAGATGTTTCAATGCTCAAACGAGTTCCGGGGATCGGACCGAAAGCCGCTAGCAGATTATTAGTTGAATTAGCCGATTTTATTGTTGATAGTTCTAGTAGCGACAATACTAGCAGCTCAATGGGTGAAGCTGTTATGGCACTTGAAAGCTTAGGGTTCAAAAAAGATGAGATACGAAAAGCATTGAGCGGAAGCACCGGAGATACTGCCACATTGGTCAAAGAGGGGCTTAAAAAGCTTCAAAGATTATAATCTTTATAAATGCCTTATATTTTGTTTGTTTTTTTGCTTTGTTTTATTTGACAACAACCAAAAGGTTGCGTTATTAAGATTTGTTTGTTATAATTTTTATAGCTCAAAAATAAGTTTGACAATGCAACAAAAAACAATAAAATTCAAGCATCTTAGAATAATCATTAAAATAAAAAATCATTTCATAAGCCAAGCAATTGTGAAATATTTTCAAAACCTGCATTTTGCTACAGTGCAAGCCAACTCGCAGATCAAATTACAGTTTTTCCAGTTTTTACCCTTTCTTGTAGCTTCTTTTATAACCGGTGCAGTTGCTTTTGGATACTACAGATTATTTAGATATGCCGAGGAATTATCGTTTGCCATATACGAACAAAACAGATTGTATATTTTTCTGATCACGCCTATTAGTTTTTTATTGTCATGGTGGCTTGTAAAAAGATATGCCCCGTATTCCAGAGGAAGCGGTATTCCGCAAGTTATGGCGGCAATAGAACTTTCAGGCGGTAAAAAAAGTCATCTAATCAAACATTTTGTAAGTCTAAGAATTATCATAGTGAAGATCTTAGCTAGCATAGTAAAGGTATTAGGGGGAGGAGTGCTGGGAAGAGAGGGCCCTACTATACAGATCTCAAGTTCAATTTTTGTAGTTATATATAAAATATTGCCATCTTGGTGGCCTCCCGTATCGCAAAAAAATATTTTAATAGCCGGCGCGGCATCTGGTTTGGCTGCAGCATTCAATACTCCGCTAGGAGGTATTATTTTTGCTATTGAAGAGTTGTCCAAGTTTCATATCAAGCATTATCAATTCCCGCTTTTTATAGGTGTTATAATCGCAGGTTTAACAGCCCAGGGGCTTGGAGGTTCATATCTATATTTAGGATATCCGAAATTGACAACAGAGGGGTGGATGGTATTGCACGGTGTTTTGATCACTGCTTTGTTGTCCGGTTATTTTGGAAGTAAAATGGGTGTTGTGATACTTCGCGTTATGGATCTGTTTAGTTTGGCAAAAAGCAATATAGCTCAAATAGCCATAGTGTTATCATGCGCTTTTTTTGTAGCAATATCGATTTATTTTTTTGGCACTGAGGTTATGGGCTCAGGAAAAGAACTTATGGAGAATATATTATTTAATGATGACAAAACGGTGGAATGGTATATACCGTTTATACGAATGAATAATTTAATAGCAACATTTAGTTTTGGCGGAGCGGGTGGGATATTTGCTCCGTCTTTAAGTTCCGGAGCGGCCATAGGCGCAGTTGTAGCTAAATATTTTCATATATTAGGCGCCTCTGAAAATTTGATAATATTGGTAGGAATGACTGCTTTTTTGGCCGGTATTACAAGGGCTCCTTTTACATCTGCAATTATTGTTTTTGAGATGACAGATAGACACAGCGTTATTTTTTACTTGATGTTAGGAGCTATTATTGCAAGTATGGTTGCAAATTTTGTGGATAAACAATCTTTTTACGATAGATTAAAAAAGAAATATTTGCAAGAGGTAATACCTAAAAAAAGTTCTAAAGTAAAACAACAATAATGTTTTATCTTTTTTAACTTATTTTTTATATATTTATATTCAAACTAAGACGGAAGTACCCTTTTTGCTTCTACAAAGCAATCTGCATATGATCCAGAATTCAGAGGTGAAACTATTATGCCTTTATCTTTTCCTGCGGCATGTATAAATTCACCGTTTCCTAAATATATCCCAACATGTGTTATAGGGATGCCTCTGCTTTTATCTGTTAGAAAAAATAACAAATCTCCTTGCTTTAGATAATTAGGATCTACGCGTGAACCGATTTTGGATTGAGCAAGTGCTGTGCGAGGAAGCTTGATCCCGTGTTTGTTATAAAGATATTGAACATATCCTGAGCAATCAAATCCATTTGGAGTTGTTCCTCCCCATGTATATCTATCACCTTTGTGGATTTTAGCATCTTCTATGAGCATTTGTTGATTTATGTTGCCGACACAATAAGAATTGTTTGTCTGTTTTGTATTTTGTTTTTTTGATGGGATATATCTATTTTGTGGGTTGTTTGCCTCAGCCTTCATTGCCAAAATTTTTTGCTGTTGCAATTCATTATAAAATGCTTGGTATGAATATTCTTTGATATTTTGAGTAAGGGCCGGGTTGTCTCTGTGTTTTATGATATGTTTACTATCTGAACCCGAAATGCTAAATATATTTGTTCCAAATGCAATAATGCTAAAGAATAAAAATATAAATATTTTTGGCATTATCTTCCTCAAATCTTGTTTTTCGATAATTATAACATATTTTGCAAACAGAACTTTTAGGATATAATGCCGTCATGATACCGATTGTGATTATAGGCGGAGGAGCTAGCGGCCTAATGTTAGCTTCATTATTGCCTGCCAAAAATGCTATTGTCATAGAATCAAACTCAAAAGTCGGGGCCAAACTTTTAGTTAGTGGCGGCGGTAGATGCAATGTCACCAATGAAGTTCTAAGCAGTAGTAATTATTTAGGGGATCAAGATTTTATATCTAATGTTTTAAGACAATTTGATCAAAATGCACTTTTGAGATGGCTTGAGGCTAGAGGTCTAGAATTGGTATACCAAAAAAACCATCAATATTTTTGTCCAAATAGCGCCAAAGAAATCGTCTCCGTTTTGGTAAAGGATAGCTCTAAGCAAACAATTTTATTAAATGAAAAAGTTATTGATATTAAGAAAAACAATGACTACTTTGAGATAAATACAACCAAGCAAATCATTAAAGCAAAAGCAGTTGTTGTGGCTTCCGGCGGATTGAGCTATCCAGTGCTTGGTGCAAGTGATCTGGGTTATATCGTAGCTCAAAAAATGGGACACCGCATAAATAAACTAGCTCCGGCATTGGTAGGATTTACTCTCCAAAAAGAACAGTTTTTCATGAAAGAACTCAGTGGTTCATCTGTCAATAATGTTGAGATCAGAGTAGGGCAAAAAAGTTGCATAGGAGACTTACTGTTTACTCACAAAGGCATCAGTGGACCTAGTGTACTTGATGCATCATTGTATTGGGAAAAAGGATCCATAACAATTGATTTTTTACCTAATTTCAGATGGAAAAGTATAATTGGTTCTAAAAAAAATATAAGCACTCTACTTCCGCTCCCAAAACGAGTGATCAAATCACTTTTGGAGCATTTAAATGTTCCTGATAAGACTTTCGATGCTTTAACAAAAGACGAGAGAGATAGACTTTTTGGATTACAAAATTATTCTTTAGCACCTGCCGGTACTTTCGGTTATAACAAAGCGGAGGTTACCAAGGGAGGAGTGAGAGTAGATGAGGTAGATTCCCATACCATGATGAGCAATAAAGTGGATGGATTGTATTTTATCGGGGAAGTGTTGGATGTTACGGGTGAACTTGGAGGATATAATTTGCAATGGGCATTTTCCTCTGCTTATGTATGCGCCGAAGCTTTAAAATTAAATTAAATGAAGATATTAACAAGTCTCTTTTTGATATAATAAGAAAAATTCAGCAAGTAGGTTTTATGGCAGTAAAAGAACTTCGTCATGATGGACATATTTTTACAATTGCATATGATATTGTCAATCCGACAAGTTCAAACACAATAGTTATTTTGCATGGCTGGGGAAGCAATAAAGAGATAATGAAACAAGCTTTTGGCAAACTTATGCCTGAATTGAGACATATCTATATTGATATGCCAGGCTTTGGAAAAAGTACGAACCATACAGTATTAACTACCCAAGACTATGCAAATATTATCAATAAATTTTTAAAAGATATTGAAGTCAAACCAAAAATTATTGTCGGACATTCATTTGGCGGCAAAGTAGCAACTTTGCTTAACCCTCCTTGCTTGGTGCTTATTTCATCATCCGGTATTTTAGTGCCTAAACCTTTTAGTATAAAAGCCAAGATAGCTATATTTAAATTACTCAAACCGTTAGGATTTACAAAACTTCGTTCTATTTTTGCCAGTAAAGATGTGCAAGGCATGAGTTATGAGATGTATGAAACATTCAAAAATGTAGTTAATGAGGATTTCGAATCGCAATTTGCAAATTTTAAAAATAGGGCATTTTTGTTTTGGGGCAAAGAAGATACGGCCACTCCTCTTTGGACGGCCAAAAAAATACAATCTATTATGAATCATAGCATTCTGTATCCATTAAGCGGAGATCATTATTTCTTTTTGAAACATGCTTCATTTATAGCTAAAACAATTACAGATATTTGCGAGGATGGTGAACAATGATAGAGTTTTTAGGGTATTTGCTATTTGTATTAGCATCCGGTTATTATTTGATCACAAATCTACAATGGTATAGTTATAAATTGGGTCGTGTGCTTTTTCACCATACTAAGCCGCTGTGGAATATTATATATTTCATAATCCCTTTAGCGTTGTATATATTGGCTTCCCATTTATGGAAAATGGGAATAGTAGTTTCTTTGCTTTATATTGGCATGTTATATTTTTGGTATAGAGGTCTTGATAAACCGCTTGTATGGACAGGAAGGATCAAGAGATTTTTTGTGCCACTTGTAGTCTTTGCATTGTTGTTTTGGTTTGTAGCCGAATGTACGTTTGTCATTGCTCCATTTATAGCAGCTTGGATCGCTTCACTATTGATCGAAAAAATATTATTTTTAGGGTACAAAGCCAAAGCCAAAGCCAAAATAGAAGGCATGAAAGATCTGATAGTAGTCGGGATTACAGCAAGTTACGGCAAAACCAGCATCAAAAACTTTTTAGCTCATATCCTGCAAGGAAGTTTTCGTACATATGCTACACCAAGATCTGTAAATACACTTGGCGGTATCATGAAAGATATAAATGACGATCTGCCAAATAATACTCAAGTATATATTGTAGAAATGGGCGCTAGGGTAAAAGGCGATATATTAGAGATCACAACATTCGTAAATCCCGAGTATGCAATTGTCGGCAAAATAGGCCCGGCTCACATTGAGTATTTTAAAACATTAGATGCAATATCTGCAACCAAACTAGAGATATTGCAAAGCAATCGCTTAAAAGAAGCATGGCTACATGAAAGCACGATGGTAAATGCATCTCAAAATATACATATTTTTGGACCCAACATAACAGATGTAGTTTCAACTCTTGATAGTACAAGTTTTATGCTCGATGGCACTAGATATGAAGTTCCGATACTTGGAGAATTCCATGCTATAAATCTAGCAGCAGCCATAAGCGTTGCAATTACGCTTGGTTTGGATCAAGAAACTATCAAAAAAAGATTAAAAACACTCAAGGCAACACCTCATAGATTAGAAAGAATCGATGCAGGCGGAAAACTGATCCTTGATGATAGCTTTAATGGCAATATAGACGGCATGATGGCATCTTTTGCTCTAGCTTCTACTTACAAGGGACGAAAAGTAGTCATCACACCAGGGCTTGTAGAAGCAGGCGAAGAGCTTAATATTCAAGTTGCCAAAAAGGCAAATGAAGTATTTGACGTTGTAGTTGTAACGGGCGGACTCAACCTTGCTATTTTTGAGAAATATGTAGATCATGATAAACTTATCAAGCTTTCTCAAAAATCCCAAATGCAAGATATGTTGATAAAACATACAAAGGCCGGGGATTTGATACTTTTTGCAAATGATGCCCCGAGTTTTATATGATGAAAAAAATTATTTTATCTATATTATTGTTTTCATTTTTTGCATTTGCTCAAACATCTGAAAAATTGGTAGCTACACCTTTGAAATTAACTAAAGCACAAGAACTATACATTGCCCAAAAAGTGAGCAAGAATGAAATATTGGGGCGAGATATTTATCTGGTGCATTGGAATGACGGAGAGGATTTTGCATCGCTAGGAATAGGCCATTTTATATGGTTCCCTGCCGGACATACCGAGAAATTTAGAGAAGTTTTCCCTATGGTACTCTCATATATGAAAGATAGAAATATCTCTATGCCTTCATGGCTTACCCCAACTACTCCTTTTCCTTGGAACACAAAAAAAGAATTCTATGAAGCAAAAACGAGAAACGACAAGCAATATCAAGAGCTATTTAATTTTTTACAATCCACAAAAGATATCCAAGCAGGCTTTCTTGTAGATAGACTTTTTAAGGCTTTGCCTCAAATCCTTAATACTATAGATGATCCTAAAAAAGCTGCGATGATCGAAGAAAGATTCAATAAAATATTATATAATCGTGATGGTTCTCTTAATGAGCACGGAGCTTATGTGTTGACAGATTATGTCAATTTCAAAGGCGAAGGTACTCTGCCAAGTGAGAGGTATAACAACCAAGGCTGGGGTTTGCTACAAGCATTGGAAAACATGGATCCCAAAGAAAGCGATAGATTCAAAGCATTTAGTGACAGCGCGAAAGCTATGCTCTCACGTCGTATTGCAAACTCTCCGAAGGCTCGTGGCGAGGAGAGATGGAGAATAGGATGGAATAAGAGATTAGACACTTATCTGATGCCAAGGGATGATAATGAAAAATAAGCGACCTTTGTTTAAAAAGTCGATCAAAGAGATATTATTTTTTTTGATATTTTTTTTGTTAGCCGGCATAATTGTAAACTTCTTTCGTCAACCGGAAGTGCCAAAGAATGTTTTGCAAAATCTTCAGCAGCCGATTGTTGGGATGCAAGAAAATTATTCGCTGCCCAAATCTAAACCATTGATTGTTCATTTTTGGGGTATTTGGTGTCCTGTATGCAAAACAGAGATACCAAATATTAATTCTTTGGCAAAAGACTATGAGGTTATTACTGTGGTAGTCAATTCGGGAAGCGATAAAGATATAAAAGATTTTCTAGATAAACAAGGGTTAAAATTAAAAGTGATCAACGATCAAAATGGTGAAATAGCATCAAGTTTTGATATAGGAGTGTATCCTACTACTTTGATCTATGATTCCAACGGAACGTTGAAGTTTAATGAGGTAGGTTACAGAACTATAGCAGGAATGATAGGACGAATGTTATTTGTCAAATAAAAATAAAGGATAAAAAAATGGATAAAAATTTAGAATCAAGAGCCGGTGGTAAATGTGAGTTATGCGGAGCAGAAGGCGAATTGCAAGCATATAGTGTCACAGGTACAAATCCAGAGAATATTGCATTATGCTCTACTTGTATGGATTCAATAGAAGAGCCTTTGCTTAATGCAAATCATTGGAGATGTCTAGGCGAGAGTATTTGGAGTGGAGTTCCTGCGGTACAGGTAGCATCATATCGTACGCTTAAAAAGCTAAGTGCTGAAGGCGAATCATGGGCTAACGATATTTTAGAAATCGCTTATCTTGAGCCTGAAGTTTTGGCATGGGCAAATGAAGGCATTCAAAGCGAGGAGAGCGGTGAACCAACCAAAGATAGCAATGGTACTACTCTAAATGAAGGCGATAGCGTAACTATCATCAAAGACCTTGAAGTTAAAGGTGCTGGATTTACTGCCAAACAAGGGACTAAAGTAACAAATATACATTTGACTAATGACCCGGAGCAGATAGAGGGCCGTGTAAACGGTGTTAAAATAGTTTTGCTTAGTAAGTTTTTGAAAAAAGTATGAGCAAATTGCTCATACTGGCCGCTAAAACCCTTTCATGATAACCCCAAAAAGATATTCCACCTCTTCATCTTCCAGATAAAGCGTACTATCGCTATCATACAAATATAGTAATTTTTCTTTCGATATGCTAGAAGCATATATACACTCCGGATGTGTTGGCAAAAAGGCATGCATAAGTGATACATCAACTTCTAGAGCTTGTTCGCAAATATAGCATTTTTGCGGCTGGTAAAGTCTGCCTTCAAACTTAAGAAGTTTGATGTAGCTTTCACAAATAATGCGTTTTGGATTTTGTTTATCCCATCTTTTTGCAGCGTCTAGCAACAGATTGAAATAAAATGGATCGATATCTCCGGTATCTCGCAGATGGGGCGCAAAAATAGATACAAAATTGTGCCATATAAGTAGTCTATTTTTTTCATGAAGCCAAGGAAATCCTATATGAGAAAGACCTCTAAGCCGTGTCATATAGCCACTGCCTTCACCTTCTATCTCATAATCTATCAAATGGCCGACTTGCAATATAGAGTGTCTTGCTCCAAAAAAACGATAATAATGTTTTATATCGTGAGCAGATATGATAAGCGCTATCATGTCTTCATTTTTGGCTTTTTTGAGATTTAGTACAAAACCTTTGATGTTTATTCCTTGTCGAAAACTTATTTTGAATTATAGTACAAATCATCTGAGCAGTCCAAAAAATAGAACCAAAATAGCATTAAACAAATTTTTAATGACTTTTTTGTATAATCACCCCCAATTGAATAGGTTTTTTACAATGCCCTATCACAAATAAACTTAAGGTTGGATTATGCAGGATTTATTCACCTCTTTTAGAGACAATTGCGGCTTTGGATTGTTGGCTTCTATTGACAATATCCCTTCGCACAAAAATCTAGAAGATGCCATAATGGCACTCTCTAGAATGATACACCGTGGAGCTATAGCAGCTGATGGAAAGACTGGAGATGGAAGTGGACTTTTGCTTTCGATCCCAAAAAAGTTTTTCGATAAAGTTGCCAAAAAAGACGGCATTGTATTGCCGGAAACTTATGCTGTAGGTATGATTTTTAGCACTTCAGAATCTGATTTTGATGTTATAAACGATGTATGTAAAACAAACGACTTAAGAGTAATTTATACAAGAACAGTACCTTTGGAAATAGAAGCACTAGGAGTACAAGCATTAGAAACTCTGCCGATCATTAAGCAAGTATTCATAGCACCAAATACTCTTATGGGTACTCGTAGATTTGATGCGCTTGTTTATCTTTCAAGAAGAGAAATAGAAAATAAACTTAAAGAAAATCAAGATTTTTATATTCCGTCATTTTCAACTTCTGTGGTTTCATACAAAGGTCTTGTTATGCCAACGCATATCAAAGAGTTTTATAAAGACTTGGCTGATAAAGATTTTGAGATATCTTTTGGCCTTTTCCACCAAAGATTTTCTACCAATACTTTGCCAAAATGGAAACTAGCCCAGCCTTTCCGCATGATAGCTCATAATGGCGAGATAAACTCAGTAACTGCAAATCGTTTCAATGTATCTGCTAAGAGCGAATTTTTGCAAAGTGATGTTTTTTCTGATGATGAGCTTAAAAGATTATTACCTATTATTCAAGATGGCATGAGTGATTCGGCTAGTCTTGATAACTTTTTTGAATTTTTGAGACTTAATGGAGTTGATTTCTTTAAAGCAGCCAGATCAGTCTTGCCGGCTCCTTGGCAAAATGCTCCGCATATGGATGCTAAGCTAAGAGCATTTTATGAATATATAAGTACATGCTTTGAAGCATGGGATGGCCCAGCGGCTGTGAGTATGACAGATGGTAGATATATCGGATGTGTACTTGATAGAAATGGACTTAGACCATCTAAATATATCATTACGAAAGACAGAAGACTCCTTATTGCATCTGAATATGGTGTACTTGATACGCCTGAAGATGATATTGTGGAGCGCGGCAGACTCCAATCTGGCGAAATGATGGGGGTTGATTTAAAATATGGCACGGTTTTAAAAAGCCATGATATAGATACTTATCTTAAGAACCGCGAACCTTATGATAAATGGCTTAATGAAAAAATGACTTACCTTCAAGAGCATATAAAAGATCCATTCTCTACAATTGACATACCTCAAAAAGAAGAGATGGAAGCCAAACAACGGTTTTTTAATATTACTCTTGAAGTACAGGAACAAGTTTTCGAATCAATGATGATTGAGGGCAAAGAAACAACTGCTTCTATGGGAGATGATACTCCTTTGGCGGCATTTTCGACTAATCAGAGAAATTTTTCTGACTTCTTCCGCCAAAAATTCGCTCAAGTTACAAATCCACCTATCGATCCGATCAGGGAAAAAGTTGTAATGAGCTTAAATACCGGTTTTGGCGAAGTTCGCAATATTCTTTCAGACGATGCAGAGCACGCAAAAAGACTAAAAACAGTATCTCCTATTTTGTCTCTTGAAAAACTCGAAATGCTAAAAGCTTTCGGTACACAAAATGATCCTAGATATGATGATAGCTATCGTATGAGATGCTATAGTACTGTATTCCAATGCAATCTACAACAGAGCCTTGATACTTTGATAGAAACTATCATTAAAGATGTTAAAGAAGATGGAATCCGTACAATCATACTAGATGATAGAGAATTAAATGCTGCCAATAATGTAATGCCTATGCTGATGGTGGTAGGCAGGCTTAATCAAGCACTGCTTAATTGTGGAATTAGACATCTAACGAGCACGGTCGCTGTAAGTGGAGAGGTTTACGATTCTCATATGGCAGCTTGTATGATAGCTTATGGAGCCGCAGCGATATATCCGTATATGCTTTATCAAAGTGTAGCAATGATGGCTAGACGTAAAGATGAATCTGCTGATTTGGCTCCAATGCTAAAAAAAGTTCGCAAATCTATAAATGCCGGGCTTTTGAAAATAATGTCCAAAATGGGGATATCTACGATTGCAAGCTATCGTAATTCTAAGCTTTTTGATGTAATAGGTTTAGACAGCCAAATTACAAATGAATGTTTTGACGGATCGTATGCATTGCTCAAAGGACTTGGATATAGTGACATAGAAGTCAGACTAACCAAAGCACACAAAGAAGCGTTTGATGCAAGGGTTGCTAATCGTATATTCCCGCTTAATATCGGGGGCTTTTATAAATATCTCGATGGCGGAGAGTATCATGATTATGCTCCAAAAACTGTTCATGCTATTCATGATCTTGCAGCCAGCGGCAAACAGGAAGATTATGATAAGCTCAAAAAAATTATCAATAATCGTGACAAAAAATTCATAAGAGACTTTTTTGTATTAAAAAGCGACAAAAAACCAATTGCTATAAATCAAGTTGAACCGAAAGAGGCTATATTTAAGCGATTTTCAACAGCTGCAATGAGTTTGGGTTCAATTTCACCTGAAGCTCACGAGTGTCTGGCGATTGCCATGAATACAATCGGAGCTATGAGTAATTCCGGTGAAGGCGGAGAAGATGAAGCAAGATTTGGTACGATAAAAAATTCTAAGATCAAACAAGTTGCATCGGGTCGTTTCGGTGTTACTCCGGCTTATTTGCGTTCGGCTGAAGAGTTGCAGATAAAAGTAGCTCAAGGAGCAAAACCAGGCGAAGGCGGACAGCTACCAGGACATAAAGTAAGTCCGCTAATTGCCAGACTTCGTCATACAATGCCAGGCGTTACACTTATATCGCCGCCTCCGCATCATGATATTTATTCTATAGAAGATCTAGCTCAGCTTATTTTTGACCTTAAACAAGTCAATCCTGAGGCAAAAATAGCAGTAAAATTAGTTTCAACTGCAGGAGTTGGGACAATTGCAGCAGGAGTTGCCAAAGCATATGCAGATAAGATCATTATCTCAGGTAGCGACGGAGGAACAGGAGCAGCGCCGATAGGCTCTATTAAATTCGCAGGAAATCCTTGGGAGCTTGGTCTTATAGAGGCGCATAATGCACTCAAAGCAAACAATCTTAGAGGGCAAGTGCAGCTAGAAACTGACGGTGGTCTAAAAACCGGACTGGATATCATCAAAGCTGCCATTTTTGGAGCCGAGACTTTTGCATTCGGTACCGGGGTATTGACAGTGGTTGGATGTAAGATATTACGTATTTGTCATCTTAATCGTTGTAGTGTTGGTATAGCCACACAAGATGAGAAATTGCGAGAGCATTATGAAGGCACGGTTGATAAAGTTATCAATTACTTTACACTGTTAGCAGAGGATGTTAGAGAGATATTGGCAAGTTTGGGATATTCATCCCTCGAAGAGATCATTGGAAGAAATGAACTTCTAGAAGTGATCAACGATAATTTTGCACGTAAATTCTCATTTGAATCAATGCTTTATAGACTAGAAGGTCCAAATACAGTTCAAGTGCCTTCAAATGAGCCATACGACAAAAATGAATATGAAGAAGAGATATTAAAAGAGATCATGCCTGCTATTAAAAACAGCAATGATTCTATAGTTCTTGAAAAATCAATTTCAAACATAAATCGTTCGTTTGGTGCAAGAATCTCGGGAGAAATCGCCAAATACTATGGCGACAAAGGTTTGCCGGATGGCACGATCGATATTCACCTAAATGGTATCACAGGACAATCTTTGGGTGCATTTTTAATCAATGGTATTAGCTTACATGTAAATGGAGCAGGTAATGACTACATAGGTAAAGGAATGCACGGCGGAAGAATAGTTATAACTTCCCAAAAGAGCAGGGAAGGATATTCACTCGGTGGAAATACTTGCCTTTATGGTGCTACCGGTGGTAAGCTTTATATCGGCGGGCAAGTCGGAGAGAGATTTGGAGTGAGAAATTCCGGAGCTATTGCTATAGTTGAGGGTACGGGCGATCATCCTTGTGAATATATGACAGGCGGTGCTGTTGTTATTTTAGGCAAGACCGGAGTCAATTTTGGTGCAGGAATGACAGGAGGGGTCGCATTTGTATATGATACGGCTCATGAATTTGTTGAAAATATAAATCAAGAGCTAGTAGAGCCTAGACGTATTGATACAGATGAAACAGATATAGAGAGATATTATCTCAAAAAGCTGCTCAAAGATTATTATAACGAAACAAAAAGCGAAATTGCCAAAAAGATTTTGGATAATTTCAGAGTAGAAATTCGTAATTTTTGGATGGTTAGACCAAAGGACATGAAAGGTCCACTTAAAATCGGAGCAGGAGAATAAGATGCAAAAGTTTCTTGAATTTGATAGATTGGATGCCAAAAAAAGAGATGTAGTAGAACGCATCAAAGATTTTGATGAGATTTATGAAGTGTTTATGCCAGAAAAAGCCAATGAACAATCTGATAGATGTATACAATGCGGAGATCCATATTGTCATAATGGCTGTCCATTGCACAATTTTATCCCACAATGGCTCAAAGCTACTGCTACTAAAGATTTGGAATTTGCATTTACGCTTTCTAATGAATCCTCTCCATTTCCTGAAGTGATGGGTCGCATTTGTCCACATGATAGACTTTGCGAAGGCGCATGTACTCTAAATGATGGTTATGGGGCAATCACGATAGGTTCCATCGAAACCTTTATAAATGAAGAGGGATTCAAAAAAGGACTTAAACCAAAATTTGCTTCTAAAAAAATTGATAAAAAAGTAGCTATTATTGGAGCAGGACCAGCTGGCTTGTCTGCGGCTACTTTTTTGCTTCGAGATGGCATCAGTGTAGAGATTTTTGACAAACAAGCCAAGGCAGGCGGACTTTTGATGTATGGTATACCAGGGTTCAAATTAGATAAAAACATAGTATCTAGACGCGTTAGGTTACTTGAAGAAGCCGGTGCTGTATTTCATTTGAATACAGAAGTTGGTAAAGATGTCGCCTTTGAAGAATTAATGGAAAATTTTGACGCTGTATTTATTGGCGTTGGAGCAACAAAAGGTAAAAAAGCCGGCCTTGTGGGCGAAGATGCTAGTAATATATATTTGGCTATGGATTTCTTGACAACTATTCAAAAAAATATTTTTGGAGAAAAAGTAAAGAAAAACATAGATGTTAAAGATAAAAGAGTAGTTGTTATCGGAGGCGGCGATACAGCTATGGACTGTGTGAGAACATCACTTAGAGAAAAAGCCAAAAGTGTCAAATGCTTATATCGCAGAGATGCTTTCAATATGCCTGGAAGTAAAAAAGAATATGTTAATGCAAAAGAAGAAGGTGTAGAATTTGAGTTCTATGTATCACCTAAAAAATTTATCACCAATGATAAAGCAGAAGTTATCGGAGTAGAGATGGTTAAAACCAAACTCAGCACTCCAGATGAAGGCGGCAGACAAAAAGTTGAAGAAATTGCAAGCAGTAATTATCTAGTAGATGCCGATATAGTTATCACAGCACTCGGGTTTGATATGTGCGAATATTCATTTTTGGCATCTAATGGTATTGAGACTGACAAATGGGGACAAATTTTAGTAGATGAAAATCATGAAACTACCAAGACAGGCATATATGCAGGTGGAGATTGCCAGCGAGGTGCAGACTTGGTCGTAACTGCTGTGAGAGATGGCAGAGAAGCTGCAAGAGCGATTATTAAAAAACTTTTGGCATAAAATATTTTATGCATTTTATATCTTATGCCAATCTTACTTTAATGCTGATACCTTTGGTATCGGTCGCACTGTTTTATTGGCGCTGGGGTGGAGATGCTGGAGAGATCGGCATATCTACAGTTAGAATGGTAGTCCAGCTTATTTTGGTCGGATATATACTAACTTCTCTTTTTACCACAAAATCATCCGTGCTTTTAATGCTTATGGTTCTTGTCATGATAGTAGTGTCAGGTTGGATAGCTTTGCATAATTTAAAAGTAAAAAACAAAATAGTATATATAAAAATTACACTTGCTATTGCAATAGGCGGAACCATCAATCTTTTGTGGGTGTTATTGTTTATATTGAAATTGCCTACATTAATTGAACCAAGAGTAGTTATACCATTGGCTGGTATGATTTATGCGAATGCCATGAATATGGTATCTCTAGCTGCAGAGAGATTGGAGAGTGAGATTGAGGATCATACATATCTTATCGCACGAAAAATTGCATTAAGAGCTGCTATGATACCGCAAATCAATACTTTTTTAGCAGTCGGCCTGGTAGCACTCCCAGGAATGATGACAGGACAAATATTATCAGGGATTGATCCCATGATAGCGGTTAGATATCAGATCGTAGTTATGGCAATGGTTCTTTCAAGCGGAGCTATGAGCAGCATGCTTTATCTTGCATGGTATAAAAATCCAAATTATAATAAGGCATAATGATGCATCCTTTTTTGCTAGCTACACTAAAAGCCAATGAAATAATACACGATACCATAAATAATAAACATTCTGCCGAGTGGTATCAAAAACATTCAGTTGGAGCAGGCGGCGATATAAGCAGTGGTTTTGATCTATTTGCGGAAAAAGTTTTTTATGATCATTTGCACCATTTTGGAAGCATAGAATCTGAAGAATCAGGTGTTATGAACGATGGAAAAGCCAAAATAATTATTGATCCAATTGACGGCAGTGATAATGCATTATCTAAATTCGGATATTTTGGCACTTCCGTAGCATACATTAATTCTAGTGGCATCTTAGAGCATGCTATGATATGTAATTTAGCCACATCTGAAGTTTTTTGGGTAACAAAATCAAACATACCACAACACGGTAAGCTTTTTCAAAATATATGGATGCCAATAGAGTTAAATAATCATAGCAAAATAGGTATTTTTGAACGCGCATATGCATATCCAAGTGTGGTGCAAGCATTGCATGATAATGATATAAAATTCCGATCCCCTGGAGCTTTGGCTTTATCGTTAGCATACGCAAGATGGGTAGATTTTGTGTTGTTTGTAGGCCCATTTCGTATATATGATGTAGCAGCGGGTTTGGCACTTTGCGAAGGTCTCGAAGTGATTATACAAGAGGATTATGCTATAGTATCA
The DNA here is from genome assembly GCA_028715055.1 of Sulfurovaceae bacterium. Lineage (GTDB taxonomy): Bacteria > Campylobacterota > Campylobacteria > Campylobacterales > Sulfurovaceae > BN30871. The sequence goes on from JAQTLE010000001.1 coordinate 511,842, forward strand.
AAAGAAAAAGGGATTGCACTTAAAATAGAGCAAATAATAAATAGCATTTTAGAGGAGAATTTATGAATTTTGGTAGCTTGTTTAGGAATATGTATAATAAAAAAATAGCACCTAAAGAAGAGGCGGTTCAAAATCAGTGGGTTAAATGTCCGCATTGTTTGTCTCTGATTTATTATAAAGAGATTGAAGCTAAAAATGAAGTATGTCCAAAATGTCATCATCATTTTCGTATAAGTGCCGGGAAGCGAATAAGCATACTTGCCGATGAAGGTACTTTTGTAGAGTATGACAATTCATTGGCACCAACCGACCCGTTGGAATTTGTTGATAAGAAAAGTTATAAAAAAAGATTAGAAGAAAGCAAAGCAAAAACAGGCAAAACATCATGTGTTATCAGCGGAAGCTGCACAATGAACGGCGAACCTGTAGAACTCGTTGTTTTTGATTTCGCATTTATGGGCGGAAGTTTGGGCTCGGTTGAAGGTGAAAAAATAGTTAGAGCCGTAAATAGAGCAATTAAAAATAAATCAGGTGTTGTTATAGTAAGTGCCAGTGGCGGAGCAAGAATGCAAGAAAGTACATATTCATTGATGCAAATGAGTAAAACGTCAGCAGCACTAAATCATTTGGCTGCAGCTAAGTTACCATTTATTTCTGTGCTGACTGATCCGACAATGGGCGGTGTAAGTGCTTCTTTTGCTATGCTAGGCGATGTCATAATGGCTGAACCGGGAGCTTTGGTCGGCTTTGCAGGGCAGAGGGTAATTAAGCAAACAGTCGGTGTTGATCTACCGGAAGGCTTCCAAAGAGCTGAATTTTTGCTCGAGCATGGACTTATCGACATGGTAGTAAATAGATTTGATATGAAAAAAACTATATCAGACTTTTTGAGGCTATTTAACAGAAGCAAATGATATATGCTCTCGTAGACAAAGAAACGCTTGATAAAAAAAGCGTTTCTTTAGTTGATTTTATTAATATTATAAATAATATTCAAGCTCCAATACTTCAATATCGCAATAAAACAGGTTCTCTAACAGATATAAAATCCGATATTTTACTTATTCGTTCACTCTATAAAGGGAAAATAATTATCAATGATTATATTGAACTTATAGAATATGTCGATGGACTTCATGTAGGGCAGGAGGATTTGTATTCGTTTGGGAAGAGTCCGCAAATGAGTATAAAAAAAATTCGTGATCAAATAGGACGCAAGTGGCTTGGGCTTTCTACTCATACTATGGATGAAATTCTTATTGCTAATGAGTTGGATTTGGATTATATAGGGCTAGGAGCATATCGTACAACAAATACAAAATCAGAAGCTATTGTATATGGAGAATCTTTACTTAATATTGCCAAATACTCCAAACATTCGGTTGCTCTTATCGGTGGAGTCAGAATAGATGACATTTTTGATGAGTCCATCACATACAAAGTCATCGGAAGCGGATTATATTAATTGGCTATGGTTCTTGTTTTGTTCGCGATCAGAGTCTTTGCTAAATCTATATGTTTTGATTTAAATTATTTAAAAAGCGTTAATTAAGTACAAAAAGCTAAAATGCTCAAAAATCAAAAAGGATATTTATGTTGAAAAAAATCGGTATAGCTATGGCACTTTTATTATTAATTATCGGCGGAATATTTATATCTAACAGCTCAGAGATTTTTAGTCAAAAAGGCTATTTTGCTAAATCCACGAATGGTCTGAAGGTTGGTTCAGATATAGATTTTGTATTACCAAATCAGCATGACAAGCCGACAAAGCTTGATGACACTACCAAGAAAGTCATTTTTGTATTTGCCAAACCTACAGGTCATATCGTTAAAAATTATCTAGCTACACAATCAGTAGATTTTTTACCATCTAAAAATATGTTATTTGTAGCAGATATCAGTCCTATGCCAGTAGCCATTAGAAACCTTATGGCGATGCCGGATCTTAGAAAAAGTCATTTTTCTGTACTTTTGACGTTTGAACCGACTTTAACAAAACCATTTTATGACGAAAATCATAAAGATCAAATAATTATCACTACACTTGATAATAAAAAGATCACAAAAGTGATTTATGCTACAAATGAGAAAGAATTTTTAGATGCAATTAAATAATTATTTGACAGGATTTTTTTATGATAGAAAATAACATGAAAACATTTCTAATGAAATATTATGCAGTAATTATCGCTACAGGCATATTTTTCTATATTTTGATAAGCCAAGTACCTTTTTATTTAGCTGTAACATTGATGTTGGAATTTGTTGTTATGATAGAAGTGGTGAGGATGGTAGCAGATTTTATTGAGATGAAACGGGTTAAATTGCGTTTTGTAATTGATATTTTTATTATATTTTTGACTCGTGATGTTATCATTCAAGTTACTCAACCGACTATTGATCAAGAACGAATCCTCTTTTTGCTTTTGGTTATTTTTATATTTTTTATATTTCGTCTTTTATCACTGTTTTTTAGTCCATCTATTATCTCAAAAAGCAGTCAAACAACAAATGCAGAAGATGTAGAATAACTAGTTAAGAATCATTAAGAAACCATATAATGTCCGTTTAGTTTCATATGTAACAATTGCAATGTAAGAATATTACATACTAAAGGATTACAAATGAAAAATAAACTTACTATTTCAATAGTTGCTATATTGGCTGCAGGAAGCTTTGCTTTTGCTCAGCCATCTTTTCAAGACGGTTGTAAAATGCAACAACAATCTAGCGCATGCGCTCACTCTAAAATGAACAACATGAATATTTTTGGAAGACTAGATCTAAGTGACGCTCAAAAAAGCGCAATGGAACAAAATAGAAAAACAAATTTTCAAAATATGAAGTACCAATATCATAACAGAATTAAAATGAGTAACTATCTAAGCATTCATGGCTTTGATAAAGTCAGATTTGTTAGAGACAGAACACAAATGGCACATGGCAGAGCAGTTCATATGGCAGATGCATTTTCAAGACAATATGCTATTTTGACACCTATGCAAAAAAAAGAATTTATCAAACAATTAAAAGATAAAGAAACCAATATGTCTATGAGAATGTCCGGGCAAGGACCAAGAAGTGGCGGTTGCAACTTTAAAAGATAATAAAATAAGCTATAATTTCCAATGATTAAAGTTTTGATGATCGAAGACGATGTAGAGTTTGCTACACTTTTAACAAATTTTTTAAGTCAATACGGAATAGAAATTACTAGCTATGAAGACCCATTTTTGGGTCTTAGTGCAGGTGTTGACAAGTATGATCTAGTTATATTAGATCTTACTCTTCCGGGAATGGATGGCATAGAAGTGTGCAAAGAGATAGTGGCTAAATATGACATTCCTATTATAATATCTTCTGCTAGAAGTGATATAAGCGATAAACTTATAGGACTACAGATAGGAGCAGATGATTATCTACCAAAACCATATGATCCAAAAGAGATGTATGCACGCATAATATCCCTTTTGCGAAGATACAAAAAAATAAATACAATCAAAGAACCTACATATCGTCTTAGAATTGATGAAACAAAAGAACAAATAGTTTTTGATGATATTCCAATTGAGCTTACACCTGCAGAGTATGAGGTTTTAAAGATTTTGATACAAAATCGTGGTGTTACCGTATCAAAAGAACAAATTTTATATGGTTCTGAAGTGTTTAATTATGGAGGAGATGCATCGCTTGCGGTAATATTAAATAGACTTCGCAACAAACTAGATAGCTCAGTAACCATAAAAACCGTTAGAGGGGTTGGTTATAGGTTGCTTGCATGAGTTTATATCATAAGATTCGCATTACTTTTTTAGTAGCTTTTTTATTCATTAGCGCTTTTTTTGGTTTGTTTCTTTTTATACACAATAATACAGATGAACATAATATGCAAAAAAGATATATGCAAACGGCTCGTTTTGTTTTTGTAAATTTACATCATAATACTTATGCTTTCAATAAAGATTCTTCATTAATTGGGATATTGGAAGAAAATAATTTTAAATTGTTGCCAAATACGCCAAGTATAATATCTAACATAAAATCTTTACCATTGCTATCTAGCAGAAAAACACCAAGCGATGGAAAAATAGAAATTTATCAGAACAAAGACAATAATTATCTTGTATTTAGCAATGACAATATGATCGTAATGATATTAAAAGACATGTCGACAAGAGCATTTCCATGGGAAATATTTTTTGGGTATATAGTTAGTTTGGTATTTTTGATATCGCTTTATTTTTGGCTGATAGGGAGTTTGAAACCACTGAAAACATTGCAGATGCAGATACAGCAAGTAGCCAATGGAAATTTATCTATATCTACACATTCAAAGTCAACCGATGAAATAGGTGAGGTTGCAAATGCATTTGATTTTGCGCTTAGAAAAGTTGAAAACCTTATTAATTCAAGACAACTTTTTTTGCGTACAATTATGCATGAACTGAAAACGCCCATTGCAAAAGGCGTTATACTTACAGAATTTGTGGAAAATGCCGATCTCAAAAAGGGATATGAAAGTGTATTTGAAAGACTAGAACTTTTAATTGAAGAATTTTCAAAGATCGAACAAATATTATCTTCAAATTATAAACTAAAAATAGCAACATATAATATGATCGACATTGTCGACCAAGCAATTGAACTTATGATACTAAATGAGGAAGATATACAAAAACATATTAAAATTGTACAAAATAGCAAGTTGATCGTTCATAGTGATTTTGATTTACTAGGCTTGGCTATAAAAAATCTTATCTCAAACGCAATTTCTTATTCAGAATCAGGGGTTTCTACTATCCGCATAGAAAATAATAGTTTAATTATAGAAAATGATGGCAAACAATTTACACAAAATATTGAGAGTTATTTTGTGCCATTTCATGCCAGTTCAAACGGAAGCGGTCTTGGTTTGTATATAGTAAAAAATATACTCGATCTTTTGGGACATAAATTAAAATATGTTTATAAAGATAAAAATATATTTATTATAGAATTTTAATCATACAATTTTGGAGGAATAATGAAAATAACAGTAGCTATTGTAGATAAAGGCGGCAAAGAAAAGCTGTATTCTCCACTCATTGAACATTATGGCAAACTTATCAAATCATATTCACAAATCGATATAATTGATGTATTTGATAAAAAAATTTCAAAAGCTCAAGATGTTTCTGCCGTGATGGCACAAAAAAGTTATTCTGATGCTTTGCAACCTTATCTATCCAAAAATACTATAACCATAGCATTGGATCCAAGCTCAAAAGAAGTAGACAGCGAGGATTTCGCCTTATTGCTTAAGGATAAGGGGGATGTTACCTTTCTAATAGGCGGTGCATACGGCTTTGAGAGAGATTTTATAAAAAAATGTAATCATTCAATATCTTTTGGTAAAATAACACTTTCACATAAACTGGTGAAAGTGGTACTGTTGGAACAAATCTTTAGAGGTTTGTCCATAAACAGCAATCATCCATATCACAAATAGGAGTTCTACCATAATGCTAACACAGTCCGAACTACACGAATTTGATACAAAGCTACTTGCTAGAAAAGCAAAAATTGAAACTAATCTCAATAAAACCTCTTTGGAGCTTGATGATATCAGGGAATTGGAATTGAATGACGAAGCCGATTATGCATCTATTTCAACAGATACTGCTATAGATAATGCGATCTTAGAGCAACAAAGACAGGAATTAGCAGAAATTGAACTTGCTTTGGATAAAATTAAGAGAGGTGTTTATGGCATTTGTGAAATGTGTGAAGAGCCAATAGGACAAGCTCGTCTTGAGGTTAAAAATTTCGCTAGATATTGCATCACATGTCGTGAAATAGTTGAAAAAAATAGAATGAGAGGATAAGGAAAATGAGAGTTGGTTTATATCTCTTCGCATCAATAACTTTTCTAGTCATAATTGCTGTATTAGCTTTTGTGGCAAATCAGGGATATTATGATTTAAGTTTTTTTGGGCTCAATATGAATTTGCCTGTAGCTGTATGGGTTATTTTGCCAATGGGAATGCTTTTAATTTTTAGCGTTTTGCATATGGTTTATTACAGTACAAAAAACTTTTTTTTACTTAGAAAGTGGCATAAAGATGCACTTTCGTTAGATGAAGCTATTTATTGGTCTATTTTACAAGAACCAAAAGAACTACATATTAATATTAATGATATGCAAGATATAGCTGAAATACTAAGTAAGTCTTCTTTGAATCCATCTTTGGGAGTTTTGGTAAGCAATCAAAAGCTAAACGAAGCTTTGGAAATACTAACTAAGATAAATAATGGAGAATATGTTGATCTAAAAGCCAAAAGACTTTCTAGACAACTATCTTCATCAAACACATTGACTATCAAAAACTCTATCAATCGACTTGCGGTTGATGGTAAATTTGCAGACGAAGTCCTTTCTTCACCAAGTAATTATGATGAAAAAGTCGTGAAAGCTACTTTGACACATGTAGCAAAAACACAAAGTCTTGATAAATATAAAAAATATGTGCCACAAATGAATATGAAACAAATCGGCATTGTACTGGATAGGGTTCAAAAAGGTGAAAATGTAGCTCTCAATGAAGACATCATAAGACAAATTGTAGATAATTTATCTTTTGAGTGCCGAGACTATGTTAAATTGGCAAGTGCTTCTACAAGAGCATTAAATCCAAAAATAACACTATCGCTTTTTAACTCTTTCCAACAAAAAGATGAAAAAGCTGAAATCGCTTATCTTTATTTATTGCTTGAATATGAAATGATGGATAAGGCTAAAGAGTTTTTGGATGCAAATCCAGAAAATGATTTCAAAAAATTAAAATTGTTCTTTGAATTAAAACAGACACATAATAATTATAAACTTCAAGATATTATGGATGTAGATTCACTTTGTGATGATGCTTGATTTCTCCAAACCAATTTATGTATTAGCCCCGTTAGCGGGCTATACAGATCTACCATTTCGTTCCCTAGCAAAGCAATTTGGTGTTGATTTGACAGTAAGCGAAATGATCAGTGCAAATGCATTGGCACATGGCAGTCAAAAAACTTTTCATATGCTGCAAAAAAGTCCACTTGAAACTCCGTATGCTATACAAATCGCAGGTTCTGATCCATTGATTATACAAAAAGCAGTTGAGATATTAAACGATCAAGAAGGTGTAGACATAATTGATTTAAATTGTGGATGTCCAGCTCCTAAAATTGTAAATAATTTATCGGGAAGCTCGTTGCTTACTGATTTGCCGGCCATGGGCAAAGCAATAGAGACTATAAAAAAATACTCAAATAAGCCATATACCTCTGTAAAGATCAGACTAGGTTTTAATGAAAAAAATCATCTTGAAATTGCTAAAGTATGTCAAGAAAGCGGAGCTGATTTTATCGCTGTTCATGGACGTACTCGCTCCGGTAGGTTTAAAGCACCCGTTGATTATGATGCAATTGGTGAAATTAAGTCCAATATCAATATTCCAGTAATTGCAAATGGAGATATAGATAGCATACAAAAAGCACAATGGGTTTTGGAGCATACAAAAGCTGACGGTATTATGGTAGGACGAGCTGCAGTGGGTAAACCATGGATTTTTCATCAAATGAAAACAGCACAAATGACTGACGATAAAGCGCTCATTGAAAGTGCTGTTAAGGAGCATTTTAAGCAGATGATCATGCATTATGGTGACTACGGTGCTATATTGTTCCGTAAGCATTTACATACATACTCTAAAGCCGGTTATGTTGGAGCTTCTGCTTTTCGTGATGCAATAAATCGCATTGATAGTCCAGAACAAATGCTTGAGCTCATAGAGTCTTTTTTTAATAAAAATAAAAACATATAAGCAGTACAATATCTTATCAAAGAGAGTCATGATATACAAAATCATAGAATTTTGCTGATTTATAACAAACAGACAAAGCATAAGGTAACCAAAAATGAGATCAAAATATTTGCTTGGATGGAGAGAATGGGTTTCTTTGCCAGAGCTTGGCATAGAACGAATTAAATGCAAGATTGATACAGGTGCAAGGACATCGGCATTGCATGCTTTTTACATTGATCCGTTTATGATTGATGATATAAAAATGATAAGATTTGGCATCCATCCTTTTGCCAATGATATGATAACGGTTCTACATTGTGAAGCAAAAGTTATTGATGAAAGAATTGTAACAAGTTCTGATGGCAATAAAACAATGCGTTATGTTATAAGTACAACTATGATTTTGGGTGATATAAAAAAAGAAATCGAACTTACTTTAACAAATCGTGATACCATGAGATTTCGTATGCTTTTGGGAAGAAGAGCTATGGATGACGGATGCATAGTAGATCCAACGCTTTCTTATCAAAAAGCCAAACCTATATTTTGTAAGGTAAATGAAAATCAATGAAAATAGCCATACTTTCTAGAAATAAAAATCTATATTCCACTCGTAGATTGGTTGAAGCTGCTCAAAAAAGAGGTCATGAAGTGCAAGTTATTGACCATTTAAAATGCTATATGAATATAACATCCAAAAATCCGACTATGCACTATAAGGGTGAAACGTTAGATGGCTTTGATGCTGTTATACCTCGAATCGGGGCGTCTGTAACTTTTTATGGAACCGCAGTTTTACGGCAATTTGAAATGATGGGTGTATATCCGCTTAATGAATCTGTTGCAATTTCAAGATCCCGTGACAAATTAAGAAGTATGCAATTGCTTTCAAGAAAAGGTATAGGCTTGCCTGTAACCGGATTTGCAAGAAATCCTGATGATATAGATGATCTTATAGAAGAAGTTGGTGGAACGCCTTTGGTAATTAAATTATTAGAAGGCACACAAGGAATCGGAGTAGTACTTGCAGAAACCAAAAAGGCTGCAGAATCTGTTCTACAAGCTTTTATGGGGCTCAATGTAAATATTATGATACAAGAATTCATAGAAGAAGCAAATGGCGCTGATATTCGTTGCTTGGTAATCGATGGCAAAGTAGTTGCTTCAATGAAAAGACAGGGAGCAGAAGGAGAATTCCGCTCTAATTTGCATAGAGGCGGTAGTGCAGAGCTCATAAAAATTACTCCGGAAGAAAGAGCTACTGCAATTATTGCATCAAAGGTAATGGGATTAAATGTATGTGGGGTAGATATGCTCCGTTCTGCAAGAGGTCCACTTATTATGGAAGTTAATTCATCTCCTGGGTTGGAGGGCATAGAAAAAGCAAGCGGAAAAGATATCGCCGATTTGATGATAAAAGTCATAGAAAAAAAAGTCAATCAAAATGTAGATAATCCGAATAAAACAAAAACAAAAGGAAGAGGATAAAGCTATTTTAAGAAAAAAATTAAGAAATTATTTTATAATTTCTTTTGTACATTTTTTAAGTTAGGGATAGTAATGAAGATCGCTGATATTTTGTTTGAATTGGAATCCAATTATGTTAAAGAAGAAGACATAGAGTTTATGGAGAATTATATCAAAGAAAATGGGCTTAATTTAGCCAAAATAGATCAAAAGCTTGAGGAGCTTGGATACGATGCCATGTTCGAAGATTTTGACAATAGCGAGCACGCTATAGTTCAAAAGATACAACATCGTAAACATTTAGCAGATTAGATATTTTTAAATATTCTAATATAATTATTTTTTGTATATTCAAGTAACGGAATATTTTTGCCTAAATCAAAGATAAAAATGACAGATTATTGATATTTCAGCTGCAGAAAATAAAATATTATAAATAAAGTGCTTTTAATGCATCTAAGGCACTTTTTACAGAGTCTATGCGAGCAGTTTCTTCCATAGTGTGATATCCGGTTGTTGGGATTTGAAGGGTGGTACCTTGGATCTTATTGCGAGAAGCTACTATAAGTCTGCCAAGCTCAGTAGAGCCAATAGAGCTTATTTTGCCGCCTTCTATTGCAACTTGTTTATTTTTCTCTTTTATGTATCTATCCTTGTAGTCATAACTAATTTTATGATGACGACAAACTTTGAGAAGTTGTTTTTGTAACGGTGATTTAAATCTCGCGTGTGTGTCTCTACGTCTAAAAATAAGATCTTGTTTAGATATACTTTCTTTATCCGGATATGGACTTGTATCCAATATGAGCAGTTTGTCTGTAGATGTGTCGAACCTCTGAAACCATTCTAGTAAATAACGCCAGCTTTTACCAGCTTCTTCTTCTGCCGTAAAAAATGCTGTTCCTTGATATCCAAGTTGATATAGATAAACAATCATAGCATTGGTTAGTACATTATCAAGCTGTGCTGATACAAATTCGTCTTTTATGATAAGTTTATCCAAAAATGCAATAGGCGTATTTGGAAGTATATGTTCTAAGCCTTCTATTTCAAAGATCAAATTGCCTCTTCTTTCGCATATATTCGTAGTCGCGATGGTACCTACTCCCATATAACTTCCGGAACATGGACTATATGCTTGTACGTTTTGGCCTATAAATCTTCCGGCTAGATTTTGGTATGTTTGTTCCGATATAGAATTTCCCGTCAAGTCAGCTTTGTTTTTGCTGATATATGCAGCATACTGAAATTCATTTGGACCTGTGCAGATAAGTCCATGTCTATCTACATGTGAAGATATATATCCAGAAGTTGGATCATTGCCTTGTGCTACTAACAATCCTTCATATATAGTTGTTTTTATGCCAAGTTCTTCCAATTCTCTTTTTATGGTCATAAAAAATGGATTTTCTGCACCAACTACCGATGGAGTTCGTACTAATTGTTTAAGAAGATCGAAGTAATTATTATAAAGTTGCATAGTTGCCTTGGTGAATAATGATATTAATTATGTCAGAAATGAGCTTAAGATTAAGAAATGAAGTGTAGCGGGTTGGTGGGTCCTCAGGGACTCGAACCCTGGACCACTCGGTTATGAGCCGAGTGCTCTAACCAGCTGAGCTAAAGACCCATGATAAATTACTTTACCATACTTATTTTAGCGTCAGAATTATATCCTAAATAACTTTGAAAAGCAATTAAATTTTGCAAAATTCCAAAAAGAATTGCAAAAATAATAAAAGAGGTTCCCCCATGACTAAACATTGGCAGTGGAATTCCCACAACCGGAGCAAGTCCTATGATCATATATACATTAACCCCCATATAAACAAAGAATAGCCAACTAAGACCTATTGCAAATACTTTTGTTAAATAATCAGTAAAAGGTTGAATGCCTATAAAGAATAGATGCAAAATAAGTAAAATATACAAAAATAAAACCAAAGCCATTCCTAAAAAGCCAAGTCTTTCACCAAGATATGCAAAAATAAAATCACTAGATGATATAGGCAAAAACTTCATTTGTGTTTGCGTGGAATCTTCTTTTGATTTGCCTATGATGCCACCAGAACCGATAGCAATAAGAGCTTGTTTGACATGATAGCTAGGATGACCAATAGCATCATGAATTCTTTCTTTTTGATATGTTTTAAGACCATAAGTATACATTAACGGTGCACTAAGGACCACAAAAACACCAAGTCCGATCCAAATTTGTTTTTTAACACCTATAACAAAAAGTATACCAAATCCTACTATGAGCAATACCATTGCAGTTCCCAAATCAGGTTCTTTGGCTATTAGCAAGAAAGGAACCAAGATAACGGCAGTAAAAATAATGAACATTTTTATGCCATATCCTTCTTTTGGAGGGGGATTTTTCCTTATCATATATGCTAAAGTCATAATGATACTTACTTTAATAAATTCAGATGGTTGTATAGTCATACCGGTGCCCGGAATTTCCAGCCATCTTTGTGCTCCCAAAATTGTTTTACCAAATAAATCAACAGCAAGTAACAAAAGCATATTAAAGCCATAAAGAATCGGCACAAGCCACCATAAAATTAGACGCCATGGCGTTACCACAGAAACCAAAAAAGCAATGAGAGCAACAACATAATAGATCATCTGTTTTTTGAATAGATCAGGATTTATTTCGTAAATAAGCCACGATGATATAAAAAATATAGGTAAAAGCTGTATCATTAAAAGATAATTAAAGTGTTTAAAAACACGCTCATTTAAATTGAGCCAAGATAGCATGTGCATTTCCTATTTTTTTATGATAGTATATCAAAAAATTTTCAAAGGTTTGGCATGGAACGTGTGTTGCGCTATGAGAAATTCAATTCATTTGAAAATTGTATACATGGCACAAGTGCAAAAAATAATCTGTTCCACTTTGATTTCAGTTTGGCATTGCATACCGGGGAAGATGCACAAAGTATTGTTTTTAATCGTGAAAAATTTCTCGAGATGATCGGGGCAGAGAAAAATTTTAATATTGTTCTGGCAAATCAAACGCATAGTGATAATATAATAATAATTAACAAGAATCAAACCATGGGATGGTCAAGCCAAGATGATGCAATAGCCGATTGTGATGCTTTAATTACAGCACAAAAAGATATATTAGTAGGTATGCTAACTGCTGATTGTGTACCCATACTACTTTTTGATGATGTCAAAGGAGTTGCTGCGGCAGTTCATGCAGGATGGAAAGGGACACATAAAAAAATTGCGTATAAAACCGTCATGAAAATGAAAGAAGTTTTTGAATGTAATGATATATATGCTGTTATTGCCCCATCTATCGGGGCTTGCTGTTATGAGGTTGGCAGTGAACTTATAGAAAATTTTAATGATTATCCGCAGGCTATAAAACATATAAATGGCAAATATTATCTGGATTTGCCGCTAATAAATAAGTTGCAATTAGAGAGCGCCGGAGTAAGATTCGAAAATATAGAGATGAGTAATATTTGTACTTCTTGTAACAATGAACATTTTTTCTCATACCGAAAAGAGCAAGGATGCAGTGGAAGATTTTTGAGCGTGATAGGAATTAAATCCTAATATTTGTTTTCCACTATAATAGTGAAAAACAATTTAAGCAATTTTTATTGCATCTCCATAACGTTCCATGGCAAACCTTGTATCATCATTTCTGCCATAAACGGATCTGGATCCATCTGTTCCATATTAAATACTCCATTGCCACTCCAAATACCTTCAAGCATAAGTTTAGCACCTATCATAGCAGGGACACCGGTTGTGTAGCTAACGCCTTGACTCATAACTTCTGCATAGCAATCTTGATGGTCTTTGACCTGATAGATATAAATTTTTCGTTTTTTGCCGTCTTTTATACCTTCTGCAACAATACCGATATTTGTTTTTCCTTTGGTTCTAGGCCCAAGACTTGCAGGATCAGGAAGAAGTGTTTTTAGAAATTCTATAGGAACTATTTTCATTCCTTTATGCTCTACTTCTTTGATGCCAAGCATGCCGACATTTTCTAAACATTTCATATGCATTAGGTAGCTTTGTCCAAAAGTCATAAAAAATCTTATTCTTTTCAGACCTTTTATGTGTTTAACCAAACTCTCCATCTCTTCATGATACAACAGATAACTATCTTTTGGTCCAACTTCAGGGTAATCCCATACTTGCATTATTTCCATTGGTTTAGTTTCAATCCATTTCCCTTCCCCATTTTCATCTTTTTGCCAATATCTGCCTTTGGCACTAACTTCACGAAGGTTGATCTCTGGATTGAAATTTGTTGCAAAGGGATATCCATGGTCACCGGCATTGCAATCTAATATATCTATAGTATGGATTTCGTCAAAATAATGTTTTTGCGCATATGCACAAAATACATTTGTAGCCCCAGGGTCAAATCCACTGCCTAGCAATCCCATTATGCTTGCATCTTTGAATGCGCTATCTTTTGCCCATTGCTCTTTATATTCAAAACTTGCAGTATCCGGATGCTCATAGTTAGCTGTATCTAAGTATGGAGTTTTTGTTGCTATGCAAGCATCCATGATAGTTAAATCCTGATATGGAAGTGCTACATTTATAACAATATCTGCTTTTGTTTGTTCAATTAATTTTGTAACATCCGCCGTATTATCTGCATCTACTTGGGCAGTATGGATAATAACTCCTAATTTGTTTTTTATATTTTTAGCTATATCATCGCATTTACTCAACGTTCTGCTGGCTAATATTATTGAGCCAAATGTGTCTTTATTCATTGCGCATTTAAATGCAACAACATTACCGACTCCACCGGCACCAATAATTAAAGTATTTTTTGACATATTTTTTCCTTGCTTGAATCATCGCTTTGTGGAATTTTATCACAAATAGACTCTATTTATCATGGCACCAAAGGATATTTTCAGTATTATTTCATAAGAATATTAAAAGGAAATAGATGGAAGAAACATTATCTTCTCTAGCTACATGGGGATATATAGCAATTGCTTTTTTCTCGCTCGGCGGTTCGCTTGTTATAGTTGCAGCGGCCGGAGTTTTTTCGGCTATGGGAAAAATAGATTTAACAATTGCTTTAGCAATATCAATGATCTTTAACTTTATTGGAGACAATCTTTTATTTTATATGTCTCGCTATCAGAGAACCACTATGTTGCCGTATCTTCGTTCGCATCACCGCAAATTAGCTCTTGCGACTATTATGTTTCGCAGATATGGTCCTATTGTTATGTTTGTAAAGAAGTTTATCTATGGTCTTAAAACTTTAGTGCCGCTTAGCATGGGGTTGTCCAAATATAATTTTGGAAAGTTTGCTTTTATTAATCTATTTGCTTCAATATTTTTTGTGCTTGTTATCGGTCTTGGTGGATATTATGCGGCAGGTAGTGTAACTGATATTTTTGACACTGTCAAAGAAAAGCCGTGGATAGCCCCAATAATTTTATTTAGTATACTTGGAACGATTTGGTTTTTGATGGATAGGGCTACTAGAAAGTAACCCTATCGTTCCTAACTATTATATTTTGTATCTACGAATTTTTTAATACGTTTGATTCCGTCTTGTATGGTTGCCATATCTGTTGCGAACGAGAATCTAAAATATCCTTCGCTGCCAAATCCAATGCCTGGAACTACTGCAACACCTTCAGTTTGAAGCAACTCTTTACAAAACTCAACAGAATCATTTGAGATATCTTTGATATTCACAAATAAATAAAATGCGCCGTGAGGCTTGAGTACACTTATACCTTCTATTTCATTTAGTAATTTTACAGCCTCGTTTGCTCTAGCTTCAAAAGCTTGTCTCATATGTTCTATTTCTGCGTCTACCTCTCCACTTAGAGCAACTATAGCAGCTTTTTGCGTAATAGAATTAATATTCGACGTACTTTGACTTTGAAGCTTATCCATTGCTGAAATTAGTTCTTTATTTGGACTTGCAAGATATCCAAATCTCCAACCTGTCATTGCTACTGATTTGCTAAGACCATTTATGGTAATTGTTCGTTGGAACATATCATCGGATATGCTCGCCGCAGAAACAAATTTGGTTCCATAAACAAGTTTTTCATACATTTCATCGCTGGCAACTAAAATGTCAGTTCCTTTTAGTGCTTCAGCGATTTCTCTCAGTTCATTTTCGCTATATACAGATCCTGTTGGGTTAGATGGAGATGTTAGAACAACCATTTTTGTTTTTGGGGTTATGGCATTTTTTAATTGAGCCGCAGTCATTTTAAAGTTGCTCAATTCATCAGTTTCTATAATTACAGGAACACCTCCGCTAAATACTACTTGTTCAGGATAGGTTACCCAATATGGTGAAGGGATTATTACTTCATCGCCTTCGTCAATTACTGCCTGAAAGAGATTGAATAATGATTGTTTCGCACCATTGCTGACAATGATTTGGTTAGGTGTGTAGTTTAGATTATTCTCTCTTTTTAATTTATTGCTAATGGCTTCAAGAAGCTCAGGAATGCCGGCAGTAGCTGTATATTTTGTAAAACCTTCGTTAATGGCTTTGATAGCTTCTTCTTTTATACGTTTTGGTGTATCAAAATCCGGTTCACCCGCTGAAAAACTTACGATATCTTTTCCAGCAGCCTTTAATTCTTTTGCTAATGTGGCAACCGCAATGGTTAAAGATGGAGAAAGTGCTTGAATGCGTTGTGAAAGCATAGAAAAACCTTATATTTAATTAATATAATATTATACTATGAGTTTCATAGCAGTTTGCTTGGAAGTGCCTGCTGGAACTATCAGTTATCCATAGATTTTAGAAAAGCGTTATAAATTTCTTGCAATTCATGGTCTTTTTTATGAATACTTGAATGGTCACCAGTTTTGATAGCATGCTCAAGTACGGCAATGCGTTTTAATAGGTAATGGAACATTTCTTTGTCAATATCAGGCAATTTGTTGTGGCTGAGTAAACCTTTGTCAAAACCTTTTTCTATTATACGGGCAGGAATACCAATGGCAGTTGAATTATCGGGAACATCTTTGACAACTACGGAATTGGCACCGATTTTTACATTATTTCCGATTGTAATATTACCTAATATTTTTGCCCCTGCACCAATTACAGTACCGCTTTTTATGGTGGGATGTCTTTTGCCCTTTTCTAGACTAACTCCGCCAAGGGTAACTTGTTGGTATATTAGTACATCATCTTCGATAACGGCGGTTTCTCCTATCACTATACCTATACCATGATCTATAAATACCCTTCTGCCTATTGTTGCGGCCGGATGAATATCTACGACCGTTAAAAATTGTCCAAGCGCGGTAATGAGCCTCGGTAGATATGGAATACCGTGGCGATATAGAGAATTTGCTATTCGATAGAAAAATAACGCCCAAAGACCAGGGTAATTAAAAAAAAGCTCGAGATTGGAATTTAAGGCGGGATCGTTTTTCTTGACTGTAAAAAAATCCTCTTTTATAAGAGCAAAAAGTGTCACTTTTTATCCTTGTTCTTTAATTGGATCTACCGATTGAATCGTCTTAAGATAGCTATTTTCACTTAAATACAAATAAAGTTTTCCTAATATCTCTCTTTTTTCTTCAGGATTTAGATATTTGGACTCTTCAATTTTTGATTTTAGAGATTTATCTATAAGACTTGTATCATAATCTAGATCATCTAGAACATCCATTAGATTTTGAGCTTCAATAAAATTGTATGACTCATAATCTCCGTTTTTATCAAATTTGATCACCGCCTCAGTAGGATGAGTAAATAGATTATGCCGCATACCTAAAACTTCTTGATATGCGCCTGTTAGGAAAAATGCTAAGTAATATTCTTCTTTTTCTACATCGATATCATGGAGATAAAACGGAGTTTTTGGTTTAAAGCCTATTTCTCCATCACTATCGCAGGTAATATCCCAAATACTTGCCGGATTGGTCGGTTTGATATCCAATTTATTTAAAGGCATGATAGGAAAATGTTGCCCAAGTCCCCACCAATCTGGAAGCGATTGAAATACCGAGAAATTTACCAGATATTTTTCCTGGATGCGGTCTTGAAGTTTTTTTAGTTCGTTAGTATCCTCATCTTTTAGCAAATAGATTACTTTTTTAATGATAAGATTGACCAATATCTCTGTATTTGAGCGATCTTCAAGATCGATATAACCCAAATCAAAAAGAGTAAGCAAACTTTCCATATGGTCTAGAGCATCGTGCAGATACTCTCTGGCATTTGTGCGTTTGAGAAGATTGTACAAATCAAACAATTCTTGCACTAATGGAGGATTTTGTTCTTTTAGGCGTAAACTTTTTTCATTATATTCTTGGCTGAAAAGTTCTAATACCGGAGCAACCAGTACAGAATGGCTGGCAGCTATAAAACGACCTGATTCTGTGAATATATCAGGTTCAGGTACATTTTTGCTTTTAGCAATCTCTTGCATAAGATATATAACGTCATTTGAAAACTCTTTGAGTGAATAGTTTCTTTCTTGAGTTTGAGTGTGCTGACTGTATTCAACTGCCAATCCACCACCAATATTTATAGCTCTTAGAGAATCTACGCCTCTTTTTTTAAGTTCCGCATATATATTACCGGCTTCTCTCAGTGCTTTTTTAAGAGGCGCGATATCTCCCATTTGTGAACCGATATGAAAATGGATCATCCATAAATGGTTTAAAAGATTATGAGTTTTCAGCATTTCATATGCTTCTAATAGCTCAGTGGATGTAAGTCCGAATTTCGAGCTGTATCCGCCGCTTTTTGCCCAGATTCCTATGCCGGAACTATGTAGCCTGATACGTACTCCGATTTTTGGAACAATTGGTTTACTACTTTTTTTATTGAATTCTTGATGAACATGTATGATGGTCTCAAGCTCGCCTAAACCTTCAATCGTAATAGTAATATTGTGTCCCATTTTAGCAGCTATGAAACAAAGTGCTATCATTTCTTTGTCTTTGAAGCCATTTACAGTAATAGGTGCTCCAAGTGGCGTATGAGACATGGCAATGATAAGCTCTGCTTTGCTGCCGGCTTCTAACCCGTAATTGTATTTTTGTGAAATATTTACAAGCTCATGTAAAAAATTTGGGAATTGATTTACCTTTAGAGGAAATACGGCATGAAAATTTCCGGTATATCCAAAATCTTTTTTTGCGGTTTTAAACGTATTGAATAATGTATCGATCTGTTTTTCTATCAAGTGCGGAAAACGTAAAAGAATAGGGCCTTTATAACCCTTATCACGAATATGATTTGTGATATCCAAAAGAGATGGTTGCTTGCCATAATTGATATTGATAGTATCTTTTTTAATAACAAAATTACTATCACCCCAAATATCCAAACCAAATTGCTTCATTTAGTATCCTATGTTTAATTTTTGATATTATATCTAAAAGAGCTGTGTGTTAAAAAAATTTTGAAATTATTATAATTATTATTGAACTCAAAAAGCCTCCGGCAATACCTGCTAATACATCATCTATCATTACTCCCAATCCGCCTTTGAGTTCTCTATCTATCCAACCTATTGTAGATGGTTTCCATATGTCAAAAAGACGAAAAAATAGAAAACTTAGCAGATAAGCAAGCCATATGCTGTATTCACTATGCAAAGAAAGCGATGCTTTGTAGGCAATAAACATCGATAGCCACATACCGCTGACTTCGTCTATCACTATCTCCGGATTATCGTGAAGATTTGTTGTTTTTTCATATTTATTTATTTCTATTATCCCCACTATAGTAATAGCAATAGCAAGTATAAAAAGAGTATCGGTACCTATATATTTAATGATAAATGCACCTACTATCAATGCAGCCATTGATCCTGCCGTGCCTGGCGCAATTGGACTTAGACCAGAACCAAAAAATGTCAAAAATAATCTTTGTGGTGTCATAAATAACCTTTTTATGTAAGCGAACTAGTTTGGTATAGTTCAATTAATTTTGTATAAAATGTTTTGTTTGTCTGTTCTGTCAGCAATCCAGAATTTGGAAATAAAGCATAGTATAAATCTTGAATATTTTTAAATCTGTTTGGAAATAAAGCAGATAAAATAGTGGCAGAAACCTCTTTTCTGACCAAAATTGTTGGCGGCACTATTCCACTTTGAATTAATTTTAAAATAGCATGGGAATTATATTTAATATGGTGGTGATGTCCGTGAGGGCAAGTTTCATCACTTACCAAGGTTGTGCAAATATTGCAATATACATACTCTTCTATCGGCGCAATTTCAATGCCTAAGTTTTTACATTGATCAAATATAGTATTTGTTCTGTTATGATCATAATAAAGTCCAAGTCCGGCATGATTTTTACCTACTACAAGTTCATTGCAACCATAATTTTTTGCCAAGAAAGCATCTAATATTAGCTCGCTGTAGCCAGCAAAAATATATGTATTTTCAAAAGGAACAATTATCACTTTATTTGGCGGTAAAAAATTTTCTACAAATTCCATAAGCGATTTGTATCTAATTTCATAGCTCAACCCTTCGTTTGTGAATGGTTTACGTAAAAATAGAACAACTAAATCGGAACGACTTAAAGTTTGTCGTATCATTTTTTCATGAGCGCGATTAAAAGGGTTACCTGCAAGCATGATTCCAGCAACATATGTCGCGCTTGTTTTGTTTATAATATCTTTAACTCGTTTAATATTGCTTTGAATCAGTGGGTACTCTACCTGATATTGTCCGCTTACAGCGATGGTGCCGAGTCTAGCAAGTGTATTGCGAACACCGGGATGCGATGGGTCATTTGTTCCATATATGTTTAAAACCCTTTCGTTCGGATCTATTTCAAACGTTTCCTCTACGATCAATTCTCCTACTTTATGTTTATCGCTGATAAGGTCGATTGTTTCGTTTGGTTTGATCGATGTTAAGGCTTCATGATTCTTTTTCCCTTTTGGTGCTAATATAAATGAAAAAGGAAACGGCATACCTTTGTAGGTTTTGTTTTGATTGACATCTTCAGATGTTTCTTTATTCATAAGGCCTGTAACTGGAGCTATAAGTCCTGCTTGAACCAATGCTAATGAAGAAAGAGCTTCAGTATCTATATATAATGATTTATTTCTTTTTGTAGAGGCCATATTTTTTCCTTTTTTCCCATAAGCTTTTTCTAGACATTCCTAGTTTTTTTGAAAGTTCAGTATCCGGAAATTGATTTTGAAATTGTGTTAGAATAAATTGTATATACTCATCAATTGTCAAAATATCATTTTGATTATGTATCTTGTTGCTTGCATTCAGAGTAATTGTTGGATACGGAGAATCTATCTCATTATTGCTTATCAATACAAAATTACATGAAGATAATAATTCAAAAAGCGTTTCTTTTTCTGATTTCTTTAGGCTTGTAAAATCAGTTATATAAAAAAGAGTATTTTCTGTTTGATGTGATATCTTTTCTTTCCATGATTGATTAGCAAGGGAAACAAAAATAAGAGATAAATGTTTTTTTTGTGCATAATCAAAAATAATCTTATCTGCAAGTATAGTATAGTTTGTCACTATTACACACGGAGTGGATATCGCAATATCATTTGTATCTGATTCTACGGTATTTAATTGATAATCAATATATTCTTGATAAAAATTATTTTTTTGTTTTAACTGCTGATACTCTTTATAATGCTCGATCTTTCTAAATAATTCTTCTATTCTGAATGGTTTGAGTATATAATCTTTTGCACCCCATTTTAGAGGATCTTCAACGGTGTCATTGTTTATATAATTAACCATAAGAATGATAATTTTATCTTTAAATTTTGATATCAAAGGGAATATCGACTGCCCGGGTAAATGGGTTGATAGCAAATATACATCCCCTTGAGTATGCATTGCTTCTTTTGGGGATCTATAAATCTCTATTTGAAAATTGTGTTCAGTAAGTTTAGACGCTATACTTTGAGCCAAATACAATTCGTTTTCAATAATAATAATCTTCATAATAGCTCTTTCCGGTTTTGATATGATAAGGTTGCAACCGCATGAACTGTTACGCCTTCGTTGCGGCCTACAAAACCTAGTTTTTCCGCTGTGGTTGCTTTGATATTCGTATGTCTTGCCTGAATACCGAGCAATGAAGCTAATGAGGCTCGCATCTTTTCTTTATAAGGTGTTATTTTTGGGATCTGCGCCAATATAGTTATATCTATATGCTCTATTTTAAATCCAAAAGAATTGATTTTTTTTACAGTATCTTTCAATAACAATGCAGAATCGATGTTTTTATATTCAGAGCTGGTATCAGGATACAATTCTCCTATGTCTCCCATGCCGGCAGCTCCCAGTAGGGCATCTATAATAGCATGGATGGCAACATCACCATCACTATGTGCCTTAAATCCAAAAAGACTATCAATTTTTACGCCGCATAAAACCATTTGCTTGTTTTCTTCAAAAGGATGAATATCCAACCCAAATCCGATCAATGTCTTGTCTGATGCATGGTTTAGACACGGCAGTTTTGTTAGGTCGTTTTTTGTAGTTAGTTTGTGTGCACTTAAAGAACCTTCTACGAACAAAATATTTTTTCCGATTGATGCCATAGCACTGCTGTCATCAGTAAATGTTTGTTTGCTATCAAGAGCTTGCTTGAGTAGATGGGTAACACTAAGTTGAGGCGTTTGTATAAGTTTTGCTTTTTCGCGATCAGCAGGCTTATTATCAATGTATAGTGTATCGGCAATTTCGATGGCAGGCACTATGCAATCAGATATGCCTTTGGCACCCAAGATCCTGCCGATCATATCATGGTCAATGCAGCATCTGGCGACATCGCTTACTAATACAAATTGTGTTTTGACTTGACTTAATGCATTACAGAGAGATTCTTGTCTTGTTTTGCCACCTTCAATATACGTATATGATGCAAAATATTTCATGTATTTTATTTCATCGAAAGAAGATACTATGATAGTATCTCCAAAATTATATTTTTCAAATTGTTTTGCCACAAAAAGCCATAACGGATCATCTTTGATATAAATCCATTGCTTTTTTACAGGAGCATTAAAACGAGTCGAATTTCCGGCTCCCAGAAGTATCAAAGTGATATCTTGCAATCTTATTCCTTATAAATTTACAATTTTAATGTAAAGTGTAACAAAATTATACATATTGCAAACTTGATATATTCTTGATTTATATTTTCTTAAGCTTTTTTGGAGTAAATAGAAGGTAACTTTTCTTTTCTTTTTTGTTCAAAATGCGGTAGAAAGATTGGTTTTTTATAATAATTTAAGATTTGATAGGTATAACTACAAAATCACTAAGGATGTAAATAATGAGAGAAAAGTGGATAGACAAACGCGCCAATGATAGCGTTAGGACACAAATGTATTATGCCAAACAAGGCATAATAACCGAAGAAATGAAATATGTGGCAAAAGTAGAGAGAATTGATGCCGAGCTTTTGAGAGCTGAAATAGCTAGAGGGCGATGTATAATTCCAGCCAATATTAATCACAAGCATCAAGTTCCTATGGCCATCGGAATGGTAGCTACTTGTAAAATAAATGCGAACATTGGTTCTTCTGCTTTGGCATCGGATACGGCCGGCGAAATAGAAAAAGTAGATGTATGCCTTAAATATGGTGCAGATACAATTATGGACTTAAGCACAGGCGGTGACCTTGACAGCATTAGAGAAGCCGTAATAGCTCATTCCACTGTACCTATCGGCACAGTACCGATATATCAAATATTGCATGATTGTAATGGTAAAATAGAAGATCTAACAATAGAAAATATGCTTGGAGTTTTGGAAAAACAAGCAAAGCAAGGTGTGAGCTATTTTACTATCCATGCTGGGTTTTTACTTCGTTTTATGCCTCATGTAGCCAAACGAAAAATGGGAATAGTGAGCCGTGGCGGTAGCCTTATGGCCGCTTGGATGATGCATTATCATCGTGAAAATCCTTTTTATGAAGCTTATGATGCAATACTAGATATTTGTCGCAAATATGATGTTGCACTATCGCTTGGCGATAGTTTACGTCCTGGATGTTTGCATGATGCGAGCGATGAAGCACAATTGAGTGAACTTAAGATGCTAGGTGAACTTACTTTAAGAGCATGGGAAAAAGATGTTCAGGTTATGATAGAAGGTCCAGGACATGTCCCACTCAATCAAATTGAGCGAAATATGAAAATAGAAAGAGAATATTGCCATGAAGCTCCTTTTTATATTTTGGGGCCATTGGTAACTGATATCGCTGCAGGATACGATCATATCAGTTCGGCTATAGGTGCAGCTATTGGTGGATGGCATGGAGCAGCTATGCTTTGTTATGTTACTCCAAAAGAACATTTAGGACTTCCAAATGCAAATGATGTAAGAGAAGGCATCATTGCCTATAAAATAGCAGCACACGCGGCAGATATTGCTAGAGGCCGCAAAGGTGCAAGGGATGTGGATGATGAGATGAGTGACGCTAGATATAGATTCGACTGGAATCGACAATTTGAATTAGCACTTGATCCGGATCGTGCCAAAGAGTTCCATGATGAGACATTGCCTCAGGATGTATTTAAAGATGCAGAGTTTTGCTCTATGTGTGGCCCTAAGTTTTGTTCATATAAGATAACTCAAAATATCATTGCCGAGCATGGCGATGCTATGGTGAATGAGAATTAGTTCTTTGTACTTTTCTTTTTAGTAAAGAAAAGTACCAAAAGAAAAGCGTCACCGCTCACGAATCGCGACGCAAGATTTTTGTGGCATATGCTCAAAATCTCGCTGCTTTTCGAGCGTTCGGGAGACATTATTTATTTTTAAAAGGAAAAATTAAATGACAAAAGAAAAAGTTTTAGAAGCATTAAAAAATGTGACTTATCCCGGCTTTACAAAAGATATTGTAACTTTCGGATTTGTAAAAGATATTGAAATTAACGATAATCGTGTAGCACTTAGCGTGGATATTACTTCTAGCGCACAAGAAGTTAAAGAGCAATTAAATAACGATATTGAGGTCGAACTAAAAAAGATCGGTGCGAGCGAAGTAATAGCTACGATCATACAGCCAAAAGCTCCAAAAGAGATGAGTAATTCTGTAAGTGGGAAAAATTTAGTACCACAAATAAAAAACTTTGTTATGGTAAGTTCTGGCAAAGGAGGTGTGGGTAAATCTACAACTTCAGTTAATCTTGCTATTGCAATGGCTATGCAAGGTAAAAAAGTAGGGCTTTTGGATGCCGATATATATGGACCGAATATTCCACGAATGATGGGGTTATTGGATCAAAAACCAGAGATTCAAGGTAATAAAGTATTGCCTCTTAAAGCATATGGTGTTGAAGTCATGAGTATGGGATTACTTATGGAGCCTGGACAATCTCTCATTTGGAGAGGTTCCATGATCATGAAAGCTATTGAACAGTTCTTGCGAGATATTCTGTGGAGCGAATTAGATGTTTTGGTTATAGATATGCCGCCAGGTACGGGTGATGCACAGCTTACTTTGGCTCAATCGGTACCGGTTACTGCAGGCGTGACAGTCACAACTCCACAAGAAGTAAGTCTTGATGACAGCAGAAGAAGTCTTGATATGTTCCAAAAACTACATATCCCAATAGCCGGAGTAGTAGAAAATATGAGCGGATTTATCTGCCCAACTTGTAAAACAGAATCTGATATATTCGGCATGGGTACAAGTGAAGCAGTAGCTAAAGAATTTGGCAGCACTTTGATGGTTAGAATACCAATCGAACCGGCAATTAGAATCGGTGGAGATACAGGTATGCCTATCGTATATCATAAGCCAGATAGTGAGACTGCCAAACGTTACCAAGAGGCAGCCAGTAAGCTTATTGCTTTCATTGATGAGGTTAATGCAGATGGAGGTGCAAGTAATGCAGCTATCCAGCCTAATACACCTCCAGGAGTAAGTGCATGCAGTACATCAGCAAAACAAGAACCCACCAGCGGTGGTTGTGGCACTGGTGGATGTGGCTGTCATTGATTTAATTTTTTTGTAATGACAAGTTGTCGCTGCGAGACTTTAAAAAAGTCGCGGCAGTCTATAAATAGATTGCTTCGTTCCTCGCAATTACGGTTATTTAAATTTATATTTCCACCAAACTATTGCTTAACTCGTTTTTATCATTTTTTTGCACTGGAAATTCTATTTTTAAAATTTCTCCTATCGCTCGAATGGCTTTTATATATCCTTTTTCAAAATCTCCATTTTTAACATCTAATGTAAATTCATCTATAATTTTTTGCCATATGTTGTTTTGAAGTTTATTGCTGATTCCTGTGTCAACAATTATTTTTACAAAATGTTCATGTAAACTAACAAATATCATTATTGCTTGATGGTTGGTTGTCTTGTGAAGTCCAAGCATAAAAAAATTTTCATAAGCTTTTATAGAAGCCTTTTTGTGTAGGATTTTTTGAGGCATAAAAATTTGTTGTATTTTATCAATGGATAATACAAGATATGCAATTACAAAAGTGACAACTTGTGCTTCATATATAGTTAATGCATTCATGTTGGATTTCCATATTAATAAAAAAGCCGGGAGCATTATAGCGATCAAACTTGCTGCAAGAAGTGCAACAATGGTATAATCGCTACTTTTTTGTGTCAATACTGCTACAAGTTCACATGAACTTTTTGATTCGACATCAGCAACCTCTTTTTCTATATCAAGTTTTGTTATTTCGCTTAACTTTTCCATTACCAACTCCCACTTGCTCCGCCGCCGCCAAAGCTTCCGCCACCTCCGCTAAAACCGCCAAATCCTCCGTTACTACCAAAACCTCCAAAATCGTTTCCGCTTTGTGAAGTATAACTATTCAAAGGGGATATATGCCCAAACAATACAATTAGAAATATAATTACTGCTATGACTATACTAATTGGTATGATCGCAAACATAGCCCAACTGATTACTCCGGCTATACCGCCAGATACCAATGCCGGCATTATTCTAGATTTTGCAGAAGTACTTCTTTTGAAAAATATGGTTGATATCATAATAAATAAAAATAATATAGGCATCAAAAAGTCAAATATCGAACTTTCTTTAACGGTATTATCTTTTTGCTCTGGAGCATATTCTCCTTTCGTAACTTTTATAATATCATCAATACCTTTGCTCGTACCTTCAAAATAATTACCGGCTTTAAAAAACGGTAATATGTCTTTTTGAATTATTGAGTTAGCTGTTGCGTCATTTAAAGCACCTTCTAATCCGTAGCCGACCTCTATGCGAACTTTATGTTCGTTTGGAGCAATTATGAGTAGAACACCGTTATTTTTTTTAGTTTGACCGATACCCCAATGTCGTCCAAGTTGATATCCATAATCGGATATATCATAACCTTCTAATGACTTTAATGTTACTACTACTATTTGATTTGAACTATTAAGCTCATATGCGGCCAATTTTTCTTCCAAAATATTTTTTTGATTAGAGTCAAATAAAGACGCTTCGTCAACTATTCTTGAATTATTTAGTACAGGAAAATTAGGTTCGCCATATAATGTCCCAATTAGGAGTATAAATCCTATTAGGCCTTTAATAAGTGACATTTCGTGCCTTTAGAAAGCTACTTTTGGAGTAGCTTGTTCTGTTGGCGATGCGCTAAAATTTTGTTTTATTTCGGCGTCTGGGTAAAGAAAAGCCGCAACCCATTTACCAGGAATAGTTCTGAGTTCCAAATTATATTTTTTAACAGCTTCTATGTAATCTCTTCTGGCAACTGCTATACGATTTTCTGTGCCTTCTAGTTGTGCCTGAAGACTAAGAAAGTTTTCATTTGCTTTGAGATCAGGATAATTTTCAGTAACTACCATTAGTCTGGATAATGCACTACTTAAATCGTTTTGTGCCCTTTCATAAGCTTTGAATGCTTCCGGATTATTTAAAACCTCTGGAGTAAGAGTCATTTGACCTACTTTTGCCCTAGCTTCTGTTACTTGAGTAAGTACATCTTTTTCGTGTGATGCATAACCTTTTACTGTAGCTACCAAATTAGGTATCAGGTCGGCTCTTCTTTTGTATTGATTATCCAGTTGAGAAGCAGCAGTTTTTACCTCTTCATCAAGTTTTGGAACATTATTAACTCTAGGCAAAATTATTATTGCAGAAATTAGTAGAAATAGTCCGACTATAATTCCTATTATTTTCATAATTTATCCTTTTTAATGATTTTGATATATCAAAATTATAGCCTAAATATATCAACTTTATACATGTTATATAGTTATTTGGTTATAATACGCAAAATGGTCCAAGGGGGATTTAAATATGACTATTAAAGATAAATTACATACACTGCTTAGCAGTGAGATCATTCCTGATCTGGAAAACGCTATAGATGAGCTTTTTGAAGCCATCAGCGATGGGAGCGGTGATTTGAAAGAGCAAAAACAAGATCTGGAAGAACTTAGAGAGATGCGCACCGAATGCTTTGCCATATTAGAAGAATTAAACCGTGATGAGCTTGAAGATGAAGAGATAGAAGCACTTTATGAAGAACTAGTAGGGATGAAGAGCGAAGATAACGATGAAGATTGATCTAGGTTGGCACAATTGATCGAGATCAAGATTTTATGCTAAATAAAATGGCTTTAGTCGAGGGGACAACCCTTTTGATGTTGGTATTTATAGCAGTTCCTTTAAAATACAAACTAGGAATGCCTGAAGCAGTGTATGTGATGGGTAGAATACATGCTATGGCATTTGTACTCTATGTGGCTATATTGATTATCTCGTTTAGCCGTCAGAAGCTATCATTCTATCAATTTCTTTTAGGAGTTTTTGCTGCTTTTATACCATTTGGCAGTTTTGTATATGAACGAAAAGTTTTGGAGCATAACTTACATATCAATTAAATAGTGCCATCAAAACATTAAGCATCTAATATTTATTTTATATATTTAACAGTTTTCTAACCCATATTAAAGCTTCATCATGTGTGGCAATAATACCTTCTATTTGTGCTTCGTAAGCTTTGTGTAAAATATTTTTATAAGCAGGCGAAGGCTGAAGTCCTAATTTTATAAGATCTCTTCCTTGTAAAAGCGAGAAGGGAGCTTTAGTACTAACTCCTATTTTTTTTGATTCTGCCAGTAGCCAGTCTCCGGCTTCAAATATTCCGCTTTTTGATTCTTGAGTAGTGCGACCCAAAAAATCCGCTTTGGCCACAAGAACTAGATCTTCTATGTTGACATTGGTTGATAAACGGCGTATCGCATTTATTTTTGCTTTGTTTTTAAATAATTGAGACGGTGCAAGATGATATTTTATAAGCGGTTCTATTTTTTTTATTAGATCGCGTTCATTGGTGATCCTATCCATAAATAAATGCATAGGCTCTATGCCGGCTTCTTCATGTCCTATTGCTGTGATTTGTTCGGCCGTTATTCGTGTATGTGTAGCCTTGCCGAAATCGTGACAAAGTATAGCCCAAAATAATATTTCATCTTTCTTGTCATCTCCTGTTTTTAGGTTTGACATTTCATCAAGTGCCATCATTGTATGCGTCCAAACATCGCCCTCTAAGTGATATATAGGGTTTTGGGGTACATTTATAATGGCTTTAAGTTCTGGATAATATTTCAAAATACCAAGTTTACGTATAAGTTCGAAGCCGATCGATGGTTTATTTGATTTAAGCAGTATTTTTTTGAATTCTATATAAATTCTCTCTTTTGGGAGATGTTCGAGCATATTGTCATTTATCATTTTTTGGCACAACTCAAAAGTAGAGTCATGCAAAGTAAATCCAAAGCGACTAACAAATTGTATAGCACGATAAACTCGCAATGGATCTTCTATGAATGTATTATCATCTATATGGCGCAATATTTTTTGCTTTAAATCGTTTATGCCGCCAAACGGATCTATAAAATTTTTGCTTTCAATGTCGTAACCGATAGCATTAATAGTAAAATCTCTTCTTTTAAATGCCTCTTCATAAGATAATGAGCTATCACAAATAACATCAAAATCTTTATGCCTATGACCTATTTTTGTTTCTATTCTAGGAAGTGAAAAATCATACTCTTTCCCATTATGAGATAATTTAAGTATTCCAAAACTTTTACCTACAATGTTGACTTTGCCAAATTGAGATACTATTTGTTCTAATGCATCAATATTAAAAATACCATAGATTTCAATATCATAGTCCTTTACTTGTAGTCCCATAAATCGATCCCGAACACTTCCGCCTACTATAACAGCTTTGGCATTTTTAGTTTTGAGTGTGTGGGATATAGTTTTTAAAATAGAAGGAATATGCATGGTGGAGCTTTATTCCACGGTAACACTTTTAGCAAGGTTTCTTGGCATATCGACATCATTGCCAAGCCTTATAGAAATTTCTAGTGCCAAAAGTTGAGTGATGACCATCATTTCAAAAAACTCAAGCATAGGATGAGTGTCATATTGTGTTTTTATGAAATCATCGGCCAATTTAAATGGTTCTGGGGATATTGCAAGAATAGTAGCATCTCTAGCACTTAGTTCTTCGACATTACTTTTGATCTTTTCATAATGCAGACTGCGCGGCATAAGAGCTACAGTAAAAAGTTCGCTATCTGCCAAGGCTATTGGGCCATGTTTCATTTCTCCGGCCGGATAGCCTTCAGCATGAAGATAACTGATTTCTTTTAATTTTAATGCTCCTTCCAATGCAAGAGGATAGAACAAATCTCTACCTATGAAAAAGAAACCGTGACCATGTAAATACCTTTTTGATAGTCTATGTATCTGTTCGTGCAAACCATCAGGAACAAGAAGAGCTTTTGGAACATGTACCATGGCATCAATCTCTGCGGCTATAATTTTGCTTGTTATGCTATTTTTTAGTCTTGCAAAATAGATCGATAACATCCATAATACCATCGTTTGAGTAGCAAATGCTTTTGTGCTTGCTACACCTTTTTCTATGCCGGCTCTTGTAAGAATAGCTCTGTCGCTTTCTCTTACTATTGATGAGTTGTCCACATTGCATATGCTAAGACTTTTTAGACCGGCTTTCTTTGCCATTTTAAGTGCTTCAAGCGTATCTGCTGTCTCACCGCTTTGAGAAATAGTTATAAAGAGCGTATTTTTGTTCAATAAAGGTTCTTTATATCTAAATTCAGAAGCAATTTCTACTTGACAAGGAATTTTGGCCAATCTTTCAAATAGATAGCTGCTTGCAAGCGCAGAATGATAGCTGGTGCCGCATGCACATATTTTTATAGCTTCTATGCCTTTTAAAAATGATTCATCCAACTCTTCAAAATAGATATTATCGCTATTTATTCTACCCATCATAGTTTCGCTCATTACGCGACTTTGCTCATAGATTTCTTTTTCCATAAAAAATCGAAACCCGTCTTTTTGAGCAGATGATTTGTCTGCTAGCAATGGTTTGGGATGTATGGTTTTTTCTCCGTTTTTGTCAAATAATGACACCTTACCATCTTTTGCATAGCCAAATTCACCATCTTCGAGATAATAAACTTCTTTGGCTTTTCCTATGATAGGAGTATCCGAAGAAGCAAAATATATATCTCTATCATCAAAACCTATTAGCATTGGTGAGCCATTTTTGGCAAAAAAGATCGTATCTGGAGCAACTTCGGTGATAAGTAGTGTTGCATAAGCACCTTCGAGCTCAAATATCGTCTTTTTGAATGATTCAAAAGCATTTTGGTCTTGTTTATAGTGGTATTCAAAAAGATGCACTATCGTTTCAGTGTCTGTTTGGCTAAGAAAAGTTACACCATTTTTTTGGAGTTTAGCTTTGAGGCTTTGATAATTTTCTATAATCCCGTTATGTACTACAAAACTGTATTTTCCCAAATGAGGATGGGCATTAAGCTCTGTCGGTTTGCCATGTGTTGCCCATCTGGTATGCCCAATGCTGACCCCAAAACCATGACTTTGATAATCCTTTGTTTTTGCTCTAAGATTTTCTAGTTTACCTACAGCTTTAAAGTGCTTTAAATGCTTGTCTTCTATTATGGCAATACCGGCTGAGTCATATCCTCTGTATTCAAGTTCGCTCAAGCCATCTAATAAAATTTCTTTTTTTTCTTTATTGCCTATGTAACCTACAATTCCACACATTTAGACATTCTCCGTTAGTTTTTGGATAATTAATTTGATATTATGGCAAAAGTTTCCATTCTTTTCGATGAGAAACATATCTCTGGTACGATTTTTGATAGTATGAATTTTTGCTGACGCTATATCTATATTCAGATTATCAAATATATCTATTATGTATGCAAGAAGTCCTTTTTGGTTTTTTGTATGTAAATACATTGATGCGTAATGTTGTGAGTGTTCACAATTTATGTCTATTTCAGAACTTAATATCTCAGGTTTTTTTATAACAGTTTGAAGTGATGGATCAAACGAGAGCATTATAATTTCATTTATAAGAATTATATCTTCGTCTGTTACTTTTGTTGTGTAATCTATCTTGAAATATTTTAAATCATCAAATAGTTTACTTATTTCCATATTGCCTATTTCCAGATACGATAGTCTACCTAGCAAGTAACCGAGATTTATGGGTATTTGTCTCACTATTTCTAGGCTTAGATATTCTTCGTTGTGTATCCAATATCGGTATCTTTCAGTTCCAAATGCTTTTTTTGAAAGTGCTACTATTGACTCTGACGAATAACGCAAAAAAGGCAGATTGGCCGGAATTGATAGGATTTTTTTCTGTTCGGTTTTATTTAGGCTCAAGAATTCCGGATTTTTTTGGAGAGCTTGTATCTTTTTGATTCTTTTTGCTGTTTCATCAATGAGTTCCGTGTGTTCAAGTGCTTCAATTGCATTATCATAAAGCGTTTTCAATAGTTTGCTTGTAAATGAGCTATAAACACCATTGCCAACCCCATTTATATCAGCATAAGTAAGAATATAAAGCATATCAATTGCTTTTTTGTTTTTTAGGTGTGATACAAAATCTAAAATAGTTTTTTCATTATGCAGATCCTCTCTTTGTGCTACATTACTCATTAGAGTATGGTGCAAAATAAGAAGTTCACCCAGCTTGATCATGTTTTCTTGAAAATCCAATTTTTGAGTGAAAGACTTGAAAAGCAGTGCACCTATAACGCTGTGATCTTTTTGTCGTCCTTTGCCTGTATCATGCAAAAGAGCTACAAGTTTCAATAAAGCTTTCTCATCATTATTCAATTCATCAAAAAGCGATTTTATATTATCGTCTTTGATATTTTCTAAATGATATAGGGCATTTATAGAATGAATATCCACAACATAATGATGATAGCCGTCAAATTGCGGCAAGTCTATTACTTTTTTGAATGGCGGAAGCAAGAATCCTAAAAGTCTGGCTTGGGACAAAGATCGTATAATAGGATAAGCATTTGCGGTATAAAATATTTTTTTTATATTTTCTAGTATGGTTTTTGATAAACTTGATGGTTGTTTGCAGCGTACCAATGCACCTATAAGCAATGGATTTGCAGTAAAATCCGCAGCTGCATTTGCTATTAAAAACTTTAACAATGCAGACAAAGACATATTGGTTTCATCAGGCGGCAATAGCCAGCTTTTATCTTCTAATCTGACCTTTGTTTTGCTCATTTCATATATCCATAAACTACAGTACAGATCGATGATGCGCAAACTTTGTGTAACTTTTTTTGCAAATTTTATCTGTTCTTTAGAGCCGTGTTTATACCCCAAGAGTAAAGCCACTCTTGGTATGAGTTCTAATCTGAGCCTATCTTCTTTTTTGTGAGAGATTAGGTGCAGGGCAGCGCGAACACGAAATAAAAATTCAAGAGCAATCCTAAAAATACGATATTCATTTTCATCAACTATATAGCTTGGAAGCTGTTTTATGTTGTCAGTATTGTAAAGTACTTTCCCGATCCAATATACAAGATTTGCATCACGAAAACCTCCGACACCATCTTTGATATTTGGTTCCATTGTGAGTGGAAAGCTCAGATGTTTTGCTTTTTGCTCTTCTATTTTGAGACGTATAAATTCTTCAGGATTATCATGCCTTATTGCATTAAGTATATTTTGTGTTTCAGTCCAAATAGATTTCGAGCCTTCTATAAATCTAGATTCCAAAAGTGCGGTTTTGATCGTGATATCGGTTTTAGATACTTCCAAAAGTTCTTTAGTTGTATGCACGCGGTGTCCTAGCTTAATGCCTGTATCCCATAATATATAGAGCATTTTTTCTATAAGAAATTTGATATTGTAGCCTTCTATTTCTTCATAGACTATCATTAGGTCAATATCGCTATATACGCATAGTTGCTCTCTGCCATAGCTACCAAGTGCAATCAGTGCTATAGGAATAGAATGCTTCATAGGCATATAAGAGTCAAATGCTTCACGCATACTCGCTTGATAAATAATCTGCAGTATACCGTCTATATGTTTAGTGTGTTGAACTAGAAAATCTTTACCGCTGCTTTTTTGAAAACGTTTTTCTAGGGTGCCAAAATAACTATCAAGGTTTTTTTTGATGACTTTTGCTATTTCAAAACTTGTAGCATTATTATATAAAAGTTCCTCAATCTGTTCTTTGGCTTTGTCCACACTTATTCCTGATATTGAATTTGACTCCTAAACTTATATTGGTATAATAGCAAAAAATTACAATGAATTGCAGTGGATGAGAATATGGATTTGATACAAAAAATAGAACGAGGCGAAAGATTAGATTTTGATGAGGCTGTCAAACTTTACGATCTAGATCTTAATATTCTCGGGACGCTTGCAGATGCCATACGCACAGAAAAATTTGGCAAGAAGAGCTATTTCAACATCAACAGACATATCAATCCTACAAATATTTGTGCGGATATCTGTAAATTTTGCGCATACAGCGCAAGTAGAAAAAATCCAAACCCATATGCAATGAGTCACGAGGAGATGCTAGAAATCGCTAAAAACTCTTATGCTAATGGAGCAAAAGAGGTACATATAGTCTCAGCTCACAATCCGGATGTTGGGCTTGATTGGTATATGGGCGGATTTAGAAAGATCAAAGATGCTTTACCTGATATTCACGTTAAAGCCCTCACTGCAGCAGAAGTCGACTTTCTAGCCCGTCAATATGACAAAAGCTATGATGAGATAATCGATATGATGATAGCTAACGGCGTGGACAGTATGCCAGGAGGAGGAGCCGAGATATTCGATGAAGAAGTTCGTGAATATCTATGTAAAGGCAAGGTAAGTTCAGCCGGTTGGCTGGAGATTCATCGCAAATGGCACGAAAGAGGGCGCCAGAGCAATGCTACTATGCTTTTCGGGCATGTAGAGAGCAGGGCACATCGCATAGACCATATGCTTCGCTTGCGCGATCTGCAAGACATTACAGGCGGGTTCAATGCTTTCATTCCGTTAGTCTATCAAAAAGAGAATAATTTTTTGCGTGTTGAAAATTATCCGACAGCTCATGAGATATTAAAAACTTATGCCATTAGCCGCATACTGCTAGATAATATCCCTCATATCAAAGCTTATTGGGTGACATCATCTATCAATCTAGCTCTCATAGCTCAAGAATACGGAGCAGACGACTTGGATGGTACTATAGAGAAAGAATCTATCCAGTCAGCTGCAGGGGCAAAGAGCAGCCATGGCATGAAACTAGAAGAGTTCGTAGGGCTTATTAAAAATGCCGGTTTTGTTCCAGTAGAAAGAGATAGCCTGTATAATGAAATAAAAGTATGGAATTAAAGGAATAAACAATGACCAAATATTACTACCCATATTCAGAATTTATAGTTGATCTCAAGGCATTGACAGCCAAGATTGACATTAAGCCGGACACCATATTGGCTATCGCAAGAGGTGGATTGACTATCGGGCATTTTTTGGGAGAATATTATAATATCAGAGAAGTTTATGCTATTAATACCATAGGTTACGAGGATACACGAAAACTAGATGAGGTTGAGGTATTTAATATACCTGATTTGCGACATGCAAAAAATGTATTGATAGTTGATGATATTGTTGATAGCGGTGATACATTGGCCATAATATTGAAAACATTACATGAAAAATTTCCACAAGTTGCATTTCATACAGCTTCATTATTCTACAAATCAACATCTCCATTTAAGCCAAATTGGTATGCCAAGGAGGCTACCGCTTGGATAGAATTTTTTTGGACCAAGGATTTGTCTTAACTCAAATTCTATACAACAAAGTGTATAATACACCTAATTTAAACCAACAAAGAGTCTACAATGGTACTTATGATTGACAACTATGATAGCTTTACTTATAATATTGTTCAATATTGTCGTGAATTAGGGGCAGATCTTAAGATTATTCGCAATGATGAGATGACAATAGAAGAGATAAAAGCACTTAACCCTGAAAAGATTATATTATCACCTGGCCCTGCTACTCCTGATGAGGCAGGAGTTACACTTGATGTCATCAGAGAATTTGGCGATACGACCCCGATATTCGGTATTTGTTTGGGGCACCAAAGCATAGCCCAAGCATATGGAGCCGAAGTAATTAGAGCTTCGCATATGATGCATGGCAAGACATCACAGATAATAGTCGATAAACCAACAGTAATTTTTCAGGATTTGCCAAATGAATTTCTGGCAACCAGATATCATTCTCTTATTGTTCGTCCGGAAAACCTGCCATCAATTGTCATACCAACTGCTCATAGCAAAGATGATGGAGAGATCATGGCTCTTGAGATCAAGGGCAAACCGATATATGGCGTTCAGTTTCATCCCGAATCCATCATGAGCGAATACGGGCACGAGATGCTTGCTAATTTCTTGAATTTATGAGATCATTTTTTTATAGCACTATATTTTTATTATATTTTTCAATTGTTATATATTTAGCAGCCGTTATTCCTATTTCACCAAATGAAGCAACATCTTTTTACACATCCAGTGATCTAGTATCAATATTGATGCACTGGGGAAATAATTTGATCGGCGGCCTCATTGGCTTGAGATTTGTTTTTTTGATGTCCGGATTCATATCTATCTTGTTATTTTATGTGTTAGCAAATGATATGCTTGGCGACAAAAAAGACGCATTGTTTGCCACAACTATATTTGCTATGCTGCCAGGCATTATAACAGCCAGCATATTGGCCAATATAGCTATACTGGTTCTCCCATGTCTAATTATTTATCTTATTGCGCATTATCGAAAATGGTATATATTGGAAACACTAGCTTTGATTGCTTTGTTTTTGCTTCATGATGCATCTATAATTTTATTTACAGCCATAGCACTTTATGGAGCTATAAATAAAGAGAAACGTACATTATTTTTGGGGTTGGCTTTTGTAGTTATTTTACTCATTTTTGATAGAGGGATCGAGATAGGCGGTATACCAAGAGGGCATTTTGTTGAGATTTTTGCTATATACGCATTTTTATTTTCTCCATTTATTTTTTTGTATTTCATGTATGTTGTTTATCATATTTGGGTTGCAGGAAATAAAAGCATTATTTGGTATATATCTTCCATATCTTTGTTTTTTTCATTACTTCTTTCTATCAGACAACGCATTGTAATTACCGATTTTGCACCATATTTATTAATAGGTACTATATTAATGGTTCAAGTTTATTATCAAAGTTTGAGGATTAGATTATCAACTTTTCAAAGTATATATAAACGTGGCTTATCAATTTCTTTAGCTGTTTTGATATTTATTATTTTGCTTATTATATCGCAGCAATTGATTTTCAGTGTTACAAACAGTTTAAAATTTAACTTTGCAAGTAAAGTATATGGTCCATATTTATTGTCTAAACAATTAAAAGCATCCGATATACATTGCTACAACAGTAAAAAAACAAAAGAACAATATCAATTGATGTATTATGGTATCAATCCTTGCAATAAATAATCTTTATTGTTTCTAAAATACACATTTTGGCATAATCACGATTTTCAATCGCATTTGCAAAAAAAGTTAAAACATTATCATGGTAAGATATATAACCAACTCATAAAAAGGAGAACTCAATGGCTCAAAAAGCGATTAGAGAGTATGATGCTAAAACAATTTTAGCTAAACATTGGAATAAGTATTTTCCAGATTTTACTTATGCCTATGAAACCGTAATGGTTCAAAATGGTGCAGAACTTAAAAGTGCTGCTTTGGAAAAAGCATGGCTTGCAAACAAACCGTTAGTTGCTAAACCGGATATGCTATTTGGCAAAAGAGGTAAAAACGGTTTGGTTTTATTTAGAGATGCTAAGCCCGGCGATGTTAGCTTGGAAAAAGCCGCAAGCTGGATCGATGAAAAATCAAGCTCAAAACAAAATGTATATTTTTCATTTCATGGAGACACTCCGGATGGAGAAGCAAAAACTGACTTTTTGACCCATTTTATTGTCGAGCCGTTTACTCCGCATGAGCAAGCTGAAGAGTACTACATCAGTGCAACTTGCGTTGGCGATGATGATGTTCTTTATATGTCAGCTGAAGGCGGTATGGAAGTAGAAGAAAATTGGGATAAGGTTACAGAAGTAACATTTGCAATCACAGATACCGAAGAAGAAATAGAAGCAAAAATCAGAGCGAATATTCCTAAAGATGTTGCAGACAAAGATAAAGAAGGATTTGCTAAATTTGCTATAGGTTTCTTTAAAGCTTATAGAGAGCTAAACTTTGCTTATCTCGAAATCAATCCTTTTGTTATGCAAGGCAGCAGAATAGAACTTCTTGATATGGTTGCAAAACTAGATGATACTGCCGGATTTATGATGGTAGAGCAATGGGGTGATATTGAATACCCAACTTCTTTTGGCATGGAAGAGAAATCTCCTGAAGTTATGGCTATCGAAGAAGCTGATAGCAAATCTGGAGCTTCATTGAAACTTACAGTTCTTAAACCTGAGGCTAGAATCTGGACAATGGTAGCTGGCGGTGGCGCATCAGTTGTTTATGCAGATACTATTGCAGACCTTGCAGGCATCGAAGATTTGGCAAACTATGGCGAATATAGCGGTGGTCCAACAACCGGTGAGACACAATTTTATGCAGAAACATTGCTCGATCTTATGACAAGAACCAAAGATCCTAAAGGTAGAAATAAAGTTCTTATCATTGGTGGAGCTATTGCAAACTTTACAGATGTTGCAAAAACTTTCACAGGTATCATTTTAGCATTTGAAAAATATGCCGAGAAAATGAAAGATGTTGGCGTTAAAATTTATGTCAGAAGAGGCGGACCAAACTATGAAAAAGGTCTTAAAGATATCAAAGAGGCAGCTGATAGACTTGGTCTTTGGATCGATGTATACGGCCCAGAAACTCATGTGACAGATATCGTTAGAATGGCAGTAGAGGGATAAGGAGAAAAAAATGGCACAATTATTTACAAAAGATACACAAGCAATTTTTTGGAACAACAACACAAGTGCGATCCAAAGAATGCTGGATTACGATTTCGTAATCGGTAGAAAAACTCCTTCAGTTGCAGCTATTGTAGCTCCAACCGGAGATAGCAAATTCCAAAAATTCTTTTGGGGCGGCGATGAGATCATGGTACCTCTATTTAAAAATACCGCAGAAGCAAGAAAAGCATTCCCAAAAGCTGATGTACTTCTAAATTTTGGATCTTTTAGAACAGCTTATGACGTTACAATGGAAGCATTGCATATCGGTGGATTCAAAACTATCATGATAACAGCTGAAGGTATACCGGAAAGACTTGCTCGCGGCATGAATGCAAAAGCTAGAAATTTAGGTGTTACTGTTATAGGACCGGCTACTGTTGGTGCTATCGCTCCGGGTGCATTTAAAATAGCAAATATCGGCGGTACGATCGAAAACATCATTAATTCCAAACTTCATAGAGCTGGAAGCTGCGGACTAGTAACTCGTTCAGGCGGACTATTTAATGAGCTTTCAAACATTATAGCTATCAATGCTGATGGGATCGCAGAAGGTGTTGCGATCGGTGGAGATAGATTTGTAGGATCTGTATTTATAGATAATCTTCTTAGAATGCAAGATAATCCAGAAGTAAAATATATGTTGCTTCTTGGTGAAGTTGGCGGTACTGAAGAGTACAAAGTTATCGAGGCTATCAAAGATGGTCGCATTACTAAACCTATTATTGCATGGTGTATCGGTACAATTGCAAAATATTATAGCAGCGGTGTCCAATTTGGTCATGCAGGAGCTAGTGCAAATGCTGAGAGAGAAACTGCAGATGCAAAAAATAAAGCCATGGCTGAAGCCGGTATGTTTGTACCAAGTTCATTTAATGATCTTCCAAATAAAATCGCTGAAGTTTATGGTAAATTAAAAGCTGAAGGTGTTATTGGAGAAATTACAGAGCCAGTCATCAATGCTATTCCATCGGTTAGAAAAAGCAAAAACTTCATTTGTACTATAAGTGATGATAGAGGAGATGAAGCTACATATGCCGGCTTCCCTATATCAAGTGTTGCTACTCCAGATACTGGCAAAGGGATCGGCGATGTTATTTCACTTCTTTGGTTCAAAAAACAGTATCCAAAATGGGCTACACAATTTATAGAAACTGTTATCAAAACTGTTGCAGATCATGGTCCAGCAGTTAGCGGTGCGCATAATGCAAAAGTAACTGCTCGTGCAGGTAAAAGTGTAGTTGAGTCTTTGGTAACCGGACTTCTTACTATCGGGCCAAGATTTGGTGGAGCAATTGATGGTGCAGCAGAACATTTCAAATATGCAGACGACAACAATTTGTCTCCGGCAGAGTTTTTGAACCATATGAAAAAACTTGGTATCCCAATTCCAGGTATCGGCCATAGAATCAAATCTTTAAGAAATCCTGATTTGAGAGTTGTTGGACTTAAAAAATATGCAGCTGAGCATTTCCCTAGCACTCCACTTTTGGATTATGCTTTGACTGTTGAGCAGCTTACAACATCTAAAAAAGATAACCTTATTCTTAATGTTGATGGAACTATCGGTATTTTGATGGTTGATATGTGGAGAGCATTGGGTTATAGCGAGGAAGAGATCAATGAATTTATCTCAAGCGGTACGCTAAACGCATTCTTTATTGCAGGACGCACTATCGGATTTATCGGTCATGTTCTTGATGAAAAAAGACTTGCAATGCCT
Source organism: Sulfurovaceae bacterium (assembly GCA_028715055.1). Classification (GTDB taxonomy): domain Bacteria; phylum Campylobacterota; class Campylobacteria; order Campylobacterales; family Sulfurovaceae; genus BN30871. Next base: position 552,231 of record JAQTLE010000001.1, read on the forward strand.
ATGTATCGCCACCCAATGGACGATATTTTATATCAAGTCGATATGGCTGAAGAGATTCAATAATAATTTCTTTTGAATTTTCTAAAAACTTGCGATATAATGGTTATCATTTATATCGCAAGAGGATTTTCATGTCCAAACCAAATAAAGCTTTTACATTAATAGAAGCTGTTATAGTAATAACCGTAATCGGCATCTTAGCTGCAATTGCAATTCCAAGACTGCAAACTGATACTACTCAAGAAGCCGCTGATCAAATTCTTTCTGATATTCGATATACTCAACACTTAGCACTTACTGACGATGTTACTAATCCATATAATTCTAATTGGCAACGAGCTTTTTGGAGCATGCGTTTTACCGGATGCGATGGAAAAACAAATTGGTTCTATATAATAGGATCTGATAAAAGCTATGAAGGTAATATAGATGTGGATACGGAAGCAGCTATAGATCCATTATCTGGTAAGCCGATGAGAGGTGATTGTATATCTGGAAATGATGGTACAAAAAGTAGCAAGATATTTATAACAGATAAATTCGGCATATCCAACGTAACCTTTACCGGCAGTTGCAAAAACGCACAACATATTGGTTTTGATCATCTCGGTAGATTACACCAAAGCTTTACGGCTTCTGCCTCACCAAATTACGCAAGTGCACTTCACACGTCGTGTATTATTACATTTACACATCCAAATGGTAATTTTTCTATTAATATAGAACCAGAAACCGGTTATGCTTCTTTGATGGGGCAAGAGAATCAATAAAAGCAGCCAAAAATAGATTTTTTACGGTCTAAAGTGTAAGAATATCTATAAAATATATACTAAATCGCATTTTTATTAACTACAATAATACAACTAATTTTTTTTCACCTTTTTTACACTTTTCCGTAAAAAACCCTTGACTTATAAAGCCTTTGCTGCTATAATACGCGTCCACAAACACAGAGACCTTAACTGAGTTAGTTAAGAGAGTGAGAGTGTATGATCT
>JAQTLE010000002.1 GCA_028715055.1 Sulfurovaceae bacterium
TTAAGCCTCCCATCGCCGATGATACTATACCTGTCTGGTATGGGAAAGTAGGTCGCTGCCACATTGAGAATAACTTCTTTTTTTTTATTATTTCCCATTTTTTTATTGTTGTTAATGTAAGTTTTTTAATGGATATTTTTATATTTTTAAAGTTGATTGACAAGGACTAAAGATTTTTGATATAATCCAGTTAATTATTCTTAAATATTAAGGTCGTTAGATGTCAAAAAGTTTATATGAGACACTAGGTGTCAGCGAAAATGCTAGTGCTGAAGAAATTAAAAAGTCATATCGTAAATTAGCACGTAAATATCATCCTGATATCAACAAAGATCCTGAAGCACAAAATAAATTTAAAGAGATCAATGCTGCATATGAAGTGTTGAGTGATTCAGAAAAGAAAGCACAGTATGATCAATACGGCGATCAAATGTTTGGTGGTCAAAACTTTCATGATTTTGCTAGAGGTCAAAGCGCTAATATCGATATAGAAGAATTACTCCGAGGTATGTTTGGAGGCAGAACCGCTGGCGGTGGTTTTGGAGGTTTTGGCGGTTTTGGTAGCTTTGGAGGATTTGGTGCAGGAGGCATTGATTTAGATGTTCAAACCAAGATTACTGTGCCATTTATTACTTCCATTTTAGGCGGTAAATATACAGTAAGTAGTGGTGGCCAGAATTTCGATGTTAAAATTCCAGGCGGAATAAAAAGCGGAGAAACTCTAAGAGTAAAAGGCAAAGGTAAACGGAGCAGCGGACAAGTTGGTGATTTACTTATAAAAATTGATGTTGCACAATCTAATGAATATGAACGAAAAGGTGATGATCTATATAAGACTTTCGACTTGCCTCTAAAAGCAGCGCTTTTTGGCGGCTCGATAGATGTTGTTACCCCAGAAAAAACAGTTTCTTTAAAAGTTCCTCAAAATACCAAAAATGGTCAAAAATTTAGACTCAAAGGGAAAGGTGTAGTTGATAGGAAAACGGCATTAAGAGGTGATCTATATTTAATATCAAATATAATATTGCCTGATGTAAATTCATTGGATCCGGAGTTTAAAAAAATACTTCAAGAAAAACTTTAAGGAGGGTGTGTATGCATAGTTATGATGAGCCGGTATATTTGATTTCAATAGTTGCAAATATTTTAGATATTCATCCTCAAACCTTGAGACAATATGAAAGAGAAGGATTGCTAGAACCTTCCAGAACTCAAGGTAAGATGCGTCTATATTCACAAAGAGATATAGATCGTATGAAGCTTATTTTACGTTTGACACGCCAAATGGGTGTTAATTTGGCTGGAGTAGATATCGTATTGCAGCTAAAAGAACAGCTTGATAGCGCAAAACAAGAAATTGCTCAATTACGAGAAGAATTAAGCAAGGTCAACAGACAAGGCTCAGTACATAGCAGCAAAGCAATAGTTCCGAAAAATAATTACAATATCATCATCTTTGAAGAATAATTATACCGATATCGTAGCGGCATAATTATTTATTGTTTTTGAGTGTTATTTTTGGGTTCGTCTGCGACACATGAGTTGCCTTTTGAACCCCATTTAACAATTATACCTTTTTTGTCAACTTCGATATATATTGTACACGTTTCAATTATTTCATCATATCCTCCCATTCCTGGGTAGAATCCACCTATATATCCTCCTCTTCTTCCAAAATATCCAAAACCTATTGTGGACCTAGGATATATATAACTGCTATTTTTATTGTAAACATAAACTTTATTGCCATTTGGTATTTCATAAGAGCTATCAGGATATCCTGACCCAGCAATGAAATCATTTATATTACTGCCAACCCAGCCATTGTATTGTTTAACAAAATTTTCATTAGTTGCACAGCCACTTAAGATTATTGCCATGATAGAAATAAGAGAAAACAATATTATTTTTTTCATTTACAATCTCCTTTGTGATATTGATACAACTGTTTTTTAAATTGTATCATAAGATATACTTTATCAAAATATATGTGTAAAAATTGTTGTATAAAGTTGAGCTTTTATTGATTTGAAATCAATAAAACTTACTGCTTAAGAGGGTTTTGGCTACAATATCAAATAATTTAACACAGGATTGTCATGCAAAATCTAGCTTTTTTGTCTCAGCTTGCTTTTTTGATAGTGTTAGCTCCTATTTTTTCACGAATTACGAAGATCCCTATAGCAGTTGTGGAAGTACTTCTTGGGACTATCGCAGTATGGATAGGATATCTTGATAATGATAATGATATTTTCAAAACAATCGCTAAAATAGGCTTTTTTTATCTTATGTTTTTGGCTGGCTTGGAGATAGACTTGAGAAAGTTTATTCATTTTAAAGATAAATTATTTAAAAATGTTCTACTATATTTTGGTATTTTATATAGCCTGTCTTTTTTCATATTTATTATTTTTGATTTGAATCCAGTTTATATAGTAGCTATTCCGATTGTCTCACTTGGTATGATCATGGCCCTTATTAATGAGCATGGCAAACAGCATAAATGGTTAGAATTAGCACTTACAATAGGTGTAATAGGAGAGTTGATAAGTATTACAGCATTGGTTATTTTTGATGCTTTAATGGTAAATGGATGGGGAATGGCATTTTATAAAAGCATGGCCACTTTGATATTTATACTCGCATTAACATATTATTTTTTTAAATTTGTTGGCATTGCATTGTGGTGGTTTCCAGAACTTCGCAAAATAATTATGCCTGAAAATGACAATATGGGACAGGATGTCCGTGTGTCTATGGCTTTATTTTTTGTATTGATCGCAGCTATGCAGTATCATGGTGTTGATATGGTTCTTGGTGCATTTGTGTCAGGAGTATTTATAGGTAATTTCTTTAAACATAAAACAGAACTTCCAGAGACTCTCAATGCTGTAGGATTTGGATTTTTGGTGCCTCTATTTTTTGTTTATGTCGGGACTACATTGGATATGGATGTAATCTTTAGGTTGGAAATTATTAAACATGCATTGTTAATCATTATTGCTATGGTAAGTATTAGAATGATTAGTTCATTTGTTTCATATTATAAATATCTTGGTTTTAGGGATACCATACTTTTTGCATTTGGTGATTCTATGCCTTTGACATTTTTGGTAGCTATTGCTACTATTGCTATTAATACACATGCTATTTCAATGTATGATTATTATGCATTTGTATTGGCAGCCATGACAGAGGGAATAGGTATTATGATAATCATAAAATTGATTATGCATTTTTCAAGAAATAAGCAAGAGCTTATCTCTTGAGATTTTGAAGTTCGTCTTTTATTTTAGCTGCTTTAGATTCGGCATCATTTAAAGCCATTTTGTTTTCAGCAATTACAGATTCTGGTGCATTGGCTACAAATCTTTCGTTATTTAACATGCCGCTGAGTTTGGCTATTTCTTTATCTAGTTTCTCATTTTGCTTTTCAAGCTTTTGGATTATAGGAGATAAATCAATATTCTCAGTAGCTATCATGCTCTCTAATGTATCTGACACATCTTTAACGCATTTATCAAGGCTATTATTTACAAATTCGATAGTTTCAACTTTGGCAAGTTTTTCGATAAATGGTTTCATAAGAGCAGTATTGGCGGATTCTCCTATCCTAATGTACGCTTTTTCTATCTTTTGATTACCTTGCTCTATAAGGGTTTTGCATCTTCTAACTGAAACGATAGCCTCAATAATTTGTTCAAATTGTTGCATTATTTCATTATCTAGCTTGCCAGCTTTTGGATAATTTAAAACCATAATAGACTGAGCGTCTTCTAATGAAGTAGTAGAGAGTCTGTGATACAGATATTCAGTGATAAACGGCATAAACGGATGAAGCAGTTTTAATGATTCTTTGAATATACTCCCCATTTCGCTGATACTCTCTTTGCTTGCCTTACTAAGTTCTATACCCCAGTCGCAAAACTCACCCCACAAGAAACGATAAAGCGTAGTTGCTGCATCATTGAATCTATAAACCTCTAAGAATTCTCTAGTTTCATTTATGGCTAGATAAAAACGTGACAACATATATTTACCGAGAGGTGTTTGAATGTTATTTTCATTTAGATCCTCAAAATGTTCTTGATTTAGCTGTAAGAAATTTGCAGCGTTAAAGAGCTTATTGGTAAAATTTCTGCTTTGTTCAAGTTTATCTTCGCTTAATTTTATATCGCGACCTTGAACAGCTAGAATTGCTAGAGTAAAACGCAAGGCATCTGTAGAATATTTTTCTATCATATCGAGCGGATCTATGACATTACCTTTAGATTTGCTCATTTTATTGCCATGTTCGTCTTTTACAAGAGCATGAAGATATATATCTTTAAACGGTATTTTGCCTGTCAAGTTTTCACCCATCATGAGCATTCTAGCTACCCAAAAGAATAGAATATCAAATCCTGTAATAAGCAAGCTGTTTGGATAAAAATCGCTCATATCACTATCGTTCCACTTGATGCCTTTGTAGATATCATTATTACCCCATCCAAGTGTAGAAAAAGGCCATAAACCTGAGCTAAACCAAGTATCTAGAACGTCTGGATCTTGGTGTATTTTTTTGCTTTGACAATGAGGACAAGAAGTCGGTACATCTCCGTCAAATACACTCTCCTGTCCGCATTCATCACAATAAATCACCGGTATTTGATGACCCCACCAAAGCTGACGTGAAATACACCAGTCTCTTAATTCGCTCATCCATGCATTGTAACTATTTATCCAGTGGGCCGGAAAGAATTTAGCTTCTCCGTCATTGACTTTTTTGATAGCATTTGCAGCAAATTCTTTCTTTACAAACCATTGTTTCGATATGTATGGCTCTACTACATTCCCGCATCTATAGCAATGACCTACTTGGTGGATATGTTCTTCGACTTTTTCTATAAATCCTTCAAGTTCTAATTTTGAAACGATTTTTGCTCTAGCATCTAGCCGCTCAAGTCCTACGAATTCTCCACAATATTCATTAAGTATGCCTTGTTCATCGAATATTGTAATGAATTCCAAATTATGTCGTTTGCCGACCTCGTAGTCGTTTGGATCGTGCGCAGGAGTGACTTTAACAACTCCTGTACCAAACTCCATATCAACATGCTCATCGGCTATAATTTTAATATTTCTACCAATAAGCGGGAGTGTAACCTCTTTGCCTATAAGATGTGTGTATCTCTTATCATCCGGATGTACCATTACAGCCGTATCTCCAAAATATGTTTCCGGTCTAGTTGTGGCGACCACAAGAACTCCAGAGCCATCACTTAATGGATAACGAATATGATAGAGTTTGCCTGCATGCTCTTCGTATTCAACTTCAATGTCAGATAATGCCCCATCATGGGTACACCAGTTGATCATATAGTTTCCACGTACTATATAGCCTTCATCATACATTTGTTTAAAAGCTTTTTTAACCGCATTTGCAAGACCTTCGTCCATAGTGAATCTCTCACGTTTCCATGCAGGAGATACTCCTAGTTTGCGCAGCTGCGCCGTGATGGTATTGTTTGAATTTTCTTTTTGTAACCAAGCTCTCTCCAAAAATGCTTCTCTACCAATAGTTTCTTTGGTAGTGCCTTCTGCAAGAAGTTGTTTTTCAACTACATTTTGAGTAGCGATACCAGCATGGTCCACACCTGGCTGCCAAAGCGTTTTATATCCATCCATTCGCTTAAATCGCACAATGATATCTTGCAAGGTAAAAGTAAGTGCATGACCTATATGCAAGCTTCCGGTGACATTTGGTGGCGGCATCATGATGGCAAAGTTTTTGCCATTTTCTTGTATAGATTTATTGCCATCTATCTCAAAGTATCCTCTATTTTCCCAGACAGGATAAAAAGAGTTTTCTATCTCTTTTGGGTTGTAAACTTTTTTTGTATTATCGCTCATATTGTTTTTGTCTTTTTGCTGATTTTATTGTTAATATTATAGCCAATTGGTGCTTATATCATAAATATGTTACAATATTCCATGACATACGCAAATTGGCTTAATACTCATTTTATCAAACATAAAGCTATTATGGAACAACTTGTATATAAAAATATAGATGAAATAATAGAGTATTTTGACTATGAAAATATGAGATTAAAACATCCTGAATTTTGTCCACTGTATGCTACAAATTCCAAATGTCATTATATGAAAAATCTTAATTGCTATATGTGCGGATGTCCATATTTTAGATTCAATGATGATGGCATTGAGACAAAAGAGAATAGGATGGTTTATAGTATATGCACAAAAGGTTTGGGCGAGTTATTTGAATCCGAAAATGCTATTCATCAGGATTGCTCAAATTGTATTTTGCCGCATACAAAAGATTTTATAAGAAACCATTTTAATTGGAATGAAATTTTTTGTGATGTAAGAAATGATGTATAAGTGTTTAGATTGCCGCAAACGCAGCAATCTAGTATTTATTTTGTAGCTTCTGCAAATACTTTTTTTGCATTGCTTACATGATATTTAAGCCCAATCTCTTCATATGTGCAGCCAAGTGCTAGAGCTACCATTTGCGGCATATGCAACACAGGGATAGAGATATCACGTCCAGCTTGTTTGCCGGCGCCTCTTTGCTTGATATCCATATTTAGATGACAAAGCGGGCATGGTGTTACCATTATATCAGCATTGTTATCGATCGCATCTAGAAGAGCCGTGCCGGTTAGTGCATTGCTAGTGTGTGGAGCTTGCAAATCTACATGGAAGCCGCAGCATTTGTTTTTGCTGGCATAATTAACCGGATGACCTTCGAGAGCATCTATAAGATGATCCAGGGAAGTAGGGTTATATGGATTTTCTCCACCATTGCTTTTATGTTGAAGCTCTGATGGTCTTATATTGTGACATCCATAAAATGGTGCTATGTTGAAATTACTCAAAGGTACTTCAACTTTTGCTTTGATGTTTTCCAATCCAAAATCATCAACTAGAGCATATAAGAAGTGCTTGATATCTACAGAACCTTGATATTCTAGACCAACTTCAGCAAGTTTGGCATTGACTTTAGCTCTATAGTCAGCATCGTGATCTAATTTTTCTTTTGTCATAGCAAGATTTATTTGGCATGTGTTGCATAATGTTACCATTGTAAGACCTAGTTTTTCAGCATAACAAATATTTCTAGCATTTAGCACATGTGACAAAAAAGGATCAAAATCTTGTAAATGACTAGCACCACAGCAGCTAGCTTCTTCTAGTATGATAAGCTCAATATCTAATTTTTTAGCTACAGCCAAAGTAGAGGAAAGTAGCTCAGGGGTTGATTCTTTGGCAGTACATCCGGTGTATAGGGCGTATCGTAATTGACTCATGGGCTTTTCCTTATAGTTTATTGGTTTGTGAAATTTTGACAAGTTTTTTGATCTCATCAAGATTTTTTGATTTTGGCATATTGCCCATAAATGGAATCTGATCCGTTATGTGAATTTTGCCTGCTTTCATCATAGCAATTGCATCTCCCATATGCTTAAGCACGCCGATAGGACCTTCTGAGTATTTAACTATATCTGCTTCATCCAAGAAACCGTGTTTTTTGATACTTCGTACAAATCCTTCAGCATGTCTGGTTGCTACATTGCTTTGAGCAACATTTTGCTCAAATTGCAGATTATGAAGTTTTGTGATTTTTTCGATAGGATTGATGTCCTTTGGACAAGCCTCAGCACATTCAAAACATTTAACACAATCCCAAACACCAGGACCGATTTTGCTAGTCATTTCCAGCCTTTCTTTGCCTGAATTATCCCTAGGATCTGCAGTAAAACGATAAGCTGCTACAAATGCTGCCGGCCCAAAATATTCTTCATTAACCTCAAGTGAAGGACAAGCATAATGACAGTTGCCGCATTGGATACAATAATCAGCATCCAAGATATTTTCTACTTCTTCTTGAGACATTTTTGTTTCATGAGTAGGATGCTCATCTATAACAGCATCTACAAAAGGTTTAACAGCAGCATGCTTTGCCCAAAAATCACCTTTGTCTATAATCATATCTTTGATAGCTCTTTTTTTGCTTTGAGGCTCAAAGATCAACTCATCTCCAAAAAGATCTATCATATCAAAAGCATTTTCTTTACATGATAGTACAGGTTTGCCATTGACTTTAATACCGCATGCTCCGCATATTCCGTGTCGGCATGATCTTCTATATGAAAAAGAGCCGTCATGTTCCCATTTAATTCTGTTTAGCAAATCAAGTACCAACTCGTCTTTGCCTACTTCCATTTCATAACTTTTATAATAAGGCAGATAGTCTGTCTCAGCATTAAACCTAAATGCTTTTATGGTAATTTTTTTTGTGTTACTCATCATAGGCTCCTTAATATGTTCTTTCTTTGACTTCAAACTTGCCAAGTACCACATCGGCATATTCTTGAGTAATATTGTAATCTTTGTCCATATAAGCATAAGTATGTTTTAGGAATTTGACATCATCTCTAGTTGGGAAATCTTCTCTAAAGTGAGCTCCGCGACTCTCTTGTCTTGCCAATGCACCCTCGACAATAAACAATGAATATTCCAGCATATGACCAAGTTCGATCGCTTCTTGTAATTCTGTATTGAAAGTATGAGATTTATCATCAATTCTTATATTTTTATATCTTTTTAGAAGTTCTTTGATTTTTTTGATCTGTTTAGTTAGGGATTCTGCTGTTCTGAATACTCCTGCATTATGCGTCATACTTTCTTGAAGCTCTAATCTCAAAGCAGGAACTCTTTCGTTTCCGTTATTTGTTTTTGCCCAAGTTAGCTCATTTATAGCATTTTGTGCATCTTCTATGCTTACTGGTCTGAGCGTTAGATTGTCAATGTCTTTAACTATGCTTTCTCCTGCATGTCTGCCGAAAAGCAATGCCTCAAGTACAGAGTTTGCTCCAAGACGATTAGCACCATGTACGCTTACACAGCTACATTCTCCCGCAGCATAAAAACCTTCTACAAGTTCATTTGGATTTTTTCTAACATGACAATTGATATCAACCGGAATACCACCCATAGAGTAGTGAGCTGTTGCAGCTATATATATAGGTTCTTTTAGCATATCTTGCCCTAGGAATGTGATAGCAAGCTCTCTAAGTTCCGGTAATTTTGTAAGGATAATTTGTGGGTCTAGATGTGTTAAGTCTATATATACAGAATCTTTATTTGGTCCAACGCCTCTACCTTCGCGAATTTCTTGTTGAATAGCACGACTGACAACGTCTCTTGAAGCTAACTCCATAGCATTTGGAGCATATTTTTCCATAAATCTCTCACCTTTAGAATTGAAAAGTCTTCCGCCTTCTCCTCTCGCAGCTTCAGAGATGAGTATTCCGCTTCCGCCGATTCCGCTTGGGTGGAATTGAACAAATTCCATATCTTCAAGAGGCAAACCGTGTCTTGCGACAATCGATAGCGCATCGCCGGTATTTGCATGGGCATTTGAGTTTATTTTATATGCTCTTCCGTATCCGCCTGTTGCAAACATTGTTGCTTTTGAGTTAAAAATCGCCATTTCGCCATTTTTGATATTAAAAGCTACAACACCTGAAACTTTGCCATCTTTGTAAATCAAATCTGAACAATACCATTCATCAAATACTTCGATACCGGATCTAAATGCTTGTTCATACATTGTTTGAAGGAGTGTCAGTCCGGTTCTGTCTTTTGCATAGCAGGCTCTTGGTTTACTTTGCCCGCCAAAAGGACGAATGGCTATATCGCCTTTTTCATCACGTGAAAATACAGCACCCATGTGCTCTGCCCATCTGATAGTTTCTGGAGCTTTGTTACACATTAACTCAACACAGTCTTGATCTGCCAAGTAATCACTTCCCTTAATGGTATCAAAAGCATGTAGCTCGACAGAATCTTCTTTGCCAAGAGCAGCATTTATACCGCCTTGTGCAGCGCCGGAATGGCTTCTAAGCGGGTGTAGTTTAGTAATTACAGCTGTTTTTTTGCCTGCTGCAGTTGTTTCTCTTGCTGCTGCTAACCCCGCTAGTCCAGCACCTACAACAACCACATCATATTCGTAGATTTTAACATCCATTTCCACTGTATCCTTTTTTGCAAATTTGATTAGATTATATCTTTACTTTCGTTTTAGTTTGGTTAATGTTATAAAACAAAAACAGTAAACAATTATATATGTGTTACAATTTTACAAGAAAATTTTTTTATTGGGAGAAAAATTGAGAGATTTAGAAGCATTTATTATATCTAGGTTCAATTCATCTTATATTGGAGATGATGCTGCAATAATTGGCGATATTTGTTACAGTGTCGATACTTTTTTTGAAGACGTTCATTTTAAACGTTCTTGGATGAATATGACACAGATCGGTAGAAAAGCAATGCTTGTTAATCTATCTGACGCAATTGCTATGAACGCCAAACCTCTTTATGCACTAGTTGCTATGTCTTTGCCGTATGATATAAAACAAGATGAGATAATAGAACTTACGGATGCATTAAAAAAATGTGCAAATGAATTTGGATGCGAGATAATAGGAGGTGATACTATCTCAGCTGATAAATTAACTATTTCCATTACGGTTATTTCAAAAAGTACAAATCCATTGTTTAGGAAAGGATTAAAAGAAGGCGATTTATTGGCATATACCGGGAAGCTTGGAGCTAGCAAAAGGGATCTAAATAAACTTTTTTCCGGTGAAGCCATAGAGTCCGATTCTAAATTTTATGAACCTATATTGAGACAGCAATTTGTAGAAAAATCAAGAGAATATCTAAGAGTCGGAATGGATATTTCAGATGGACTTTTTTGTGATACGAATAAGCTTTTGGACATTAACGATATAGGATTAGAATTGTCATGTGATATAACTGATAATATCGGCAGCAGCGGAGAGGAGTATGAGATGCTTATAGGTTTTGATCCGGCGAACTTGCCGCAAATAGAGAAGATAGCAAAGCAAACAAATACACCTCTAACTATTTTTGGGATTGTGAAAAAAAATAGTTATAGATTTCTATGCAAACCGCATCATTTTTAGTCGTAATTCTTTTCTCTCTGGCTTAGAAAAACAAAAACCGATAAAGATATTATTATGATCGAAACCCCCGATATAAGATAAAATGCATTTATAAGCTGTGTATAATCGGATATCGCGATTTTAAAAACTACCATCAATGCTTCTATAAGCAGAGCGATAATAATGGTTATCAAAAATTTAATGAGAAGCCGATATTCATTTTTTGTATTTTTGCTATAGCTTTTGAAAAAAACTTCTTGTTCCAAAATAGTTTTTGCCAAATCAAAAATAGCTAAACCCAAAGTTAGGGCAACAACTGGCTTGAATATCGCTTCGATTGAAAAGTTTGATTGCATAATAATAGAGTGCAAAAAGCTCACAAGAGCATATCCTATTGTAAATATGGCTAAAATGACCATAGAGATACCGGCTCCGCCATAAAAACTTTTATTTAGTATGTTAAGTTGATTGTGCAATTCTAAAAAACCCAACTTTTGTAATAAACTTCCCAATTCAAAATCGAAAAATAGTATCTCATCTCCTTCTTGTTTGATAGCAGTAATGCAAGTATTAGCAGTTGCACTACTTACGTACGGTTTTGTTATAGATATTTCATTGTTCTTTAGAGATATGTTTTTTAGCAGATAGCTTCTATTCCTGCCGGTTGCAATATGAGTGGTTTTATGTCGATATAGATTCGGGGATGTTTGTATATTTGTTTTTGAATCAGCTATATATGCCAGTTCAAGTGACGGAAAAATTTCGAACAATTTTTTGAAATTATTGTTTTGGTGGCGTTTCAAGTCGCCCATGTTTTCCAACGTTTCTATGACAAATTGTTCTATCTCTTCTTTATTTTGTCTATATATGTCTATAAACTCTTTCATGAAAGCTCCTTTGTATGGAGCTATCATACCTCAATTGGAGAAAAACAAATGATTAAAATTTGAGCACGCTATAGACAGGCTGATTGGCAAATCTATCTCTTCCATTTAAAAACTCCAACTCAATAATAAAACAAGTCTCTATACAGTTAGCCCCAACTTTTTCTATAAGCCCATGTGCTGCTTTTGCAGTGCCTCCGGTAGCTATGAGGTCATCTATAAGAAGTACTTTTGCTCCTTTTGTATCACCGAAAGCATCTATGTGTATTTCAACTTCATCAAAACCGTACTCTAATGAGTATTTTTCTGCCACTGTGGTATATGGCAATTTATTTTTTTTGCGCACAGGGACAAAGCCTACGCCGAGTCTATCGGCTAGGATGCTTCCAAAAATAAATCCTCTAGCATCGATTCCTGCTATATAATCAAGTTCGTAACCCAAATAACGGTTTGTGAGATGATCCATAAGAATGCTTAAGGCTTCCGGAGAACCAAGCAACGGCGTGATGTCCTTAAATATGATATCAGGTTTTGGAAAGTCCGGTATATCTCTGATATGGTTTTGTAAGATGGATATTTCTTGTGGGCTTAATTCTTGACTCATAATATCTCCTCTTTAATTATTCAACTCTACCGAAAGAGCAGCAATCTTCTATCTTGTTGACCCTAGCAGCATGTCTTCCGCCTTCAAATGAAGTATTGCAAAATGCATCAAGTATGCTTTCTACTACGCCTTTGCCCACAACTCTTTCCCCAAAACAAAGGATATTGGCATCATTATGGGCTCTTGACATGCTTGCAGTATACGCATCATGGCATAATGCTGCTCTAATACCTTTGATTTTATTAGCAGCAATAGATATACCTATGCCTGTACCGCATATTAATATACCGAAACTACCGCTATCTGCGATAACGGCATCAGCACATTTTTTGGCTAGATCAGGATAATCAACTCTAGCATCGCTATCGGGCCCCAGATCTATAATTTCATGACCTTTTTGTGTTAGATAATCTATCACGAATGGTTTAAGTGCAAAACCGGCATGATCAGTAGCGATATAGAATTTCATCTGTTTCCTTAGTGTAAAATTTTAGTAAGAAGCCATTCTATCGGCTTAAAGGCATAAGAAGCTATCGGAGTCGCCAAAATTGCCAATAGTATAAAAAATCCATATGGATATATCTTTTCAAGCCAAGATACCATGCCATACCATCTTTTGCTGTAAGCAAAATATTTGAGTGCCTCAGAACCATCTAGTGGCGGGATAGGCCAGAGATTGAAAAAACCAAGTACAGCATTTATAACTATGCTTTGAATTATAAAAGTAGAAACAAAGATGCCAAGTAGGCTTGACGGTTCTCCCATGTTCAAATATATCAAAGCAAAGATCGCAACCAATGCAAAATTATAACCTATACCGGCTAGCGATACACCGATTGCTCCTTTTGTACCACGATTGGCAAGGACAATGTTCATATTTACAGGCACCGGTTTTGCCCATCCAAATAAAAATGGAGAACCGACTAAAAATAAAAATCCAGGCAAAAGAAGCGAACCGATAGGATCTATATGTTTTATAGGATTTATACTTAGTCTGCCTGAGTTTTTTGCCGTATTGTCCCCAAAACGATATGCGGCCCATCCATGCATGATCTCGTGACCTATAATGGACAATAAAAGAGCCAATATAATAGCTACGATTTTGACTATTTCCATCTCTAACATCATTCTATAGGTGCCTCTTTTTCTATTGTTTCAATAAATTGTCCTATGCGGTGCCATCTGATTTTGAAACGTTCTTTTTCCCATAGGGCAGCACATTCAGGAGAATTGATATCTATATCTTTACATACTCTTTTTAGTACAGCATGATCTTTTCCGCTTTCGCCATTTAAAATACTATCATAGCTGCGATGTTCTATACTAAAATAGATCAGCCACGGTTTTCCGACTATTAGACTGTACGGCACCGGACCCCAGAATCTGCTATCGTTTGAATTTTCACGATTATCACCCATCATATAATAGTTGTCTTTTGGTACTTTGGAATATAGTGCGTTTATCTCTCTATTGTCATAATTATAAACAGGAGAATCTAGGCCTTCTGCATAAATAGGTTTCATGTTCGTTTGACTTGACATTTGCAATAATATATCAAACACCGGATAATCCATTTCTGGAGTATAGTTTATACCTGGATAGATATTTATATATGGATCTTTTACCCATAATTTCCCATCTATTGTAACTATTTGATCGGCTTTATAATTACGTTTGATAAAGTCATCACCTTCGTGTGGTCGAATAAATAGTTGTCTATCAACATAAATAAGCTCGTCACCGCCTACTGCAACACATCTTTTGACAAAATGAATTTTTGGTGTTTCAGGATTACGGAATATGACGATATCTCCTCTTTTTGGACCTTTTCCGGTAATTAAATGTCCGTTGCCATTAAAGTCGGGCAATAACGGAATTTCTAGCCAAGGCAAATGAGGAATTGGTATACCGTAACTAAATTTTTTGGCAAATAGAAAATCTCCGATCAAAAGCGTTCTTTTCATAGAACCGCTTGGAATAACAAAAGATTGTGCCACAAAAAATATAAGAAAAAGTACTATGATGACAGTACCTGTCCATGTGCTGGAAAATCTATAAAATGATAAAAAGAATTTTTTCATACAGTTTTCCTTTGTGTCGCTGAATCGAGTGTATTTGAAAGCAACATTGCAATGGTCATAGGCCCGACCCCGCCAGGCACTGGTGTGATATAAGAACAGATCGGCGAGACTTCATCAAAATCCACATCTCCGACTATGGAGCCGTCTTCAAGCCTATTGATGCCTATATCTATGACTATTGCTCCCTCTTTAACCATATCTTTTTTGATAAGTTTCGGTACACCTGTGCCCACTATGACAATATCTGCTTTACGAGTATGTGAAGCTAGATCTTTTGTGAAAATATGGGTAACCGTTACTGTCGCATTGGCATTGATCAGTAAATTTGCCATTGGTTTGCCTACTATATTGCTAGCTCCAACTACGCAAATATCTTTGCCTTGAAGTTCTATGTTGTATTCTTCAAACATCTTCATTACACCAAGCGGCGTGCAAGCTACAAAACTATCAAGTCCTGCCACCATGCGTCCGACATTGTATGGATGAAATCCGTCTACATCTTTATCTGGATTTATGACTTCTAAAATTTTTGTGGTATCAATATGTTTTGGCAAAGGAAGCTGTACGAGTATGCCGTCAATTCTAGGATTTTGATTCATCATCTCAATGGTAGCCAATATTTCTTCTTGGGTGATCGTTGATGGCATTTCGTGAACTATGCTATAAAAGCCAACTTCTTTGCAGGCTTTAGCTTTCATTTTTACATAAGCATGGCTAGCCGGATTGTCTCCGACCAGTATGACTGCAAGACCAGGGATGATATTTTTTTCTTCTTTTAGCTTTGATACTTTCGAAGCTACTTGGGTATGTATTTTGTTTGCTAATGATTTTCCGTCAATGAGTTGCATCATACTCTCTTTACATTTTTTTGATATTATATCGAAATTTGTTTAGGAGAATAGACTTTCGATGAAGTGGCAACTGTTTTTGATACCTCTTTTTTTGATAGCGCAAGACGATTTTATGTCAACATATGAGTATGGAGAAATGCTCTATAATAATCCTAGAGGTATTAGTTGTGCTAAATGCCATGGCCAAAAAGGTGAGGGCGAATTTATCGGACGCTATTACAAGAAAGATAAAAAAACCAAAAAAGAGGTTTTAGTAGAGATATATAGTCCAAGTGTCAACACTAAAAATTTTCAAACCATTTTAAACAGCGTCAATAAAGTTCATGACGTAATGCCAACGTACTCTCTGACCCCGCAAGAAGTAAAAGCAATTTACGAATATTTACAAAAAAAGAGATATGATAAATAAACTATTCTAGATCTTTTAGCCATTCTTGAAAATCTGCATCACTTGGCATGCGCCAATCAGCTCTTTGACTCAAACTTATCATACCGACCTTTGGACCGTCAGGCATCGCATTGCGTTTGAATTGTTGAGTAAAAAATCTATTTAAAAACACTTTTAGCCATTTTTTGATCATTTGTGTATCATATTTTCCATTAAATGCATAAGTTGCCAAAAATAGTATTTTACTTGGTCTAGCACCGTATTTAAGCATATGATACAAAAAGAAATCATGTAATTCATAAGGACCTATGAGCTTTTCTGTTTCTTGTGTTATTTGATCTTCATGCGACGGTAAAAGCTCAGGAGATACAGGAGTATCGAGAATATCTTGTAAGATATGAGTAATATTAGCATTTGTTTGAAAATATTCTATGACATATCTGATAAGAGTTTTTGGTATACCGCTATTAAGCCCATACATACTCATATGGTCACCATTGTATGTATTCCATCCCAGAGCAATTTCGCTCATATCGCCTGTACCTATGACAAGACCGCCTTCTTTGTTGGCAATATTCATGAGAGCAGATGTACGTATTCTAGCTTGCACATTTTCGTAAGTTACATCATGAGTGTTTTTATCATGTCCGATCGCTTCAAATTCTTGGAGTGCTATATCGCTGATCTGTATTTCTTTTAGGTTAATACCCAGGGCTTCGCATAAAAGTTTGGCATTATTTTTTGTACGGCTTGTGGTGCCAAAACCTGGCATTGTTATTGCGATTATATCATTCTTGTCCCAATTCATTAGTTTAAAGGCATGATCTACGGCCAGCAATGCCAGTGTTGAATCCAAGCCTCCCGATATTCCTATGACAGCTTTTTTTATTTTCGCTCTTTGCATGCGGCCAATTAGCCCATGACTGATGATCTGTACGATCTCGCTGCATCTTTCATTTTTGAGCATAGGATTTGATGGCACGAATGGATTTGTATCGATAGTCCTTGTGAGTTTTTCTGGCAATGGAGGTATGGCACATTTGATATTTCTGCTTGGCGTTCTGGTCTCATCTCCAAAAGATGATTCAGTAAGCCTGAGCCATGCTAGTTTTTGCAGATCGACCTCTGCAGATATGAGTTGATTTTGCATTGAAAATCTCCCAGTTCTTGCCAGCAGATTGCCGTATTCGGCTATCATGCCGTCTCCTCCAAACACAGTGTCGCTTGTGGATTCTCCGACACCGCTTGAGGCATATGCATAAGCACACATTGCTCTGGCACTTTGAGATTCGACCAAGTTTTGGCGATATGACGATTTGCCTATAAGCTCATTGCTTGCTGATAAGTTAAGTATGAGTGTCGCACCATTGATGGCCAATTGACTGCTAGGAGGCGCAACCACCCATAGGTCCTCGCATATTTCTATCCCAAAACATAGATCATATTCATCTCTAAACAATAGATCTACGCCGAAAGGCACAATCTCGCCACACAATTCTATAGTATGCTCAGTACAGTTCTTGCCGCTTGTAAAATGTCGTTTTTCATAAAATTCTTTTTTATTTGGCAGATATGTTTTTGGCACAATTCCTAGTATTTTGCCTTTTTGCAAGACCACCGCACAGTTATACAGGCGATTGGCATCTAGGATCGCCATACCGATCACTATGATAGTGGTATTGTTTTCGGTGGATTTTAATATGGATTGCAGGGCATCTATCTGGTTATTGTATAGATTTTGATTGAAAAAGAGATCCCCGGAAGTGTAACCGGTCAAGCATAGTTCAGGAAACAGGATTATGCTCGAATCTGTCGCTTCAGAGATAAGATTTGTGATATTTTCTGCATTTTTGGCTGTATTTGTCAAGAATAGTTCAGGAACAGCAACTGATACACGGTAAAATCCATACATCTTATCTCCTTGGTTTCAATAATTATGAACGGGTAGCAAAAATCTCTATTGATTCGATAGTATCATTTTGTGCGATACTATCAAGAGTCATGAAGCTATCTACATCATTTTCTTCGATACCGCCAAAAACAGTATGTACACCGTCAAGATGCGGAGTAGGTACAAATGTGATAAAAAATTGGCTGCCGCCTGTGTTGCGTCCAGCATGTGCCATAGACAATGCACCTCTAACATGTTTGTGTTTAGCTGTATCTGTTTCACATTCTATAGCCCAACCAGGTCCGCCTGTGCCTGCCATCCTAGCATTGCCGGTCGGTCCCGAATGAGGGCATCCGCCTTGAGCCATAAATCCTGCTATTACGCGGTGGAATTTCAAATTATCATAAAATCCGTCTTCAGCCAAATGAGCAAAATTCGCTACAGTATTTGGTGTCTCATCAGGGTATAGTTTGGCCCATATCACACCTTTATTGGTAGTGATCTTTGCATATTGAAGAGTTGACAGTTCGTCCGTCGTTAAATCATAAACTTTCATTTTTTTACCGAACATGAGTTTTTATCCTTTAGTCAAATTAGGTTATCATTATACCTATTATTACCTAAAAGGGTCTATTTATGCAATTATGTGTTGCTCTTGATTTGCCATCAACATCCCAAAATCTTGCTCTAGTTCGAGCTACATGTGATTATCCATTGTGGCTAAAGGTCGGTTTTCGTACCTTCATAAGAGACGGTAGAGATTTCATAGATGAGATCAAAGCCATCAACCCGCAAGCAAAGATATTTTTGGATCTCAAACTTTATGACATACCAAACACTATGGCTGACGCTGCTGAAGAGATAGCTCATCTTGGCGTAGATATGTTCAACATACATGCAAGCGCAGGAAGCGAAGCTATGAGGGCCGTTATGGAGAGATTGTCAAATATCCCCAATAGGCCCTTGGTGCTAGCAGTGACTGCTCTTACATCTTTTGATGAAGATAATTTTAAATCTATATATGAAAAAAGCATTTTGGAAAAAGCTACGCAGTTTGCGCGTATGAGTTATGAAAACGGACTTGATGGCGTAGTATGCAGTGCATTTGAGAGCAGGGCTATCAAAGAGATCACATCAGATGATTTTCTCACACTTTGCCCGGGCATTCGTCCTTTTGGAGAAGATGCTGGAGATCAAAGCCGTGTGGCTACATTACAGCTAGCGCATGAAGAAAAAGTCGATTTCTCTGTAGTAGGAAGGCCTATCTACAAAGATGCAGATCCTGCCTCCAAAGTAAGAGATATATTAGAGGTTATTGATTCGTTTTGAGTACAGAACTCGGTTGTTCTTGATGAGCCGGTTTTGTTGTCTTTTCTGTTATATCAACCATGCCTTTAATCATTAAATAAAAAGCTATTGCAAAAATAGCCAAGATGATAAGCGGTGTATATTTGTCCATAAATTTTCCCTTCGTTTATAGTCTTTGTAATAATACTATAAATTTTTAAGTTTTTTATTAAAATTTTACAACTTATTTAAGCTTCTATTTAAGTCTAACCAAGTATAATCTCATCCACAAAACACGGACAGTTGGGTGAGTTGGCTGAAACCACATCCCTGCTAAGGATGCGTACGGGAAACTGTACCGAGGGTTCGAATCCCTCACTGTCCGCCACCTACAATTATATAATCCAATCACACAATTTTTATCACCAAATCATTTACTAACTAATAAAATTTTATACAATGTTCCTCATTAAGGAAGTCTGCTAAAAAGCAGCCTATCCACTATTTTTTCACTCCTGCACTCTTTGGGCGAAGAGACACAAGTCAGCTCTATGTATATACGACAATGACAGATGATCATCTGCGTTTTTTGGTCATCATTTCGTTATCTCTACTATGGTTTCATGAATCCGCTTGGCAACTCTGGCATAAGCACTGTTACGTAAATGCAATTCATTTACCCAATCAGTAGCAGGATCTAGCATATCTCGAAGATCTACATAATGAAAATGTTTATGCTTGGAGGCTAGATCTTTTAGCATTTCATTGTATTTATCGATTATGGTAAATACGGCTTTTTGCTCTTCTTTTGGATCGAAAATGCCTTTTTGTGCCAATGCAGGCTTAAGCCAAGGACCGGCGAATGTAAAAAGCAACAGATCCACGCCTTTTCCTGTAGGTATCGTATGTCCATAGCCATGTACTATGATATTTGTCAATGGTGAGACTTTGGCGATCTTTTCGATGAGGTCTTCAAAGTATTTGCGAAATATAATGTTGATTATATCATCCACATATTGTTCTCTTAATATACTTAGTCCGGAGTTTTTATGGTTTAGATAAGATGCGAACTCTTCGCCGGCTATATCATTCCCACCGCCAGAAAATAAAAATACCTTTGGTTTGAGCTCGCTAACTCGACTCAAGATCTTGTTGATAGTTGGGGTTACTGGCATAAAATGTTTGGTAATGCAAGTGCCGTAGATCATATTTTCCAGTGTATCTCCGGCTTTTGCATAATTATCGATCACATAATCATGATTATTTCGCAAGCAGTCTATGAGATCCGTGCCAGGCAGGTAATCAAACCAAGAATCTCCTTCGGCAAGTATTGTTTCATGCTCCTGCCAGGCTTTTGTCACCATAGCTCGTACCGCATCCCGTTCTTTGTATTTGGCTTGCTCTTTAAATAAAGAAACTTGTTCGCTTGTCCAACTGTCCATTTCCAAAAACTGATCCGACATGATATGCCTCCTTGATTTGTTTTTTTAGAAAAAAGTCTTAAATAACTAACATTATGATCACACGCCTAGCATTAATAAACGAGCATAAAAAAATACTCTTTATTATTATATATCATTACGCTATAAATAGCAATTTTTATAATGGAAAATAATAGAATGATATGAAAAGTAGAGTAGGGGGGATGTTAATCGAAATAAGCATTATCTGCTTATTACATAATGTCGATCTAAAAGTTTTTTAGCATCATTTGTTGCAAGTCCTGATTTAGAACATGCAACATCAAATAGTTCATTATTACGTAAAAGTCTAATCAAAACTTTTAGTCTTGTTTTTATTGGTATATTTTGTATTGACATATTTTTCTCCTTGTATTTTTAAATGTAATTGATAGTAAAAGATGTATTTGAATCGCTGATCTTTGGGTTGTTATCTCAGCGAGCTATCATATTGGTCTAGTTTGCGGTAAA
The DNA here is from genome assembly GCA_028715055.1 of Sulfurovaceae bacterium. GTDB lineage: Bacteria > Campylobacterota > Campylobacteria > Campylobacterales > Sulfurovaceae > BN30871. The sequence continues at coordinate 20,903 of JAQTLE010000002.1, forward strand.
TATAAATAAATTTGATTGAATCATAGATAAGAAAACGACATAATAGATTAGAAGTATATCGATATAAACTTGTATAATAATAAATATTAAACATGGTGGAGTCTTTTAAGCTTAATGTAACAAATGGATACCAAAAAATCAATTCGTTACGACATTCGCATAGACTCTTACATAGAGAAAAAATATTTTTTACTATCCCAAATATTTCTCTAAGTGTGCTAAAAATCTCACTTTTTCGTGCTCTAAGTTCAAATCGCCTTTGAAGACATCATGCACAGAGTATGTCTCTAGCGGTTTAGCTCCACAAAACTGAAATGTTTTATGTGTCGCGACATTGGCTTCATCGAGACTCAATCCATCAAAAAACCCATCTTTGTTGTCAAACTCCGAAATAGGGCAATTATAAGTTAAAGATAACATATAGTGCTTGGCTTGCATCAAGCCACCACTACCATATTTTTTAGAAGCATCACTTCTGCTTCTACCATCGCTTGTGTATGTCACGGTATCTTTGCCGGCAGAAAATATCTCATCAATATACTTTTTGGTAATCCATGGTACGCCCATCCAATAAATAGGATATTGAAAGAGTATGATATCTGCCCATGCAAACTTTTCTAGTTCTTCTTGGATGTCGTAGCTACTCTCAACTTTTGAGTTTTTAACATTAAAGCCATGTTGGTTACAAAATTCATTTGCACTGTCTATGTAAAACTGTGTCAATTTTCCTTCTGCGATATTTGGATAATATTGATGACCATTGATAATAAGTATGTTTTTCATTATTTTTCCTTGATATATTTACTTTAAAGATTATAGATGTAATGTACTTAATTTATCTTTTTATATCCTTCTATTAAAAATATCAATGATTGTTTGAGTATTGATGAATGTAACAATATAATAGAATATGTTCCCATCGGGGAGAATGGGAACTGGAGAGTATATGGTATTCCTATAGGGAGATAGGAACGAGTGAAAATTTACCAGAAAAAAATTACATAATAATAACATCAAATCTTTTCTTAATTATGTTACAATAAGATAAGTGAAATTTCACACGGTCTCAAAAAGAGTTTTTAATCCTCAAGTAAAATACTTGAATGAAAGAGGAGTCAAAAATGAAAAAGATCATCCCGATACTGCTTGCTTCTATGCTTGTAAGCTTGGCATGGGCTAAAAAATCTACATATAGCCCATCAAATGATAATTCAAAAGCCACGCTAAATATCGCTGCGAATTATCTCGAATCGGTTTTTACAAATACATTGGATTCTCTAGAGCTAATCGCATCCACGCCCGAGGCAAAAAGTGGTGATTGGAACGGGATCAGGCGATATCTCAGTCAATTAGCTTCTGATGACCCGGGGGTTTATTTTTTTGTTTTGCCAAATGGGAATTATTATACTTTAACACAGGATTATACTAATCTAAATCTCAGCGATCGGCCTTATTTCAAATCTTTATTTGCCGGAAATCCAGTCTTGGGCTTCACGATGTATAGCCGTTCCACAGATAAGAAATCAGCCTTGGTGGCCGTTCCTGTGATATCCGGCAATATAACAGTAGGAGCTCTTGGAGCTTCTATATTTCTCGATGATCTGCATGCGAAATTAAATAAGGAATTTGACTTGCCCAAAAACTATCTATGGTTTGTCATAGATTCAAAAGGGGATGACGTGCTCGATAAGGATAAAGATTTTATCTTTATGAATACGCTTACACAAGGCAGTAAGTCTTTGCATGATGAGGTAACAAAAGCCCTTAAAAATAAAAGTGGTGTCATGCAGTACGAAATAAACGGTATTACGCGGTATGCAAAATACCAAAAACTGCCAAATATGAATTGGTGGATTGTTTTGGCAAAAACAGATAGTATGCAAATAAAAACACCAATGCCCATGAAACTCTCACTCGAACATTTTGTACCAAATCTGCAAAATAGTCTAGACAAAATAGATAGCTCTTTGGCGAGATCGATAGAAACAAGTAGGCCAAACATAAAAAATGAGAGCGAGATAAGAAAGTTTCTTAGTCTAGTGCTTAATGAAAATCCTGTCGTGGTAGAAGCAGGGTTCGTAGATAAAAAAGGGATACTTCGTTATATAGAGCCGGGTGATTATAAAAATTTTGAAAAATCAGATATTAGCAACCAAGAACATGTAATATCTATGCGTAAAAATCCAAGGGCTGTATTTAGCAAAGGATTTAAAGCCGTAGAGGGATTTTTATCAGTCGATTTGGCGCGCCCATTGTATGATGATAAAAATAACTTCGCAGGCTCTGTCAGTGAGTTGATCAGCCCAGAACTTCTGATCGAGCCGATCCTCAAAAAAAGCACGATACCACCAGGTTATGAACTTTTGATAATGCAGCCTGACGGAATGATCATTTATGATCAGGACAAAGAAGAGATCGGCAGAAATCTTTTTAGTGATTCGATGTATGCCGAGTATGAAAGTCTGTTGGATTTGGGTAAAAAGATCGCTTCTACACCTACAGGTAAAGGAAGCTATATTTTCATTGAGTCAAAAGATAAGGTTATCAAAAATGCCATGTGGCAAACGGTCAGACTACATGATCAAGAATGGAGAGTGATTTTGATACATAGAGCATATGATTAGAGAACAAAGCTATCCAAGGAAAACAGCGTGAAATAGCTTTCTAAGATGAAAAGGAAAGAAAATGTTTAAATATGATCACTTTTTTCAAAATATAACGACATCATTTATGCCAAAACATCTAAAAGCTTCTAAGCAAAACATAATTTATGCGCAATCAGGCACTAACAAGTTAAAAAAATTAGCAGAATGTTCAAAAGATGAGTTATTTGTGATTTTGAAAAGTTCCGAAAAGGGTCTCGATAAAAATGATGCCAAAAGAAGATTGCAAACATTTGGAAAAAATATTATCTCTGAAAATAAAAAAACAAATCCATTTGTCGTATTGTATGAAAATATAAAAAATCCTTTAATGCTTATGCTTATCGTCTTGGCTAGCGTGTCTTTTTATATGAATGACGCCAGGACGGCAATCGTTGTTTTGAGTATGACATTTCTTAGCGTGATTTTGTCTTCGATGCAAGAATTTCGTTCAAGTAAGGCAGCAGAAGAACTTAGTAATATGGTTTCATCAACAGCTTCGATTCTTAGGTTTGAAAATACCAATATTACCAATAAACCAAATTCGCAAATAATTGAAATTCCTATAATAAATATTGTACCGGGAGACATAGTATATTTGAGCGCCGGAAATATTATCCCAGCAGACCTTAGGATATTAAGTGCAAAAGATCTGTTCTCAAATCAAGCATCACTGACGGGAGAAGCAATGCCTGTTGAAAAATTTGCAATTAATGATAGTAATGAGATAGAGTCTATGCTTGAAGCACACAATGTATGTTTTATGGGATCGAGCATAGAGAGCGGAACAGCTGTTGGAATCGTTTGTACGACCGGCAAAGAAACATATTTGGGTTCTATAGCAAAAACAATTGAAAGCGCTGCGGTACCGACTAGTTTTGATATCGGTATAAAAAGATTTACTTGGCTGATGCTTAAGTTTATGTTTGTAATGGTGCCTATTGTTATGCTTGTGAATGGTTTTTTGAAGCATGATTGGATAGGCGCATTTTTGTTTGGTTTATCTGTGGCTGTGGGACTGGCTCCAGAAATGCTTCCTATGATAGTTACTGTCAATTTAAGCAAAGGTGCTTTTGCGCTATCTAAGCAAAAGGTAATTGTTAAAAAATTAAGTTCGATACAAAACTTTGGAGCAATGGATATTTTATGTACAGACAAGACAGGAACACTCACACAAAATAAGATTATATTAGAACGTCATATTGATGCAAGCGGCAAAGAGAGCAATCATGTTTTAGAGCTAGCCTATCTAAATAGTTTTTATCAAACAGGACTAAAGAATCTACTTGACATGGCTGTATTGGAACATAATGAAATAGAAGCGTTGGCAAAAAATGAGTATCCGCAAAAAATAGATGAGATCCCTTTTGACTTCGTTAGAAAAAGAATGTCGGTCGTGGTAGGCAAAACAGACAATAGTCATGTTTTGATAACAAAAGGTGCTGCAGAAGAAATGATAAAAATATCTACCCATGTCGAAAAAGACGGGAAAATATTGCCGCTTGACAGCAGTATGTATAATGATATTTTTAAGATCGTTCACGATTATAACAACAATGGTTTTAGAGTGATAGCAGTTGCATATAAAAATATATCTATTTTGCAAAAAAGCTATGGAGTTTCGGATGAATCACAAATGATCTTAGCAGGCTTTGTATCTTTTTTGGACCCTCCAAAGCATAGTGCAAAAGAAGCACTTACTGCTTTGCGTGAATATGGCGTTGATGTAAAGGTACTTACCGGCGATAATGAAATTGTCACCAAAAAAGTCTGCAAAGATGTAGAGTTGGAAGTTATTGAAGTATATGCAGGATCAGACATTGATAAAATGAGCGACGATGAGCTTAAAATAGCTGTAGAAAAAGCCAATATATTTGTCAAATTATCGCCGGATAACAAAGCTAGGATCGTATCTGCTCTTGGACAAAACGGGCATACGGTCGGCTTTTTGGGAGACGGCATAAATGATGCTCCGGCACTCAAAATGGCAGATGTAGGCATCTCAGTCAATACTGCTGTGGATATAGCTAAAGAAACCGCAGATATTATATTGCTCGAAAGAAGTCTGCTTGTGCTGCAAAAAGGAGTATTGTTGGGTAGAAAAGTATTTGTTAATATTATAAAATACATCAGGATGGGTGCAAGTTCCAATTATGGCAATATGTTCAGCGTCGTGGGAGCCAGCGCAATACTTCCTTTTATTCCCATGCAGCCGATCCAGATCGTTACGAATAATTTCTTGTATGATCTATCTCAATCAACAACGCCTACTGATAACGTGGATGATGAATTGATAAAAAAACCAAGAAAATGGGATATAGCGGATATAAAAAATTTTATGCTTATAGTCGGTCCGACAAGTTCGGTATTTGATTATATTACTTTTGCCGTAATGATATTTGTATTTAATGCATGGACAAATGTACCCTTATTTCAAACAGGCTGGTTTGTGGAGTCTTTGATATCGCAAACACTAATCATACATATAATAAGAACCAATAAGATCCCGTTTTTTCAAAGTACGGCTAGTTTGCCGGTAATTTTGATGACGACAGCTATTATATGCTTGGCTATATGGCTGCCTTTTTCACCATTTGCAAAAACATTAGGATTTGTATCATTGCCTGTCAGATATTGGGGTATATTAGTTGCTATGATGTTCGGGTATGTTTTATTGACGCAAAGCGTTAAGATGTACTATATCAAAAAATTTGCAAAGATATAGTTTGTTTCTTGACTTTTGTATATTTATATTGGTATAGTCGGAAATAAATAAAAAAATAAGGAGTCAATATGAAAAAGCTTATAGTATTAATCACCGCATTATCTGCGATAAACACATTTGCTTTAGCAGATGGAGATATGGAACCGATTGCTACACCGTCAGCTGTAGCCGTATCTGATAATAACGGCCTTTATCTAGGACTTGCTTATGGCAGAGGAAAATTGAGAGAAGATTATAACGCAGTCGAGAACGGAGGTTATAATGTATATAATGAAATTCAAAAGATAAATTACGACAACATCATGCTTCAGGCCGGATACAAATTTAACAAGTATCTTTCATTTGAAGGAAGATATTGGAAGTCTTTTGGAGATAACGGCTGGTCTTATACTGAGAGTGGTTATACAGCAGGTGTGCCTTATAGCAATTCTGCCTCAGGTTTTAATGGTGATAATATGAAAGCTTGGGGGATTTACGTCAAACCAATGTATCCTATAACCAAAAAGACAGATATATATGCTTTGCTTGGATATGGCAATATAACATTAAACGACAACGATAACGGTAATTGGCTGGATGAAAACAGATTCCAATGGGGGATTGGCGCCTCATATGCTTTTGAAAAGAATTTTTCATTATTTCTTGATTATGTACGATTGGTTGATAAGGATTATTCAAACCATATAGGTGTGCAGATTGGTGGGAGCCAATACAATTGGAATGACACACTTTATACGTTGAATGTAGGATTAACCTATAGGTTTTGATTTTTTTATCACAAATATGGCATTAGATTGGATTTTTAGAATATAAAGTTATTAAAAAAGGAGAGAAAAAATGAATGCAGTTAAGATCATTGGAGCGATATTGATCGTAGGAGGCGTACTTGGGTTGGCATTTGGCAGTTTTGATTATACTAAAGACACTCAAGTGATCAAGATGGGACCCATGGAAATGAATGTCAAGGAGACAAAAACGGTAAATATTCCGGTTTGGGCTAGTATAGGCATAATTGTATTAGGCGGCGCACTTTTGTTTCTAGGAAGCAAGAAGAATTAATAGATTTGCAGCAATTGGGTTCAAATATGATTCATTATAAAACATAAAAGAGGCATAAATGATCATCTGTCATTGTAATATTCATATGGAGCTGCCATATGTCTCTTCACTTAAAGGGCGAAGAAGCATTGTTAATAGTCTTAAAGAAAAGCTCAAAACTTTTAATATTTCCGTGCTTGATATAAGCGGAGAATATGTAAAAGAAGCAGATATAGATTTTGTTTTTCTTTCTCATGATTCAAAAAGCACAGCGCAATATAAAGAAAAAATAGAACTTATGCTTGAAAACAACTTTGGCGAATATGTCTATGAGCTAGATTATGAAGAAATATGAAATTTTGATTTGTATATTTTTTAAATTTAAAATAATGGTATGGCAGATTGCTTTTAAAAAACAACCTGCACAATTTTTCTAAAGATCTTTTAGTATTTTTCTAGTATATAACCAGATCCTTTACATGTTGGACAGGTTTTTTCTTCTGTCAACGTAATGCTTCCCATACCGTGGCACTTATTACAAGTTTGTCCTAGAACTTTTCCAGATCCGCCGCATGTCGGGCATTCTTCTTGTACATCTGATGCTATATTTCCTGTGCCGTGGCATTCAGGGCAAGGTTGTTTGTTCATTTCAGCCATAACTATTCCTTTTTCTTTGAAAATATTATTTGAACAAAATGTTCTCAGCTAATTTTACATTATACATTAATAGTTTATCAAAAAAAGTATATAAAATTTTTAAAAAATATAAGTTATTATTTTTTTTATATTTTTATGATTTTTCGATCGCTTAGCTCCTTTGTAACGCTTTTTTAAATTTATCCAAAGGAAGTGTATTGATAACATCTTTTGTTTCTATCCAGCCGCGTCTAGCTTGGAATAGGGCATATCTCATATAATCCAGAGTTGCGATATTGTGTGCATCTGTGGATAAGATAAATTTTACGCCTGCCTCCTTGGCAGATTTGGCATATATATCGTCTAAATCAAGCCTTTTTGGCTGTCCATTTATCTCTAAAAAACAGTTACGTATTTTGGCTTCTTCGAATAATAGCTCCATATCTATATCATATGCTTTTCTCTCGCCCAATAGTCTTCCGGTAGGATGAGCTAAGATATTGAAATATTGGTTATCCATAGCTTTGAGTATTCGTTTTGTTTGTTTGTCTTGTGAAAGCTTGAACTTATCATGCACCCCACCGACTACTATGTCAAGTCCTTTGAGAATATGATCTGGCAAAGCTAATGAGCCGTCCTCTAGGATATCTACTTCAACGCCTTTAAGGAGTGTGATGCCATTTAATTTTTCATTGATCTTGTCTATTTCTTCTATCTGTTGTCTAATTTTCTTTTCATCTATTCCATTGACAATTGCCAAATGTTTTGAATGGTCAGTGATGGCTATATATTCATATCCCAGTTTTTTTGCAGCTTCGGCCATTTCTAAAATACTGTTTTGAGCATCGCTATAAAGAGTATGTATATGCAGATCGCCTTTGATATCTTTTAGATCGATGAGTTTGGGAAGCTTTCCATCTCTGGCTGCTTCTAATTCGCCTCTATTTTCCCTAAGCTCTGGCTCAATATAGCAAAGTCCTACAGTCTTGTACATTTCATCTTCCGTAGCGCCTGCAATTTTTTCTTCGCCTTTGAAGATGCCGTATTCGTTTACTTTTAGCCCCATCTCTATAGCCATTTTTCTTATTGATATGTTGTGTGGTTTTGAACCTGTAAAATAATGTAATGCCGCTCCATAACTATCATCTGGCACACATCTTATGTCTATCTGCATATTGTTTTTAAAAATCACTGTCGATTTTGTGTCGCCTTTGGAAATAATCTCTTTTATATGCGGATATTTTACGAAATAATCAATTAATAGTGCAGGATGTTTTGATGTCGCAAGTATATCAAGGTCACCAACCGTATCTTTTTTTCTTCTGTAGCTTCCGGCTACTATCACTTTTGAGGCTTCTTCGGATTTTTTAAGATATGCTATCAAAGCGTCAGCATATGGCTCGGCTACTGAATACATAAAACGTTTGCCTTCTTTTTTGGACAGTTTTGTTCCATCTAAGATCATTCTTTCCAGTTTTTCATCAAATCCTTCCAGATCTCTTATTTTATGGTTTTGCGCAGCTTCTCTAAGATCTTCTAGGGAGTCTATATGCAATTTTTCGTAGAGTGTGCCGGCTCTTTTTGGGCCAATTCCTTTAATGCTAAGAATATCAATAAAATGAGGAGGAAAAGACCGTTTTAGATCTTCGAGTTTTGAAAGTTTGCCGGTGGTGATAATTTCTTTGACTTTTTGAGCTATATGCTCGCCTATGGTAGGAATTTTTGGTAGATTGACTCCGTCATCGATCATTTTTGATATGTCGGCGCCCAGGTTTTCAATTGTACGTGCAGCATTTCTGTATGCTATTATCTTAAAATGATTTTCGCCTCTTATTTCTAATAAGTCAGCCAATTGTTCAAAGATAGCAGCAATTTCGGAGTTTGATATTGTCATTGCACTGCTTTATATGATACTCAAGAGGTACTATATGCCTCTTGATTTGAAAGTTTATTTAACTTCTATTTTTTTGGTTTCTTTGTCAGGCATTTTGGATTTTGATATCATGATCTCAAGCATGCCATTTTTTGAATTTGCTTCTATATGATCTATCATTCTTTTCTCTAGGTCTTTAAAATCTTTCATCGGATCAAACTTTGTCAACAACATAATATTCTCCTTATTCAAGATATGTTAGATTTTATTCTACTACTATTGATTTATATTTGTCAAGTATTTTGCATAAAAACTAACAAATAAACTATTTTTATTTATTTACTATATTTTTTATATATGATCGCTATTGGTGATATAATATAAATAATTGTTTTTTATAGAGGAGAATGCAGTGCAAAAAAATAACATCTCATCAAATATAAATCCCATCAATAAAAATATAGTTGCACTTGGGGCAACTAGTCTTTTTACAGATTTTGCCACAGAGATGATATTGCCTCTTTTGCCTATTTTCCTGGATAAATTTTTGCATGCTACAAAAGGTCAAATTGGGATAATAGAAGGCATAGCAGAGTTTGGTGTGGCGCTTCTTATTGCATTTTCAGGATTTGTCTCAGACCGGCTTGGAAGTAGAAAAAAGATAACCATTATAGGATACGGATTATCAAATCTCATTAAGCCATTTGCGTTTTTCGCTTCAAGTTCTTTGATGATAGGAATTGTGCGTTTAGGTGATAGAATAGGTAAGGGTATCCGTACCGCACCAAAAGATGCCCTAATATCGGCATTTACCATAAAAAAATCAAGCGGCTATGTGTTTGGATTTCACCAGATGATGGATAGCGTAGGGGCAGTTGCGGGTTCTTTTACAGCATTTTTGTTTTTACGGTTTTTGGGAGATACCGAAATGTCTTTTCGCATTATATTTGCAGTTAGTTTAGTGCCGGGTATTATAGCTCTTATTATTCTCATATTTTTCGTGAATGATATTGTATTTGAACCATCTCCTCCAAAAAGCTTTAGACCCTCCAAATTGCCAAGAGAGTTTTATATGCTCGTAGTGTTTCAAGCACTTTTTAGTTTGGTAGCTATGAATTATTCATTTATGATATTAAAAGCAAGCAATGACGGCATATCTATATTTATGATACCGCTTGCATATGCATTTTACAGTGTAACGCAAACCATATTTGTCATTCCTATTGGGAAAATGGCAGACAAGTATGGCAAAGCAACACTTTTATCTGTTGTTTATGCGGCTTTTGGAGCAGGAGCTTTGATGATGGCATCAGGTTTATCTTTGGGGTCATGGATAGGATTTGGGATATATGGTTTTTTTGCCGGTGGATTTATTGCTTTAGCTAAAGCAATTATTTCAGATGTCATATCTGCACAGTTTAAAGCAACAGCATATGGAATTTATTATGTATCAATCGGCTTGTCAACTCTTATTTCGCTTGTATTGGCCGGAATTATTTGGGACAAATTTGGCAGTGATGTTTTGTTTATAGGAATTGGATGCGCAGCTTTTATACTTGCTTTTATTCTTTTTAGTTTTAGAGGTATGTTTGTCAAAAAACAAATCATGTAATAATATGATAAAATGACGTTTAATTTTTTAAATGAATAATATTTAAATACATGAAAATATATAAAAGAGGAAGAAATGATCATAGATACTCACTGTCATTTGGATGACAATCGCTATGATGAAGATATAGAAGACATAATAAATAGAGCTATTAAAAACGGTGTAAAAAAGTTTATTATTCCAGGCGCTGACCCAAATACACTAGAAAAATCAGTTTCCATAAGTGAGAAATTTGATGAGGTATATTTTGCAGTTGGTGTGCATCCATATGATGCCAAGAATTACGATAGAGAATTTTTAACCAAATTTATAACACATAAAAAGTGTATCGGTGTTGGAGAGTGCGGATTGGATTATTATCGTTTGCCAGAGAGCACAGAAGATATAGAAAATGAAAAAGCACTTCAAAAAAAAGTATTTTTAGACCAAATCGATCTGGCAAAAAAATATCAAAAACCTCTTATCGTACATATCAGGAATGCATCGCATGATTGTGTAAATATATTAGAAGAGCTAGAAGGGACCAAAGGCGGTGTTTTGCATTGCTATAATGCAGATCATGAGCTTTTGAAACTTGCAGAACATAACTTTTATTTTGGTATAGGAGGCGTGCTTACATTTCAAAATGCCAGAAAGCTCGTAGAAGTTTATCCAAGGATCCCATTGGATAAATTGCTTATTGAAACAGATGCTCCGTATCTCACGCCAAATCCGCATCGAGGAGAGCGAAATGAACCAGGATTTTGTATTTTTGTCGCTGACAAAATGGCCTCTTTGAGTGGGATATCAAGAGATGAAATAGCTGATATCACTACCAAAAATGCCCAAATGCTTTTTGGAATTTAAAAAGATGGAAAGCCAAATTAAAGTCAAATATAGAGATAATCTTGTTATCAATTAAGATATCGGAGTTTGCATTGCCAAATAGACTATTGATCGGGTTTTATATATTGTTGAGTGTTTTGTGGCTTGCCGGATGTTCCCAAAATGCTCCAATGGGACAATATGGTTTTAAGAAAAAAGAGCCGTTTATTACAAGTCAAGAAAGACACAATGCAACAATGAAAAGCTATTATGCGCTTGGCAAGACATATAGTCCGACTTATATTGAAGTCGGAGACACTATGAGTGGGGTTGCTAGTTGGTATGGGCCGGATTTTCATGGTAAATATACAAGTAGCGGTGAGATTTATGATATGTACGATTTTACAGCAGCACATAAAACATGGCCTATGGATACAGTAGTAAAAATAACAAATCTAGACAATGGCAAAACTCAAATAGCTCGCATAAATGACAGAGGACCATTCAAAGACGATAGGATAATCGACTGTAGTTATGCAACAGGCAAGGCACTGGGGTTAGATAAGACAGGGTTGGCCAATGTTAAAATAGAGGCTATAAGTTTTAATAGCAGGCCTGTTAAACCGATTATTGATACGCAAGTAAATTCGAATATGGCTTATAATTCTCCAAAAAGGATATTGCTTGACAATTTCGGCATACAAGTAGGAGCATTTAGAATTGAGCAAGGAGCATTAAAGACCAAAGATAGATATGCATCTTTGGATCTGAAGCATAAATCCGTGGTTAAACGTTTTGATACAGCCGATGGTCGTGCTTTGTATCGCGTATTTGTAATGGGATTTGTATCAGAAGATGAGGCTAGAAATTATATGGCTTATCACGGTATAACAGATGCTGTAATTATTAGAGGATAGGAGTGATTATGATAGAGGTAAAAAGAAATACAAAAGAGACCGATATAGCAGTCAAATTAAAATTATACGGCAGCGGAGAGACAAATATATCAACCGGAGTAGGTTTCTTGGATCACATGCTTGATGCATTTGGCAGACATTCGCATATAGATTTGGAAGTATCTTGTGAGGGAGATACGCATGTAGACGATCATCACAGCGTAGAAGATATAGCTATTGTGCTAGCAAAAGCATTGCATCAAGCTATATATCCGGTGCAAAATATAGAAAGATATGGCAATGCTACTGTCGTTATGGATGAGGCAAGTGTAGAGTGTGATATAGATATCTCAAATCGTGGATATTTAGTATTTGAATTGCCGATAGGAGGCAAGGTAGGTGATTTTGATGTCGAGCTTGTAGAGGAATTTTTCCGAGCATTTGCAATGAATTTACCTATCACATTACATTTGATATACAACAGAGGAACAAATAAGCATCACATAATTGAAGCAGCTTTTAAAGCATTAGCTGTTGCATTGCGCAGAGCTGTGACCATAAATGAAAATGCCGGCATCCCAAGCACGAAAGGTGTACTATGAGTATAGAACTTTTGGTATTGGATGTAGACGGAACCCTGACAGATGGAAGGATTACATATAGCGCTAGCGGAGATGAAGTAAAATCTTTTAATGTCAAAGACGGACTAGGAATAGAAGGTTGGATTGGACTTGGTAAAGAAGTAGCTATTATCACAGGTCGTCGTTCAGAAGTGATAGCCAGAAGAGCAAAAGAACTTAAAATAAAATATTTCTTTGAAGGCGTTAAAAATAAAAATGAAGTATTGTCATCATTAATGGAAGATCTGTCTCTCGTTCAAAGTCAAGTAGCTGCAATCGGTGATGATTTTAATGATTTGAGCATGATTAGGGCTGCCGGGTTATCTTTTGCCCCAGCAGATGCAAATGAATATATTTTAGAACAAGTCGATATTAAGCTTGCCACTATCGGGGGCAGTGGAGCAGTCAGAGAAATGATAGAATATATCGTCAAAGAAGAAGGACTTTGGGAGAGTTTTATAAAACAATGGTAGTAAGGCTTGAATGGATATTGATATCGGCTATCGCAGCTACTATTGGATTATCTATGTCCCTAAAATTTCAAGATATCAAAAATCCTAAGATTAGCAATAAAGAGTTGGAATTTAATAATATGGTTTTAACCGAGGTTAATAATACTGCTGTTGTGAGTCAAGCATTTGCCAAATCAGGGAAAAAAGAAAACGGTATATTAACTCTAGAGAAGATTGTTTATAAAAAAAGAGGCGAAAATGAAATTGTTGCCAATAAAGGTATATATTTAAAAGATAAAGACAGTGTAATTTTACAAGGGGATGTAAAGATACATCAAAAAGGAGGATTTGTATACAGCACCCAAGAAGCTTTATATAATCCTAAAAATAAAACTTTTATATCTTCAAGCCCTTTTGTAGCAAATATGGGCGAAAATAAATTAAGCGGTGAAAAATTAAATTATGATTTAAAAAACAAAGATACAAAAAGTCAAAAAATCCATGCAATATTTTCTATAAAAGATAAGCAATAAATTACTTATTTTGTTTTAAAATTTTGGCAAAGTCAAAATCGTTGTTTATAATATAATCTTTACAATCGGTTGTTTAAGAAATTTTTAGTTTTAGGAGTTTCAATAAAACATATAGATTCTATAAATATGATATGATATAATATCGAAATTTTTTAAAGGGTTAAAAATAATGCATTTGGTAGTCAGATTTTTATTGTTATCTATTTTTGCTACGATGCTTTTTGCCCAAAAAATAGAAGTTACAGCAGATTCTGTAGAAGCAAGCGGAACCAAAAAAGAAGTTCAATTTAACGGTAACGTCCATATTTGGCAAGATGAACATAATTGGATGCGAGCAAATCAAGCAACTATATTTTTTGATGATTCCAATCGAACAAGATTGTACGAAGCTAAAGGTAATGCAACATTTGAGATCCAAGATCCAAAAGGACATTATAAAGGCAATGCACAAGTATTTAAACATTGGCCGTTGGAATCAAGATACCTAATGGAAGGTAATGCTATAGTAGATGATATAATCAACAAAAGACATCTTGTCGGAGATATTATAAGTGTTGACATGAGAAGTGGTAATGCTAGCATCAAAAGCAATACTAAAAAACCTGTTAAATTAATTTTTCAATTAAATCAAAAATCGAGGAAATCAAAATGAGTATGCCTCGAATAATTCATGCCGAATTTATCAAATCAGCACAGGGTATGGCAGATAGCTTGCCGGAAGATCGCAGTGAAGTTGTATTTTTGGGGCGATCTAATGTAGGCAAAAGCTCTACGATAAATACTCTTGTTAATAGAAAAAATCTAGCCAAAAGCTCTTCAACCCCAGGTAAAACGCAATTGATTAATTTTTTTGATGTGATGTACAAAGATGAAACTCAAGAATATCCTTTGCGTTTTGTTGATTTACCCGGGTTTGGATATGCTAAAGTGTCAAAAACATTGAAAGAAGTATGGCAGTATAATCTTTTGGAATTTATTCAAAAACGTATCTCTATTCGTCTTTTTGTTCACTTAAGAGATGCCAGACATCCGCGCACAGCTATAGATGAAGATGTTTATTTTAATTTAAAAAAAATTGTGCGTCCTGATCAAGCATTTGTAACCGTCTTTACCAAGATGGATAAGTTGAACCAAAAAGAGAAAGCTGCTCTAAAAAAAGAGTTCCCTGATGCTATTGGTTTTAGTAATTTGAAATCTCACACAATTGACCCGCTGCATAAAAAAATTCTTTATACTATTTTTGGAGTTGAGGCTTGATTACTTTGCACAAGGCTAAACTTAGCGATATACAAGCTATGCAAGAATTGGTGATAAATGATGTCAAAACAGGAGTAATTTTGGCTAGAAGCGAAGATGAAGTAGCAACCAATATACGATCTTATGTTTTGGCAAAAGACGGAGATTTATTAGTAGGATATACAGCACTTCACATTCATTCTAAAAGATTGGCAGAGATCAGAAGCTTGATTGTTCATCCGAACTATAAAGGTCAAGGCATAGGCGCTAAAATGGTTTCTTTTTGTCTTGATGAAGCTAGAAATATCGGCGTTGAACAGGATGTACTCGCACTTACTTACGCACCGAATTTTTTTGAAAAACTTGGGTTTATAGAAATAAAGAAAGAAGAAATTCCAGAACACAAAATTTGGGCAGATTGTATAAAATGTATTCATTTTCCTGTTTGCAATGAAATAGCACTTACATATTCTTTGATAAACAATAAGGTAGTTTAAAGATGTATCATAGAGAATATCATAGAAGAGCAAAACAGTCTTTGAGTTTAAAATGGTGGATATTTCTTACATTTTTTGCAATAGTATATCCTATGCTTATTTCGGTTCATAATTTCTTGCCGGTTTTTTTTGGATTAGCAGGATATATTTTTGTTATCAGTATTAGGACTCGCAACAAACCTCTGATCGTTTTATTGGGTTTATATCTTTTGAATTTGGAAATAAATCTTTCGATGCCTCTTTTTTGTGGCATTATTTCCTTGTTGTTTTTCTATCTTTTGATTTTTCCTAAAATCAAAGGATGGACAAACAATAGATCCTATATTCCAATAATAAGTGTTCTATTTATATATATTAGTTATTATATTGTGCTTTATATCGATGATTTGATATTTTCTACTTCAAACCATAATATTCAATTTACTTGGCTGCTGTTCTATTCATTTTTAATAGATATTTTGGTGATGGTGTTTTATGACTATAAATAGAAACAAAATAGTATTATGGCTTTTTGGCATTATTTGGACCATTCTTTTTGCAAGACTTTATTATTTGAGTATAAAATCAAACTATTATTATGAAGAATTAGCCAAAGCTAATACAGAAAAAGCATATTATATTAAGCCCACAAGAGGTGAGATAATAGACTCAAGAGGAAGATTGCTAGCTATGAATCAGATAGGATTTTCCGTATCCATTGCTCCTCATTTGGATATAGAAGGTAAAGAGTTTAAAAGTACTGTCAATCAATTAGTAAAAACCTTTCCTGATCTCAATAGCTCTATGATTTTAAAAGTATATAAAAAAGAGGATTCAAACTATAATCATAATTTTATAAAAGTAGTTAATTTTATACAATATGACAAGATGATAAGCGCATATCCTAGACTTAGCTTGAATGAAAATATTTTAATAGAAACCGAAAACAAGAGATATTATCCATATAGTTTTTATGCTTCACATGTTGTAGGCTATACGGGAAAAACAAATGAAAAAGAAAACAAAAAAGATCAAATAGTACAAATCATAGGAAAAGCCGGAAAAAGCGGTATTGAGAAATACTATAATACTTTTTTACAGGGAATGCCAGGATCTATTATTAGCAAAGTAACTGCTACAAATGAAGAAGTTGAGATTTTGAGAAAAATAGCACCAAAAGAGAATCAAAATATTACATTAAATCTTGATGTAGAATTGCAAAAAATGATATACGAACGTTTTGGTACAAATGCCGGAGCGGCAATAGTAATGAGACCAACCGGTGAAATCCTGGCCGCAGTTAGTACTCCAAGCTATGATCCAAATCTGTTTGTTAGCGGCATAAACAAAGAGAATTGGAGTGTATTGCAAAATAATTTCGATCATCCTTTTACAAATAAATTTTTGTATGGCACATATCCACCGGGGTCAACTATTAAAATGGGTATGGCATTGGCCTTAAATGAAGTAAATCCTGGCACATTAGATGTGCCAGAATATTGCCCTGGAGCAATTAGTGTCGGAAGAAGTGGCCAAATATTTAGAGATTGGAAAAAAGACGGACATGGCATGGTTGATCTAAGAAAAGCGATAAGAGAGAGCGTCGATGTTTATTTTTATAAAAAAAGCTTAGCTGCCGGGATTGACAATATTGCTCCTGCGCTTAAAAAAATGGGTCTTGGAGTTTCAAGTGGAGTTGATATGCGTGGTGAATCTGTAGGAATTATCCCAGATTCTCAGTGGAAGAAAAAAAGATTCAATCAACCGTGGTATCCGGGTGAAACTGTTAATAATTCAATAGGTCAAGGATATATGCTTGTAACACCATTGCAGTTAGCCAGATATACAGCATTGATAGCCACATCCAATCTGCCAACCCCACTTTTTGTTAGTAAACTTGGAAACAAAACTATATCTTCGCAACAAAGATATGTTCAATATAGTCCAAAATATCTAAGCCAAATTCGCGCAGGTATGTATGATGTATGTAATTCTCCAGGAGGAACCGCAGTAGCTGTATTTGGCAGAAGTGTGCCTGTAATAGTAGCAGGTAAAACAGGCACATCCCAGGTTGTAGGAATATCAAGAAATGAAAAAGTACGCATGAAAGAAGAACAAATGGAGTATTATCATCGTTCTCATGCTTGGATCACTACGTATGCTCCTTTTAATAATCCTGAAGTGGTCGTAACCGTACTTGTAGAGCATGGTGGGCATGGTGGTTCAGCTGCAGGTCCCATTGCGGCTGATATATATCGTTGGCTTTATGCAAATAGATATTTCAAAAATCCGACTAGTTTAGGAATTATACCGTCGCTAAAAAAAGTCGATGATAAAAATTTAACCAATAAAACAATCGGTCCTGAAGCAGATTAGTTTATAACGCTAAATATCATTTCTTATGATCAGGCTTTCAGGCAGTTTGAAATATTTTATCCAAAAGTTTTCTTGTTCCCTCATCTCGCCTTTGTCGATTTCGTGGTCATAGCCTTGCAAGTGAAGTATGCCATGGATCAGCAAAAGCAATACTTCTTCATCTAGGGTATGTCCTAAATCATCTGCGACTTTTTTTGCATATTCCAAAGATATAACTATTGAACCTGCAGGCTCATACGGAGTTACGGCTTCTAGCGGAAAGCTTAGCACATCAGTAGGAGTATCTTTTTTTCTAAATTCTTTATTGAGCTCTTGAATAGTTTCGTTATCTGTAAGAATTAATTCGATATCTTTTGTGGATAGCTTATTGCCGATCTCTTCTAATTTCGAATTATCTATTTGTATTTGTGTTTGATTTTCTATTTCTATCATAAGTGTGATTTTATCGAAAATATTGGTAAAATACCATAAAAGTATTAAGGGGGCATTTATTTTGAGCCGATTAGCTGTTTGCGTGATTTCCGGCGGTATGGATAGTGCACTGAGTGCAAAAATTGCCCAAAATGATGGTTACGAAGTAATAGGTGTGCATTTTAACTATTTGCAAAGAACAGAGCAAAGAGAACTTCAAGCATTTAGAGATGTTACAAATGCATTAGGTATCAAGCGTAATTATGAGATAGACCTGCCTTTTTTTGCTAATATAGGCACATCAGCTTTAACAGATAACAGCATAGAAGTGCCGACTAATGGCATAGAAGCCGGAGTACCTATAACTTATGTGCCTTTTAGAAACGGGATATTTTTATCCATTGCAGCTTCAATTGCAGAAAAAGAAGGTGCAGAAGCTATATATATTGGCGTAGTAGAAGAAGATAGCAGCGGTTATCCCGATTGCACAGAAGATTATATTATTCAGATGCAGCGCGCTATCAATCTGGGCACAAAAAAAGAAACGCATATATTTATTCGTATGCCGCTTGTTCATTTATCAAAAAAAGATATAGTTCTCAAAGCCATGGAGCTTGGTGTGCCGTTAGAATATACTTGGAGTTGTTATAAAGATAGTGAAAAAGCGTGCGGAGTTTGTGACAGTTGCCGTTTGCGCCTTAAAGGATTTGAATCAGCAGGGACCAAGGATGTAATACCATATATCTAAATAATTGCTACCTATTAGACAATCCATTGTGATTGCCAGTCATTCCTGCGAAAGCAGGAATCCAGTGGATCCCAGCGTCAAGCATGAGGATGATGAATCCTATCAATTAACGAGATATGGATGATATTAAAGTCCTAACGTAAATAATAATCCAGCGTATAACGCATGTCTTCATCAAGCTCTAGATTTTTTCTCATCCATTCTATATATTTTAAGTCTTCTCTAGCTATATCTTCTATG
Source organism: Sulfurovaceae bacterium (assembly GCA_028715055.1). Taxonomy (GTDB): domain Bacteria; phylum Campylobacterota; class Campylobacteria; order Campylobacterales; family Sulfurovaceae; genus BN30871. The sequence goes on from JAQTLE010000002.1 coordinate 40,221, forward strand.
GCTCTATCTTTATATTTTCCGAATTTAAAAATACTTAGTAGTACCGGAGTTGTGGTGAGTTTGGCTAGAGTTGACATAATATCCACATTGCCAAATTGGATTTTTGTCTGTTCTACAAGATTCGATAAAAGAAGCTTCATGACCAGTACATCTCCTATGGCATCATGAGCTTTTATGCTTATTCCTATTTTAGATGACTCTTCTTCTTCGTTTTTATATAATCCAAGAGAATATCTAAGATATTGCAATGCATGAGAATTTTGTTTGCTCAGTAAATGTTTGGCGCATCTGAGAGTATCAATCAAGGTATATTTATTTTCAAAACCTTCTCTTTTGAGCATATCAAGATCAAAATTTATATTATGAGCAATAAGGAAGTTACCAGGTTCATTATATTTTTGAAGCGTGTTTAAAAAGTTGCTTTTTATAAATGGCGGTTTGCCAATGAGCTGTTCTGGTGTAATGTGATGCACTGCCATTGCTTCTATGCTTATTGGAATATTTGTGCTGCACAATTCATCAAATATTTCCATATTGTTTTTGTCGTGGACCACTATACCGCCGATTTGTATGATGCGGTCATCTATGCCATTGCCTGTAGTTTCTGTATCAAATAGTATATATTTTGCCATCGTGTACCTCAAAAATAACATTATAACTAAAGAAAATAAGATATAATCGTAAACTTAAGTTTTGGGGGATGTTTGGATATGGATGCAATGTTGTTGGAACACATGATGAATCCAAAAAATTATGGTGTACTTGAGCATAGCAATGCTGAGGGTATAGGAAAAAACCCTCATAATGGGGAAAAAGTAATTGTATTTTTGGATGTATCAAACAAAGGCGATTTTTTTGTGATAGAAGATATTCGTTTCCAAGCTATCGGATGCATGACCACAGTGCTTGCCGGCTCTATAATTACTAGCGAGGCAAAAGGACTTGATTTTGATAAAGCAGAGGCTTTGGTGAGTACGACACTAGGTATGCTAGATACCATTCCTTCAGAAGAGGCTGCTTGTTCTGAGATGGTAGCTTTAGCCCTACAAGCAGCCATAGATACATACAAAGAACGACAAAAAGATATTGATTTTCCTATGATAACCTATAAGATAGCCCAAAATTGTACACCTAAAGGAGAAGATGCGGATGAATAGATTGTTGGTTCAGGTTCATGAAGTTTGGCTGGAGACACTTATGAGTGCTTTTATGAGCAATAATGCTACTACAAAGCAAACTCTGTTTGATTTTTCAGATATACTTTTTCGTCATTTTACGTGGATAGAGAATTCGTGTATTAAATATGGTATATCATATGATTATGAACGGAATATGATCCCGATCAAGGTAAATAATCTTGGTGCTATATTGCATGATATTGTAGCTAGACTTAATCGTGTAGTGTTGCAATTGGTCGTATGCGACGATGCTGCGTTGTCGGCTCGTATAGCGCAGGATATTGAATATTTAATATATGCATTAAATAATATTCCAGATGAAGCAATTTATGCTTTTGATATGCAACGCGCAATAAAAGGCACAGAGCTAAGTGAAGAGGCCACAGATGCATTAACACTTTTTTTATTCGAAGAGAGTTATAAAGAGTATGAACTTATAATGATCTATAATTATCTAAAGACGCATAGCAGTGATATAAATTTAGCACGTATTTTTCAGATATTAATCGATGAGAGTTTTTTTCATCTTAAACGTTTTGGACAGATGATGGCGGATATGGGTATACTCGGTGTGCCTCGCACGATCGCAAAAGAACTTTATATGGTAGAAGACATAACAGCGTTTTTGGAAAACGGAATCAATGAAGAACTTCTAGCAAAAGAAGAATGCAAACGTTTATCTAGCGCAGTATCAAAAGAAAGTGAAGAGTTGGCAAAATTCTTTGATTTTATCAATAATCAAGAAAATTATCATATAGCTCTCATGAAAGAAGCATTAGAATTTTACAATAAGGCTTTAGATGTCGAATAAACCATTAACTTCGATGATTTCACAACTTTTTGGCAAATTTGCCGGAACTGAATTTCCATCTGCTATACAGTCATTTATCAATAAGACGTATGTTGCTTTAATGGGGCTTGACATGAGCCGTTTTGATGAGCCTGGATCGTATACTACTCTTAATAAACTTTTTACCAGAGCTATAAAATCACCTATGAAGATTTCTTCTGATGTTACAGAGGTTATATCTCCGGTAGATTCACTTATCACTGATTTTGGTCAGATTTCAGATGGAAAAGCCTATCAGATCAAAGGAATGAGCTATCCTATTGATAAGCTTTTGGGAGATTATTATCAAAACGATGTAGAGATATTAAAAGACGGATGCTATGCTAATTTTTATCTGTCGCCAAAAGACTATCATCGTTATCATATACCGCTTGATATGCGCATTAAAAGTGCTACTCATATTCCAGGAGCATTGTATCCTGTAAATATGCCGTTTCTTAAAAACAAAGCAAATCTTTTTATAGAAAATGAAAGAATCGTGCTTGAGTGCGAAATATGTGGCGATAAAAAAATGTTTATGATATTAGTCGGAGCTTTAAATGTAGGAAGTATGACTTTGAGTTTCGATGAAAGAGTTCAAACAAATATTGATTCAAGAAAAGTAAGTCATTATATTTATGATGATCTTAATATGAAAAAAGGTGATTTGCTAGGTTGGTTTGAAATGGGTTCAACTATGGTAATATTTAGCCAAACAGATACATTGTATTTTGGAAATATACAAGCAGGGCAAAAAGTATCATTTGGAGACGTGATAGGTAAGGTTTCTTGTTAAAAAAAGTTATTATTTTTGACATGGACGGCACTTTAGTCGATAGCTCAAGAGTTTTATCTAATGCTATCAATCATGTCAGAGAGCAGTTACATCTCCCGCCATTGAATCATATGGATATTTTGTCTAAGATCAATGATCATAATGTCGATCCGGCACAATATTTTTATAAAAGCAAACATTTTATGCCCGAACATCAAAGATGGTTTTCTGGTTATTATAGTGCTAATCATCATAAAGAATTATTGCTATATGATGGCATCAAAGAATTATTGCAAACACTTAAAGAAAATAATTTTAAACTCGCAATTGCTACAAATGCATATCGCAAGTCTGCCATAGAATCTCTAATTCATTTAGATATCCATAATTGTTTTGATGCAGTGGTTTGTTTTGATGATGTAGAAGAGGGTAAACCGTCACCAAAAATGTTGGAACGAATTGTGGAGCTCTTATCTTTGGATATGGAAAGCGCTGTATTTATAGGAGACGGCGAAAGGGATCAAATGGCAGCTAGCAGGGCTGGAATCGAGTATATTATGGTCGCATGGGGTTTTAGTGAGCACAAAAATGCAGTTTATTCTGTGGAAAATCTAAAAGAAATATTATTGGGATTTGTGAAGTAATTTTAATCAAGATAAAAAGTTTTATATTTATTAAAATTATTATGCCGATATCATTTTATGTTTTTTGAGCTATAATCCAAAAATGAATATAGAAAATCTATTACGTGATAACCAGCTCAAATTAACGATTGCCAGAAAAGAATTGTTTGATATTTTCGCAGATATTAAAAAACCGGTTTGTTATGAGGATATCAAAGACAATATATCCATGGATAAAGCCACGTTTTATCGCAATATGTCTACTTTTGAAGAAAAAAGAATAGTAAATAGTTTTGAATCAAACGATAAAAAAAGATATTATGAGCTTCATGGTACATTGCATAGCCATTTTGTATGTACTCTATGCAATAATATAGAGTGTTTGCAGATATTGCCTGATACTTCATTGATAGGCTACAAAATTGACAATATCATTATTCACGGCCATTGTGTAAAATGCGAACAAATTTAAATGTCGAATATACATTTAGATAAATTAAAAATAATTTTAGATAAAGAAATTGGCATTAGAAATAATATCTATGAATTGTGTGAAGATAAACCCGATCCGCTCATGGTCGCATCTAAGTATCAAGATGAAAGTATAGCTTTAATTTGTGCTTTGTTTGCATACGGTAATGCAAAATTAATAGTAAAATTTCTAAATTCATTGGATTTTTCGCTTCTTGAATGCTCAGAAAAAGAGATATCTGAAAAACTTCAAAAACATTATTACCGTTTTCAAAAACCTCAGGATGTAATAGCACTTTTTATAGCTCTTAAAAGAATTAAACAGATCGATACCATAGAGAATATAGTTTATGATGGGTATAAAAAAGACAAGAATATCATTGACGGACTCATAAAACTTATAAATGTTATTCGTTCTGTCAGCGGTTTGAACAATTCACAAGGTTATGATTTTCTCATAGGACAAACTCCAACATCAAAAATATCCAGTCCGTATAAGAGATACATGATGTATTTTCGTTGGATGGTGCGTAAAGATAATCTTGATATGGGCCTTTGGGGTAAAATAAACAAAGCTGATTTGCTGATGCCTCTTGATACCCATACATTTCATCTATCTCAAGAATTAGGGCTTTTGAAGCGAAAAACATATGACATGAGAGCAGTAGTTGAGTTAACGGAACAATTAAAAAAATTTGATAATTTAGATCCCATTAAATATGATTTTGCTATATATCGTTTGGGTCAAGAGAACCAAATATTACAAATTTTAGAAAAAATAGCTATAAATTAGTATCTTTTAAAGAGCCATTTAGCACCTTTTTTGTAAAATATATACAAATTTTTTTGAAGGTCTGCGTATGGAAGGTGTATTTACCTATTTTGGTGCTATGGTAGGTCATGGTAATGCTATGATCGTAACTCATATTTTTTTAGTTTTGGCGCTCGTGCTTTTGGTTTCTTTTTTTGCAACAAAGAGCATGCAGTTGGTTCCAAGTGGTAGTCAAAACATTATGGAAGCATACTTAGGCGGTGTTATATCTATGGGCAAAGATGTCATAGGTGAAGATTTGGCTAGAAAATATCTTCCTTTGGTTGCTACCATAGGATTATTCGTATTCTTTTCTAATTTGGTTGGCATCATCCCTGGATTTGAATCTCCGACTTCAAATATCAATGTAACTTTGGTATTGGCACTTGTTGTATTTGTATATTATAATTTTGAAGGTATAAGAGAGCAAGGTTTCATAAAATATTTTGCTCACTTTGCAGGACCGGTAAAAATACTTGCTCCATTGATGTTTCCAATCGAGATAGTTTCACATATTTCTAGAATCATTTCTCTTTCTTTCCGTCTTTTTGGTAATATAAAAGGTGATGATTTGTTCTTGTGGGTTTTATTAATGCTTGCTCCTTGGTTGATGCCATTGCCAGCATATGTATTGCTCACTTTCTCCGCAATATTACAAACTTTTATCTTTATGATATTGACTTATGTTTATCTAGCAGGTGCCGTTGTTGTTGAAGAGGGTGATCACCACTAAACAATGATAGCTTATGCCATAAGCGATAAAACTAATCTGGATTTTAAAAACCTTGAAGCATCTTTTAAAAAGATAGCTTCAAAAGCTTCAATGGTCGTCTACAGAGACAAAAACAATCTAAACTACAAATCAAATGCTAAACTTTTTTTACAAAGTGCCAGAAAGTATTCATTTAAAAAGATATTGCTTCATACGGATATAGATTTGGCTAATAAGCTAAAAGCAGACGGCGTACATCTGCAAAGCACACAGCTAAGAGATATTTTTTATGCAAAAGAAAAAGGACTTTTTGTTGTTGCCAGTACGCACACGATCGAAGAAGCCTTGCTAGCTCAGGAAATGGGCGCAGATATGATAACGATCAGCCCCATTTTTAATTCTCCTGATAAAGGCGAGCCTATGGGGATAGATAAATTAAAAGAGATTATCTTAAAGATCAATATCCCAGTAATTGCACTTGGGGGAATAATAACAGATGAACAGATAAAAGAATGTATTTGTGCAGGTGCAGCAGGTTTTGCATCAATTCGTTATTTTGCTACTTAAAATTATGTTATTGCCAATAAGCAGAAACCGAATTAGCTCAATAGATCTTGCACGCTTTCAAGTGGGTCTTTACCTTCTTGAAGCATAAGGTAAACTTCTTTTGCTATAGGAAGGTAAACCTTTTTTGTTTCTGCGATATGATACAATGCAGTTGCAGTCGGCACGCCTTCGGCAACTTCTCCAAGCTCACTTAGTATAGATTGAAGTGATTTTCCATGAGCCAATCCCATTCCGACTCTATAATTACGTGAGAGCGTCGAGCTGGCAGTCAAAAATAGATCCCCAGCCCCACCAAGAGATAAAAAAGTATCCTTATTCGCTCCAAATGTTTCTCCAAAGCGGCTCATTTCCACTAGACCACGAGCCAATAATGCCGCTCTTGCATTATTACCAAGCTTAAGCCCGTCACAAACACCGCCAGCTATGGCTATTACATTTTTGTATGCACCTGCTATCTCTTCCCCGGCAACATCACTGCTTATATATCCTTTTATAAAGCTTGGCATGGCATCAGTGAATTTCCCGGCCAATTCTTGATTTGCAGAACTAACAACAAGTGCTGTAGGAAGAGATAATATTACTTCTGATGCAAATGAAGGACCAGACAAAAATGCCAGTCTGTCTTTTGATACAAAAGTTTCATATACCTCGTTTAAAAACGCTCCTGTATCTGCCTCTATACCCTTAGCAGCAATAAGCAAAGATTGATTATAGTCTTTAAAATTTTGCTCCATCCAGCTTCTTGCCGATTGGGCAGGAATAGCCATTATTAGATATGGATACCCAAGAGCTTCTTCTAAACTAACAAAATTTGGTACATCTTTTGGTGATCTAGAAGTAATAACTACTTCGTTATTTTGGCTAAAAGCATGATATAGTGCCAGCCCCCATTTGCCAGCTCCAATTATAGCTATTTTCATACAATATCCTTATGTAAATATTCTTCAAATTTTGCTAAATTTTCATCTTTGCCGATACATATAATTGTATCTCCATTATCAATTTTATGGTTTATATTTGTAGCTGCAAAGATAAATTCATCTCTTATTTCTTTGTCAATCATGCCTGTAAAAATTAAACCAAATTTATCAAAATCAACATCATTAATTAACACACCATCTAAAAAAGAATTTTTGGGGATCGCAAACTCTTTAAATGAGATTTCATGGGCTGATGATATAAAATTATCCAATAGTTTGATGGCAATCGGTTTTTCAAATATATTATGTATTCTATTGGCACTTACTTGGTAGATATCGATAACTTCATTTGCACCTGCCATTTTAAGTTTTTGAGTAGCATATATTGAATGTGATATGGCAATTATTTGATTTTTTGGACAAGAAGCACGCAAGGATAATGTCAAAAACACATTTAGATGTTCATCTTTCATCAAACACAATATCCAATCATCTTCTTTTATATCAAGTTTTTCAAGTTCAGAATCTTCTGTAATATCGATAAGCAAACTATTTTTATATTCATCGTGCAGGGCGTCTTGGAAATTTTTGTCATCATTTTCTATTATCGTAATTGTGAATTTTTCAGCTAAAAGAGAAGCAGCGATAGATTTTGATTGCTTGTTGTACCCAAACATCCATGCTCGTTTTTTGTTTTTCACTCTAAACCTCTTTGGAATGTATTTACAAAATATTCTACACTGATCTTTAATCCCATAATAAGCAAGATATCATTTTCATCCAATATCATTGAAGGAGAAGGATTAAATATAAAATCATTATCGCTTTCTTTTTGTATAGCTATAAGCAGTAATTTTTTATCTTTAAACCCGATTTCTTGGATGCTTTTACCTACAAGTCCATCACTACCTAATACTTTAATCTCATCTAGATATGCGGCATTTTTTCCTGCAAGTAAAGCATGCATTACGGTATATATTGCAGGTTTATTTATATAAGTTAATAACATTTTGTTAGCCATTTGATTTGGCACTATGACATAATCAGCTCCTGCGAGAGTAAACTTCTTTTTCATAGATTCATCGCTTGCTCTTGCAATGACCTTGATATCTTTAGATAAGCTTTTGACATTTAGAGTGATATAAATATTATCCACATCATTGCTACCAAGACACAATACAGACACATTTGCATATTGTACATTAAATTTGACCATTACATCATGTCTGCTTGCATCAGCAGTTATTGCATTTAAGCCTTCTTTGGCGATTTGTTGTACAATATTGGGATCTTTTTCCAGTATGATATATTTGTTGTTAAAGTTATTTTGTCTTAGGAGCATCTTTGCCATTTGTCCATATCCGCAGATTATTATAAATTTATCTTCATTTTTGATAGATTCTATAATTCTATTGTCTTTTATTTCACCTAGTTTTTCTAAAAATGCCGATACTATGACAGACGTACCAAACGCTATAAGTATCAACCCGGTAACTATTACAATCATGGAGATCATTTTGCCTGTAGTAGTTACCGGAGCTATATCGCCATATCCTACTGTAGCAGTACTTATCAGCGCCCAATACACAGCATCAAAAAGCGAATTGATATTTTTATTGATATTTCCTTCTACTGCATAAAAAGCAACGCCGGCAGTTCCTATTAGAAAGATCAAAAGTAAAAATAAAGTTATAAGTTCAAATTTTTTGGTCTTTAGCACATCTACGAATTGATTAATACTCTTGGAATAACGGAGTAGTTTAAATACACGTAAAATTCTTAATTCTCTATGAGTAGGTATAATTGTTATGAGATCTATAATTGCAGTAGGAGATTTGATGTGACTCCATTTTTCTTTCCATATTTTACGAAGTGCTGTCTTGGAATTGAATTGTATTTTTAGGAATTGTGATCTTTCATATTCTTTGATAATTATTTTGTGCACATCCCCATGTACCCATAGCCTTAGTATATACTCTATTCCAAATATAATAGAGATAATATAAAAACTAAAAACATGCAACCATTCAGGAATAATATGCTTGATACCGTATATTACTTCTCCTATCGAGAAGAATATTAAAGTTATCAAAAATATATCTACAAATTTTTTATATGCATGATCTGAATTTTCTAATATATCATAAAAAAACTTTTTAGTATTTTCATATCTTTTTGAATAGTAGAGCCAAAAAGCGATTTTTACCATATACTTAGAAAGCATATTAGACCTTTATGCTAGTTTTTCTTTTAGTAAAGTATTGACTTTGGCTGGATTTGCTGAGCCTTTGCTTCGTTTCATAGTTTCTCCTACAAAAAATCCAAAAAGTTTGTCTTTTCCACTTTTGTATTCATTTACTTTGTCTTGATTATCGTTTAATACAGATTCAATTATGACTAATATAGCCCCATCGTCGCTTACTTGAGCAAGGCCGAGCTTATCAATAATTATATCAATATTTCTCTCATCATTTTCCATCATATAGTCAAGTACGTCTTTTGCACCTTTGCCTGAAATGGCATCACTCTCTATTTTTGATATTAAATTAGCCAGCGTTTTTGCATCTATAGGAGAATTTGTAATATCAAGCCCGGCTTTATTTAGTCTGCCAAGAAGTTCAGAAGTAAGCCACGTAACCGCACTTTTTGGATTAATGCTGCTAGTTAGCATTTCTTCAAAATAGTATGCCATTTCTTTCACAGCCGTTATGACTAAAGCATCATCTTTTTTGATACCAAGTTCTGTAATATATCTTGTTACCTTTTCATCCGGAAGTTCAGGGATCTTTTTGGCTTCTTCCATCATTTCATCACTTACAAGAACAGGACGAAGGTCAGGATCCGGAAAATAACGATAATCAGCGCTGTCTTCTTTGCCCCTCATGCTTTTTGTAACACTTTTGGCTACATCCCAAAGTCTAGTTTCTTGATATACTTCATTTTTATATATTCCATCTTCATAGGCTTCTGTTTGTCTAGCTACTTCATAAGCAATAGCAGCCGCTACGAAACGAAATGAGTTTATATTTTTGATCTCTACTCTGGTGCCAAATTCCTCTTGTCCTTCCGGACGTATAGATACATTGACATCACATCTAAATGATCCTTCTTGCATGTTAGCATCGCTAATATCAAGGTATCGTACTATAGAATGAAGTTTTTTGAGATACGCCACAGCTTCTTCGCTGCTTCTCATTTCAGGTTCGCTTACAATTTCCAGTAATGGCGTTCCTGCACGGTTTAGATCCACTTTAGAAATAGATCCTTCATGTATATTTTTACCGGCATCAGCCTCTAAATGAGCTCTAGTGATCCCTATTCTTCTAGTAGTACCGTCTTCAAGATCAATAAAAAGTTCGCCGTGTTCTACTATTGGGATATCAAATTGGGATATTTGATAAGCCATTGGGCTGTCAGGATAGAAATAACTTTTGCGATTAAATATAGATTTTTGATTGACGGTGGCATTGATAGCATTTCCAAATAACATAGCCTTTTTAACAGCTTCTAGATTAAGCACAGGAAGCGCACCAGGCAAGGCCAGACATACCGGGCAAGTATTAATATTTTGATGTTCCGCAAAACTGGTAGGGCAGGAGCAAAAAATCTTAGATTTTGTATTTAGTTGTACATGTACTTCAAGTCCGATGACTGTTTCAAATCGCATTGTTTTCCTTGTGTTTGTCGCATAATTGTATGGCTTTCATTATAGCCAAACATCATTTAAAACCACTTTTTGTGATATTATTACAATATAAAATATAGCAATTAAGGCATTAAATGAAAATATCAAAATCACTCATGACAAATATTATATCTGTTTTGTTGATAGCCATAGCCTTCGTAATGCCTTCATCTTTACATAAATTGGTATTAGATACAGGACTTTATGCGCTATCTGGTGCATTGACCAATTGGCTTGCAATTTATATGCTTTTTGAGAGAGTGCCATTTCTATATGGTTCCGGTGTGATAGAGCAAAATTTTGAGGGCTTTAAACGATCAATTTATAATATGATAATGGAGCAGTTTTTTAGTCATAAAAATATCCAAAATTTTTTAATGCATGAAGAAATGAAAATAGACTTATCTCCGATTATAGAAAATACTGATATGTCACCGGCATTTGATGCTATAAAAACAACTGTCATGGAGTCCAAAATAGGTGGGATGCTAGGAATGTTTGGAGGCGAGAGTTTGCTAAATTCATATAAAGAACCATTTGTCGAAAAGTTAAAAACCGCTTTGATATCTTTGGTAAGATCACCGGCATTCCATGAAAATTTACAGAAACATTTAAAAAAGAGTTCACTTCAAAATGATCTTATATCCTCAATAGACAAGATAATTTTAAAAAGATTGGATGAGCTGACACCGCAAATGGTCAAAGAGTTGGTAAAAACCATAATAGAGGAACATTTGGGATGGCTTGTAGTATGGGGCGGTGTATTTGGTGGACTTATTGGTCTTGTAGCATCTTGGCTTGTATGATTTTTTTAGAAAGATAAGCTAATACTTTATGGCTATATGTCATAATATAACCACTACATTTTATATCTAAGGATTATAGCCATGGAGCTATATTTACAACAAGCGAAAAACTCAGCACCCATCATAGCAACTCTTTCCAGTAGGGAGAAAAATCATATTTTACTGCAAATGTCAGATGCTATTATCACACACCAATCTCGAATTATTGATGAAAACAGTAAAGACATGGATCTAGGCAAAGAAAATGGATTAGACAGTGCGATGCTTGATAGATTGCTTTTGGATGAAAAACGCATCAAAGCCATGGCGGGCTCATTACGCGAAATCGCATCGCTAAAAGAGCCAGTTGGTAGAGTATTAGACGGTTGGGTAAATGATGATAATTTACGTATAGAAAAAGTATCAGTTCCAATAGGAGTAGTTGCAGTTATTTATGAATCTAGGCCAAATGTAACTTCTGATGTGGGCGCTTTGTGTTTCAAGAGCGGCAATGTGGCTATACTTAAAGGTGGCAAAGAAGCTGAATATTCCAATCGAATAATAGCAACTGTACTGCAGGAAGTTTTAGAAGCAAACGGGTTGCCAAAATCTATTATTTCTTTGCTTCCGGATAGTTCCAGAGAAGGTGTGGCTAATCTTATCAAGATGGATAGATATGTGGATCTTGTAGTGCCTAGAGGCGGTGAGGCTCTTATTCGTTTTATTTCCCAAAATTCATCCATACCGGTTGTAAAACACGACAAAGGATTGTGCCATACATATATTCATAACGATGCTGATAAACAAAAAGCAATATCAATTGCAATAAATGCCAAATGTCAAAGACCCGGTGTTTGCAATGCAATGGAAACACTTATTTTGGATAAAAAAATTGCAAAAATTATATTACCGGATCTTTATAATGCATTTGTTTGTAAAGGTACACAACTCAAAGGTGATCCTGAAGTTCAAGAAATAATTGATATGGAATTGGCCACTGAGATAGATTTTGACACAGAATATTTAGCTAATATATTAAATATCAAGATAGTTAACGATGTTGATGAAGCAATAGCGCATATAAGGCGTTACGGCTCAGGACATTCAGAGGCGATCGTGACAGAAAACTACAGCGTGGCAGAATATTTCTTGGATCAAGTTGATGCTGCTTGTGTATATGTTAATGCAAGCACTCGCTTTACCGATGGCGGAGTATTTGGTTTTGGTGCAGAAGTAGGCATATCAACAAATAAGCTTCATGCAAGAGGCCCAATGGGCATTAATGAGCTTACTACTTATAAATATAAAATCTATGGTAGTGGTCAAATTCGTGGCTAATAACAACACAAATAAATCACAATATTTGGTTAAAATATTTTATTTTGATAATTATATTATTTTGGATTGTATTTGATGCGCAATATAGTTTTTGTTTTTTTCGTAATATCATCATTGGGAATAGCTGAAGAAAAAACACAAGATGAAACAAAAACTATAGAGATTTTGGGCGCAACGCAGATTTCTGCCGATCAAATAGAAGATGCACTAGATATTAAAAAAAGAGATTGGTTCGCATTTTGGAAAGATAGCACACCGCGTATTCATACAAGGCTTATCCAATCTTTACCAGAAACATTAAAAAGTTTTTTTGATTCAGAAGGTTACTATGATGCTACTTATAATATAGGAGAAAATAACGATTCAGTTAGAATCCTCATCAGTGAAAATAGCCCTGTGAAAGTTTATTCTATTTTTGTAGATAGTGATTTTGACATCACACCTTTTATAACGTTAAAAGAAAGAGATATTTTTAAGTCAAAACAATTTGTAGAAACTAAAAATGCGATCATTGCCAAATTATTATCCGATGGTTATTGCAGTTATGATCTGGACACCAAGGCATATATAGATCTAGAAACACATAAAGCAGATTTGATATACAAATTAAAAAAAGGAGATATCTGTACTTTTGGCGAAACAACAATTAAAGGAGCAGATGGGATAGATGATAATGTCGTGCTTTCCAGAGTAGAAGCGCTTAATGGCGAAAAATTTAGCACAGAGAAGATCAAAACAACCTATCAAAGATTGGAGGATCTGGAAGCTTTTGATAGCATTCTTATAAATGCAGATCGTAAAATATATAATGTCGTACCGGTTGATATCACTCTTAAACTAATAGAAAATCCATATTATTTTACTGGTGGTGTGGGGTATGACAGCTATGCCGGATCTAGCGTACAAGCGCAACTCGTTAAGCGGAATTTTTTTGGCAACGCCCAAAAATTGATTTTGACAGGCCGTTATTCTTCCAAAGAGCAACTTTATGATATCGATTTTTTTAGACCATCATTGATTCATTATAAAGATTATTATTTAGATTTTGGATTTAATGGCGGATATTCAAATTTAGAATTCGAAGGTTTCGTAGAAGAAAAGGAATACTTAAAAGCATTCGCAGCTTATCAATTTGACAAACTTTTTCTTAAGGCAGGAATGGCGGGGGAAAATATCAATATATCAGTTTTAAATACGCCGGAACCAGGTATTATTTATGGAAATTTTAAATTATATTATCCATATTTCCAAGCAATTTATGATGCAAGGGATGACAGACTAAACCCGAAAAACGGATATTATCTAACAAGTTATTTGGAATATGGCCTGCCTTATAGCGCTGATGCAAGTGATTATATTAAGATGCTTTTTGAAGCCAGAGGTATATATACTTGGAATGATCTCACTTTTGCTGCAGTCGGCAAACTTGGTACTATTAAAGAAATTTCGAATCTTTTGCCGGAATCTAAACTATTTTTTGGTGGAGGCTCGTACAGCAATAGAGCATATGGATATAATCAAATAGGGGTTATAAGCTCTCCTACACAATACTCTGTAGAAGGCGCAATGAGCATGGCGAATCTTAGTTTAGAGATGGATTTTCCAATAAAAAAAGATATATATGGAGCCGTATTTACAGACAATACAATGCTAGATTCCAAAAGTTATGATTTTTCCGGTGAAATTATCACATCGGCCGGTATCGGAGTAAGATATATAACTCCTGTAGGACCGCTTAAATTAGATGTCGGTATGAACGTAAATGATATTTCGCAATATAGCGTTCAATTTCAATTAGGACAATCATTTTGAAAAAAATATTATTTTCATTAATGGTATTGACGATTGTTTTAATGGTATTATTTACTGTATTGGCAAATACACCTATTGTTATAGAGCGATTGACTCAAGATTGGTTGAAATCTCATAAAATCACTTATTTATCTATAGATGGAGATTTAATAGAAGGTGTAAACATCAAGCAAATAACATATAACAATAAACCGTTGGCATCAAATGTAAATGTCAGATGGAGTCCATTGTCATTATTAGAAAAAAAGATAGTTTTGCATTCAGCATCTATTTATGATCTGAACATAACCAATCTAACCGCCCTTATCAAATCATTCAAAACAGATACAAATACAACAAACCAAAAGATCGATTTAGGTTTGATAATCCAAACAGGTAATATCACTACTACGCCATACGTTTATTCGCACTATCATTTTAACCATATTGAGGCGAAATTAAGTGAAATTTTTTATGATCTCTATACAAATAGTTTCAAAAAAGGCAATATAGATTTTAATACTGATTTGAACTATGGGAAGATAAGTCTCAAAGTTAAAGCAACAGGTGGTATGGATTTTAAAGGAAGTGGCGATGTCGTAGTAAATCAGACATATTATAACAGGAATAATATACCTATTGATGCGAAAAATGCCGGTCATGCAATAGTAGATGATTTTAATGTTTCCAAGTACGGTCTCACAGTGCTAGCCCACACTAGAGGCAATAATATATTTAAAGACAAAAATGCTACAGATAATCTAAATGTCTCATCACTTAATTCGAAAATATTTTATAGCACAAAAACAAATCATACAACAATCGATTCAAAAGCTTTAGCAAGCAGTTATTATGCGCCTCGTATCTTTCTTACCAGCAAAGTGATGGTAGATGAAAATGAAAAAGTCACATACCAAGGTACAGCGACTGCAAACAAAATGACTTCTTTGCATGCTAAATTGCTTAAAATTTTAACTAATCCAAAAATTATTTACAAAGGTGATGAGCAAGGATTTGATGCTTTGCTTGACACTAAAGAATTTAAAGGAACATTCAAATCTGATGGTTTCAGCGGCGGCATGCTTACGGCAGAGTCCAAAAACCAAATATCGATAAAAGAATGGTTAGAATTCCCAAAATCTATGCAAGATAGCAAAGGCAAAGCCTCTATCAAAGCGCCAGTTAAATTTAAATCACCATTTTTTACTACATTTGATGCTGAATTAAAATCCGATCTGGTCGATGCAAAAGGAAAAATAGTAAATAATCCAACCGTATGGATCATAGATGGCTTGGCAAGTGTGCCGCAAAATTCAACTCTTAGAAAACTATATCCGGCTGTCAAGTGGGATGAATTAGCTAATTCAAAATTTAATATCGGTTTAGAAAAAGATTATATCAATATAGATATTATTGCCAAAGAACTAGCCACGAATTTAAAATATGCCAAAATACCTAAGACAGTAGATGGTACAATAACCATAGGCACATTGCAAGGCAAAATATCTGGTAGCCCAATCGGTATACTCAAGATCAATTCAAATACATCATCGATAGAAAATTCACTAGGTGCATTGAGTAAATTTATTGATTTTACACCACCGCCTTTGCGTGGAGATCTGACAATGGATGCCACTTTTAATAATCTTTCAAAAGGTGATATTGCTTTACAGTCTTCACAGATGTATTTTGGAGATGAGTCTAGGACTAAAAAACCGATAGAAAACTTAAATATCAAGCTAGGTTTTGCTGATTCTAAATTTTATATTAATAGTTATGATTTTACGTATGACAAACTAAAATATTATACCACCAAACAATCTGTTGTTGATATAAATAATGGTGTATTGAAATTAAATTCTTTATGGGTAAACAATCAAGCCAAAATAGATGGTACATACAATATAAAAACAAAAAAAGGTAATCTCAATATAAATGCAAACAATCTATCCATTCAGCATGAAGTGGCATCCGTCAGGCTTAATGCTTCGTTACTCGCTAATATAGAAAATGGCACCATGAATATTAAAGGTAATATTGTTGTACTTGATGGAGATATATTATATTACCTTGGTCGAAAAACATTTCCTAGTGATAGTGATATTATTATCTTGCAGGAATTAAAACAAAAAACATCATCAGCGTTTGTAGACAATATGTCGGTTTCTATAAAAGTGACATCAAAAGCACCATTGAGATATAAACAAAGTGATTCTAATTTTAATGCATTGTTGGATTTGAGTTTGGAAAAAGTACCTCAAGAATCATTGATGATTTTTGGCCTTGCTACTATTTCGGAAGGTGGATATTATTTATTTAATGACAAAAAATTTGATTTTCAGACCAGTCATATTTATTTTACCGGAGATGCAAATAGACCACAATTAGATATTCAAGCTACATACAAAGCCCCAAATTACACAATAAAAGCCACCATATCAGGTACGCCCGGTAATCCTTTGGTAAGCTTTTCTTCTACTCCTAAGCTTACTAGAGAACAAATTTTGGCTATTATAATGTTTGATTCAGAATCTGAAGCAAGTAATTATACCGGCGAAGAGATGATGAAGATGATGGGTGGAGTTGTGGCAAAATCTATTTTATCAGACATTGGATTGCGAGTCGATCATTTGGTTTTTGGTGCCAACAATAGTATGGAGATAGGTAAAAAGATCGGTAAACGCTTGACTTTGATCTATGCCAGCGGTGATGTATCAAAAGCAAAATTAAAATATGAATTTACTCCATCCATAGAAGGAGTAGTTAGTGTAAGTCAAGAATCAACTAGCGCAGATCTTGTTTATAAAAAAGAATTTAAAAATTTTAGTCAGTTATTTGGAAAAGATGATGACAATTCGTCATCAAAGTAGTTTGCCCTACGATAATCTGTTTTTAAAATCCTCATATCCAAATTCACGCACTACTTCTATGGTACCGTCTTCATGTTCTATTGCAATGGTTGGAAGTGGTATACCGTTAAAAGTAGTTGCTTTTACCATTGTATAGTGCATCTGATCTTCAAAGATTATTTTATCACCTATTTGCAACGGTTTATCAAAGCTATAATCTCCCATGACATCACCGGCCAAGCACGTATTGCCGCCAAGGCGGTAGGTATATGCTTTTTCACCTGATTGTCCTGCATTTCTCACTTCCGCGCGATAAGGCATAAGTATGGTATCAGGCATATGTGCTTCTGCTGAAGTATCAAGTATAGCTATGTCAATGCCGTTATGAACTATATCGAGTACTGTCGCATGTAGTCCGCCAGTCTCCCAGCCGGTTGCTTCTCCAGGCTCTAGATATACTTCTATATCATTGTATTTTTGCTTAAACTTTTTAATGAGACCAATTAGTTTTTCTACATCATAGCCTTTTCTTGTGATGTGATGTCCTCCGCCGAAATTTACCCATTTCAGTTTTGGTATATATGAGCCAAATCTTGCTTCAAAATTCTCTAGTACTCCTTGCAAGGCATCACTGTCTTGTTCGCATAGTGCGTGAAAGTGAAGACCTTCGCAATGTCCCATGATACTATCATCAAAATTCGCTATTGTAGTGCCAAGCCTAGAATATAATCCGCAAGGATTGTACATCTCTTTTGGAGATTGTGAGTATTCAGGATTGACCCTAAGGCCTAGAGATATATATGGATTTATATCAAGTGCTTTTTTGGCAAATTTATGAAATTGAGCCGGAGAATTAAAGACTAGATGATGAGATATGCTCGCGATCTCTTCTATATCTTCTTCTTTGAAAGCAGGGGAGTATGTATGTACCTCTTTGCCAAATTCTTCATGAGCGAGCTTTGCTTCATGCAGTCCGCTCGCACAACACCCATGCAGAGTAGGGCGAATGATATCAAAGCTTTTCCATAAAGCATAGCCTTTGAGTGCTAGGAGTATCTTAGCTCCACTTTCGTTTTGGATATGCTCAAAAATAGCCATATTTTTACGTAATAGTTTAGCTTCTAAAAGCCAACAAGGAGATGGTAAGTTGTTTATATCTGTAATTTTATTCATGGTGCGAATTATAACATGGATTTGATAATAGAGATTTTTGGTTATTAATTATGAAGGTAAAATGCATACCGAACTTGGTTCGGTATGCTAGAAAAGAAGATCAATCTTCATCCACATCTTTTGCATCGCCAAAAGTATTTACCAATCCTTGGATCAATTTTCCTTTTGTTGCTTCGTCAAGTCTAGCTTTCGGATGTGCAATTAAGTACGAGGCTAGAGGCATTTCATCTTCACGAACTTCGTTGGCAGCTTTTTGAGCGTGTTCATGGTCGGTTTGATTCCAATCTGAGACATTGAAAGCCTCTCTGCCTTCTTCTACATGGCTATAGACACTCCATGATATTGGAGCAATGTTGCTATAATATGGCCATTTTGTTTCGTTACTATGGCAGTCGCCGCAAGATTTCATAAATAGTTCCCTAGTTTGAGGACTATCCCACTTTGGTTCGCTGATCACGGGCGGATTTGTATGATCTTTACCATAAGGTATAAATTGTATCAAAATCACAGCAGCGACGAGTATTCCGATAGCTAATTTTAGTGAAAATTTCATTTTTGCCTCCAGATATTTTTATTCAATATTATAACAAATTTTATGGTTTAAATGATTATTTTTTTTAATATTGTTTTTTATGCAAAAAAACAATATTGGACCGACTATTTTTACAAATAAAATATTAAAAATATTTGGTTAAAATAGCGACATGCAAAATAAAATTAAAAACAAAGCTCAGCAATTGACTCAAAATCAAGAATTAAAAAAAGTATTAATGTCGATGAAGCCTGAAAAGACATTATGGGGCATTTTGGGGATAATACTATTTTTTATTCTACCTGAGGTCATTACTTTTATCTGGGGAAATGATATTACGAAATATGCCAAAGAAGGATTGGTTCTAACAACTTCGGTTTTTGATGAGCAATATTACAATATGCTAGTAATGCTTTTTGGAGAAGGTATAAGCTGGTTGAACATTATAATTGGGTTTGTGTTGTTAATTTGGCTTTTTTTCTAATAACCACGTGTAATTTAACTTTTCTAGCCAATATTTACTCAGAATATACTTTATTGTAGCAATAAAAATACAAATAATAAATATATCCCAAAATACCAACTAACAAAGGCTATATTTTAAATCTTTTCAAAGTCATATTAGGGTACAATCGCGCTTACTAAACTCTAATACTAGGGTTATTATCATTATCAACAAGGATATTTCTTATGAAAAGAACTTACCAACCACATAAAACACCACGTAAAAGAACGCATGGTTTTAGAGCAAGAATGAAAACAAAAAATGGTCGCAAAGTTATTGCTGCTAGAAGAGCTAAGGGTAGAAAAAGATTAGCTGCATAAAGCATTTTGAGCGTATCCGTACAACGGCAGAGTTCAATAGTATCTATTCGAAGGCAACAAAAGTTTGGCATACTCCTTATTTTGTACTTTTTTATAAAGAATCTACAAGGTATAATATAGGGTTTGTAGCTGGTAAAAAAGTAGGCAATGCAGTAAACAGAAATAGAGCCAAAAGGTTACTTAGAGCTTTATTTATAGTTAATTTGCCTCATTTAAAACAGGGCGACTATGTATTAGTAGCCAAACCCGCACTACTCAAAGAGACTTTTGAAGTATTGAGCAAAACATTTGACAATACATTAAAGCGTTGCTCTTTGATATTATAATTTTTCACACAAAGGCACACCTCGTGGGACAACAAGATCTTAGTAAACGACTTCTTCTAGCATTATTTCTTTCCATTTTAGTTTTTATCGGTTATAGTTATTTAATACCAAAGCAACAAATTGCTACAGAAACTACTAAGCAACAAAATGCAACCATACAAAGCAAAGCTATGCCAACAACTGCAGCCACTACTACGGCTGTTAATGCAACTACTGCGCCGGTCGTATCTGATACGGCTTCATTGGTAACAGTAAAATCTGATAGATTTGCTATGTTGATAGACAATATGGGGCGCATATCGCAAGTAACATTACTTGAAGCAAAATACAAAAATGAAGACGGTTCAGCTCTTAAACTTTTAGATCCAAAAGAGGTAAAACCATTAGAGATGCGTTTTAGTGACACAGTTTTAAATGATGAGGCATTTAAAACTCCATATACGGCAGATAAATCAATAATAGATTTGGCTAATGGGGAACAAAATGTAATATTAACTCAAAAACTTTCATCTGTTACCGTAACAAAATCTATCACGTTCAAATCAACAGGCGAATATAACGTAAAGATAACAACTTCAAGTCCTGTTTCATATTTTATTACACCAGGATATAGACCTGTTGCAGACAAAAGTAAATTTATGGTTGTAAAAGGCGCATTGATAGATCAAGCAGACAATACAACAGCAATCATATCAGACGGTGATGCTAAGGGTGACGAAAACTATAAAGGTGCTACTATAGCATCTGCTTTTGACAGATATTATACTTCTTTGTTGTTCAACCTTAAACAAGGAATGAATATATCTATAATAAAAGAAGCAAACGATAATCCGTTAATTTTTGTGAGCGGTACGTCAAATATGGAACTCGGCGGATATATCGGACCAAAAGAGTATAAAAGACTTGAGGCTATTTCACCGAAACTTACTAGTGTTATAGAATACGGTTGGTTTACTTGGCTTGCTAAACCATTTTTCTTGTTGATCCAACAAATCCATAATTATGTCGGCAATTGGGGCTGGGCCATAGTTATATTTACTATTTTTATTAAACTGGTGCTTTTCTGGCCGTCCTATAAAGGTATGCTTTCTATGCAAAAGCTAAAAGATCTGGCTCCAAAAATGAAAGATCTCAAAGAAAAATACAGTGATGATCCGGCCAAAATGAATATGAAAATGATGGATCTATACAAAAAGCATGGAGCAAATCCATTTGGTGGATGTTTGCCTCTTTTGATGCAAATACCTATATTCTTTGCACTTTATCGTGTGCTTCTTAATGCCGATGAATTGCAAGGAGCTCCATGGATATTATGGATACATGATTTGTCAAAAATGGATCCATACTATATCTTGCCATTGGTTATGGGTGCTACTATGTGGTATCAACAAAGAATTACACCATCAAATTTTACAGATCCATTGCAAGAGAAAATTTTTAAATTTTTCCCAATAATGATGACATTCTTCTTTGTCACATTCCCGTCAGGTCTGGTGCTTTATTGGCTTACAAATAATATCTTATCAATAGGGCAGCAATACTATGTCAATAAGGCTTATGCGAAACACAAACAAGCCGAAATTGATGCTCATCACCACAAGGATAGATAATGCAAAGGATCGAGGCAGAAACACTAGAAGATGCATACGCAAAAGCCTCTCAGTTTTTTGGATGTTCATTATTGCAATTACAATGCGAAGTAGTGCAGTATCCATCCAAAGGATTTTTAGGCCTCGGTAAGAAAAATGCCATTATTGTGGCCGATATTGTGAGTACTATCGATATTGTTAAAAAAAATGAACCAATTATTGTCGAACCGACAAAACTCACCAAATCCCCAAAATCATATACTTTACCAAAGCAGACAAACCTACAAGCAAGTTCAAAAGAAATTCATAAACATGTAATATCTGAAAAATCTGATACAAGCAGCCATTTAAAACAGTATGACGATTTGGTAAGTGAACAATTTTTTAAAAACAAAGAAGAGTTGCCAACGAGCTATGTGGACACCAAGTGTAGTGAGTCACAACAAGAACCAATTGCAAATGTTGCTTTGGCTCAAGAAATAGAAAATGAATTAAAAAGACTTTTTGCGACCAGTTGTTTTTCCATAGATGTAGTGGAAGTGGATGTCATGGATAATACGGCTTTGATTTTTATTGATGGTGAAGATGCTGCGCTCCTAATTGGCAAAGAAGGATATAGATACAATGCATTGTCCTATATGATATTCAATTGGCTATATTCCAAATATGAGCTTTTTGTCAAGCTTGAAATCGCTCGTTTCTTGACATCTCAACAAGAAATGATATGTTATACAATCAAGCCAGTCATAGAAGCGGTACATCGCGGAGGCAGAGGAAAAACAAGACCATTGGACGGAATATTGGTTCAAATTGCCCTGGAACAGTTAAGGGAAGAATTTCCAAATAAATATGTTGCCATCAAAACGAATAAAGACGGTAATAAATATATAGTGATCAACGACTTTATACAAAAAATGTAATGAACGAAACTATAGTAGCCACTGCAACATCACATGGGATCGGCTCTATCGCCATAGTGAGACTCAGCGGTGTCGATGCGCTTAAAATAGCCCTTCGTATATCCCATAAAACCAATATTACTCCTAGATATGCACATCTTGCATCTTTGTATACCGTTGATGGAAGTCTCATAGACCAAGCTATCATAATTTATTTTCAAGCACCAAAAAGTTTTACAGGCGAAGATGTAGTAGAGTTTCAGTGTCATGGCGGAATTGTTGTGGCCGAAGAAATCATACAGGCCACACTTCATTATGGAGCAAGATTGGCAACAGCCGGAGAGTATAGCAAAAGAGCTTTTTTAAACGGCAAGATAGAACTCACTCAAGCAGAAGCAATAGCAAAACTAATAGAAGCAAAAAGTGTCGATGCGGCAAAAATATTGGCCAGACAACTCAAAGGATCTTTGGCAGTATTTGTCGAAGAAAGCAGGGATATGCTATTGTTGGCACTTGCTCATACTGAAGTGATGATAGATTATGCAGAAGAAGATCTGCCAAAAGATATTATCGATTCACTTTCAAATAAACTAGACGACTTGGAGCATAAGTTAATCGAACTTTTAGAAAGCAGTAAGCGCAGAAAAGGATTGATAGAGGGTTTTAGAGTGGCTATCATAGGCAAACCAAATGTAGGCAAAAGTTCTTTGTTAAATGCATTGCTCAGTTATGAGAGAGCCATTGTAAGCAATATAGCAGGAACCACTAGAGATACAATAGAAGAACAAGTGTGCATAGGTTCTCATGTGATTCGCCTTATTGATACTGCCGGTATTCGTGAAGCTAGTGACGAAATAGAAAGAATAGGCGTGGAACGCTCGATCGCATCTTTGAATGAAGCTGACATTATAATATCTCTTTTTGACGGCAGTCAAAAATGGGATGATGAAGATGAGCGTATAGCATCTATCATAAAAGAAATGGATAGTTCAAAACATTTGATAACAGTTATAAATAAAACAGATTTACATAGGGAGCTATACAATACATTCTTAGATTCTTTGGATATCATTAATATGAGTGTGAAATCAGATTTTTCTATATTACTAGATAAGCTGCAGACGCTTTTAGACAGTATTTCATCTGGAGATGAGTTAATGCTGGTTTCATCAAGACAAATACAAGCAGTACAAAATTCACTACAAGCAATAAGAGAGGCCAAGCTTCCTTTGCAAAAAGGTGAATTGGAATTTTTTGCTTATCATCTTACAGAAGCCATAAAAGCCATCTCGTCAATATCAAAGCCGTATAGCAATGAAGATGTACTAGACAAGATGTTCGGAGAATTTTGTCTTGGCAAGTGATGTAAAAATTTGATATAATATCAATAATATTTTATAGAATTAATTAGGATTAATAGTGTTAAAAATCATTTCATTTATTTTTTTGATATTTATATTTGTTGGATGTACCGATGGGCCAAAGCCAGGCAATAAAAAGAATTTCCCTATGCCACCATCAGCACAAATAGAGCAATTTGATGATAATTGGCCGCCAAAAGATTCCCAAGAGGATAATGTAGATATCTCCGACCTGAGTAATCAGACAGATATAAATGAAACAAATCATGAAGATAGAAAAATCGTAAATCATATTCCGTTTCCTGCAAAAGAATATAATAATCTTTCCTTGACAGGCAGCTCGGCAATCCAAGGTAAAATTGTCATCCAGACGAATGACGGCAAAATAGTTAGCGGTTCTGATGCTAGACTGTACCTAAATCCATATACTTCATATTCTAAACAATGGTATAAAGAAAATTATCTGCACGGCAATCTAATGGATGGTACTGATGATAGATTGTATAAATATCTTAAATTTACCACCGCAAATGATAACGGTGGTTTTGTTTTGAATAACATTCCAAAAGGAAAATATTACTTAGTCGGCACTGTAGTTTGCGGTCAAGAGTGCGGATTCGATGGAATTAAAAATATTCGTATTGTTTCTGAAGTATCCGTTGATAACAATGCTACCATTTCTGTAAATTTGGTTAAAGCGTTAAATAACTAATATTTACTTTGCATCATTTATGAAGATTGTTACAGCTTTGGATATTCTGTTTTTAATGCATCATAAAGCTCATTTGGAGTAATAGAAGGATTGGCAGCAAGCAAGTTTTGCATTATTACGTTATCTTCTTTGCCATTCCAGATTTTTATATAACTTCCGTCTTTGTATCCATGGTCTTGGCGAAATTGATTGAGTATATTTTTGCCTATATAGAGTTGATATAAACTATCTAGATTTAGTCCTGATTGAAGCACAACCTCAAAATATAAGCTCGCCATCTCTTCTAGGCTTTCATCGATAAAGACGCTTTTTATAAACCTTTCTATGTTTGCTATCTGATCAAAGTGCCTATCTGAGATATCATTAGCAGGCTCTTTTAGCATATCAAAGTTAGGCAAAGAAGAGATTTTATATGCCAATTCTTCCATTGATAATTTTTGGTTATTTGCATTAAGGCGCAGTATCTCACTCATCACAAAGTGCCAGATATCCACTACTTCTATCTTGATGTTTTCATTATCAGCTGTGGCGTCTATATTTTTCCAATGTTTCCATGGGTAGGATTCCACAAGCTCAGCACACTCTAGATATATACATCTTCTCCAATCTATCGGCTTGCCTTGCTTGGTTACTCCATTTTCCCAGCATGTGCCGTTCGTTGCATCATTTAGTTGTTGTTGAAGAGTTAGCATGGAGAGGATTTGAGACATATCTGACCTTTGAATGAATTATCAAATTGTAGCTTTTTGTCGCTTTTGGAGTGGTTAGTTGCTGTTTAATAGGCTGAATTGAATAAAAAATATAAAAATATTTTTTTTGTATTTATTGGCAATATAACTTTTGTTTTATCTTGATATTATAGCAATTTACTATTTGCAAATCATGTCACTCTCGGTCTTTCATCACATTTTTAGTACTTTTTTACTATAATATAAACATATTTTATTATCCTAAAAAGGAATACTTCTATGTCAGCCATCGAAAATATCGAAAGTGTGCTTAAATCACACAAACTAAGCCCTGCTGAGTATGAGCATATCAAAGAGATTTTGCATCGTGAGCCTAATATTGTTGAGATCGGTATATTTTCTGCTATGTGGAGTGAACATTGCTCTTATAAATCCAGCAAAAAATATCTAAACGGTTTCCCTACCAAAGCACCATGGGTTATCCAAGGACCAGGCGAAAATGCAGGTGTTATAGATGTAGGTGATGGCATCGCAGCGGTATTTAAGATGGAGAGTCATAACCACCCTAGTTATATAGAGCCGTTTCAAGGTGCCGCTACTGGAGTAGGTGGAATACTAAGAGATGTATTTACAATGGGCGCTAGACCTGTAGCAAACCTCAATTCCCTTCGTTTTGGAAATATTAAAGGCAATGAGAATATAAATAAATACCAAAGACATCTGGTACGCGGAGTAGTAGAAGGTATCGGAAGCTACGGCAACTGCATGGGTGTTCCAACAGTCGGCGGAGAGGTAAGTTTTGATGAGAGCTATAATGGCAATATCTTGGTAAATGCATTTGCTCTTGGTCTTGTCAAGCAAGAAGATATTTTCCTTGGAGTGGCTAAAGGTATAGGCAATCCTGTTATATATGTAGGTTCAAAAACCGGCCGTGACGGACTCGGTGGAGCCGTAATGAGTAGTGACAGTTTCACAGAAGAGAGCAAATCACTCAGACCTACCGTTCAAGTTGGAGATCCATTTACCGAGAAGTTGCTTCTTGAAGCATGTCTTGAGCTTTTTGCCACAGATCATGTAGTAGGCATACAAGATATGGGTGCTGCAGGGCTTACAAGTTCATCATTTGAAATGGCAGGTAAAACAGGTGCAGGCATGATCATGCATCTTGATAAGGTGCCGGCACGAGAAGAGGGGATGACCCCGTATGATTTCATGTTAAGCGAATCCCAAGAGAGAATGCTAATTTGCGCTAAACAAGGAAGCGAACAAGCTATCATCGATATATTTGAAAAATGGGGCTTGGACGCGGCAGTTATCGGAGAAGTAACGGATACGGGCAGAATGGAGCTCTTTTGGCATGGAGAAAAATGTGCTGATATGCCGATAGCCCCTGTTAGCGAAGAGGCACCTATATTAGACCGTCCTACACTTAGACCGTCTTATCTGGATGCAGTTAATGCCAAAAATATTTCTGATTATCCAACCGTGTCAAACCAGGAAGCGTTTGAGAAACTATTATCTTCTCTTGAAGTTGTAGATAAAGCATGGATATATGAGCAATATGACTCTATGGTGCAAACAAATACCATCAAACGCCCGGGCAGTTTGGATGCCAGCGTGATCCGCGTAAAACAAAACGGCAAAGCGATCGCGATGAGCGCGGATTGTAATCCAAGATATTGTTATATCGATCCTTACAAAGGTGCAGCACTTGCAGTAATTGAGAGCGGAAGAAATGTTGTAATGAGCGGTGCTCGACCACTTGCAATTACCGATTGTCTAAACTTTGGAAATCCGGAAAATCCGGAAGTTATGTGGCAATTTGCACAAGCGTGCGAAGGCATCAAAGAAGCTTGTGCTACATTGAACACCCCGGTAGTTAGCGGTAACGTATCTTTGTATAATGAAACGAACGGTGTGAGCGTTTTCCCCACGCCTGCTATCGCGATGGTAGGGCTAAATGATGATTGCAATAAAGTACTAACAAGCTCATTTCAAAAAGAGGGCAACACGCTTTTGATGGTAGGTAATACAAAAGGCGAATTCGGCGGATCACTCTATATCAAAGAGCTTTTCGGAGAAACTACAGGCAAGCTTGGAGAGATCGATTATACTGCCGAGCTTAGACTTTGGGATCTTGTGATCAACGCAAACAAAAAAGGACTTCTAAAATCAGCAAAAGATCTAGGCATGGGCGGTATCGCAATAGCATTAGCCAAGATGTCAGCCGTTTCGGGTCTTGGTGTGGAAGTTGATGTTAAGTTGGGTAACGCAAACGAGATATTTGACGAGAGTCAAAGCAGAGCGATTTTGGAAGTAGCACCAGAAAATGTAAATGATGTAGCAAAGATGGCAAGTGACCTTGGTCTACATATCGAGGCAATAGGAAGCATCAAAGGAGATAATTTCATTCTCAATGATGTAAGTATGCCAGTCAAAAAGCTTCAAAGTATCTATTTTGATACATTCGAAAAAACAATAGAACAAGATTTATAATAAAGAGAGTAAAAGAAAGTATATGAGAGCATTATTAAGCGTAAGTGACAAAAGCGGAATTGTAGAGTTTGCACAAGGATTAGAAGCATTAGGATTCGAGATAATAAGCACAGGCGGTACATATAAAGCATTAAAAGATGCAGGGGTAAAAGTCGTAGAAGCTAGTGAAGTGACCAAATTTCCTGAGTGTTTCGAAGGACGTGTAAAAACGCTAAATCCATTCATCCATGGCGGCATTCTTCACAAAAGAGGCGATGAAGCTCATTTGGCGCAAGCAAAAGAACTTGGCGTAGAAGGCATAGACCTTGTGTGTGTAAATCTATATCCGTTTAAAGCCACTATTGAAAGAACTGACGATTTTGAAGAGATCATTGAAAACATAGATATCGGTGGGCCTGCGATGGTGAGAAGTGCTGCTAAGAACTTCGAGAGCGTATATATAGTTACAGACAGCGCTGACTATGCAAGAGTACTTGAAAATATCGGCAGTCAAAAAGATGGCTTAGAGCTTAGACGCGAGCTTATGATAAAAGCTTTTGAACATACTGCAGCATATGACAGTATGATAGCAAATTATATGAATAGCAGATTCAATAAAGGTTTTGGCGATCATCAATTCATAGTCGGCAAAAAAGTATTTGACACCAGATATGGAGAAAATCCGCATCAAAATGGAGCTCTTTATGAGTTTGACGGATTCTTTTCTAAGAACTTTAAACAGATCAAAGGAGAAGCAAGCTTCAACAATCTAACAGATATCAACGGCGCTGTGAAGATCGCAGCGAGTTTTGGGGATAGAGGCGCGGTATGTATAGTCAAACACGGCAATCCATGCGGTTTTGCGCTCAATGAAGATCTGACTCAAGCTTACATCGATGCTCTTAAATGTGACAGTGTTTCTGCTTTTGGCGGCGTTGTCGCAGTGAACGGTATCGTAAGCAAAGAGTTGGCACTGAAAATGAACGAGATGTTCTTGGAAGTTGTTATAGCAGGCGATTTTGAACCTGCCGCACTTGAGGTT
Source organism: Sulfurovaceae bacterium (assembly GCA_028715055.1). Taxonomy (GTDB): domain Bacteria; phylum Campylobacterota; class Campylobacteria; order Campylobacterales; family Sulfurovaceae; genus BN30871. The sequence goes on from JAQTLE010000002.1 coordinate 69,178, forward strand.
TTTGAAACTAAAAAAAGACTCAAGCTCTTCTCTTACGGAAGCGATAAACTTGTCCTTTCAAATGATAAAAATGATTTCAAACATATCGATGGCGGTTTTGTGTACCAAGACAGCGATATGGTCAAAGACTCTGAAGTTGCCAATGCGGCAAAACAAGGAACGCTTGAAGCAACAGATACTCAGATGAAAGATCTCGAGATCGCATATAAAATAGCCAGTTTGACCAAATCAAACTGCGTAGTATATGTCAAAGATGCTATGATGGTAGCTGTCGGTATGGGTATGACAAGCAGAGTCGATGCTGCACAATGCGCACTCAAAAAAGCTAGTACTATGGGACTTGACGTGAGCGGTGCTGTCATGGCTAGTGAAGCATTTTTCCCATTTAGAGACAGCATCGATGCAGCTGCAAGTGCCGGCGTGAAAGCTATCATAGAGCCAGGCGGAAGTGTGAGAGATGATGAAGTGATAGCCGCTGCCAATGAGCATGGCATTGCGCTATATTTCACAGGCGTAAGACACTTCCTGCATTAAAAATACCCGTCATTCCTGCGAAGGCAGGAATCCACAACCATTTGTCATCCTGAACTCGTTTCAGGATCTCATATAAATATCCTCCCCTCGTCATTACGTACTTGATGCGGAATCCATTTTTTTACCTCAAATCTATTTTTAAAAATAATCAAATTAGTTATAATATTAAAAAATAAGTATGCATTTCATATCTGAAGATATGGAACAAGATGAGGCTTCTAAAAAAATGTACAATTTATCTCACCTTAATGGCAAATTATTTGATGGGCTTGAGTTCTGTTCAGAGGTATATACATTATTTGAAAAAATACGTTCCGAACCAGATGGTATAAAAAAGCTTCGATTAAGAGCCTCACCCACAGAGAAATTAATATTGGAGGAGTTGTTGCCCATCTGTCGTTATGTTCAAAAATACTATAGGACAGGTAGATACATTTCGGTATACTGGATTGATGGAAATCAATCTTATGACGCAAAGATTCTACAAAAAGGCTGTTATGTAGAGCACGGGCACTATCCTGCTCAGGCATATTTGGAAATTACGTCAGCCATGCATAAAAACGAACATTGGACATGGAAACTAGATATGTCGTTTGCTCCAGAAGGAATATCAGGAAATAAAAATAGCAAAGTTTCTTCGGAACCAGTGGTTTTTACCAACCAAGAGCATATTGAAAAATTTGCTCCTATTGTACTAAAACAAATTAGTAAAAAGGCTAGTATTAACTATCCAGAAAATACTTCTTTGGTTGTGCAGTGCCATTTGAATAGTTTATATACCAGTGATGATTGGGAGTTATTAATAGACCAAGTAACTAAAAAACTGCCAAAGCACAAATTTCAGGAAATTCTTATGTATGATAGTGTTACGGGAAAAGAATCTATCATATAAAACTGAGTAAAAAGCCTAACAAACCAAATGTTCCCTTTCGCATTAACCCTCATTTAACTTTTTTTCGCTACCATTCTTATTTTAAAATCAAGAGCTATAAAAAGGAACAATTATATGAAAAAAATATTATTGGCTATTTTGTCTATAACAGCAATTGTTAATGCAGACGTTACAAATATAGTAGTAGATAAAACATTTTTATCTAAGCCGATCAAGATCATAGATATCCGAACACCGGCTGAGTGGGCACAAACAGGCATCATCAAAGGTGCATATACTATAACATTCTTTAACGAAAAAGGTGAGGTAAATACAGATGCATTTTTGGCAAAACTAAGAAAAGTTGTCAAGCCAAACGAACGTTTCGCGCTTATTTGCCGTACAGGAAATCGCACAACCATGGTATCGGAATATTTGTCCAATGAAAAAGATTATAATGTCATCAATCTAAAAGGCGGCATGATGAAATTGATACAGGATGGATATAAACCGGTACCTTATCGTGCATTAAAAAGTTGATTTAATATATATCAACTTTTTTGCTTAGGGCTTCTATATTATTATTGTCTCCCAATACTACCAATATATCCCCATCTTCTAAAATATCATCATTTTCGAATTTAGTATGCCATATGCCTTGATGTTTGTATGCAATAGGTTTTACATTATAATCATTTTCAAAAGAAGAAGACAGTATTGAGGTGCCGATCCAAAAACTTGGCACTAACAATTTAGCTAATTTCATGGTAATAGAAAGATCGATAGTCTCATAGTTCATATTTTTGACTATTTTTTTAACCAGTTTTTTTGCTGTCTCCATTTCTGGATAAACAACTTTTGTTGCGCCGATTTTGGATAGAATTTGGCCATGTACTCGGGTGATCGCTTTGGCAATTACTGTTTGTACTCCTATCTCTTTGAGTGCCATTACGGTTAATATGCTGGCTTCAATATTTTCTCCTATACTAACTATAGCCACATCAACTTGTCCGATACCGGCTTCATTTAGAGCATGCATATCCGTAGAATCCAAGATGATAGCATCTTGCACATACTCATTAACCTCTCTTACTTGGTCTTCATCTATATCTGCTGCAATGACACTCATTCCTTGCTGTGCCAATCCTTTGGCTACATGAAATCCAAATTTGCCAAGTCCAATTATTGCAAAACTATTCATATTATTATCCTTCCTTCAGCGTATTTGATACGACTTTGAGCCGCTTTGCCAATAATGGCTATAGTAAATGCAAAGACGCCAACACGTCCCATCAGCATAAGTAGCATAATATTTATTTTTCCTGCATCACTAAATAAAGCACTATAACTAAGCACTCCTCCGTTGCCGGTCGAAACTCCGACGGTACCGAATGCAGAACAGGTTTCATAAAGAGTGCGCAAGAATGACAATTTTTCGACTTCACTCAAGACAACTGTGGATAATACGATATATAGTGTTGCTATAAAAATACTTGTGTATGCTTTGTTAATATAATAAGGTGAAATAGAACGGTGAAAAATATGTACATGCGTATCACCTCTAAGAGTGTACCACATGCCCAAGATCGTCAAAGCCACGGTAGTGACCTTTAATCCCCCGGCGGTTCCCCCAGGCGCACCACCTGTCATCATAAAAAAAGTTCCAAAAAATAGATTTGAATCTGTGAGCTTGGATAAGTCGATAGTGTTAAATCCAGCCGTTCGATAGTTGACAGATGCAAACCAAGCAGCCATGATCTTATCATACCAAGGCATGTTCGCCAAAGCATTATCCCACTCAAGAGAAAGCAATAAAACCATCCCTAAAATAATCAAAAATACAGTCATTAGAAGTACGATCTTGGTATGAGTCGATATACGAACAACTTCTTTTTTGTATAGGTTATAAAGTTCAACAATTACAAGGTATCCAATACCTCCCAATATAATAAGCAAAGGTATAGTAAGATTTATGACCAAATCGTTTCGATATCCCATAAGATTATCACTAAAGAGTGAAAAACCTGCATTATTAAATGCCGATATGGCATGAAAGGTGCCAAACCATAATGCTTTTAAAAACGGCATATCGGACCAAAAACGAAGAGTCAAAATAACAATACCGCTAATTTCAATAATAGCTATAGAAGCAAATACTATCTTCAAAAATCTGACCAATCCCTGCATTCCGGGGTAGTTAAGTGATTCTTGTAATATCAAACGATCGCGATGACCTAATTTTTGACGGCGCATAACAGTCAAAAAAGTAACAGCCGTCATATATCCAAGACCGCCTATTTGTATCAAAACCAATATGATAAATTGTCCAAACATAGTAAAGTCGTTTGCCGTATCTTTGACTATAAGCCCTGTAACGCAAGTAGCGGAGGTAGATGTAAAAAGCGCATCTACAAATCTTAATTCGCCATTGTGGGCAAATGGCAATAGCAACAATAATGCACCTAATACAATAAGAAGTATAAAGCTGATCAAAATAATTTTTATTTCACGAGTATGCTGATTCGTATTTTATCCTTTTTTATAGCAAGACATATGGTTTGCCACTAAGATCTACTTGCATAATATTTAAATATTTTTAAATTACTTTTTGCTTCGAGTTAAGCGAGTATTATATCAAAGCTTTTATGAATTTAACAAACCATAAGTTAAAATCCAAACAAGTATAAATATACAATTCGATAAAATTTTATATTGTTTTTAAAGGATATTTTAATATGGCAAAAAAAATTGCATCTGCTAGAATCGGCACGGAGAGCTCTGAGTTATTAAAAGAGCTAAATAATTCATTTCCTTTTGACAAAGCACTTTATCGTGAAGATATAGAAGGATCAAAGGCTCATGCTGCTATGTTGGCATATCAAGGTATCATTTCCAATGATGACCTTGCTAGTATCACAAATGGACTCAATAAAATCCTTATGGAAATCGAATCCGGAGAGTGGAAACTTGAAGGAGATGATGAAGATATCCATATGGCGATAGAAGGCCGCCTGACAAGCATGATAGGAGATGCAGGCAAAAGACTCCATACGGCAAGAAGCAGAAATGATCAAGTTGCACTTGATTTTAGACTTTTTGTGCAGCATCAAACCAAAGAAATATCATCATTGATATTGGATCTGATACAAACTTGTGTAGATATTGCCAAAGATCATACGACTACGCTTTTACCTGGGATGACGCACTTACAGCATGCACAGCCTATTAATTTCGGATATCATATGATGGCTTATGTGAACATGTTCAAGCGAGATTATGAGAGATTTATGAGTAGCTTCGAGAGAAATAATCTCTCACCTATCGGATGTGCCGCGTTAGCTGGGACTCCTCATCTGATCCATCGTAAAATGACAGCATCAACTCTTGGTTTTGATGCTCCGACTCTCAATTGTCTTGATACAGTAAGTGATAGGGATTTCGCTTTGGAAATATTATTTAATATTTCGACATTGATGATGCATATCAGCCGCCTAAGTGAAGAACTTATATTGTGGAGCAGCAGCGAATTTCGCTGGATCACACTTTCTGATAGACATGCTACCGGAAGTTCGATCATGCCGCAAAAGAAAAATCCGGATATTCCAGAGCTTCTTCGCGGTAAAACAGGACGTGTAAACGGCAATCTGATCGGACTTTTGACTGTAATGAAAGGTTTACCGTTAGCTTATAATAAAGATATGCAAGAGGATAAAGAAGGTGTATTTGATAGTATCCGTACTGCTAAATTATCTGTTATGGTACTTGATGAAATGTTGGCTCAAATGAAAATAAACATTTCACGCATGGAAAGTGCATGCATGGTGGGGCATTTGAGCGCAACGGATCTAGCAGATTATCTTGTGCGAAAAGTCGGCATGCCGTTTCGTGATGCTTATCATATAGTTGGTAATGTAGTCAATCTCGCTGAAGATCAGGGTATAGACATATCAGAATTGTCATTAGAACAATTGCAAAGCATAGAAAGCCGTATAGAAGATGATGTAAAATCTATTTTAAACAATCGCGCCTCTATGAATGCCCGTACTTCAGAAGGCGGCACAGCAACTGTTAGAACAAAAGAACAGATAGAGTTTATGCAACAATGGCTAGATAAAATATCCGGCTAAAATATGTAAGACAGGTCTTACATATTTTTGTGTGTATCTTCGTGTTGATAATCCCATTTTAACTTACCGCCGCCAAGTAGGTGGAAATGCAGATGATATATTTCCTGTCCACCATCTTTCCCATTATTCGTGATAAGCCTATATCCACTTTCATCTAATCCCATTTTGGCGGTCACTTCTTGTATAAAAGAAGTCAAACCGACCATAATATCCGGAGTCACTTCTTGAAAACATGATATATGAACTTTTGGAATGATCAATATATGTATAGGAGCTTTAGGATAGATATCATGAAATGCCAAAAAATGTTCATTTTCATGAACCGTATTGCTTGGTATTTCTCCACCCACTATCTTACATAATATACACATATTTAACACCTCATTATTGTTTGTATTTGTATGATTATAGCACATTTTATGTCCGTGTACAATCATTCTATCAGCAATAATAAGATAAAATCACTTCACTTTAGCCTATAATTTATTAGGTTTGTAATTGAGGATATATGGAAGAATTAATTGTATTAGAAGCCAATATAACTGCATGTACTACACTAGATGAACTAGAAAAAGTAAGAGTAGATATTTTTGGCAAAAAGGGATTTTTGACAAAAGAGTTTGCTAAATTAGCAACACTTCAGGCAGAAGAAAAAAGGAGCTTTGCTCAAGTATTAAATCTTGCAAAAGAACAATTGCAAGAAAAATTTGATATTCATTATGATGCTTTAAAATCAAAATTGATAGAGGCAAAATTAAAAGAAGAGAAAATAGATCTTTCTTTATATAATGCAACTCCTAATATTGGCGCATTACATCCGGTCATGGAGACTATGGATAAGATCATAGAGTATTTTGTAGCACTTGATTTTTCCGTAGAGAGCGGACCTATGATAGAAGATGATTTTCATAATTTCGAAGCATTGAATCTTCCAAAACATCATCCGGCAAGAGATATGCAAGATACATTTTATTTTGCCGATGGGTCATTGTTGCGTACCCATACCTCTCCGGTACAAATACGTAAGATGCTTTCTTCTAAACCGCCTATTCGTATGATCGCCCCTGGGTCAGTATTTCGCAGAGATTATGATCTTACTCATACTCCTATGTTTCATCAAGTAGAAGGATTAGTGGTTCAAAACAAAGGTGAGGTGAGTTTTGCAAATCTAAAATCTATATTAACGGAATTTTTACATTTTATGTTTGGTGAAGTTAAAGTTCGTTTTCGACCTAGTTTTTTCCCGTTTACCGAACCTTCTGCCGAAGTTGATATCTCGTGTATTTTTTGTAAAGGCGACGGATGTAGAGTTTGTTCTCATACGGGTTGGCTTGAAGTCTTGGGTTGCGGAATTGTAGATCCGAATGTATTTAAAGCTGTTGGTTATGATGATGTAAGCGGATATGCTTTTGGTCTAGGAGTGGAAAGATTTGCAATGCTATTGCATAAAATTCCTGATTTAAGATCTCTATTTGAGGGTGATATTCGTTTGTTGGAGCAGTTTAGATGATAGTTACTAGAAGTTGGTTAAATGAGTTTATTGACCTAAAAGATATTTCAAATGATAAACTTTATGAGACATTCAATGCCATAGGGCTTGAAGTTGGTCGCATGGAGCATGTTTCAATGCCAAGCAGAGTAGTTATCGGACAGATACTTTCTTGTGAAAAACATCCAGATGCAGACAAATTAAATGTATGTCAAGTTAATATTGGTCTTGGCACAAGACAGATAGTATGTGGAGCTGCAAATGTTGTCAATGCTACATTTGTCGCGGTTGCTACTGTCGGTACTGTTTTGCCGGATGGATTAGAGATCAAGCCGGCTAAGCTCAGAGGCGTTGAAAGCGACGGCATGATATGTTCTGCTAGTGAGCTTGGGCTTCCAAATATCGGTAGCGGTATCATGATATTAGATGATAGTATTGGAGAGTTGGAGCCTGGTCGGGAGCTACGTGAATACGATACAGTAAATGATACTATTTTTGAATTAGAACTTACACCTAACCGTGGTGATTGTCTAAGCATTTATGGTGTTGCTAGGGATTTGTGCGCAGCTTTAGGTAAAAACCTTATAGAGCATAAGCCTGTCAGACATAATAAAAAAGTAAAACTAGGCATCTCAAGAGAAGCTTCATTAAATGCACAAGCAGATATTGATGCATATATAAATTGCAATCTTGTTGTTCAAAAAGAAGATAGCACATTGCCATTGATAGTTTATCTTCGTTTAGCAATGATAAACATACCTAGCAAAAATAAATTAGATGATGCATTAGAATATTTATTGCATACTACAGGTGTTATTTTGCAAGCATATGATGCAGATTTTTTTAGAAATGTCGATGAAAAAATCGTTATTGAATTAAAATCTGATGAAAATAAAATGATCAATATATCTAATTCTACAGATACGGCATCTGTGCTTGGTGTTTATCAAGACCCAAAAAGTAAGCCTGATACACAAAATGGGCAGATCGTTTTAATTTCTAGCTATATACATCCAAATAAACTTGCTGAAATGCTGGGTGATTCTAAAATTCAAAAAGACTCTATATATTACAATACATCAAGAGGAAGTAATCCGGATTTTGCCTTTGGTTTATTGGTCGCTATTGATTTTTTTGAAAAATATGATCTTATGGATGTTTATGACGGAGTGCTAAGTCATGAGCCGAACAAAGAAGATAAAGCCTTGTTGATAGACATAAAAGAACTATATTCGATTATTGGACAAGATATCGAAAAATCAACAGTTACAAATGTGCTTCAAAGATTAGGTTTTAAAGTAGCAGGTATCGGAGATGATGCGATTGCGATCACGGTGCCTATGTTCAGGCCTGATATTTGCAATATTCAAGATATTGCCGAAGAAGTTGTACGTATAATCGGTATAGATCAAATAGAATCAAAACCTTTATGTTTCAATGAACATTATCATGCTGATAGTTCTATATCTTTATATAGAGCCAAGAAAGCAATTAGAAATCGTGCAGCATCAGTAGGATTTTTTGAAAGTATCAGTTATATATTTTCTGATAATGCACTCTTGGAGCAATATGGTTTCGAGACAATAAATAATGAAAATGCTCTTCTTAATCCTATTGTTCAGGAGATGAATACTTTACGTTCAACTCTTCTTGTGAATTTGCTTCTTTCGGCAAAAAGAAATATCAATTACACAAAAAAATTGATACCATTATTTGAAATAGGTAGAGTTTTTGATGTTAAAAGGAACGAAAAAGAAAAAATAGCATTTGTTTGGAGTGGACAGTCAGAACAAGAATCTATAATAAATCACGGTAAGCCTTCTATGATTAATATGCCGTTATTTTTGCAAAAATTAGGATTTATACTTAGTGATTTTAGACTCGAAGAGTGCAGCCAAACAAACAAACTTATTCATCCGTATCAATCTGCAAATATCTTGATCGACAATAAGGTTTGCGGATATGTCAGCAAATTACATCCGGTAGCTCAAGAAGAGTTCGGGCTTTACGAAACATTTATTGCTGAATTGGATTTCGAAGCTTTGATGCCTAAACATGTTTTGGCAAAATCGATTTCTAATTTTCAAGGTGTATATAAAGATTTGAGCATTCTTATTTCAAGAGAAGTTGCTTATTCGCAAGTCAAACGTGCTATTGATGAATTATCTTTATCTATCTTGAGCAATGTTTACCCAATAGATACTTATGAAGATAAATCATTGGGCAATAATATTAGTTTAACCATTAGATTGTTTATTCAATCGGGAGAACATACATTAGAAGACAGTGAAATAGAGCATGTTACTGAGGGCATTTTAACAACTTTGCAAAATAATTTTGGAGCATCATTGAGATGAAAAAAGTAAATATTGCTTCTATCTCTGGTGGTTTTAATATAGTATGCGATGATATAGCATCAGATAAATCAATATCTCATAGATGTGCTATGTTTTCGCTTCTTAGCGACAAACCCTCGATAATAAGGAATTTTTTACAAGCAGAAGATACGTTAAATTCTCTTCATATAGCATCAATGCTTGGTGCAAATATAATCCAAAATGAAAATAGTATAACCATTATTCCGCCTTTGCAATTAGAAGAAGCTGATGATGTGCTTGATTGCGGCAATGCGGGTACGGGTATGCGTCTTTATTGTGGGTTACTAGCCGGAGTAGACGGAGCATTTGTACTAACCGGAGATAAATATCTTCGTTCCCGCCCCATGAAGAGAATAGTAGAGCCTTTACGAAGTATTGGCGCCAAAATAGATGGAAGAAAAAATGGAAATTTAGCCCCATTATTCATAAGGGGCGGCAAGTTAAAAGCTTTCAGATATCATTCTTCTATTGATTCGGCTCAAGTGAAATCCGCAATGATCTTAGCAGCACTCAAAGCTGACGATGTAAGTTATTACAAAGAAAATCTTTTAAGCAGAGATCATACAGAGCGTATGCTTCGTGGTATGGGTGCAAAACTTGACATAAATAATGATGGATGGATAGAAATTTATCCACCGAATAAACCATTAAATCCACTTGATATTACAGTACCTAGTGATCCATCGAGCGGTTTTTTCTTTGCCGTAGCCGCAGCTATTATTCCAAATGCAAAAATACATTTAAAAAATCTAACTCTAAACCCAACCCGCATAGAAGCATACAAAGTGCTTGAACGCATGGGAGCCAATATCGAATATATTTTAAAAGAAGATATATATGAACCAATTGGAGATATCATAGTATCATATAACGGTAAATTACAAGCAACAAATGTAGATAAAAATATAGCATGGCTCATAGATGAGCTTCCGGCTCTCTCGATAGCTATGGCAGTTGCGGATGGCGTCAGTAAAGTTAGTGATGCAAAAGAACTTCGCGCAAAAGAGAGCGATCGCATAAGCTCAGTGTTAAACGGGTTGAAAGCTTGTGGTATAAAATATATAGAATTTGAAGATGGCTACGAAATTATAGGCGGAAACATAAATAAAGCGACCATAAATAGTTTTGGAGATCACCGTATAGCTATGAGTTTTGCAATTGCTGGGCTTATTTGTGGTATGGAGATAGAAGATATAGAATGCATAGATACATCTTTTCCTAATTTTTTTAAAATTTTAAATAATATCACCGAGGTTAAGTAGTGGAAATAGAATTAGCATCTTCATATGGATTTTGTTTTGGAGTCAAAAGGGCTATTAAAATAGCCGAAGAGCATCCAAACAGCAAAACATATGGCCCTCTAATTCACAACAAAGATGAGATAGATAGACTTAAAGCAGGATACAACATCGAATTAGCCGAACAATTAAGTGATATTGTACCGCAAGAATCGGTAGTGATCAGAACACATGGAATTCCAAAGCATGAACTTCAAAGTTTAAAAGAACAAAATAATATAATTATTGATGCAACATGCCCATATGTAACTACACCGCAACAAATAGTACAAAAAATGAGCTCTGAAGGCTATGATATTGTTATTTTTGGTGATATAAGCCACCCGGAGATCAAAGGTGTTATGAGCTATGGAGTAGATTCGTCTAGAGTATTCGTGGTATCAAATGAACAAGAAGCACAATCTCTTCATCTTAGAAATAAGATCGCAGTTGTAGCTCAGACTACTAGAAAACCGGAAGATTTTATTAAAATAGTTAATTCTTTGATGTTTACATGCAAAGAAGTAAGAGTTTTTAATACTATATGTAATGCAACTTTTGAAAATCAAGATGCTGCAGCTTCATTGGCAAAAAGAGCAGATGTTATGATAGTAATAGGCGGCAAGCATTCTTCAAATACCAAACAACTGCATTTTATTTGCAAATCCTATTGCAAAGACAGTTATTTAATAGAAAATTCATCCGAGTTAAACAGCCAATGGTTTGATGCAAAGAAATTGTGTGGTATCTCAGCAGGAGCTTCAACTCCTGATTGGATTGTACATGAAGTAATTGATGCCATAAAAAAAATTGCTACAAAATAACATTAAATACTTTAAAATATTTATTGTATAATATCGTCACATTAGGCAAATAATAAGGAAACGGCATGAAGTTCGAAGATATCGAAATAGAAGATGTAGATTTTGGAGCAATGCTCGAGGAATCTTTTAAGAGAGAAGAATCAAGTAATGATTTGATTGAAGGCAAAATTGTTAAGATTAATGAGAGCGATAATCAAGCATTAATTGATATTGGACGAAAAAAAGAGGCAGTTATCTCTTTGGATCAATTAAAAAATAGTGATGGCACACTTGCATTTAGCGAGGGAGATAATATAGATGTCGTCGTAACTGGTGCAAGAGGTGAACGACCTATCGTTTCCTATGAATTGGCAAAAAAACGAGTAGCACTAAATGCATTTATTGAAAGTTATGATGATACACAAGAGTATCTAATAGAAGGCGTAATAGCTAAGAAAAATAAAGGCGGATATGTAATAGAATGTGATGGACTTGAGTTCTTCATGCCTAGAACATTATCTTATTTGAATCAAAAGAATGATGCTGTTGGTAAAAAAATCAAAGCAATTATTACTAAAGTAGACAAAGAAAAAGGTTCTGTTGTAATATCTAGAAAAGAACTTATAGATAGAGAGGGCAGTAAAATTGATGAAATCGCCAATAAACTTCTAGAAGACAAAGTAATCGTAGAAGGTTCAGTAAAAATGATAACAAGCTACGGTATTTTTGTTGATGTTGGTGGCGTTGACGGACTTGTTCATTATTCTCATATTTCACACAAAGGTCCGGTTAACCCATCCAAATACTATAAAGAAGGCGATAAAGTAAATGTAATCGCGCTTGAGTATGACAAAAAGAAAAAACATCTTTCTCTTTCAATTAAAGATGCTCACAATGATCCATGGAAAGAAATTAGCAATATCATTTCAGTTGGCGATACTGCAACGGCAGTTATCAGTAATATAGAAGCTTACGGTGCATTTGTTGATCTAGGAGAAGACCTAGAAGCATTTTTACATGTTTCTGAAATTTCATGGGATAAAAATGTAAAACACCCTAGCGATTATCTTACTATCGGTGATAATATCAAAGTAGAAGTAATTGAAATAGATAGAGATAAAAAAAGACTCAGAGTCAGTTTGAAAAATTTGGTAGATAAACCTATTGATGCATTCGCCACAGCACATAAAATTGGTGACATTGTTAAAGGTGTTGTGACTTCTGTTACTGATTTTGGCGCATTTGTAAAAATCGGAGCAATTGAAGGATTGTTGCACAATCAAGAGATTTCTTGGGATAAATCTGTCAATGCAAAAAACACATTCCATGTCGGCGATGAAGTAGAAGTAAAAATTATAAATATCGATACTAAAACAAGCAAAATCTCACTTAGTAAAAAAGCGTTGGAAGACTCTCCGCTTAAAAAGTTTTCATTGAATCACAAAGTAGGTGATATTGTAACCGGTACAGTTAAAGATAAAAAAGATTTTGGTGTATTTATTTCATTGGGAGATAAAGTAGATGCTCTTATTCGTACAGAAGACCTTGCTCCATTAAATATTGATGAGATTGAAAAAGGGCAAGAGATTAAAGGCGTTATCGTATTGATAGATCAAGCGAATGATAAAATCCGTGTATCTGTCAAAAGACTTGAGCGACAACAAGAAAAAGATGCTGTTGCAAACGTAAATAGTAAGCAAGATGATAGCATGACACTTGGTGATATTTTAAAAGACCAACTTAAAAAATAAAGGTCAAAAAATGTCAAGAAAAACAATCGTAGTATGTGACCATATTCATGAAAATGGTCTAAAACTTCTAATCCAAGATCCTGATATCATGATGATTAATGCATCTGATGAGCCAAAAGATAAACTTATTAATGAGATATTGCCACTTGCCGATGTTGCTATTACTCGTAGTTCAACAGATGTTGACGAAGAATTATTGGTAAAAGCTACGAAACTTACAGCAGTAGTGCGAGCCGGTGTCGGTGTTGATAATGTTGATATAGACGGGTGCAGCAAACGTGGTATTGTTGTAATGAATGTTCCTACTGCAAATACAATAGCAGCAGTCGAACTTACAATGACTCACATGCTTTCTTGTGTCCGTCAGTTTCCTTATGCGCATAATAATCTAAAAATCGATCGCGTCTGGAGAAGACAAGATTGGTATGGTACAGAGCTCAAAGGAAAAAAACTAGGTATTATCGGTTTCGGTAATATCGGTTCTCGTGTTGGAGTAAGAGCTAAAGCTTTTGAGATGGATGTTGTGGCATATGATCCATATATCGATTCATCAAAAGCAACAAATGTTGATATCGCTTACACTACTAATTTTAACGATATTTTATCATGTGACATCATCACGATTCATACTCCAAAAACTGAAGAAACCATAGGTATGATCGGTGCAAAAGAAATTGCAAAGATGAAAGATGGTGTGATTCTTATTAATTGCGCTAGAGGCGGATTATATGAAGAAGCGGCATTGTTTGAAGGTTTAAAATCCGGCAAAATTGCAATGGCAGGAATAGATGTTTTTGATAAAGAGCCAGCCACTAATAATCCTTTATTGGATTTGAATAATGTAACAGTTACACCGCATTTAGGTGCAAATACGCTTGAATCTCAAGAAAATATAGCTATTCAAGCAGCTGAAAATGCTATTTTGGCAGTCAAGGGTATAGCTTACCCAAATGCTCTAAATTTGCCGATCAAAGAGAATGAATTGCCTGACTTCGTTAAACCATATTTGGAATTAACGCAAAAAATTGGACATTTAAGCGCTCAGATTACAAAAAGTGCAATCAAATCAATAAAAGTTATAGCAGAGGGCGATATCGCACCTTTTGTTGAATCATTAGGTACTTTTGCAACGGTTGGAGTATTGACTGAATCATTAGCCGATCAAGTAAACTATGTAAATGCAGAGTTTGTTGCCAAAGACAGAGGAATAGAAATAGTTAAAGAAACCAAACCCAATACAAGTGGTTTTACAAATAAAATTAGTCTAAAACTTACTACTCAAAACGGTACTATCCGCCTGGCCGGTACTGTTTTTGACGGTACTGTTCAACGAGTTATCGAGGTTGATGATTATACATTGGATTTTGAGCCAAAAGGTGTGATGATCTTCTTTAGAAATACCGACACTCCCGGCGTCATAGGTGATGTTGGACACTTGATCGCACAACATAATCTTAATATTTCTGACTTTAGATTAGGAAGAGATAAAAAGAAACAAGCTCTCGCAGTAGTAAGAGTTGATGGTGTTGTAAGCAAGGACTTGCTTGAAGAGTTATCAAAATTAGAAGCATGCATCAGCGTGGCATCTGCAACACTTTAATTACACAATTATATATATTATAACCATTTTTTATAGGCAAATTTGGTTATAATATTTTACTACGTTTAACTATATTTTATATCTAAGGAGTAAACATGAAGATGAGAATATATCTCATACTCATGTGCGTTACTTTTCCTGTTTTTGGAGATGTAACAAATCTTGAGCTTAAAGAAGCATTAGCAATGCTTAAAGAAAAAAATCTTGAAATCAAAGTAGCACAGTTTGATGCCCAGATGAAACAATTGGAATCCAAACTTCCAATGGCTAGCCGTCTGGGAAAAATAGATGCTACGCTTGGCGCAATGCGTTCAAATGATGCAGGAAGTGTGTTTGGGTTTAAACTTCAAAGTAGAGAAGCTACATTTGGAGATTTTGGTTTTAGTGATTTTTTGTCACCACCACCTGATTGTGCATCAAATATACTAAATTGTCAACCACATGATCTCAATTATCCAAAAGCAAGAAATCATTATCTGACTAAATTTACATATTCTGTTCCATTATTTACCGGTGGCAAAATAACTCAATACAGCCGTATAGCGCACGATATGTATGAGATGAGCAAGATAGACAAAGACAAAGTAGTGGCTCAAAAAGTTTTTGAGACCAAAAAAACATTTTATGATATCACTCTTATAGAAAACTATATAAACAATTTGTCAAAAATAAATAATAATATCTCTCGCTTGGAAGATACCGTAAAAGAGATGACAAAAGAAGGTTTTGCCATTAAAACCGATCTATTGGAAGTTCAAGCTCATAAAGCTGAAGCCCAAAGCTTGCTTATACAAGCTAAACTTAACCGCGACCTTGCATATCAATATCTTTCATTTTTATTAAATAATGAAGTTAAATCAATTAAAAAAATTGATGAAATGGCTCCACTTAACATGCCAACAAAAGATGAAATACAAAATAATAGTTTTGATATTCAAAAAGCACTTTTAGGTTTACAAATAACTGAAAATGCAGTATGGATCCAAAGAGCTTCATTTTTGCCGATGATCGGAGGATTTGCAGAATATGGAAGTGCCGATAATGTAATATTTAACGATTTCCATAATCATGATTTTTATACTATCGGTTTACAAGCTAGCTGGAATATTTTTAACGGATTTGCTGATAAGATAAATTTAGAAAAAGCAAAATTAGAAAATCTTAAAACCATAGACCAAGTTGAGCTTGCAAAAAGCGGGACCGAGCTAAAAGCCAAACAGTTACAAACAGCAGCACTTAGTGCATTTGAAATGACAAGAAGTGATGAAAAAAGCTTGGCTTTTGCTTCGCAAGTGTATGAAAATTATTTGGCAAAATACAAAGAAGGCTTAAGTCCAGTAGGTGATGTTTTGATCAAGCAATCAAAAGAACTTGAAGCGCTTTTGAAGCTCTTAACGGACAAAAATACATACAATGCCAAAGTATTTGAGCTTGATAGTTTAACAAAAAAAGGAGAGGAACAATGAAGATAAAATTAGCAATTATATTTTTACTAACATCTATATACGGCTTTGGGTCAAATCTTAGTCTAAGTGGTAGCGTAGTGTCAGATAATCAAAAGATGCTCGCAAGCCGTAATATGGGATATGTTAAAAAGATGTTGGTTTCTGAAGGTGATTTTGTAAAAAAAGGACAACTACTTTATGTTATTGATCCAACTGAGACTAACGCAGCGGAACAAATGAATAAAAATCAACTTGACAATACACTAGCCAACCTAGCTAGATATGAGAGATTGTACAAAAAAGATATGGTATCAAGATATGACCTTGAAAATATGAGACTTGCTGCCAAAAATCAAAAAGAGATGCTCAAGATTTCCCAAGGACAAGATGATTATCTCAATGTAAGAGCTCCAAATGATGGAATAATAGTAGCCAAAAAAATCAATCAAGGCGAGATGATAGCTCCTGGAATGCCGACTATTATACTGACTGATCTAAGCAAACTTAGAATTGTTGTTGAAGTAAGCGAAAGTAGTTTGCGTCAGATCAAAATTGGAAAAACTGTAAAAATAGATATTCCATCAGCTGATCTTAAAACCACAGGAACTATAAGCTCTATTATACCGTCATTAAATCCGATGACTCATAAATTTACTGTTAAAATCAAATTTAACAAAGGTGATACTAAAATTTATCCTGGTATGTATGCCAGAATTACTATTCCCGTATAAAAGTGATGATTATGCAAACACAACACGAGGTATATAAAACAAAAGATATAGCCGGTCGTCTGGCTAGTGGTTTTTTAAAAAATCCACTCACTGCGCTTTTAGGGGCTTTTTTGCTTTTGATGGGATATTTGGCGCTTAGTATAATGCCAAGAGAGGAAGACCCGCAGATAGCAATTTCCGGCGGAACCATAATGGTCGCTATGCCTGGTGCTACTGCCAATGAAGTAGAAAAAGTTATTGTTAATCCTTTGGAAAGAAGACTTAGAGAGATTAAGGGTATCGAACATATCCAGGGTATGGCTATGGATAATGTCGGTATCGTCAACGTTATGTACTACATAGGCCAAAACAGGGAAGATTCCAATTTAAAACTTTATGATAAAGTTATGCAAAATATGGATGAATTGCCAAAAGGCGCTATGCAACCAATAGTAAAACCTTTTGATATAGATATAGATATTCCAATCGTTACTGTTGCATTTTATGCAAAGGATCCAAAAAAGATCAATCAAGTGCAACTTTATAATAAAATCCGCTCTATCCAGCAAGAACTTAATGGCATAGATAGCGTATCCAAAACTACACTAAAAGGAGATCACAGAGCTCAATATAATGTGCAAGTTGATCTCAATAAACTTAGTGGGTATAATCTTTCTCTTGGACAAATTATGCAAGGAATACAAGCTGTTGCCAATGGTGTTCCTAGTGTTAAAAGCCGTACAAGCAATGGCGGCATGGTTGTGCTTGGTGTCAAAAATGCTATAGAGAGCGTTGAAGACGTGGGAAATATTGCAGTTGCTGATTACGGCGGATCATTGATATATTTAAGAGATGTAGCTACCGTTACTGAAGGCACAGATATTCAAAATTTTAAAAATGCCACTATTATGTTTAGAGACGAAAGCGGTTCTAAAATGAGTAATGAATATGCTCAGACAACATTGAGTATATCAAAATTAGCCGGTACAAATGCAGTTAATGTTGCCAATGATGTTTTGGATGTATTAAAAAATAATGATAGAATGCTTCAAGATGCAGGTATAGGATATGTAGTTACTAGAAACTATGGCACAAGAGCAGATAATGCAGTAAATGAGCTTATGCAACATCTCATCATTACAATTATTATTATTTCGATTATGCTGATATTTGCACTTGGATGGAGAGAATCTCTTATTGTTACCTTTACGGTTCCGGCTATTTTGGCTATAACACTTTTTGTGGCATATCTTGGAGGACAAACAATCAACCGTATTACTTTGTTTGCATTTTTGCTGTCACTAGGATTATTGGTAGATGCTGCGATTATTGTAATCGAGAATATCCATCGTCATCTTCATAGTCATACGGCCGAAAATCAAAGCATGGAAGAACTTCTTGTGGAAGCTACTGACGAGATAGGACCGCCTACAAATATAGCAACATTGGCTATCATTTTGACAATGGTCCCGATGGCATTTGTCGGCGGAATGATGGGATCATTTATGAAACCGATCCCGCTTAACGTACCTGTTGCTCTCGTGGCATCGTTGTTTGTAGCTTATATATTTACACCGTATTTGAGTTTAAAATTACTTAAAAAACCGACACATAATAGTACACACAAGGAGACAAAATGATGAATAAATTTGAAAATTTTGTCTTTGGCATATTGGATAATCCTAAGAAAAAAAAGATGGTTTTGATCCTTACGGCTGTTGCATTTGTACTTTCGCTGCTTATGTTTCCTACTAAGATAGTATTGGCAAAAATGCTTCCAGGCAAAAGCGATAATACATTTTCAGTGTATGTAGATACACCTTCTGGAACATCTATTGAACAAACAAATCGCGTAAGTCAATGCGTAATTGATTTGATGAAAAAAGAAAATGAAGTTTTAAATATCGAACTTTTTTTAGGTCAAGGTATGCCGCTTGATTATGCAGGGTTAGTTAAAGGTTCGGGCATGAAGCAGGCAGAAAATGTTGCTGAGATCGCAGTTAATTTAACAGATAAGCATGAAAGAGATGAACCGTCATATCTCATGGTAAAACGTCTAAGACCGATTGTGCAAAAGCAATGTGAAGGTATAATAAAAAATACATCAATTAAGTTTGTTGAACAACCGGCCGGTCCACCGACTATGGCATCAATCGTTGTAGAAGTTCATGGTGATAATATACAAAAAGATCGTGATATTTCATCAGATGTGGTTAAGATTCTTAAATCTACCAATGGGCTTGTTGATGTTGATATATTTGGAGACAAGATGTATCAACAATACCAACTTATTCCGGATAAAGAGAAAATCGCTGGGAGCGGAGTAAGTGTTGAACAGCTTAATAATATATTGTATCTAGCATTTGAAGGTATGATTGTAGGAGAAAAAAATACTCAAGAATATTCTGATCAGATCCCTATATTTTTATCTCTTGACAAAGAAAGTAAAAGCATGGAATCATCAGATGAGCTAGATGTACAAAATAAGCTATCATCTCTCAACCTAATGAGCCCAACCGGCGCTATGGTATCGGTTAGTGATTTAGTTACATTGAAGAAAGTTGATTCAAATCCTGTAATTATGCATAAAGATCTAGATCGCATGATAAATGTAGTAGCTGAAACAGATATGGTTTCGCAAGTTTATCCGTTACTAGATGCAAGAAGCAAAATGATAGATTATTTTTCGAAAAACTATGAAGTAACTAAAGTACCCGGTATGTCGACATATATGTTCGACCTCAATCTTAAAGATAAAAAAACCGGAGAAAAGTTTTTGTTAAGATGGGATGGCGAAATGAAGGTAACACTAGATACTTTCCGTGATCTTGGCGGTGCATTTATAGCTGCATTGGTTCTTATTTTCTTACTTTTGGTAGTTTACTATAAGAGTTTTACACTAAGCGGAATAGTTCTTTTGGGTTCATTTTTATCTTTGATAGGCGTAATAGTAGGGCATTTTGTAGCCAATTTAGTAACACGAGATACGTTCTTTTTGACTGCCACTTCTCTTATCGGGTTTATCGCTCTTATGGGCATAAGTTCTAGAAATTCGCTTTTGCTTATAGATTTTGCTAAATCACTTATGGAATGCCATGGCATTCCAAAGAGAAAAGCAATAGCTGTAGCAGCTGCTACAAGAGCTAAGCCGATTGCTTTAACTGCTGTTGCTATTATCTTGGGTTCTGCTTTGTTGGCAAGTGATCCAATATTTGGTGGGTTGGGAGTTGCTCTAATTTCAGGAACAATTGCGGCTGTGTTCGTATCTTTGTTGTTTGTACCAATACTAATGGATAATGCCAAAGCTATGGATTTTGAGCCAGAGGTTTGTGATATAAAAGAAGACATCTCAATAACTAAATAAAATAATAGTTAATCATTGATTATTTGCGGGGCTTTTGTTCCGCTTTTGTACATCCTTGCACTTGTTGCGGGGATTCTATTGATCCATCTGCTTAATTTTTCTATTTTCTCTCTTTTAATCAACCATTTGTTATAATAATATAATTATTTTACAAGGAGTAGTTATGGCTACAATAGGAATGGGCGAGATTAAAAAAGGTGCAAGGCTGGAAATAGACGGTAACCCATATAGGGTTATAGAGTTTCAACACGTTAAGCCTGGAAAAGGTGCTGCATTCGTTCGCACCAAGATAAAAAATCTTGGCACAGGCAAGGTTATCGAAAAAACAGTTCATGCCGGGGATAAATTTGAAGTACCTGCATTAGAACAAAAAACTATGCAATATCTATATGATGATGGACAGTTTTTGCAATTTATGGATACTACAACTTATGAGCAAATAGGACTTACAAAAGAACAAGTAGGTGAAGATACATTTAGCTTTATGATAGATGGAATGGAGGCTGATATATTATTCCATAACGGCAAAGCCATCTCAGTAGAGATACCACAAACGGTCGTGCTTAAAGTTGTAGAAACACCACCAAACTTCAAAGGTGACTCACAGGGTGGTAAAAAACCGGCTACTTTGGAGAGTGGCGCAGTTGTTCAAGTCCCTTTTCATATACTTGAAGGTGAGATGATAAAAGTAGATACAGTCGAAGGCGTTTATTTAGAAAAAGCAAAATAATCCATTTGATTAATGCTCTAATTTGAAGCAAAGCTCCAAATTAGGTATTCAGCATACGGCTCTCGCGACTAGTCGCTCTTTTGAAATTTTGATGATTCAGAAATTTTAATAATCTTTTAAAAAGGTTTTCTTATGGCAAAAGTTCTAGTTCCTTTGGCAGAGGGTTTTGAAGAGATTGAAGCTGTTAGTCTGATCGATATTATGCGTAGAGGCGGAATAGATGTTGATATAGCATATTTGGGCGGTGAATTTGCGAGCGATCTTGTAGTTGGTGCAAATGGAATCATTATTAAAGCTCAATTAGATATCAATCTTGTTTCATCGGATAGTTATGATATGGTTGTTCTGCCTGGTGGTAATGGTGGCACAAACAGACTTGCTCAAAATGATAAAATACAATCTTTATTAAAAGAATTCGAATCTAAAGATAAACATATAGGTGCAATATGTGCTGCGCCGTATGTGCTCCATATGGCAGGAGTATTAAGCCATAATTATACCTGCTATCCATCTGTTGAAAAAAATATCAGAGAGGAAGGTTACAACAACAAAGATAAAATTGTGATCGATGGTAAAATTATGACATCCGCAGGTCCTGCAACCGCAATTTGTTTTGGTTTGGAAATAATTAAAACCTTAGTCGGATACGAAACATACGAAGCAGTAAAAAAAGGCACTCTTAGCGATTTTTGCTAATCAATCCACTTTTAATCTATCGGAGATTTTTCTTCGGTAAATCTTTTCATCAAAATAACTATAACCAACTATTTAATTGATTAACAAAATAAAATATATTGATTAACATATTTATATATTTATATTTTAATATAATAAAATATTATTTTTTAAAATAAAATATTATACTTTATAAAAAATACATATACTTATTATATAATAAATTGTAGATATCGAATTTCATTTACAGCAGGAGAAAAAAATGTTTAATAAATTTTTGATAAGTTCATCTATATTGTTGCTTGCAACATCGTCGGCATTTGGTGCTAGTGGTGTTAAGTTTTATGTTGGAAAGGGTGACAAAGAAGAATCATTCATGAATATGATGAACAATAAAATCAGTAAAATCGGTTTTGTTCTTACGGACGCCCATGCGAGAATTAACGATGCATATAAAGCTAAATGGGGAGTTGAATTCAAAAATATAAAAGGTGTAAAAACAAAGAATAATGATTATGACAGTGAATTTAAAGAAACGCTGGATAATATCGGATTTTTTTCAATTGCAAATAATAAAATTGTTGAACCATTACTGGCAAAGGAGCCCACGTTGGGAGTTTTTACGCCTTTTAATCTTCTAATATATAAGAAAAATGATGAAAATAAAACTTACGTAGGCCACGTTATGCCTGAAACAATGTTAGATATTGCAGGTGTAAAAGATAAAAATGTTCGTTCAAAATTTATTGGCTCATTTATAAAACTAGATCAAATGGTTCAAAAAAATATTGGTTCAGATATTAAAATATTGGATTATAAAGCTCTACCGGAAAAACCTATGATGACATTTGAAGTCGCATTTGATAGGGCAGGCGGAGTAGATAAATTTATAGAAGATTTTCAAGGTAAATTTGAAAAGAAATTTGAAGAACATAAATATATCATTGCCGGTTATAAAAATGTCAAAGATGAGATGAACGCTGAGAATATTAAATTTGATCGTTTTGACGCATATTGGGTTTATTCGTTATGTCATTTTCGTTTTTCTGAAGGAATTTTCAATAAAGGTCGCCCGGATGCGGGTGTTTTTGCACCTTGTTCAATGTATATGTATATAGACAAGGATACTAATAAACTTATGATAGGCATGCCTCGTCTTACTACATGGAATTCAGTTATGGATATGAAAGATAAAAAAATGGTAGATTCTCTTTATGCTTTGGATAAAGAAATAACACAAATCATGATCGAATTGGGAGCAAAAGAAATATGAATAAAATTTTGATTTTTATATTTTTTACATTTAGTTTTGTTTTAAATTTTTGTTTTGCCGATACAATAAATGATAAAACGGTATCAGCATATAAAATAGGTAAATATGTTGATGTAAAATCTGCTACAGAAAAGCTTGCGTCGGCTGGGTTTGAGGTAGTTGGAACATATCCATCATTTGATAACGGTACAACTATTTTATATACTAATTCAACAATGAAAGCTGATGCAAGCAAAAATGATTTAGGTTTTGCTGCTGTAGGACGTATACTTATCGATGAAGAGAATCATCAAATCCATATTGATAATCCTGTATATTTTGGAGCAGCATTTTTACGATCAAATTATAATCATGCACACGCTTTGAATATACTTTCGTCTTTAGAAAAGGTGTTTGGTACCTTGAAGAACTCTGACGATGCTTATGAGTTTGAAGAACTGCCTAAATATCATTTTATGATAGGTATGCCGTATTATAATGATATGAATACAATAGCTCAAGATTCTACTACTAAACTTGTAGCTAAAGCAAAAGCATCAAAGGATACTATAAGTATAGTACAAATCGATAAAAATAGATATGTAGCATTTATGCAAATAGATAAAAGAACAAGCAGTTTTGTTAAAAAAATCGGTGTACAAAACAGTGAAATTTTACCTTGGGCGGTTTTGATAGAGAACGGGAAAGCCAAAGCATTAAATGCAAAATATTTAATTGCAATTAGCTATCCACTGCTTACAATGACAGAATTTATGACTATAGCAACTGTTCCAGATGCTATTACTCAAAGTCTTAAAAGATCTTTTAAATAAGTTCCATCAATAAATACAAAAAAGATCGTTGCTAAATTTTAGCAACGATCTTCTAAAGTAGTCTTAATGCTGAAAAAATAATATCTTATTATTATTTGAAAGATGCAATTGCTTTTTTAATTGCCGGAAGCATTTTTATAGCAGACTTTTCCCCCTCTAAGATCGCTTGATGCTTTGAATCGAAAGAAACAGAACTAAGTCTTTCTAAATTTGGTTTGATGATAACATTGGCTTTTTTGAGCTCATTTGTGAGTGCAACTTGGCTCATTATATTGATAGTTTGATCTAGTGTAGATAAGAGTCCGCTTGCCCCACTTTTAGGTTTTGCAGAGATATCGACCGCGATCACTATATCTGCGCCCATTTGTTTGGCTGCACTTACCGGAACAGGCTGGGTTAGTCCACCATCGACATAATAACTGTTTCCTATTTTGACGGGTTGAAAAATATTTGGCACACTTGCACTTGCTCTGACGGCTTGCCCTGTATTGCCAAATCTAAATACTGCCGTTGCACCAGTATCTTTGTTGGTTGCTACTATTCCAAGAGGGATTTTAAGATTTTGAATCTGTTTATTGCTGACTGATTTATTGATAAAGTTTTGCAATGCTTCGCCCTTGATAAAGCCATCTGTGGAGAGTGTGAAATCCATTAATCCGTCTGATTCAAGATCTATTGCTTTTTGTTGAAGTTCAATACTGTTCATGCCGGATGCGTATAGGGTTCCGATAACTGAGCCGGCACTTGTGCCAGTAATAATGTCGGGCTTGATGCCGTTTTGTTCTAATATTTTTATAACCCCGATATGCGCAAATCCTTTTGCAGCCCCGCCGCCTAGAGCAAGAGCTATTTTGGGTTTTTTAACCGGTTTAACCGGTGGTGGTGTTGTAGTGGTACATCCGGTAAAAATAATAGAAATTGTAATCATTATGATATATAATATGCGCATTTAATAACCTTATTTGTCTTTTAAATTTGCAATTGTACTCTAAAATTGCAAAATATGATATACTATTGTCTTATTTTTTACATTAGACAAATGGATTTTAGGAGAATTTTTATATGGAAATAATGCTGATATTGCTTGGCGTTTTTGTCGGTATTCTTTCAGGTTTTTTTGGAATAGGCGGCGGCACTGTTAGCGTACCTATACTTTTATACATGGGATTTGGCATCAAAGAAGCAATAGGTATATCCGTCGTTCAAATGTTAATCGGTTCATTTTCTGCTTTTTTAATTCATCGCAAACAGCAAGTTTATGATGCTTGCGAAATGAAATATTTCGGATTTGGCGGTATATTGGGCGCAATAATTGGAGGATACTTAGTTAAAGTATTAAATGCAACAATATTGGAATGGTTTTTTCTATCTTTAGTAACTTTTACATTGATAAGACTTTTTTTATCCAATCCGGAGCCTGAAAATAAAGAAATTATAAATCGCCCTTTATATATATTGATAGGTGCAGGAATTGGAATTTTTTCCGGTATGCTAGGGGTTGGTGGCTCTATACTTATGACACCGATATTGGTAAGTTTTCTCGGGTTTCCGCTCAAGAAGGCTTCTGCTGTCGGATTATTTTATGTGATTTTCACATCTATTTCATCTTTTGTGACATTATCTTATTTGGGGATGATAAATTTCAAAGCCGGTGCCCTGATGGCACTTGGTTCTTTTGCCGGAATTTGGGTTGGTATTTGGTTGATGCATAAAATGCATGTAAAACACTATAAGCGAATTTTGGTTATTTTTTATGTAATTATATTTGCAATTACAGTAAATAAATTAATTTTAGGTTGATTATGAATAGTATTAAAATATATGGAGCAAGAGAAAATAATCTAAAAAATATTTCTCTTGAAATTCCTAAAAATAAATTGGTGGTTGTAACAGGATTGAGCGGAAGCGGTAAATCAACTTTGGCTTTTTCTACACTGTATGCAGAAGGACAACGACGTTATATAGAGTCGCTGTCTAGTTATGCTAGACAATTTCTGGGTAAAGTAGGCAAGCCTGAAGTTGATAAAATTGAAGGTCTTACCCCGGCTATTGCCATAGATCAAAAGACTACTTCTAAAAATCCTCGTTCAACCGTTGGAACCATAACTGAGATCTATGATTATATAAGACTTCTCTTTTCAAGAGTTGGGAAGCAATATTGCTATGAATGCGGCAAGCCAATCTCGTCTATGAGCGCTAGCGATATTATAGCGGAGGTTCTTAAGCTTCCACTTGAAACAAAAGTGGTTATTCTAGCACCGTTAGTCAAAGAAAAAAAAGGTTCTTTTGTAGATTTATTAGAATCATTAAGGCATAAAGGTTATGTTAGAGCAATAATAGACGGAGTTATGGTTCGTCTTGATGAAGAGATAGAGCTCAGCAAAACCAAAAAACATACCATAAAAGCTGTTATAGATAGGGTTGTTGTGCAAGAAGATAGCCGCGAGAGAATTGGGCAAGATGTCGAAAAAGCACTTAAAGAGAGTTATGGTGAAGTAGAAATAGAGATATTAAATCCTGACGAAGTGGGTTTAGACGCAACTCATATTCATTATTCAGAGCATTTGGCTTGTTTTGATTGCAAGATCAGTTTTGAACCATTGGAGCCTGTGAGTTTTTCATTTAACTCTCCCAAGGGCGCTTGTAATGTATGCGATGGACTTGGTATCAGATACGTACTGGATCTAAAAAAGATTATTGATGGGTCTCTTAGTATTGATAAAGGTGCAATAAGAATTGTATACGGATTTAATAAGAGCTACTATGCTAAGTTTTTGAATGCTTTTTGTCAGTCGCAAAATATAAATATACATACTCCTTATGAAGAGTTAGAAGAATATGAACAAAAGGCCATATTGTATGGCAATGCTGAAGAGGTAAAATTTACATGGAAACATCATCCGATAAAAAGAGAATGGCCAGGAATAGTCAAGATAGCCTATGATATGTTCAAGGAGGAAAAAGACCTAGCTGAATATATGACTGAAAAAAAATGTGATAAATGCGGAGGACATCGACTCTCTCAATCGTCTCTGGCTGTGCGTATCGGAGATAAAAATATAGCATCTATCATAGATATGCCGATCGAAGAAAGTTATAAATTTTTTAAAGATAATAATAACTTTTCTTTTTTGACATCACAGCAAAAACAAATTTCTGATCCGATCTTTAGAGAGATAAATGAGAGATTATTTTTCTTATATGATGTTGGGCTTTCGTATTTGACTCTTAGTAGAGATGCTAGGACTATTTCGGGCGGCGAAGCTCAAAGAATTAGAATAGCATCACAGATAGGCTCAGGTTTGACCGGAGTTATGTATGTTTTGGACGAACCTAGTATCGGACTTCATGAAAGAGACACTATGAAACTAATTCGTACTCTAAAATCATTGCAGTCAAAAGGTAATAGCGTTATTGTAGTAGAGCATGATAAAGAAACAATTATGAATGCCGATTATATAGTTGACATTGGCCCGGGCGCTGGAGAATATGGAGGTGAGATTATATTTGCCGGTACGCTCGATGAACTAAAAAAGGCTAAAACTCTTACCGCTGATTATTTATTTGGCAGAAAAAAGATAGAGTATCCGCACAATAGACCTCAAGAAAGATGGATAGAGGTAAATAATGTCAGCATTAACAATATTTCATCGCTGTCATCCAAAATACCTCTTGGTAATTTTGTCTGCATAACAGGGGTAAGCGGAAGTGGTAAGAGTTCACTCGTGTTGCAGACACTTCTTCCTACAGCTCTTGAAATGTTAAACCGCGCAACCAAAGTGACCAAAGTTGACGGAGTAGAGATATTAGGACTTGAGCAGTTGGATAAAGTAATATATCTTGACCAAAATCCAATAGGAAGAACTCCACGCAGTAATCCAGCCACTTATACAGGCGTAATGGATGAGATAAGAAAACTATTTGTCAAGACGAAAGAAGCCGAAATACGAGGCTATCAAGTCGGTAGATTTTCTTTTAACGTAAAAGGCGGCAGATGTGAGAAATGCCAAGGAGATGGAGAGATAAAAATTGAAATGCACTTTTTGCCCGATGTGATGGTGCAATGTGATGCCTGTAACGGTCAAAGATATAATGCCCAGACGCTTGAAGTTACTTATAAAGGCAAAAATATAGCTGAAGTGTTAGCTATGAGTGTTACCCAGGCTTTGGAGTTTTTCAAAGCAGTACCTATGATAGCTACAAAACTACGCACTCTTGAAGCCGTAGGTCTTGGATATATTAAACTCGGACAAAATGCTACGACCTTGAGTGGTGGTGAAGCACAACGTATAAAACTAAGTAAAGAGCTTAGCCGCAAAGATACCGGTAATACTTTATATATTCTTGATGAGCCTACAACAGGACTTCATTTCGCCGATGTTGATAGACTCACGGGAGTATTGCACCATTTAGTTGAACTTGGTAATAGCGTGGTTGTCATTGAGCATAATTTGGATATGATCAAAAATGCAGACTACATCATTGATATGGGGCCAGAAGGCGGTAATAAAGGTGGAGATATAATAGCTGTAGGCACACCAAGCCAATTAGCACTGGATTATAAAAAAACCGGTAGTTATACAGGAGAGTATTTGGCCAAAGAAGATGGAGTTTTGTAGGCAAAACCTGATATAATGGTTTTTAAAAAGGAAAACTCCTCTTAATGCCTACAATTACTATCATAGATACTTTCGGTTTCTTCTTCCGTTCTTATTATGCTTTACCACCTTTACGAAACTCAGACGGGTTTCCCACCGGATTGCTTACCGGCTTTATTAATCTTATAGATTCTCTTCGACGCAACCATAGTACCGATTATATAGTTTTTGCACTTGATAGCAAAGGAGATACTTTTCGTAATGAATTGTATAGCCAATATAAAGCAAATCGTCAGCCACCACCGGAAGATTTGACACTTCAGCTTCCTATTGCTATAGAATGGATAGAAAAAATGGGGTTTGCGAGTTTAGCATTAGATAGATATGAGGCAGATGACATCATAGCTACAATTACGGCTAAAGCAAAGGCTGACGGGATAAAAGTACGTATAATATCGCATGATAAAGATCTATATCAACTTATAGATGACGGTATAGTAGTGCTTCATGACTCTGTAAAAAAAATTGATATAGATGAAGCCGGATGTGTGGCCAAATTTGGCATACATCCGCGTGACTTTACTAATTTTCAAGCTATTTTAGGAGATAGCTCGGATAACATTCCAGGGATAAAAGGCATAGGACAAAAAGGCGCAAGTGATCTTATTAATCGCTACCATACATTAGAAGCTATATATGCCGATATCGAAAACGCCGGGACTCCTCGTATACAAAAATTACTCCTTGAAAGTAAAGGGCAGGCATTTTTGTCACGAGAGCTCGTGACTATGAAAACAGACTTAATCGAGGGTTGCAATTGGGGTAATTATAGATTTGAAGACAAGAATTATTTAGCCTGTCTAAAAAATGAGTTTGAGAAATATGAGATGAAACAAGCTCTCAAAAAATCAGAGATTAGAAAACCAGAAGAAACACCGGTATGTTCGATCACTAATAATGCTTGCTCAACAATTCCAAAGTTTGAAGCTATTACACTAGATACAACCGATAAGCTTGAAGCAATAATTTCCAAGTTTACAAGCGATACAATAATAGCATTTGATACAGAAACAACTGATCTCGATACAAAAGAAGCAAGCTTGGTAGGCTTTAGTTTTTGCACTGAAGAAAGTAAAGCATATTATGTGCCAGTAGCTCATAGTTATTTGGGCGTTGGCGAACAAGTAAGCTTGAACGATGCGCTAAAAGCTATAAAGAAAATTCTCTCTTGTAAAGTTGTTGGGCAAAATCTCAAGTTTGATCTGGGCCTTTTGTATAACCGTTATAATTTTCAACCGATAGAGCCATTTGCGGATACTATGCTATTGGCGTGGCTTGCTGATCCAGGCAGTAGAGTAGGGCTTGATGCCTTAGCAAAAGAGTTTTTTGGCTATGAGATGGTTTCATTTAAAGACACAGTCAAAAAAGGTGAAAATTTTTCAACAGTAACCATAGAAGAAGCAACATTTTATGCTGCAGAAGATGCTTGGATGACATATCTGCTATATAATGCACTCATTAAAAAAATGGAATTAGCTTCTTTGGATTCACTTATCAAAGAGGCAAAAGCCGTAGAATATCCTTTTATAGATGTTCTTATACGTATGGAAAGTGTGGGCATCAAAGTGGATCTAAGCAAACTTCAAACCTTGACCAGTAATCTTGGCACTATGCTAGAAGACCTTACCAAAGAGATTTACACCCTTTGCGGCAGCGAATTTAATATACGTTCTACTCAACAGCTTGGTGTTGTACTATTTGGGCAATTGGGATTAAAAGGCGGTAAAAAAACAAAGACAGGCTACAGCACCAATGAAGCGGTCTTGGAAGAATTAAAGGACGAGCATCCTGTCATTGAAAAGCTTCTTTTGTATCGCGAATATTCCAAGCTATTATCTACTTATGCTCAGCCTTTGTACGCGCTTGGCAAAAAAGATGTCAATCATAGGATATATACATCATTTTTGCAAACCGGTACAGCCACAGGCCGTCTTAGCTCTAAAGATCCAAATCTACAAAATATCCCGGTTCGCACTGAGTTAGGAAGAAGTATCAGGGAATCTTTTATAGCCAAAGATGGATACAAGCTAGTCGGTATAGACTACTCTCAGATAGAATTGCGACTTTTGGCGCATTTTTCTGGCGATAAAGCTTTAAATGATGCATTTAATAACAGAGAAGATATCCACTACGCTACATCACACAAACTTTTTGGAGAAGAGTTGGCAAAGGCAAAAAGAAATGTAGCCAAATCTATAAATTTTGGTTTGCTATATGGGATGGGACCAAAAAAACTTTCACTCGCGCTTGGCATATCACAAACAGAAGCAAAAGATATAATTGCCAGCTATTTTGCATCATTTCCTACCGTTAGGAATTTCCTAGAGTCAATCCAAAAAGAGATAATTAATATCGGATATGTAGAAACATTGCTTGGTCGTAGAAGATTTTTTAATTATGAGCTGGCTAACGGCATGGAAAAGGCTGCATATTTACGTGAAGGGGTCAATACCGTATTTCAAGGCAGCGCAGCAGATCTTATCAAGCTCTCTATGAACCAAATAGACAACATGATTATCGATGAAAAGCTTGATGCAAGACTTTTGCTGCAAATCCACGACGAACTTATATTTGAGATAGAAGCTTCAAAAGCCCAGGAGCTTAGTAAGCGTTTTGCCTATGCAATGGAGAATATATATGAACTAAATGTGCCACTGGAATGTTCGGTTAGCATAGGAAACAACTGGGGTGAGTTGAAATAGGCTCTTTGCTGCCGTTGACAAAAATAGTTATTATGAGTTATACTTCGGCGCATAAAGATCAATTCATAAAAAATAAAAGAATCAAAATATCATGCACACAATAGCAAATCAAAAAAAAGAACGACTAGATAGATTGCTGTCAAATCTAGGTTATGGTAGCAGAAAAGACGTCCAATGGCTCATAAGAAGGGGTTGTGTGAAAGTAAATGGTGAAATAATCAAAGATATTTCACTCAAAGTACTTCATGGCGATGTATTGGTAAACGATGAACCGTTAGATCCATTGGAGCTTACTGTGATCATCAATAAACCAGTCGGCTATGTGTGTTCTCATGACAATAATGAGGGTAAGACTATCTATTCTCTACTCCCTCACAGATGGCAGTGTCGCACTCCAAAGATCTCATCTGTTGGTAGACTAGACAAAGATACTACAGGAGTGATAATTCTTACCACGGACGGCAAACTCAATCATACTCTTTCGTCACCTAAAAATCTGATAACCAAAATATATGAAGTGACACTGGCATCGCCTTTGCGTGGCGATGAAGTAGAAGTATTTGGCAATGGAACTATGATATTGCACGGAGAGGACAAACCATGCTTGCCGGCAAAAATGTATATTATAGATAATTATCACGCAATAGTTGAGATAGTAGAGGGCAGATATCATCAAGTCAAACGGATGTTTGGAGCCGTTGGCAATAAAGTTGTTGATCTGCATAGAAGTAGATTTGGAGATTACACTTGCGATGGGCTTAAAGATGGAGAATATAAGACTTTAGAGATTTTATAGTTTAATGTATAGCAACTTACCTCAATATTAAGCTTCATATCTTTATTAATTTACTACCAGAGTTGTTTTAGTTGCTGTGATGATAGTTATATAAAACATTAAAATGTTTTTATATTGGGGAATTTATGAAGATTTGATTAGATGAATATTCTCTTTGTATTTTAAATTTAAAAAACATTTTTACTGAATACGGATCTTAAGAATTGTAAATGGTCTCTTTACAAATTTCGCATATAATTTGCACAAATATAATAAATAGGATTTTAACTTGAGCACAATAAACCCAAAGGAACAAGCTGCCAAGCTATCTGTAATTTCTAATACAGCCCTCGTTGTCGGGAAGCTCACTGTAGGTGTAGCCATAGGTTCTGTTGGAGTACTATCAGAGGGTATCCACTCGTCATTAGACCTTTTGGCTTCGATTATTGCATTTTTTGCAGTGAGACAAGCTTCACACCCTGCAGATGAAAAACACCGATATGGACATGGCAAGATTGAAAATCTTTCAGGTACACTTGAAGGTGTATTGATTTTAATAGCTGCATTTTGGATAGTTTTAGAAGCAATCCAAAAACTCTTACATCCCCAAGCAGTAGAGTTTGTGGGATGGGGGGTTGGTATTATGGCTGTATCTTCAATTGTGAACTTCTTTATTTCTCGTCATCTTCAAAAAATCAGCGAAGAAACCGACTCAATTGCTCTTAAAGCAGATGCTATGCATCTTAGAACCGATGTATTGACATCACTCGGTGTTATGGCTGGTTTGCTTGGAATATACCTTACTGGTTGGCAGTGGCTTGATCCATTGGCAGCAATTGCAGTTGCCGCATTGATAGTGCATGCGGCATGGGAATTGATACGTGAATCTTTTGCCCCACTCCTTGATGCAAGTTTATCGTACGAAGACGAGCAAAAAATCATTGGGAAAATAAAAGATCACCAAGAGCATTTTATTGACTTTCATGATTTAAGAACAAGGAAAGCAGGTTCTGAACGTCATGTTGATTTTCATCTAACTGTTTGTAGATATCATTCCATTGAACATGCACATGGCCTTGCGGATAGAATTGAATATGATATTCAAACAATATTTAATGAAACCAGTATTCTCATTCATCATGAACCGTGCGATGAAGTGTGTGAGGGATGCCAAAAAGCGTGTAAGGCTTGAATTAAGTCTTATAAATAATTTAATCAAATCAACTATTTAGGAGTGAACATGAAATGTCCAGTATGTATAACTGAATCATTAGTTATATCAGAGAGAAGCGGAATTGAAATCGATTATTGTCCAAAATGCCGTGGAATTTGGCTTGATCGAGGAGAACTTGATAAAATCATTGAGCGTGCCGAAAAACAAACATCTACACGCCCTTTATACAATGAAGAGAGAGGACCTCGCTATGACCATCATGATCGAAATGAATATTCGCATCATCAAAAGCATTATAAGAAAAAGTCATTTTGGGGTGAATTATTTGATTAATAGCAATCATCAATAAATCAGTAGCATACTGACTTTAATCCAATGTCTAAATTACAAGTTAATTGTAGTCAATTTTAAAGTTTTATGAATACAATATTATTGGTATATATGATGATCATGGAGAATTAAAATGAGTAGCGGATGGGGATGTCAGCATCTAGGTAGGAATAATAAAGAGTCAGATTGGTGTAATTTGTTAAAACACAAATGCGATCCTGGATGCAAAGGATGTGTGCTTTATAGTGCCGGTGTTTTTTCGACTAACAAACCAAATTTTGATGAAACAAAAAAGCCAAAAAATAGAAGTGATAATCCATTTGGCAGAAAGTGATCTTCAAGATACGCTAAAAGATGAGATAAAATAATATCACCATTCTACGATATGGTCTTCTAGTATTATGTCATCTGTTTCTTCTATATGGTTTGAGGCATTGACACCGTAAGTTCTTGCGCTGTCTTTTGTGCCACTGATAAGAGGATGCCAAGAAGGAAGCGGTTTGCCGGCGTGACGTAGGCGATAAGCGCAAGTTTCCGGCAGCCAGTCAAACTTTTTAACCCTTTGTAGTGTAAGCTGCATACATTCAGGTACGATTTTGAAGCGATCTTCATAGTTTTTGCATCCGCCATTTTCTATGTCAAAGCATTTGCATACGACATTTGTCGCGACTATGCTATCGTCGTCGCAAACTAATCTATGAAGACAACATAGTCCGCATCCATCACATAATGCTTCCCATTCATTATGTGTCAGTTCTGTTAATTGTTTGGTTTCCCAGAAATTATCTCTTGTAGTTTTCATAAGCGAAAGTCTAGCACGAGAAGGATTAAAACCGGCAATTTATTAAACACAAAAGTAATTGGACATTATTTATCCTAATTTAAAGTTTTTGTGAATACAATATCTTTTTTAAACAACAAGGAATTTTATGAATATAATAAAAAAACTTTTTTCTATGAAAATGGCTGTTGTTATGATGGTGCTTTTTGGTGTCATTATAGGTGGTGCGACATTTATTGAAAACGATTACGGTACACAAACTGTTCAAGCATTGATATATAAAACAAAATGGTTTGAACTGTTTTTGTTTTATTTTATAGCTATTTTAATCTATCAGATGTCAAATTTCAAATCATATAAAAATAAATTGCCGGTATTTTTATTCCACCTATCTTTCGTAATTATTGCACTTGGGGCAGTAATGACCAGATATATTGGATATGAAGGCAAATTGTCTGTCAGAGAAGGTAGCGCAACAAATCAAATGCTATCCATGGATACTTATTTGCAAATACAAGCTACAAATGGCAAGCAAACAGCATACGAAGAATATCCTTTGAGACTTTCATCATTATCAAACAATCATTTTGATAAGTCATTGCAAGTAGGCAATAAAAATGTTTCTATTGTTCTCAGAGAATATCTGCCGCAATTCGAATATAAATTGGATCAAAATGTCACTGATGGCGTTAAAACGCTTGAGCTTATGGTAAGCAGTGCTAGCGGTGCCGGTGAAAAAGTATATATTCAAAAAGGCGAAACTAAAACTGTAGGCAGCATGATAGTATCTTATGATGCCAACGAAACCGCTCCAGGTGTATTTGCTGTCAAGGATACCACTGACGGCCTGGTTGCAAACTTTCCAAGCAATGCATTAACATTAAGCATGAACGACAGAAGCGAAGGGACCGTAAAAGCGGGAGAAAACAAATTTGAACAAAGAATGCTTTATAGATTTGACAGCAATGCTATAGTGCTTAAAGCTATTTATCCGAAAGCTAAATTTACAAAAGTATCAAGCAGTCTTAAACCAATGGCAAATAAACCTGAATATGTATCAATGGATGTAAAAGTTGGAGATAAATCAACAAATATAGAATTTAATCCTATTCAAGGCACAGCCGGCGATATAAAAACAATAGAACTTGATGGAGTGAGCATATCCATGACCGTAGGAGCAAAAGTGATAGAACTTCCTTTTGAGATATTTTTAAAAGATTTCAAGCTTGATCGTTATCCTGGGTCTATGACTCCATCATCATATGCCAGTGATGTCGTACTTACAGATAAGACGAATAATGTAACTATGCCTTATTCTATATATATGAATCACGTATTGGATTACAACAATTTTAGATTATTCCAGACATCTTATGATCCGGATGAAAAAGGCACTGTTCTTTCAGTAAATCATGACCCTGGAACAAAGATGACTTATTTGGGATACTTGCTTTTGGCTATCGGTATGATATGGTCTCTTTTTACAAAAAACGGAAGATTTCAAAAGTTACTTAAAGATACAAAATCTTTGCAACAGCTAAGTGTGGCACTTGTCATGATAGGAGCAGTTATCTATACTCCATTAAAAGCTAATGATATCAATGCTTCTCTTCCAAAATTTGATCAACAGCATATTGAGAAATTTAAACGACTTGTAGTACAAGATACTCAGGGTCGAATGAAACCTATGGATACAATGGCAACAGAAGTTGTATCAAAGATTTCGGGTAAAACCTCTATGTTTGGTATGAATGCAAATGAATTATTCTTGGGCATGATGTTGAAGCCTCAAGAATTTCAAGCTATTTCTATGATACAAATAAGCCATCCGCAAATTGCAAAAGATTTGGGCTTGAGCGAAGACGCTAAATATGCCAAATTCACTGATTTTTTCAATAAAACGGGGCAATACAAACTTTTTGATGCCGTACAAAAGGCCAATCAAAAACCGCCATTGGAAAAAAATCAATATGACAAAGAATTGATCAAAGTCGATGAAAGGCTTAATGTTGCTTATATGACATATATGGGAGATTTCTTCCGCGTATATCCAAAACCACAAGATCCTAATAATTCATGGTTTTCGCCTGTAAATGCCATGAAGACATTTTCACCAAACGAGGCTGAAATGGTCAGAATGATCACAGCAAATTATTTTGGGCAATTAGATAACGCTATTGGCAGCGGAAAATGGGATAAGGCAAATGAGGCATTAGATTTAATAGTAAAATTTCAAAATTTATTTGGAGCAAAAGTTATACCAAGCGCAACACATATTGATTTTGAGATAGCATATAATAATTATGGATTGTTTTCTAAGCTAGCTCCGTATTATTTGCTTTTGGGGCTATTGCTTATAATTGCTGCGTTTGTACACATAATAAGACCATTGTCATCTATTGGTTTGATAATGAAAGGTGCCGTTGTACTTTTAGGTCTTGGTTTTGTTGTACATTTGGCAGGACTCGGCATCAGATGGTATATATCAGGCCATGCCCCATGGAGCAATGCTTATGAATCAGTAGTCTTCATAGCAGCATCCACTGTGTTGGCAGGGTTGCTATTAGGCCGCAAAAGTATATTTGCTCTTGCTGCTACGGCTTTGTTGGCAGGAGCTACTATGGGTGTGGCTCATATGAATTTTATGAATCCAGAGATTACGCCTCTAGTGCCTGTACTTAAATCTTATTGGTTGATGATCCATGTAGCATTTATAGTTTCCGGGGATGGTTTCTTTGGATTAGGGTTTATACTTTCATTGCTAACGCTAATTCTATTTATTTTTAGAAGTGATAGCAGGCCAAATATAGATAAATCTATCAAAGAATTGTCAGCACTATCCGAAATGTCATTATTTGTCGGATTAACAGTATTTACGATAGGCAACTTTCTAGGTGGAGTATGGGCAAATGAAAGCTGGGGAAGATATTGGGGTTGGGATCCAAAAGAGACCTGGGCGGCAGTAACGATATTGATTTATGCAGCAGTTATCCATCTGAGATTTATTCCAAAACTAAAAAGCCTATTTGTATATAATGTAGCTGCTGTATGGGCATACAGTACTGTGCTTATGACTTATTTTGGAGTCAATTATTATCTATCAGGATTACATTCATACGCAGCAGGAGATCCAATGCCTATTCCAGAGTGGGTTTATATTGCTATAGTTGTAGTGGGATTTTTGACGCTATCGGCAAGCTTTAAAAGAAAGATAAAATCTTAAATTTTTTTAATGCAATAACTAATGAACGATATTCAACTATGTAAATTTTATAATAGTTGGGTATTTTGATTGCTAAAAAGGATGAAGTATGTTTAAAGAGTTTAAAAAGTTTCTTATCAAAGGCAATATGTTGGATATGGCAGTAGGTTTTATTACCGGTGCTGCTTTTTCTACTATGGTTAAATCGCTTGTTGATAATATCATAATGCCGCCGATCGGTATGCTGCTTGGCAAGGTTGATTTTGTACAATTATATATTTCGCTTGATGGCAATAGCTATGCTACTTTAGACGCTGCTGCAAAAGCAGGAGCGCCTGTGATCAAATATGGTGCTTTTATAAATGATGTTATTTCATTTGTTATTGTGGGGTTTGTAATATTTATAGCGATAAAAGCATACAATAAGATCAAAACAACACCAGAAGAAGAAAATATTCCAGAAGAAACAATACTTTTGCTTAGAGAGATCAGAGACAGTCTAAAAAAATAATATTTTTGCGCTTTATACTCTTCCCTTCTTTGGTATATTTAATATCTTTTTGACCGCTTCAGAACAAACCGTGAGTCCAAATGCTCCGGTTACGGCAACACATGATCCTTTATCCTTGCACTTTGCTTCCTCAGTAGAAAATACAACCGTAAAATTGCGATCGAACTTAGCTTTTTTTAATTCTCTTCGCATTTTATTTGCTAATGCTTCACCTTGAGTTTTCCAAATAGATGCTACAGATATTTTACTGGAATCATATCTCTTAGCAGAACCTACGGCCATTATAAGCTTTGGAAAACATTTTTTTGCTATTTCAAGCTTGACTTTTGTAGTATCACAAGAATCTATAACTATATCATAAGGAGTAAAATCAAAATCTTTTACCCATGCAATATCCATTTTTTGATTTATGGTTTTAATGCCGGGATACAACTCTTCTAGTCTTTTGGTTTTAAATTCTCCGACCGCTTCGGAACCTATTTGTCTATTTTTATTACTTTCTTCATAGATATCATAATCTATTACGGTAATATGCTTTATGCCACTGCGATATAGACAGTCAAGTGCATAACTTCCTACGCCTCCGGCTCCTAATATTAGTACTGAGGCTTTTTGAAGTTTAGCAAATCCGCCTTCTCCAAAAAGCATACGGCATCTGTCAAATCTCATAGCCACTGCTTTAATGCATCAATATCTATATGGCTTGTCATATCCAGATGAACAGGAGTGATGGATACATATCCTTGATCTATAGCGTCAAAATCCGTTATTTCACCTTCTGTTTGTTCCCAATCAAGCCTTGGTAAACCTATCCAATAATGTTCTAAGCCTCTTGGATTTTTGTGAACTTCTGCATCATTTCCGTATAATCTTTTGCCAGCACGGGTTATCATAAATCCATTGCATACTTCTGAAGATATCGGGGGTATATTAACATTTAGAAATTTTCTAGGTCCTATGGGAAAACCATCTTCTAAGATACGCTTTGCCAATTTGACAACACTGTCTTTGGCCAATTCGTATCCAAAGTCATCTATATTTTGACATTGACCATGACACACCTGAGATATGGCGATTGCCGGAATACCTTGCAATACAGCTTCCATTGCAGCTGCAGCAGTACCGGAATAGGTAATATCCTCTCCCATGTTTGAACCCTTATTTATGCCTGAGATGATAAGATCCGGTTTGCTATTTTCATTAAATAATTTATTGAGCGCCAAAAATATGCAATCAGTTGGTGTGCCATCATCAAGCTTGAAAAAATCCTCCTCAATTTCAACAAACCTAAGAGGTCTAGTGAGCGTAAGAGAGTGTCCGCAAGCAGATTTTTCAACAGTAGGAGCTACTACCGTAACTCTACCCAAAGGTCTTAATGCCTCAACTAATTCATGCAATCCTTTGGATTCAAAACCGTCATCATTGGTAACAAGTATGTGTTTCATTATATCTCTTTGTAAAAATTCAAATGCTATTATAGCCTTTTTGGTATAATACAATAAATTAATCCAAGGAACTATAGTGCAAAAAGAACCAATGCTTCATGCTACATATACAAAGTTAACTAAAGAACTAGAACATCTCAAAACAGTAGAAAGAAATGAAATAGCTAGAGTTATAGATGAAGCTAGAGCTTTGGGAGATCTAAAAGAAAATGCAGAGTATCATGCTGCCAAAGAGAAGCAAGGGCTTATGGAGGCTCGCATTATAGAAGTTGGCGATCTGCTCTCTCGTGCTCATATCATAGATCCATCAACTCTAAGCCATACCAGAGTCTGTTTTGGATCTACTGTGAAACTTGTGGATCAAGACAATGACAATGTGATTAAATATACCATTGTAGGCACCCAAGAATCCAATCCGACGCATGGACTAATATCTCTTTTTTCTCCTCTGGCAAAGGCACTCATGGGCAAAGAAGAAGGTGACGAGATAGAAGTGTTGCTGCCTAATGGTCAAAAATGCTATGAAATAACGACAGTATGTTATGAAGAGATTTGCATCAAGGAAAAATAATGAGAGTAGGAATTGTAGGAGTAAGCGGCTATACTGGTTTGGAGCTTATCAAGCTTATTTTGAATCACCCATTTTTTTATCTTACATACTTGGCTACCACCACTGGTGATACTATGGTAGAATCCATACACCCTGCATTGCAAGATGTAATTACAATGGATGTAGA
Source organism: Sulfurovaceae bacterium (assembly GCA_028715055.1). GTDB lineage: Bacteria > Campylobacterota > Campylobacteria > Campylobacterales > Sulfurovaceae > BN30871. The sequence continues at coordinate 109,332 of JAQTLE010000002.1, forward strand.
AAAAGCTTCTGTTGAGGGGATAAAAGCCCATTGCGATGTGGTATTTCTAGCTCTGCCGCATAAAGCATCTATGGGGTTTGCCAAAGATCTTTGGGATAGCTACATCAAAGTGGTTGATCTCTCAGCAGATTATCGCCTGCTGCAAGAAACTTATGAAAAACATTATTGCGCTCATGAAGATGCTCCAAACGCTCATAAAGGTGTATATGGACTTATAGAACATTATCGCGAAGATATAAAAAATGCCAAACTTGTAGCAAGCCCTGGATGTTATCCTACGGCTACTTTGCTTGGCATATTGCCTTTTATACCGCATATAGATACAAATGCGCCATTGTTTGTGGATGCCAAATCAGGAGTGAGCGGAGCAGGCAAGAATTGTACGGAAACCACCCATTTTGTGAGTATTAATGATAATATATTTGCGTATAATCCACTCAAACATCGTCATGCGCCAGAAATTGCAGAAAAGATCGAGGATATTCATAACGTCAAAATGAATGTGCATTTTGTTCCCCATCTAGTTCCTATGACTAGAGGTGAGCTAGTAAGCGTATATGCAACACTCAAAAACGACATAGATCCGCTTGAAGTACTCAAAAAACATTATGCAAATGAACCTTTTATCCGTATTAGAGAAAAGCCGGTAGATACTAAAAGCGTATCAGGCACACATTTTTGTGATATTTTTGCAGCCAGAGAGGGTAATGCGCTTTTTGTAAGCAGCAGCATAGACAATCTTCTTCGTGGCGCAAGCTCACAAGCATTGGCTGCTGCAAACATTATGTGCGGGTTAGATGAGAGTGCCGGATTGCCAAGATTGGCTTATGTTCCATAAAATCGATATGGTCGAAATAAAAGAAGGTGCATTATTTGTGGCCGATGCGCATTATCCGCATCATGGGCATGAATTTATGCATCTTTTGCACAAGATCGAAATCGGTGAAATAATTACTCCGCAGCTTTTTTTAATGGGTGATATTTTTGATCTGTTATTTGGGCACAATAAATATATTCAATCATTTTCCTATAAAGCCATATCATTACTCCAAAAATTATCGCATAAAATAGAAATACATTACTTTGAGGGCAATCACGACTTTTGTCTTAAAAATGTGTTTCCGGACATGACGGTATATTCTAGAGATGAACAGCCAATAACCATGAAACTCGGGAATAAAAAAGCATCACTATCTCATGGCGATAAGTACCAAACAGGATTTGGATATGGCGCATATTGCAAGCTGCTCAGAAACAAATTTACATTAAATATCTTAAAACCTTTTCAAAAAAATATCATAAATTACCAAACCGGCAGATTATCCACAAAAACAATTTGCCGCAAGATGCCAGATTTTGGAAAAAAGGCAGAAGCGATCATGAGTCATTACAAAGATGCGGATCTTATTATTGAAGGCCATTTTCATCAAGCTATGAAATTAGGCAAATATATATCATTGCCATCTCTTGCATGTCAAAAAGAGATCGCAATAGTAAAAAACGGCGATATCGTTTTTGTGAACCTTCATTAAATAATTAAATATTTTTTATTTTGTATTCGTTATGTTATCAATTGATGATATAATAATTTGTTAACTATTTTTCAAATTATCTTATAAGGATAAACAAAGTGAAGATCAATACAGTAGAAAAAGCATTGTCATCCATCAAAAACGATGGTTTATCATTAAAAAAAATTCCAGAATCACTGCTTGTCTATGAAGTCATTATAGAAGCAGTAAAAAAAGATGGTTTGGCATTGGAATATGTTCCAAAAGATATGAAAAACGATATTATTTGCCTGGCCGCAGTAAAACAGGATGGTTTAGCAATCGAATTTGTGCCAAAAAAGTTTAAAAACGAGATGTTATGTCTTGAGGCTGTCAAACAAAATGGTTTGGCAATCGAATTTGTGCCAAAAAAGTTTAAAAACGAGATGTTGTGTCTTGAGGCTGTCAAACAAAATGGTTTGGCGCTAGAATTTGTACCAAAATCTTTGAGAACCGAAAAGTTGTCCAAAGCGGCAGTTGAGCAAGATGGTTTAGCCGTAGCATATACCAAAATAAAAGATGGATCATTGTATCTGTCTGCAGTCAAACAAATCGGGCTAGCTCTTAAATATATACCAAAATCCTTAAGAACAAAAGAGATCTGCATAGAAGCAGTTAAGCAAAATGGTTTGGCATTAAAGTATGTGCCCAAACTTCTCAAAAGCGCTTCTGTTTGTCTGGATGCAGTAAAGCAAAATGCCATAGCCTTACATTATGTGCCCAAAGTATTTAAAAGCGACATATTATGCACTGAAGCGGTCAAGAAAAATCATTGGGTTTTTTTGGATCTAGATAATGAATATAGAGTTCCTGTTGTTTGTTTGGCCGCAGTGACTCAAGACGGTAATTTGCTTGAATATGCACCAAAATCTTCAAAGACTCCCGAAGTTTGTCTAGCAGCAGTTAAAAATAATGGTTTGGCTCTGGAATTTGTACCCAAATCTCGCAGAAGCGAAGAGATCTGTGTAGCTGCAGCCAAGCAGTATGGAAAAATATTCAAATACATCCCAAAAGAACATAGAGAAGCTTGCCGCAAGGCGTTGACATTGGTATAATATTTTGTTTTTAGAATATAAATTTTGTATAATCAAGGTGCTTAATAAAAAAATTTACAAAATTTACCCTATCAATTCACTGCACAGATCAAATCTATTATGCGTCATCAAGTGAACTTTCGGGTGCAATGCCATCACGGCATCATAGACTACTTTTGATAGTCCAAATCCTACTTCATGTTCTCTCTCGCTTCCATCCATGCTGGCTAGGTTCATTTCATCGATTATAGCCTTTGGCACAGAGATGCCAGGTACATGTTCGTCTATGAAATTAGCCGTTTTGGCACTCACGACAGGAAATTGTCCGAGTATGAGCTGAGCTTCTTTGGCAGTATGACGGATACTTTCCTTTTTTGCATTTTCAAAAAGTTCTAGCAATAGCTTGGCATTATCAACATCATATACCGGTTGAGTTATGATAGCCCTAGCACCATAATCAAGCTTCTTTACCATTCGTTTTTGAAGGGTTTTTGGGTCTTTGGCATGTGCATTGCTTACCGCAAACGGATAGATAGGTTTCGTAGATGGGCGTAGAGGCTTTTTGCTGTAATCAGTACCGCTATTTAGATGGTGTATGATACTTAGCAGCAGAGTAGAATCTCTCTCCAATACGCCTTTTACTTCCGGCTGGTCAGAATACTTCGCAGGATCTCCCGTCAGAGCCAATATGCATCTGATATCAAAATCATTAGCTCCAAGTAATGTTGATTGTAGTGAGAGTTTATTTTTGTCTCTCATGCTCATGGTGGCAATTACAGGTTTATTGAACTTTTGCTGAAGCTTGATAGCAGCTAGCACGGTGTCCATTTTGAGCTTGGCTAGAGGATTATCCGTAGTAACAAAACCGCTAATTTTATTATGCAGGTCAAATTCTTCAATTTGACCTATAATATTATCAATTGAACCTCCATGAGGAGGAGTGACTTCTACTGTGATAAAAGGTTTAGGGCTGCATAAGGTAGCACAAAAGGTATCAAACAACATATATTAATTCTTTATTTTGGTTTTTACTATTTAAGATCAGATCATGGATTGCTTTGCCGGTTATATCGACATCACTAAAAGCTTTTTAAAAAGCAGCATAGAGCTCTATCTTATTAGCAATAATTTGATATAATTTTAGCTTAATTATGCTTGAAAAACTATATAAAAGGTATTATGTGAAATTGGCTGTTTTTGATTTTGATTCTACACTGATGGATGGGGAGACGATAGATTTCCTCGCACGCGAACTTGGGTTTGAAGCTGAAGTGGCGGCCATCACTCATGAAGCTATGGAAGGAAGATTAGATTTTTTTGCTTCATTGGTCAAAAGAGTAGCCCTGCTAAAAGGACTCCCTAAAAGCAAAGTAGATGAGATATGTATGTCGTTGCCGCTTGTTAATGGAGCTGTAGAGTGCGTAAATGGGCTCAAAAGCAGAGGATATAAGGTAGTATGCTTTTCTGGGGGATTTCGTAATGCTACTGCACATGCAGCAAATATACTTGGGCTAGATGCTGATTTTTCAAATACTTTACATCATGAAGACGGAATCCTTACAGGTAAAGTAGGAGGAGAAATGATGTTTGGCTCTTCTAAAGGGGATATGCTGTTAAGACTTCAAGATCTACTTGGTGTAAGCGTAGAAAATACTGTAGCTGTTGGAGACGGTGCAAATGATCTAAGCATGTTTGCCCATGCCGGTACCCGTATAGCATTTTGTGCTAAACCTATATTAAAGGAAGCCGCTTCTCATTCTATAGATGAGAGGGATCTAACCCATGTTTTGGATATAGTTGATTCGCTATGACATTATGTAATATTTCTACACTTTTTAGAGATATATTTAAATTTAAAAAATTACTTTTTTGGGGACAGGTAGTAGCCATTCTTACTACTTTGCTTGTCTCGGTCATCCCTCTTTTTATCCCGCTTTTGGTTGATGAATTATTATTACATAAAAAACCTAGGCTAACGCTTTTAGTATCCAAATTGCTAGGAGATATGAGTGTAAGTGGATATGTGTTGAGCATTTTGGTCGTAATTATATTGTTGCGATTATCATCAGCCATGTTAGGCATATTGCAATCAAAGATTTTTACAACAATATCAAAACAAATAAGTTACAAGCTTCGCGTAGTTCTTTTGGATCATTTAAAATTGGTTTCGTTAAAGGAATATGAGAATTTTAGCGTCGGCTCTATTACATCCAAGCTGGTTACAGATATTGAAACAATAGACGGATTTATAAGTACTACTATTAGCAAGCTTGTTATTGCTGTACTTACGCTTTTATTTTCAAGTATAATATTATTGTGGATCCATTGGCAATTGGCTCTTTTTATACTAATAACAAATCCTATAGTAGTATTTTTTACAGCCAAACTCTCGCGCAATATCGGATCGCTCAAAAAAGAAGAAAATAGAGCCATAGAGGAATTCCAAGGCACTCTCTCAGAAACTTTGGAGCTTTTTCATCAGATAAAAGCCACAAACAAAGAAGAGTATTTTTTTGACAAAACCATAATCAAGGCAGACGAGCTTAAAAACTATGCGATCGCATACGGATATAAGAGCGAAGTGGCAATGAAGTGGTCTTATCTTTTGTTTTTAAATGGATATGAAGTATTTAGAGCGGTAAGCATTTTGGCCGTTGCATATAGTGATCTTAGTGTTGGGCTGATGCTCGCGATTTTCTCTTATCTGTGGGTAATGGTAGGGCCTACTCAAGATATTATAAATTTTCAATACGCACTATCTACTGCAAAAGCGGCTTGCGGACGCATAAATAGCATTTTTTTGATGGAGCAGGAACGACTTATCCCAAATCAAAAAGATCCTTTTGACGACAAAGAAAGTATAGGTATTGAGCTTAAAGATGTTTCATTTTCTTATAAAGAAGGTAAAGAGATATTAAAAAATATCAATATGGAATTTAAAGCAGGACAAAAGATAGCCATAGTTGGTGCCAGCGGCAGCGGCAAAACAACATTGGCAAATTTGATCGTTGGGTTTTATCATGTCGACAAAGGAGAGATTTTTTATGATGGCGAGTCAAGCGAAAATATAGCTTTGTCAACTATACGAGAAAATATACATCTTATATTGCAACATCCTAAACTCTTTCATGATACAATACGCTTTAATTTGACATTGGGAAAATCTTATAGTGATGAAGAAATTCATCAAGCACTTACCATTGCTCAATTAGATGATGTGGTAGCTAAGCTCGAAAATGGCTTAGATACTAAGGTAGGACGAGACGGTATCAAACTAAGTGGCGGGCAAAGACAAAGAATTGCAATTGCCAGAATGATTCTTAGCAATCCAAAAGTAGTTATATTTGATGAATCAACTTCAGCGCTTGATACTCATACTGAGGTAAGATTGTTTAAAGCACTTTCAAAGTTTTTGGCACAAAAAACTGTTATCACTATTGCACACAGGCTTAGTACGATACAGAATGCCGATATGATTTTTGTACTCGAGCATGGTGAGCTTATAGATAGCGGTACACCGGAAATACTTTTGGCAAAAGAAAATAGTTACTTTGCAAATATGAAGTAAATTATTTTGCCTAGGCAAAATCTGAAATATTTATTATTTTTTTCAGAAGACCTCGCTAAATTAAATATAGGAATTTGAATGACAATTATAGACGCACTAATCCTAGGCACACTAGAAGGCTTAACCGAGTTTTTGCCGATATCTAGTACAGGACATTTAATATTAGTTTCAGATCTTTTAGGGCTCAAGCAAACAGATGCTCAAAAAGCATTCGAGGTTTCCATACAATTAGGTAGCATATTGGCGGTATTATTTTTATTTGCCCAAAAACTATTGGTAGATAGATCATTATGGCTCAAAATCGGTGTAGCTTTTTTACCTACTGCGATATTTGGATTTTTATTTTATAAAACAATAAAATCGTTATTCGGCATAGAAACAGTAGCTGTGATGCTTGTTCTTGGTGGTATTGTATTTTTGATCGTAGAATATCTCCATCGTAATCGCGATGATTCGAAAGACAAGACAGTTGAGGGTCTTACAATAAAAGAATCGTTAATGATAGGATTATTCCAAAGCATATCAATGATCCCAGGTACTAGCAGATCAGGAATGACTATGCTTGGAGGTATTTTTGCCGGACTTTCACGCAAGAGTGCGGCCGAATTTTCATTTTTGCTCGCAATCCCAACAATGTTCGTGGCAACGGCATATGATCTTTATAAAAATAGAACCACAATGGTAGTCGAAGATTATTCTTTGGTAGCTATAGGGTTTATAGCGGCATTTGTAGTGGCTCTTATTACAGTAAAATGGATGATGCAATTTCTTACACGTCATACATTTGTGGTTTTTGGTATATATCGTATTATTGTCGGTTTATCATTTTGGTTTTTTGTAATACAACATTAATTTAGATCTTGAATTTATTAAGCCCCATTAATTGGGGTTTTATTAAGTTCAAAAAGTTGAACTTGAAAGGTAATGAATGAATTTTAATGAATTTAATTTTCACCCAGATATTGCAAAGGGTGTTAGAATAGCTGGTTTTAGTGAACCAAGTCCTATTCAAGAGATGGCTATTCCTATCATAGAAAATGGAAAGGATATGGTTGGTCAAGCCCATACAGGTACAGGTAAAACAGCAGCGTTTGGTTTGCCGATTTTGGATAAGATAGCCAAGGGTAGCTGTGAGAGAGCCTTGATAATTACACCCACTAGAGAGCTCGCTACTCAAGTAAGTGATGAGCTCTATCATCTTGGCCGATTTGCCGGCATTCGTACTTTGACTGTTTATGGCGGAGTAGGATATGGTAGACAAATAGCTCTTATTCACAAAGGTGTTCAGATAGTTGTAGCAACGCCAGGACGATTAAAAGATTTGTATAAAAAAGGTAAAATTGATACTTTTAATCCAGAAATTGTAGTTCTTGATGAAGCAGATGAAATGTTAGATATGGGTTTTTTGGATGATATTAAAGAAATTTTTGAATATATACCTCAAAACAGACAAACACTTTTGTTTTCTGCTACCATGCCAGAACCTATAAAAGATTTGGCAGAGAATATACTTTACCATCCGGAATTTGTCTCAGTAGTTAATGAAGCTGAAACAGTTAATAATATAATTGAACAACGATATTACGTAATAGAAGAAAATCAAAGAGATGAGGCTATAGTTAAACTATTGGAAACAGAAGATACAGAGAAATGCATAATATTTTGCCGTATGAAAAGAGAAGTAGATAGATTAAGCGAACATTTACAAGCACTTGGTTTCAGTGCCAAAGGTTTGCATGGAGATATGGAACAAGACGAGAGAGATGCTGTCATAAAAGCATATCGCAGAGGTGAAGTTAAGATAATGATAGCCACAGATGTAGCTGCTAGAGGGCTTGATGTGAAGGGTGTAAGTCATGTATTTAATTACCATATACCTTTTGATCCTCAAAGTTATGTTCATCGTATAGGTCGTACCGGCAGAGCAGGTAAAAGCGGTCAGGCTATTACTTTGGTTTCTACTGAAGAATTTAAAGAGCTTCAACGTATTCGAAAAGAAGTAGGGGCAGAGATGAAATTGGCTACTATAGAAAATAGCTATGCTTTGCAACATGATGATTATGAAGCTATTATGACAAAGATAAATTCTATTAATATAACTCAAGATGCAAAAATTTTCACAGAATCTTATATATTAAATGATAAAGATTTGATTCTAGAAAAACTTTTAAGTTATTATTTAACAAGAGAATCTGGTGCATTTGGCGGAACTATTGGTTTTGATGAAACAGAGGTACAAGATCTAATGGCAAGTTATAACAACGAGCAAACCGTTATAAACAAACAAAATCGCCGTAAAAAGCGAAGATAGAATTTCTTTTTAACTTATAGTAAGTAAAAGTAGTTTACAATCACGTACAAAATATCAATAGGGATATTTTAGTACAAAACACTCAGAAAAAGAGATGTTTATTACAAAAAAAGGTCAAAGGTATCGGGGATGGCTAAAAAGTATATTGATATTATGGACACAACCTTTAGAGACGGATTTCAATCCGTTTTTGGAGGTCGTGTGCTTATGGAAGATTTTCTTCCAGCAGTAGAAGCTGCCAAAAAAGCAGGAATTAATCATTTTGAATTCGGCGGTGGAGCAAGATTTCAATCACTTTTCTTTTATTTGAGAGAAAATGCGTTTGACATGATGGATAAATTTAGAGAAGTAGTTGGCCCTAAGGCAAATTTACAAGTACTTTCTCGCGGTATAAATACCGTTATGCTTGATACAGGCAGCAGAGAGATGATCGATCTATTTGCTAAAATGTTTGCAAAACATGGTACTTCAACAGTAAGAAATTTTGACGCGCTTAATGATGTTAATAATCTTATATATAGTGCCGAATGTATCAAAAAATATAACATGAACCATGAAGCAGTAGTTACTATTATGGATTTGCCTCCTGGATGTAACGGTGCACACGATGTGGTTTTTTATGAAAAAACATTACGCAATATCTTGGATAGTGGTATGAGTTTTGATAGCGTTTGTTTTAAAGATGCAAGCGGCACATCAAATCCGCACAAAGTTTTTGAAACAATAGCTATGGCTAGAAAACTTTTAGGTGAAAGCGTACATCTTAGATTCCATACACATGAAACCGCCGGAGTAAGCGTAGCTTCTTATCTTGCAGCTCTTGAAGCAGGTGCAAACGGTATAGATTTGGCTGCATCTCCCGTGAGTGGTGGAACAAGTCAACCTGATATTCTTACAATGATACATGCTACAAAAGGTTCAGATTATAACCTCGGTGATTTAGATGTTCTAAAAATTCTAAAATATGAAGAAACTTTGAAAGATTGCCTCAAAGATTATATGATACCACCTGAAGCTACTCAGGTTTCTCCAATTATTCCATTTTCTCCTATGCCAGGCGGTGCCTTGACTGCTAATACTCAAATGATGAGAGATGCCGGAAATCTTGATAAATTCGATGAAGTAATATTAGCTATGAAAGAAGTAGTTGAAAGAGGCGGATATGGTACTTCTGTAACTCCTGTTAGCCAGTTTTATTGGCAACAAGCTTACGCAAATGTAATGTTTGGTCCATGGAAACAAATTGCTCCTGGATATGGCCGTATGGTATTGGGATATTTTGGTAAAACTCCAGTACCTGCTGACAGTGAGATCATAAAACTAGCAAGTGAGCAATTGAAACTTGAGCCTACAACTGAAAATCCTTTGGATATTGCAGATAAAGACGAAACCAAATCAATAGCATATTGGACAAATGTGCTTAATGAAGAGGGTCTTAAAGTCACAGATGAAAATATATTTATAGCAGCATCATGTGACAAAAAAGGTATAGCCTTCCTTAAAGGTGAAGGGCCATTAATGGTCAGAAAAGGTAAATATACAACTACACAGGGAGAAGATATGAGCGGTAATTACACAGTCATGGTTGACGGCAAAAAATATAGCGTACAAGTAGCAGAGGGCAATGCTGACATTCAGATCAAAGAAGTTTCAAAAACTGCCGAAACAACAGCACCGGTTGCTGCTAGCAGTAGTGCAGCGGGTAGTGTTAAAATAAATTCTCAAACACCTGGCAACGTATGGCAAATCTTGGTTAAAGTTGGAGATAGCGTAACTGAGGGACAAAAAATTATGATACTCGAAGCCATGAAAATGGAAATCGATATCGTTGCTCCAAAAGACGGTGTGATCGCTTCTATTGATGTCGCATTAAATGATGCTGTTCAAGATGGTCAGCTTTTAGCTTCTTTGGAATAGTCATTATATTGCATAAGGCAGTTAATAGGATAAAATAGAGTTTTTGAAGTAAAATTTTAAAATATTTTTTACTTCTTCGTGATTTTTTAAAAAGAGGAAAATATGGACACCAAGTTACCAGTGGGGCTTGATAAATTAGGGCTAAAAGACATTAAAAATGTATACTATAATTTAGATTATGATACATTGCAAATGCACGAAATAAATCAATCGGAATGCAAGCTTTCAGAAAATGGAACAGCTATGTGTGATACAGGTATTTTTACCGGCAGAAGTCCAAAAGACAAATATTTTGTCAAACAACCACCATCAGAGTATGAAATTGCTTGGGGCGATGTAAATAAACCGATTAAAAAAGAAATCTATGATGAATTGTTAGAGCTCAGCAAAGAACAATTATCGGGCAAATCCATTTATATTATGGATGTATATGCCGGTGCGAGTCTTCAAAGTCGTAAAAAAATTAGATTTATATCAGAAGTTGCATGGCAAGCACATTTTGTGAAAAATATGTTTATTCGTCCGACCGAAGATGAATTGAAAGATTTTGAGCCAGACTTTGTAGTTTTCAATGCCTGTAAAACAGTCAATGAAAAATACAAAGAACAAGGATTGAATTCTGATGTTTTCATTATTTTTAATATAGAAGACAATATCTCTATAATCGGTGGCACTTGGTATGGTGGAGAGATGAAAAAAGGTATATTCTCCATGATGAACTATTGGCTCCCATTGGAGGGAAAACTCTCTATGCATTGCTCGGCAAATGTTGGTGAAAAAGGTGATGTATGTCTATTTTTTGGGCTCTCTGGCACAGGAAAAACAACGCTATCAACAGATCCACACCGCGCATTAATCGGAGATGATGAACATGGATGGGATGAAAGCGGTGTATTTAACTTTGAAGGTGGATGTTACGCGAAGGTTATAAATTTAGATCCTTCAAGTGAGCCGGAGATTTACGCTGCAATACGTAAAAATGCTCTTTTGGAAAATGTGGTATGCAATAACAACGGAATTATCGATTATAGCGATGATAGCAAAACGGAAAACACTAGAGTATCATATCCTATTGAACACATAGAAAACTACCAAGAAAATCTACAAGCCGGACATCCTAATAATATAATATTTTTAACCGCGGATGCATTTGGGGTATTGCCTCCTGTAAGTAAACTTACTAAAGAACAGGCAATGTACTATTTTCTTAGCGGCTACACAGCCAAAGTAGCAGGAACCGAACGAGGTATTAAAGAACCAGTAGCTACTTTTTCTGCTTGTTTTGGAGAAGCATTTCTGCCGCTCCATCCTACTAGATATGCTAAGTTGCTTGGAGAAAAAATTGATGACCACGGTGTTAATGTTTATCTGCTAAACACCGGTTGGACTGGTGGATCTTATGGCGCCGGCAAAAGAATGAGTATTAAAAATACAAGAGCTTGCATAGATGCTATTTTAAATGGAAATATATTGAATGCAGAGTTTGATTCATTAGATATCTTCGATTTGGCTATACCAAAAGCATTACCAGGTGTAGATACTAGTGTCCTAAATCCTCGCAATACTTGGGAAAATAAAGAAGAATATGATGCAATGTTAAAAAAACTTGCCAATATGTTTATAGAAAACTTCCATAGATATGATGACAATGGCGGAGAGTTTGATTACGCATCTGCGGGCCCAAAACTTTAAATACATTTTATTTTATCATATAATAATCTATCCAGTTTCTGTCCATAACAAAAATTAGATAGATTATTTGTGATATTTAGTTCATTACAAAATAGATAATCTTCACTTTTTAATCTATTCAACACAACGCAAAGCATTATCATTAAAACCCTTATTTGTTATAAATGCCAATAAACTTCCTTTAAAAATATTAAAATAATTAGATAAAATAATTTTTCATTACAAATACGATATAATAAATTATATAACTTAGCAAAGGCATTTATGGATAAAACACGTAAAATCAGAATATTATTAGTTGAAGATGATAGCAATCTCAATAATACTATTATGGATTTTTTAGAATCAAAAGGCTATTATGTAGATGCTGTATTTGATGGAGAAGAAGCGCAAGATAAATTATATGAAACCAGATATGATTTATTGCTTTTGGATGTAAATATACCTCTAAAAAATGGATTTGTACTATTAAAAGAAGCTAGGGAAAATAATGTAGTTGCACCTGCTATTTTTATTACATCACTTAACAGCACGGATGATCTGGAAATAGGCTTTAAAAGCGGTTGTGATGATTATATAAGAAAACCATTCGAACTTAAAGAACTTTTTATTCGAATAGAAACACTTCTAAGAAGAGAGTTTTATCATGAGGTTAAAACTACTTTGCATATTGCAAATAAAATCGAATATAATATTGACAATAATGATTTGATAATAAACGGAGTACATACATATCTTGGAAATAAAGAAGCCAAGCTTTTAAAGCTATTTATGCAGCATATCGGGGAAATATTATCTCATGAAAGAATTTATGAATATTTATGGGATTACGATGAAGAGCCAAGCGATACTGCTCTTAGAACATATATTAAAAATCTTAGAAAAATAATTGGGAAGGATTGTATTGCAAGCATTAAAAAGCAAGGCTACAAATTCATTACTTGCGAGTGAAAAAAAATCTTTATTTAGATTTCTGACACTTTATATTCTTATGATGATGAGTATTATCGTATTAATCTCACTTTTCTATTATCAAAATCAAGAAAAAACTATGTTCTTGAGCAAAAGAGATATGCTTTCTGATTATGCATACGAACAAATTAAAAAATTAAAAATACTTCATGATTCATTTCCTGCTCATAATATATATCCTAGAGACCCGAGATTTAAAAGCGCTATTTATGATTTGGAATATGTCAAAATATTTTCACTTATTGATAGTAATGATATAGATTTCAATAAAGATATGTATATAACAGACGATAACAAGATACATTTTATAAAAACATTGTACGAATACTATCTTGGGGCTAAATATCTTATTTTAGAAATTCCTGATGATGGACAATGGAAAGATGAAGCTTGGCAAAATATCTTTATTTTTGGTGGAATTGCCATTATCCTATTTACTATAATTGGTTTTTATATTGCAAATCTTTTTTTAGATCCTATGAGATCTTCCATATTATTACTTGATAGATTTATAAAAGATACTACACATGAATTAAATACTCCGTTAAGTGCAATTTTGGCAAATATAGAAATGATAGATATGACTTCAATAACCAATGATAATAAAAAAAAGATCAATCGGATCAATATAGCAGCCAAAACCGTGTCACAACTATATCAAGATCTAACATATTTGACATTAGAACACGATATTCACAAGAATGATGAAAATGTAGAAAACAAGTCTTTAATAGAAAGTCGCGTAGAATGTTTTGATATTTTGGCAAAATCAAAAGATATAACTTTTATTCTTGATCTTGAGGAGAGTTATATCTATATTAATCGCCGTAAATGGACAAGAGTCATAGATAATCTGCTCTCAAATGCCATAAAATACAATACTAGAAAAGGTACAATTTATATAACTCTCGAACAAAATATGTTAATAGTAAGTGACACCGGTATAGGTATAGAAACGACTAAAATACCTTTTGTATTTGATAGATATGCAAGGTTTAATAATAGTGAAGGCGGATTTGGTATAGGACTCAGTATTGTTAAAAAAATTATTGAGGAGTATAATATGCAAATTGAAATTAAATCCAGACCAAAATATGGAACTATAGTGAGCATTAAATGGTAAGAATGTTTATATTATGGTGTGCAATACTACTGTCATTAAATGCAACAGATGCTTATGATAAAAATTGTGTAAAATGCCATGCTTCATTGCCTATTTCTTTAGAGAAAATATTTATGCAATATCTTGCTGCATATGGTGGAAAAAATAATGTGAAAGTTGGTTTAGATCATTACTTTAGATATCCAGCAAAAGACATTTCTGTGATGCCAAGCGAATTTTTAAATAAGTATGGCGTATATTATCATTACAAAAACAATGATAATGAATTGAAAAAAGCAATAGATATTTATTGGGAAAAATATAAAGTCATTGGGCGGTTAAAATAATTTTAATATCTAAGTTAGCATTTTTTTCACAATACTCTCACGATTGTTATGCTAAAATACGATTATCAATATACAACAAAGGACATAACGATGAAAAAACTTATTACTGTTGCAGCTGCTGCATTGCTTGGATTGACTATGGTTTCTACTACAGCTTCGGCTGATGTAGCAAAAGGTCAAAAAATATTTGCTAAAAATCTTAAAGCTCCATGCGGTATGACCGGTGCTAAATTCGCTGCTAAACATACTCAAGACCAATGGGAAGCCATTAAAGATGGTGGTAAATTTGGTGCTGAATTGAAAAAAATCTGCCCTAAAGCTTCTGCTGTTTATAAAGATGCATGGACAAATGATCTTTATGATTTCTCTTATGAATATGCTTCAGATTCAGGAAACGTACCAAGCTGCTAATTTATTGCAGAATACCAATATCGGTATTCTGCTGGCATTTTTTGGTAAAATTGAAAGGTTAATTAAGGTATTTAATGAAAAAAATAATTTTTATATCTATGTTATCAGCTTTTACTTCTATTTTAATGGCGAACGGTGCATCGATATATGCAAGTAAATGTGCTAGTTGTCATGGTGCTCATGGCGAAAAATCTGCATTAGAAAAATCCAAAGTAATAGCAGGTGAAGATGAAGGTACATTGATTAAAAAAATTCAAGGTTATAAGTGTGGTATACTCAATCAATATGGAATGGGTGGCGCTATGAAAAACATGGTCAAAGGTCTTGATGATTCATCAATAAAAGAAATTGCAAATTATATTTCCAAACTTAAACAATAAATGTTTTTGTTAAATTAGTTTAGCATTTTCTACTTTTATTTTTATTATTATCTATGTTTCACTATAGGTTTATTACTATTTTCTAACAAAAATATTTGATTTTAAAACCAGCATAGCTTAATGGGTCGATAGACTATTTTAGCTCCTTCTCAAATCAAAGTCATCGTAACATTCCAATGTATATTCTGTTTATGAAATATTAAATCATACAAAATATTTTTATACAGCCCGATAGTCTATCATCATTTCTTTAAGTCATTTTTGATATAGTCCATTATCATTTCTAAGGTAACATTATTTATGTCTGAACCAAAATTTACACATCTCCATTTACATACCGAATATTCATTGCTTGATGGCGCAAATAAGATAAAAGCGTTAGCAAAAACTATAAAAAATCTTGGCATGAATGCTGTTGCTATGACTGATCATGGGAATATGTTCGGTGCTATCGATTTTTATACTACAATGAAAAAAGAAGGTATCAAGCCAATAATAGGAATGGAGTGCTATTTACACAACCAAGATAGCATTGATGATAAGAGCATAAGGCAAAGATTTCATATGTGCCTGTATGCGAAAAATGAGATCGGCTATAAAAATCTAATGTATTTGAGCTCTAAAGCATATATGGATGGATTTTATTATTATCCACGTATTAATAAAAAATTACTAAAAGAACATAGTGAAGGGCTAATATGTTCTAGTGCTTGTTTGCAAGGTGAGATAAATTGGCATCTAAATCAAAACGAAAGAAATGTAAGTTTTGGTGCAAAAGGGTACGAAGAAGCTAAAAGAATTGCTTTAGAATATAAAGAGATTTTTGGTGAAGATTTTTATCTTGAACTTATGCGTCATGGTATAAGTGATCAGTATCGTATTGATGCGCAAATTATTCAAATATCAAAAGAATTGAGCATAAAAATTATTGCTACAAACGATACTCACTACAATAAACAAGAAGATGCAAATGCGCATGAAGCATTTATGTGTATTGCTATGAATAAACTCTATGATGACCCAAATAGACTAAGACATTCCGTTCATGAATTCTATATCAAATCACCTAGAGAAATGGCTAATCTTTTTGCAGATATTCCTGAAGCTATCATCAATACTCAAGAGATAGTAGATAAATGTAATCTTGAAATACAATTGGGCAATCCCACACCGCCAAATTTTAAATTTTGTCGAGAGCGCTCATCGATCCATGGCATAGAACTTCCTTTTCCAAATGAAGAATATTCTTTGGAAAACGACAAAATACTATTTGCATTTGAAGCGCAAAAAGGCTTAGAAAATCGTTTAAAATATATAAATGTTGAGCAACATGAAGTATACAAAAAGCGTTTGGCTGATGAGATAGAGATAATAAATTCGATGAAATTCCCTGGGTATATGCTTATTGTTTGGGATTTTGTGAGAGCTGCCAAGGAAATGAATATTCCAGTAGGCCCAGGTAGAGGAAGTGCGGCTGGTTCGCTTGTGGCTTATGCTCTTAAAATTACCGATATTGACCCGATACCTTACGGATTGCTTTTTGAGAGATTTCTTAATCCTGAACGCATATCAATGCCGGATATTGATATGGATTTCTGTCAAGCAAGACGCCAGGAGATCATAGATTATGTAGTGGATAAGTATGGCAGAACAAACGTTGCCCAAATCATTACATTCGGTAAACTTTTGGCCAAAGGTGTTATTCGTGATGTTGCAAGGGTTTTGGATATGCCATACGCTAAAGCAGATGCTTTTGCGAAGCTTATCCCAGATGAATTAGGTATTGATCTTGAAAATTCATACAAAAAAGAACCAAAGATCGCAGAATTAATTGCCGACGACGAGAAATCAGCTCAAGTTTGGGAGTTTGCAAAAGCACTTGAAGGGTTGAATCGAAATGCCGGTACTCACGCAGCAGGAGTAGTAATATCAAATGAACCATTATGGCTAAAAACGCCGCTTTTTAAACCTACAGGAATGGATACGGTTGCTACTCAATACAGTGGCAAATATATTGAAGATGTCGATCTTATAAAATTTGACTTTTTGGGTTTAAAAACTTTAACTGTCATTGAAGAAGCAAAAAAATTAGTAGAAAAAAGATATGGAAAAAAAATAATTTTTGAAACAGAAGATATAAATAATAAACAGGTATATGATTATATAAGCACCGGTCAAACACTTGGATTGTTTCAAATAGAATCAACAGGTATGCAAGATCTGGCAAAAAAACTAAAACCATCTGGGTTTGAGGATGTAGTTGCGATGTTGGCGCTGTATAGGCCAGGTCCTATGGAATCAGGCATGTTGGATGATTTTGTAGAGAGAAAACATGGTAGAGCAAACATTACATATATGTTTGAGGAACTGGAACCAATATTAAAACCGACATATGGCGTCATAGTTTATCAAGAACAAGTTATGCAGATCGTACAAACGATAGGCGGGTTTTCATTGGGAGGTGCTGACCTTGTACGTCGTGCTATGGGTAAAAAAATCAAAGAAGAGATGGATAAGCTTCAAGCCGACTTTGCTAATGGGGCAGAACAAAAAGGATTTAATAGAACAAAAGCTGTAGAGCTTTTTGATCTTATCGTAAAATTTGCAGGGTATGGGTTTAATAAATCTCATTCTGCAGCATATGCCATGATAACTTTTTATACTTCATATTTAAAATGTTTTTATCCTACAGAGTTTATGGCTGCATTGTTGACACTTGAAAAAGATAATACTGATAAGATCGTAAAATATGCTGAAGAGTTAAAAAGAATGAACATAACTTTGGTTGCACCAGATATAAATCGTTCGGATTTGGTATTTGTAGCCGATAATATTGATGGCAACGATGTGATCTTGTTCGGTCTTGGTGCAATTAAAGGAGTAGGGGATGTTGCAGTCAATTCTATTTTGGAGGAAAGAACAAAGGGTAATTTTGAGTCTTTGGAAGATTTTATAGCTAGAATCGATACATCAAAAGTTAACAAAAGGGTTATAGAAGCACTTATAAAATCAGGTGCTTTGGATGTGCTTGGATATTCTAGGCAGGCAATGCTTAGCCAAATCGAAGAAATTTTAGATGCTTCAGCTAAGGCAACACAGGCTAAGAAGATGTCTATCGGCTCTCTTTTTGGCGAAGAGGAGGATATGATACAGATTAACATAGAATTATTCAATATGGACGAATATGAACCTCTTTATGTGTTACAAATGGAAAAAGAAACTTTAGGTTTTTATATATCAGGTCATCCGCTCGATAAATATCGCGCACAATTGGATGGGATAAATTACACTCTAAGTTCCGAGATAGAAGAGCTTGTCAATGGCTCTCAAGCACTTTTAGTCGGCAAAGTAGAACATATCAATGAAAAGATTTCTAAAAAAGGCAATAAATTTTGTATAGTTACTTTGCTTGATTTGCATGGAAATATAGAATTGATGCTTTTTGAAGACAAATTAAGGGAGCTCAGGGATGAATTTGACTTAACCAAACCAATTGGATTTAAAGTTAAAATCACAAAAGAAGGTGATTCAGCGCGACTTAATTTGATTAAGATTATTACACTTAAAGATGCGAAAAAAGAAAAAATCAATATTATAAAAGAAGAAAATATTACACAAGAAATACCAACCATGTATAAACAAATTATATTGGGCGTACCACTTGGCAATAATACGATTATTTTGCAAAATATTTATAACCTTGCCAAAGAATATTCAGGCAATCATCCATTGATTATTTGTATAAAAAGTAAACTAGCAGATATTGTATTAGAGTCAACTTTGAGCGTGAATGAACATTTTCTACCAAAAGCAATTTCGTTGGGAATTTTTGAAATAGAAAATATTTAAACCTCATATATCTTATAGATACTTAATCAAACAATAAAAATTTCTACACATGTAACATTATTTATTGTGTAATATAGAAACATATAACCAATATAAGATTTTGCTTGCTATTAAAATGATATATTTTATGATAAAAAGATGTTACACTTTAGATACAAAAATATAATATCTTAGTTTTTAAAGGAAAATCAATGTCATCATTGCCAAAAATCGTATGGTCAAAAATTGACGAAGCACCAGCGCTTGCAACATATTCATTGTTGCCAATAGTAAATGCATTTACTAAATCTGCAGGGGTAGAAGTAGAACTTAGAGACATATCTTTAGCAGGTAGAGTAATCGCTACTTTTCCGGAGTATTTATCTGAAGAGCAAAGACAAAATGATGATTTGACATATTTAGGAGCATTGGTACAAAAAGCTGATTGTAATATTATAAAACTACCGAATATTTCAGCTTCTATACCACAACTTAAAGAATGTATTGCAGAACTTCAATCACAAGGCTATAGAATACCTGATTTTCCTGAAGATCCAAAAACTGATGCGGAAATAGCACTTAAAGAAAAATTTTCTACTTGTCTTGGAAGTGCAGTTAACCCAGTTCTTAGAGAAGGAAACTCTGATAGACGTGCTGCTGTGGCAGTTAAAAACTTTGCGAAAAAAAATCCACATAAACTTAGAGCTTTTAGTGAAAACTCTAAAACTTATGTTGCACATATGGATGCAAATGATTTTTACGGCAATGAAAAATCAATCATCAAAAATGGTGACGGAAAAGTAAGAATTGAGCTTAATGGTAAACTTTTAAAAGAAATAGACGCAAAAGATAAAGAGATATTGGACGGTACATTTATGTCGGCTTCAGCTCTAAAAGATTTTTATGCTAAAACTCTTGAAGATGCTAAGACTAAAAACGTACTTTGGTCTCTTCACTTGAAAGCAACTATGATGAAAGTTAGTGACCCAATTATGTTTGGTTATGCTGTGGGTGTATTTTATAAGGATGTATTTGCTAAATATGCTGATGATTTCAAAGCAATTGGCGTAAATCCAAATCTTGGTCTTGGAGATCTTTATAAAAAATTAGAAAAACTTCCGACTGATAAAAAAGCAGAAATTGAAGCAGCCATAATGGACGTTTATACAAAACAACCACATATTGCAATGGTTGATAGCGATAATGGCATTACTAACCTTCATGCATCAAACGATATAATCATCGATGCTTCTATGCCGGTTGTGGTTAGAGATGGCGGTAAAATGTGGAACAGTGAAGGGAAAGTTGAAGAATGTGTTGCAGTCATACCGGATAGAACTTATGCAACTTTTTACGAAGAAATCGTCAATGATTGTGTAAAAAATGGCCAATTTGATGTAACAACTATGGGTAGCGTATCAAATGTCGGCCTTATGGCTCAAAAAGCCGAGGAATATGGTTCTCACCCAACTACATTTGAAATAGCTGAAGACGGAGTAGTTAGAGTATTGGACAGCGATGGCAGTACTCTCATGGAATTCAATGTCCAAAAAGGTGACATCTGGAGAATGAGCAGAGCAAAAGATATTCCTATCCAAGATTGGGTAAGATTAGCAGTTGAAAGAGCTAAAATAGAAAATGTTCCAGCAGTATTTTGGCTTGATGAAAAAAGAGCTCATGATGCGAATATGATCAAAAAGGTAAATGAATATCTTAAAAATTACGATACAAATGGACTTGAGATATTAATACTTGCTCCTGAAAAAGCAATGGAATATTCATTGAAAAGAGTAAGAGCTGGACTTGATACTATTTCAGTTACAGGAAATGTTCTTAGAGATTATCTGACAGACCTTTTCCCAATTTTGGAACTTGGTACTAGTGCAAAAATGCTTTCTATTGTTCCATTGCTTGCTGGCGGCGGTGTATTTGAAACAGGTGCCGGCGGTTCTGCTCCTAAACACGTAGATCAGTTTTTGGCTGAAGGTCACTTAAGATGGGATAGTTTAGGCGAGTTTTTAGCACTTGCAGAATCACTCAGAATGATAGGCGAAAAAAGCGGCGATGAGAAAGTAAAAGCTCTTACGGCTGCACTTGACAAAGCAAATGCGGCTTATCTTGATAATAATAAAGCACCTGGAAGAAGTGCGGGTGAACCTGATAATAAAGCATCTCACTTTTTCTTGGCGCAATACTGGGCAGACGCGCTAGCCCATGGTGACGATAAAGAACTTTCTGCTAAATTTGCTCCTATTGCAAAAGAACTTAAAGACAACGAAGCTCAAATAATGGAAGAGCTTATGTCTGTTGAATGTAAAGCGCAGGATATCGGTGGATATTATCATCCAAACGAAGCTAAAACATCTGCAGCAATGAGACCTTCAAAAACACTAAACGCTATTATTGATGCTATTTAAATAGTATTGATAATTTTTTTTGATTACAATTTAAGCATATTTATATTTGCTTAAATTGTTACTAAAATGATATAATTTGGCTCTACACTTAAAGTGGCAATAGTCAAATTTTAGCAAAGCATAATTGATACTATTTACGTAGTATGAGTGATGTTTTGCACCCATGCGATATTTGCTTAAATATACAAAGGACAAACAATGATAAAACGAGGTAAAAAAGTTACTGTAATCGGTGCTGGCAATGTTGGTGCTACAGTAGCATATATTCTAGCAATGAACGGCGCATGTCATCACGTTGTACTTCGCGATAGAGATATTGAAACAGCAAAAGGTAAAGCTCTAGATATGAGTCAGGCAGCTAATGCAGCTAGAATGCATACCATTGTATCTGTAGCTGAAAAACCAGAAGATATTGCGGATTCTGATGTAATCGTAATTACTGCCGGCAGCCCAAGATTGCCTGGAATGAGCAGAGATGATCTACTTATGATAAATGCGAAAATTGTAAAAGAAGTTATTGTAGATATAAAAACTTATGCCCCTGATTCAATTATTGTTATGGTCTCAAATCCACTTGATGTTATGACATATGTTGCATTTAGAGAAAGCGGGTTCCCTAGGGAAAGAGTAATTGGAATGGCCGGTATATTGGATAGTGCTAGAATGGCGCATTTTATACATGAAAAAATTGGATATGGATCCGGACAGATCAGGGCATCTGTAATGGGTGGACATGGCGATGACATGGTGCCGCTTCCAAAATTTTCAACTGTAGCCGGTGTACCTCTTTCTGATATCCTTAGTGATGAAGAAATTGCTGAAGTAGTAGAGAGAACAAAACATGGCGGTGCAGAGATAGTCGGCTATTTAAAAACAGGTTCAGCTTATTATGCGCCCGCAAAGTCTACGTCTATGATGGTAGAAGCTATGCTTAAAGATACCAAGCAAATCTACCCTTGTGCGGTGTATTTGAATGGCGAATATGGATATAGTGATGTAGTTTCCGGTGTGCCTATTGTGCTTGGTGCTGCTGGAGCTGAAAAGATTTTTCAAGTTACTCTTAATGAAGATCAAGAGCTTAGATTTTCAAAAAGCATCGCATCTGTAAATAAAATGATACAAGTATTAAAAAATAAAAATTTTTTTGAAGGAGAATAAAATATGTCGGTAAGAATAGAAAAAGATACAATGGGAGAGGTAAGAGTACCTAATGATAAATATTGGGGAGCTCAAACACAAAGATCATTAGAGAATTTTGAAATCGGTAATGAAAAGATGCCGCGCGAAGTAGTGTATGGTTTTGCAAACCTCAAAAAAGCTTGCGCTTTAGTCAACCATGATCTAGGAAGACTTGATGCATCAAAAACAAATGCGATTGTAAAAGCTTGTGAAAGCGTATTAAACGGTGAGCTTGATAATGAGTTTCCTTTGGTAGTTTGGCAGACTGGATCCGGTACACAATCAAATATGAATATCAATGAAGTAGTTGCCAATAAAGCCATAGAAATCCTTGGCGGTGATTTTACAAAAGATAAATTGATACATCCAAATGATGATGTAAATAAAGGCCAAAGTTCAAATGATACATATCCTACAGCTATGCGTATTGCAGAGGTAGTGGCAGTTACCGATGATCTTTTTCCAGCTATCGCGCAGCTTAGAGCTACATTACACACAAAATCTATAGATTTTGAAAATATAGTTAAAATTGGAAGAACACATCTCCAAGATGCTACTCCTCTTACACTAGGACAAGAGCTTGGTGGTTATGTAGCAATGCTAGATACAAATACTAAGCAGCTTCATGATGCATTGGCATATTGTAAAGAACTTGCCATTGGCGGAACTGCAGTTGGAACTGGTCTAAATTCTCATCCAGAATTTTCGGAACGTGTATCAGCTTCATTAAATAGTTTTATGAACAAAGATTATGGCTTTGTATCACAACCAAACAAATTCCATGCGCTTACAGGACATGACGCAGAAGTAGTACTTAGTGGAGCATTAAAAGCGCTTGCAGCAAATCTTATGAAAATAGCAAATGACGTTAGATGGTTAGCGTCTGGCCCTAGATGTGGAATTGGCGAGATTACAATACCCGAAAATGAGCCGGGAAGTTCTATTATGCCGGGTAAAGTAAATCCAACACAAGCTGAGGCTATGACCATGGTTGCCGTGCAAGTAATGGGTAACGATGCAACTGTGGGTATTGCTGCGTCACAAGGAAACTTTGAACTAAATGTATTTAAGCCTGTTATTGCTTATAATATCTTACAATCAACTAAACTATTAGCTGATGCAATGAGAAGTTTTGATAAAAACTGTGCAGTCGGAATTGAGCCTGTGAAAGAAAGAATTGAGAGTTATTTACACAATTCACTTATGCTTGTAACTGCACTAAATCCGTATATTGGATATGAAAATGCAGCAAAAATTGCTAAAACTGCCCACAAAAACGGAACAACTCTAAAAGAAGAAGCAGTAGCTCTTGGACTAATGAGTGCTGAAGATTTTGACAAATATGTAAAACCTGAAGAGATGATAGCCGCAAAGGCATAATGCATGCGTTGCTATAAGCAACATGCATCTCATCCTATGCAAAAAAGTGTGTAAATATGTACCATTTGCACTAAAATTAAACTCCCTTAACACATATTTCATATAAAATAACACTATAAAGTTCTATAATTTACACATTCAATCAAGAAGGAGTTCTAGTGAATATACACGAATATCAAGCGAAACAAATTTTCGCCAAATATGGTGTTCCTACACCTAGAGGAATTATAGCAAATACGCCAGATGAGGCTGTTGCAAATGCAAAAGAGCTTGGCGGTAGCATATGGGTTGTTAAAGCTCAAATACACGCAGGTGGCAGAGGATTAGGCGGAGGCGTAAAATTAGCTCGTTCTTTGGATGAAGTCAAAACATTGGCTAATGAGATCTTGGGAATGACTCTTGTTACACACCAAACCGGACCAGAGGGGAAATTGGTTCAAAAAGTTTATATAGAAGAAGGTGCAGATATCAAAGATGAACTATACTTAGGTGTAGTTTTGGATCGTGCAAAAGAAATGCCGGTTATCATGGCAAGCACTGAAGGCGGTATGGCTATCGAAGATGTAGCACACGATACTCCAGAAAAAATTATCAAAGTTGCTGTTGATCCGGCTATCGGCTTTCAAGGATTTCACGGAAGAGAGTTAGTATTTGGTCTTGGCATCACTGATAAAGCTGAACAAGCCAAACTTATCTCTTTTGCATCGAAACTCTTTAAAGTTTATATGGAAAATGATGCAGAAATGATAGAGATCAATCCGCTTATTAAAACCGGCAGCGGTGACTTCTTGGCACTTGACGGAAAAATGGGATTTGATGATTCTGCACTTTACAGACATCCAGAAATTGAAGCTATGCGTGATATAACCGAAGAAGATGCAGACGAGAGAGAAGCTGGAGAATACGGACTTAGCTATGTATCTCTTGATGGTGAAATAGGTTGTATGGTAAATGGCGCAGGACTTGCAATGGGAACTATGGATACAATCAATTATATGGGTGGAACTCCTGCTAACTTTCTTGATGTCGGCGGAAAAGCAAATGCTGAAACAGTTGCAAAAGGATTCGAGATCATTCTTAAAAATCCAAATGTAAAAGCGATCTTCGTAAATATATTCGGTGGAATTGTTAGATGTGACAGAATTGCAAACGGTATACTTGAAGCTACAAAGCTTGTTGATGTTCATGTTCCGGTTATTGTCAGACTTGACGGAACAAATGCTGCTGAAGCTGCTGAAATATTGAAAAACGCAAATATACCAAATGTAATAGCTGCCACAGACCTTGCAGATGGTGCAGCAAAAGCAGTTAAAGCAGCAAAAGGAGAGAAATAATGAGTATTTTGGTCAATAAAGATACAAAAGTTATCGTGCAGGGCTTCACTGGAAGCGAAGGTACATTTCATGCTGAGCAGTGTTTGGCATACGGAACAAAGATAGTCGGCGGTGTTACACCAAATAAAGGCGGAGAAACACATCTTGGTAAACCGGTATTCAATACTGTTAAAGATGCTGTCGCAGCAACAGGCGCTACCGTATCTATGGTATTTGTCCCACCTGCATTTGTAGCCGATGCTGTTATGGAAGCAGCTGATGCCGGCATTGAACTTGCTGTTATTATTACTGAAGGCGCTCCAGTACGTGATATGCAAATGGCAAAAGCCTATGCTACTAAGAAAAATATGAAAACAATTGGACCAAATTGCCCAGGTATCATTACAGCTGAAGAGTGTAAAATCGGCATCATGCCTGGTAATATTTTTAAAAAAGGAAATGTTGGTCTTATTTCAAAATCTGGTACTCTTACATATGAAGGTGCAAATCAAGTATGCAAAGAAGGTTTTGGGATATCAACTGCAGTTGGAATAGGTGGAGATCCTATCATTGGTCTTAGTTACAAACAACTATTGCCTCTATTTGAAGCTGATCCAGAGACACATGCTATCGTTATGATAGGTGAGATCGGTGGTGATCTTGAGATACAAGCTGCTGCTTTTATCAAAGAAAATATTACTAAGCCAGTCGTAGCTTTCATAGCAGGACAAACTGCTCCTAAAGGTAAAAGAATGGGACATGCCGGTGCAATAGTAAGTGGAGGTGCCGGAACCGCAAAAGAAAAAATGGATGCTCTTGAAGCTGCAGGAGTTAAAGTTGTAGTATCACCTGCTGATATAGGCAAAGCTGTAAAAGAAGTCCTTTCTAAGTAATTTTAAATAATCGCCCCTCTGAATCAATTTCATGGGCGATAATACTGTGTCATGCTGAATTTATGTCAGCATCTTCTTTGGTAAACCATTAATCACTAATTATGCTATACTTGCTTTAAAAACAAAAGGATTCTGTCATGAAACAAACTTTTGAAGTTCTTAATGTAAAATGCAATGGATGTGCCAATACACTTAAGACCAAGTTGGCAAAACAGTTTGGCAATGTTGAAGTAAATCTTGAATCAATGCCTAGACAAATCACACTGGATATTGAGCCGGGGCAAATGGATGAATTAAGGAATGTTCTAAAAACCATCGGCTATCCATTGAGCGATGAAGACTTGAGCGCAGTTGAAAATGCTACTACTAAAGCGAAAAGTTTTATCTCGTGCGCTATTGGTAAAATGAATACATAATTTTATTACCAAATCGGATGGTTTCATCTTTTGAAGCTATTTTGGTGCAACAAAAAGTAACAACCTCTACTTTTATTTCATAATTACAATAGTTTCAAAACTTTAATCATTAAAAATTGGTTATTCTATCCACAAGTGAATAGGAATACCATCACTTTGAAAGAGAAGCCCGTCTCTTCAATAAAAAAATTATTTAAAAAAGGGGAATTGGATGTCTAATATTATGAAAGCTCCTGAAAATACACCGGTTTGGGTTAATACCAAAAGATGTAAAGCATGTGATAAGTGTGTTGATGTTTGCCCGGCAGGCGTACTTTCCATGGTGCAAGATCCTTCATCTACATTAGGTGCAATGATCAGCGTGATTGTGCCTGAATCTTGTATTGGATGCAGAGAGTGCGAATTGACTTGTCCTGATTTTGCAATATATGTAGCAGAAAAATCAGAATTTAAATTTGCTAAACTTACTGATGCTGCCAAACAAAGAGCAGAGGCAATTGCCAATAATAATTATAGATTACCTGCGGGTTACTAAGGAGAAAAAGTATGGCATTAAGAGAAATAATTTCAAGTGGAAATGAACTTGCAGCGCATGCTGCAATAGATGCTGGATGTAAGTTTTTTGGTGGTTATCCGATTACTCCATCTAGCGAAATTATGCATGAACTATCTGACCTTCTTCCAGAAATTGGCGGAACATGTATTCAAATGGAAGATGAGATAGCTGGAGTTGCATGTGCAATAGGTGCGTCTATGAGTGGTGTAAGAGCCATGACTGCTACAAGTGGCCCTGGTATTTCACTTAAAGCAGAAAATCTTGGTCTTGCCCAAATAGCTGAAGTGCCATTGGTTGTTGTAAATGTCATGAGAGGCGGACCTTCAACTGGTCTTCCTACTCGGGTATCTCAGGGGGATGTTGCGCAAGCAAAAAATCCAAGTCATGGCGACTACAAATCTATTACTTTGTGTGCAGGGAACTTGGCTGAGTGTTACACGGAAACTATAAGAGCATTTAATCTTGCTGATAGATTCATGCAGCCTGTATTTGTGCTTCTAGACGAAACATTGGGCCATATGCACGGTAAAGCAATGATACCTTCAGAAGATGAAGTAAAAGCCGGTATCAAACCTAGAAAAGAATTTACAGGCGATCCGGCTGATTATAAACCTTATGGTGTAGCTCAAGATGAACCTGCAGTGTTGAATCCTATGTTCAAAGGATATAGATACCATTTTACAGGACTTCATCATAACGATACAGGTTTTCCAACTGAAGAGATAGTGACTTGTCGTAAATTAATTGAAAGATTATTCAATAAAGTAGAAGCTCATCAAGATGAAATAGATTTATATGAAGAATATATGCTAGATGACGCGGAACTTCTGATCATTGCTTATGGTTCAGTATCACTAGCGGCAAAAGAAGCCATCAGACATCTTAGAGCTGCTGGAATTAAGGCCGGGCTATTTAGACCGATTACCCTATGGCCGAGTCCTGCTGCAAGAATTAAACATTGGACGGATAAGATCCAAAAAGTATTATGTGCTGAGCTTAATATGGGTCAATACAGAGACGAAATACAAAGAGCATCTGGCAGATTAGATATTGATGGGCTATTTAAAGTTAACGGTAGAGCACTTTCTCCTTATGAAATCGTAGAAAAAGTGAAAGGAATGTAATCATGGCGTTTAATTATGATAATTATTTGAGAGTTGATAAAATGCCAACACTGTGGTGTTGGGGTTGTGGTGATGGCGTAATTTTAAAGTCATTTATAAGAGCAGTTGATGAGCTTGGGTATAACAAAGATGATATGTGTATTGTATCTGGTATTGGATGTTCCGGAAGATTTTCTTCATATATCGATTGCAATACCGTACACACTACTCATGGTAGAACAATAGCATTTGCTACCGGTATCAAGCTTGCAAATCCTGATAAAAAAGTTTTTTGTGTCGCAGGAGACGGTGATTCATTAGCTATTGGCGGTAATCATACTATTCATGGATGCAGAAGAAATATAGATCTTAATTTTATTCTTATTAACAACTTTATCTATGGTTTGACAAATTCTCAAACAAGCCCGACTACACCGCAAGGTATGTGGACGGTTACAATGCAAAAAGGAAATATTGATCCTACTTTTGATGCTTGCAAACTTGCAATTGCAGCTGGCGCGTCATTTGTCGGTAGAGAAACTGTTACTGATCCCAAAAAAATAGAAAAACTATTTGTAAAAGGATTTCAACATAAAGGTTTTAGTTTCTTTGATATTTTCTCAAATTGTCACATCAATTTAGGTAGAAAAAACAAAATGGCAAATGCTATGGAAAACCTTGATTGGATCGATAGCATAACCGTATCTAAAACAAAATTTGACAAAATGAGCGAAGAAGAAAGAGCAGGTCTATTTCCTACCGGTGTATTACATCAAGATGAAAATGCTTTTGAATACTGCGATATGTATGAGCAAGTAAGACTAGCACAGCAAGGCAAACGTAAACCGATTACAGCAGCTGATTTTGCGAAAAAAGCGTAAGGAGATAGAGAATGGCTAGAACATTAATGAGATTTACAGGTGTTGGCGGACAAGGTGTACTTTTGGCTGGTGAGATTTTTGCAGAAGCTAAAATCAAGTCTGGAGGATACGGTCTTAAAACAGCTACTTATACTTCCCAGGTGCGCGGTGGTCCAACAGTTGTTGACATTACGCTTGATGATGAAGAAATTTTTTATCCTTATGCAAATGATGGAGAAATTGACTTTATGCTTTCAGTCGCTCAAGTCAGTTATGATCTTTTCAAAAATGGTGTAACAGAAGGCGGTATTATTGTCATAGAACCAAATCTTATCAAGCCTACTGACGAAGATCGTAAAAAATGGAAAATTATTGAAATTCCTATTATTACAATTGCAAAAGAAGAAGTGGGTAATGTAATTACCCAATCAGTAGTAGCTCTTGCTATCGCAAATACTATTATGCATGCTATCGATAGACAAATATTGATTGATACAATGCTTAGCAAAGTACCTGAAAAAGTACATGCACTTAACTTAAAAGCATATGATCTTGGTGAAAAATATGCTAAAGAAGCTATGAATAAATAAATTTTTATATTTTTAACAACCTCCACAACTTACAGCTCCTGCGGCTGTAAGTATTCTTTTTCATTTTTTTAATTAATATTTTTTATTTTTAATATTGCTATCCTAAGAAAGTTAATATTTTTTTTTGTGTACAATACCGCCACTAAAGCCAAAAGGATATGTAGTCATGAAACGCTTTCAAAAAATACTGATAGCAAACAGGGGTGAAGTTGCTCTTAGGATTATTAGAGCTTGTAAAGAACTTGAAATTAAATGTGTTGTTATTTACTCTACTGTAGATTCACACGGCGTGTGGGTTAGAAAAGCTGATGAATCTTATCTGGTCGACGGAGATCCGATACAAGCATATTTAAATTATGATCGTATTATAGATATTGCAAAAGAAATTGGTGCGGATGCCATACATCCAGGATATGGTTTTTTGAGTGAAAATGCTGAGTTTGCTCAAGCTTGTGTAGATAATGATATCACTTTTATTGGTCCAAAACCTGAACATATATCACTTTTTGGTGATAAAATGGCTTCTAAAACAGCCATGAAAGAGCTTGGAGTACCGGTAATTGAAGGCACAGAAGATCCGATCACAGATATTGCTGAAGCCAAAAAAATCGCAACCGAAATAGGCTTTCCTGTTATAGTTAAAGCGGCTTTTGGCGGCGGCGGTCGAGGTATGCGTATCGTTAAAAAAGAGGAAGATTTTGAAGAAATGTTTCTAGCCGCTTCCAAGGAAGCAGAAAAGTTTTTTGGTAAAGGCGATGCATTTATAGAAAAATATATAGAAAATCCAAGACATATCGAAGTCCAGGTTATGGCGGATAAATATGGAAATGTAGTGCATTTGGGAGATAGGGATTGTTCTATCCAAAGACGTCATCAAAAAGTTATTGAAATCGCTCAAAGTCCTAGACTGTCGATGGAAGTCAGAAGAGAACTTTATAGAGTTTCTGAAAAATCAATGTTTAGACTAGGATATGAAAGCGTGGGAACACTTGAGTTTTTGGTTGATTCGCATGATAATTTTTATTTTATGGAGATGAATACAAGGGTACAAGTAGAGCATCCAGTAACTGAAATCATTACAGGGATTGACATCATTCAAAGAATGATACAAATTGCCATGGGGGATAGATTAAAATTCTTGCAAGAAGAGATCCACTTCAAAGGATATGCAATTGAATTTAGGATCAACGCAGAAGATCCACGAAAAGGCTTTATTCCAAGTCCAGGAAAAATAGAAACTCACCTTGCTCCAGGCGGTCCTGGTGTAAGATTGGATTCCATAGCATATAAAGATTATGTGATACCACCAAACTATGATTCCATGATCGGTAAATTGATCGTTTGGGCATTAGATTGGGAAACATTGGTAAATAGAACAAGAAGAGCATTGGATGAGTTTATTATAAGTGGAATCCCAACAAATATTCCTCTCCACAGAGAAATTGTTCGTGATGAAGATTTTATTAACGCCACATTTGACACTACATTTTTAGATAAAAAACTTCCAGAAATGTGCGAAAATATGGTATTTGATATAGACTATAAAGAAGATGAATATATTAAATCAGACAATGAAAGCGATAGAATAGCTGCTGCAATAATAGGAGCTTTGAGTTATATGAAAGGAGCTTAAAACAAAGTTTTTAAGCTCTAATTTATCATTTATATTTATAATATATTGTACTTATCCATAAAAATATTGAATTATATTTATGGATATTTAATACCAAAAAGCTTTTTAATGCCAACTGTTTTATCTCACAAATATATCATTTATTTTTCATATTATATTACTTTAACATAAATTATATTTAATTATTTTATAGATGTTTAATATAGGAAACTTTTTTAAAAGTAATTTTTATGATATAATTCCATCCAAGGTGCGATAGGTAGTTGCTATCGATTTATCGGTAGAGGAAAGTCCGAGCTACAAGTGAGACAAGACTCCACCTAACGGGTGGCCAGAGTAATCTGAGGGCAAGTGCAACAGAGAGAAGACTACCGCTAAAGCGGTCAAAGGTGAAAGGGTGGGGTAAGAGCCCACCGGTACCTGTGGTAACATGGGTAGCCAGGTAAACCCTGTCTGTAGCAAGAAGTATATGGTACAAGTCTCACATTTTAGTCAAGCTCGCTTGACGAGATACTTCGCTCGAGCCATGTGGTAACATATGGCCTAGATAAATAACTACCCACGACAGAACTCGGCTTATCGTCGCACCTGTCATATAATCATAACCTCCCATACACTACTATATGCCCTGAAATACGGACTTTGAGCATTTTTCAACTCTTTACATTTTATACAAAATACTATACAATACCAAGCAGAAGTGTACCCAGAAGTGTACCCATTTGGGTATTTTTGGAAATGGGTACACCCAAAGGGGTACAAATGACACCTACACGGTACGAAGGCGTGTATTATCAAATTAATCGCAACGGCAAAAAAACCTACATCGCGCGCTATAAAATCAATGGCAAAAGTCACAAAAAAGTGCTAGGTATGGAGCCAGAGATTAACGCACTCACAGCACACCGCCTAAGATATGAGATCATCGAGGGGCATAAGGGCGGTGGCGACTATACCATAGATGAGTATTTCGAGAGGTATTGCGCTGCCAGAGAGGCTACTTTGTCGCACAGTTGGTATTATAATATCCGGAAAAATTATCGCAAACATCTCCAGTCATTCATTGGCAAGAAATATCCACACCAAGTCTCCAGCGATGAGATCCAAAAAATAATGAATGATATGCTCGGCACTGGGTATAAGCCCTCCACCGTAAAGCAAATCAAGGACTGTGTGAGTGGACTGTATGCATATCTGATACGCAATGGTGTAGAGACAGAAAACATCGGCAAGGTCCTTGAACTTCCCAAATTTGACAATAAGATCTACTTTACCACGACGATTGATGAAGCCAAGAGGCTATATGAGATCATAACTACATATCATGACATCAAGTGGCGCACCTATTTTACATTTTTACTCCATGGACGTCGCAAAAGTGAGGTGATGTTGATGCGCTGGGAATACATCAATTGGGAGTTAATGAGCTATAGAGTGCCGGCAGATAATGTCAAAACGGTCAAAGAGATAAACGCTCCTATGCTGCCGATATTGGCTGAGTGCCTGCGGCTGCTAGGAGTGAAAGATAGTGGCTGGATATTTGATGGCGGCGCGGATGGGCATATATCGCTGACGGGGATAGATTTTCAATGGAGAAACATCAAGATGTTAGCTAATTTGCCAAAGATGAGACTGCATGATCTGCGGCATTTTATAGGCTTTTGGGCGATAAACCAAGGCGCTACATTAGAGCAGATAGGATATGTGCTAGGACATCAAAGTATCAACACTACTAAGCGATATTCAAATCTAAAGCTAGATACCGCGTCCAAAGTGCTAGGAGACGTGTTTAAATCGCTTTCTTAGCTGGGACCATAGTAGAGTCGATATATCTCTCCAGACTCTCTCTATCGTATCTATATTCCTTGGAATATCTATAGTAAGTTATTGCTCTCTCTTGGCGTAAAGCATCAAGTGTTTTTTTGGGAATGCCGAATTCATCATTGATCTCTTGGGCCGTCATTAGTTTTTGCTTTGCTTGCACCTGGTTTAGTTTGACTGTTTCGCTTATGATAGCTTTTAATTCATCGAGTTTGATCACTATTATTTCACTCATGATTTATCCTTTTTCATGGCATTAATTATGTCTTTGGTCGCAAATCCCATGCTAGAAGCAAATAGTTTTGATGCTTTGGCTGCTTGTTCAAACGATGCGAATGCTTCGCAAGTGTTTTTAGCTGTTTTGCTTAGTTTTTTTAGTTCATAGTCTAAATTCATATTCAAACTATTAAAGTATACAACAAGCGCATAATCGCCGCTTAACCCCAATGATAAATATGTGTTAGCTAGTCTGCATACTTCTTTGAAATCTACATCTTTTGGTATTTTTGAGTGGTTAAAGCATTTATTTAAATACTTGACTTTTTCATCGATAAACTCTTCATAAAACATAGCGCCCATAGGATAATGTTGCAAAATCTCACATTCTTTTCTGGACCGTAAATCTTTTCTAGTTATAGGCAAAACCAAATCTTTTGCATGGAATTCTTTATTCCCCATAACTAGAGTAAAAAGACCACGCTTTAAAGATGGTAGGGCTTGTAATAGTTCATTTACTATACTTAATTTTATCATCTCATCTCCTCTTTTGTTTCTAAAATTATTATGATTGCCACAAGGTCTATTAGAGCTATATAGCCTCCGATATCTTTTCCAAAAATAATATCAAAAATATATACAAAAGCACTGAACATTGTTGTTCCTAAAAAAAGCACCAATATTGCTGTAAATATTGTCTTAATATATTCTTTCATCTCTACTCCTTATTGTTGCACCTCTATTATTTTCCATAAGTTTGTTTTAGCATATCCCTGACCTATAAAACTTCCATATGTACCTTGTTGCTTTGCAAGAAGTTGGCTTTCTCTTATTATTGCTATATATTTTATATTTTCATCGTTTATGATAAATATATCCCCACCTTTACCCTCTTCGCTAAGACTTGCAAAGATTTTATTTCCTTTGCTATCTATCATAGCAGGGAAGTGTATTGCTAGTGTTGATGGGTCTATTTTATAGTTTAACCCATGTTGCAGAAAGACCACCTCTCTTATTTCGGTTATACATGGTATCCCATCTTGAAGCCAAAAAAAGCCAATAACCCACTCATCACTATCTATCTTCTTTGCTCTATAAATTGGTATATTCATCCCTACTCCTTTAGCCTCTAAATAATTTTATTAAATCTATTGACAATAAAACTATTTTTCTCTACCAACTCCCAATATCTATCCGTGAACTGCTTGGCAGCTGTTGTATGGTCCGTCTCGTCTAAGCCCAAGAGATCTTCATACGGCGACAAAATATCACGATCAAATGTTTCTATGCCCCATTCGCTTAGATCAGCATTCGGATAAAACATTCTAGCCTCCAGGCATAGAGCGACATTATCCGCCATTTTGATGAGCGCATCATCGAAGCTCACATTAAACCTCTTCTCTATCATCCGGGATAGTTTATGTTCCATATCTTGATAATTTGGCAGCATATGTTTCAGAGGTCTTGTGACATCACCCATGAACGCTTCGGTAGCATCGTGCAGCAACCCTGCCAAAGCAAGAGACGGCGGAAGTATCTTTGATACCAGGACGCTATGCTCCGCCACGCTGTAGTGCCTATCGCAATGACCATTGAAACGGCATATCTTTGATAAGCTCCTAGCTATATCGTCTATATGGATGTCGCTTACATTCATATCTTCATCATTAAAGTAAAATCGTCTCATACCGCAACTCATGGTTATAA
Source organism: Sulfurovaceae bacterium (assembly GCA_028715055.1). Taxonomy (GTDB): domain Bacteria; phylum Campylobacterota; class Campylobacteria; order Campylobacterales; family Sulfurovaceae; genus BN30871. The sequence goes on from JAQTLE010000002.1 coordinate 144,528, forward strand.
AGCTGTAGTTATTTGTTTTGCTCATCTATTGATCCATTTCATCTATAAACTGTTTTAAAACGACAATAAGGCTTCTCACTTGGTCTGTAGTTAAATGCATTCTTGTCGCTAATAGTACTTCTTCCGGAAGCGGATAGTCTATCCACCCACAATGTTCAGTTGTTTTTACCCCAAGTTTTTCAGCATCAGATGCTAAAATCTTTGGTCTCGGATTGTCAATACCTAGCCAAATTGCTTTTTCGGTTGCCAAACTGCTTATTTGAAGACTACATTCTCTGTCGTTAAAGTCATGAAAATCCAAAAATTTAAACCCTCGACCTGTATAGTTTTCTTTGAATATCATCACTCTTCTCCTGTCTCTACTTGGAACTGCTCTATATCGCAAGAGCACTCATCATCTTCTTTGACTTGTTTCCCACTCAAGTGGCAAATACTTTCGCATTGTTTATAAAACGCACATTCATAGCATTGCATTGTTGTTCCTTTTTTTATTGACCGCATTAGATACTTTTACAACTTGCAAAGCTGTTTCTTTAAGGCTTTCATCGATATCAGAATATTTTTGATTTAGTCTTACAAGTTCAACTCTAGAGACAAGCATTAGATTATCTAGCCGTGTATTGAGGGGGTTTTTGTCTTTGAAGATCACACAATGGTCTTTAGGTATTTTTCCATACTTGCGTTCCCAAATATACGCATGAAGCCCTTGCCATATATTTGGTTCTGCAATTTTAATGCGCATATATAGATAACCATTTTTGTCTTTTCTTGTTACAATACTTCCTACTTTTTTCACATTTGGGGGAGTATCCCCTTTTTTAAAAGTTGTTTTATTTGCTTTCATTAGTCCTTTTGTGCCTTTGTTTGCTGGGATACTTCCTTTTTGGAAGCAACCATTATTAGGACAAACTAGACCTAGTTTTCTACATTTTTGTGCCAATGCTCCATGTGGTATATCTTTTTTAAATTTAGCGTTAAAAAGTTTTGCAAGTTCTTTTCTTGGCGTTGTCTCATGTCTCCTCAAAAAATCTTCATGAATTTTTAAATACTTCATCGAAAACCATCTTTCTTTTTCTGTATAAACATTTCTGCTTTGAGAGACAAGTCCGCAATACCTATGATTTTATCAGCGACATTACACACTGCATTTGCTTTTTTAAGCTCCTGCTGCATATCAGTCCCATCATCAGGATCAACTATATTTTGTAATTGCTCAAACAGTATTTTATTTAAAGAGCTAAGACCATCTTTTTTATTATCGTCTGCCGTTATGATACCGCCTATAGTACCGACGGTTGGAAGTTGATTTTTTTGCTCTACAAAAAGATGCTGTAGTTTTTCGGGCATATCCACTAACTTTACCATATTGGTTATGTATGTTTTCCCTTTATATTGGATATAGCCATCCTTGTCTATAATGACTCCCCCCGCAAGCAAGCCTGTATTGGAAGGAATTACCTCAAATTGGTCGTTTAACATCGCCTTTTTTTTAAAAAGTTCATAGCTCATAACTGGTCCTTTGTATTTTTAATTTTTATCATCTCTCACTTCTCCTTACACTTTTTAATCCAGGATCTATTCAGTTCAGCCCACTTTGGATTATTTTTGTGGAATATCACTACCCCATCTTCAAGCAATGTTGATTTTCTTTTCACCATTTGCCATATAAAACTAATTTCATATTTAGACTCTTTTTCGTATTCTTGAAAAAGCTGATTGTCTTTCAGAAATCTTATGAACTCAGATTTGCTTATACTCATCTCTCACTCCTTCCTAAAATCCCAAAAGATTGACCAAAAACGGCACTGCGACCATCCCTACCCATGCATAAAACATCAGTAACGCGAAAACATACGGTATTAAATATCTTAGTTTTATCATCTCCTAGCCTCCATCATCACTATACTATGCTCCGTCACTATCGGAGAGGAATATTCCACTAAGATACTGATTGCCAAAGCTGCCAAAATAAAAGCCATTGATTTATAATCTGTTTGTGTTTCCATATTACCCTCTCTTCATCATCATGTTAGGCTCAAAGACGAAATCGCCTTTAGTAAAGTATTCGTCTTGCTTTGCTAAGACCAATCCCCAAACTGCACCGCCAAACCATCTATTGAAGTTCGCTACTTTTGCAAGTGCGGTTTTGTTTCGCAATATTCTTTTAGTTAGTAGATCAATTTTTCTAAATACTGTCGGTTTTTGCATTATTTATCCTTTCGGTAAAATCTATCTATGGCTCGCTCTATCCAAGCACCTATTGACTCGATACGGTTTTTCATAGTATCTCCTATAGTCTTTCCACGATGTATTTTGCGACATCGTAATAATTAAACCCTGCGAGCCTTCCAGCCTCTCTATCTCTGACTACTTCCCACACCTCTTGGTGTGTCTCGGCGGCCACTTTTTGCACGCTCAGAGAGGTTTGTTTTCGGCTGTATTTTGCTTTCAAGTATCTCACGAGCTGCATGATCTTGGCTTCTATCTCGTCTCTCTTTAGCATCTGAGGTCTTTCATGTATTTCGTCTCTGGTGGGTAGATGATGAGCTTATATTTGAGCTCGATACATTCCACTACGCCACCGCTCTCTAAGTGTCTGAGCCACTTCTTGACGCTTTCGCTTTGCTTTTTGGTAGGATTACCGCCATGCATAGCATCTGCTATCTCTCCGTGCGTGGCACTGCCTGCCTTATTCAATATCTTCTTGATCCTTGCTTCCATCACTCACCTGCCGTTACGGCTTTTGCTTCCAAAAACACCGCGAAATCTTGGAGCGGAAATCTCACTCGGCTAGATCCACCAGCGGTCTTGATGTATTTTGGCAAGTCCTTGCCTTTTCTCATCCGCGAAGACAGAGCAGCGACTTTGATGCCTAGCTCGTCTGCCGCCTCTTTTTTACCTAGGGAGTCTTGATCCGGATATTTGGCCCTCAACCCCGCAAGTATTATTTTCGCTTTTTCGTTCATCATTGCTCCTATAAGTGCGTGCATATCAGCTTTGCGACTTGCTTTGGGGTAAATGTAACCAACATCCCCATTGAGCGGTAAGTAGATATCTCTTCTCTTGTGAGATGAGTCTCGCATATCACAGCCGATATTGACAGTTTGGAAGTTTGATACTTTTTATTGATGTATCTAGCCGGCCTATTTATCTTGGCTTCATGCTTCATCGCACACTCCTAATATCACCGGGTTAAGATAATGAAAGTCGTCGCACTCTTTTGTCAGTCTCCACTCCTCGCATCTGCTATGATCTGCTACTGCCATATTGTGGTATTTGCAAGTCAGAAATACATCATCATCTAGTATGCAAGAACGCCCACAAGATGAGCAATTTTTATCTATAGAGAGTTGGATAGTCACTCTTTTTACCGGCACTTCGTGGATATTTTGCCAGCCTCTCACGCACGCCATCATTCCTTTTGGTTCGCTCATCTGCCACCTGCCACAAGGTAGTGGTGGGAGTGGATAAAGCGGGCAAATTCTGCCATCGTGCGTACGCCTTGCACCCTTGCTAGGATCATGGCTAGTTTTCTATTTTGATTGTTCATAACCTCTCCTTTGGTTTTGTTGGTTTTTTTGTAACCTTGCAGCAATTTATGGTAATTAGCTATAATTACCTATGAATAGATATAAATTGTTGTAATTGGATTATAGACAAATTGTTTTGTCTTTGTCAAGGCTTTTTGTATAAAAAAAGGAAAAATATGGAGAATTGGGGTTTAAGATTAAAAGAAATACGCGAAAAAAATGAATTATCACAAAATGACATAGCAATTCCACTGCAAAAGGATGTAACACAAATAAGCAGATATGAGCGCGGGCAAGGGGCTTCTAAGATGCCAAAATCTTTTAAAGAAGATTTAAAAGAGCTTTTTACTAATGGCGAATTAAAATATATTGCTGAGGGCGGAGAATTAATTGAAGAAGAGTCCAATATTGTCATGCTCCCATATTATCCGGAAACATATGCCAGCGCAGGCGGTGGGGCGTTTTCGTATCTGGAAAACAGTGAGCCGATGAGCTTTAGTAGGGATTTTTTAGAGCTGCACCTAGGGCTCAAAACATTTAAAAATATATTTATCATCAATGCCACAGGCGATAGTATGGAAGGTACATTTAGTAATGGGGCATTACTATTCGTCAATCCATACGAGAATGAAGACCGCAAGCTTAGAGACGGCGGCATATATGTGATAGATGTAGATGACACCAGGCTAGTAAAGAGAGTGACTTACAATCCATTGGATCAGTCACACACCCTCATCAGTGATAATGCTGTATATGGCAGCATCAAAGTATATAAGTTCAATGAAAGCGCCAAGTTCATCGGCAGGGTAGTAGGTTTTTTTGATAGGGTATAAATGCCCAAATGGCTGAAAGAAAAATTGATAGTTAGCCTGGTATTATGGATTTTTATCATTGTTTTTATGATGTTTAAAAGGATGATTTGGCTTTTTTACATATTTTTTTGTACATTTTCTTAATTTAGTATATAATTTTTGTTATAATCTTTAAACTAAATAAAAGGGGGTATAAATGGCACTTCTGAAATGTAAAGAATGTGGGTCTAGCGTAAGTTCCAGTGCAAAAAAATGTCTAAATTGTGGCAAGCCTACTTCTCCGCAAACATCGTGGATGACATGGACGGTTCTTACATTAATCATATTTGGGGGGCTAGTTTCTGTTACTAATAATCGAGCAAAAAACGATATACAAGCAAATGCCCCATCGACACAGCAAACGGCCGTTCCGACTGTTCCGTTAAGCGCAGCCCAGAAGCAAGCTAACAAGAAAAATGATGAAGAACGGATGAAAAAAAAGCTTGATGAGATAGAAGACAGATTGTCAGAGAACAACAAATATATGCAAAAATACTACGCCAGAGATGACCAGCTGCAAAAAGCGAATGAAGATTATCTATGGGTATTTGCCACAGAAACAGCAACAGATAGCAATCTATCAAAGAGCATTGTCAAAAAAGCTCTCGCACTCAAACCCAAGATAGAGCAGCAAGCTAGAAAAATGTATGCATCAGTACTGGAGCATAAAATGATGGATGCCAGGCAAGATATATCATTCTCCGCCAAAGGCAAAGAAAATAAAACACTATATGTAAAGTGGGTGTTGATGGGGAATGCTACCGCCTATAACTTTCATAAAGAGATAGCAGAAAAAGCAAGAGGTTATGGCTTTACTAAGGTTGTTTATACTGATGGATATAATGAGACATGGACTTATGATCTTAGATCATAGCTTTTTATGATGTTTAAAAAAGAGGTTGTGTCTAGGGGCTGCAACCCCTAGACACAGTAGCCATTTATTTAATGAAATAAAAATTTCATTAAATGACCAACTAAAACTAAAAAATACCCGAATATAATAACAACTTCAATTATAAGCATTTAATACCTCCTATATTTACTCTATAGGCAATAACCTACTTTCCCATACTAGACAAGCATAGTATCATCGGCGATTAGAGGCTTGACTTCTAGGTTCGGGATGGATCTAGGTATTTATCCCTCTATCTATCTTCACCTATAGGCAAAAAAAAAGCCCCGGTAGGATTTAATCCTACCGGGGCTTTTGAGGTGTTCATGCTAATGTGTTTGCAGACACATATAATAGAACTGTTATTGATCGGGTATGGAGGCTCTTAAGTGGCAACTCCTCTATATAACTCATTAGGTACATAAAAGAATAGCCTTTAATATACAAATTATAGTGCACCAACCTTAAATCAAAATAAGAAAAAGACCTTTTTATAATGACTTTTTAGGTATTTCTTTACTATTTTAGTGTGTTTTTAAACTAAAAGAGGCTACTTGCAGCTTTCAACCGCTATTGTTTCAATCTCTCCTGTACGAAGAGCCTTGCCATAGTCGGTTATTTTTACATTTATTTTATTAACTCCCATTTTGTTAGCTATAGAGCATACATACTCGGCATATCCTTGTTTACCACCACCTTCATTCCATATTGCCACATAAAGCCAGTCGCCATCTACCCAAGTCGCATTTTGAGCTTCCGGCTCTTTGTTGGATCTAAAACGCTCTAGTAATTTTTGTTTTTTAGCCTCTATATCTGCAACTGCTGCCGCTTGTTTATCGGCTGTTTGTTTTCTTTTTTCTGCATCTGCGACGGTTTTGAGCTTCATCTCTGCTTTTGTATATGCTTTTACGTCGGTAGGTTTCGCGTCAGTATTTGGGGTATCTCTAGTTATTATGGCTATTGCAATAAGGGTCAAAACCCCGAATGTAACTATATTTGTCTTCTTTTTATCATTTGCCACACGAATCCCCTTTTATTATTTTTCTAAACTTTTTATAACAATACTTGACAAAGTGTCTATAATTTGTCTATAATGCCAGAAGCGACACTCATTAGTTCGCTGTAAGTCCTTTATAATTTAACAACTTTTGTGGTGGGTATCTGCTTCCTTCGAACTAAACAGATACCCGGCACGACACGAAAATGAGGTGCTTCATATTGTACTTGAAGCTAACTAAAAGAATGTTTATGTATGCCTCTCGGTTCTTGTACCCGCTTGGCGGGGGGCAGACATAAAGCCAAAAGGGTAAAATATGAATAAAGATAGACGAACATACCTGGCAGTAGCCAAGGCGATCGACGCTTTCGGTGAAAAACACGAGATAAATGGGCGCGAACATATAGCTAGAGCTATTGGACTCCAAGGCCCAAATGCAGCTATACAACTCTCCAACATCCTAAATACAGAAACTTACAACCCCACAAATCCAAAGCGCCTCAGCATAGATCATCTTCTTGCTATCATGTTCGAGTTAGATGACGATAACAATATGATGATACTAAATGCTATCGCCGAAGAGTTTGGATACAACATCACTAAAGCCAAAAGCGACAAACCAAACAAAACAAACGTTTCAAAGGTTTTTAGCTCAGTCCTTGAGCTTAATCAGGGGCATGGGGAGCTATCCCGTGTCTTAAATGAGAGTATTATAGATGGCGAGATAGACGAAGATGAGAAGATCAGGCTCCAAAAAGAAATATTAGATCTCAAAACCGCGGTTAGAGCTCTAGAGGAGTTGGTACGATGAGTGATACAAAACTTCCACCTCCAGGATCTCAATCCCGACAGATTTATGAGATACTTAAATCCGGCGGGACAATTACCGCATATCATGCAGCTACTGAGCTTGGTATATTATGCCTTGCCCAACGCATCTATGACCTTCAAAACAAATATAACATCACGATATATACTAAGACAGCAGAAAACAAAGCCAAAGGAAGGCATTGGACCATTTATAGCATGAAACCGTTTGAGGCGCAAAATGGATCTTTATAGTGCCAATATTGAAAGAGCGATATTAAGCGCCATTATTTTTGATAACGATAAATTCAACGATGTAGATGGTGTGCTTGATGTAGATAGTTTTTATTTCCAATTGCACAGAACAATATTTGAGATAATGATAGAGCTAGACGCAGCCAAAAAACCTATCTGCGAAGAGTTTATCATCTCTGGGCTTATGAAAAAAGAGGTTTTTGACGAGCAGGGATTTTTAGAACTCTTATCGTCAAACCCAGTCACAGACATAGACGCATACGCATCAGAGCTTAATGAACTCTCAAAGCGCAGGCTACTTGTGAATCTAAGCATCAAGTCCAAGCAATTAGCATCAGAGAGCGATGACGACAGCGATACTATACTAGCAGCAGTTAGTAGTGAGCTAGACAAGATCATGGATGTCGGTGCAGTTAATGGGCTTTTTGGTATGGATACAATCATTAAGAAGCTTGAGCAAAAGATGAGTGAAGCCGTAGATCATGGCAATATCGTTGGATACAAGACAGGCATAAATAGTCTTGATACTATGATAGGTGGTTTTGAGCCTGGAGATTTAGTGATGATTGCTGCACGCCCTAGCATGGGCAAGACCAGCCTCGCTACTGAAATAGTAGAATACAGTCTCAACCATGGTGTTGGTGTACTTTTTGATAGTTTAGAGATGGATAGCTATAAGATCATGAGACGGCTCATCTCGGCAAGAAGCGACGAGAGCATAACTAACATCAAGCGTGGTCTTGTGCGTGATTTTGCCAAGTTTAAAGAAGCAAAAGAATTTTATCTAAAAGCTCCTCTGCATCTGCATGATAAATCGTATATCCCTATTGCTCAACTCAGAGCCAAAGCTATCAAAATATTTCGTAAAAATCCAAATGTAAAATTATGGGTTATAGATCATTTGCGATATATCAAACTCCCTGGGCTAAACATTCCCCAAGAACTTAGCGCGGCTATGAAAGTGCTAAAAGCTACAGCCAAGGAATATGGCGTGGTAGTGATCGCGTTATCACAGCTCAACAGAGCCAATGAGTCCAGAGTCAACAAGCGTCCGATGTTAAGCGATCTGCGCGATAGCGGCGCTGTAGAAGAGGATGCGGATGTGGTTATATTTTGCCATAGAGAAAGTTATTATCGACGAGCAGAAAGCGAAAGAGAGCCTGATGTGGCAGAAGCTGAACTTATAGTAGGTAAGAACAGAGATGGAGCAACTGGGGTGAATAAGTGTTATTTTGATGCTCCACATGCTAGGTTTCAAAATATATCTTATGGATACAACACCAATGAAACTCACGGGATGCCTACAATATGAGAGATAAATACCTTAGCATGCCAACTGACTATATTGGTGAATTAAAAGAGAGTGGCAAGAATTTTAAGGCCATGTGCTTCATGGATTATTATTATGATGTGGAATACAAAAGGGTTAAGTCATACGAGGATTATCGCAAGGATTGGGGGCTAACTAGTAAAGGGTCTGTTTTTAAATGGATAGCAGAATTCAAGAACGAAATAGAGCGGTATTTTAACTTTTGGGTGATGAAAAATAATCAACACTATAGCTCTGTCAAAAAATCGAGTGAACGCAAAGTGAACGGCAAGTGTACGATTGAACACCCACAAACTCCCACCACACCGAGAGTTTTAGAAAGTAATGGAACGGCAAGTGAACGGCAAGTGAACAAGTCTAATATAATAGTAGTAGAAAAAGGAGAAGATCATAAATTTAGAACAATATTTTCTCTCTTTGGTTTCTTTGGAATGTCTGGCAAAAGAAGTGAAGCTTTAGATATATATGAGAAGATTGACGATATAGAGTTTGAAAATCTAGTCTATGCAATTAGAATGTATCTCAATGATAGCCGTATAACTCATAAGCTTTGGCTCCCGAACTTCCTAAAAGAAAAGATATATGTGAACTATATGAAACAAACTTTTAAAATATTTATAAACGGCGAGTGGAAAATAGGCAAATATGATGCTGCAAAAGAAGTGTTTGAGACGCAAGAACAGAACTATAAACTAACCAAACAAAGAATAAATGAGCTGCTTGACAGCAAAGAGCTTGAGTTTATTACACAAGAGGTGGCCGTGGCATGACAGTAATATTGCATGATGGATATTTCATTGGGACTTGGCTGGCTAGAGAGTTTGGACTTCCTACCAACTATTTTTCTATCATCAATAGCAAAGCACCAAAGACATTGCATAGAGAGATTGATGTTGCTATGTTTGCCGGTTTGGTGTTTGTAAAGCTGCCAAGTAAGGTGGTTGAATATATCAGGGCAGGGTATATCACAGCTAAGATAGAGCCCGATGATGATCTAAACATGTATGAGTATATCCTTGAGATTACGATCAATACAAAGATAGGATTTTGGATATGAAAAGAATTTGTCCCATACATGGAATACACTCAGAGACTAGGTGTCCGAAGTGCCATAAACAAACAGCCAAAACCTACGATAAAACCAAAAGAGTAAATGCAAAATTTTATCATTCCAAGGAATGGAAAGAGGTCAGGGAGATACAGCTTAAAAGAAATCCTGTATGTTGTGTAGATGGATGTGGCAAGCCTGCCGTGATAGTGGACCATGACGAAGAGATAGAAGACGGCGGATGTAAGCTATGTCTTGATAATCTACGATCCATGTGTATATCTTGCCATAATATCAAAACCAAAAAAGCTAAGGCAGCTAGGGAGGGGCGGTCTAAATCTCTACAGAACTCAAGCCCCAACACCGACGCCCCTCCTAAACTTTCACAAAATGTATTTTTGAGGGGTACCCTATGAGTATTGAACAAAATATAACAAAAGATAAAAATATAACAAAAAATAGCTTCCCAAAAGAGAGAAAAGAATATAAAAAAGATGAAGAGATAGACTGGGGCAGCGTACAGTTTGAGTATGAAAATATAAAAATAAGCGATGTGAAGCTAGCTGAAAAATATGGCACTTATAGCGTAAATATAAAACGAAAAGCTACTGAGGGCAACTGGTTAAAGTTTAAAAAACAAATTGATACCACCCCTGCAAAAAATCTAATACCGGCTCACACTGAACAGATACTGGGAACGATAGCACTTCGCAAGATAAAAGAGATAAGGGATGAGCTTGGTGCTAATTACAGCACGGTTGACGAAGCTCTAATAGTGATGTATGGCAAAACATACCAACGTTATCTTGAACTTGAAGCAATAGTAGACAAGGATGGATATGTAAAAATGAGTCCAAAGACAGGGGGTACATATATAAATCCATATTTTTCGTCACTATTAGCCGTTGAAAAAAGTCTTTTGAACGTGGGCGATAAGCTCGGGCTTTCAATAGAGTCAAGAAAGAAACTAGGGATACTAATAGGGGATCATGACGATAAAGCCAAGGGGCTGTTTGATATGCTCGATGATTTTAATAAACAGTCTATGGATGTGGATATATGATCACTCCTTACTACGAAAAAGCATTTGAGCGGCACAGACAAGACCTTGAGGCAGTAGAGCGTGGCGAAAAACCTCACTTGAGGTTTAATAAAAAGCTCGGGATGATGTATGTGATGATCATTCAGCAGCTTAGGCATTACAAGGGCGATAAAGCCGGGGATCTTATAGTTCTAGAGGAATGGCAAAAAAAAGCGATTGTAATATTGGCCGGGTGGCAGAGACAAAGAGAGGATGGCGTGTGGGTACGTCGATTTCGTACGGCATTTATATTTTTACCTCGTAAAAATGGCAAAACCATCTTTGCTGCAGCTTTTGCTATAGCTGATATGATAGTCAGAGCCGACCAAGGGGGAGAGATATGCTTCTTTGCAACCAAAAGAGATCAGGCAAAGCTGGCATATAACCCAACAAAATATATGCTTGAAAATCATCAAGACCTTAAAAAACACACAAAAGAGAGCTATGGGAAGCTTGTTTTTGATAAAAGCGGCACTGAGCTTTATACATTGGGCCGCGATAGTGACACACAAGATGGACTCAATGTAAGTGTAGGCATCGGCGATGAACATCATGCCCACAAAGATGATAGCCTCTGGGATGTGGTGAAATCATCCCAAATGGCAAGACGTGAGCCTCTCATGATCAGCATTACGACTGCCGGTTTTAACGTAGCCTCTCCTGCTTATACTCTGTATGAGTATGCAAAGAACATACTAGACGGAGTAATAGAAGATGATTTTTTCTTTGGATTTATCGCTGAAGCTCCCAAAAAGCCAGATGATGAGCCCGACTGGTACTTTAAAGAAGAGGTTTGGAGCGCAGCCAACCCTAACTATGGGGTGAGTGTAGATAAAGAGGAGTTTGCATCCGCTGCCAAAGAGGCGCAAAGTCGTCCGGAAAAGCTAAATAATTTTTTGGTTAAGTACCTAAATGTATGGACCAATGCCGCTGAGGCGTTTTTGCCGTTCAACAAATGGCTCGAGTGTAAGGGGGAAGTCAAGATAGGAAACATTATCGGCGGGCTTGATATGTCAAAGGCTGATGACTTCACCGCATATGTACGAGTCTCAGTGATAGATGGCAAATATCACATAAGCCCTAAATTTTACATACCCAAAAATAATGTGTTTGATAGAGAAAGAGAGTTGCGGGTACCGCTCTCTAGCTGGGTGGAGCAAGGGTATATCACGGCGACAGACGGCGACAGCATAGATGAGGACTTTATCATATCTGATATTCAAAAAGACATGCCGGACATGGAAGCTTTTTGTTACGACACATATAAGGCTACCAGGATCGTCAATATAATGCAAGATGACGGTTATGATAGCTGTATACCCATAAGACAAGGTTTTTTGTCGCTTTCAGAGCCTACTTTTTTCTTACTAAAGCTCATCAAAGACGGAGATGTAGTGCATGACGGCAATCCGGTTATGACTTGGATGATAAGCAATTTGGCTATTTTGACCGATGCCGCAGGCAATATCAAGCCAAATAAATCGGATTATAACCGCAAAATTGATGGGGTAGCCGCATTTATCAACACACTCGCGTATCTAATACACGAAACTCCAAAGCAGGAAAAGTCAATATATGAGGAGAGAGGGATGCGGTCCTTGTAATATTTTTTGAGCTATGGCGGTCATACCAATGGATGTTGGTGACGTAATCGCTATGATTTGAAAAAAGCAAGGATTTTTGGTATGACCGAAGAACTAAAGTTTGTGCTACTTTATCGCATTTTATTAACAATACTTTTTTTTATTTTGTCATCTTCTTTTTTAATACTGCCTTTGGGCTGGTGGAGCACACAGCTTTTCAGAATAGCTGCCGGCTTTGCAGTTATCTCCCAGTCTTCCTTGACTCTTTATGACATATACAAACTAGACAAGGCCGCAGATGATAAGGAATAATCTTTTTAAAAAAAGAGAACTCTATCCGCTGAGCAGCCCAGAGTTGGCTTCTATATTTTCTAATCTTTTTATTACTTCAAAGTCAGGCATAAAAGTTACACAAGAAACAGCCATGAGGCATACTACAGTATTTGCCTGCTATATCGTATTATGTGAAGGTGTCGCGGGGCTACCTCTGACGCTAATGAGACGTAAAACAATAAATGGCAAGGTGATAAAAGAAAAAGCAGTCACACACAATCTATATAATACACTTCATTTGAAACCAAACAATGAGATGACCTCTTTTACATGGGTATACGCCTTGATGTTAAATCTCATCAGTAGGGGCAATGGCTTTTCCCAAATAATCAGAAACAATAGGGACCAGGTCATAGGGTTTTACCCTTTACTCTCAGATAATATGAGAATAGTCAGAAGCGAAAGCGGGGAGTTGGGGTTTATTTATGCATCAAGCAATAATGGGGAAGTTTTTCTAGACAAAAGAGAAGTGCTGAATGTTGTAGGTCATTCACTTAATGGCATAACGGGGATAACCCCCATCCAAGCCAACGCAAATTCCTTGGGACTTTCTATTGCAATGGAAGAGTTCGGATCTAGTTTTTTTAAAAATGGGGCAAATGGAACGGGGGTTTTTACCACTCCACAGGAACTTAGCGACCCTGCATTTAAACGTCTCAAAGAAGATCTAGGTAAAAATTATACCGGGTTAATGAATGCAGGGAAACCTATGCTGCTAGAAAGCGGGCTTGATTTTAAACGCATCACAATCCCTAATAATGATAGTCAATTCTTAGAATCCAGAAAATATCAAAGAAGTGAGATAGCTTCTATATTCCGCATACCTCTTCATATGATAAACGACTTGGAAAAATCAAGTTTTAATAATATGGAGCAACAATCTCAAGATTTTGCAACATATACACTCCAACCATGGATTACTCGCATAGAACAAGCCCTAAATATTGCTCTATTTGATGGTGATACAGAATATTTTGTGAAGTTTAATATGGGGGCATTATTACGAGGCGATACTGCAACAAGGTATGAGGCATATGGTAAAGCTATACGAGATGGCTGGATGACGCGTAATGAAGCAAGAGAAATGGAAGATAAAAACCCAATAGATGGGCTAGACGATCCGATAATACCATTAAATATGACATCAGGAGGTATAAATGGCACGAAGTAAAGTAGAAATCATCGCACGAATGAATGAGATAGGCGTATTGAGGCGCGTTTGTATTGGGAAGTGTCCAGCCACAAGAGTGGACGGAGGAGTACCTATAGATATTGAAAAACGTCTTGTGCCGTTTGTGCTTGTGAGCGAAAATAATGCTGGTGAAAGATATGACTGGTGGGCAGATGAAGTATATATAGAAGAGCTTGATGTTGCTGGAGCAAGCTACGAGCGCTTGCGAACATTTTTCACCGATCACTTTCGAAGCGTGGACAATGCCATTGGGCGCATTGAAAACATACGCATAGAAGACGGGAGGATCAAGGCGGATGTTATTTTCGGAAGCGACGAAAGAAGTAATACAATATTTGAAAAATACCGTGACGGGATTCTCACTGATGTCAGTATTGGCTATTACATTAATGATGTGACTGTTACTGAAAAAAAAGGTGAACCTACTCACGTATTGGTAACTGACTATGAGGTGGTTGAGCTGTCCGCTGTGTGGCGCGGCTTCGACCCTGGAGCAAATGCGTCTAGGGGAGCTAAAATTGAAACCGACGATGAAATAAACGGTAGTCAGACTCCAGAAATGGATGGTCGATCGGTGGATGTCCTAAGAAGAAAATTAAAATTGAAAGGGAAAATAGCATGACATTAAAACAAAGATTGGAAGCGCTGAGAGCACAGCGAACAGTAAAACAAGACGAGATGAATGCTCTTCTAAATAAGGCATCTGAAGAAAAAAGAAGCCTAAATGATGAAGAGTCAACAAGATATGACGCTCTTGATTCGGAGTTCGACTCTATTTCTGCAGATATGAAGCGTGTTGAAAAGCAAATCGAGAGGGAAAGAGATCTTGACCAACCACAAAGAAAGCCGCTTCATAATGAAGGCAGCCAAGAACAACGCGATGAAGATGCGCAACTTTATCAAAGAGCATTCTGGAAAGCACAAAAAGGTGAAGCACTTACTCCTGATGAATCAAGATCACTAAACATAGGTACTGCCGACAAGGGCGGCTATTTGGTTCCTGAAAGCTTTGCAACTACGATCATCGCGAAACAGACTGAAAAGTCATACATGAGGGGTATTGCAACGGTATCTGCTTCAACATCGACCGAGAACCTTCCCGTAGAAGGCGATGATGGCGAGAATGGTTGGATTGACGAAGAAGGCGATTATCCAGAATCTGATCCTACTATCGGCAAAGTACAGCTTGCAGCGTGGAAAACAGGACGTATCGTCAAGGTAACAGAAGAGTCTCTTAAAGACACTGCCCCTGCTATCGAAGCATATGTTTCTATGAAGTTTGCAAAATCAACAACAAAAGCTGAAGAAGCGGCATTTGTATCCGGAAACGGTACTAAAAAACCTATAGGGTTTTTAGTGACTGCTCAAACTGGTGTGACAGCAGCATCTGCTACGGCTATCACTTCTGATGAGATTATCGATCTTAAATATAGTCTAGATGAAGATTATGATCAAAATGCTGTTTGGATGATGAACAGAAAAACACTCAAAACAATCAGAAAAATGAAAGACGCGAACGGTGACTATCTATGGTCTAAAGGTTTTGGCGGGGAGCCAGACACACTTGATGGGAAGCCAATCGTTGTGAATAAGCATATGCCAGATATTGCCACAGGGACTGCCCCTATCGCATACGGAGATTTCAGCTACTACCACATCAAAGACAGATTGGCGATGGACCTTATGAAGCTTGATCAGCTGTATGCAAAAACTGGGCATGTTGGATTCCGTATCACAAAACGCGTTGACGGTAAGCTTGTTCTTGCTGAAGCAGTTAAAAAACTGGTAATGGCATAAAAGTAGTCCGCCATGAAAATAAAACTACTTGTAGGGCGCGTATCTCTAGAAGGGGCACATAAGCCCGGGGAGATAATCAGCGTTGATGACAGAGAAGCGTTGGCTCTTATCAGTTCAATACCATCTCAAGCAGAAGCGGTTAATAAGGCAGAGTTTAAAAATCTAGTAGAGCGTGTCGAGAAAAATAAACAAGAAGAGTTCGACAAACAAGCGCAGATCATAGCAATTCAGAAAAAGGAAGAGCTGACAAATGAAGCAGATACTTTGCTGGAAAATACACTGGCAATCGTTGCCACCTTGAGCAGCAATGATCCTGAGTTTAAAGATAGATTTTTGGAAAGCTTCCATGAAAAATGGCTAGTTGCATTCCCAGAAGATGATGCGAATGCCAAAGCAGACGCAGAAGCCAAAGCAGCTAAAGAAAAAGCAGACGCAGAAGCCAAAGCAGCTAAAGAAAAAGCAGACGCAGAAGCCAAAGCTAAAGAAGCTGTTGTAGGAGGCAAGGATGAAAACAAAACTGATCCAGCCGCCAACTGATAGCGCAGTTTCTATTCTAGATGCGAAGTCGCATTATCGTATCTTGGATGATGGGTCGGATGTAGATATACAGCTGACTATCGATGCGGCTACGGATAAAGCGGAGCAGATGACAAATCGTCAGCTTTGCAAGGCTACGTATGAAGGGTATTTGGATAACTTTAAGACTTCTAAAATACCAAAGCCTCCTTTGGTAGAGGTCAAAAAAGTAGAGTATCTCAATACTGACGGAGAGCGAGTAGCCTATACTGATTATGAGGTGGACTCTTTGGTGGAGCCGGCGGAGATTTGCTTTAATTCAACTCCGACAGATTACAAGGGCGGTAAAAATAGCGTCATTGTGACTTTCGAGTGCGGGTATGGAAACGTACCTGCTGCTATCAAGCAGTGGGTACTCATCAATGGTCTGACGTATTATGAAAATCGCGAAAACATCGTGGTGGGCACTATCGTGGACACCGATAACAAAAAATATACTGACCATCTGCTGGATGACTACAGGATCATACCGGTATGAGAATAGGGCCACTTAATCGCTTGATAACCATAGAGCAAAAAGCCCAGACGCGCGACGCTCTTGGCGGTGTTGCTGCTGGGTGGAGTGAATTTACCAAAGCGTGGGCAGCTATCAACCCGGTAAGCGGCAGCTCGAGATATGTATCAGCCGAGCGACACTCAGAGGCGACACATCAGATAACTATCAGATGGGTAAATGGTGTGACACCTAAAATGAGAGTGGTTTATGGAATTAGAGTTTTTGAGATCATCTCTGCTCTCAATATCGCGGAGCGAAACAAGCAGATGATAATAGTGGCAAAAGAGGTGCTAGATGGCTAATATGACAGAGAGTTTCGCGAATGTGCAAAAGGCATTGAGCAAACTGCCTACGCATTTACAAGACAGGGTTGTAGTAGGCGCAACGCGAGCAGCGGCTCAAGTTGTTGCAGATGAAGCAAAACAAAATGTGCCTGTCGATACCGGGCTTTTGAAAAAAAGCATCGGAGTAGCACAAGCCAAGAAGTCTGATACCAAGCTTGGCCACGTCAAATTTTATGCAGTAGCAAAATCAAAAATAAGAGGTACTTCCCAAATAGATGTTGGAGGTCAAAAAGGTAAACTTAAATACAAGATACATGCGTGGTATGCACACATGGTCGAGTTTGGCACGTCCAAAATGGCAGCAATCCCATTTATGAGGCCAGCCTTTGAAAATAGCGGCGAAAAATCTGTGAGCGCGTTCCAAGAGTATGCGCTTAAACGAGTAGATAAAGAGATAACGAAGCTGAAAAAATGATAGAAACAGAACTCCTTGATCATCTAAAACGTCAATTGCCTGCTTTGGCTGAGAGGATATATCCCCAGATCATGCCGCAGGGGTGCGTGAAGCCTGCTTTGGTCTATACCGTAGTCAATAGCAGTGATAACCAAGGATTAGAGGGGTGCGTATCATCAGAAAATACGAGAGTGCAGATAGATGTATATGCGAGCAGCTATTTAGAGGCTAAGACAGTAAAAAACGAGGTGAAAGCCGCTCTTTACTCATTTGGCTCCATCCCATACGCTATGAATAGCAGGGATGGGGTATATGAAGAAGAGGTCGGGCTTTTTAGACAAATAATTGACTTTAATATAAGGAAGTAACATGGCAGCAACAGGCGAAACCAACTACAAAGGAACGGCCGTAGAAGTAGCAAAAAACGGCACGACCACATGGGATAAATTTGTATGTAACGAAAATGCGATCGAGATAGACTTCGGCACTGATGCGACATCTTCTAGAGTATGTCTTGAGACGGGGGAAGAAATAGTCGGAGCTGGCTCAACTTCATACGGAGAGCAAGAATTGGACTATGTATGGACGCAAGAGCTGACAAATGCAGCTGATACCACCATCCGTAATGCGAAGATAGCTACAGCAATCGCTGATAAAAAAGTGAATCTAAGGATCACAATGAATAACAAGACGGGGGTTGAGACAAAAGGAACGTTATACCTCGTCCCATTTATCGTGACGGGGTATAAGCACTTGGGCGTCAAAGACGGCGTATGGACCACTAAAGCAAAAATCAAACAAATAGGCGTCCCGGTAGAAACACCGGCTGCATAATTTAGCTGGGTTTTGTCTCCTTCCCCGGCACTAAAAAAAAGGACCAAATAAAAAAGGAGAGAACATGGCACAAAAAGTAACGATAACAAAAGAAGAGCTATTCGCGCTATATCCAGCTGAGACAAAAGAAATGCAAGTCAAAGCTTGGCAAAACATGAGCGTTAAAATAAAAAAATTGACAATAAAGCAAGATGATGAAGTCCAAGCAATGCTTATGAATAATGCATCTGCCAATGACCTCAAGGACGGTAAACTAGAGGTAAGTGTGAGCCTGCTTCAAAAGTCTCAATGGTTGGCTGTGTCATATGCTCTAGTAGAGCCAAGGCTCACAGTAGATGAGATTAGCAGTCTGCCTACTGATGCATTTGCTGGGGTAAGTGAGATCTATGATGCATTGCAAGAATGGGGTAAACCAAAAAAGTCGAGGGGCGAGAGTTCCTCTTCAAACTAGCTATTTGCCTCGGCAAGACCGTGGGAGAAATAGAAAACACGATGAGTTCCGGAGAATATCTGGAGTGGCACGAATACTACAAGATAGAGCCGTTCATGGCGGATAGAAATGAGTTGCAGATGGCGATGTTGTCATCTGCCATGGCGATGGGCAAAACGAAAGTAGGAGATTTTATCATCTCCAATAAGGCTCTCAAAACAAATAAAAACAGAGATATATCCACAGCATCCGCTGCAGATATAAATAAACTAGCAGGGGTATAGCAAATGGCAAGTGTCGGCACGGTCGTTATCGAAGTAGATGCTAATATAGCGAAGTTGGTAGAGGGGATGAAAAAATCCCAAAGCCAGCTGTCGAATCTACAAAGAACAGCTATGCAAGCCAAAGATACTATTGCTAATTTCGCCAAAGCTGCTGCAGGGCTATGGGTAGTTAAGCAAGGCATAGACTTGGCAACGGCTGCAGTTGCAAGTTTTGTGGATACTGCTGCACAATTTGAGCAGTTTGAAACCACGCTAACCTCCATCACCGGCTCAAGCGAGCAAGCAAAACAATCAATGAAGTGGATACAGGATTTCGCTGCACAAACTCCTTTTAACATCGATAAGGTGACAGAGGCGTTTGTGAAGATGAAAGCATATGGATTAGATCCGCAAGATGGTACACTCAAAGCTCTTGGGAATACCGCTGCCGCCATGGGTAAAGATATAGTGGACGCGGTAGAAGCGATGGCGGACGCCGTAACTGGAGAGAATGAGAGGCTAAAAGAATTTGGGATCAAAGCATCACAAGCAGGACAAAAGGTAGCATATAGCTGGGCGGACAGTTCCGGCAAAATGAGAAATATCTCAATCGCAAATAATAAAGACATCATCCAATCCACCCTCACCGCTATATTTAACGAGAAATATGCAGGGGCCATGGAAGCACAGTCCAAAACATGGAAAGGGATGGTATCAAACCTAGAAGATACTTGGACGATATTTAAAAAAGATGTCATGAACGAGGGGCTATTTACATATCTAAAAGGCATATTAGCCACTTTTGGTGATTATCTCAAAAATGGGTTTGATGGTGCCAAAAATGGCGCAGCATCAATGTCAGATAGCATAATAAGCGGTATTAAGTCTATTATATTGGCAGTAGGAAATATGTATGATGCTTGGAATGGCATTAAACTAGCCTTTGCCTCTGTCGCCCTGGCTTTTGGGGCGCTTCAAGCTCCGTTCGTGGCCGTAATAAACGTAATGGTCAAGGCTTGGGATTTTCTCGGCACTAGCATGCAAAATATATTCAAAGATGCAATCAATCATATTCTAAATAATATGAACCCACTAATAGCCGTTACAAATCTTATAATCAAAGGGCTTAATGCAGCGGGTCTAAGTTCTGCAAAACCTATAAGTATAGATACAAGCAAATATATTGATTTTGGAGCGTCTGCCGCTAAAACATATGCAACTGAATATAAAGCAACGATGGTTGATCTCTCTCAATTTGTTAAATCAACATATGCGGATGTAGAAAAGGCTATCGGCAAAAATACTGCTTTAAAAGTAATAAGTGATATAGATAAAAAAATAAAAGAAATGTCGAAACCACAAAACAGCTTTGAGGCGCAAAAAGAAGCAGCCAAAGCGGCGCTAGACGCTCTAGGAGCGGGGTATGGGGCTCTAGGAAATGCAGCGCAAGGTGCAGGCAAAAAAGGATCTGCCGCCGCAAAAGAGCATGAAAAAGCACTTAAAGATGCCGCCAAAGCTGCAGAGGAATTGGCAGCCAAACAAAAAGAAGCATATTATGATTATCTAGAAGTGACCGGCAAAAAAGCAGAGGTGGCAATGGCAAAAGCTATGGACCAATATGACAAATACTCATCACTCCTACCTAATGATAAAATTAGAAAAGAGTATTTTGATGGGCTGGTCAAAAACGCGAAAGAAGCAGCGGACAAAATAAAGCTAGATTTCACCGATCAATTCAAAGGGCTTTTTGAAAATTTATTTAAAGGCGATATGAGTGGTGCGATAAAAGGCTTTTTTGATGGCGTATCTATGGACCTAATGAAAGGCATGATAGATAATTTATCAAAATCATTTCAAAGCAGTATAAGTAGCATATTTGGCGGACTGGGGGATATGGGGAGCGGGTTAGTAGGATTAGCTCTTGGGTTGGCATCCAAACTATTCAGCTCTCATGTCACACAAGCGCAAATTGACGCTGCAAAAGGCAAGTCTGACTTTAGCGATGCTAGTATCAAAAATCTAGGCTCGATGTTCGCGAATGTACAGTATCCGATGCTTGAAGTCACCAATAAAATGTATAAAAACATCCGCAATATGGATAACAACTTCCAAAGCGTGGCGCGTGCCATCACCGGCAATGCAAGTGCAAGCGGTATCGACTTAACGGGGGCGAACTTCGTGAATACTGCAACGAGTGGCTTTCTGGGCTTTTCATCAAAAACCGTCTCGCTTATCGGCACCGGCTTAAAATTTGAATTGCAAAACTTGACTGATATGATGGATATGGCTTCATTATCTGTCAAAGGCTATACCTCTAAGCTAGTCGAGAGTTCGTCATTTTGGGGATTATTTAGCAGCTCCAAGATCCAAACCTCTTTGACAAACTTGCCAGACTCTGTGAAAAAGGACATCTCTAGCGTATTCGCAAGCGGATACCAAAACATCATGACAGCAGGCGTGGCTCTAGGATTTAATGAGACGAATATCGCAGATGCCTTAGCAAAAGCCCAATTGAATATAGGCAAGATAGACTTCACAGGGTTAAGCTCTGCGGAAGTCAGTGAAAGATTTAGCCAAGCGGTGAGTGGGGCGTTTAGTGGAGTGATCAACGGTATATCGATGTTTACGGGATTAGTGGATAGATACGCCACGTCAAGCGAAGCTTCCTTGGAAACTTTAGTGCGTATAGCGACCGAATACGATCAAGCCACTCATTCATTTAATCTGATAGGCAAAAACTTCATAGACGGCATAAATGGCTTCAATAAGCAAATGCAAGTCTTAGATATCGTGAAAAGCACCGGCGGATTGACAAACTTTAGCGACGCTATGGGGTCGTTCATGTCGAACTTCTACACAGATGCCGAGCAGCTGAAATTCATGCAAAGCTCTATCGGCACTGCGTTCCAAACTCTAGGTCTTAGCACAGTACCGACCACCAATTCCGAGTTTAGAAAACTGCTTGAAACGATGGACACTAGCACAGAGAGCGGAGCGTATCTATATGGGCAAGTGCTGATGCTATCTGATAGCTTCTCCAAAATGACATCGGCGTCAGATAACCTCAAGACTGCATTGTCCGGAAGCCTGCAATCTGTTATCGATACTATTACTGGAGATTTGAGCGCATTTACCTTATCGCAAAAAGCTGATTTTACCTCACAATACTACGACCTGGCACGTCAAAGCAATGGTGCTTTGAGCTCACTAGACGCAGCCAAAGCGCAAGCAGAGATGAAGCTCAAAACTGTCGCGACTAGAGAGGATTATTATCAGTTCATAGATACGTACAAAAAAGAGATAGAGAAACAAGCCAAAGACGCGTCAAATACGGATCTATTGAATGCTATCAACAAGCTGATAACCACAGTAGAAACATCAAGCAACAAACAAATCCAAACCATGATAGGGATAGCGTAATGGCAACGATATTAGAAGAGATAGACTGCGAATTCGTATCATCAAATGTCACGGACAGTACGCCGCTTTGGGATAATACCAAAAACACGGCTATATTAGCCAAAGCCAAGCTGCAATATGATAAATATATATTTTTGAATAACACTCCTAATCCTATAATTTTTAGCGATTATGACCCAAACTATACTTATGCACTCGGGGATATATCGTATAAAGACGGTCATGTATCGATATACTCCAACGGCGATGGGGGCATCTCGCCTAAAATGCCAAGCGAATATGCTGCGCACGATGCCTCTTTTGACAGTTCAGTGTGGGCGAACAGATATGTATTGCTTGGGACTAACACCGCAACATATCCTGAAATTGCTTTGACAGCTACAAGTACGGATTCAAATATCGCGATTTCCACGGTAAGCAACAACGGGGTTTATACATATACTTGCGACATAGACTCTACATCAACCGGACAAATTATAAACACTGATACTGGGTTAAAAAATCCAACCGATTTTAACAGTGTCGGGGATGGTTTTACTTGGAGTGATTTTAATTCCATTAGAGCAAAAGACGGAATTCTTGCGACTAGAAACATGCTCCAAGGTGATACAAAAAAAAGCGCAACTCTTTTGAGTTTGGGATATGATTTTTCGTCAATTCCAAATAATGCCACGATAAAAGGTATCGAGATACAAATTACTAGGAAAAGTAGTGGCTCGCGTTTTCAAGACGTCCTCGTATCTCTCTTTAATGGGATAACGCAGAAAGGTATAAATGTAGCTTCTACTAACTTTTGGTCATCTACTTTAACAACTGCAACTTATGGGGGCGCGACTAATTTGCTGGGATGGGCAAACATAACCGTCTCGGACCTAAAATCATCTGATTTTGGGGTGGGGCTTAGCGCATTAAATAATTCTATTTACGACTCTACCGCTTATTTAGACTCTATCCAAGTAAAAGTTTATTACGAATATGTAGAAGCTCAAGCGTGGGCTTACAGCTCTAGCCCGACGGCGACCAATCTGGTTACCTCTGAAAATGTATTGACCGAAACCAAACCGACAATGCACTTAGATAAAAGTAATTATGCCTATGAGTTCAAATCACTGATAGTTAGCGGAACAAGCATTTATGCCAGAACAGACAAAGATGTGGGTTATGAAACCAAAACACTCGAGGTGATATGGGAAGCAGTGCAAAGCCCCGCGCAACTAGGGATGATATATATCGGACACTCCAATCGCTTCGCGCCGTTCGATGATACGAACAATACGCCTGCTGTCTTCGCAAGTCCGATGACATATGTAGTCAAAGGGCTTGAAGATTTTAATGCCTTTACCCTGTCTAAAGTATTAGCTTCTAGCGTGACTTATACATTCAAAGACCCGAGCGGAAATGTAGTCAAAACCGCCACTGCCGCTATTGACTGCAAAAGAGACCCGGGAGGCATACTGTCTCTATACCCTACCACGGTGGTTTTGTATGCAGATACACAAATGGCTCCCAACTCCACGATCGAGATAACTCTCACTCATGATGATGATATCAAACTTGGAAGCTTCACGGTCAATAATGGTGTAAGAAAAATATTTTTTACTGATCTTGTTTTTTCGAAAGGCTCGATAAGCTACAACAATATCCAAGCGGACGAGTTCGGGTTCATAGATAAAGGTAATAAGCCGGTCGTTACTTCTTTCAATATCAAGACGCATATGATCCTAGACAATTTCAGATACAGCGCTCCGTTCCTGGAAAGCATCGTAGATAAATGGGTCACAGTGGATGGCGCGGATTCATGGGATGGGAAGACTACTTTCGCCCCATTGGTTAGACGGGCCGTACTTGGAGACCATAGCATCTCAAGTGTAGTAGAAAACGGAGAACTTGGCGACATGGTAGAAGCTACCATCATGGTGAAGGAGATCATATGATAGTGCTTTTTTGGGATAAAAGTGTAATGCCGCGCCCGGTCTATCCTTTTACTAGAAAACCGCAGACACTGACTAGATATCTAGGCGGCGGATCTGCGAAACTCCAAAATGCAGTACGGCAGGCGGAATTTTTAGCAGAAGGAAATGAAAAGCAGGCCGCATTTGATGAATTTTTGGAAAATATAAATTATGGAGCTGACAGATTTTTGATAGACCTGCGGCTAAATGGGCAGGAGAAGACGTATCTATGCAAGATATCGGATATCGATATCAAGCAAGACTACCCAACGCTATCCAATATCACGGCTACGCTCACGGTCTTGCCGGTAGAGTATTCTATAAATGCAAACGGCGAGTATGTAGTCGATGACACATACAACACGCCGACAATCATCACAATTTAGGAGGTCAAATGAGAACTATTATAGGAACACTGGAGAGGGTGGATGGGACACCGTCAGCGAACACGAAAATAACATTTACGCTGGTTAACGAAAGCAACAGAGTTATATCTAGCTTTATAGCTGAGACACATGAACAAGTTTATGGCTCTGCGGAAGTGACTACAGATGAAAATGGAGCGTTTAGCGTTTCGCTAGTTGAAAACACGCTTCTGTCTGATGAGACATATTATTTAGTCAAAACGGATAAGTCAGCAATACCTTCGTTTAGAGCAGCATTGGCAGCAGGCGCTGGAGATATAGATTGGTTAGAATTCAAAGCTAGTGGCGGCCCAATCGAGCCTGCGGTTTTAGACATCATCCAAACATATATCGATACCGCAGAAGCAGCAGCTACAATCTCTACAACCAAAGCAGGTGAAGCTTCTTTAGACGCAGAACAAACAGCTCTTGACCGAATAGCAACAGGCGAGGACAGGGTAGCTACTGGACTTGACGCAGAACAAACAGCTCTTGACCGAATAGCAACAGGCGAGGACAGGGTAGCTACTGGACTTGACGCAGAACAAACAGCTCTTGACCGAATAGCAACAGGCGAAGATAGAACCGCGTGTGGGGAATCTGCTCAAATAGTTTTAGACAATAAGCCGAACATTGACATCATTGCCGCTAACATAGATGTCATAGAGAATCTATCCACGAACATAGATGAGATTATGGATGGAATAGTTTATACGATAGGCACAGCAGGACAAATAGGCTTTGGCGTTTCTCCAGCTAGAAAAGAGATATATGAAAAGTACGGGATGATACCTTTTGAGGGGCATACTAGCATGACTAGCCCGAACAGAGGTAAATATCTTCATGCGGCAAGTGGCTCTATATTTTACTATATCCCAAAACATTACTATAAAACTACGGTAAATGAAAATCTATTTAGTGATGTCCCTATAGTCGGATATATACTAGATAGAAGCTTCATAAATGCAGGAGTTGAGATAGAAGGTATATTCGTTTTTGGTTTTGGCGGCTCTAATAATGCTGGGAAACTAAGTGCTAGACAAGGATATGACCCAGTGAGCACAAATTCAGCTCACAATCCTATATCAGCTCTCACAGGAACTCCTGCCAACAACTATGGCGGTGCTTATAAGGCGGTAAAATCTTGTGACGCTAATGCTTGTGTGCAGACTGTGTGGGTAGATGCTATGCTAGCAAGACTTGCTATCGCGCATGGTAAATCAGCTACAACCCAAACCGCTTGTGCATATATGGATGTGAATCCTAAGCACCCAAAAGGGAATAACAATAACGCGCTCAAAGATGTTAACGATACTAGCGTGACTTTCACATCAAGCGGATATTCCAACTGTGCTCTGACTGGCTCAGGCGTTCCATTCGCTAAGACCACACATAATGGACAAGAGTGTGGTATCGCAGACCTTAATGGCAATATGTATCATGTGGCTGCTGGACTAACATACAAAGCAAGAACAGGGGCTACTGGCACATCTGGCACTAATGCAGTAGTTTTGACCGCTCATAAATATGCGGCAGGACAAAAAATAGCATTTGGCGGCACTCCTAGCACCGGGACTACATACAATACCGCATTATATATAGTCGATACTGTTGTGGATGCCAATAACTTCACTCTGACTACTAATTTGGAACGCAACATATTGGCAACGGATGGCATATATACGGGCAAAACCTTCTATATACTAAAAGAAAGCGTAGATATGACGGCAATCCTCGATGATAGCACTACCGCTGGAACTGGGGCATATGATATGAACTTATACGAACAGATAGATTTGTCTGATTTGATTTTTGATAATACCTTAATAAAATTAGGTAACGGCACAAATCAAGTGTACGGTTTTAGTACGGACAGAAGTAGTGCTGCATACAAGAGAGCTGCTATCGGGATACCTCTCGCAGGGGGAGTAAGTGCA
This sequence comes from Sulfurovaceae bacterium, assembly GCA_028715055.1. Lineage (GTDB taxonomy): Bacteria > Campylobacterota > Campylobacteria > Campylobacterales > Sulfurovaceae > BN30871. The sequence goes on from JAQTLE010000002.1 coordinate 171,274, forward strand.
GGGGGGACTACAGAGTTTGGGGATGACGGATTATATAGATACCTCAGACACGACTTGGCTGTCATCGCCGGCGGCGCTTGGGACAATTCTTCCGCTGCCGGTGTGGGCAATGTGACTTTGTACCACTATCGTACGGGGTCCGATAACGAGGTTGGGGTTCGCGCCTATATACCAGCGACCTTGTCATGAGTGAACGATAGTGAACGGAGATAAAACATGGGCATAAATAGCGAAGCGATTTTAAATCATAAGTTTTTGGAGATGGCAAAGCTGCTTAATGTATATCTCAATCATTTTCCAAAACATGAAAAATATGCACTCGCTAATAATATTAGAAATACCGCGTACTGCATGTACGATCTTATCACTGAGTGTCAAAAAAGGTATTTTAAAAAAACATCATTGACGGAGCTTGATATCGTTCATGAGAAATTGAGAATGCAGATATATCTTGCAAACGAACTTGGATATTTTGGGTTCAAAGACGGGAAGGAGAGCCAACAGGCAAATAGTGTAAAAAGATTTATAGCGCTAACCAAACTCATAGATGAACTTGGGCGAATGATCGGCGCATGGATCAATAAATTAAAAAATATGGCAAATTTTAAATGAATAACTTAGGGCAACATAGCAATATGAAAAATGAAGTCATCGCCGGCGGCAATTGGAACAATTCTTCCAATGCCGGTGTGGGCAATGTGAATTTGAACAACAATCGTACGAATTCCAATAACAATGTTGGGGTTCGCGACTTTATTTCCATGCCTGAAACATCAAGAGATGATACTGGAAATATAGGGGTATGTTGTCCTGCTAAAAGCGAAATCAAAAATACAAATAATCTTTTGAGTAACTTAGTTGAAAATCAGATTAAATCAAAACGAATAGGCAATTTATTTGAAAAAGCGTTTAGTGTAGAAAATCTATACCAGGCTTTTTTGGATGCTAGAAAAGGCAAAAGAAAAAAAAGAGCGACGCTGAATTTTGAGAAAAATCTAGGCACAGAGCTCTTGGATCTATATAGTGAGCTGCATGATGGGGATTATAAGACAAAACCATATAAGCAATTTAAAGTCTATGAACCCAAAGAGAGGGTAATCAATGCCCCTCATTTTAGAGACTTAGTGGTGCAGCATGCTATATATAGAGTTATTTATCCTATATTTGATAAGTCTTTTGCGGATACCAGCTATGCGTGTCGCAAAGGCGGGGGCACGCACAAGGCAAGTGCCTATACTCAAAAAGAGATGAGAAAGCATGACGGAGAGCTTTATTATGTGAAGCTTGATATTCGTAAATTTTTCTACAACATCGATAGAGAAATCCTGCGAAAACTTTTCGAGAAAAAAATAAAAGACAAAAAGTTTATAGAGATCATGATGCAGTTTGCAAATATGGACACGAGCAAAGGCATACCGATAGGTAATCTTCTAAGCCAACTATACGCGCTGATATATATGAACCCCGTGGACCATTACGCAAAAAGAGAGCTAAAAGTGAAGTCATATGTCCGCTACGTAGATGATATTGTGGCAATCGGGGTAACGCTTGATATTGCTAAAAATATAAAAAATAAAATAGAAAAATTCATACAAGATAAGTTGAACCTGGAATATTCTCACTGGATGATCTCCAAAATAAAAAAAGGCATTAATTTTGTAGGGTACCGCACATGGAAAAGCGTGAAGTTTGTCCGGAAGCATAGTATGTACAAATTTAAAAAAGCAATCAAAAAATCTCGTATTGAGTCAATAGTATCTCTGATAGGACACGCAAAGGGAACGGCGTCGACTTCGTATTTTAGATCACTGTTGGCTGAACATGAAATTTTAAACCAAATACCAAAGAGGAGCCTAGCATGTTTAAATATGTAACTTATACACCAGCGACCGACCAATACACCACACACTCTTTTGCAGAGTCAAACGATAAATGCAAGGTACATAGATTTGATGTTCCGCTTGTATCTGTAGAGTGTGAAAACGAAAGTGACTTTAATGAGTTGATGGCAAGTCAAAATCCTATCATCCAAGCAATTGAGATAACAAAAGAAGAGTTTGCAAGTGCGGTATCAGACAGCGCGCAAGTGCAAAGAATGTATGACAGAGCTAACGAGCTACTTAAAAACTTAATGAAGCCTATTTCTAACAAATACTGTAAAGAGGAAAGGGATACTTGGGACAGTCAAAAAGAAGAAGCTAATGCTATTTTAGCAGGAGCTACTAATACAACAATATTAGGAACTTTAGCAACTGCCGAAGGAGCTACTATTCAAGAGTTTGCACAAGCCGTAGTGAGTAATAGAGCGAATTTTGAAGCGTTAAGTGCTAATGCTCTAGTGCAAAAAAGAGCTTTTTTGGCAGAGTTAAAAGCAGAGGTGGGGCTGTGAAACTAGCATTTTATAAAGCATTTCAAAACCAAGCAACATGGCTGGATATATTCATAGCACTTGTAACATTTGGCAGATATAGTCATGTGGAAATCGTGTTTAGTGACGGCATGTCGTTTTCAATCAGCCCTCGTGAAAAAGTCTGTAGATTTAAGCGGATAGACTTTAATCCTGATAACTGGGATTTTATAGAGCTCGTAGTTACCAAAAAAGAAGAAGATTATATTCGCGCAATGGAATATAAATATCTTCATTGTACCTATGACTATATCGGAGCGATGACTTCTGCCACGCCTATCTGTCTACAAGTCAGTAGTGAAATGTTTTGCAGCGAACTAGCAACAGAGCTGATCCGCAATTCACTATCATATAGAAGGCTTAGGGATGGGTGCAGATATAGCCCAAATGCGTTATATAAAATCTTAGGAGGTGGCAGGTGGCAAAAATAAAAGTAAATGAGGGGGGGGATATATAATGGATTGGCAATGGGTAGCAGACGGGCTTTTCGCACTATCAGGTATATTGCTTGGGATGTTATATAGTGATGTGAGGAAAGATATGGCAAAACAGGACAAAGTACTTGACGCATTGACGGAAAAAATCCACGAAGTGGACAAGCTTGTAGCTGGAAACTATGTTCATAAAAATGATCTAAAAGAGATCACTAATGCTCTATTCAATAAATTAGAACTGATATGCGAAAAATTAGACAGAAAGGCAGATAAATGAAAAATTTAAAACGCGTGGCATTCGAGCTTTTGCTCTCGGTATTTATATTAGGATTGTTTTTTAGCGGTGGGTATGAGTTGGTACCGCCGGCTTTGCAGCTATTGGCTCTCAAAGTGGTATTAGTGTCAGTGGGCTTGCTCCATGCTCATGCTGCAGGGAAATTGCTTGTGAATACGACAGTAGATTGGACGGACGATTTTCATCCGGCCCATTTTGTAAGGATGGTGCTTTATGTGGTTGTACCTATTTGTTATTCTCTCGGCGGTTAGTCTGAACGCCGGCACTGTCGGCAGGTGCCAGAGCTATGTTCAGGATGTGCGTAAGGCACACTGGGAGCAGTTCGGAGTAGATTACCCATATCAATATGGAGTAGCGCAGCTCCAGCAAGAATCCAATTGCAGAAATGTGTTATCTCTTGACGGTGTAGGATCGGAAGGATTGCCACAGATCACTTATCGACTTTGGCAAAAACCACTTGCATCGCATGGGGTGAAATCTATTCGTGCCATTCCAGATCAGCTCAAGGCGCAAGCTATCATCATGCGGTCAGTATATCAGCCCAAATATGGGCTTTGGGTGACATACCAAGTCTATAATGGAGGAGGTTTGGTACTCAAAGAAATAGGGCGTGCAGGCGGAGAGGACTGGGGCAAGGCAAAGGCACAATGCCGTAGAGGGCAAAGCTGCTTTACATACAAGAACGGCAAAAGGGAATGCGTGAGCAATTGCGTTATCAACTATGACTATAGTAAAAAAATAGATCGATACGCGCAAAATTACGGAATGATCAAAACAAAATATAGATATTGGTAAGGAGACTAGCCTATGAAAACTATAATAATCAATCAATACGGAAAATACTTACAAGGTGCGGAATTTGACGAGATACTAGATGCCCACAATAAGGATGTCACAACAGTTGTATTCCGGGATAAGAAAGTAAAAATTGTCGAGGTCACAAAAAATGACAACGAGCAAATTATCAAAGTGGAGATAGAGTGATGAATAAAATAAAACTATTTCTTAGTGCGGTACAAATGTACTTATGGATCGCGGTTGGTATTATTATCTTAGGGCAGGGGTTTTATATCTATACTCAAAACAAGGACCTAGAGAGGAAGGACTTAGAGTATAAAGTTCTTATCGGACAGCATAAAAATCTAGCAGACGCAGTCGGGAAACAAAATAAAGCTATCGAAGGTATGGCAATAGACGAAGCCAAAGCAAATAAGAAGTTTGAAGCAGCCAAGGCTAGTATCAAACAAACATATCAAGCTTTAGTAGATAAATATAAAAACACGCCTAAAGACAAGCAATGCGAAATTATTATCGAGCAAAATCGCAAAGAGTACGAAGAGGACAAAGGAGTAGGCTATGAAGAGATTTGACATTATTATTTTTGTGATCGCTGCTATATCAGTATCGTTCTTGCTCTTTGGATGCAGCGAAAAAGTACCGCCAAACCCAACTGCACTAATCCCAGTCGAATGTCAATTCGCTCCGATACCTCCATTGAAGATGATGGTAGTTAATCCTAAAGACGATGTGGAGATTGATATGAGAATACATGAACAACGACACTTAATGCAAGAGACACTTAGGAAGTGCAAGAAAGCGAAAGCGAGTTAGTTCGCTTTGGGTAGTGATATCCAACAAATAATACAGCCGCCCTGGTGAACGACTGCAAAAATATTTTAATGATATTTTGCGCCAAAGTTCTTTTATATGGTCAAAATGTCATATTTTAAGGATATAGATGCAGAAAAATATAAACACACCTTTTGGTTGGATAGGCGGAAAGAGTCAGCTCACAAGCGACATCATCAAAAAAATGCCGCAGCATAGTCTGTATGTAGAGGTGTTTGGTGGCTCCTTGGCCGTCCTTTATGCTAAAAATAGCCGGCACTCGTCTGGGTATCGAGAAATAGTCAATGATATAAACTCGGACCTGATAAATCTTCATAGGATCATACAAACACGGCCAGAGTCTCTAAGGCAGCAGCTGCACAGGATGTTGATCAGTAGAGAGGTGTTCTATGCCATAAGGCGAAAAAAATATCAACCACGCAATGATATAGAAAAAGCGGCATTTTATTTTTATTTATTGAGCCAAAGCTTTGGCAGCAAGGGCGATAATTTTGCCATGTCAGCCAAAACAAAAAGGCCCAAAGATATTTATAAGAGTTTTGATGTATGGTCGCGCCGGCTCAAATTTGTAACTATAGAAAATATGTCATTCGCAGAGCTGATCTCTACATACGATTGTGAAGATGCATTCTTTTATTGCGACCCTCCTTATGTGGGGACAGAGGATTATTATAAAAATACCGGCGGATTTGGAATAGATGAGCATACCAGGCTAAGAGATTGTTTGGCAGATATCAAAGGTAAATTTTTGGTAAGCTATAACGACTGCGAGGTTGTGAGAGATTTGTATAAAAATTTCAATATAGAAAATACGAAGCAGATCAAATATACACTCAATGGGAAAGATAGCAAAAATATTAGTGAAGTTTTTATTACCAATTATAAAGTAAATACGTTGTTTATTTAGTGTATAATGCAAAATATATTAGGGATAAAAACACTTAGTGGCACAATAAAACAAAGGTGTACCCAAAAGTGTACCCATTGCCACTTTCTGCCCCTAAAAAAGGGCAAGAGTGGATAACTTATCGTCGCACCTTTTTTATACTCTCTTTGTGATACAATCAAATCAAAATTTACTGTTATTATGGAAGCAATATGAAGCAAAGTGCTTGCGGACTTGATTGTTATGATGGGTGTACTATTAATTATGATGAACACAATGACAAGATATCTGGAGATACAAGTCATCCAGTGACAAACGGTGCATTATGTGCCCTGCTTAATCGATACCAGCCAAATGCAAAACGCATAGAAAAGCCACAAATTGATGGTAAAGAAGTCTCTATAGATGAAGCAATAAATGAAGTTGCAAAGGTCATAAAAGACAATAAAACATTGCTATGGAGAGGCTCTGGAAATGTGGGCGCGATGCAGGAAATTACAAATTTGCTTATGGAAAATGTAGGCGGATATCTAACAAAGGGCAGCTTGTGCGATGGAGCAGGAGAGGCCGGTATATTGGAAGGTAGGGGTGTAAATCTGCAATTACCTCTTGAGCAAATAGCTTCATCTGAAGTTGCAGTGGTTTGGGGCAGGAATATTACAGTAACAAATTCTCATCTGATACCATTTTTAAAAAATAAAATAATTATAGTCATTGATCCGATAAAAACAGAAATAGCTAAAAAAGCACATTTGCATTTGCAAATCGCCCCTAGAAGCGATTTTTATCTAGCTATTTTACTATCAAGATTTATGTTTATAGAAGAAATGCTAGATAAGGAATGGCTAGAAAAGTTTGCACCAGATTATGATGACTATTCTGATTTTGTCCATTCATTTCGTATTAAAACATTATTATCGCTTATTGATATAAATCTAGATGCTCTAGGAGATATGCTTTCTCTATTGCAGGATAAAAAAACTGTATTTTTAGTGGGCGCAGGTGTGCAAAGAAATAGTATAGGGCACTACACTATTAGAGCTATAGATGGGCTTGCTGCACTTCTTGGATTATTTGGAAAAGAAGGGTGCGGAGTAAGCTATATTGGCGATTCAAAATTAGGATTTGAGAATCCTTTTAAAGTAAATTGTCCTACGGTTTCCAAGGTACTGACACCGTTTGATCGATTCAATACGGTCATAGTGCAAGGAGGCAATCCAGCCTGTAGTATGCCATGTAGCCTTAGAGTAATAAACAAACTTAAATCCGTTAAAAATCTTATATATTTTGGGCTGTATGAAAACGAAACCTCTACATTAGCAAGAATAGTGATACCGGCCAAAAATTTCTATGAAAAAGATGATGTTAGACTTAATTATGGCCATACTTTGGTGGCTAAAATGAATAAACTTTATGAAACCCAAATGGGCATAAGTGAGTATGATTTTGTATTTAAATTATTTAATATTATGAATTTAGTTGGTCTACAAAACGAGGAATATTATGTTGATTATTATCTAAAACAATGCGAAAAAATAGATGAATTATATCGATCTCCGGCTCATAGAGATTTGCCGTATAGTGATGGTTTTGGCAAATATGGAAAAGATAGATCCGTATTTTTAGATGATTATGATGATGATTTTATTGACCTCAAAAAATTGCGCAAATATTGCAAAGAAAAAATAGAACAAGATATAGATGAATATTGGTTGATTAACAGTAAATCCAAACATGCATTAAATTCTCAATATGAGAGAGATGATACTCTTTATATATATCCAAATAACCATTTTTATGATGGAGAAAAAATTCGAGTGACTTCAGAACATGGTGAAGCGATATTTGTTGTCAAATTCTCTGAAAAGGTTAGAAAAGATTGCATAATGATCTTGACTAATGCCATAGGCATTAATAACTTAACCCCGCCAATAGAGAGTATAGCAGGAAATTCTGCTTGTTATGGTGAAGTAAAAGTACGATTAAATAAACTATGATCTAGAAGTAATGAAGCAATTATAATATTAATAAATATTTTATATAAACTGTATTGTATTAAAAAAATATTGCAAAGTGGTGCTATAATACGCAAAAAATTATGCAAAGAGAATAAAATGAATTTGGAAGAATTGGACAAACATTATGTATTGCAAACCTATGGTCGAAATTACACCAATTTTACGCATGGCAAAAGCTCTACGCTTTATGATGAAAATGGTAAAGACTATATAGACTTTGCTAGTGGAATAGGGGTAAATTCTGTTGGACACGGTAATGAAAAACTTGTCAATGCCATATGTGCACAAGCTAGCAAGATAATCCACATATCAAATCTTCAAGTTATAGAGCCACAAGTAAAATTAGCACAAAAAATATCAGAACTTTATGGACAAGATGTAGCAATTTTTTTCGCCAATTCCGGAGCAGAAGCGAATGAAGGTGCTATAAAATTGGCACGAAAATACGGCGAAGTTAAATTTGATAGTAAAAAATATAAAATCATAACTTTGGAAAATTCATTTCATGGAAGAACATTGGCAACAGTAAAGGCTACAGGCCAAGATAGTTTCCATCCAACATGTTTTGCCCCGTATATAGAAGGTTTCATTTGTACTGCTAGCGTCCAAGAAGCGATAGATGCCATAGATGATGAGACAGTTGCTGTGATGCTTGAACTTGTGCAAGGCGAAGGTGGCGTAGAAGCTTTTTCAAAAAATGAGATACAGTATTTATCGAGCACACTAAAAGAAAAAAATGTATTGCTGATAGTAGATGAAGTACAAACAGGAATCTATCGTACCGGAGAATTTTTAGCTTCACAGGTTTATGGCATAAAACCGGACATTATCACTCTAGCTAAAGGTTTAGGCGGTGGAGTTCCTATAGGCGCAGTAGTGACTCCGCATAAAGATATATTTACTGCTGGCGATCATGGCAGCACATTTGGCGGTAATTATCTAAGTACTTCAGCAGGCCTTGCGGTTTTGGGAATTTTAGAAGATCTGTACAAGTCAAATAAATTGGCAGAAACCATAGAGTATTTTAATGCCAAATTAGAAAAAATTGCATCTAAATATCCTCAATATTTTGAAAAAAGCTCTGGAATAGGGCTAATGCGAGGGCTTAGAGCAAAAGATAGTGAAACTCAAGGCAAGATCATCAAATCTTGCATGAATGAAGGCGTCATAGTGCTCAAAGCAGGACGCAACACCGTGCGATTCTTGCCAAGCCTTACAATTACAAATAGTGAAATAGACGAGGGCTTTATTCGATTAGAAAAAGCTCTAGAGTCCCTATAGCAATGAACTTTGGCTCATATATGACTGATTGGCTTTATGGAGAAAATGGATATTATGCTAATTTTAAAGCCATAGGTAAAAGTGGTGATTTTTATACGGCTGTGAGTACCAGTGCATTTTTTGGGGCAAGTATCGCTAATTATCTTTTAAAACTCGTGGAAGAAGATGACAGCAAAAAAGAAGGATGGCTAATAGAGATAGGAGCTCATCAAGGTTATTTGTTGTGTGATATGATCCAATGGATATATACCGTAAATCCAAAACTATTAGAAACTATGCAGTTTGGTATAGTTGAAAAACATCCAAAAATTCGCGAAGCCCAGTTATCGTATATACAAGAAAGGTTTGGCGATGAAATTAAAGTTCATCACTTTTCTTCTATTTCCGAGCTAAAAGCTGATTATGCATTTGTAGTATCAAATGAGATTTTCGATGCATTTCCTTGCGAATTACTCAAAGACGGCAAGATAGCCAAAGTGGATAATCACACCATATCATGGGAAGATGCTTCATCTGAAATGCTAGAATGGGCCAATAGACATCATCTTAGGGTAGGTGAAGTTGCAATAGGTTATGAATATTTTGCCAAAGAAGTAGCTACTTTGCAAAAATGTGATTTTGTTTCTTTTGATTATGGAGAAGCTTATGTGAGAAATGATTTTTCTATTCGCATATATGAAGAGCATCAAACATTTCCGTTATTTGATGAAAAAGTAAATTTAGAAAGATCTTTTAAAAAAGCAGATATCACTTATGATGTAAATTTTGCTCATGTCATAGAGGCTTTTGAAGCCGAGGGATTCATAAAAAATCAATATGAAACACAAGCTAGAGCATTGGTAAGGTTTGGCATCATAGAAATCCTAGGTCAATTTGCAAAGCAAACGACCCAAGAGAATTACGCTAGAGAAGCAGATAAGATCAAAACTCTACTAGCTCCTACCATAATGGGAGATAGATTCAAGATGGTGCATTTATCTAAATAATTAAGCTAATCATTGTTATTATCAAGAAAGCGCTCTAATTCTACTTTGAAATGCTGCAAGATGATTATAGCTTCCTTGCATTAAGTTGTTAAATACGTTCACTACATCGCTTGGCATACCTATGGAAGCTTTTTGAAGGTCATTTATATCTGTGATTTCTATCAACTCACCTATTTTTACTGCATCAAGGAGTGACTTTTGACCTTCAGCTACACAAGTATTATAAAGCTCTTGAAGATTCGGCAATATAAATTGGCCCACAATGCTCTCATTGATCCCAGCAATGCTTACCCCATATTTTACACACAAATTTTTACAGGCATTCATGTGATTTTGCTCTGAATTCTGTATATTGGCAAATGTGTTTTCTGATGGGTATGCTTTGCCAAGAGTTATATACACATCTCTAGCAACTTTTTCTTCTTGATACATATACAATAGCCAATCTTTTTGTTCACTTGTTAAAGTCGCCGTAGTGCCGCTTCCGCTTCCACCTCCTCCACGGTATCCATTTCCACTATATCCCGCAGATACGATACCCATAACGCCTGCACTAACAACTAAAATTTTAGATATAAAATCTCTACGATCTTGATTTCTACAACTTCCCATTAACTATCCTTTGTGTAATTCGATATAAGAATAAAAACTATAATAAACTAGTGTTAAGTAGATATTAAATTTTTGTTAATTCAAAGTTAATTTTACTAATTTATATATTTTTTATAATAATTGGATTTGTTCAAATAAAATAAAGGTCAATCATTCTTCTTATTATGTATTTGCAGTTTCAAAAATAATATGATATATTAAATAAAAAAAGGATTGTTAAAATGAAAAAATTATATGTTGTTTTACTTTTGCCGTTATGGTTGATAGGTGATAATGTAAATGAACCAAGTTCTAATATTCAACTAAATAAAATTCAAAGTTTGGATAAATTAGACAAAGTTTTATCTCCTTTTGAAGATTTAACTGAATATTCTTTGGAAAAAGACTCTAAAAAAGTCAATGAAGCTTTCATGACAATCAAAATAAATTCTAAAAATGATATTACATTTAGGCAATCTCTAGATAGTACCAATTATAAAAAATTACTAAATGATATCAAAACATTGGATAAATACCATAGTCAAAATAATTATAAAGCTATGGCTATACTCTCAACCCAAATATTTGCAAATAATATTCAAAACTTTAAATTCTCCAATATGATAAAAGAGCAGATCCATATGGAATATTTGGACTATATGGGCTTCATGACATTATCTTTGCTAGAGCAAGACAAAATAGACTATAGCAAAATATCATCTACTGTGGCATTATCACAAAAACATTGGTTGGCTATACGAAATAAAATTAAAGACAAAAATGTAGTTGGTTCTTTTGATTTGATTTACAAAGGTATGAATTTGAGTATCAAAGATAAAAATAACGAAATGATTAAAATATTTGCAACTATGACACTATACATGGTTGATGTAGGCGAAAAAATGATTTGATTTCACATTTGTTTCTCTTGAGAAAAAAGATAAAATTTTGTAATATATAAAAATAAAAAATCTTAGAAAAGATAGAGACCCATAGGATATGGAATGAAATTATTATTAATTGAATATGATATAATGATATGCAAATATTAATAACAATCTTATAGATAATGCAATCAGATATGCACCACATAGAGGACGAATTGACATTGGGCTATTTTTTGGAAAACAGCAAAATTATATTTGAAATAAAAGATAGTGGCATTGGCATAAGTTATAACGATAAAAATAGAATTTTTGATAGATTATATATAGTAAATAACAAATCAATTGTAAGTGTGTGGGGGCAATCCATTGTGAGTGAAATTTGTAAAAAATACAGTTATAGTGTAATCTTAAAAGACAATAAACCAAGAAGGACTATTTTTAGAATCGAATTTTAATTTAATTAATTTATAATTGGTCATTTTAAAATATGATATAATAAAAAATTAAAAGGATTTAAATGAAAAAATTATTGGTTGTTTTGCTTTTGCCGTTATGGCTGTTGGCTGATAGTATAAATGGATGGACTCCGCTGCATCAGGCTATATATGACGGCAATACCAAAAATATTGATAAACAATCAACAAAATATAATATAGAAAAAGCATCGAAAGCAGGAATTAGGCCTTTGCATTTGGCTGTTAAAATGCGTCAGCTAGATACCGTTGAAAAACTATTAAATAAAGGTGCTGATATTGACGCACAAGATAACAATGGTCAAACGCCTCTTCATTATGCTATAGGGCAAAACCAAACCAAAATAGCAAAACTCCTTATTGCCAAAGAAGCCGATATGGATATAAAAAATAAATATGGTATAACACCTCTTCATCAAGCTGCTTTCAAGGGCGACACGGATATTATACAATATATGATAGACAATGGAGCTACCGTGGATGTTAAAAACAAACAAGGCGTTACACCTTGTCAATTGGCATTTGCAAAACAAAATATAGGAGCAACTTCGTTATTGCAACATTATAGTAAAATACAATGTGGAATTAAAGTTTTACCAAAATAAGGAGCAAAACATGAATGATATTCTTACATCATTAGCTAGAAATGCTATTATGGCTGCCTTGGGTCATAGTGTAAACTTTGATCTTGAAGAAATACTAAAAAAATATCCTGAACTCAGCAAAAACGGTGCCTCTTTCGTAACTTTAAATACCACGCCATCTATGCAACTAAGAGGATGCATAGGATCCATTCAAGCTTATCGTCCTTTATATGAAGATATTATATTAAATGCCAAATCTGCTGCTTTGCATGATCCAAGATTTATGCCACTTACATTAGATGAACTAAATAATATCAAAATAGAAGTGTCTATTCTTACTGAACCAAAAGAAGTTACATATAAAGACATCGAAGATCTTAAATCCAAAATAACACCATTTAAAGACGGCGTTGTTATGCGTTATGGTTCGCATGGAGCGACATATTTGCCGCAAGTTTGGGAGCAATTGCCTGATTTTGATATATTTTTTAGCAGCTTATGTCTAAAGGCAAATTTAGATCAAAATTGTCTTGCTAGACATCCGGAAATACTCACTTATCAAGTCAAAAAATACGAAGAAGAATGATATAGAAATTTTTCATACGATTTTCACACTCTTTGTGATATAGTAAAATCAAAAATAGGATTTTTTAAATGATAATTATCGTAAATGGAGAATCCAAAGAAATAGCACAGCGTTCAACCATAGCCAAGCTCATAGATTCTCTTGGAGTCAAAGTGCAAGTCATGGCCGTAGCTGTGAATATGGAAATAGTCAAAAAAGACAAATGGGATACTCATATATTAAATGAAAATGATAGGGTGGAACTACTTCACTTTGTGGGCGGGGGATAAATAATTAAAAGCTAATTGCCACAATAGCAATGGCAAATCCACCGTCATGGCTAATAGATAACGAGCTTTTTTTGATGCTGAATCGTTTTTTTGCCTCCGTACTTAAGTCAAAATGAGGCGCACCTCTTGAATCTTTTGATATAGTAATATCATGAAAGCCAAGTTCATTGCCTATACCACAACCCAAAGCTTTGGAAATAGCCTCTTTGGCAGCCCAAAAGCCTGCCACGGAGGCAGTTTTTTTGGCGAGTTTTATCTCATTTTCACATAAAAATCTCTTTTTGAAGCTATCTCCAAATTTTTCCAAAGCTTTTTCTATTCTATCAATTGCAATTATATCTGTTCCTATTTTCATGATAGAAGTTTAGCATAATCTTACACAAACATCCATTCTACTATTTTGGCAACTTCATCAGCTTCGTAGCATTTGACGTCCATAGTTTCTATAGGCTTAGCAGGAAGTATGGCTTTTTTAAATCCATGTGTTTGAAGTTCTTTTATCCTTGATGCAAGGGAAGTAACCTCTCGTATTTCACCAGTAAGACTAACTTCGCCCAAAAATATCGTCTCACTGCTAAGAGGCCTGTCTCGGTAGCTGCTTAAAATCGCAGCTACTATTGCCAAATCCGCGCTAGGCTCGCTTATTTTTATTCCTCCTGGAATATTGATAAAAACATCATAAGTTCCAAGAGGCAGATCCAACTTTTTTTCGAGTAGTGCAAGCAGCATGCCAAGGCGATTATTATCAAATCCGGTGGAACTTCGTTTGGGATTGCCATGGGCTTCTGAAACCAAGGCTTGTACTTCTACTATAATAGGACGGCTTCCTTCCATGACAATAGTAAGTGCCGAGCCTGCTTGGAGTGTAGTTTTTGAGAAAAATTTATTGGTTATAGTGCATGAATCATGCAGCCCGCTTTTATTCATCTCAAATATACCCACTTCATTTGTAGAACCAAAACGGTTTTTAAAACCACGCAAGAGTCTTAATTCCGTATTGCTGTCTCCTTCGAAATAAAGCACGGTATCAACCATATGTTCCAATACTCTCGGGCCTGCGATCGAACCGTCTTTGGTAATATGGCCAATGATAAAAATAGGAATTTGCAGTGTTTTGGCTAATCTCATCAATTCAAACGTAATATTTCTAACTTGCGTAACAGAACCTGATGCTGATGGGCTATCGTCACTATATAAAGTTTGTATGGAATCAATAACTATGAGCTCATAACTATTTTGGGTTATTTCGGCAAGTATTGAGACAAGATTGATCTCGCACAATAAAAATAGATTATCGCTATTAGCATCCAGTCTATCAGAGCGAAGTTTAATTTGTCCCAATGATTCTTCGCCAGAAACATAGAGTACTTTTTTTTCATTTTTGGCTATATTGCCGGCTATTTTTAGAAGCAGGGTAGATTTACCAATACCTGGACTACCACCGATAAGTGTAAGTGAGCTAGGAACAATACCTCCGCCAAGCACAAGGTCCAACTCTCTGCTACCAGAGGTAAAACGAGTGATATCTTCTTGACAAACAGTTGTGATCGGCTGTGCAACTGAACTAGCGGATGTATTTTTGCTGCTTTCTTTTAGATATTTGATCTGTTCGCTATTTAGCTCCATCATGCTATCCCATTCGCCGCAATTTGTGCATTTACCGATCCATCTAGGAGTTTGAAATCCACACGCTTGACATTCAAATAGAGTTTTTTGCTTTGCCATGTATTACCCTTGCTGTGTTAATAAAGTAAGTATAGCATGCTAGAAAATGTTGGATAAAAAATATTGCAAATTGTTATATTTTGATAATTTTGTATGATTTTTTGGAGATTTTGGTTGCGGAAGCCAGATTTGAACTGACGACCTTTGGGTTATGAGCCCAACGAGCTACCGGGCTGCTCTATTCCGCGATATAAAAATGTATTTCGAATTTCAAGTTGTAGATATTAAAAAAGTATAAGTCTAGATTTGGTTGCGGGAGCCAGATTTGAACTGACGACCTTTGGGTTATGAGCCATAAACTTTTGGAAGTATATCACAGTTTTTTGATAGAACGCTGATTATGTTAATCTTTTTGCTAGTTTTTCTTCTTTTTTCTTTGTATCTTCAAGATTTCCTTACTTAAATGCTAAACAAGGCGTTAGCCGTCCGATTGAGTTTGACCCAATCGGTGCGAATATGAGCCTTTTTGTGGTCCTGCAATCGCAGAATGCAGGACGTATTTACAAAAAGAGCGAGTAGATGATAAATAGCGACTAAGGAGCTGTGCATTTTGCCACTTGTGGCCATAAATGCATAAGCGACGTAAGTCGCCTTGTCTATTTATCAAAAGTTGTTCAATACTCCTAGTTTTTCATTTGTCTTAGTACTTCTTCTTTTGCTTTTAATCTTTCTTCTTCATTATCTGTCGGTTTAATTATTTCGTTTTTTGGTGTTTGTTTAATTGTCTCGTTTGTTGTTGTTATTTGAGTTTGTGGTATTTGTATTTGTGGCATTTGTATTTGAGGAACATCGCTTATTTTTTTAAACATTTGATTTGTTGTTTTTGTCATTTCATTTATTGTTTTTAAATTTTCTTTTGCTTGGTCTTCTACTCTTTGCAACATTATCGATTCTTGTATTTTATTAATTATAAATATTATTATTAGTATTCCTATTATTATAAAAATTGTTTTTTCTGTTTTTTTGTCCATACATGATCCTTTTATTTTAGTTCAAATTTACCACTGCTTGCTTTTAATTCTATTTCTTTGAGTTTTTTAAGTAGCTTTTCAGTTTCTTCTATGGATTTATCTGTTTGTAGTCCTAGATTAATTAATCTGACAAGTTCAGGTTTTTCTCTTTCCCATTGATTTAATGTTTGTCTTGCGACTCCTATTAAGTCTGCTAGTTCTTGTTTTGTCATTTTATATTACCTTTTTAGTAAATTTGTCAAATTATTTAACAATTTAATATTTTTTTAAGTTAAATAATGTTACATTTTCTTTAAATATGTAATATTATTTTACATTTAGGAGCTGTTAAAATGAAAGTTTATGAAATATACAAATACTACGAAAACTTTAAACGTCCGATTGTATCTGTTCGTACGTTTAATTCAAATAAGAGTAATTATTATACTCATATTCATCCAGTGTTTGGAGATAAGGAATTTTTTCAGCTCAAGTATATAGATTATCAAAATTTTGTTAATAATCTGCTTTCAATCAATCTTAAACCTAAAACAATCAAAAATATACTTATTGTTCTTCAAGGTTTGTATAAACTTGCAAAGAAAAACGATTGGTACACTGGAGAGAATTATCTCTCTTTTGTTGAGCTTCCACGATTTGATAATCGTAGATATTTTACTCTTGATGTTGCTATCCAAAAAGCATATATAAAAGCTATTCTTGATTTTAAAGAATTTATATATAAAGATATATTTATATTTCTTCTCCATGGTCGCCGATTAAATGAAGTTCTCGGCTTAAAATGGGAACAAATAGATTTAACTAGTGAAATTATGTATCTTCCATATATGCAAAATAAAGCTAGAAAAAATCTTTCTTTTAAACTTACTGAAACTCAATTAAAAATTCTTAGACTTCATTATGCTATTGCTTATGATAGACAATGTACTCCTTTTGTTAGTGGTTATGTATTTGTTAATCCTCAAACTATGACTAGATTTAATCATGTAAAAAATGCTTGGAATAGGCTTTTAGATAATGCCGGACTTCCTCGTATGCGTATTCATGATGTACGACATCTTGTCGCTACTTATCTTATAAATAATCTAAAAATATCTATTGAAATAGTTTCTCATTTGTTAGGTCATAGTGATATAAAAATAACTCAAAGATATATCAATCCTGAACCTGCAAATGCTAAAAAAGCTATGGATCAGCTTCTCGGTAGTGTAAATTTATTTGATAACTTGGCATTAGGCAATCGTTGCTCTAAGTAAGTCCAAGCATTGTGCGGTTTTCAGCTCACCGCACTAATGATAATGAGCTGTAAAAAATAACATAAAGGAAACACAAATGGCTGTACTAATTAAAAAAGGATTTGACATGAAATATGAAGTTCATGAAATCGGGTCTGTTAAAGTTGTTCAAAGTGGCGAATTTCAAGGCAATAAATACAATTCTAGTGTTCAATTTAAAGCTATCAATGTAGAACAGAACATTGATCCTGATTTGGGTATCGTAGATAAAGAGTATATTTTCTCTTTTAAAGTATATTGTAAAGATGAAGATTTGAAACAATTCAATTCTTGGCTTCGTTCACTTGACACAAAAACTAAACCCCTTGTTTTAACTGGTACTTTGCCTATATCTCAAGGTAAAGATACTTTTAGCGTAACTAGTTATCTAAACGCTAATGACATTATGACTCTCAATGGTGCTGTAAAAACTACTAAGTAGTAATTTCTTCAAAGCCTACATTTGTCCCCTTGTTGTAGGCTTGAAAGAGGTTGCCCCTCTCGACCACAGGTCGTTAAGAAACTTTTTTGTAAAAGGATATTCAATGAAAATTGTTAGACGTAATTTGGCTAAAGCTTCTCAAGCTTTTCAATCTGGTAAGGCTAAAGTTTTAGCTGTTGGTTCTGCTGTTGTTGTTGGTGCTACTGGTGCAATGGCTGGTGATTTAGTTATGCCAACTGTTGATTATACAGATTTGTATAGTGCAGGTACTCTTGCGATCGGTGTTTCCGTTGTGATTATGCTCATTCGTAGAGCTATTCATCTTTTCCATTAATGGATTACCCCTTTTGGGGTAAATTATAATAAAAAAGGAAATTTTATAAATGATAAAAATTATTTTATTGTCTTTGTTATTTTTAACATTTTCAAATGCTTCTCTTAATATTGATGGTGTTTGTTACACTCTTACAGTTTTAGATAATCAATATACTTTTACAAATGATAGTGATAATTCTACTTTTACAATAAATCAAACTCAATGGGATAATTTAATTAATGCTGGATTAAATACTAGTGATGATAAATATTATTGGGATACAACAACTCAAACTTGTAAATTGCCTGATACTGCTGTTCAAACTGAAGATAATAATTATACATTGCAACAACTTCATATTGATTACAATCAATATAATTTTTTGATGGCTTTAAATGGTTTGTTGATTGGTTTTGCTTTTTTAGCTTCTGTTTTGTTTATATTATCTTAGGAATTTTTATGACTGCTTTTTATTATTTTTTTGGTTTTGATTTAAAAATTTTAATACCAATGCTTATTGTTGTTGGTGCTATATCTCTTTTCAAGGATTAATATTATGGATTTCAAAAAACAATATACATGGTTAGAGTTTATTCAATTAGAAATTTTATATTTTTCAAGATTGGATTATAGATCATGAATAAAATATTTTTAATTATTCTTTTTTCTGTTTTTAGTCATGCGCTTGTATCTGTCACTGAGTCTGATTTTCATACTTGTCCTACTGGCAAAGAATTAATTTTTTTATCACAGTCTGTTGTTGTTCATGCTGATATATCTTCCACTAATAGTGGTTTTCAAACTCCAGATACTCCTTTTTATTTTTTAAATTCTGCTGGTTCTGATAGTCGTGTTATTTATATTTATAATACTCCATATTATACTAGTCCATATTGGTATAATGATCGTACAATTAAAAATTATCAATGTCAATTAAAAACTTGCCCAACTGGTACAAAATGGGATTATCAATCACAAACTTGTAAGGATTATAATCCATGTACTGCTTCTCAACATTTAGAAAATAATGGTTCTTGTTCTCAAATTTGTCCAACATCTATGAAAATTGGTCGTTGGAATTCATCTACTGATTATCAATGTTTGCCAAATAATGATATTTCTCCTGCTGATTGTCTTAATATTCCTGGTTCTGCTTATTCTTCTCCTACTCAAGATTTGTTATCTATGGGTGGTTTAACTGATTTGTTACTTGGTCCTGGTTGCTATGATCTTAATAATGTTAATAATCAGTTTTTAGATGGAATTATGCAACTTACTGGTGCAGGTGCTACTATTATGCAATTATTGCCTTTTGGTAAATTAAATAAATTTAAAGAAGCATTTGAGTTATTGGGATTGCCTTTTAAACCTAAAGAAGAGGTTGAGAGTTTAGCTTTAGATTGGTATAAAGAAAATATTTATGATCCTGCTGTTGAGTCTAATAATTTAGAACATTTAGCAGGAAAAGACTTAGATGTTATTGATATGGATATTGTTCCTAATCCAAATGGTGGTCCTGATATAGTTCAACCACATGTAAATATAAAACCTGATGACGGTAATAATATAATTGATATAAATGTTAATCCTTCTTTGAGAACTAATGAAAATTATCCTAATACTAATGATTTAACTGAAATAACTCCTGAGTCACTTCAAACAAAAGTTATGTTGGATATTAAACCTTATTTTGATGTTCCTACATCTACTTTATCTCAAATTAATAGTCGTACAACTGTTAATTTACCTGTTACTACTAATGCTTCAGGTACTACTTTTGTATCTGTTCCTGCAACTTCTACTCTTATTGGTTCTCATACTATAGGAGATACTACCGCATTAACTCATACTATTACTATGCCAAATTCTAATATTAGTATTGAAACTACTACTTATGTATCTAATGGTCAAGTATCTAGCCAATCATCAAAAATATCTTATCCATATACTACAACTAATGGTGCTTCTACTTTTACTGGTTCATATACAAATTCTAATCCAGGTACTACCGGACAGACTTCTTATTCTACTTCTACTCCAACAAGTACTAATAATACTACTGGTTCAACTACTACAAATCCGAGTACTACTCAAAATCCAGTTACTGATCCAAATACTAATATTGATACTTTAACACCACAGTTAAACGATTTATTAAATTATACTCCTGTTTATACTCCACAGATTGCTGACGCAGTTAATAAAGAGTCTGCTTATATGGATGATACATTAAATTATTTAAATAGTTTCAAAGATAATATTGATAATTTATCTGCTCAATTTAATAATATGTTAAATCAATTGCAGGGTTTACCTCCTATACAAGAAAAAACGGGTACTTGTGTTGTCGTAGCTACTTGGCACGGTTGGTCACAATCTTATGATTATTGCGATTGGTTTTTACCTTATAAAGCTTTGGTTTCTACTTTTTTATCTCTTACTGGCGCCTTCATTGTTGCTCGTTTTGCTGTTCGTAATTTAAATAGATAGGAGGTTTTTTTATGACAATTTTAATGAATTTGATTTTTAGTTTTGTAATCGATTTGATTGCTTGGATTATTAAAAAGTTAGCATTTAAACTTTCTTTTATTGCGATTTTACGTGTTTTTCAAGGTATATTTTTTGCTATTGCTGTTGCTGCTTTTGTTGCTTTTTTGAGCTTGATTAACAAAGTTTATACTATTTTGCATAGTTTTATTATTGATTATAATAATTTTCATGTTTCGGCAGTCGCTGGTCCAAATGATTTTGGCTCAATTTTTTTAGGTTTGCTTGATAGTACTGGTATTGGTCTTGCATTTGCTACAACTATAAATTTATATATTTTGGTTTTTTTACTTCTATTGACTAAATTCTTATATGAGAAATATATATTTATTCAAGAGATTATATATCGTTTCGTTAATGATATTGTTCAGGTTTCTGTCAAATGATTTACTTTAATTTTAGCCTCGATTTTTTTATTAGAAATAGTATTGATAATAAAAAAATGAGGACACAAACGAAGTGCGTGAGAGGATACATGTTATGATCTATTTAGTTACTGGTGTTCCTCGTTCAGGTAAGACTTATTATGTTGTTAAGAATTTGGTAGATTTTGCAAAAAATGGTAAGTATAAAAATATTTATACCAATATAAATGGTTTGAAAATTGATGAGTTAAATAAGCTTAATTCAAAAGTAAAATTTCATCAATTAAATTATGATGATTTATATTTGCAAATGCAAGAAGAGCTTAATTTTTTTAATGTAAATTCACGATTAAATAACTATGATAATGAAGTTAAAAAAGCAGGTATCTATAAAAATTATATTGGTTCTTTAGTTGTTCTTGATGAAGCTCACATGATTTTACCAAAAAATGATAAAGTTGTAGAGCGTTTTTTTACTTATCATGGACATTTTAAAATTGATATGTATCTTCTTACACAAGCAAAAGATTTACTTGATAAAATTCTTATTCGCAATTGTGATGATATGGTAATTGCTCAACCTACTAAAAAAAGATTTTTTGGTACTTCTTTGAGATATTTTTTCTACAATTCTACTAAAGCTTATGATAAAAATATTTATGAGCGTAAAACATTTTTTTTAGATAAAAAAATTGCTTCTTATTATGATACTGGATCAATTAATACTTCTAAACCTATTTTTTTACAATTTCTTTTACCTATTTTTGGTCTTGCTGTTTCTGCTTATTTATTTTATTTTTTTGTTATTGATAAAAATGTATCTTCTGATAAAAATGTATCTTCTGATAAAAATACATCATTGACTAATTCTCATATTGTTAATAACTTTGCTATTAATTCTAATAATATTCATTATTTAATTTGTTATCAAAATGGCAATTGTCATATTAAAAACAATTCTTATACTTTTACTCGTGAAACGATTTTTAAAATCTTTAATGCTTATAAATGTCGTACTTTAGTTACTCAAGTTTCTTTCGGTAAATCGGATTTGGTTTTTACTTGTGATGATAATAATTTTAATTCTATTTTGGAGGTGTTAAATGATAAAAAAGATAAAATTAATACTGCTGTTATTAATAACTCTTTATCTTCAAAGCTCTTTTAGTTTTGCAGATACTTTACAATCTTTTGTAAGTGATTTTCAAAATCGTACTAATCGTTCTGTCATAATTAATAGCAAATATTTAAATGATGATATTAATATATTAGATGATTATAAGACTTCTGTTTCTCCTTTTGATTTGAGTAATAATTTTGGTAAAACTTTGATATATAATGGCTATCATGTTGATATCAAAAATGATGTTTTTTATATTTCTAAAAATGATTTATTAGATGTTAATAGTTCCAATGGTTCTATCGTTGATACTTCTTTGCCTGTTCAGCAATATAGCTATAAATTGAAGTATATTACTTTTGATGACCTTTCATCTGTTTTTGGTGTTTATCAAAATGTAAATTTTAAATATTTGAAATCATATAATCAGATTGTATTTTCTTGCACGGATGAAGATTATAAAAATATTAGAAACATGATTTTATCTCTTGATGTTCCTATTACTTCTAAAAATGTTAAAATAACTATTTTTACAAGTTCGGATGATATTGCAAGTGATATAGGTTTGCAGATTTCTAAACTTGGTTTGCATTTAAATTCTAATTTTTCAAATGATATTTCTTTACCTGACTTTAATAAATATATATTTGAATTTGACGCTTATTTTTCTGCTTTGAAAAATAATAATAAAATTTCTATTTCTCAATCTCCTACTTTTTTATTGACCAATGGTACTAAATTGAGTTTTCAATCTGTTAAGAATGTACCTTATTTAACGCAAACTAATACAAGTCAAAATACAAGTACTAGTACTACTTCTAGTTATCAATATAAAGATATAGGTTTGCAAATTTCTTTAATTCCTCATATCTCTAAAAAAAGTACTCTTCTTGATCTTGATATGACTGTTGAAGATTTGATAGATTTAAATAGTGATAAGCCTCTTACTAACAAATTGACTTATCAAAATACTATTGTTCTTAATGATGTACCTGTGCTTCTTACTGGTCTTAAAAAAACTGTTACATCTAAAAATATAATATCTATTCCCTTGCTTTCTGATTTGCCTTTTGTAGGTAAAGCTTTTAAATATCAATCTATTAAAAATGAAGTTTCTAATATGTCTATTTTGATAGAGTTTATACCAAATACAAAGGATAACTAATGTTTAGCATTTTTAAAATTTATCGTAATCATAAACGATTTTTACTTTTACAAAAAATGGCTTTAGATGATTTAAATAATCTTTTATCTCGTATTGAAACTAGAAATAATTTAATTGATCGTGGTGATAATGTTGAAGAAAATAAAAGAATAATTCAAAATTATAAGTTATCTGCAATCCAAACTTATTTTATTTTTGAACCATTATTTTTTGATGTTGTTCCTCCTCTTGATACTACTAAGTTATCTGCTTTATTGTTAATTCGTAAAATTATTATTTATATAAAGGATTTATAATGTCATTTCTTGATAAATTTCGTAAAACTACTGTTGGAAAAGATTTTACATCTTTTTATAATTCAGGTTTAATGTTACCTCCTATTCCTGATGATGATATTCAAAGTTTAGCTAATCATGCTATTAATGTTGCATTGATTGTTTTTGCTACTAAAAAAATTATGGATTGTATTAAAAATGGTAATTGTCCGTCTTTTTTCCCTGATGTTTCTCCTGAACGTAAAAAGTATCTTCATAAAATGCAAATACTACTTTTAAAACGTATAAATATGTATAAAAAGCCATCTTCTAAAAAATGTTATCGTCCTCGTAATTTTTCTTATGATCGCATAAAAAATATTCCATATTAAGGATTTATATTATGAGTGAAAAAAGAAATATTGAAATAAAAATTAGACTATCTGAGGAAGAAAATGAAAAATTAGATGAACTAGCAGAAAAATTTAAAATTCCAAAAGCTCGTATGATAAGAAATATTGTTCTTGGAGAAATTAAAGATGTAAATATGTTATTGAACATTGGATTAATTCCTATAATACAAAATGCATCTTCTTTTTGGAAAAAAAATAATGAGTGAAATTTATTCTTTAACTTCTGATGATTTAAATGCTGTTAAAGCTAAGATTGATAAACAGCGTTATTATCTTGAAAATGAAACTTTTGTAACTCCTAATGGTGAGGTAAAATCTTTACTTGATGTTTCTTTCTCTGCTAATCATTCTGAACGCTATTTTAGCCGTATTTTGAATAAAGTTAATACTTTTGTATCATATAATCTTTCTCGTGATTATGTGCCTGTTTTTATGACTGTTACATTAGATGGTTATTTTAGAGATTTTCTTAAAGGTGATTTTTCTCGGTTTAAATCCGAAGATTTTAAATCTATTCCAAATAACGAACGTTTTGGCTATTTGCTTGATAAATTAGCTAGTGGAGTATCTTTTAGTATAAAAGATTTATATAGTGTTATTTCTCATCAATTTCATAGATTTTTGCGTAGTTATACTCTTCAGAATATTAAAAAGTTAGGTTTCGATTATAGTTATATTCGTGTAACTGAACCACATAAAGACGGAGTACCGCATTTTCATATATTGTTTTTTTGTCGTCCTGATGATGTTTTAAAAATTAAAAATGAATTTGAGAAATTCTTTCCTGCTCCTCAAAATCATAAAAAGATAGATGATTATCAAACTAATGGTTTTCAAACTGATATTCGGTCGGCTAGTGGTTATATATTGAAATATATTTTAAAAACTTTTAGAAATGTTATAGAAGATAAAGAGCCTGATTATTTAGATGCTTGGTATATACATTATCGTATTCCACGTCTTATTACTAGTCATACACTTGTAGGTCAAGATTTATATACTAAGATAGCTATTCTTGACGATGATTGGTATTATCTTTCTAGTATTGATATTTTTAGAGATACTTTGAGAGATTTTACTATTTTTACAGATGATAATCGTAAGATCATAGTAAATTATAAACATGTTCAAATATTTAATTGTGGTAGGTTGGTTCGTGAGTATGGTACTGCTCCTGTTATAAGAAAAGATATTTTTTTGATTAATAAAAAAGTTAAGTTTGTTATTCAGAAACCTATCGAATTTAATATTTTAAAAATCTTTGATGTTCGTTTTTCTAAATTTTTAAAAATTAAAAAACAAAAGTATGAAATTGAGTTTGTTTATCTTGATACATTTAAACATAAATCTATTAAAAAACTTTCTTTGCAGTCTTTATTTGAGCATTATATTAATTTTGATTTTGATATGTATGAACCTGCTAGATTTGGTATGTTGAAAAAAGAATTGATTGAACGTGGAGTTTTGCCTTATGAGCAAATTATTTTAAATGATTATAATTCTGATTTTGTGGTGAATGATGATTGGTTGCGGGAGCCAGATTTGAACTGACGACCTTTGGGTTATGAGCCCAACGAGCTACCGGACTGCTCTATCCCGCGACAAAAGATTTCCGATATATTATGGATGGGGTAAAGGGATTCGAACCCCTGAATGACTGGACCAAAACCAGTTGCCTTACCGCTTGGCTATACCCCAACAATTCGCTTTAAGCTTACTTGTTATCGTGGGCAGAATTATATCTCAAAGTTGATAAAATGTCAATACCTTTTTCTGGCTTTTTTTAAAAAACTTACAAATTGAAGCGATAAAAGGTATAATAATAACTATTAATTTTCTCTGATAAAATAGAATATAAGGATATAAATGAAAGAATCCATTAAAAGAGTAGAGAACGCAATCAATGCTATAAAACATGGACAAATGGTAGTCATGATGGATGATGAAGACCGTGAAAATGAAGGGGATCTGGTATATGCTGCTACTTTTAGTACTCCCGAGCTCGTAAATTTCATGGCAAAAGAAGCAAGAGGACTTATTTGTGCTCCATTAACAGCAGAGATGGCTTCTCATTTGGAATTATTGCCTATGGTTAAACATAATGATTCTAATCACGAAACAGCATTTACTGTATCTATAGATTTAGCCAGTGCAACTACTGGCATATCTGCGTTGGAGAGAAGCGACTGCATACAAAGATTGGTTCATCCAATGGCAAGCAAAAAAGATTTTGTTCGGCCTGGTCATATATTCCCATTAATTGCTAAAGATGGTGGCGTGTTGGTACGCACAGGTCATACAGAAGGTTCTATTGATTTATGCAAACTATCCGGTGTTGCCCCAGTAGCGGTAATTTGTGAAGTTATTAAAGATGATGGCACCATGGCGCGTAAAGATGATCTAGAAATTTTTGCCAAAAAACACGGTTTGCAAATAGTATATATCTCAGATATAGTAGAGTATCGTTTGGCAAATGAACAATTGGTGCATCGTATTTCTGAAGAAGATGCTGAAATAAGTGGAACAAAAGTTAAATTAATAAACTACAAAGATCATCTTGGAAGAATCCATAAGGTCGTACAATTTTATAAACTACATTCGCTTTCAAATGTCAAATTCCATAATATAGGTTTAGATAGCGATCTATTATTGTCTCCAAAGCGCTTTGAAGTATTAATGCACGGAATTGAATATCTTAAAGCAAATGGCGGGATATTGGTATTCTTGGACACTAAGACTATATCCCATGAACAGGCAAAAGAGTTTGGGGTTGGTGCGCAAATCTTAAAAGATCTAGGCATATCTCAAATTCGTCTTCTAGCAACTAATGCCGAAACCGAATTTGTAGGTCTAAGCGGTTTTGGGTTGGATGTTGTAGAAAAAGTTATTTTAACATAATACTTAATAAACAAAATGTTTAAAAAGAATTCAATTACCAGTACTTATATATGGGGTTTGGTAATTATGTTTTTCTTTGTTTTATTATTTATCGTGCTTCTAATATATGAAGAATATAATGATTTTGATAGAGAAGCACAAATGTTTAGAAAAAGCTATGTTACTCAGCATCGGCAAGTTATTGAAAACAACGACAAAAGAGTTGTTGATTTTATATCTTATGAATATGCCCAAAAAAATAAATATATTTCTAAAGAACTTTTGCAAAAAGAGGTTTTGCAGTCTATTTGGCAATTATATGTTCAAAAAGATACAGGTGAAACACTATTTGTATATGATAGGAGCAAAAAAAAATTTATTATGATTTGGCGCAATGAAGAACAAAGCCAACATAAGATGCTTTTTGATACCACTTTTT
The DNA here is from genome assembly GCA_028715055.1 of Sulfurovaceae bacterium. Lineage (GTDB taxonomy): Bacteria > Campylobacterota > Campylobacteria > Campylobacterales > Sulfurovaceae > BN30871. The sequence continues at coordinate 198,508 of JAQTLE010000002.1, forward strand.
TAAATAAACTGATAAACAATACAAACTCAAAAGGCTTATCTGCTGATTATAATTCTAGCTCGCAAGAACTTCCGGCTCTTGTCTATACAAAAGAGTTTATTCCATGGGGATGGATAGTTGGAGTAAAAGTTTCTACCCAAATCATAGAAACAGAAATAGCCCAAAAAAAAGCAGAGTTAAAAAAAAGACTAATTAAACTGATGATGGAGATACTTTCTCTTGGTGTAATCTTGTTTGGTTTTGCGCTTATCTGGGCATGGATAGTGCATTATATTATCACAAAACAAGTTAGCACTTTTAGGGAATTTTTTAGCAAAGCTTCACAAAAACATATACTGATAGATGAAAATGAAATGATGCTTACAGAGTTTAAAAGCATGGTCGGCTATGTAAATAGCATGGTAGATGAGATACATAAAAGAAAAAACAGATTGCAAGACATGAATGCTTTGCTGGAAAAAAAAGTTGAGCAAAAAACACATGATTTATATGAAAAAAATCTACTTTTAGAGCAAGCCAATCTATATAGCCAATCACTTATAAAGGCCCAAGATAGTTTTATAAAGCATTCTATACACGAGGTAAACACACCTCTTTCTGTTATATTGATACACTTAGATATCTATAAGATGAAATATGGAATAAATGATTATATGTCCAAGATAGAAGCAGCCACAAAGATGATAGCAACTATATATGATGACTTAACATATATGGTTAAAAAAGATCGCATAGAATATAACAAAGAGTGGCTAAATATGAGTGATTTTTTGCGTGCAAGAATATCGTTTTTTTATGAAATTGCTTCCGGTAATAAGCATAAGATATTGCAGGATATAAAAGATGAAATGATGATATATTTCAACACATTGGAATTGCAAAGATTGATAGACAACAATATATCAAATGCAATAAAATATGCCAAAAAAGACAGTGATATAATAATCAAGCTCTACGAACATGAAAAGCAGATAGTGTTGGAGTTTATCACGGTTACAAAAAATAAGATAGAAGATGTTGAAAAGATATTTTATCCATTTCATAGAGAAGACAGCACGCAAATAGGTTTGGGTTTAGGTCTTGAGATAGTTCGCCTCATTTGCGACAGAGAAAATATAAATATATCTGTAAGATCCACCGATAAAGAAACAAGTTTTAAGTATATATTTGACAACAATAGGAATAGTGGATGAAAATATTACTATTAGAAGATGAACTTATGCTGCAAAGTGCTATCGCAGAATATTTAAAAGATATAGGCCATCAAGTTGATGCTTTTGAGGACGGAAGGGAAGCTTATGAATATGTTATGCCAAATAAATATGATTTATTTATATTTGATATCAATACGCCGTCAATAGATGGACTTACTTTGCTTCAAAAACTTCAAACAGACAAGATACATGTGCCCACAATATTTATAAGCGCCATTACTCAAATAGAACAGATCAGTCAGGCATATGAGCTTGGATGTTATGATTATATCAAGAAACCATTTCATCTTAAAGAACTTATATTGCATATTGATAGGCTTGTGAAAAAAGGTGATCTGCAAGATAAGTGTTATGTAAAAATAAGCAAGATGTATAAATACGATCTGAATTTAAAAAGGCTTTTATTTGACGATATGGAGCAAGTCCTCACGTTGAAACAGTCTCAAATTATAGAGCTTCTAGCCAAAAATATAAATAAAATAGTAGATTTTGAACAATTAAGATATTATGTATGGGCAAACAGCGATATAGATAACGCTACTATAAGAGCAGAGATGCATCGTACTAGAAGCATCTTAAAGGAAGATATCATAGAAACCATAAAAGGGATAGGATATAGAATAAAAAATATATCTATAGATTAATATGTAACTTTTAGTTACAATTTATATATATTTTTTCAATATATTATCAAAAAAATGCAATGCTATGTTAATGCTACGTTCATGATTCATAATTAGACTGTAAAAATATTTTTCTAAAGGGAGGATATCAAATGAAGAAAACCTCGATGAGTTTAGTTGCCGCAATGTTGCTTTCTAGTAGTGCAATAATGGCAGATTCCATCACGGAAGCGTTTGATAATGGGAAGTTATCGGGACAGTTTAGAACGTTTTATATAGACCGCACATACAGCGGTACTACAGAAAACAATCGGAATTCATTAGCCCTTGGCGGGCATTTAGGGTATGAAACCGCTCCATTTTATGGATTAAGTTTGGGTGCTAGACTTTATAGTACAACTTTTATCGATATTCATGACGGTGATTCTAGGGATGTTAATAGTTATGATCCATCACTTTTTGGTGATAATTTTGATTCGTATACTTTTATTGGCGAGCTGTATGCTAATTATAAAATTGATAATACAAATATCAAAATAGGTCGCCAAAGACTAGATACGCCTTTGGCTGGAGCAGATGATGCAAGAATGCTTCCAAATCTTTTTGAGGCAGCCGTAGTTAGCAATACCGATATCAAAGACACTACGCTAATAGCAGCGCATGTTACCAAAGAAAGCGTTGGGACTTTTGGGAATGTATATCCGGCAAATGCTTTAGGATTGCAAAGCGGTTACGGACTTGGCTACAAGGATGCAACTAGCGGCAAGTTTAAGGATATGGGCGAAGTAGCTTTGGGAAGCGGCGTAGATACTGACGGAGTAAGTGCTGTAGCAGCTATATATAGCGGTATTCCAGGCCTTAAACTTCAAGCTTGGGATTATTATGCTTATGATATTTTGAATGCAATTTATTTGCAAGCTGATTATGGTTGGAATTGTTTGTTAAATCCTGATGTTAAAATGACCGGATCATTGCAATATATTAATGAAAGCGATACAGGAGATAAGCTCGCAGGAGATGTTGATAGTAATTATTGGGCCGCAAAATTAGGAGCTACTTATAAAGATGCAGGTATATATGCTGCTTATTCACAAACAGGTTCAAGTGCAGGCTCTCAAATGAATGGTGGCATTATAACTCCATGGGGTGGTATGCCGGCATTTACACAAGCTGTTATAACCAGACATCAATTTTTTGCAGATACAAATACTTGGAAAGTTGGAGCAAGTTATAACTTTAAAAATATGGGTATTCCATTATTGGCCTCAGTTTTTCATACAACATTTGATATAGGTGCAGCAAATACCTATCAAAGCGGAAAGGCTTGGAAGGCTACAGAAGATGGTTTTGATCTGACTTATACGGTTAATAAAAATTTAGAACTTAGACTAAGAGCTAATTATCCTAGAGATTTTGCCCCGAATATGGATATGGATGAATATAGAGTTATCCTTAATTATAATTTCTAAAAGGAGAAATCATGAAACAAGATACAGTAAAAGATATTTTAGCAAATCCAAAATATCAAGAATTGGTTACAAAAAGAAGTAAATTTGCTTGGACACTTTCTATAATAATCTTGGTAGTTTATTATGCATTTGTATTGGTCATAGCATTTGATTCTTCATTGCTTGGCATTAAAGTAGGAAGCGGTGTTACCACTGTAGGTATACCTGTTGGTATTGGTATTATTTTGTTATCGTTTATTTTGACCGGAGTGTATGTAAAAAGAGCAAATACTGAATTCGATGATCTTACCAACGAAGTCAAAAAATCAATCATGAAGGATAAATAATGATAAAAATATTATTTACATTTATAGCTCTTAGCATCGCACTTTTTGCTTCAGGGACGATAGAAGGCGAAGTTCAAAAGCAACCATTAAATATATCTGCAATAGTTATGTTTTTGGTTTTTGTATCCGGCACATTGGGTATTACGTATTGGGCAGCCAGACGTACAAAAACAGCAAAAGATTTTTATACAGCAGGCGGCGGTATCACCGGTTTTCAAAATGGATTAGCCATTGCCGGCGACTATATGTCAGCTGCATCATTTTTGGGGATTTCTGCACTTGTATATGGTGCAGGATTTGATGGACTTATATATTCTATCGGATTTTTGGTTGGATGGCCTTTGATCTTATTCTTGGTTTCTGAAAGACTTAGAAATCTAGGTAAATATACATTTGCCGATGTTGTTGCTTATAGATTGCAACAAGTTCCGATTCGTTCTATGGCGGCAGCCGGTTCTATTGTGACTGTTATATTGTATCTTATCGCACAAATGGTTGGAGCAGGTAAGCTTATACAACTTCTTTTTGGCCTTCCATACTCATGGGCAGTTGTATTAGTAGGTATTTTGATGATTTTATATGTTACTTTTGGCGGAATGCTGGCAACTACTTGGGTTCAAATAGTTAAAGCTGTGTTATTACTTGCCGGCGCGTCATTTATGGCTTTGGCGGTATTATTGAATTTTGGTTTTAGTTTCGAAGATTTATTTGCAAAAGCAGTACAGATGCATCCAAAGGGTGATGCAATTATGAGTCCTGGTGGATTGGTACCGGATGCGTATTCTGCTATATCTTTGGGGCTTGCACTAATGTTGGGTACCGCAGGACTTCCTCATATATTGATGAGATTTTTCACTGTTGCAGATGCAAAAGAAGCTCGTAAATCTGTTTTTGTTGCTACAGGCTTTATAGGTTATTTTTATATACTAACCTTTATTATTGGTTTTGGTGCTATCGTAATGGTTCTTAATAATCCAGAATATCTAGACGTGGCAAAACAATTAACAGACGGCGGAGCCCCTATACGCGGTGGTGATAATATGGCAGCTATCCATCTAGCTCACGCAGTCGGCGGCAACTTTTTCCTTGGATTTATTTCAGCAGTAGCATTTGCTACTATTTTGGCCGTTGTATCAGGCCTTACATTGGCTGGAGCGTCAGCTATTTCTCATGATTTATACGCTAATGTATTTATGCGCGGCAAAGTAAATGAGACAAATGAGATGAAAGTATCAAAAATGGCTACAATAGGTCTTGGTATTATTGCAATTTTGCTTGGTATTGTTTTTGAGAAACAAAATATCGCTTTCATGGTTGGTTTAGCATTTGCTATTGCTGCATCTGCAAATTTCCCTGTACTTTTCCTTGCAATGTTTTGGAAAAAACTTACTACCAGGGGAGCTGTCATAGGTGGCGCTTTGGGATTGATCACAGCTATAGTTTTGGTTATTTTGAGTCCTGTAGTATGGGTGGATGTATTTAAAAATACAGCGGCTATATTCCCGTCAAAATATCCGGCTCTTATATCAATTACGGTAGCATTTATTGCTATTTGGCTTTTCTCTGTTACGGATAAAAGTGATAATGCGGCTAAAGAGATCGAAGCATTTGATGCTCAGGATATAAGATCTCAAACGGGTATTGGTGCAGAAGGGGCTTCGGCTCATTAATTTGTTTGTCAAAGCTTTTTAGCTTTGACCGGTCAGGAGAACATTAAAAGTGCTAGAACTATTACAACGACTACAATCTCATCCGCCATTTTCTTTTTTGGACGCCGAGGCATTTGAAATTCTTGATGAAGCTTCTAGCGTGGGGTATTATGCTAATAATACTGTTTTGGTGGACGAAAAACAATATTTTGAAGTTTTGTTTGTAATTATCAAGGGCATAGTGGAATCTTACAATGAAGATGAATTAATAGACATCTATCATGACCAAGATATTTTTGGGGGTATAGAACATCTTAAAAATGAACCTTCTTCATATAAATATGTAGTTCGTGAAGAGTTAATTTGCTACGAAATTCCAAAAACAGTTTTTTTACAACTTTGTAACAAATATCATTCTTTTAGAGATTATTTTGTTTCTTCATTAGTGCAAAGAATAAATCTATTTCAAGAAAAGCAAGAATATGCATCCATGAGTGATCTAATGACTGCTAGAGTCGATAGAAATCTGCTTCATAAAGCATGTATTGTAGAGCCGTCAACTCCGATTAAAATCGCAATAAAACAAATGGAAGACGCAAATACGAATGCACTTATTGTGAAAAATAAAAATGAATACGGCATAGTTACAGATACAAACTTGCGTAAATATATTTTGCGTGAAGAGTTTTTAGAAGTAATAAATGAGATTCAAACTAAGCCGATTATCTCGATCAAAGAAGATGAGTTGCTTTTCAACGTTCTACTTTTAATGACACAGCGCTCTATTAAACATCTTCCGGTTTTTGATGATAGTGATAATTTAGTTGGTTTGTTAGAGCTTATTGATGTTGTAAGTTTCTTTTCTAGCCAAACGCATCTTATTACTGCTCAAATAGATAATGCCACTAATTTAGAATCTCTTGTAGCAGCTTGTAAAAGAGTACCAGTTATGATATCTGCTTTGCAATCCAAAGGTGCTAAAAGTAGATATATTGCTAAACTCGTAGCCGGGATTAATAAAAAAATGTATGCCAAAATTTTTGAATTCATTTTTCCAGAAGAGTGGAAAGAGCATTGTGTGCTTATTTTGCTTGGAAGCGAAGGCAGGGAAGAGCAGATACTAAGAACAGATCAAGATAATGCTATTATTTTTGAAGACGGATTTTATCCAAACAACATAGAAAAAATAACTTTATCTTTTATAGAAGTACTTGATGCTATCGGGTTTCCTAGATGTGAAGGAAATATAATGGTAACAAATCCGAAATGGCAACAAAACTTTTTTGATTATAAAAAAATGATAGATGATTGGATGGAGCATCCGAGTCCTGAGAGCATGATAGATATGGCTATATTTTTTGACTCTATACCGGTGGCTGGGAAATTGGAACTTCATTCAGATCTTAGAGATTATTTTATAAATTTGGTTGAGACTCATACATTATTGATAAGGCATTTTGCAAAATCAATAGAGAGTTTTGACGAGGCTTTGGGGATATTTTCTCAGTTCACAACCCAAAAAGGGCATAAAAATGAGATAGACATTAAAAAAGCGGCTCTTTTTTTAATAGTCCATGGAGTAAGGTCGTTGGCTTTGGAATTCAAGATAACGGCTACAAACACATTTGATAGACTAAAAGAATTAAATAATAACGGTTTTTTGAGTAGAGAAGATGCGCATGCTCTTATAGAATCTTTAGAGTTTATTAATACCATTAGATTGGATTCGCAATTGAAGCAATACCAATCAGGTTTGAGAGTAACAAACTATGTTTCTTTGACGAATATCGGTAAATTTAAAAGAGATTTACTAAAAGAAGTGCTTAAAACAGTAAGCAGATTCAAAAAAATAGTAAGTTATCACTTTCATTTGTCTATGGTAAGCTAATGTTTAATTCATTTAAAAAAAGATTGATGCAAAAAAAGCTAAAAGATCCTAAATGGAACTTTTTGTTTGATAAAAATATAAATGATGAATGTGTGGTATTTGATACGGAAACCACAGGACTGAATCCAAAAAAAGATAATATAGTATCTATAGGTGCTATTAAAATCAGAGGAAATAAAATATTGACAAATGAAGCATTTCATGTTTTTGTTAAACAGGATAATTTAATATCAAAAGATAGCATAAAAGTGCATAAAATTAGAAACTGCGACTTAAAAGACGCTATGGAATTAAAAGATGCCATTGATATGTTTTTGAACTTTATAGGCAACAGGACTTTGATAGGTTATTATTTGGAGTTTGATGTTGCTATGATAAATAAGTACATTAAACCTATGTATGGGATCACGCTCCCAAATGATAAAAAAGATGTATCGGCTATCTATTATGATAAGAAAAAAGAGCTTATTCCGCAAGGAAATATAGACCTTAGGTTTGATACAATATTGAAGAACTTGTCGCTGCCAAAGCTGCAAGGACATGATGCATTAAACGATGCATTTATGACAGCAATGATGTATCTTAAATTACAAAATATAGATTCAATAAAATAAAAAGAGGGGAAATATGTTAAAAGAATACTACTATCCAAATCAACAACACGTGCCATTTGCGGCAATAAAGAGTATGGATGAATACAATGCTCTTATGAATGAGGCAAAAGAGGATTACGAAGGATTTTGGGGGCGTTTTGCAAAAGAAAAAATAGACTGGATTAAGCCATTTGATACCGTTTTGGATGAATCAAATGCTCCATTTTATAAATGGTTTGTAGGCGGTAAGCTAAACGTTGCTCATCAATGTGTAGATAGACATCTGGCAACCAAAAAAAATAAAGCAGCCATTATTTTTGAGGGAGATAATGGAGATCAAAAGATATTAACATATAGAGAATTGTCTTATGAAGTAAACAAAACCGCAAATATGTTTAAAAATCAATTTGATATCAAAAAAGGCGATAGGGTAGTTCTTTATATGCCAATGATCCCTGAGGCTGCCATAACCATGTTAGCATGTGCGAAGATTGGAGCTATCCATTCGGTTGTATTTGGAGGATTCAGTGCAGAAGCGCTAAAAGATAGAATTATTGATGCAGAAGCAAAATTAGTAGTTACTGCCGATGGGGCATTCCGTAAAGGATCTCCTTATATGCTTAAGCCGGTTGTAGATGAAGCACTAAAAAGCGGGTGTGAATGTGTTAAAGCAGTTTGCGTAGTAGAAAGAAACGGCGAAGATGTTGACTGGATAGAAGGCAGAGATTATTCGTATAACGAGCTTATCAAAAATGAATCTTCTGTTTGTGCAAGTGAAATTATGGATAGCGAAGATCCTTTGTTTTTGCTATATACAAGTGGTAGTACAGGCAAACCAAAAGGCGTACAACACTCTCAGGCAGGATATATACTTTGGGCTCAAATGACTATGGAGTGGGTATTTGACCTAAAAGAAAATGATACCTATTGGTGTACTGCCGATGTGGGTTGGATCACGGGGCATACTTATATAGTTTACGGTCCTTTGGCTGCCGGAGCTACAACTATAATGTTCGAAGGCGTGCCTACTTTCCCTGATGCCGGAAGATGCTGGAAGATGGTAGAGGAATATCAAATAAATCAATTTTATACCGCACCTACCGCCATAAGATTGCTTCATAAAATGGGAGTCGATGAGCCTAAAAAATACAACTTGTCAAGCCTAAGAATCTTAGGAACCGTAGGAGAGCCGATAGATCCGGCTGCATGGAAATGGTATTATGAAGAAATAGGCGGTAGCAAATGTAGTATAGTTGATACTTATTGGCAGACAGAAACAGGTGGACATATGATATCGCCATTGCCATTTGCTACTCCGATAAGACCTGCTTGTGCTACATTTCCTCTTCCTGGAATAATGGCAGAAATTATAGACGAAGATGGACATCCAGCTCCCGTTGGAGAAAAAGGTTTTATGTGTATTACAAAACCATGGCCTAGTATGATAAGAAATATCTGGGGAGATAGCGAAAGATTTGTAAAATCATATTTCGGTGATTGTAAAAAAGATGGCAAACCAGTTTATTTTACAGGTGATGGTGCAATGATAGATGAAGATGGTTATATGACGATTACCGGTAGAACAGATGACGTTATTAATGTAAGCGGCCACCGCATGGGTACAGCTGAAGTTGAAGCAGCTATCAAAAAACATGCTGCAGTTGCAGCGGTAGCCGTAGTAGGCAAACCTCATCCTATAAAAGGAGAGGGAATTTTTTCATATGTTGTATTGAAAAATGAGGATACATTGGCTGAAGAGATAGCACTTGTTAAAGAGATAAATAATGTTATTAAACAAGAGATTGGCGCTATAGCTGTGTGTGATGATATCGTATTTGTACCTGATCTTCCAAAAACAAGATCAGGCAAGATAATGAGACGTATATTACGTTCTATTGTAAAAGGCGAGGCAATTACTCAAGATACATCTACACTTGAAGATCCAAGCATTGTAGGCAAAATAGAGTCTATAGTAAATTCTTGCAAACTATAATTCTCCAAATTTGGTGCAAAAATATTGCACCAAATAATAACTTCATATCAAAGCATTATAAAGCTGATTTATCTTTTTAAAATCTTCCCATGCTTCATGTTTGTATGATGGATTTCTAAGTAAAAAACTAGGATGATATGTCGGCACTATCGTAAAACTATCTTTTTCAATAACAGTTCCATGAATTTTAGATATTTGAGTTTCATCTCCAGTTAAATAATGATATGCAGTAGCGCCTAGGGTAACTATTATTTTTGGCTTGATTAATTCTATTTGTTTATATAAGTAGGGCAAACAGGTATGAGCCTCTACAGAGCTTGGTTCGCGATTTTGAGGCGGACGACATTTGACTATATTTGTTATATATACATGTTCTTTTGGTATTTTTAGTACATTTGACATTATCTTATCCAGCATTTCTCCGCTTCGTCCAACAAATGGTTTACCTGATGCATCTTCATTTATGCCAGGAGCTTCTCCAATAAAAAAAATCTTTGCATTTAAACTGCCTTCGCCAAAGACTGCATTTTTTCGATGCTTGCTTAGTTCGCACAAATGACAATTATTGATTTGTTTTTTGAGCTCTTGCATATTTTGCGGTAGCTGTAGAGATATTTCGTCTTCTTTATAAGGAGATATATTGCTATAGTTATAGCCCAATAAACGAAGAGTATATAATTGTTTTAATTGTAACGCGTTGTAGAGGTTTTTCATAATCGTATTGTATCTAATTTTGATTTATTGAGGGAATGATGGATAAAAAAATATGGTCATAAAGCCCAAAATACAGGGCTTTATAGTTTATTCTGTAACTTCTACTTCTACAGGATTACTTTCCCAAACACCATGTTTAGTACAGTAACCGTGTGCTACAAGGTTAAGTTTTTTACCGGTTGGGATGATAGTAAAAGTCGTTGTGTTGTGTGCTTTTGTATTTCCTAGTGTGCCAGAAACATATGTGGCTCCAGCAAGTTTTGTTTCACCATCAAAAAGTGTCACAGATTCGATATAGTGGTCAAAATCATCCGGGTGAGTGTATTCATTGCCCATTTTTACAGTTACCTCGAATGGCTCTCCTACTTTTGCTGTTTTTGCACAATGAATAAAAGGAGAGTGTCTATCTATATAATCTTTTTTAGCTTCTCTCTCAACTGTGTCTATATCAATGTATCTATTTATTTTTGGCATTTTTGTTCTCCTAATTTTTATCGACGGAACAATTATAACACAAAAAGTAATAAAATTAGGATAAAATTTGTCCTAATTTTATTAAATTATATTCAAACTAAATATGAACAACAGTAATCAGTAATTGTAATGACTTCAAGAGAGAATTTGCTATTCGCAGGAACATGAAATGAAGCCGGAGCTATGATATCTATCCAATCATCATTTTGAGGAAGTTTAACGCGAAGTTTACCGCTCATTATTTCCATCTCTTCGGCACTGTCTGTTCCAAACTCATAATCTCCAGGTAACATGATACCCAATGTTTTTTTTGTACCGTCAGGAAATACTACTGTACGAGAAGTAACTTTCCCATCAAAGTAAATATTAGCCTCTTTTATTACGTCAACTTTTGAAAAAATCATTTTTTATTATCCTTTTTGTTATTTTTGAAGCCATTTGGCTATTAGAGCAAATTCATAATAATTTGATGGATATCTGGTCACACCGGCTTCTATAAATTGTGTTTCCGTGATTTGCTTATCCCATAATTTGTATGATATTTTTTTGAACCAATCTTTTTCCAACTCTGTGTCAAGATTGATTTTTTTATAATTTGGATCTTGTTTTACTATTGAGGCAACTTGTTCCAATTTTTCGTCAAAAGCTTTTTCTTTTGCCGTTGGTAATCGTTCAGAATTATTACCCATATATGTTGTATCTAACACAGGAGCACATCCTGCAAAGAAAACAGATATTATTAAGATACTTAAGATGCTAATATTTTTCAATCTCGATCCTTATAAGTATATAATCTAACAATTGTATATTTAAAATTATAACATAATTAATTGATGCGGTATATAAATTTATTATTTTTCCTATCTTTGATTACATTTTTGTAATTACCAAAACATCCATTCATGGCTATAAAGACCCCAGAAGTATTAAGAAATTGTACATATCCGACTGCAGAAGCAAAATTTGCTGTTGCTTCAACAGGATCAATACTAAATGGTACCATTGCTCCCGTTAAAACTATCATATGAGGCAAATCAGACTTGGCCAAAATCTCTGCGCTCATATGCATTGTATCCGTACCATGAACAACTATAATTTTAGTAGATGAAGATTGGGATTTAATGGTATCCAATAATAATGTCCTATCATCATCGTTAAATTCCAAACTATCTTTACCTATTATATTTATAGTATTTATTTTGCATAACCATTTATCCGTGATCTCTTTGATAGTCTTTGAAGTTGTTTCTATTTCAAGTAAACCATTTGCTGGGTTGTAATATTTATTGAATGTTCCACCGGTATTAATGCAAAGAATATTCTTCATTATTTCTCATTACTTTTTTGTCTTTTATCTTAATAATGGTAATATATCATAAAAATTTTTATATGGAGATATTGCTTATGATTATGCGGGGCAAAAAAGGTGTTATTTTAGGAATTGCGAATAAAAAATCAATAGCCTATGGTATTGCAAAAGCGTGCAGAGAACAGGGTGCTGATATAGCAATTACATTTTTAAATGAAAGATTTGAAGACAAATTAGCCCCTGTTGCAGATGAATTGAATTGTAACGGTAGATTTTATCCATGTGATGTAAGCAAACCAGAAGAGATAGCAGCCTTAAGAGAATCACTAGCTCGTGATTTTGGCGAGATTGATTTTGTAGTACACTCTATTGCTTTTGCTCCAAAAGAAGGTTTGAACGGCCGTTTTGTAGACATTTCAAAAGAAGCATTTGATATAGCTATGGATATATCTGTTTATTCACTTATAGAAATTACTAGAGAGTTGAAACCTATTTTATCTAAGAATTCTTCTGTTTTGACACTTAGTTATTACGGCGGTGTTAAATATATACCAAATTATAACCTTATGGGTGTAGCAAAAGCTGCTTTAGAGATGACAACTAAATATCTTGCGGAAGATCTTGGCAAAGACGGCATAAGAGTCAATGCTATTTCTGCAGGACCTATTAAGACTTTAGCTGCTGCTGGAATAGGAGAATTTGGATTTATGCTCAAATGGAACGCAGCTCATGCACCGCTTAAGCAAAATGTAACTATAGAACAAGTAGGGAATAGCGGTATGTATCTGCTCTCAGATTTGAGCAGCGGCGTAACCGGAGAGATACATTACGTAGATGCCGGATATAATATTATGGGTATGCCTGCAACCAAATTTGATGAAAACGGTAAGGTTAAGCTAGCTTGGAATGGTGAGAATTAATAGTTGCAAGATTCTCAAAACTATCAAAACAAAAAGGCAGCATTTGCAAAAATGTTGACCTTGTATGGGCGCAATGCTGTATTAGAAGCACTCATGGAAAATAGTATTGTGCCATTCAAACTACATCTTTCTACTTCTAATCAAAAAGCACCGATACTTGACCAAATGCAAGAAATCGCACAAAAAAGAGGTGTAGAGATATGTTTTCACGATAAGCTTTCACTTTCACATATCTCTAAAAATGCCAAGCAAGACCAAGGCGTAGCACTTGATATCAAAATGGATAGTTTCATAGATGAAGATAGTTTTATAGCAAATAATATTAATTATACTATTATAGCTCTAGATGCTATATCTAATCCTCAAAATTTAGGTATGATCATACGCTCAGCAGCCGCTGGGAATATAGATGCGATCATATTGCCCAAAAAGGGAGCATCATCTATTACGCCACTTGTCATCAAAGCAAGTGTCGGGACATTATTTAAGATACCTATAATAAATAGCAACTCTCTAACTAACACGCTCAAGAAATTTCAAGACAATGGGGCCAAACTTTACACTCTATCATCACATGCCAAAAAGAACTATAAAGACATAGATTATAATAAGAAAAAAATATTTATCTTAGGTAATGAGACAAATGGGGTATGTAAAGAGATAGAACGATTAAGCGATGAGAATATATCTATACCTATGCGTAGAGGCGTAGAATCGCTTAATGTTGCAGTTACTGCATCACTGCTTGCTTTTTTAGATTAATATAGTGTGACATCGAACTTTCAACCTAATTTTATAAACTTTTATTTTTTAATATTAATACGGCATTTTTATAGATAGGCTCATCAATAAACCCATATCTATTATCCATGAAGCCATTTATGCCTTTTGATGAGTTGAGCTCAAAAATCTCTTTTATATATTTGGCTCTTCTGATTTCCGTATCATCTATATTAAAAACTTCATTAGCGATGGTAACTTGTTTTGGACCCATGCAGGCTTTGCTAGTAAATCCGAGTGATTTTTCATATTCGCACCATTCACGAAACTCCACAGTGTTGTTGTAGTCTTGATACATAAATGAAACTGGGTGGATGTTTACTGTTTTACAGTCTATGAGAAATTTTGCAAGGATATAATCCATTGTAGGATTGGCAATTTTAACTAACGATTGTGGCAGATTTAGAGATGCCAGTAAGTCGAGTATTCCGAGGTTTGCAGTAGTTACGCGATCGTCGATTTTAAGTGCCTTTATGTCAGCAAAAGCCTCTTTGGTTTCTAGTGATACATGCAATTCATAATCAGTTTTTAAAATTTTTAGAGCTGATTCAAGCTCTTTTGGACTTTTTACTTTTGGAAGCCTGATCGCATCAAAACCAAAACCATTCAAAAATTCTATCTCTTCCTTGCCGCCATCATCAAAAGGATTTGTACGAATAACTATAAAACTTTTTGAATTTTTTAGATGGGATAAAAATAGAGCTATATTATAAAGTGCCTCTTTTTTTCTTGACGGTGCGATAGCATCTTCCAGATTGAGTGTAACTACATCAGTTATATTTTCATCAAGTAAGTTTAGATGCTTGAGGTTTAGTGGATTTAGCATCATATTCGAGCGCCTTAGTGTACCGATGCACGGAGTTTTGTGTTTATTCCCAAATATCTTAGCATATTCTTCTAGTGTCAATTTTTCTAAGTTTGAAATATCTTTAAATATCATAATAGTTTTTTCCTGATGATAAAAATAATTTAGATAAGTATAATGTGCAATTCTAAAAATAGGGCATCATCCATGAGAATCATCGTAAGCGTAATATTGTTTTTTCCATCTAATCTATGCGGATAATCTCATTTTAGCAAGCAAATCCTGAAAAGTAACAAACAATCTAAAAATTCAGACATTGAAGGCTAAAAAACGCATCAAGCCTAACTTGAGCAGGTCAGCAGAGGCTAAAAAAAGAATTGCTAGGAGTAGCAAACCGCCGATCAACGACAGTGGAATTGGGGCCATCAACCAACCTTGGGTCGCCATAAGAGTGACTATGCCTAGGTCTAAAATAGTGGCAAGAATGATCCAGCGGCCAGGATGAGGCTTCTCCCAAAAATAGCCTCTCGTACGCATCGAG
Source organism: Sulfurovaceae bacterium (assembly GCA_028715055.1). GTDB lineage: Bacteria > Campylobacterota > Campylobacteria > Campylobacterales > Sulfurovaceae > BN30871. The sequence goes on from JAQTLE010000002.1 coordinate 213,806, forward strand.
TAGAGATTGGCCTGCGTACTACCAAAGACGAGCCACACAAAGATGAGAGTTTGGGATTGGGCAATACTCAATCGTAACACGACAACCGCAACCCACCACACTGTAGCACTTAGCAATATGAGTAGTGCCACAAAGCCCAGACTTCTCATGATCATTGAGCGAACCGCCCAACGTTCAGGAATAAGCGAAGGTGTCACTCGATCAGTCGAAAGCGACATGGTTGCAGCATCAGTGACGAACACAAGCAATACCAATAGGGTGGGGTTGAGAACGAAGCGTCCAAAAACGATGACGCCGAGCGCAAGAAATGGCGGAATAAATATTCTTCGCGTCATCATGGTCATGATCCATGTCTGCATGCGCTGATAAATGCGCCGACTTTCCTCGATAGCCTTGACGACCTCGTCCAGACCTGGGTGCGTCAGCACCAGACTTGCTGCGGCTTTAGCGACATCGGTTGCCGTGGCCACAGCAATGCCGATATCCGCCTGTCGTAGCGCAGGTGCATCATTGACCCCATCACCGGTCATTCCGACCACATGACCAGCCTTCTGAAGTGCTTGAACTAAGAAGAATTTATCCTGTGGCAAGACCCCTGCGAAAATCTCATAATGAGTGATGGTATCGGGGTCGATATTCTCATGGAGTGTTCCAGCAGGTGCTGCTTTGCCGGTCATTCCGACTTTGGTCGCTACGGCACTCGCAGTCTCTTCGCCGTCGCCAGTGACGAGAATGACGCGCACACCGTGCTTGCGTAGTGCGGTAATGAGTGCTGCAGAATCGGGACGCGGCGGGTCATTCAATGCAATGAGGCCGGCGAGGTGGAGCTTGGTACCAGTTCCTGTCGCCACCGCTAGGACACGCGACCCGCTAGCTGCAAACTGCTCGACCTGTGGTGCGATCTGCGACCATGGTATTTGTGCCAGTTCAGCGAGCACTGATGGCGCCCCCTTGATTATACGCACTATCTGATCGTCTTGGCGGATCGATACCTCAGAGCGCTTAGTGTCAGGATCGAATGGAATGAAGGCGAAGCGTGGTGGTATGTTGGCAGTAAGCCCTCGTTCGTGCGCAGCCTGTAAAATGGCAAGATCGAGTGGATCCTGCGTAGCCTCATCAGAAGCCAGAGCCGCCAACCTTAGCACCTCGTCTTCCGTAGCTAGATTGAGTGCCATTAGCCTCTCGACGCTTAGACGGTTTTCAGTGATAGTGCCGGTCTTGTCAAGGCAGATAATGTTCATAGCCGCTGCATCTTGGATCGCCGATAGATGCGTGACCAGAATTCCGTTTTCAGCCAGTGCGCGGGCACCGATTGCTGCAGACATCGTGAACATCGTCGGCAAGGCTACCGGGACAGCGGCTACCAACAGCATAAGACCCAGAGGAAGCATGTTGAGCAATGATTCACCATGGATCAGCGTAGAGATGAAGACCGCCAATGCGAGGACGATCACCAAAACAGCTAAATACCGTGTAATTTGCAGGATTAGCAATTCTAGGTGGCTTGGAGCCTCGGCAACCCGAACCAGTTCAACCGTTTTCCCGAAATACGTCTTGGTGCCTGTTGCCGTTACCATGCCTGTTGCCTCGCCACGGGTGACTTGTGAACCGGCGTAGCTTGAGCTTCCTGCTTCACGGTCAACAGAACGCGATTCGCCCGTCAACTGTGATTGATCCACTTGAATATGGCCATCGGTGAGTTGGATATCCGCTGGTACAACATCACCTACACGCAACCGTATTAAGTCACCTGGCACCAGTTCAGCAGACGGGATCATTTGCCAAAGGCCATCCCGATGCACGCGTGCAGTAATCGTTAGGCGCTGGCGCAACAGAGCAAGCGCCTGCTGTGCGCGGTTTTCCTGAAGAAAACCCATCGCTGCGTTGAACACCAATAACGCGATAATCACTATTGCCTCGATCCATCGTCCCAGAATTAAGTCCAGAATGATAGCTAGTTCGAGCATCCATGGCACCATCCCCCAAAACTTATGCAATAAGGATCTAATTCTATGGGAATGCTCTTGCGCCAGCATATTTTGACCAATTTGCTGGAGTCGTTCTTTGGCATCTAGACTGGTCAATCCCTCATATGTGGAGGTTGCAAGCGGTACTGTTGGTTTTTGTTCATTTATTTTTTTGATCATAAGTCATTTACATTGTTTAAAGGTTTGAGGTTTAGTAGATTTAGCATCATATTCGAACGATGAAGTTTGTTTGCAGGAGCTATTTTATTTTTATTTTCAAATAGTTTCTTTTTTTCTTTCATGCTTTTGTGGTTAAATATACTCAAATCATTAAATATCATTAAATCTCTTTCAATCTAGCTAAAATGGTATTGATAGTATAATACAACAATTTTTAAAAAACAGGGTAACGTATATGAGAATTATCATAAGTATAATATTATTTTTAAATATAATTTACGCAGATAATTTTATAGTAGCAAACAAGTCTTGCAAAGCCAGTAATAATCTTAAAGCAACCAAAAACTCAGGCAATATCTCAGTAGTCCCTACTCAAAGATATAGAATTTTGGACGAAAAACAAACTAGGATTTATGTACAAATTCCTTATGCCTCACCAAGCGGAAGATGGGTAGATAAAAGCTGTTTTTACAGCTATAAAATACCGCAAAAATCAAATGTAAATAATTCTATTATTGTTTCTCGAAAACTTCCGCCACAATTTTTATTATCACTTAGTTGGCATGACGCATTTTGCGAAACACATAAAAATAAAAAAGAGTGCAGACAAAGCTTATTTGAAAACAAAGAACATGGTTTTGTGCTTCATGGGCTTTGGCCTCAGCCTGAAAACAGGGTTTATTGCGGTTTGGATAAAAAGTTTGTAGGTATGGATAAAAATAAACAATGGATAAGATTGCCGGATATTAAATTGTCTCAAAAAACAAGACATGAACTTTCGATTGTTATGCCGGCAATAGTTTCAAATCTAGAAAAACATGAATGGATAAAGCACGGTACATGCAGCAATTTGAGTCAAGAAGAATATTTCACAAGAGCAGCCAGTTATACAAAACAATTCAACAGTTCCATTTTGGCTGACTTTATTAATTCAAATAGAGGAAAAAGTGTAAAATTGAAAGATATTAAAAGCTTAGCCGATAGATCTTTTGGTATAGGAAGCGGGGATAAAATTGAAATGGTATGCAATGACGGTCTTATGACAGAAATTAGATTAAGCCTTGGCAGTGGTGATATGTCACTTGCCAATTCAATAAAAAATGGTGAAAAAATTAGACCATCTTGTCAAAATGGCATCATAGACAAGGCCGATTGGTTATGAAAAGTCTAAAATCGATTTGTAAATTACTTGAAAATAGAAATGTATTTCTTACCGGCGGTGCAGGGGTAGGGAAGAGTCATATGACATCGCAGATCATAGGACATTACAAAAGCCTTGATAAAAATATTGTGGCCCTTGGATCTACTGGTGTAAGTGCTGTAGCTATTGGCGGCGTTACAGTGCATAGTTTTTTTATATTTGGAATATCAAATAGCTTTGAAGAGCTTGAGATTAATGACAAAAAAGCTAAACATAGATTAAATGAACTAAAAAAAATCATAGCTATAACTGATTTGATAATTATCGATGAAATATCAATGATCAGCACCTCATTACTTGATATGATTGCTTATAGACTAGAAAGCATGGCTTATAGCGGTAAGATATTATTTGTAGGAGATTTTTTTCAACTACCGCCCGTAGTAAAATATGCACCAAGAGTAGGGCTTTTTGAAGAATTGCTTTATGCTTTTGAAAGCAGTGCGTGGGAAAATTTTAATCCTGCTTTGGTTGAGTTGACACAAATGCATCGTACCGATGATGTTTATTTTACTCAAATTTTATCTAAGATAAGACAAGGTATTTGTGATACTGAGGTATTGGAATATTTAAAATCATTACAATCAAATGATATAAATCCAAAAGCTACATATCTTTTTGGCAGGAATAATGAAGTAGAACATATGAATCATCAAAAACTTCAAGAATTGCAGGCAAAAGAGGTTATGCTACTAGCTGATCATAAAAATATGGAAAAGGTGCATGAAAAGAGATTGGAGACTTGGCAAAAGGTATTGCCGGTATCAAATATGCTTACTCTTAAGGTCGGTGCCCCGGTGCTATTTTGTGTAAACAAATGGGGTAAATTTGCAAATGGCGAAAGAGGTGTAATAAAAGAGATAAATAATGATGCGATAATTGTAGAAAAAGATGATGGATTTGTAAAAGTTGAGCCGCACTTATTTGAATTAACCGAGATCCATCCTGGTAAAGATGGAAAATTAGAGTCTGTCACGCTTGCTACAATGGCACAATTCCCATTAAGACTGGCATATGCTATCACTATTCACAAATCTCAAGGTATGAGCATAGAGCATCTGGTTTGCAATGTAGACAACATATTTGCCCCTAGTCAATTTTATGTTGCTATTTCTCGCGCAATCAATCCTAAATTTCTCAAAATTGATTTTAGCAAAGGTAATTTTGAATCATATGCAAATCGCATAATCAACGTAGATAACCGAGTAAAAGAGTATTACAACTCTATACTATGATATAAGTGTAACACTTCCTGCCAAGTCAACATTAATAGTAGATTGATTAAAAATAACAATGTCACCGTCTAGCTCTATAAGATTATGGCTGCTTTCAAGATCTTTCGAAAACGGTACTACCTTGCCGTAGAAATTACCGAATCTTTTTATCATTTTTAGTGGCGTAAAAATAAAAAAACGATGCTTGGATAACAATTCAAAAGGTGTCATTACGATATGCAAAGGTAAAAGATATATTAATGACATAAGATACTTGATCATACCGTTTTTTATGATGCCGAAACGAAGAGTTTCTGATAGAAGTATATGTCTCAAATCGCCCATATTTCCTGCAGAAAATAAAAAAATCTCATCATTTAACTTATAAATAGGTTGAGATATTTTTTTAACCTCTTGGTTATTTGTTAGCTTTTGCAATACCACTTCCATATTTGGAAGTCTATTGATTTTAGAGACCACATTAAACGATCCGGCTGTATCTATGATAAAATTCGGGTTGTGCTGATTATAATAAAAAAACTGCACAACTCTTCTAATAGCCCCATCTCCACCGTGCACAATAATGTAATTATATTGTTCTATATCGGATAATGTTTTAAGATCTCTAAAGTTGACAGATGTTATATCAAGTCCGTTAAATACGACTTTTCTGTCAACAGAAAGTATTTTCATTATTTTTCTTTAGCCGGATATTTGGCGTTATAAGCACTTATGGCTTCATTTAAAGTATCTTTGAAGTTAGCCTCATCTTTGCCGCCTATCATTGGATCAATAAGTTGTTCATTTTTGCTATCAATAAAATACAAGGTAGGCGTGCCATAAGGAGTTTCTAGCCCCTTTGGCAATTTTCCAACTTCGCTTATGTCAACAAATATAACGTTAAATTTTTTTGACAATATAGTTTTAATTTCAGTTCTTTGCATGATAGATTTAACATGTTTGCATGCTCCGCAACCATCTTGCGTAACAAATAAGATGTTTATTTTACCTGAAACTGTTTTTATATTTTGCGAAGATGCAGCCTCAGACGCAGAGGAGGTTTTATTGTCAGCTGAATTGCTGCAAGATATCATTGTTAGAGCACTCATCATTATCATAATATTTTTTAGATATTTAACTTTCATAATTATCCTTTTTTAATATATTGTAGCCAAACGAACTGTGACCAATGCGCTAATCGATATTGAAAAGATTATATTTCTGCTGTAATTGCGGCAAAATGCTCTTATCTAATGTGTACACAAAAGCGTAATTGTAGATAAGTTTTTTTAAATTATTATGAACATCATCTATATTATCGAACCAAATTGGATTTTCATCTAAGTCTAATTTGGTTTTTCTAGGTGTTAAAACTATACTTTTTATCCACCTGATGCGATATTTTATATATTCTTTGGCTGAATATATATCATCTAAATTATCGGCAAAAATTACAACCTTATCACTCTTGCCAGATGCAAGGACTTGGAGCTGATTGTCTATAAAAACAGGCAGAAAGTGTTTGGTATATTTAAGTTTTTCTATGTCATATCTTATGTGCTGTTCATCCAAGAAATGCAATACTTTGCTTAGGTGTTTTATATGAAATGGGGCTATTTCATAATTTTGATAAACATATCCATCGATTTTGAGTGAACATCTAAACATTGTTTCAGATATCAATTGGATTTCTTTTTTTTCTTCAAGTTTTACAACATCTGGTTTTATGGTGGTAAGAAGCTCAGCATCATCGCCGACAAAAAGATGATCAGACGAATTAACTATCTGTTCAAAAGCTTTCTTCCAATCGCTAGATATAATAGTAATATTTCTTTTATCAACAGCGAGCATTTTTAGAAAACTAAGTTCATGTGCGTTTAGTAAATAAAAATCAGCCTCTTTTTTTAATAAAACGTATCTTACTAATTTCATTGCAGCTAGTTTGATATCGCTTACTTTTATCCAAGCTATTTCATCATCTTTTTTTGTTATAGATTCGTCATCATATACTATGCCATACGCGCCATTTTCTATGGCATTGTCTATCTCCTCTTGAATAGAGGAGAAAAAAAGATCACCGTGTTCTATCTTTGATGGATAGACGCTGGCACTTTCGATAGCTTGTACCTTTGGAGTACCTACAAGGACTCCATCCGTGATGTTTACAATATCGCTAATATTCATTATTTAATAGGTGTCCCGTTTCTTTTTGGTGCTTCTGGGCGAATTAGATGCAAGCCGTTTTCATCTTTGGCTGCTAGAAGCATACCTTCGCTATGATTGCCCATTAATTTTGCCGGTTTAAGGTTTGCTACTACGCACACTTGTGTATTTACAAGCTGTTCTGGAGTATAAAACTCTTTGATCCCTGCTACAATTTGTCTAGGTTTATCTTCACCAATATCAACTTGTAATATCAACAATCTATCGCTTTTTTGGACTTCGTTTGCTTCTACAATAGTTCCTATTTTTAGAGAAGTTAGAAAGAATTGATCTATGCTGATCAGGGCTATGCCCTCATCTTCTTTTTTTGTTTCTTGTTTTTCTTCTTTCGGCTTTTCTTGTGCAGATGTCGGTTCAACATGGGCCAAAAGAGGTTCTTCTATGCGTGGAAAGAGCGGAGGGATTTTTGATATCACAAAAGTATCCAATAATTCATGGTTTTTAATAAAACGTAGCCATGAGCTATTATCTATATCAAAGCTTAGAGAAGCCGAAATCTTTTTAGTGACACTTGGCATAACAGAGTAGAGCATTATAGAAACACGAGCCAATATATTTGCTATCAATGCCACCAAAGCCATGGCCTCTTCATCTTTCCCATCTTTCATAAGTACCCATGGTTGATATTTATCAATCGCTCTATTTGCTACACTAAGCGGTCTCCATAGTTCTTCGAGATAACGATGGATCTGCATCTCAAACAAGTACGGCTCGAGTTTGTTAAATGATTCTATAACTTCATCAAGTTCATTTTGATAATATTTAGAAACATTGCTAGAATCTATACGACCTTCAAAATATTTTTCACTCATGCCTATCAGACGGTTAAGCAGATTACCAAGATCGTTACCAAGGTCATTATTGATCCTGTCTATGAGTGCTTTTTGGCTAAAATCTCCATCTCCGCCAAAAGGTACTTCGCGAAGCATAAAATAGCGGAAATTATCTAATCCATAAGCATCTGCCACTTCTTTTGGATTGATAACATTGCCTTTGGATTTACTCATTTTTTGACCGTCTCTAGTCCACCAACCATGCGCAGCAACGTGTTTTGGCAATGGCATATCCAAACTCATCAAAAATGCAGGCCAATATATAGCATGGAAACGCAAAATATCTTTTCCTATTAGATGCACACGAGCCGGCCAATACTTCATTTTGTTATTATCGTTACCATATCCAAGAGCTGTTAGATAGTTCATAAGTGCATCAAGCCATACATACATTACATGTTTTGGGTCGTTGAGACTTTCTGGTAATTTTACACCCCAATCGAAACTTGTACGAGTAATAGACAGATCATCAAGTCCACTCTCTACGAATCTGATTACTTCATTTCGTTTACTTTTTGGCAAGATACATTCAGGGTTTTCATTGTACCAAGCTAAAAGCTTATCTTGATAAGCTGAGAGTTTGAAAAAATAGCTTTCTTCCTCTACTATAGTAGTAGCCTTACCACACTCCGGACAAAATTCATCATCGACTAACTGTGTTTTTGGGAAGAACGTTTCACATGAGATGCAATAGTGTCCTTTGTAAATGTCTTTGTAGATATCGCCTTTGTCAAACATTTTGCTAAATGCATATTGTACGCCTTTTATATGAGCTTCATCGGTAGTGCGTATAAAAGCATCATAACTGATCTCAAATTCATCCCAGAGATTTCTAAATGTTGCTGAGATTTTATCAGCATAAGCTTGTGGAGTTTCACCTCGAGCTTTAGCGGCTTCTTCTATTTTTTGACCATGCTCGTCTGTGCCGGTAAGAAAAAATGTATCATGGCCGATCATACGAGAATATCTTGATATAGTATCAGCAATAATAGTAGTGTATGCATGACCGATATGCGGAACATCATTAACATAATATATAGGAGTTGTGATATAAACTGGTTTTTGACAAGTCATGAAGTTTCCTTAACAAATGAGTTTTCTACTTCGTAAAGCTCGTAGCTTTTCAAGAAGGATTTTACAAAATTTGGAGTGTAAAATATAGATATGATTGTATCCTAAAGATGCTGTGGTTTGGTTGGATATTAATTTATCACTTTTTCGTTATAATCTTTCAAATATTATCAAGGCGTTTAATCTCGTCCTATAATTTTTCTCTACGGAAATATATAAGAAAAATTAATATTCATACGCAAAATAATGAGTCGCATCGGAATTGCGATCCGTCTTAACATGGTTGTTCGGCGCAACAAATATCCTTATCGAACTGTAATTATATAGACCTTGCCGTCAGTAAAAAATTGATCTCCAATAAAATTTTTGCCTATCAGAGGTTTTACGAGCTGTATCTTCTGGTGGCTTTCTATTTTTCCTATATGATCAAGGTCTTGATATAACTGTTCTCGTCCAGCGTCTAAATCAGGAGCAATTTTTGGAATAATGCCCCATCTGAAACCATCATTGGCATTTATCATTCCGACATAGATATTATTTCCATTTTTTAATAAAGAGTTTGTATGCCATATTTTAATATGAAGCGCGTTGTTTAGTCGATTTTGCCCAGACACTTTTGCAAAACTTAGATCCTGTATTTTTGTATTCCAAAAAGATGGTGAAATCAGTGCAGAAGGATGTGGTGTTTTTAATATCGATGTTTCAACAATCTTTATAAATGATGAGATGTCCGTCTTGTCGGCTAGGACCCAGCCTGCCTGTTGAAATGTTGCAACTAGCTGACCGTCATTCTTTGCAAGAAAAATAAAGTTTATAGGCTCTTCTTTCTCTCCAATTAACGTCTCGGTATATTTCATCTGTTCCTTTGTGAAAATATCTATACTTTTAGATAAAACAAAGGTTTTATTTACTGGCACTAATGCCAATGTGGGATTGTAATTTATTGAAAATCCGACATAGAATAGAATGGCAATAAATATGAGAACAAAGGAGATAGGACGGGCTCCATTAACAGGGGGTGGAGATTTCACATTCTTTTTTTGATATTCATGCCACTCTGAAAAAGAGATAGCGACAATCAGCCACATCGCTCCGACAAGATAACCGCTCCATATATCACTAATATAATGTGCACCAAGGTATATCCGGCTGAAACCAATTGCTACAATTATAAGAATTGTTGCGAAAAAGATATTTAACTTTTTATTCCAGCTTTTAACAAAACGCATAAGGATGTATGCTGCAAAACCATAAAAAGCAACCGCTACAGTTGCATGTCCACTCGGAAAAGAGAAATACTGTTCTTTATATATAGCCATCTCCGGACGATGGCGATGAAAAGCAAGTTTTCCTAAAAATGTAAATGCCTCACTTCCTGCAACGGCAGCAAGAAGGGGGAGAATGTAATAGTTCTTTCGCCACAGCCAGAGAAGCATAGCAGAGACAACAATAAAGCACAATATAACTTGACTATTACCAAGCATGGTTATCCAAGTAAAAATATTTGTTAGCACATCAATACGAAAGAGAAAGATAAGATTTGCTATGCGTATATCTGCGGCGACAATAGTATCAGATGTTATCAGGTCTTCCACAACCCCAGAAAACAAAGCTATAATATATAAAAATGCCAGGGTTAATATAGATAAGGTTAGCCCTGAAAATACTGTTGTGTCTAACCGTGCTTTTAAAAACGAGATGCTGCGCTTATGTTTTTGTATCCATGGAACTACATATTCATTATTTATCACTGCCTCTTTGATGGCTTGCCAAAGAGAGATACTAATAATAAAAAATTGTCTTCCATTTTTTATTATTAGCCATTTAAAGAAGTAAAGGATGCCGCTAAGCATTAGGATAAAAATAAAAAATAAACCAATTCTAGATAACCATAATTCAGCAAGATTAATGGATTGTGCAAAAATGTATCCGGCAAAAACCCATTCAAATCCCCATCCAATGCCACCGAGAACATTCCAAAACATAAATGTCCTTTGGTTCATATTTATGCTACCGGCAATAAACGGAACAACTTCTTTGACATTTGGTATAAATCGACCAATAAAAACGCTTTTTGCACCATGCGCATCCATAAAATATCTTGCTTTTTCAATTTGGTTGGGCTTGAGGAACCAAAAACCTTTCTCTAGCCGTTTGGCACCGTATTTTCTACCAAGATAGTAATTTATGTTATCACCCAAAATGGCACCCAAGACAGAAAACCAGATGAGATCAGTTGTATCGAGATAGCCACGTGCAGAAAGTGCACCAAGAAAAAGAATAATGGTTGATCCAGGCAAAAATAGACCAATACCGATTGTTGTCTCAAGAAGTGCTGAAAAAAAAGCAATCCAATAGCCCACACCATGAAAGTGTTCTATCGATGGTATGATATAATTTATTAGGTCATTAATCATGTCTTTGCCCTTACGCCTTTGATGCTATATGCAGACGGCGAATTCGTATTATTAACGAATACTCATAGCATAAATTCTAGCATCTAAACCTGTTATTGGATTTAAAACATAGTATTAGTCTTTTAAATCCAAGGCGTTTACTCGTTTCCATTATATTGATGGGAAGCATATCAAACCAATTTAAGAAAAAATGCAGGCAGGCAAGTTTTATAGACTCCTGCCATCCTAGTAGTGACGAGGTTTTTCAATTTTACTAAAACTCAAATCCGCCTGTTTCGCCTTTATTCATACTCTCATATACTGCTTTTACATAATTGTTTCTAAGCTCACAATCGAGTAACTTATCACAATCAAAACAGCTTGTTAATTCGTTGGATTTTTGACAATCTTGCAATGAGGCTATAGCAACCTGCAAAGCTTCTTCCCATTGATCCAATACTTTATCCGACATATTATGATAATCCATAAGCACTTTTAAGAGCTTTTATTTCTTCACTAGAACCAAAAAAACATGGGCTGGTATCATGCAAATGTGACGGAGTAAGAGTAAGTAGTCTTTCGCCTTTATCATTTATAGCTTCTCCGCCTGCTGCTTCATAAACCAATGCGAACGGCAATACTTCAAATAATTGTCTTAATTTGCCATTTGGTTTATCTGTAGTGCCTGGATAGCTGAAGATCCCACCGCCTTTAAGAAGTATTTGATGCAGATCCGGTACCATTCCGCCTGAGTAACGAAGACGATATCCTTCACTAAACAATTTATCTATAAAAGCTTTATGATATGGTGTCCAATGCTGTTGTGTACCACCTGGAGCACATAGTTTACCTTTTGATTTAAGAGCTATTTTTCCAACCTCTACAAATTTGCCATTCATAAATCTATAATGAATCGGTGCCTCTCCTTTTATAGTGACTACCATTTCAATTCGTGGACCGTAAACAACGTATATCGAAGCTGCCAGCCCGGCACCGCTAAGTGATCCGTCATATATACCAAATATAGAACCTACAGACAAATCTACATCAACCAAACTAGAACCATCCAATGGATCATAGCATACCGTATATATCCCATTTTCATGAAGTTCGAGAGCATTTTCTTTCTCTTCGCTCACAATAGATTTTACAACAGGTAATTTACTTAGCATATTTTCTATTATTAGATCACTTTGCACATCGAGTTTGAGTTGCTCTTCGCCAGAAGAATTAGCACTTTGCGAGTATCCTAGATCGGCATTTTTTATAGCATTGTCAATTTGAATAGCTATTTCTTTTATGGTTTCTATAATTGTATTCATTAAATCTCCTTGGCATTTTTCCATATCCACTCGATCACTTTTGTAGGTTCGTTGAGCGGTAGTATGTCTATGTTTTTCGATAAGTTAAGTTTTGAGGCATCTATGCTCTCATCAATTGCAATTGCTTCGCAAAATCCCAAATAATCCATATTAATTTCATCTCTGGCTATGCAAATTCTTGGTAAAGGCAATGTTTTTAGTCCTTCGACGAGAACTAGATCGATTTCCCCAAACATTGCAACAATCTCTTCAAAACTTTTTTGTTTTTGTGAAAAATAGGTAGTGCGAGTGGGAGATGCAACTACCACTTCTGCTCCTGTTGCAGAAAATTTGTAACTATCTTTGCCTAGAGTATCAAATACAGCTTTATCTTTGGGATCATGTTTAATGATAGCTACTCGATACTCCGGCACAAGAATTTTGGCTATTTTTTCTATGAGTGTAGTCTTGCCGCTATTGGACATTCCTGTAAATGCAACTGCAATTGCCACTTTAAACCTTTTAATAATATTTCAAATTATACTTAAATGTTCATTGAAACTATGTTAAAATTATGCAAACAAGGAGAGACTTAATGTCATTAAAGTTAATATCAATAGTTATTATTGCCGGATTATTTCTAGGCTGTGCTTCAAAAGAAGAAGAAAAACTTTTGAATGATTTTAGTCAAAAAAACATCAAGTTTCAACAAATACAACAAACACAAAAAGCTCTTTACGTTCAAGACAATAAAGTAATCGGTTTTATTAGCGCATTATATTTGCAACCCAAAAACAATACTTTAACACAAAAACAATACGAAAAATTTGTCTTAGGAATATATAGCGAAAATGAGATAGTTCCAAAAGCAATGCTCAACGGCAAAGAGGCTATAAATATAACCAAATTAACTAATGACGACAAAAACCTAGAGGGAATACCGTTAAAAACCAAATGGAATAGATATTATATGATTACATTTATGCAAGATGATGCTAAAAAACTTGTGTTAAAAGTATCTATTGGTTATTTAGACGATAAAGAACTTTATTTTTCAAAAGAATCAGGTTGTGTTAAAAAGTTAGAAACATTTTAGAGAGTAAGTTCTTGTTTGAGTTTTTCTTGGTTTAACTTTTTGATCAAAGTAGCAATCATATTATTGTATCTATCGGTATCAATTTTCAATTTTACACTAACATCTTGAGTATTTTTATTATATGCCAAGGCATCGAGTATTTTATACTCTTTTTTGGTTAATCTTTTTTTTAATACCTCTAGCATAGAAGCTTCATCTTTTAACGGTAGTTTCGGATGATTGACTACGGAGATAATATATTGTTGTAATGACAAATAAATCCTTTATTTTGATAATTGAATAGTTATTATATAGCCAATTGCTGCCATTAAAATGGTACCAAAGACATTTATAAAAATATTGCTAAAAGCATGCACGTAACGCCCGGATTCTAGCAAAAAAAAGCTCTCTATCGCAAATGTAGAAAATGTAGTAAGACCGCCCAAAAAGCCGGTAGTCAAAAAACTTTTTACGTTAGACGAAAGAGTAGTGTGATGATGAAAATATGCAAACAATATACCTATGATTAGACTTCCGGAAAGATTTACTATTATGGTTCCATAAGGTAAAAAATGACCTAAATATTTTGAAGATACACTATTAACCCAAAGTCTGGCTATGCAACCCAAGGCACCGCCACTACCGACTGCGATGATTGTAAATAAATTCATCATCTATAATCTCCTGCATTTTTTTGGCGACATCATCATACCACTCGTCTCCGGCATTTGCCACGTCAATTGTAGGCAAAAAATGATATACAACTGTGCTAGAGTGTCCTGTTTTTCCGCCTTCATCAAATAGCATTTTGCTGCCTGTTATGACTACAGGTTGAACTTTTAGGTTTAATTTTTCGGCTATCATTTTGGTGCCTGCTTTAAAGCTAAGAAGTTTTTGGCCTTTTGCCCTTGTGCCTTCAGGGAAGATTGCAACTTGTCTACCGAGCACATCAAGCGAATATCTAATTTCTTTGATCAGTGTCGGCAGACTTCTTTTGTCATTTCTATCAATCGGTATCATTTCACCTAAACGCAGTAAATTACCTATATAAGGTATCGCAAAAAGTTCTTTTTTTGCAACCCATCGCAAGTGATTTTTTTGTAGTGCTTCAAGACCTATGATATCAACTATACCTTGATGATTCATTATTAGCATATCAGCTTGACTATCCATATCTCCGACTTTTGATAATTTACCACCGATAAGTAATAATATTAGACGATTGAGTCTGTGTATTATGATGCTCTTTTGTTTTTTAAAGATAGCTATCAAGGGAATCATCAAAAATGCAACAATTATAAAAATTATAAATGCACTATATAAAAATTTGATTTTTGCCATAATTTTCATTATGATGCAAATCCTTGTAACATTTTTATTCCGTCATCAGATCCTAGTATAATTTCAATAGCTCTTTCAGGGTGAGGCATAAGTCCAAATACATTTTTTTCTTTATTGCAAACACCTGCGATTGCCTCAACTGAACCATTTATAGAATCTATATTGCCGTTTTGATCAACATATTTAAGTAAAATCTGTCCATTTTTCTTTAATTCTTCAAGACCTGCATCGTCGATATAATAATTGCCGTCTGCATGTGCTATTGGAATATGAAGTATATCGCTATTTTTATATTTATTCAAAAATGCATTATCGCTATTAGCGACTTTGAGATATTGATATTTGGATATGAAATGCAAATTAGTATTTCGTTTCAAAGCCCCGGGAAGCAAGCCTGCTTCTGTCAGGATTTGAAATCCATTGCAAATGCCTAGCACTTTGCCGCCATTTTTGGCAAAATCAGTAACAGCTTTCATGACAGGTGCAAATCTGGCTATAGAGCCTGATCTTAAATAATCGCCGTATGAAAATCCGCCAGGTACCACAACCAGGTCAATTCCATCAGGCAGTAATGTATCATTATGCCATACTATAGCTACATCATGGCCTAATTTTTCAAATGCATACTCGGTATCAAATTCACAATTTGTTCCGGGAAAGCGTAAAACAGCTACTTTCATTGCACGATCTTGATATCATAGTCTTCTATGACAGTATTTGCCAATAGCGTTTCGCTCATTTCTTTGACTTTATTTTGTGCTTCTTCTTTGCTCATAGAACCAAGTTTTATTACAATTTGTTTTCCTATTCTCACGTCTTCTATACCATGAAAACCTAATGATTCCAATGCATGATGAGCTGCTTTTCCTTGTGGATCAAGCACTCCTTGTTTTAGATATACATTTACTATTGCTTTCATTTGTTTGCTCCTAAAATTCTATTCAATACTTCCTCATATGCCACTTTTAATCCACCAAGTCCTTGACGGAATCTATCTTTATCCATTTTTTCACCGGTGCTGCTATCCCAAAGTCTAAAATTGTCTGGACTAAGCTCATCTATTAGTACTATATTATCGTTTGCGTCTCTTCCAAATTCCAATTTGAAATCAACCAAAGTGAGATTCAATTTTGCATAAAATTCTTTTAAAAGTACATTGATCTTACGTGCTATATATCTGATATATTCAAGTTCTGAAGTATCTCTTACAAGATTTAATATCAAGCAATGCTGATCATTTAGCTTTGGATCACCAAGAGCATCATTTTTATAATCAAATTCTACTAGAGTAAAAGGCAAAATAGTGCCATCAGTAATACCAAGATTGCGACTTAGGCTACCTGTGGCTATATTTCTTACGATAACTTCGATTTTGATAACTTCAGCTTTTTTGTGAAGCATATGATTGTCATCTAACATTTTTATAAAATGCGTTGAAATACCTTTATTGTTTAGGTAATCGAAAAGTTGGGCTGAAATTTTATTATTTAAAGCCCCTTTGCCTTCCTCTACGGCTTTTTTCTCTCCATTAAAAGCGGTTAATTCATCTTTGAATTCTGATATATAAAGAGCATCATCTTCTGTGCTCCAAATTTTTTTTGCTTTACCTTCGTAAATTAAATTTTGTTTTGTCATTCCTTATTTTCCTCTATTTGCTGTAATTATTAATGCTTTTAATATATCTATAGCACTTTTTAATTGAGCATCTTTATTGATTTCCGTTTCAGTAATAATATTATCCTTGCTGCCGCTAAAACCATTTTGTATGACTTTCGTACTATTTGAATCATTGGTTAGATGTTTGCTTAATTCGCTTTCTTTGATTAATCCGTCATTGGTTTCTTGATTTGTAATTGCACCAGAATGAACTACTATATCCGGATCGATACCTTTTGCTTGGATAGATCTGCCGCTAGGAAGATAATATCTAGCTACAGTTAGTCTGAGTCCCTCTTCTTTCCCCACAGGAACTATTACTTGTACGCTTCCTTTACCAAATGTTTTTTCACCTACTATTACTGCGCGCTTAAGATCTTGCAATGCACCGCTGACTATTTCGCTCGCACTCGCACTTCCTCCGTCAACCAGAACAACCATCGGTATTTTTATATCTCCTGCATCAGCTTTGGCACTGTATGTGATATTTTCTGCCGTATCACGTCCTCTTTGAGATACTATGACGCCTTTGTCCACAAACAAATCCACAAGTCCTACAGCTTGATCCAAAAGCCCACCAGGATTATTGCGTAGATCTAGAATAATTCCTTTTGATTGAGGGTATTTTTTAAGTACCTTTTTGACATCATCAACAACTTTTTGATCAAAAGATGTTACTTGAATATATAAAATATTTCCATCGACTTGTTTTGCGAAAACAGATTGAACTTTTATTATTGCTCTAGTAACTTTGATCTCCAGTGGTTTTGGCTTATCTTTCCTGACAATTGTAAGATTGATACTTGTTCCTGGTTTGCCGCGCATTATGGCTACGGCGTCATCGATACTCATACCCATTGTAGCCTTGTTGTTTAGTTTAATGATGATATCACCGGCTTTTACTCCAGCCTTATATGCCGGAGTGTCTTGGATCGGCGCAATTACTGTAAGAATATTATCTTTGATGCCCACAGAAATACCCAATCCTCCGAATTCGCCTTTGGTTTGTATATTTAGGTCTTTATATTCTTTTTTATCCATATAAGATGAATGAGCGTCTAGATTGCTAACCATTCCTTTGAGTGCTTTATCCACCAAAGTAGTAGTATTGACTTCGTCAACATATTCATGTTCAATAAGACTTAAGATTTTTGTAAACTTTATGTAAGCTTCAAGTTTATCTTTTGATATTTGTTGAGGTGCTGATTGCTGCAAGTTGCTTTCTGCTTGAGCTTGTACACCTATATAAAAGCTTGTGAGTGCAATAGCTATGCCAGATACGATAAATGGTTTGCTTTTGTGTATCATGATATTTGTGTACCTTTAACTTTAAATGGAAGAGAATATAAAAACCTTATTTTATTTAAAAAGCCTTTATAAAATGCTGATGAGAGAGTGTTGTTGCTCAATCGAGCATCCAAACTCTAAATTTCCTTTTTTTGATAGTTGTATTTTGGAGAGCTTTGAGTATATTTTTGACCATATGTTTTCGAATGGCGACGTATGAAGCCTTTTCAAATATATCGATTTTGCCTATATCATTTGGATTTACTTCCAATTCTTTACATAAAACACCCAATATATCACCTTTTCTTAGCTTGTCCCTTTTGCCGCCATCTATATGGATGGTCTTGAATTCGCCTTGCATAACAAAGTTTTTATCAGGTCTGAGTGTGCCGAGTGAATAAATATGGGCATTTGGCATAATTTCTTCCAAAGAATCCTTTGACCGTGTCGTATATAACGAAATGGCAATTCCGTTTTTTCCTGCTCTTGCCGTTCGTCCGATTCTATGTGTATAAGTTTCGCTTTTGTGTGGAATATCATAGTTGATGATCATTTCTATATCATCTATATCAAGCCCCCTTGAAGCTACATCCGTAGCAACAAGAATAGGCAGTGAACCGTTTGAAAATTTCAGTAAAGATTCGTTGCGATCTCTTTGATCAAAATCTCCGTGAAGTGTCGCTACATCAAAATCTCTATCCAATAAAAAATCTGACAATTCATCGGTCTGTACCTTTGTATTACAAAATATCACAACGGAAGTCGGTTTATATGATTGCAATACCGTTAAAATTGCTTCATCTTTATTTTTAACTTCATATGCAAATTCATCTATTTTTACTTTATGTTTGGTTTCTATATTTACAGTTAACGGGTTTTTCAAAATTGCACGGGCAAGTTTGTCTATATTCTCAGGATATGTAGCCGAAAATAGCAAACCTTGCGGTTTTGTCGGAAGGGAAGAAGTTATCTTGATGATATCGTCATAAAATCCCATATCAAGCATTCTGTCTGCCTCGTCAAGTATCAGTGTTTGGATATTATCCAATACTAAAGTTTTGCGAAATAAATGGTCATTTAATCTTCCTGCTGTTCCTATGATGATGTCAGCTCCTTTTTCAAGTGAAGCGCTCTGTCCTCTTAGGGGCACACCGCCATATAGTGTCACTATTTTTAAATTAGCTTTATGGATGGAGATACTTTTTATTACGCCTGAAATCTGTTCGCAGAGCTCTCTGGTTGGAGCTATAATAAGAGCCTGTGGAAGTTGTTGTTGCGGAGTGATCTTTTCTATAAGAGGCAGGGCGAATGCCAATGTTTTTCCAGAGCCGGTTTGAGCCTCTGCTATGATATCACGACCTTCTAGTATTGCCGGAATTGTCTCAACTTGTATGGGGGTTAAGGTTTCAAACCCTAAGATTGATAATGTTTTTTTTGCTTCTTGAGATATATTTAAGTCTTTAAAATGTTGCAAAGTTTCTCTTTTTTGTAGTATTATACCATATAAGAGTATTTTTGCAAGGTTATATAATTTTTATTAAGAAACTTGACAACAAGCGACTAAATGTTATATAATAATTCTAGATTTAACATCAAAGGATTTTTATGAGTATATTAGAAAAATTAACCAATCAAATGACCTCGACTATAGAGTCATCCGTATCTTTAGCATTACATAATAAAAATCAAGAAGTTATGCCCATCCACTTAATCTGGGCATTGTTAACCAATAGCGGCTCGATACTTCTACAAGCATTAAATAAAATGAATATTGACAAAGCTGCATTAGAGCTGGAAGCCAAGAGTATAGCCGGCAAACTTCCGTCAGTTTCTACTGTTACAAAAGAAAGCATTAGGTTGTCTAGACCTCTTGTATCTTCATTGGAACTAGCCGAAGGCATGATGAATGCGAATGGAGACAAATTCCTCGCCGTGGATACTTATTTGCTTGCAAATTTGGGCGAACCGTTCATGAAAGAAAGTATCGGCAAATATGTAGATATGATGGAATTCAAAAAAACTTTGGAATCTATTCGTGGTGGTAAAAGCATAGATAGCCAGAGTGGAGATGAAACTCTTGAAGCCTTGGCCCAATATGGTGATGATCTCAATCAAAAAGCCATTGATGGCAAACTTGATCCTGTGATCGGCAGGGACGAAGAGATCCAAAGAACTATGCAGATACTCATCAGAAAAACCAAAAATAATCCGATCCTTTTGGGAGAACCGGGTACGGGAAAAACTGCAATTGTAGAAGGACTAGCACAACGCATAGTAAACAAAGAAGTGCCTTTGAGTTTGCAAAAAATGAGAGTAATATCTCTAGATATGAGTCGATTGATAGCAGGCGCCAAATATCGCGGTGAATTTGAAGATAGGCTTAAAGCAGTAGTTGATGAAGTAAAAAGTGCAGGAAATATTATCCTCTTCATTGATGAGATCCACACGATTGTAGGAGCCGGAGCGAGTGAAGGAAGTATGGACGCGGCAAATATACTAAAACCTGCCCTGGCACGTGGTGAGCTTCATACAATAGGAGCTACTACGCTCAAAGAGTATAGAAAATATTTTGAAAAAGATATGGCGCTTCAACGCCGCTTCCAACCGGTCAAAGTAGATGAACCTAGCATAAATGAAGCATTGCAAATATTGCGTGGGATCAAAGAAAGACTGGAAGCTCACCATAATGTTAATATTACTGATGGCGCACTTGTAGCGGCTGCGAAGCTGAGTGATAGATATATAACTGATAGATTTTTGCCGGATAAAGCTATCGACCTTATAGACGAAGCAGCAGCAGAGCTCAAAATGCAAATAGAAAGCGAACCAAACGAGCTTGCCAAAACCAAAAGAGAACTTTCCACCTTGCAAGTAGAAAAAGAAGCTCTCAAAATGGAAGAGGGCAATAAAAATCAAAAAAGACTTGATGAAATAGAAAAAGAAATAGCAGATCTCGAAGAAAAAAGATCAATGCTTCAAAGTCAATTTGATCTGGAAAAAAATGTATTTAATGATATAGCCAAAGTAAAAAGCGAGATAGAATCACTTAAAACCAAAGCCGAAACGGTCAAACGTGAAGGTGATTTCAGCAAAGCAGCTGAGATAGAATACGGTCAGATCCCGGCAGCCAAAGGCAAACTTGATGCTCTTGAAGATCAATGGGAAAGAATGAAAAAAGAAGGAGTACTGCTCAAAAACTCTGTCGATGAAGAGATGATAGCCAGCATTATCAGCAAGTGGACAGGAATCCCTGTAACAAAAATGTTGCAAAGTGAAAAAGAAAAGATCTTGCACATAGAAGATGTACTCAAAGAAGAGGTCGTAGGTCAAGAAGAAGCCCTAAAAGCTGTAGCTCGTGCTATCAAGAGAAATAAAGCCGGACTTAGCGATACCAATCGTCCAATAGGAAGCTTTATGTTCCTTGGGCCAACTGGTGTCGGTAAGACTCAAGTGGCTAAAACGCTGGCAAAATTCTTATTTGACTCTGAAAAATCACTTATCCGCATAGATATGAGTGAGTATATGGAAAAACATGCAGCAAGCAGACTCGTAGGAGCTCCTCCTGGATATGTAGGATACGAAGAGGGCGGACAATTAACAGAGGCCGTCAGACGTAAACCATATTCTGTTGTTTTATTTGATGAGATAGAAAAAGCTCATCCGGATGTGTTCAATACCTTGTTGCAGGTGCTTGATGACGGCAGGCTTACTGACAATAAAGGTGTAACGGTAGATTTTAAAAATACGATCATTATCATGACGTCAAACATTGCCAGCGATAAGATCATGACCATCACCGACAGAGAAGCTAGAGAAAGTGCGGTAAACAATGAGCTTAAAAACTATTTCAAACCCGAGTTTTTAAATCGTCTTGATGATATAGTGATATTTAATCCTCTAGGACTTGAAGCCATCACAGGGATCGTTGATATACTATTTGAGGGTATTCGCAAAAAACTTCAAGCAAAAGAGATTGAGATCTCATTGACCAAAGAAGCCGAAGCCTTTATAGCCGAAGCAGGATTTGATCCGGTATATGGCGCTAGACCGCTTAAACGTGCTCTTTATGAGATAGTAGAAGATAAACTAGCAGAACTTATATTGGAAGAAAAAATAACTGCTGGCAGCAAAGTAGAATTTGATGCCAAAAATGGTGAGATAGTAGAAAATATTAGTTAATATAATAATACAATATCGTTCGCCCTGAGGCTCTCGAAGGGTCGAATGGATTCCGTATCAAGTCCGGAATGACACCACATCATAAACTATAAATCAAACCTTTGATACTATTTTGCAAAAGCTAAAAAATGTCTAATAAAAAATATCCCAAAATATAACTCAAATCCCAAAAAATATTATTCATGTTATAATCACTCTAAAAAAGAGTTCTCATGGCATACGAACTAAAAGACAAACTCGTCATAGCTATCTCATCAAGAGCATTGTTTGATCTAGAAATAGAAAATAGCATCTTTGACGAAAATGGCTTACAAGCATACTATGATTACCAGCTAGAGCATGAAGATACTCCTCTTGAAGTGGGCACTGCCTATAGATTTGTCAAAAATTTCCTAGCTATCAATAAAAGATTTGATGATAAACTCATAGAAGTCATCATTCTTTCACGCAATAATGCAGCAACGGGGCTTAGAATAGGGCGGTCGCTAGAACATTATGGGTTATCTATCGAGCGCTCAGGATGGACTGCAGGTACTCCTGTGGCACGATATCTTGAAGCCTTCAAGGTTGACCTTTTTCTCTCAGCCAATAGCGACGATGTCCAAGAGGCCATCAATGCCGGAGTCGCAGCTGCTACGATACTCCCTCATGCACATCAAAACAAAGATGATTCTGATGAGATAGTACGTATAGCATTTGACGGGGATGCCGTACTTTTTGGCGACGAGAGCGAAAAGATATATCAGCAGTATGGGCTGGAAGCATTTATGAAGCATGAGATGGAAAATGCCAAAAATCCTCTCAGCAAGGGTCCATTTTTCAAATTCCTCAAAGTCATTTCGGATATCCAAAACCGCTTCACTATGGAACAGTCTCCTATCCGCACCGCACTTGTGACCGCACGTAATTTCACTACTTATGAGAGGGTTTTGCGTACGCTAAATGCGTGGGGAGTCCGTGTAGATGAAGCATTTTTCCAAGGAGGAGTACGCAAACATGAAGTCATAGCGGCTTTTGGAGCGGATATATTTTTCGATGACCAAGATGCTCATTTGGCAGATACGTCACCACTAACGCCGAGCGCAAAAGTGCCATATAGAATAGATAACAATGGATAATCTAAATCTTAAATAAGAAAGCGGGACGACATGATAGGAATAATTCTAATAATTTTATTTTTCTTGTACATTCAGATAGCTATAAGAACAACACAATATGTAATGAGAAAAACACCAAAAAAGTTTTATTGGACATTAATAGTTTTATTTTTTATACTTCTTCCTACATGGGATATCATCATAGGTAAAATATACTTTAACTATCTTTGCAAGACCGAAGCAGGATTGAAGATATATAGGAGTACGCAGGCGAATGGCATAATAACAGAGGATAGCATAGCAACAGGAGATATTTCTTTGTATAAAAAATTATGCTTTGAATATATCGAAGGTACACACAATAGCTGGAAAGGTAAAGAAATACAACATCTTGACCTTAACGATATCAACAAAACAATTAAAATCATAAAAGAACCACAAAGTAGGTATATATTTATCTACAACGAAAAGAGCAAACCCACCAATTGGTTACCAATCGTTAAAAATAGAGCTTTGGTGAAAGATATGCAAACAGGCGAAGTGTTAGGTGAAGACATCGGATTTAGTTATTTTGGCGCATGGGTAGGACTGTTTGCTGATCATTTTGTATCTGGTGTGTCTAAACCAGTTAATGAGTGCATCGACAATAAAGATAAGCTTTTAAAGTTAACATTGAGACAAAAAAACGATAATGAAGAAAACAATGGCAAATAGTATATTAGATTACGAATCAAATGCATGGATGGCATTGGCTAGTTATCATGAATTAAGCTCGTTCCCACGGTTTCCTTGAGAACGCATATTAAACTTTTAAATATAAATAATTATATACTACTCCCATACAAAGCATGTGAGCGAGAGGGAACAAAAATGATCATAGACAAAGTAGAAAATTTTGGACTATACCGTTTCGGTCCGGCATGGCAACGTGCCTTTGAATTTTTGAGCACACTCACGCCGGATTCTCCGGATGGGCGATACGACATAGATGGCGATGATATATTTGCTATTGTCATGAGCTATCATACCTTGACACCTGAAAAGGCGGTATTTGAATCCCATCAAAAATACGTGGACATCCAGACCGTCATCACGGGCGCCGAAGGGTTCGAATGCGCTTTTAGTGATGAGCTGAATGTCATTACACCGTATGACGCAGACAAAGAAGCTGCATTTTACGAGCGAACCTCTCATGGGCAGACACGAGTCGATGTATTCCCAGGGACATTTGTGATGCTTTATCCTCACGATGCTCACATAGCAGGTTTATTGGTTGGAGCAGAATCAAAACTTGTCAAAAAAGTGGTAGTAAAAGTAAAAATAGAGCTTCTGGAATTAGAACATTAATAAAGATATAAAAATACAAAAACCTTCTTGACTTATTATCATAATTGATTTATAATAGTTCAAATCTAAACCAAAGGATACAAAATGGATATTGTAGACAAAGAATTAGAAAGCAGAAGAAATGAGATCCGTGCCGGGTTGGAAGTGTTATATCATCTAAATATGCATATAAGCGGATGGGATATCCCTGAACTTGATGAAAAAGAAGCATCACAAAAACTTTTTAAGATGATCGATGAAGAACTTGCAAAGATCAAAAAAAAAGTAAATAAATAAGGTTTTTTCCAGTTCCTGCAGTTTTTGCAGGAACGTATATTGATTTTTTAAAAAATCAAGAATATACACCTATAGTCTTATGGGAATATAATAACTCAGATCAAACTCTTCATCATCTGATAAAAAATGGTTTTTATGATAAATGGCGTACGATGGATTTGTAGTTGTTTCATATCCACTCCTGATCAGCCAATAGAAATAAACCCAATTCATAAACTTAAGCACATCACCATATTTCCCGGAAAAATCAAATTTTGCATAAACGCCTTTTGGTATGATGAATTTAGGCAATGGGGCATCTTTAAACTCTTTTTCTAAGACAATACATGCAATATATTGGCACTCATCCAGTGCAGTGACAGTAGGATTGTCATGGTGCAGTCCGATTTGTATGAAGTTTGTGATATTGTTGCAAAGTGTCCAAGTTTGAAGTTTTTGCCATGTTTCTTTGATGGATTTGTTATATCCTTTATGTCTTATGTAATAACCTTGCATCTCTTCCATTTTTACTATTTTAGGTTTAAGTGATGAAAAATCTGCTCTAGAGTTTGTTGCGCTAACAGACTTTGTAAGAATGGTATCTACATAAGAACTATATCCACCATTTCGCCACTCTTTTGGCGTCATCAAGAATTTTTCTTTAAATACTTTAGAAAAAGAAGTTTGTGAACTATACCCGCATAACATTGCTATTTGTGTTATGGTAGAATGTTTATTGGTCAAAAGAAGGCTCGCTGCTTTTTGAAGTCTTATTGATTTTATACTCTCATAGATATTTTTTCCAAACTCGTTTTTAAAGATTCTGTGCATATGAAATTTACTCACACTCAATGCTTCACTTAACGCATCCAAGTTTATATAGGTATCTATATTTTTATAGATGTAATAAATAATATCGTTGGCTATTTTGGTATGTTGATGTATCGTGTCTTTTTTCATAGTCTAATTGTAGCAAGATTATGATTATTTTTGAGCAATAATAGATATTAATAAAAGCAAGAAAAATTGAGACAAAAAGTTTAATTTCTATTAAAATTGCAGGAAAAAGAAAGGAAAAAAGCATGAAGAGATCATTCATACGAGAGATACTTGAATCTATAGATAACGAAACGATCTCGTTTGCAGGTGGATTGCCAGATGAAAATCTATTTCCAATTCAAGATCTGCAAAAAGCAGCAAATAAGGTGTTTGAAAATCCAAAAAATCTTCAATATACCATCAGTAATGGAATTGTACCGCTCAGAGAAAAAATAGCAAATTTTTATAACAAAAATGGATTTTTTACAAAACCTGAAAACATACTAATAACAACTGGCTCGCAGCAAGGTCTTTTTGTCATAGCAAAATATTTTCAAAATAAGCAGATAGTCATAGAAGAGCCTTCCTATTTGGGAGCGGTAAATATATTTAAAATGAATAATTTAGATATGCAACCTATATATCTGGATCATAATGGTATAGATACGCAAAAATTTGATGAAATATATAAATATATAAAACTAGCCTATCTCATACCGGATTTCCAAAACCCAAAAGGCTCACTTTATACCTACGAAAATAGAAAAAATGTTGCCAATAGTGTTTTAAAATATGGGGGATATATCATAGAAGATGCACCATATAGTGAACTATATTTTGATCAAAAATCAAGAAGCATAAGCTCTTTTATTCCTGACAATAGTTTTCATCTAGGATCTTTTTCAAAAACACTTTCTCCTAGTTTGAGAATAGGGTGGATTCGAGCTAATGAAGAAATCATCAAACAGCTTACCATGATAAAAGAGACTATAGATCTTCATAGTTCCGGAATCTCACAATATATTTTAGATACTTATCTGGATGATGAGTCTCATTATGAAAATCATTTGGACAAACTTAGAAAAGCATACAAAGAAAAAATGGAAATATTTACATCAGCATTAAAACAAGAATTACCAGAGTTTGATTTTGCAATGCCAAAAGGCGGAATGTTTATATTTGGTTCGCTCGAAGGTTTTGATACCATGGAGCTAGTACGTGAGTGTATGAAAGAAAAAGTTGTTTTTGTACCTGGGGGTCAGTTTTTTTTGGATGGACGAATAAGCGATGAAATAAGGTTTAACTATACATATTCCACAAAAGAACAGGTAGTTTGCGGACTAAAAAAAATAGCTAATAAAATTAGTGTTAAAGAGATAAGATGAAAGATATTAAATTCCCATTTTTAGAACATATTGGTGCGGCACTTAAAAAGTGTGGAAATGGCAAGGCAGAAGTCGAACTTATGACGCAAGACTATCATTTGCAACATCTAGGATTTATCCATGGCGGCGTCATATCTACACTTATGGACAACACAGGATGGTATGCAGCCGTGTCAAACGTCGATGAAAATCATACTGCTGTTACTATGGAAATAAAGATAAACTACCTCAAGCCAGCTTCAGGCAAATATCTCATAGCGTCTGCTAAAGTTAAAAGACAGGGTAGATCAACCTCATTTGTGACTATAGAGCTTCACGATGAAGGTAGGCTTGTAGCGTTTGCTACAGGTACTTATGCGATATTAAAAAACTCTTAGAGAGGTATGACAATTCCTATGCTTGTTGTCTTTTTGCATAAAACTCCGCTTTAAACTCATCAAAACGCTCTTCTAGTATCGCTTCTCTCATTTGTTTCATGAGGTCCAAATAATAGTATAGATTATGGATAGTAGCAAGCCTAAAGTATGTTATTTCCTTGGCGCGAAATAAATGGCGCAAATAACTCCTAGAATATGTCTGACAAACCATACATTTACACTCAGGGTCTATTGGAAGCGGATCAGTGGTAAATCTCTCGGCCTTAATTGTTATCTTGCCAAATGAAGTAAATAATGTACCGTTTCTAGCATTTCGTGTAGGCATCACGCAGTCAAACATATCTACACCGCGAGAGACGTTTTCTACCAGATCCTCCGGTGTCCCAACGCCCATTAGATAGCGCGGCTTATCTTCTGGCATAAACCCGGTAGTCCATTCAACCGTATCATACATATCCTGGTTAGCTTCACCAACACTTAGTCCGCCGATAGCAAAACCGTCAAAATCCATTGCACAAAGTTCCGTTGCAGATTTTTCCCTAAAGGCCTTATCTGTGCCACCCTGAATGATAGCAAATATGTTTTGATCTACACCCACGCCTTTAGCTTGATTGGCTCTATGATACTCTATAGACTCTGCAGCCCATCTTGTAGTTCGCTCGATACTGGCTTTGATGCGCTCCTGCGTGGCTGGCAGGGCTACAAGATCATCGAGTATCATCATAATGTCTGAATTTAGATTATTTTGGATATCAATGACCTTTTGTGGTGTGAAGTAATGTTTGCTTCCGTCTATATGACTTCTAAATGTGATACCGTTTTCATCTATCTTGACATTATCCGATAATGAAAAAGCTTGAAATCCACCGCTGTCTGTCAAGAAACTCTTCGGAAATTTTGTAAATCCATGCAATCCGCCCATTGTTTTGACGATATTGTCATTTGGGCGAAGATATAAATGATATGTATTACCTAGAATAATCTCCGGCTTAATGAAACTTTGCAAGTCAGTAGCATCAAGTGCTTTTACCGCGCCTACCGTGCCTACTGGCATAAATACAGGAGTCTGAATGGTCGAGTGTGCAGTTGTAATAGTACAAGCTCTAGCTTTACCATTTGTTTTATCTATACGAAAATACATTATGTTATAATACCCCTTAAAATAATAGTGTAATTGTACCCACACTACCTAGAGAGTTTTATGAAAAATATATTGATTCTAGCTGAAGGTAAAATTGCAAAGCACTTTATCGTATGGCTTAGCAAAAAAAGAGTTGCCAATAATCACTACCACATAGCCTCAAATACAATACTAGACGAAGATATTAAAAATAATAAGAATATTGCATTTTCTAATATAGATGCAACTAGCTATAGCAAACTTGATCATATTTTAGAAGAAAAAAATTATTCTCATGTTTTTATAATTATGGAATCTTATGATGATGTCAAACATATTATTCATAATCTCAATACAATTGATGACAAGTTACGCATAATTTTACTTAATCAATGGGATGACAAAAAGACATTAAAATTCAATCATAATGTGATCATACTTGATATGTATGATCTGATATCAGGACATTTATACGATAAGCTTCCAAACGTGCCATTGCTTGCAAACAATATTGGTGTAGGACAAGGTGAAATTATGGAGATACACATCCCCTTTGGAAGTAGTTATGCTTATAGACATGTGGGTTCAATAGTCCAGCAAAAATGGAAAATAACGGCTCTTTATAGAGATGGGAAACAAATATTGCCGACAAGCGCAACAATGATCCGACCAAATGATACATTATTGGTCGTTGGAAGACCGACTGTATTGAACGGAATTTATAAGCTAATAAACAAACGAAAAGGACTATTTCCGGAGCCTTTTGGAAAGAATATATATTTATTGCTAGATTTACGCCACGACAAAAAAAAGGCCATAGATTATATAAAAGAAGCAATACAGCTAAAACAAAGATTGCAAAATAAAGAACTTTTCATAAGAGTAGTTCATCCATCAAATCTAAAATTAACAGAAGAGATCAAAGCTTTTCGAAATGAAAATGTACATGTAAATATATATTATGGATTAGATGGCACAAAAGATATTATTGAATATGATATTAGTCAATATGATATAGGTCTAGTAATGTGTTCTCAGGTCTCATTATATAAGGAATATCGTAATCTAACATTTTATTATCTTAGAAAATTAGTCTATCTTTTTGGCAATATACCATTAATAAATATAAATTCAGCAGTTATTTTGATGCAAGATGAAGAAAAAATGGAATCGATATCTTCTACGGCTTTCGACTTGTGTGAAATATTAAAATTACCGTTAAAATTATGCGACTTTGATCCAGATGGAGATTTTAGCGGCAAAAAAATGATCATCGACCATTATGAGACAATGGCCAACTTGTTTAATTCCACTATAATAGTAGAACAAAAAATAGCAAATCCGATAAGAGAATTATCAAAAATGCGCAATATTTTACATATAACTTCATTTCAAGATAAAGCAAAACATGCTTTTATTTGGCAATTGATTGTTATCAAAATGTCAAATTTATTTCCAAGCATTTATAGGCATCCAAAGCTGTTAATTCCTTTTGAAAGCAGCGATGCATAATTTAAAATATATTTAATTTTAATGCCAAATAGGATAAAATCAAATATAATAAAATACAAGCATAAAAGGTTAAAAATCAATATGACCATACCAATAGTATTAGAATCTCATGAAAATAGATCATACAATATAACGATAGATTCTTTGTCAAAACTGAGTTTTGACAATAATGTTGCAATTATCACAAATCCAACTGTCGCCGGCCATCACTTAGAAACTTTACTTTCCAAAGTAACTGCGCCAAATCTGCAAATTGTTATGGTTCCCGATGGAGAAGAATACAAGACTTTACATACCGTTGAAGATGTTTTAAATCAACTTTTTGAATATAAATTCGATAGAAAGTCGATTTTGATAGCTTTTGGCGGCGGTGTTATCGGTGATATGACAGGATTTACCGCTTCTCTGTATCAAAGAGGTATAGATTTTATACAAATTCCTACTACACTTCTGGCGCAAGTTGATGCGAGTGTCGGCGGTAAAACCGGAGTAAATAATAAATTTGGCAAAAATTTGATTGGAGCTTTTTATCAACCAAAAGCAGTATATATAGACCCGGCTTTTTTGGTTACATTGCCGCCAAGAGAATTTGCAGCAGGTGTTGCAGAGATGATAAAAGTAGCGGTTACTTTCGATAAGGAGTATTTCTCGTTTTTGCAAAATGCCGATTTGCACGACTTGGAAACTCTAAAAAAAGCGATCGGCAAAAGTGTAACCATAAAAGCGAATGTCGTCAATCAAGATGAAAAAGAAATGGGCATAAGAGCCGCACTTAATTATGGGCATACATTCGGTCATGTCATAGAAAACGAAACAGGATATACAAAATATCTTCACGGAGAAGCTGTGGCCATAGGAATGGTTATGGCAAATCGTTTATCTGTCGAGCTTGGGCTTTTAACATCTGATGAAGAATTGCAGATCAAAACCATTTTGGATAAAATGAATTTGCCGACAGATTATTATATAAACGATGTTGATGCTTTTTATGAACATTTCTTTTTGGATAAAAAAAGTGCCAAAAATAAAATAAAATTCATTTTGCCAAAAGGCATTGGCGACCATGTAATAAGCTCGGATATATCAGAAGATGTGGTCAAAAAAGTCCTAAAAACATTTGGAGCAAGATAATGAACAAAATAAAAATTATTCTTATTTTTATTTTAACATTGAATCTTTTTGGTTCGCAAAGCCAATTAAATAAAGAAGCAAATAAAAGCATATCTCAAATACAAGATTTAATAAACGAAAAAAATGATATTAATGATGATCTGAAAAATAATATTTGGATCACCGTATATGAAAATTACCAAAACTATCAAACGCTTCAAAGTAAAAAAAATATTCTAGACAAAGAGATAGCCAGACTTGAGAGAAAATCTCAATATAGCCTAGAAAGAAAAACAAAACTAAAAACTTTAAACGATGAAAGAGACGGTATAACAAATAAACTACAATTGCTGGGCGAATACCAAGACGAACCATTCAAAAAACTTATATCACCAAATCCGATAGATACTGCTCCGACTATTAGTAACCCGTTGGCGATTTTTGCAGCATTATCGTTTAGGGAAAAACTCAAAAGTGATCAAAGTGATTATGAACAAAGATACAAATCTTTAACTTCTGTAGTAGAAGATCTAGAGCGAAAAGAACAAATTTTAAAAGAAATAATAATTCTTGTTCCAGATGAAAAAAAATATAAAGATGAATACAAAAAAACAAAAGAGCTATTGAATACCTTAAAGCCTTTTATAGAGGTTTTTGCGACCACCCAAAATGTTTACGGTAAAAAAATAGATGAAATGAAGATCAATCTTACACAGGAAATATCACAACAAAGCAAAAAACTTATAACTGTAAGCATCATTTTGGGTGTTCTTTTTGGACTATTGTTGTTCTCAAAATATTTAATGAGACGTTATCTGGCAGATATTGAAAGATTTTACACACTTAACAAAGCATTAAATATCACTTTTATTGTATTGGCTATTTTAATTTTGCTTTTTGCATATATCGAAAATGTAAATTATCTTGTGACAATTTTGGGTTTTGCGTCTGCCGGTATTGCAATTGCTCTTAAAGAGTGGTTTATGAGCGTAATAGGATGGCTTGTTATATTTTTTGGCGGTAGCATCCATGCAGGTGATAGAGTAAGGATCGTCAAAGATGGAAGTGAATACGTAGGTGATATTATTGATATTTCGATACTAAGAATAACAATATTAGAAGATGTAACACTTACAACTTATGAAAGAAACAGAAGAGCTGGAAGAGTAATATATATCCCGAATAATTATATTTTTACAAATATGATAGCTAATTACACACATGATGGGCTAGATACTGTGTGGGATGGTATTGATTTTATTGTGACTTTCGATTCCAATATAGCCAAAGCATCTATTATTGCAAAAGACATAGCCAAAAAATACTCAAAAGGCTACAGAGATAATGCACGCAAACATTTAAATAAACTTCGCCGGCATTATCACTTAAAAAATATTAGTGTTGAGCCAAGAGTGTTTACTCTCATCACACCGTATGGTATGAAGATCAGTGTATGGTATTATACAAATAGCTATTCGACACTGCCGCTTCGTAGTACAATATCTGCTTCAATTATCAATAGTATTCAAAAAGAGCAAGATATATACCTGGCGTATCCTACCCAATCTTTTTTTATGGGAAATGATAATCAAAAAAACATATCCCCTCAAGAATTGCAAGCAAGCAAAGAGTTTTTACAATGAAAAAAGTATATTTCAAAACTTTTGGTTGTCGAACAAACCAGTTCGATACACAAGTAATGTTGTCAAATCTACAAAATTTTGTGCAATGCAATGATGATACAATGAGTGATATAGTAGTCGTTAATTCTTGTACTGTAACAAATGGTGCCGATAGCTCGGTACGGCATTATATATCTTCTCTAAAAAAACGCAATCCAAATGTAAAAGTTATATTGGCAGGATGCGGTGCTCATGCAAAAGGAGATGCGCTATGGAAAGAGGGTTCAGTATTCGGCGTAATGGGGCATTCTGAAAAAAAACATATAAATAAACTTCTTGGATTACAAGAGCCATTTTATGAAATTGGGGATTTGAAGCACATAGATACTACAGTGGTAGAAAATTTTGCCGGGAAAAGCAGAGCGTTCATAAAGATACAAGAAGGGTGTGATTTTGGTTGCTCATATTGCATAATACCACAAGTTAGAGGCGCCGCAAGATCACACACTGAAAATACAATTTTAAACCAAATTAATATTTTAGCGTCAAATGGTTATGGTGAATTTGTGCTCACAGGCACAAATGTTGGAAGTTATGGTAAAGATATAGGCACTTCTTTAGCCACTCTTCTTAAAAAGATTTCTTACATAAGAGGGATAAGACGAATACGCATAGGAAGTCTTGAGCCTATTCAAATCGATGACAGCTTTAAAGAACTTCTAAGAGAACCGTGGATGGCAAAACATCTCCACATTGCTCTTCAGCATACTAATGATACCATCCTCTCTATAATGAATAGAAGAAATAAATTCGAAGAAGATGTAAAACTTTTAAATTTTTTATCTGAAAACGGTTATGCTTTGGGTACTGATTTTATAGTTGGGCATCCAGGAGAAAGCGAGATTATATGGAAGGATGCAATGAAAAGAGTAGAGAGTTTGCCACTAACTCATATACATGCCTTTACTTATTCAAAACGTGATAATACGGCATCAGCCTTAATGAAACAAGATGTCAAGAAAGATATTGCAAAAATTCGCCATAATGAACTTGTAAATTGCATAAATATTAAAAACAAAATATTTAGACAAAAAAACTGTAAAAATCTTGAAGTGCTTTTGGAAAGTGGACGAAACAATATATATAAAGGCTATGATCAATATTATAATCTTCTTGAGGTTTCAAGCCAAGAAGATTTGAGTGGAAATTGGATCATAGCAGACAATGCGGAGGTACAAGATGACAAAAATCGGCTTCAATTTTAAAAAAATGAAAGCAATTGCTCTGTTTTTCGGGGTTTTGGTAATTTTATTGCTTTTCTCTATCTTTAGAGATACTAGCAAATTAATTACCCGAAACCAGGCCGATAGTCTTGATGCAAACAATTCTATTAGAAAAATAGTTGTAGATGGAGATTATCTATATCTTAAGACTCAAAATGAATCATTTAAAGTTTACAAAGATGCTATTGACTATCCTCGTTTTTTTGCAAAATATCCAATTGAAATCAATGAAAAAAACACTTTCTACGCATGGGTAGCTCCGATATTTATTTTATTTGGAGCAATATTATATATAGCTTCACGTAGACAAAAAATGCCTTCGATATTTTCATCCATAAATAAATTTTCACAGGACAAAAATAATACTGCAGATGAATCAATCAGAGCAATTAGTTCGTCTGTTCGTTTTAAAGACGTAGCAGGAATAAAGGATGTCAAAGAGGAACTTGAAGAGATAATAGATTTTTTAAAATTACCACAAAAATATACAGATTTTGACATTAGATTACCAAAAGGGGTTTTGCTGGTTGGGCCTCCTGGCGTAGGGAAAACAATGATCGCTAAAGCTGTGGCTGGCGAGGCTGGAGTACCGTTTTTTTATCAAAGCGGAGCATCTTTTGTACATATGTATGTGGGAATGGGAGCAAAAAGGGTTTCTAGTTTATTTCAAGTTGCAAAACAAAATGCGCCTAGTATTATTTTTATTGATGAAATTGATGCCATAGGCAAGAGCAGGGGAGGCAGGCAAAATGATGAAAGAGAAGCAACGCTAAATCAATTATTAACTGAAATGGATGGCTTTGAAGAAAGCACCGGAGTCATAGTAATGGCGGCTACAAATAAAATTGACGTACTAGACGAAGCTCTTCTGAGAGCAGGTAGATTTGATAGAAGAATATTTGTTTCATTGCCTGATATGCAAGAAAGAATCCATACATTAGAACTTTATTTATCAAAAAAATCACATAATGTAAATATTTCCGAAATAGCCAAAATGAGCGTTGGATTTAATTTTGCATCACTTGCTACTTGGGTCAATGAAGCTGCTATGCATGCACTTAAAAATCGCAAAAGAATAATAGAATTTAGTGATTTCGAAGCAGTCAAAGACAAAGTAATGGTGGGCAAAAAAAGATTATTGACCCTAGATGAAAATGAAAGAGAAATTCAAGCGACATATCAGGGAGCAAAGGCGCTTGTAGCAACCTGGTATGATATAGGATTTGAAAAAATAGGCATTGCCACCGAAAGATTTGAAGAGTTTGACTATACGATACTAGCAAAAAGTAAACTTATCAACAGAATTAAAGTGGATTTGGCCGGCACAATAGCAACTCAAAAAAAATATAAAGAAATTTTTACGAATAGCAGCAAGGATATTGTGCATGCAAAAGAATTGGCACAAAAAATTGTAAATGATTTTGATTTGATGCTTGAAGCAACAGAAGATATAAACGTAAAAGAGCAAATTTTGCAAACCGCTTTTGAAGAAACCGGCTTATTGCTTGACAAATTAGATAATATATGCTCCATGATAAGTGATTATCTATTGAAATATGAAACTATAACACAAGAACAAGCCAGAGAGATGCTGCGTGAAATTTTTTAGTGGATTTTGTTTGCAAAATGAACAAGAGCTTTTTGAATCATTCTTGGATAAATCTGATTATACGGTAGCAGGTTTTAGCTATGGTGCTCAAAAAGCAATCGAATATGCATCGAACAACACTCAAAGAATCGAAAGACTCATCTTGCTTTCCCCGGCATTTTTTAATAATTGCTCAAAATCTTTTTTGAGGACCCAATTACACTATTTTAGTATAAATAAAGACCAATATTTACAAAATTTTTTAACTAATATTTGTTTGCCATATAGTAATGTTGGACTTGAAAAATATATTAGCGGCGGAAATGTAGAACAATTAGAAGAGTTGCTAATTTATAATTGGAGCGAAGATAAATTATTATCACTGCAAAAAAAAGGTATAAAAATCGAAGTATTTTTAGGAGGCGAAGATAAGATTATCGATTCTAAATCCGCTTTTGATTTTTTTTCAAAATATGCGACAACATATCTTATAAAGAAGGCTGGACATCTGCTTAATGTTGAATAATATTAATAAAAATCTGGGATATGTATTATTTCTTTTGGTAATTTTTTGTGTAGTTTGGATAATTGCTGCTATTTCGCCGATAAGTAGAAAAGACTGGTTGCTGGAAAATGTGCTTGTTTTTATTATATTATTGGTTTTATCGATGACTTACAAAAAATTTACATTTTCCAATTTTTCTTATACTTTGATTGCGGTATTTTTGGTTATTCATGAAATAGGGGCGCATTATACTTATGCTTTGGTGCCATATGAAAAATGGCTTAGCTTTTGTTGCGATTGGAGTCTTAATCAATTTATGGGTTGGGAAAGAAATAATTTTGACAGAATAGTCCATCTTCTATTTGGAATTATGTGGGTATATCCGGCCAAAGAATTTTTTAAAAGAATATTTTTGTTTGGCGACGGTTTGAGCTGGTTTTTTGCCGTAGAAAATGTCATGGTATTTTCACTCCTTTATGAATTGATAGAATGGGGGGCGGCTATGATATTTGGAGGTGATCTTGGTATGCAATATCTTGGTACGCAAGGAGATATTTGGGATGCACACAAAGATATGCTGTTGTGCGATTTGGGTGCATCTATAACCGCATTTTTATCATATAAGGCCGGGAAATAAAATGAGCATAGTGGTTATAACAGGCTGTAGCTCCGGTATAGGATTGGCTACTGCTATATATTTAAAAGAGCAGGGGATGATCGTTTTCCCGACTGCTAGAAAAGGTGAAGATGTTTTAAAATTAAAAGAACTTGGTTTTGAAGATGCCAAACTATTGGATGTTACAAATTCTAATCAAATATCCGATGTTATAAAATATGTTTTAGATAAACACGGTAAAATCGATGTATGGTTCAATAATGCCGGCTATGGACAACCTGGAGCAATAGAAGATCTGCCCACTGATATTTTGCGGAAACAATTCGAAATAAACGTTTTTGGACTGTATGAATGTACACGCCAAATAATACCGATTATGCAAAAGCAAGGATATGGCAAAATAATACAACATAGCTCTGTTTTGGGTTTGATCTCGCTATTTGGCAGGGGTGCTTACAATGCGAGTAAGTATGCCATTGAAGGACTCACCGATACTTTGCGTTTGGAACTGGCTGGTACAAAGATTTATCCGATTCTATTAAATACCGGGCCGATTACAAGTTCTTTTAGAGATAATGCTATGAAAAATTTAAAAATAAATATTGACATCGAAAATTCACGCCATAAAGAAGTTTATTTAAAAAATATATCCGGCAATGGGAAAAGGGTACCGTTCAATAAAAATTCGATAGCGGTTGCCAAGGTGGTTTATAAGATCATCATCACGACTACACCAAGACCAAGATATTACATAACAAAAGCTACCTATATTCTCGGATATTTAAAACGAATTTTGAGCACTAAAATGCTTGATAAAATACTTATAAAAATATAAAACCAAAAAGGAATTAAAAATCATGGATACTATTACAATTGGAGTAGTAACGACCAGCGACAGAGCTTCAAATGGAATATATGAAGATATATCCGGCAAAGGAATTATGGAAACATTAGGAGAGTATTTACTCAATGAATGTGTATATGAATATAGATGTATACCCGACGAACAAACATTGATAGAACAAACATTGCTCGAACTAGCTAAAACTTTTAAATGCGATCTTATTGTGACCACTGGCGGCACTGGTCCGGCCGCAAGAGATGTAACTACTGAAGCAACCGAGGCCGTATGTCAAAAATTACTTCCGGGTTTTGGAGAGCAGATGAGGGCGGTTAGCTTGCGTTATGTTCCTACTGCAATACTATCCAGACAAACTGCAGGTATTTGTCATGGTTCTCTTATTGTAAATCTTCCAGGCAAACCAAAATCCATCAAAGAATGCCTGGAGGCTATTTTTCCGGCAGTTCCGTATTGCATTGATCTGATCGGAGGCAAATTTATGGAAGCAAATGAAAAAAATATAACTATTTTTAGACCAAAGGCTTAATAAAATGGCTATAAATATAGAGTTTATAGAATCCAAAATAGATGAAATCTTAGTTGAACTCGAAAAAGAAGCAATGGATTATATATTAAACGAAAGTTTTGATAAAAAATCTACAAATATTCAAATGAAACCGCTTGTTTCTACTAAGCAGATATTGATAAACGCAATGGAAAGTATAAAAATGGTAGAAAAGCTGGCAAAAGAAGAAGAATCAAGAAGGGCTACGAAGTAGCCCGCGAAGCAAATTTTTTTTAAAAAAATTATATCTATTAATATTATGCCAGTAACTGCGATTTTTTCTGAGCTGTCATTACAAATACAGTGAAATTTGCTTGTGGTTTTTCTATAATATTAGCAGTTTCAAATTTTATATTTATAAATCCTGCTTTTTGGGCGACGTTAGTAAGCATTTCCCTGTCAAAACCAAAATGGTAAACACCTTCATTGTCGCCATGAAATGATCCATCTTCGCTATCCAAATCAGCAATTGCAATAAATCCATTATCATTAAGCATCACATATAGCTTATTCAAAAGAGATTGAATATCCTCTATATGATGCATTGTCATAGAAGAAATGATCCCATCTGCTTTTATTTTTAAATCATCACTCATAATATCAGTTTTAATAATATCAGTTTTGCATGCAAATTCTGATTGTTTGGCTTTAAATTCTTCTAACATAGTAGGGGAATTATCAATGGCAGTAATTTTTGATACATAAGGAGCAATAAAATATGTAAGCAATCCTGTCCCGGCTCCAAAATCGATTAGTTCCATGGATGAGTTAATGTCTATATTTTTTAATATAATCTCTGATATTTCTTTAGCATTATTGACACGCATACTACTCATATCCCAATTTTTAGATTTATGAGCAAAAAGATCAATATTTTTTTCCATTTTTATCCTTAATATTACAAAATATAATTAAAATAATGTGTTTTTTTGGTTAATTCTAATGGTTTCCCAAAAATAATCAACATGTTTTTCGAACAATGATACCATAGAAGATGTCGATTTTTTGTCTAATTTTAGCAAAGAGATTTGCATTTGATAAAAAAACAGTGGCGCAAAGAACTCATTTGCTAGAAGTAGAGGATCTGATGACGTTATCATCTCGTCTTGCATCATTGCAAATAGGTAAGACGAGAGTTTTTTGACATTTTCTTGGTAAAAATACTCATTATATATCTCTCGTATGCGTTCATTATTGAAAATTTCTTGCATAAGCAACTTAAAAAGTGCCTCATTTTGTATATCAAAACTAATAAGTTTAAAAGTGGTGGCTATAGACAAAAGCAGAGATTTACCATGTTTATAAGAATCTGGAGCCGTAAAATTAGCAAAAAGCATAGCTATGGCCGAAGTAGTGAGCTCTTCTATTAGTGATTCTAATATCTCATCCTTGTTTTTAAAGTGATTATATAGCGCACTTTGCTTAATACCTATAGCCCCGGCTATATCTCGAACCGTAGCAGCTCTATAGCCTTTAGCTGCGAATAATTTTAGCGAGGTAGTTAGTATCTTTTCTTTTGTTTTATCGCCTTTAGAGGGCAAAGAAGAAGTATTATGCTCTGTTTTATCCATATGTTATCCTTTTTAATGAAAGAATTATAGTGAACATTTGTTCATAAGTCAAGAGAGACGATAATGAAATATATGAACACTTGTTAATTTAGTAAAAATCATCAATATCAATAAATGAACATTTGTTAATTAATTTAGCATGGCTATTATTTGTTATATTAACATATGTTCATATAACCCTCTGTATAGCCCTATATAGCGATAAGAGCATAAAAATGAAACTTGTTTGATATATTACTATGCGCTTTTATTAAACAATATAATCAGATATGCCGGTTTATGGAATGCAAAAATAGGGCGCGTTAATATTTTTTAATAAAATATTAGTGATTTTTATTAGTCTTGATCGACTATAAGGCTTATAATTTTTAAAAGATAGAGTTTTTATGCTTAGATGCTTATCTGGTTATTAAAATTATGTCTGAATGCTTTTAGGAAAATAGCTCAGGTTAGATGCTAAATCGCAAAAAAAATTTCGAGCTGGTGCTCTAATATTTTTTTAGGCGCGATGCTTTTTCTCTGTCGTAATAAAAAACACCGATTTGATCTTATTATGATAGAAATTTGGGATTTTGGTTTTTTATATGCATATATTATTTGGATATATTTGGATGCAATAGAAGACAATTATATTTTTAATAGAATTTATATTATGTTAACCAATATCAATTTTAGATAAATTTAGATTGGCAATTGTTATATATACACTCACTCTCAATAATTAGATATAATTAATTAAAAAGTGAGATATTATGATCCATGAACTTTCAAATATTGTTGCAAAAAATCTAATTAATCATTTGCGTGAACAAAAAATAGATTCTTTTTATTTTCGACATATCATCAAGGAATTATCTAGATTTTTAGCATATGAAGCACTTAGCTCTTTAGAGCCGAAGACGTTAAGTATAGAAACACGAACAGGAAAAATCTCTTTTGATTTTCTTGATGAGGAAAATCTTGTTTTTGTTGCTATTCTGCGTGCCGGATTACCAATGATAGAAGCCATGAGTGATCTTTTCCCAAAAGCATCTTTTGGATTTTTGGCAATGAAACGAGATGAAGAAACACACAAAAGCAAACTATATTATGATCGTGTTCCATTGTGTAAGAATAAAATAGTAATTGTTGTAGATCCCATGGTTGCCACTGGAGGCTCTTTGAGTGATGCTATAGATTTTATCAAGACCAAAGCACCAAAAAAAATTTTTTCTCTTAATCTGATTGGCTGTCCTCAAGGACTAGCCGTAATAGAAAAAAAACATCCGGATATCAAACTTTATATTGCTCAAATAGATAAAAAACTAGATAGCAACATGTTTATTTTACCCGGAATTGGAGATGCCGGAGATAGGGAATATAATACACCTCAATAAGTCATCGTAATATTTCATCATTTTCGCCCCCTACTCTGGTTTGTTTATGCTATACTTATAATATATAAATTATAAAGTAAGAATGTATGGGAAAAAAGAAAAAAAATATACACATTAAGTTAAATAATAAAATCCGTGCATTTTTTCAAGGTTTACCATTTGATGAAGGTGTGACTACATTAAATGAAGAGCAGCTCATGGGATTGATGATGTTGCTTGAATTACCGTCTTATTCACTTGGCAAAGAAGATATGATTCGTGCTTTGCGACGAATTTGGAGTGAAGGCGAAGCAAGATCAAGAGAAACCATAGTTTCCTTTTTGACAGATAAACCAGAGCACAAAAAGACATCACTTCATTTTGCC
Organism: Sulfurovaceae bacterium; assembly: GCA_028715055.1. Lineage (GTDB taxonomy): Bacteria > Campylobacterota > Campylobacteria > Campylobacterales > Sulfurovaceae > BN30871. The sequence goes on from JAQTLE010000002.1 coordinate 255,084, forward strand.
ACAGAAAAAACAACAAATATACTTGAAATTTTAGATGATATTCCGCATACAAAAGAAGAAGAATATAATATACTTGATTCATTTGCTGATGTGGCCAATCATAAAATAACACGTAACAAAATATACAATAAATTGCTATACGGTAGACAGAAAAAAAGTTTTGCTAAATTAGAGAAAGCTCTTGATGTTACATTTGATGCGATTGGACGAATGGAGTTTTATCATAGTTTTACTTTCGCATTTAAAGATTTCGATTTCAATAAATTATTACTATGCACTTCCGCGCCTATGGATTTTGAGATCACAAACGATGAACCTTCAGGTGAGTTACTTTTAAAACTACAAACCATCAAACAAGATCTTATAACAAAAAAACAAAAAGATATTGATAATTTTTTAGCAAACCTAAAAGAACACGGCAATCCATATTTAAACGAAAAAGATATTATAGATTCAATTAAAACTATGCCTCCGGATGTATCACTAGACCATATACCTATCTCTTTTGAAAAGATTGAAAAAATTATCAGGAATTTTAACAATAGGTATTATCTAACCCAAAGCACAGATGATTTTATAATTCAAAAAGAGAAATCATATGCTTTTTGTGAAAGAACATTGAGATATGATATATCTTTGTCTTATACTAAAAAATTTATATACAATATTATATGGAGAGGTGATAGCCTACCGTATCAAGATGAGTTTGAGCAACTTAGCGATAGACTTATAGAGGACCTGAACATTTCTATAGATGAGCTAAAAGATGAAATGCTCGAGATATCCGATGGATTAAAAATTGATGAAGAAAAAGCCATAGATTTTATACTTCAATTTTTTGAACCTCAACTTATTTCCTCCAAAACTCTCAAGTTAAAAGAAAAGACAAAAAGACGAATATTGTATCATTGGCATGAATACATAAAACCTTTTTTAGAAAAATACAAACAAGAGCAGCTGCTAGCAAAAAGTATTAGAGATTTTAAGCAACTTTTTCCATTGGCTAGATCATTGAAACGAAAAATCATATTTCACGCAGGTCCAACCAATAGCGGCAAAACATATTCTGCACTAACTCGTCTTGCTAATGCAACAACAGGTTCATATCTAGCACCGCTTCGTTTGTTAGCTCTAGAGGGATATGAAAATTTACAAAGAATGGGCGTAGAAGTCTCTTTGATCACAGGTGAAGAAGAAATAATACACGAAGACTCTACTCATATCAGCTCAACAATTGAAATGATGAATAGCAGTGTGTCTGTGGATGTATGCGTAATAGATGAGATACAAATGATAAATGATAGAGATAGAGGTTGGGCTTGGGCAAATGCTCTCATAGGCGCACCGGCAAAAACTATTATTTTGACCGGCTCTTCAAATGCACTTAAAGCTGTAGAACAATTAGCATTATATCTTGAAGAACCGCTAGAGGTAATCACATTCGAACGCAAAAATCCATTGGAGATTTTGACACACCCTACTCCTATTCATAAAATAGAAAAACAAAGCGCCTTGGTAGCATTTTCAAGAAAAGATGTATTATCTTTAAAACAACAATTAACAAGCGAATATAGCGTATCTGTTGTGTATGGCAATCTATCTCCTGAAGTTAGAAGAGAAGAAGCTAGACGATTTCGCGATGGCGAAAGCGATATACTTATAGCCACAGATGCCATAGCTATGGGGCTAAACCTACCTATCAAAACTATCATATTTGCTAAAGATAATAAATTTGATGGTGTACACAGAAGAGAATTAGAGCCATCGGAAGTACTGCAAATTTCCGGAAGAGCCGGAAGATTTGGTTTTGAAGAAAAAGGATATATCGGCGCTTTAGACAAACATACTCTAGAAACCATATCAAAAGCATTTCACTCTCCGCTTACTGATATTGCACTTCCGGTTAGTGTAATGGCAAGTTTAGAACATGTATTGCTTATTGGGGAAATATTACAAACAGGAGGAATAGTAGAGATTTTAGACTTTTTTGCTGAAAATATGGAATTTGAAGGCCCGTTTGTTGCTGCCAATATTGAATCAATGCTTGAAATTGCTACAATTGTAGATGAATACAAATTGGACTTAAGAACAAAATATCATCTTTCTTGTGCACCTGCAAGTTTATCTTCACCTTATATCGAATCGGTGATGCATAAATATATTAGGTATATTGAAGCAGGTAAAAAAGTTCCATACACTCCTCCGAAAGATTTACCACGTTTTGCACAAACAAATGAAATGCTTTTAAATGCAGAAGACAGGGTCAGAGAAATTTCATTGTATCTTTGGTTGTCTTTTAGATTTCCGGAATACTTTGAAGATACTGCACTAGCCATAAAAAGTCGCGGCAGATTAAATAGTTTTATTGAAACCTCTCTAAAACATGGGCATTTTGTCAAAGAATGTCATCGTTGCGGTAAAGTACTAGATTTTTCATATAGATTTTCCATATGTGAGAGCTGTCATACAAAAGGTAAAAGAGGCACTAGATACGCAACTAACAAAAATAAAGAAAAAGTGAAATAATATTTTTATAATCACAAGGTGCATAAATAATGATAGAAAATAGTTTATTATATATAGTAAGTTTGATTTTTATTATTGCCATTATTATATTGGCAGAAAAACAAAAATGGTTTAAATTTTTTGAATGGATCCCAAGTATTGTTTTGATATATGTCACTATCATGGTTGCTGCATCATTAGGACTTTGGAAGCAAAATAAAGAAATTGATACTACATATTCGACAATAAAAAATATTTTCCTTCCGGCTATGATTTTTTTAATGTTGTTGAACGCGAATATAAAAGAGGTTTTAAAATTGGGAAGAAAAATGCTAGGAACATTTTTTTTGGCTACTAGCACCATAATGATAGGTTTTGTAATATCATTTCTGATATTTAAATCGTATTTAGGGGCAGATGGCTGGAAAAGTCTGGCAGCATTAAGCGGTTCATGGATAGGAGGAACCGGAAATATGATAGCAATCCAAGGAGCGCTTAAAGTTCCGGACACTTATATGGGTTTCGTGCTTTTAACTGATTCTATAAATTATGCACTATGGGTTATGATACTTTTGGCGCTCATTCCATTTGCTGACAGATTTAATAAATGGAGCGGCGCAAATACTAAAGATATAGATGAAGTTGGTTTAAGATTATCAAAAAACGAAAATATTACAATGGTTAGTTTCGAATCTATATTGATTATGCTTGGAATATCACTTATGATTGCATATATTTCTCAAGAATTATCAGTACTGCTTCCAACGACTTCATTTTTATCAACAAGTACCTGGGTTGTTATGATAGCTACAATTGCCGGTATAGCCGCTGGGATGACTTCGTTATCAAAAATTGGTGGAGGAAATGAATTGGCTTTTACCTTTTTATATATTATTGTAGGGCTTATTGCTTCAAAGGCATCTATTACAGATTTTAGTTCTGCTCCATTTTATGTACTTTCAGGAACCACCGTACTTTTAGTTCATTTGATACTAATGCTTATTTTTGCTAAATTATTTAAACTTGATCTTTTTTCGCTAGGCGTAGCATCTTTGGCAAATATAGGCGGGGTGGGATCTGCCCCACTTCTTGCAGGAGCTTATTCCAAAGCTTTGGTGCCAATTGGAGTATTGATGGCGATGCTAGGATATATTGTGGGTACAGCCGGTGGACTTATAGTTGGAAAAATACTTCAAATGCTTTTATAAAAACCATTCACAATATTTTCACTTTAACATGATATTATTGTGCCGTAATTAATTAAAGGAGATTTTTTGAAAAAAATAGCTATAAAATATTTGGCAACAGCCGGAATTTTGAGTACAACATTATTAATGGCTGAAGTATCCATAAACATTGGAGTTAATGCTGGCGCTATTGTGCCGGCTCCAGCTATTATAGGCGGCGTTTTTGAAGTGGATACACATTATAATGAACCGGTATATTTTTATAAGGGTAGATATTATTATGGTGGGGACTATAGAGACGGATACTATTTTTATAACGGTATGAGACTGGTTGGCGGAGAATTTTATGGTAAACCAAGATTCTATAAATACAATCAGCCAAGAGTAATAATGGAATATCCTAATAACTTTGTTGTTTTTGAAGAAGATAGATATTATGATAGACCAGCATATTTTTATAATGGAAGATATTATTATGGTGGAAATTTTAGAAATGGATACTATTATTATAATGGAAACAGATTTCATGGGGGCAGATTTTATTCAGAACCAAGAGCTTTCAATAAACATATGAGAAGATATGAAGATAGAATAGCTTTCAGAAACGACAGAGATTTCAGAAATAATAGAGATTTTAGAAATGACAGAGATTCCAGAAATGATAAAGACTATAATGAAGATAGAAATCATGGAAACGACAGAAACTATGATGAAAATAGAAATTATGGAAACAGATAATAATTTATTGGAAAAATTATACATTCAAAAAGAAATAATGCTCAAAGAATATAAATCTTTGCAAGAGCCAATGGCTCTTGCTGAAAATAATTTTGAAAAAAGTCTAATAGAAGAAAAAAGAGCTTTGCTTGCAAAAGAGATAAAAGCTTTATCGGCGCAAATTAATGAATTAAAAGAAGTTTAATTTTATATTGTTCATGGTAGGATACTACATAAAAGTATCACTTATAAAAAGTCAAAAATGAAAATCATATCTATTCGTACAGCTTTATTTCGCTCTCCATTAAAAACACCCTTCAAAACCGCACTTAGAACTGTAGAAAATTTAGAAGACATAGTAGTAATCATAGAATGCAATGATGGAAGTATCGGATATGGCGAAGGATCTCCAACGGCTGTAATTACCGGTGAAACACTAGGTACCATGGAAGCAGCAATATCTTATCTGAGTCAATTTATCATTGGACTAGATGTTGTGACCGATTTCGAAGAAATTTTGCATAAACTGCATACCGGGCTTTTGCATAATACAACTGCCAAATCAGCTATTGAAATTGCATTGTATGATCTTAGATCAAAAGCCCAAAAAAAACCTTTCTATGAATTTCTGGGCGGCACACAGAAAAAATTTGAAACAGATATCACTATAAGTCTAAATGATATCGACACAATGATAAAGGATTGCCTAAAGGCGGTTTCCATTGGTTATAAAATCCTCAAAATCAAACTTGGAAATAATCCATCAAAAGATATAGACAGAATCATAGCTATAAACGATGCACTACCAAAGGATATAATTCTTAGACTCGATGCTAATCAAGGCTGGAATAAAGAAGATAGTGTTCTCGTAATGCAAACGATAGAATCAAAAGGGATAATGGCCCAATGCATAGAGCAACCCGTAAAAGCTGATGATATAACAGGACTTAAATATATAAAAGAACGCATACTAACTCCCGTGCTTGCCGATGAAGCCGTATTTAATCTAGCACAAGCCAACTTTATACTGGAATCTAACTCAGCTGATTATCTCAATATTAAACTTTCAAAATGTGGGGGCATAACCGAAGCTATTAAAATAGCCAATAGAGCTCGTGAATTTGGAGTTTCTTGTATGATGGGTTGTATGTTGGAAGGTCCAATAGGTATAACTGCTGCTCTACACGTGGTTTCGGCAATATCTGATGTCATTACAATGGTAGACCTTGATGCAGTAGCACTGCTCTCTACTCCTCCACATAATTGCAGTGTTATTTTTGACGAAAATAAAATCTTGCTTTCTGATGAAATCGGGCTTGGTATAAAATATGAAAACTAGGCTATATATTTTTATGCTTTTATATTTTTCTGTGCTTCATGCAGATTTTTACCTGATGCCAAGTACTAGAGCTTCAAGCAAAATCGACAACATGCCAAAAGCCATTATCCAGGATATGCAAACTATTCCGCAAAATCCAAGTTTCTATGCTAACCAAATAAAACCATTAAAAATAAGCGAACAAAAAAAACTGGATAATGAATATAACGAAAAATATTTTGCGTCATGGAAGATGAAGGATATAAATATTTCCGTGGATGACTTCGGATGGGAAACTCGTTTTGTTAGAGAAAAGCCTATATATACTGCCAAAGCAAAAATAATACCTCCTGATATTTACGAAGAATGGATATCAAATGCTCAGATGGACCTATACAATACCCAAAAAATCAGAGCCATAACCATTAAAAGAGCTGAACTAAAATCACTTCCGACAAAAGAATCATTCTATCGCGATCCGCATCAACCAGGAGAGGGTTTTCCATTTGACTATAATCAAAATAGCGCATATCCTATAAATATGCCGCTTCTCATTTCACATTTTTCTAAAGATGGCAAATGGGTATTTGTGCAAGGTGCTTATGCTTTTGGTTGGCTTAATATAAAAGATATAGCAATAGTCGATGATGATTTCATAAAACAATTTCAAAATGGACAATATGCCATCACGGTAAAAGATAATTTAAGACTATATAAAAATAGTACGCCAATAAGTTTAATCAAACTTGGAACTATATTTCCTTATGATAGTAATGGTTACTTTTTTGCAACAAAAAATAATAATGGCATGGCAAAACTTAGTAAAGTCAGACCAACATATTATGGCATAATTGCTCCAAAACCTATTGCGTTTACATCAAATAATGTAGCCAGAATAGCTAGTGCATTTATAAATGAACCTTATGGATGGGGAGAAAATTTTGAAGCCAGAGACTGTTCTGCATTGACCAGAGATTTTTTTGCACCATTTGGAATTTTTTTAAATAGAAATTCTAGCCAACAGGCAAAAGAAGGCAAACAGATATCTCTTATCGGCTTGACAAAAGAAGAGAAAAAAGTAAAAATTATCCAAGACGCCATTCCTTTTAGGTCCATGTTGTTTGTACCGGGACACATAGTATTATATATAGGCCAATACTATGGCGAACCAATAATCATTCATGCTTATTGGGGCGTAAGACAAAAAGATCTTACTAAACTTATAACAGGACGCACCATCATATCCACTACTGAACCGGGTAAAGAATTACCAACTACTAAAAGTGAAAGTCAACTCATAGAAACTTTGCAAAGCATTGTATCGTTTTAATTTTGGTAAAATATCATTCATGAAACATTTAAAAACATTTAATACACATATACTAGCCGGAAGATATAAAGGCAAAATAATCTCCATCCCTGCTATAGATACAACTAGAAGTTCTAAATCTATTCTAAAAGAGTCATTTTTTAATACTTTACAATTTGATGTAATAGATAAGAATTTTGTAGAAGTGTTTGCCGGAAGCGGCTCAGTTGGGCTTGAAGCCCTAAGTCGTGGTGCTAAGCACGCTTATTTTATAGAAAAAAATCAAACTGCACTTATGACTTTGAGAAATAACATAAGACAAATAGATCCATTAAATACTACTGTATTAAGTGGAGATAGTTTTGAAAAGTTTACCATTATTTATGATATGATCAAAAATAAAAACATAAAAACATATTTTTATTTCGATCCGCCATTTTCTATACGCGAAGGCATGGAAGAGATATATAAAAAGACTCTTGATCTCATTGCCAGTATAGAACCTGATATTTGTGAGATGGTAATAGTAGAACATATGACCAAACTTGACCTACCATCAACTATAGGACAATTATCTCTTTGGAAAACAAAAAAATTTGGTAAAAGTACGCTCAGTTACTATGTGCCGATTTCTAAAAATTAAAAATTATTCAGAAGTTACTAATTCTTCATGTTCTTTTAACAGTTTTGCTTCGTATAGAAAAATTGATGGTTTAAATTCGGTTTTTTTTACCTTATCATATTGCGCCAGTGAGAGATAAAGTCTCTCTTTGGCTCTAGTAACAGCAACGTAAAATAACCTTCTTTCTTCTTCAAGATCCCCTCCTTTGCTCATCAACTTGGTATTTGGAAATCTTCCATCCATCAGATCTATCACATAAACTTCTAAAAACTCCAAACCTTTGCTTGCATGAACAGTTAATAGATTTACACCATCACCTTGACTAAGTTCGCTGCCGCCCAATATCATTGCATTTAAAAATCTAGATAGATCATTATAGTGTGATGACAACTCAAGTAACAATTTTGCTTTTTGAAATATTCTTTCTTTTGCCAAATTATATTTATTAGTATCAACTTCCCCGTTTTTAAGTCGTGAACGGCTAAGAGACAAATTTTCTACCACTTCAGAATAAACTGGGGATTTTATAAGCTGGGATAGCATTTTTGCAGGATTTTTTTCATATTTAACAGCATGTAAATATGCACAAAAATCATCAAAAAATCTTACATTTTCACTATTTATTTTTTGGTGCGCGTGGATGGGATGATCATGTTTTGACTTAGTATCTGCTTTTTTTTCTTCTATCCATTCTTCCTGAAATAATCCGGATGGCTGCATATATGAGGTTTTTGGCAATGAATGAATACTTGGATTCAAAACACCTTTCATGAAGTCACCTTCGCCGCAATGAATTAACGCCATAAAAAATTCTTTCGCTAGCGCAGGGCCTACACCTCTTGCATATTCAAATATATGCAAAAAAGCCATCATGTCTTTTGGATTGGATTTCAAGCTAAGTAAATCTAGCAAAAATTTAACTTCTTTAGCATCAAAAAAACTAGTACTTCCTTTACGTTTGCATGGGATACCAAGCTCTCTCAATGTAGCTTCAATACCGTCGGCACTTGAATTATTACGAAAAATAACCGCTATTTCATTATATGGTATATGCGATGTTTTAATAGCATAAGATATAGCATGATATTGTTCAAAAAGTTCATGATAGACCAAAAGTTTTGGAGCAATATCATCGCCTTCTCTGCCAACTCGTAATTTTTTGGGATATATTCGCGGATTATGTTCTATGACGCGATTTGCCAATGCTAAAATGGAAGCGGTTGATCTATAATTAGTGACCAATGAAAATAAATTAGCGCCTTTATATCTTCGCGTAAAAGTCGAGATATTTTCGATATTGGCACCATTGAATGCATAAATACTTTGATCATAATCTCCTACGCAAAATAATGAATTTGGCTTCATGGCATCTATGAGTGCGCCTTGCAATGTATTTGTATCTTGATACTCATCGACCAATATTTCGTCAAAACCTATATCGGAAATTTTAAGCTCATCAATAGTTCGCAATAAAAGATCATTAAAAGAGACAAAACCATACTCTCTTTTTTCTATTTCAAATTTTTCTATTATGGCTATATATGTATTAATAAATGGCTCATGCTCAATATATTTTTCTAAAAACCAATCTTCAAATGCATCTAAAGATGCATTTTGATATAAACTATAAAGCTCATAAAGATACAAAGCAGAAAATGGCTCTCCTTCGGTTTGAGAAAAACTATATGCTTCATAAATACTCTTGAAAAGTATTTTTAGTTCACTTGGTTGTTTAAGTACAATTTCACCATGCTTAGCTTTGAGCCATCTATAACAAACCGCATGGAAAGTGCCTGATTCGATAATCGAGACGATCTCTTTTGGAAAAAACCTCTCTAGTCTAGCAAGCATTTCTCCAGCTGCTTTATTGGTAAAAGTCAACAATAAAATTTTTTCAGGCTGAATACCTGAATACAATAAATGTGCAATTCGTCCTACAATGGTAGAAGTCTTTCCTGTCCCGGCACTTGCTATAATTAAATTATGACCTAATGGGGCTTTGGCAGCTTGACGTTGTTCTAAATTTAATCCATTAAGTGCCATATATACCCTATTTATAATTTTTAAAAAGGGATTGTAGCTAATTTTAGATTAGTTATTTGCAGATGTTGCTTTTGACGCTGTTTCTAATTTTTCCAATAAATGTTTATAGTTGTCAAGGTTTTGAAAGCCTTTTTCATAACGCCATCTTAATATAAACTCGATGATACTGTGTTTTTTTGAAATATTGAGCTCATTGCCTTTGCCGAAATATCCCAAAGATATATTTTTAGCTTTTTTCTTTTCGCTATCACCATCTGATTCATAGCTTATGGCAATAATTTGTATATATTTTCCATCTCTCACTTCGCCAAAATCATCATCCTTGAGTCCGATTCCGGCTAGATTCATAGCTTTATATGAAAAAATATCATCAAATTTTGAACACTTCTCATTAATTTTAAGTTCATTAAAAAGCATAGTTAAGCGCTGCATATTATATGATCTATTTTCTTTGTCTTCCGCAATAACACCGCTTTCAGATTGTAAATTTGGATTTTTTTCAATAACATTAGTAGCAATAGCGTGCTGTTCTGCAAAATCATCATCAAATAATGATTCTTTGACATTTAACTTTTCTTCGAGTTTGCCGCTAAGAGCTTTTAGCCTATCCAAGCTACTAGACATTATTGACCCTTTTTATTTGATATTAATGTATTATAAGACATATTTTCTAATATTTTTATAAAATTCTGAAAAATTATATGTAAAAATATTAATCATATATATGACAAATAAGTGCTTAATGATATTTGAGATATAATTATTAAACAAAAAAAGGAAGTGGGCATGGATTACTTGGAGATAGAAGGCGGAACAAAATTAAGTGGTAATGTAATTATAAGTGGCGCCAAAAACTCTGCATTACCTGTAATTGCGGCTACAATATTAAGCGACAAGCCTATTACGTTGACAAATCTTCCAAATGTAGTTGATATAAGAACACTTCTTAAACTTCTTACTATGCTAGGTGGTGAGGTCGAACATAATAATACCGTTGCACATATCAACAATTGCCATATCAATAACACAAAAGCCGTCTATGAAATAGTATCACAAATGAGAGCTTCTATATTGGTACTTGGCCCATTACTTGCTAGATTTAAAGTTTGTGAAGTAAGTTTACCAGGAGGTTGTGCGATAGGTCAGCGCCCTATTGATATGCATCTTAAAGCATTAGAAACTATGGGAGCCCATATTGAAATAAAAGGTGGTTATGTTAGAGCTGAAGCTCCAAATGGACTTCAAGGTGCAAAAATAGTATTTGACAAAATTACAGTAGGCGGCACTGAAAATATTTTAATGGCTGCTGCACTTGCCAAAGGAACTACAACAATAGTAAATGCTGCTAAAGAGCCTGAAATTGTACAGTTATGCGAAATGCTTGAAAGTGCCGGCGTAAAAATCGAAGGCATAGGCACTAGCGAGATCATTATAGAAGGAACTGACGGCAAACCTTTGGAGTTCAAAACTACAGAGATCATCCCAGATCGTATAGAAGCCGGCACATATCTATGTGCTGCTGCCATCACACATTCTACTATCACATTAGAAAATGCTAACTCAAATCACCTGCAAGCTGTAATAGATAAACTTGAATCTATGGGCTGCAAATGCGAATCGACAGAAACTACAATAACTATACATGGACCTGAAAAATTAAAACCGGTTCATATAATTACAACAGAATATCCTGGATTTCCTACAGACATGCAAGCTCAATTTATGGCAATAGCAGCTATTGCCGATGGAGAGAGCATAATAGAAGAAAGATTGTTTGAGAATCGATTTATGCATGTAAGTGAACTTAATCGCTTAGGGGCTGATATTTGGCTAAAAGGAAATTTGGCTGCTGTACATGGGGTAGAAAAACTTTATGGAGCAGATGTTATGGCAACTGACTTAAGAGCAAGTTCTGCTCTAGTGCTTGGCGCATTAGTCGCCGAAGGTATTACTAGGGTAAGACGCATATATCATCTTGATAGAGGATATGACAATTTAGAAGGCAAACTATCCAAACTTGGAGCTAAAATCACTCGCAAAAAGGATGAATAATTGGGTGTTGAGATAGAGAAAAAATTTCTTGTAGATATAAATAAGCTTCCGCCATTATTGAATGGCAAAAAACTACTACAAGGTTATCTTGTGCACCGTACTCCGAGTATTCGTATCCGTACCAGTGACGATGAAGCATTTTTGACCATCAAAGGAGATTCATTTAATGGGATTACCAGGTCAGAATTTGAATACTCTATCCCATATACTGATGCACTTGAACTTCTAAAGCAATGCAAAGGCTTGCTCATATCCAAAATGCGTTATGAGATAACACATGAAGATAATTTATGGGAGCTGGATATATTTGAAAACGAAAACAGTGGGCTTATAGTAGCAGAAATAGAACTGACAAGTGAAGATGAAAAGTTTGTGCTGCCAGACTGGGTAACAATAGAAGTATCAAATGACTCTCGATATACTAACGCTTCGCTTTCACAACTGCCCTACTCACAATGGTAAAAAACATAAAATATTTAAAATAGATTTTCGAGATATCGCCTTCGGTTTCAAAGCAACGACTCTCCCAGCCTTCGGCGGTCTCTTCGAGACATCGCCTTCGGTTTCAAAGCAACGACTCTCCCAGCCTTCGGCGGTCTCTTCGAGACATCGCCTTCGGTTTCAAGCCTACAAATGTGAAGCAGTTCACATTTGCTTAACGGCTCTCACCTCTAAGTACATCCAATACATTTGTGGCATAACACCCTTTCGGAAGAGTAAATCCAAGCTCATAGTGTGCTTTTTCTGGTATATATCTTTTTGTAATATCTGTAGCCCATATCCAAGCGTATCTTCTAGCACCTTGTAATGGGATCGGCTCATCAAATGCACTTTCTATAACACCGGCATTTCCACTTGCTCTAGCAGTTTTCATGCCTGCTACCAGCCCAGTAGGTGATATGTCTCGCTCAGCAAATCTGGATGCTTCATTAACTAAATCCTCAGCATCAAAAAGCCTGCCGTAAGGATAGTGCATCATTACATCTCCTCTTAGGAGTTTAAAAAAGTTTGATTGCTCTTTTGTACTTTCAAGCGTACCTGCCGGTAATGACAATACGCTCTCGCTTTCAATTTCGCTATATTTTTGGAGCAACAAGCTAATTTCAATCCTTTTTGAGAGCCAATTATTAAAAAGGTAACTTTGATATGAACCTACCAAAAATTCCCGCAATTTTCTATCATTGATCTTGAGTTTTTTTTCAATGATTTTTTTGCCATCTTCCCAGTTATTGCCATCAGTTCCAAATCTTTGATTGCCAAAATAATTCGGCAGACCATTTTGTTTTATCCATTCTATTCCGGAATCTAGCTTATCCTTTTGTACTCCAAGGACTTTTTTAAGGCGCATCTCAAAACGATTTCCTTTCAGATGCCCTACTCTTATTTTGTTATTATGTCTAGTAACTTCTAGTGTCTTGATACCGTCATGACTAAAATCTTTTAATTTTTCTTCATATTTGGCAAGCAGAGATATATGCTGTATGGTCATAGCATTTTTGTCTTTGAGCCCAGCATAACCTATCTCGCTGTGCTTTATGCCCAAATGATTTGCGATAATTGCTATCATCTCCCAAGTAGTTAATTCTTTTTTACGAATTTTGAGCACTAAATGCTCACCTTCTCCGCTAAATTCATAAAGTGGTATCTCTTCGACGGTAAAGTCTCGCGGCGATGAGTTGAAAACAAAATCGTTTTGTATGGAAAGCGGATATAGTAGTTTCATATTTCTCTTTTTAAATTATTAATTGCGTATTGTACTAGCTTTGTGATAAATAGTGAGTAAAAAAATATTCTCTTGTGAGCTGTTTGTATCTTTATAAAAATTTTATATCGTGATAAATATCTTTATATCATTTATACAAAATTTGGACTAATATACACTAAGCATATTTTAAAAGGATTTTAATGACATTAAAAGAACGTATAAAGAATGAGATGATGGTCATCAAAGCACTCGGCGTAGTATATGGTGATATAGGTACAAGCCCTATTTATACTCTTGCCATTGTTCTTGCACTGATCGCGCCCACAATTGAGAATTTATTTGGTATTTTGTCTTTTGTATTTTGGGCTATTACAATATTGGTAACCATACAATATGCGTGGCTGGCTACCAGCCTCAGTAAAAAAGGAGAGGGAGGAACGGTTGTATTAGTACAGATACTGCAGCCATATCTCAAAAATGCTAAAGCGGTTGCTGTTGTTTCAATGTTGGGTTTTCTTGGTCTATCATTAATGATAGGAGACGGCGTCATTACTCCTGCCATTAGCATACTAAGTGCTGTGGAGGGTATAGTATTGATACCTGGATATGAGAGCACTCCAAAACTAACTCTGCTTTTGATAGCTTCTGCTATCGCTTTTGCTCTTTTTGCAGTACAAAAAAAGGGTGTCGAAAAAGTAGCTTCGGCATTTGGACCTATTATGGTAATATGGTTTTTGGTATTAGGTGGCATTGGATTATATTACGTAAGTCAAGATTTTTCTATTTTTAAAGCCATAAATCCAATGTTTGCCATTAATTTTACTATTGAGCATCCTTTTATTACTTTTGTTATGTTAGCCGATGTTATTTTGGCGACTACCGGAGGGGAGGCACTTTATGCAGACATGGGGCATTTGGGTCGTTTGCCTATCTTAAAGGGTTGGCTATTTGCTTTTACGACTTTGATTTTAAGCTATTATGGACAAGGTGCTTTTGTGCTATCTCATCCAAGTGCAATTAGTAGCCCGCTATTTGAAATGACAAAAGATTTTTCTATAGCTTTGTATGTTCCATTTTTGATTTTAGCCATCATGGCAACCATAATCGCTTCGCAAGCAATGATCAGTGGGATCTTCTCTGTTTTGTATCAAGCCATGACTACTCGTATATTTCCACACTTCAAGGTCGACTATACATCACATCAACTTAGATCACAAATATATGTAGGTTCTATAAATTGGTTTTTGTTTGCATGTGTTATTATTATGCTTTTTGTATTTAGAGAATCTGGCAAACTAGCCGCTGCTTATGGACTTGCTGTTGCTGGAGCTATGAGTATTACTGGTATTTTGATGAGTATGATATTTGCTTACAAAAAAGAAAGAATCAAAATGCTCTTTGCTGTGATTTCTGGAACAACAAGTTTTGTATTTTTTCTATCTTGCTTGTTGAAAATACCGCATGGCGGATATTGGTCTTTGCTAATAGCTTCTATCCCATTGGGGCTTATTATCATCTATACACAGGGACAAAAACATCTTTATGCTTCATTATCCCCGATACCAAAAGATACGTTTTTGCTAGAGTATAATGAAAAATATCAGCAAGATACGCGCATAAAAGGTGTAGCACTGTTTTTCGCTAGACGAGCTGTGGACAGCGTCCCGGGATATATCGCCAAAACTATGTTTCAAAATGGCATTATCTATGAGAGAAATATTATTGTTAGCCTTAGATCGTCCAATGACCCACTGGGAATTACAAGTAATCTTTTACCTTTAGGCGATGGGATTGAATTTCTTGTAATAAATGCAGGATATATGGAGGTATTAAATATAGAAAAGATACTTAAACAAAAAGGTATCAATGAGAGAACTATTTTTTATGGTGACGAAGAAATAATCTCTAGCAAATTCCATTGGAAACTATATGCTTTTATCAAAGATGCATCCCCTACTTTTGCTAGTTTTTATAATTTTCCAAACGAAAAACTAATCGGTGTTGCTCATAGGGTTGAAATCTAAGGAAAAAATATGAAAATATTACTTGCTATCACTATAGTGGCACTCAGCATATTGAGTGCTTCTGGAAATACGAAACAAAATATTCACTCCAAACAATTAATGTGGCAGGATGCCCCTCTAAATGCGCTATATAAAATGAGCTTCAAAAGAGCACTTGCTTATTGTGATACACTCCAATACGATAAGCTCACCGATTGGAGATTACCTAATTCTAATGAACTTATATCTACTGTTAATACAAATAGAATTCCTACAATAAAGTCAACTTTTAATTATAGTAGTGTAGGATGTTATTGGAGTTATACAAAAGGTCAGATAGGAAGTGTGAATTTTCAAGAAGCAACAATAAGAAATAATATCAAATATATCGAACAAGAATGTTTTGTTCGCTGTGTTCGTGATAAATAGGACAAGATGTTTTTACAAAGAGCTAAATTTTTTCAAAGCCTTGCTTTAACTGCTTTTATTACAATTATTGCGCTTATATTTTTTGACAAAATAAATCTCATCAATACGGCAATGCTCTTTATGATACCTATCCTTTTTTCGGCACTCTACAATAAAAGCATAGAAGTTTTTTTCATATCAATAATAGCGGTCTTATTTTTCAATTTTCTTTTTATACCGCCAAGATTCAATCTAGGCGTCCATGACCCAAACTATATTATAAGTTTTTTGATCATGATCGCAACCGGTCAAATGGTATCATCTTTAGCAAAGAAAGCTACAATTAGCAAAGAACACCAGATGTCACAAAAAATCCAAGATGCTCTTTTGGAGTCGCTTTCTCATGAATTGCGCACACCTCTGGCGGTTATCAAAGGGTGTTCGTCTATATTATCGGAGCAAAGGTTAATATTAGATGATAATGAACGTAAAAATATAATAGATACAATTGATGAGAACACAGAGGATATGGAGAAGCATATAGGCAATCTAATAAACTCTGCAAAACTTAAAAATGGCATTTTACAACTCAAAAAAGAGTTATGCGACATTGAAGAGATCATAGGCAGCGCTTTGTTAAAAACAGAAAAAGAGCAAGTTGCTTTTTTGAAAATATTAGACGATATACCGCTAATCTATGCTAATGCTATTTTTATTGAGCAAGCTGTTATCAATCTACTCGATAATGCATTTAAATACGGTTATAATGTGCTTCTAGAGGTCAAAGAAGAACCAAATGGCATATCAGTTGAAGTTAGTAATAGAGGAGATGTGCTTTCACAGTCTGAAATATCACAAGCAACAAATGCATTTACACGACTATCAAACTCCAACTCCAAAAGAGGCTTGGGCTTAGGATTGCATGTAGTGAAATTAATAGCTCAAATCCATAATGGGGCATTAATGCTAAGTAGCAAAAATGATCGTTTTTATGCCAAACTTTTTTTGCCAAAGAGGAATGAATGAAACCAAAAATATTAGTCGTTGACGATGAAAAATCTATTCAAAAACTCCTTGAACTTACATTAAATATGAGCGGGTATGCAACCATACAGGCATTAACAGCCACAGATGGATTGCATAATGCTCTAAGTTATAATCCTCAACTTATCTTGCTTGATCTGGGACTTTCGGATATGGATGGCAGAAGATTTTTGCAACAGCTAAGAGAGTGGAGCCAAATTCCGGTTATTATCCTATCTTCTCACGATAGCGAGGAGACAAAAATAGCTCTTCTTGAAGATGGGGCGGATGATTATGTAACCAAACCTTTTAGTACCGGAGAATTGCTAGCTCGTATCAAAGCAACTCTTAGAAGACTGGAGACTTCGGATATTGCTTCTCCTATAATACAAAGCGGCAATCTCGTTCTTGATATCACTAATCATACGATATTTTTAGACAATGAAGAACTTAAATGTACTCCAAAAGAGTTTGAACTTTTGAAGCTTTTCATGAAATATAAAGGCAAAGTGCTTACTTATAATTGGCTTCTAAAAGAGGTATGGGGCATAGGATATCAACAAGAAGTGCATTATCTGAGAATTTTTGTAAAACAATTACGACAAAAAATAGAACCAAATCCATCTAGACCTTCCCGCATACGAACAGAAACCGGTATAGGATATCGTTTTATAATGTAAAAATTCAAAAAAATAATAAGTACAAAAACTACTTATAAATTATTAAATAATTCTCTCAAAGCACCTTAAATAAGCATTAAAAAGATCATCCAAAAACTTTAAAAACGTTAACTTTTAGCAAATTACCATATAATTACATAGATTTAAGCCTTACAGGAGAAAAAATGCTCAGATTTGCCCCATCGCCGACAGGTGATATGCATATCGGTAACTTACGAGTGGCCATTATTAATTATATTGTTGCCATGCAAAGAAATACAAATTTTGTAGTTCGCATAGAAGATACAGATAAAGAAAGAAATATAGAAGGCAAGGATGCTGAAATATTACAAATATTAGAAAAGTTTTCCTTGCCATACAGTCAACTTTTTTATCAAAGTGCCAATCTTCATATTCACCAAAATCTAGCGATTAAACTTTTGGAAGAAAATAAAGCCTTCATATGTACATGCACTCCCGAAGATCTTGAAGCAGAGAGGGAAAATGCAAAAAAAGAAGGAAAAGCATATAGATATAGCGGTAAATGTGCAGAGCAATCGCCTGAGAAAATAGAAGAAATAAAAACAAAAAAAATACCTTTTGTAATTCGTATCAAAAAACCTAATGCACCAATAATACATCATGACATTATCAAAGGGGATTTTACAACACAACCAAATGAGGTAGATAGTTTCGTGATCTTACGTAATGACAGTACTCCTACTTATAATTTTGCATGTGCATGTGATGATATGCTTACTAATATAGATATGATAATACGCGGCGAGGATCATCTTAGCAATACTCCAAAGCAAATACATATCAAAAATTCACTTGGATATGACAAAGAAACTGAGTATGCTCATTTACCGATTATTTTAAATAATGAAAATAAAAAAATGAGCAAAAGAGATGATGCCAGCTCGGTCAAATGGCTGCTAGAGCAAGGATTTTTGCCTGATGCAATCTTAAATTATCTACTATTACTTGGCAATAAAACACCAAAAGAAATTTTTACTCTTCCTGAAGCAATATCTTGGTTTAAATTGGAAGATATCTCGAAAAGTCCGGCCAAATTTGATATAGATAAATTGAGATTTCTTAATCGCGAACATCTAAGACTTATGGATGACAAAACATTTTCTGCCCTATTTGGGTTTAGAGACAATGAGCTTGGAAAACTGGCCAAATTATATCTAGAAGAAGCAAGTACGCTTAGCGAGTTGGAACCAAAAATAAAAGCTATTTTCGCTCCGAAAAACTTTGAAGGCGAGTGGAACAAAGAAATGATTTTGCTGCGTGATATTATTGCAGGGGCTCCGGCAATTGCAACATATGATGAGTTCAAGAACTATCTTATGGAACAAAGCGGACTCAAAGGCAAATCACTATTTAAACCGCTTAGATTGCTGCTCACCGGCGCAGAACATGGACCAGAGCTTAGCGATCTTTACCCTTATATCAAATCATATTTATTGGAGGTTATATCATGATGTTTTTATCAAATCTTATTAATGGACTTATTACTCTTTATATTTGGGTTATAATTATAGTTTCACTTATTAGTATTATTGCTCCACATGTACAAAATCCGGTAGTTGACGTGTTACACAGAATTACGGATCCTGTTTTTGGCTTTGTAAGGGAAAAAATGCCGTTTGTAGTATCAAATGGTATAGATTTCTCTCCGCTGGTTGTTATAATCGGCTTACAAATTATAAGAATAATATTTTAAGCCGTACGATGGAATTAACTACATGAAAATAAAATATTTTTTTATCGTTTTAGCGATATTTTCAATCTTGTTGGAAGCCAAAACACTGACAACACAAGAAATAAATCAAATGCCTACATCTATAGAAAAAGATTATTATATCTGGCGTTTTATTTCTCAACCGGATACTACACAACAAGAAGCATACGACGCTCTTATACAAGCCTCTTATATCAATAAAACTATCGCAGATGCCTACAAGAACAAAACAGGAAGTATGCCGCGCATAGGTGCATATTGCAAAGGCCGCGATTGTACGCCTCCGCCCCCATCTAATAATACAGTTCAGGCAAATAGACGTTTTGCGGCCGGGATCAAAGCAGTAGCAGCGCAAGATCTTCAAACAGCATTATCTGATTTTATATATTCAAAACAAGTTACAGACAAAGTTGAAGATAGAGACAGAGCGACATTTTGGGCATATTTATTATCAAAAGACAAAACTTTCCTTAATGAATTGCTAAATAGCCAAGATGTTAATATGTATACGCTTATTGCTCATGATATGGCAAATGATCGCTATCCAAAGACTATCACGCCGAGCTTTGCATTAAAAAACAAATACTCATTTAATGAAAATGATCCAATCAATTGGGCACTGATAAAAGAACAGGTTTTTTCTGGTAAAAACAATTTAGACGAGTTGGCACAATCATATGCTTATGAATCCACAGCAGGATACTATGCATTTATAAAATCATACGCATCACAACACAAAGAAATATATTATCCGCTACCATATCGTGATATGCTTCAAGAATTGCCAATCGAAAGACAAGCACTGATATATGGGATTGCAAGACAAGAGAGTCACTTTATACCTGCGTCCGTATCACATTCTTTTGCATTAGGTATGATGCAAATCATGCCGTTTTTGGTGAATTATATAGCAAAAAAAGATGGTGAATCTATAGACTTAGACGATATGTTTGATCCCTACAAGGCTCTACAATATTCCAATCGTCACTTAAATTATCTAAATTCATATCTGTATCATCCTCTTTTTGTAGCGTATGCTTATAACGGTGGTATGGGTTTTACAAAGCGTCTCATACAAAGACCGGATATGTTCAAATCAGGACCATTTGAACCTTATCTTAGTATGGAAAGAATTGAAAATATTGAATCAAGAGAATATGGCAAAAAAGTTCTTACAAATTATGTAATATATATGAACAAACTTGGTATATCTACTCGTATATTGCCGCTTATCAATAAGCTAAATGACGGAACACAAATAGACCGTTTCCGAAATTAACTAAATACCCAACTCTCCCTAAAGAGCCTTAGGGTATAATCACTATCAAAAATAAAATGCAAAGTTTTTACCATGACAAAAAAACCAAATGATATGTATATACCAAAACCAAGTCCAAATGATCCGGATGAGTTAGGACATTTTGGCATGTTTGGCGGCAGATATGTGCCAGAAACCCTTATGACTGCTTTGGAACAACTAAATAAAGATTATCAAAGTGTTAGATTTGATCCGGAATTTTGGGGAGAGGTAGACTATTATTATAAAAACTATGTCGGCAGACCTAGCCCACTTTACTTTGCTGAAAATATCAGCGAAGAGCTTGGGGCTAAAGTTTATCTAAAAAGAGAAGACCTAAATCATACGGGTGCGCACAAAATCAATCATACAATTGCTCAAGCTCTCTTGGCAAAAAGACTTGGAAAAAAGAAAATCATAGCCGAAACAGGAGCAGGACAACATGGGGTTGCAACTGCGACTGTGGCTGCATTATTCAATCTTGAATGTGAGATCTTCATGGGGGAAAAGGACGTAGCCAGACAAGAACTGAATGTTTTCCGTATGAAATTACTCGGATCCAAAGTACACTCCGTTACATCAGGTAGCCGTACGCTAAAAGATGCCATGAATGATGCAATTCGTCACTGGGTAACTCATGCTAGAGATACTTATTATATTATAGGTACAGTAGCAGGTCCACATCCATACCCAATGATGATTAGGGACATGCAATCCATCATAGGATGGGAAGCAAAAGCACAAATTTTACAAGCAGAACAAAGATTGCCAGATAAAGTTATTGCTTGTATAGGCGGCGGTTCAAATGCTATGGGTATATTTAATCATTTTTTAGAACACAAAGAAGTGGAATGCATAGGCATCGAGGCAGGCGGCTTGGGTATAGATACTGATAAACACGGTGCATGCCTAGCCAAAGGGAGCCCCGGCGTGCTTCATGGTCAAATGAGCTATCTGCTTCAAGATGAAGATGGACAGATATTAGAAGCCCATTCTATTTCTGCCGGACTTGATTACCCAGGAATTGGGCCAGAACATGCTTATCTAAAAGATCATGGCATGGCAAAATATGATAGCATAACTGACTCTGAAGCGCTTGATGCATTTGTATGGCTTTCTCAACGCGAGGGAATAATACCGGCATTTGAAAGCTCTCATGCAGTAGCGTATCTAAAAAAAATGGATAAGTCAGAAATTAAAGATAAACTCATAATAGTAAATATTTCCGGTAGAGGTGACAAAGATATGATGCAAGCAAAAGATATATTAAAAGATCAATTTAAAGATTAAGGAATAAATTAATGTTATTTAGCATTAGCGATAAAAATATAAACTCTTTTAATGGAGATATTACGCTTATTTTCGTTGTTAATGGCAATTTTGAACATGTTAATGTACAAGATAAAGAGCTATTAGAAAAAATAAGTTTCAAAGCAGAACAAGATGAAGTCTTTCATCTTGTAGAAAAACAACGACTATATGTTGGCGTATCATCATTGGATACAGGGTTATTGCGAAGTGCTTCAGCTGCTGCTATTCGTTCGATATTTGGAAAAAGTGCTTATAAACATCTTTCTATGGCTCCTTGTGAAAATCTTGATGAGCATTCGATACAAGCAATATGCGAAGGGATATTGCTTGGTAATTATTGCTTTACAAGATATAAAAGCAAACCAATAATATCCAATTTGGAAAAAGTAACTATTTATTTAAAAGATTGCAGTAATCCAGCAGAAAAAGAAGCTATACAAAATGCCATTAACAATGCAGACATCATAGCAAATGCTACAAATTTCTCCAGAGATATAGTAAACACAACTCCAGACGATTGCTATCCTGAAATACTTGCTCAGATTGCTAATGAGCTCTGCAAGAATAGTGCATTAGAATGCAATATATTAAAGATTAAAGAGTTAGAGCAGCAAAAAATGAATGCCATACTTGCAGTTGCAAGAGCAAGTAGGCATGATCCTTGCGTAATTCATCTAATGCACAAACCAACTAATCCCAAATATGTTGTTACATTGGTAGGAAAAGGTTTAACTTATGACAGTGGTGGGCTCAGTCTAAAACCATCAGCATCAATGGTAAACATGAAATCAGACAAGAGCGGAGCAGCAGCAGTTTTGGGAATAATGAAGGCAATTGGCGAGCTAGATCTTCCGATAGAGGTCCATGGTTTTATCGGCGCGGTAGAAAATATGATAGGTGGAGATGCATATAAACCCGATGATGTACTATATGCAAAAAACGGCAAAACTATAGAAGTGCGCAATACTGATGCCGAGGGAAGACTAGTGCTTGCTGACGTGCTTTCTTATGCTCAACAAGAGGTAAATGCCGATTATATATATGATTTTGCCACGCTTACCGGAGCTTGCATAGTTGCTCTTGGAGCTTACACTATAGGCATAATGGGCAACTCTGATGCACCAAAAACATTGCTAAAAAACGCCTCTATACCTTCTGGGGAAATAGTAACGGAATTGCATTTCAATAGATTCTTGAAAAAACTTATCAAAAGCGAAATAGCAGACATAAGTAATGTATCTAGCTCTCCTTATGGCGGAGCTATCACAGCCGGATTGTTTTTATCAGAATTTATAGAAGAAGAAAACAAAGACAAGTGGACACACCTGGATATCGCAGGTCCGGCTTTCGTTGAGCATACATGGGGCGAAAATCCACATGGAGGATCAGGAGCAGGAGTAAGGTTAATGGTAAATTTATTGCAAAATCTGGCTAAATAATTAAATTCTCAAAGAGCAACTCAAAGCTTTTTGAGTAAGCATTTCGGATATGATCTGACGATCATTGACTATATGCTTGATGCCTATCTCTCTTATTATTTTTTCTTCTTCATCGTTATTAACCGTAACTACCGTATTTATATTAGTGTCAATTGATATAATATTTTCGCAAATCAGTCTTTTATGCTTTTCATTTCTAATTGCTATTACCACGGCTACTGATTCTTCAATATTAAAATGCTCTAATACATTTTTTTGTGCAGCATTTGCTAAAAAGATCATTTCTTCTCCACCTGCAATAGCTTTATCCACCAATGTAATATCATGTTCTAAAATAATGTAAAACAAATTCATATCTCTAAAATTGGCTGCCAATCTTTGTCCTAACGGTCCGTATCCGCAAATAATAATATGGCCTGCAAAACTATCTTCTCTGAAGGCTCTTTTTCTTAAAGCCGTTGGCTCTGGGGAAAAAAAATCTACAATATTCTTGATATTCTTGAGCACAAACGGTGCAATAAACATGGACATAACAACAGAAATAACCAAGATTTGATTCCATGCATCACTGATCATGCCATTAGCATATGCGATCGTAAATATAACCAAAGCAAATTCACCAACTTGGAAAAGAGCCAATGCAGCTTTCATTGCCGACCTTTTTTGTACAAAAAAAGATAGAACCATAAATACAATAATAGCTTTAAGAAGCATTATCAGAACGACTAAAGATAATATGACATGCCAATATTTTATCAATGAATGCCAATCAATCTGTATGCCGATAGCTACAAAAAATATACCAAGCAAAATATCTCTGAATGGCACAAGATCGGCTTCTATTTTGTATCTGTATTTGGTTTCAGCAAGTATCATGCCTGCCAAAAATGCACCTAATGAATATGAAAAACCTAAGCTTTCTGCAAAAAATGATGTAGATATAACAACCAATAATACAGAAACCAAAAAGATCTCTTCGCTATTTGTGGACATAATCCAACTAAAATATCTCTCAGTTACATATTTTCCAGCGATAAAAAATGCCATAAAAACAATAACAGCACTTATTAAAAGTTCTCCGATCAATGAGCTGAGCGACTGATTGTGAATCGTAAAAATAGATATCATAAGCAGTATAGGAATAACTGCTAGATCTTGAAAAAGCAAAACTCCTAAAGTAATACGGCCATACCCTGAATGTGTTTCGTGATTTTCATTAAGTATCTTAAGCACAATGGCAGTAGATGACAAGGCCAATGCAAACCCTATAATTAAAGATGTTTTTGGATTTGCTTCAAATAAAAAATAACTGACGCTAGAAAACAAAATACCCGTTATTCCTACTTGAAGCATTCCATATATGAAAACTTCTTTTTTCATCTCTCGAAAATGCTTAACAGAAAACTCAAGCCCTATTGTAAACATCAAAAAAACAACACCAAATTGTGATATGTGAGAAAGCGTATCTTTTGAACTATCATTAAACTTAAATATAGATGCTATGATAACACCTGATAAAATATACCCTATAATAGTTGGGATTTTGATCTTTTTAAGAAAAACATTAAAAAGTGTAGCAATGGCAATAGTAATAACTATGATAAACAATGTATGTTCCATTCGACACTCCTTTGGGTTTTTTAAAATATTACCATTTTTTAATACAAAATTAATCTATTCTTTGGCATCGGCCAAGGTTAAAGCAAACAATATTTGCACTTCTGATTTAAGTAAAGTTGATTGGGCTTGCTGCAACGTACCGCCTGTAGTTATTATATCATCTACTAGTATTGCATCTATGTCTTTTTTACCTTTATATATAAAATTTCTTGGATGCTCAAGACGATATTGTAAGCTTTGTCCAGAATATTTAATATCATTTGATGCAAGCAAAGATGAATGCATGATATTTGCATTTTTTGTTTTCATTGCATGGGTAAGCAATGCCACATGCGAATATCCGTTTTTTACTTTTTCATCTACACCGATAATGCTGATTTCGCGTGGATCAGCAGAAATAAATTGCAACATAAATGGCTTTAACGTAATATCGGCTAATGCTTTGAAAATCCTATAACCTTGAGGTGTATGCTTGGAAAGTAATAGATTTTCTATAGTAGAATATTTATAAAAACTATATACATCCAAAGTGCCGATCGTTCTTTTAGAAATAGATGGACTTAATAAATTTATTTCACAATTCTTGCAAAAAGTACGAAAACTCAAACACTGACAGCTCATACATCTCATATTTGCCCTTTAGTTTATCAAATTATTATTTTACAAAATATGTCTTATGATAATAGCATAATGAAGTATCAATAAATTTAAAAAAAATATGAGTAAAGATGAACCTCTTGATATAAAATGCTGCATCTTTGTTCTTTCTTTTGTATTTGTTTTAAGAGCTATTACAAAATGTATAATAGTAAGCACAACTACTGCGATCACAAGCCATAGTTTTTTACGAAGTGTAACCAATAATTCACTTTGATTATCACTAAATAAAACTTCAATTAGTCCATTTTGCGTAATCAACATAATTCCTGTTGCTATTAAAATTATCAGTACTACTACCTCATAATATCCAAACACCGGTCCAATGTGCGAATAAACTTCTTTTTGAGCCTTTTTGTCTCTAAGAAATATACCCAAAACAAACATAAACACAGATCCGCCTATCCAAGAAATAGCCGCAATCAAATGAATATGAAAAATCCAGCTCATTTTAGCTGTCTAGTTTAAGTACAGCCATAAATGCTTCTTGTGGCACTTCTACCTTGCCTATTGACTTCATCCTTTTTTTACCTGCTTTTTGTTTTTCAAGCAGCTTTCTTTTACGAGTAATATCTCCACCATAACACTTGGCCGTTACATTCTTGCCCATTGATTTGACATTGGATCTAGCTATTACGGTATTGCCTATGCTTGCTTGTATGGCAACTTCAAACAATTGTCTAGGTATCAGCTCTTTTAATTGATTTACAAAAGCCAGTCCTCTAGTTCTGGCTTTTTCATCTGGTACGATAATAGATAATGCATCTACAACGTCACCTGCTACTTTAATATCTAGTTTTACCAGCTTGCCGGGTCGAAAACCGATAGGCTCATAATCAAAACTCGCATATCCTTTGGTGGTACTTTTGAGCTTGTCATAAAAATCCATAACTATTTCATTCATAGGTATGTCATACTCCAACAATACTCTAGTTTCATTTAGATAATCCATTTTTATCTGAATCCCTCTTCGATCACTCAAAAGTTTAATTAGATTACCTACAAACTCTTGCGGCGTGAGTATAGTAGCCTTGACGTACGGCTCATAAATAGTATCGATCTTTTGCGGCTCTGGAAGCTCGCTTGGATTTTGAATATTTATCTTTACTCCATTTGTCTGCAAGACTTCATATACAACAGTAGGTGCGGTAGCAATGAGATCAAGGTCAAATTCTCTCTCCAACCTCTCTTTGACCACTTCCATGTGAAGCATACCCAAAAATCCGGTACGAAATCCGCTGCCCAGAGCCATAGAACTCTCAGGCTCAAAGCTAAGTGAGCTGTCGTTTAGTTTGAGTTTATTTAGTGCATCTCTGAGGTCTTCAAATTTATCTGTTTCTATAGGATAAATACCGGCAAATACAAATGGTTTAGCCGGCTCAAACCCATGAATAGGCTCGCTAGTTGGGTTCTTTGCGTCTGTGATAGTATCTCCAACTTGAAGTGCATCGACGGTTTTAAGCCCAAGAACGACTATACCTATCTCCCCTGTGCTGATTTCACTTGTTTTCTTTGGAGCCAAAGGATGCGGATACATGAGATCTAGTATCTGATGTTCCCTTTCTGCTCCCATTATTTTCACCATTTGTCCTTTTTTGAGACTTCCCTCAAAAACTCGCACGAGAGCTAACGCGCCTAAATAGTTATCAAACCAGCTATCATATATGAGAGCTTTAGTCGGAGCATTTTCATCGCCTGCTGGTGCTGGAATACGCTCTACTATGGCATCTATGAGTTCTTTAACCCCCTGCCCCGTTTTGGCAGATACTAAACAATGCTCAGTAGCATCGATGCCTATGGCATTTTCAAGTTCACCAAGCACTCTATCCGGATCTGCAGCAGGAAGGTCTATTTTATTAACTACCGGCAAAAGTTCTAAATTATTTTCTATAGCTATATATACATTAGCAATAGTTTGCGCTTCCACGCCTTGTGCGGCGTCAACGATAAGCAATGCTCCTTCGCTAGATGCCAAAGATCTGCTCACTTCATAAGAGAAATCAACATGGCCCGGAGTGTCTATGAGATTAAGGACATATGCTTCACCATCTTTTATGTAATCAAGCCTTACACTTTGAGCCTTGATAGTAATTCCTCTCTCTTTTTCTATATCCATCGTGTCCATCACTTGGGCTGACATTTCGCGATCTGATATAGCACCGCACTCTTGTATGATACGATCCGCAAGTGTTGATTTGCCATGATCTATATGGGCTATAATAGAAAAATTACGAATACGAGATTGTGGTGTTTTTGACACAGGTTTCCTTGTTGTATAACTATTTTAGTCTATTTTAAAATTACTCTACATCAAAAAGAGAATTTATGCTTTCATTGTTATGTACTCTCCTGATGACCTCTCCAAGCATAGAAGCCGTCGAGAGCATTTTAATTTTTGGAGATGATTTTCTCATTGGTATAGTATTTGCTACTACTAGCTCATCCAATACGCCATTTTCTATACGATCATACGCCGGACCCGAAAGTACTGGATGCGTGCAGCAAGCCATTACGCTTGTAGCTCCTAGTTTTTTTAGAGCCTCAGCTGCTTTAACCATAGTACCGGCAGTATCTATCATGTCATCTAACAAGATAACATCTTTACCATTTACATCACCTATGACATTCATGACTTCTGATTCATTGGCTTTTTGGCGTCTTTTATCTACTATGACCATCTCTAGTCCTAATCTTTGGGCAAAATATCTAGCCCTTGTTACTCCTCCAATATCAGGAGAAGCAATAATCGGATTTGGCAATTGTTTTGCTTTGATATAATCTGCGAACAAGATAGCACCATATAGATTATCGACCGGGATGTCAAAAAAGCCTTGTATTTGAGAAGCATGCAAATCAACTGTGACCATTCTGGTAATTCCTGCGGTTTGCATAAGGTTAGCTACCAATTTAGCTGAAATAGGTACCCTTGGAGCTGCTTTACGGTCTTGTCTAGCATAACCGTAATATGGAACAACAGCTGTAATGGATTTAGCTGATGATCTTTTCAAGGCATCAGTCATTATAAGAAGTTCCATAAGATTATCATTTGCCGGTGCGCAAGTAGGCTGAATAATATAAACATCCTTTCCTCTTACACTCTCTGTAATTTGAACATTGATCTCACCATCAGAAAATCTATTTATTGTGGCTTTCGAAAGTGGCATTTCGAGATACTTTGCTATCTCATTTGCCAACTCAACATTTGCAGTCCCAGAAAAAATCATATATCCGCCCATAAGCGTTTTACCCCATCTTTAATTTAATATTATATTATATCCAAACATTGATAAAATAGAGGTTTTTAAACTATATGATAATCCCGCCGCCAAGCAATCTATCGTTATCATACAAGGCAGCCACCTGACCTTTGGCTACTCCAAAAACACTTTCGTGCAATACAATATGGGCTTCATCTCCTTTTATATTTACAGTTGCTTGCACGGCTTGTGTACGATAACGTACTTTGACTTGGCACTCTATACTGCCGCTTATATTGTCCAATAAAGAAAGTTTTTTGAGATCTACAGAGTTGACCTCCAACTCTTCTTTTTTGCCGACTATGATTTGATTTGTTTGCGGTAAAAGTTTAAGCACAAAATGAGGATCATGAGCTCCATTTACAAAAAATCCCCTGCGTTTGCCTATGGTGTAATGCATATAACCCTTATGCGTCCCTACAACTTCTCCAATGGTATTTAATACCTCGCCTTCTTTGTCGATCTGCATATAATCTTTCAATACATCAGTATAACTATTCTCAACAAAACATATCTCTAGACTTTCTTTTGAAGATGCTATAGTAGATAAAAAATCATATTTTTGTGCATGCAGTTTAACATCTTCTTTATGCCAATCTCCCAGAGGGAATAACAACTTCGGCAATACACTTTTGTCTATTTGAGCTAAAAAATAGCTCTGATCCTTGCTTTTATCAACCCCTTCATATATTGCATTTCCATCACATCTGACATAGTGCCCGGTAGCAATAAAATCAGCACCTTGTGACTCGGCAAATTCTATCATTTTTCCAAATTTAATGGTGCGGTTACATGCTATACATGGATTTGGAGTCAACCCATTCTTATATGAAGAGACAAAATAGTCAAACACCTCTTTTTTAAAATCGCTGCTCATATCAACAAAATGTGCTTTTATTCCAAGGTGTGCGGCTACATTTTCTACTTTTGCAAAATTGGCTTCATGATAACCTGCTTTGTCGTGAAGTTTCATATAAACCCCCTCCACTTCATAGCCGGCTTGTTGTAATAAAATCGCAACCATGCTAGAGTCAATTCCGCCACTCATACCAACCATTACTTTTGAACGCATATATTAAGATTCCTTTTTTATATTTTGCCATTCCTTGGCTAAACGACCCAGTAAATAATCACTTGAAGCTACTCTCAAATCTTTTGATATATCCTGCCCTGTAGAAAAATAATAAAGCGGTATTTGGCAGGTACGTAAAAAATCGACCAAAACACTTATGCTGGAGGTTTCATCAAATTTGGTTATTATTAGATAATCCGGACTCAAAAAAGAAAAATGCTCATACATATTATTTAGATCCTCTTTTTTTAGAGTTGCATTTAAAACCAAAACTATAGACACAGGATAATTAGGAGCCTCTTTAATAAACGAAACGGTTTCCAAAAGTCTATCTGTATCAAAAGGTGATATTCCTCCGGTATCTACAAAAATCAATTCTTTGTCTTTAAATATGTCTAATTGACTGGAAAATTCAATAATATCTTCAATATCGACACAATCGATACTCATTTGACTAGAATAGCCCTCAAGCTGTTTATTGGCTGCCATGCGATAATGATCAAGATTTATAAATGCCATATTTGATGGATCTATTTTATTTTTATAGTAATTTGCCATTTTTGCAATTGCTGTAGTTTTGCCCACTCCTGTTGGCCCAACCATCATAATGATTTTAGGTGGCTGTTTTTCATCTTCAGAAAAAAGAAGCGAAGCATCAAGTTCATCAAGTATATAATGAATAATAAGATTTTTATCCTGTTCCAATTCATTTTCTACTAAAATTTTAGAAATTTCTTCCAACCATTTGGTATCCATTCCTTCCGATTGCAGCTCTTGTTTTATAATGTCTATGTGTGACTTGTTGGCAATATCTTTGTTTCTTATTGCGTCAAATTTATCCAATTCCTGTTCAAGTTCTTCGATTTCTTTTAAAAATACATCTTTATCGGCTAAATTAATCTTCTGATTAACATGTATATTATTATTTAAATCTATTGGGTTTTGAATGGGATTAAAAGTTATCGCATATCTGGTCTTATTAATATTTTTTATTTGCCTGGTAGAAATAAAATCTACACCATTAGGATATTTTGACATTATATGCCTATAGAGCGTATCAATATTATTACCCAAAAAAGTCTCTTTTTGCATTCAAATACCTTTCATCCACTCCAGCGGCATAAGCACCGAAGATCTTGTCGTCCAAAAAGGATGAGGCAGGATAAGCTTTGGCGTGACCATTGTTCTCTTCGCATATTTTATCATATCTATATCCAAAGTTCTAGGCGCATTTTTAAAGCTTCGTTTTCTGCCAAATTGCTTTTCTATTCTTAGTATATAATCCAACAGCTCATGAGGGGTTAGGTATGTTTTAATAAGTATCAAAGCATTATAAAAATCAGGCTGATCAGCATAACCAAAAGGTGGATTTCGTAAGATAGGAGACGTTTGAACTATAGCCACAAATGGCGAACGCCGCAAATACCAATATAAACGTTCAAAACGTCTGACCACATCTCCAACATTGCCGCCTATACCAAGCAATACCTTGTGTCCTTTGATATCATTGTGGTTAAACCATGGATATAGCGGTGTTGTTATCTTGCTATGATCATCATCCAATATTTTTATTTTACGCACCCAAAATCTCCGCTCGGCCGTCTTTAATTGCTATAGTATCTTCTATTCTCACTCCAAATTCATTCAAGAAGTAAATTCCGGGTTCAATAGTAAATACCATACCATCTTCTATTATGGTATCTGATTTGGATGAAATAATCGGCAATTCATGGATATCCAGCCCTACTCCGTGTCCGGTGGAATGCACAAAATAATCACCATAACCGGCATCTGATATTATATTTCTAGCTATTGCATCTACTTCGCAAGATTTCATACCGCTGCGTAATCGTGATATAGCTTCATCATGCGCCTTACGGACAATATCATATACTTTTTGTAATCTTGAAGAGTTAAAATGCTGCATGGTGCCACTATGCATCTCATGATTTACAAAAATAGTTCTTGTTCTATCTGAGCAATATCTTTCAAATTTAAGTCCGGCATCTATAAGAAGCAAATCATTATGTTTCAAAACATCATAAGTAGACATAGCATGCGGTTTGGCAGCATTTGCATTTATTGCAACGATCGGTTCAAAACTTAGATCATATATGCCTCTATAACTTAAATGCTCTTTTGCATGATAAGTAAGAGCAAATTCATCAAGCCCGATCCCGTTGCTTTGCAGGGCAGCTGTAAAATTATCAAAAGCATTAGCGCCTAATTTTGCTGCTTGATATAATTTATTGACTTCTGAGCTATTTTTTATAATTCGTTTTTTTCGTGAAAAATCATGGCCTACATGAAAAAGACTTTCTATGTCGGAAGATATAGAAGTAAAGTCTGCTACGCTCCATTCATGCGGATCAAATATAATATTTTTAATATTATTAGATCTGATAAGATTTTTTGCCACATTGATGATATCTCTATCTATCAATATATCCACGCCCCTAGCATACTCTTTGGCTTCTATCTCATATCTTCCGTCGGTAATAAAAAAAGATTCGCTGCCAAGCTTTAAATATATAGCATGATCACAACTATATCCACACTCATAAAAAATTGCGTTTTCATTTTTGAGGATATAATTCATAATATATTATTCTTTTGAGGCTTTTGCCTTTTGTCTTGCTTGTTTGAGAGCTTCTAGTTCACCAAGAATTTGTATCATTCCTATCATTGCCAAATGATATCCATATGGTCCCATTCCCAAAATTTGACCTGCACATACCGGAGCGGTTAAAGATATATGTCTAAATTCTTCTCTTTGATGAATATTTGATAAATGTACTTCAATAGTAGGAATATTAACTGCTGCGATCGCATCTCTAATAGCAATAGAAGTATGTGTGTATGCTGCCGGATTGATTATAATTCCATCGCTATCACCCAAACATTCTTGTATGCGATCTACTATCTCGCCTTCTAGGTTACTTTGAAAAAAATCTATTTCTATATTGTTTTGTTTTGCGATTTGTTCCATTTGGTTGTGAATATTTTCTAGCTTCATATTACCATATATACCTTGTTCGCGAACACCCAACATATTTAAATTTGGACCTTGTATAACTGTGATTTTCATTTGTAACTACCTCTTATAAATATTTTAGTATGATTGTATCAAAATAGTATTAAACCTCCATTTATTAGGATAATAATGAACATTATAGAAGCAGATTACATATATATTCAAGGAGAATATATAAATCGCAAAGCCATTGCTTTTGATAAAACCATAAAAGCAATTGATACAAAAGAAAACCTGCTGGCACTATATCCAGATGCCACGATTCACACAACACCGCCAAACTCTGTTATATATCCTGGATTTATCAATACCCATGTGCATATA
Source organism: Sulfurovaceae bacterium (assembly GCA_028715055.1). Lineage (GTDB taxonomy): Bacteria > Campylobacterota > Campylobacteria > Campylobacterales > Sulfurovaceae > BN30871. The sequence continues at coordinate 288,399 of JAQTLE010000002.1, forward strand.
GAATTTTCATCCAACAAAACTACCCTAACCTATGGTTCTTTTATAAAATGGTTAAGCTCCGTTATGACAAATGCATCAAAAACTTCTTCATGTGACAATAGCGCTATGGAAAATGCATGCAATGAAATGCTAAAAAGCGGAATTACAGGTTTTGGGGCCATAAGTAGCTATGGTGTTGATCTTAATGTATGCATTAATACGCCTCAAAGAGTTGTGTATTTTAATGAAATAGTCGGAAGTAATGAAGGCATGATCGATATCAACTATGAATCTTTTGAATACAGAACGAAATTATCACAAAAATATGCTTCGGATAATTTCATACCTGCTGTGTCTATACATTCTGCATATTCTACGCATAAAACACTCATAAATAAAGCAATATCGTATGCAAAAGAAAATAAACTTTTACTTACAGCTCATCTTTTGGAAAGTCCAGGTGAGCGAGAATGGCTTACAAATGCTTCCGGAGATTTTTATGAATTTTATAAAAATTTTATAGGAGTAGAGAAACCTGCAAATACACTTGATGAATTTTTAAAAGCTTTTGATGACACACCTACCCATTTTATTCATTGCGTTCAAGCAACTAAAAAAGAGTTGGATATGCTCAAAGTAAAAGGTCATTCCATAGCTCATTGTCCGCGTTCGAACAGAATGCTAGGATGCGGCAGATTATCTATAGAGGATGTAAAGGCACCATTTAGTGTAGCTACAGACGGGTTAAGCTCGAATTGGTCATTAAATATATTCGATGAGCTTAGAGCTGCGCTTATGATGCATTATCATATTCCTCTTCATGAATTATCAGTTCAACTCATAAATAGCGTTACATCTATTCCGGCAAAAATATTTGGCTTAAATTGTGGTATTATTGCACCACAAAAATTGTCAGATTTTTGTATAATAACATTACCCGATACGCCAGTTTCATTGGAAGAAATTGCACTTTGGACTATTTTACATACAAAAGAAGCTACTAAAGTTTACATAGGAGGAAAACAATATGTTTAAAACAATTGGTGATATATTAAAATGGATAGGTGATCATTTTTGGGGTATGATTTTTTTACTTATAGTGCTCATAATTATATGGCCGGCAGGCGAAGGACCTACCAGCAATGCCAATTTACAAGAAATTCAACTAAATGGCACCATAACCAATAGTGATGCTATACTAAAAGAGATAGAGGAAGCAAAAAAAAATCCGAAGATCAAGGGTATATTATTTTCTATAAACTCTCCAGGAGGTGCTGTAGCACCATCTATTGATATATCATATGCGATCAAAGATTTAGCGACTAGCAAACCGGTTCTTGCATATGCTGGCGATGTAATGGCAAGCGGCGGTTATTACAGTTCCATATATGCCACTAAAATTATGGCGAATCCAGGTGCTACGGTGGGATCTATCGGAGTAATTATGGAGGGGGCAAACATAGAGCCTTTGATGCAAAAAATAGGCATCAAGTCACAAGTAGTCAAGCAAGGTACCTATAAAGAAATAGGCACAATGACTAGAGAATGGACACCTGTAGAAAGAGCTGAACTTGATAGACTCACTCATGATACATATGTACAATTTTTAAATGATGTTTCAACAGCAAGAAAACTAAATCCGGCAAATGCTTCAAATTTTGCAGATGCTCATGTATTTTCAGCTGCTAGAGCAAAAAATGTTGGCTTAGTTGACATGATAGGTACAAAACAACAGGCAAAAGCAGAAATAGCCAAAATGTCTAAAGTTGAAGAGCCGCAATGGAAAGAAAAAGATAAAATGGACCAATTCATAGATAAAATGAGTAGCCAAACTTCTGCGAAGATCTCTAGTTATTTGTTTGGGTTGAAAGCTACACTATAAGCAATATGTATCCACAACTTCCATGCTTTGCTTAGAAAACGATGTTAAGCTCAGCATGGAGGGGAAAAGCAATCCTATAATTAATTATTGTCATTCTCGCCTCGTTCCATCGCTATTTATTTTACATAATGTATCATGACAATGATACTCTGTTTAAGGCACTAATTCTAGCTTGTCACTACATCCAAAAACCTTTATTCAACCTTAATTTAATCAAATAAAACTTAATATTTGATAATTTATAAAGTTTTTTACATTATAATTTCCTGTTTATTTATATCGGAGGATATTTTTTCTCCTTTAATAAAGTCAAAGTTACATAAGAAGAGAGGGACAAACCATCGAATTACTATTGTATATAATTATTATTTTTTTCGCTACTGCAATTTTAACTATCGCATCAATCAGATCAAAACTAACAATCTTTTCAAGATCAGCACTTACTTTGATCACCATACTATTCCTGAGCACTACAACTGCTCAAGCCGCTTATAGCCAAATAGCAAAACATGCCGGAATGGATAATAAAACATTTGAAATTATCGTTAAGAAGATTGTCAAAGTAGAGTCTATAACTGGTGACTATCATGCTAGAAATCAAAAAAGTGGCGCCTACGGACGCTACCAGATCATGCCACAAACAGCTAAACTCTATGCAAAAAATCTGGGCATACCTTACGGTACATGGAAACTGCCCCCAAATCAGGACAGAATATTCCAAGCCATTCTCAAAGATAATATCTACTCATTAAAAAGCAACGGGATTCAGATCACTGCCTTTACTATCTACGGTTCGCATCAACAGGGTGCAGGCGGTTTTGCTGTAATTATGAAAAACAAGAAGCTTACAAAACAGATTGAAAGAAATATACGAAATAACCTTCCGGAAAAACTGAGAAAAACAGACAGTTCAAGACTCGCAATGGTATGGAAGAACTATTGGCAGAAAGAACTTGCCTAAGCTGCGAACTTTTTGTTAATTAAAAATCTCGATCTTGTTTCACAATGCTTTTCTCTCGTTCCACCTCTCCAAAGGTGGAACGAGTTAAAAATTAATTCTAGCAGCGATGGGAGACGGGGGGCACACCCCTATCTCCCATTTATTTCGTCAAGATCTTTTCTTTTTTCTTTTTTTCCAACAACATTCTGTTTTGAATATTTTTATTTTTGGTTTTAGCAAAAACTTGCATATCCTCTACTTCATCCATCTCATCTACTATTTCAACACCTAGCAAAACTTCTATGACATCTTCTAGTGTAACGACTCCTGCTGTTTGTCCGTAGCTATCCTGTACAATAAACAAGTGTGTTTTTCGTTTAATGAACATATCCATAAGCATAGAAACAGGAATATTTTCTGAAACCCGGTGAGGCTCTATAGATATATCTCTTAGTTTAGTAGAATCCCTCTCTTCTACGCTTTCTTCGAGTATAGATTGATTTAGAACTATTCCTACTATATTATCTATAGTCTCATCATAGATAGGCAATCTAGAATGTATATACATACGATCATCTTCTATTGCCTCTTCTACGGTAGTATCTTTTTGAAAGGCAACAACAACGCTTCTAGGCGTCATAATATCTTTTGCTTTAATATGTTTTAATTTAAGGAGATTTTCTATTAAATGACTTTCTTTGCTTTGAATAGAACCCTCTCTTTCTCCCATAGCAACAACTGCCATGATCTCATCTCTGGTGAAATCGCTGCTTTGCTTTTTGCCTTTTGATATAAAATTGGTAATATGAGTAGATAGCCATACAAACGGATAAGTTACCTTCATTAGAAACTCTATAAAAAAAGCAGCAGGTATGAGCAATCTTTTCCAGTAAATTGCGCCTATTGTCTTAGGAATTATTTCTGATATATAAAGTATAGATAAAGTTAATACAAAAGCGGTTACTGCTTGCATATCGGAGTCAAATATTTTTTGTGCCTGAGCACCGACAGCAGTTGCGCCCATAGTTTGTGCAAAAGTATTAAAAGTTAATATAGAAGAAATCGGTCTGTCTATATTTGACTTTAATCTTTTCAAAGTGTGTACGGCTTCGCCATGAATATCTTTTGAGAGTGTCTCTATGTATGAATTTGTACTAGATAGAAGAACTGCTTCTAGTATAGAACAAATAAAAGCTACGGAAAGTGCGAGAAAAAAATAAGTTAGTAGTAGTGTCATGCTTGACACCTATTGAAATTTGTAGCGGTTAAGCACCTATGGTCTACATCATTTGTATTCATTAAGGCAGTGTCCTTGGTTAGGTTGTTGGATTATTCTACAAAAGTAGAATTTTGTTATTATAGCATAAAATATTTTCATAGATGAAAATATTTAAAACTACACAACCAATGCTTTAGCAAATTTCAATGCTTCTTCACTCTTTTGCTCTCCGCCTACAATGCGGGCTATTTCTTCTATGCGGTCATCTTTGCTTAAAACAATAGCTTGACTTTTTTCAAAGTCTTTTGTTACCAAAATATGTTGATTCGCTTTTGATGCAAGATGTGGTTGATGCGATATGGCAAACACTTGATATACGTTTGAAAGTCTAACAAGCATATTGGCAATCGCTATCGATTCATCTCCGCTAACGTTGGCATCTATTTCATCCAATATCACTACGCCGTGTTGTTTTGAAGAATGGGAGGTGCTTGATACCAAAAGTGCCAAACGCAAACGATTGAACTCACCACCACTCAATGTCGATATTTTTGAATTGCCAAGACTAAGGGTTATCTCATCTATACCTGATTCTGTCATGCTTGTAGTATGCAGATCAAAAAAAGCATTTGGTAATTTCAACTGTCCCAAAAGAGGATCTATGCGACTTTTTAGTGCTTTTATCTCATTATTTCTGGCCACTGATATCGCGCTAGACAAAATATCCAGTGTTTTAATTTGATTTGATATAAATTGCTCTAATTGACTCTTGTCTTCTTCTATATGTTTATAGCTATTTAGTTCTTCTATTTTTCTTGCTTTAAAATCTATAGCTTCTTCGATGGAACCATAGCGATTTTTTAAACTGCTAATAGCTTCTATGCGATTAAGGACTGATTCTATATCCATCTCTTGAAGCTCATCATTAAATGCAGCCATTTCTTCGGTATCGACTCGAAGTTGATTAAAGGCATCAGCAAGCAAAGAACTATCTTTGTTTGTAATACGATAAAGCTCAAATACTTTATGTTCATAATCAAAAATACCTTGTATGCCATTAAGTGCATCTTTAAGCTTATCTATGCGAGAAAGTTGTTGTTTTATTTCCAGCAACTCCTCATCTTCTCCTATTTTTGGGTTTATACTGTCAATTTTTTGTATTTCAAATATAGTCATCTCGATCAGGCTAGCTATTTTTGCCTCTTTTGAATGAATCTCTTCAAGCTCTCTTTGTGCATTTTTAAGCTCATAGTATTTTTCTCTAAAAAAAGCCAATTTTTTTATATATCCGTCATCAGATGATGCTATAGAACTATCTACAATAGATAATAAAACTTTGCTATCCAGTCCGCTTTTGTCTCGCACACTCAAATAACGCACATACGGAGAAAACATCTCTTCTAGTGATTTTTTTGGGATATTTTGGTCATTTAGATAATGCCTAACTTTGTCTTTTTTTAGCGATTTGACCACAAGCTCATCATCGAGCATATATAGTTCACTTTGCATATTGTCGGGCTTATTTAGCGCTACTTCAGACATTGAAGCATAGCTTGGCATTGTATATCCAAAGCTAGAAAGCAATGCTCCCATTAGTACCGATTTTCCAGCTCCGCTTGGTCCTGTGATCACTACTAAGCCATCACTAAAATCTAACGATACTTTATCAAAAGCCACAAGTTCTTTTAACAACAATTTTTCTATCATGCGGTTATAGCTTATCTCCCCAATGAAGTTTTTCACGCAATACATCAAAATAGTTTCTATGCAGGCTATGAAGCATCTTAGCACCTCTTTTTGCGCCTTTAATAACAAGCACATCGCCCTCTTGCATTTCATAATCATCTTGTCCGTCTATAATAGCTATTGCCTTATCATCCGGAGAGCTAAGCTCTATCGTAAAATCAACAGGCACTATCAATGGACGCTGCGTCAAAGAATGGGCCGATATAGGCGTCATTATAAATGCTTGTGTCAAAGGATACATAACCGGACCGCCGACTGCTAGATTATACGCCGTGGAGCCCGTAGGCGTAGAAACTATGAGGCCATCACCTCTATATGTATTGAACCATTTGCCATCGATAGAAGCATTTATTTTAACCATCTTTGATATGGTCGGACGGGTCAATACTACATCGTTGAATGCAAAAAAATTGGTACTTTTTCCGCTGGATGTCTGTATATATCCCTCTATCATCATCCTTTCATCTATACGATATCGTCCTGTTAACAATTCATCCAAAAATTCATCTACACTATCAACACTCACATCGGCCAAAAATCCCAAATTGCCGGCATTTATCCCAAAAACCGGTTTTTTGTATTTATAACTTTTTCTCACTAATGACAACAACGTACCGTCACCACCTAAAGAAACCAAGCAATCCGCTTTTTTGCACATCTCATCAAAAGGCACACCCTCTTCGCCTATCATTTCAGCAGAATTATCTGACAGCAAGACAGTTATGCCTCTCTTTTCAAACAAAATTTTTATAGAATCAAAAACCAACTTTATCTCAGGCTCATTTGGCTTGAGCGTAAAACCAATAGTCTTTATGCTTTCTAAAAGTTGTGGCATCTATCTATATCCTAATGCTTATTTATATTAATGATAGAATACCATAAAAGGAATTAAAATAGTTATTTTGTTTCATTATGACATATTATTAAATTACGACTCTATTCATGGTAAGTTTGTCGAACCAAACAACTTACAAAATATCTAGCCTTCGAGAAGCTCATGGCAAACAGATTATCTTTGTAAAGAAACACTCTAAAAATCGTAACCTTTATGAAACTTTAGGTATAATCGCGTCCAAAAATATTGAGTTAAGGATTGCGTGTGAGAACACATTATTGTGCCACAATTGGTACGGAACACATAGGACAAAGCGTCACATTGGCTGGATGGGTAGCCAGCAGAAGAGATCATGGCGGAGTAATATTCATTGACCTAAGAGACAATGATGAAGTAGTGCAAATTGTTTGCGATCCGACCGATAATGCTTCGGCACACAAAATAGCCGAAGAGGTCAGAGATCAATTCGTTCTTATAGTGAACGGTATCGTAAGAGCCAGAGGCGAAGGATTAGAAAACCCTAATCTCAAAACAGGCAAAGTTGAGATCGTGGCTTCTAATCTTGTCATAGAGAACCGTTCTTTGCCTATGCCATTTGAACTTGGAGATCCAAAAGTCAACGAAGAGATACGTCTCAAATATCGCTACTTAGATCTAAGAACTCCTAAGTCACATCATATTTTCAAACTTCGCAGTAAAGCTACAATAGCAGCCAGAAATTCTCTAGATAGTCTTGGATTTACAGAGGTTGAAACACCAATCCTTACAAAATCAACCCCTGAAGGTGCTAGAGACTATTTAGTGCCTAGCCGTGTTCACCATGGTGAGTTCTATGCACTTCCACAATCTCCTCAACTATTTAAACAACTACTTATGGTTGCAGGGTTTGATAGATACTTCCAAATAGCCAAATGTTTCCGTGACGAAGACTTGCGAGCAGATCGTCAGCCTGAATTTACTCAAATAGACGTAGAGATGAGCTTTTGTAACCAAGAAGATGTCATAAACATTGCCGAGCAACTCATACACAACATATTTACACAATGCGGTTTTGATGTACCTTCAACATTTAAACGCATAAGCTACAATGAAGCTATGGAAAAATATGGTTCAGATAAACCAGATATGCGTTATGGACTTGGCATGGTAGATATGATAGATATATTTGCCAGATGTGATAATGAGATCTTTGCCAATATTGCTAAAGATACCAAGAAAAACCGTATCAAAGCACTAAAAGTTCCAAATGGTGACAATATCTTCTCGAAACGCCAAATGAAAGGCTTTGAAGATTTCGTGCGCCAATTTGGTGCTGGAGGACTTGGATACTTCCAAATGAAAGAAGATGGGCTCAAGGGGCCACTGGCTAAATTCTTTACAGAAGATGACCTTAACGCTATCGTGGAGAGATGCGATCTTGCTCTTGGCGACGTAGTATTTTTTGGGGCTGGTGAAAAGAAACTTGTATGGGATTACATGGGCAGATTCAGGATCTTCCTTGCTAATGAAATGAATATTATCCCAGAAGGCGTATTTGAATTCCTGTGGGTAGTAGATTTTCCTATGTTTGAGGTTGAAGAAGGTAATACTAAAGCTCTACACCATCCATTTACTATGCCAAAACTTGACCAAGATGGCAAGATCGCGTATGATGACATAGAAGAACTGGAGTCAATTGCTTATGATATAGTATTGAACGGTTATGAGATAGGCGGAGGTTCTATACGTATCCATAAAGAAGATATCCAGCAACAAATATTTAATATATTGGGTATACAAGAAGAAGAAGCGAATGAAAAATTTGGCTTCTTGCTTGATGCTCTCAAATTCGGTGCTCCACCACACGGCGGATTTGCTCTTGGACTTGACAGATTGATCATGATTATGACAGGATCTTCAAGCATACGTGATGTTATAGCATTCCCTAAAACACAAAGAGCCCAATGCTTACTCACACAAGCACCAAATGTTGTGGATGAAAAACAACTCGATGAGCTTGCGCTTCGCATAAGAAAATTAAACAAATAATAAAGGACATAACATGAAAAAACTATTTTTAATTATCGGAGCACCAGGAAGCGGCAAGACAACAGATGCACAGCAAATTGCAACTAGACATGATAATATCACTCATTACTCTACAGGAGATATGTTCAGAGCAGAGATAGCCAGCGGAAGCGAGAGAGGCAAGACAATTGATAGTTATGTAAGTAAAGGCAACCTAGTACCTATAGCTATCGTTATTGAAACTATAGTAGAAGCGATCAAAAATGCTCCGACAGATGTTATAGTTATCGATGGATATCCTAGAAGTACAGAACAAATGATAGAACTTGATAAATATTTAGCCAAAGAAGATAGCGTAAAACTGATAAGCGTTATGGAAGTAAGAGTAAGTGAAGAGACTGCAAAACTTAGAATTTTAGGTCGCGCGGCAGAATCAGAAGTAGTCAGAGATGATGACAATGTAGAAGTATTTTATAATCGCATGAAAGTTTACACTGATCCACTTCTTGAAATTCAAGATTTTTATGCTGCAAAAAATTTGCACAAAGTTATTGACGGCGAAGGCACTATAGATGAGATCGTAAACACTATGGATGCTTTCGTACAAAGCAAAATCTAATCCCACTTCAGCCGCTTTTGGCGGCAAATAGTACAAAATATCAATTTTGTTCACTATTTATTCACCATTATAAGCTAAAATCATACAATCTCATAAACTCAAAAGGAACCCATATGAAAAAAATTTTTATAATTTTAAGTGTGCTTTTTTTAGCATTTAGTTCATTTGCTATGGCTGAAGATGCTGCCATCATAAATGCAGAAGCAGATATAGCAGTTCAAAAATTCTATCAAAACGTAAAAGGCGGCGAAGCATTTTTGAACAAGACCAAAGGATATTTGGTATTTCCAAATATTTATAAAGCCGGATTTATCGTAGGCGGAGAGTATGGAGAAGGCGTATTGCGATACAATGGTGCAAACCAAGGTTATTATAGCCTTACTTCCGGTTCACTTGGATGGCAATTAGGATTGCAAAAACGCTCTATGATCATTGCATTTGTGTCAGAAAGAGCTTTAGATTCATTTTTGAAGAGTAACGGTTGGACTATTGGTGCAGACGGCAGCATTAACGTTGCTGTATGGGGAGCTAGTAAAGATCTTAGTACTGTAAGTTTTGAAAGAGATGCAATAGCATTTGTTTTTGACGAGGCAGGACTAATGGCTAGTATAGCTATTGAGGGCAGCAAGATCGCACCGATCGAAAAATAAATTTATGGGGATTTAATCCCCATAAATTTCTATCTATAATTTCTTATATCTCTTGATCTTCATGTTCTATTGTATAACTATCTTCATTCTGGGCTATCGACGAAGGTAATGCCTTTTTAGGTTTTAGACCAAGTTTTCTCATGCTTTCAGCTCTTCTTATCAGATTCCCTTTCCCCGTAGCGAGTTTATTCATGGCTCCATCAAAACTTTTTTGAGTACGGCCTATCTGTTCACCGATTTTTTCCATATCCTCTACAAATGCTACTAATTTTTCATACAAAGCTTCTGCTGACGCGGCAATTGCTTTAGCATTTTGATCTTGATATTCGCTTCTCCATATATGCTCTATCGTACGCAATGTAACAAGTAATGTTGATGGAGAAACAACAACAATATTTTGCTCATAAGCCATTTTGAAAAAAGTATTATCTTGTTCTAGAGCAAGCAAAAATGCACCCTCTATTGGCATAAACAACAATACAAAGTCCAGAGTTCTTATGCCATTTAATTGCTCATAACGTTTATTGCTAAGCCCTTTAATATGTGTATGAATAGATAATAGATGTTGTTTGAGAGCACTTGCCCTCTCTTCATCTGTCTCTGCGCGAATGAATGCATCGTAAGCTACCAAAGATACTTTTGAATCGATAATGATATCTTTGTTTTGTGGAAGATGAACTATGACATCCGGACGAAATTTCTTGCCTTCTTCGTCACTAAAAGTATTTTGAATCTCGTATTCATGGCCTTCTCTTAAGCCTGATTCTTCAAGTATTCTTTCTAATACTATTTCGCCCCAGTTGCCTTGAGTTTTATTCTCGCCTTTAAGTGCTTGTGTGAGATTTATGGCATCTTGGCTTAATCGCTCATTGAGAGATTTTAGACGAAGCAATTCGTCTTTGAGACTTTGTCTCTCTTTTGCATCATGAATGAACTGCTCTCTGCTTTGCAAGGCAAATTCATTGATTTGCTCACGAAACGGTTTAAGCAACATATCAAGCCCTTGCTTATGCGTCTCATCAAAATTTTTAGACTTCTGTTCAAATATTTGGGATGCCAAATGTGCGAATTCCAATTTTAATTGGGACTTTGTCTCATCAAGCAAATCTATCTTTTCTTCATAGGTACGTGCACTTTCTTCAAAACGAGTTTGCAGTACAGCATAATCCTTTTCAAGTAAATAATAGGCATGACGAGTTTTCATAAGCTGCCAGATCAAAACAACTATTAATATAATACTAATGATTAAAATAAAGTATATCGGATTTATTGTATATCCTTTTTTGGGTATGTATTTTAAGTAATTATAGCTGTTTTATGTTTATGGATATGGTAATATTACAAAATGACATATTCTTTTCAAACTATAAAATATATAATAAAATATCAAAAAATCGATCTATAAATTTATTTGTAAGAACTACACAAAGTTTCCACATTTGTACTATAATATACTTATATATCATTAAAGGAGATATCATGAGTAAAATACAAATAAAGCATTTAAGTGCAATCGGTATCTTGTCTGGCATATTATTTTTAACTATGGGTGCAACAAAAACTTATGCTGCTCCACCTCCCCCGGGAATAATTTTTAGTGTGTTTGATAATCCTCGATATCATGATGATAGGCCTTATTATTATTATGGTGGCAGATACTATTATGGTGGCCATTGGCGCAATGGATGTTATTACTGGCATGGTCATAGATATTGTAATGGACATTATTATAGAAGAGGATATAATGAACATTACAGACATAGAGACTATAGAGACTATAGAGACCATAGAGATTATAGAGACCATAGAGATTATAGAGATTATAGAGATCATCGCCATTATTAAAGATAGACTCGTCATCCATGGGCGTTTTGCCTATGGTATTCACTCGTCCTTTTAACAATTAAAAAAATAAGTTATAACTCATTTTTTACTTTGATTTTCAACATATAACATTAACAATAGGTACAACAATTTTTAAAGGATTTTTATTATAAAAATACAACTCTATAAAAGACACATACTACGAACTATGCAATGATAAATCGCGTTCCTCATATTTTATTTTTATATTGGGTTATAAAAATTGCGGCCACAACGTTGGGTGAGACTGGCGCAGATATGTTCTCAATGACTTTTAATCTGGGCTATGGAACGACTATTGTTATTTTTACTGTCACTTTTTTGTTATTTTTGATCATTAAGATGGTCTTAAAAAGATATGAACCCATTACTTACTGGCTGACTTTTACTGCAAGTGCCATAGTCGGAACTGCGATCTCCGATTATATAGACCGCACTTTGGCTCTTGGCTATTTGATCGGCTCATTGATACTAATTGCTTTATTGCTTATAATTCTTTCATTTTGGTATATCAAGGAAAGATCATTATCTGTCGAAAATATCACGACATCTTCAGCAGAGGTATTTTACTGGATGGCATTTTTGGTAGCAAATACGTTGGGGACCGCGGCTGGGGATTTTTTGAGCGATGATCTTGGTTTGGGATTTATGGCGAGTGCATTATTGATCACAGGTCTGTTAATAATTACAGTACTTTTACATTACTATACTAAAATATCTAGCATATTGCTTTTTTGGATCGCATTTGTTTTAACAAGGCCTTTTGGCGCTACTTTTGGGGATTTGCTCACCAAGCCCATAGAGAAAGGCGGACTTGATCTGGGCACTATCGGCGCATCTATATTTTTTCTAGGTATTCTAATAATAGCACTTATTAAAGAGGTAAAAATTGAAAAGGCAAAATTATAACAAAATGCCGATAGTGTAATATCTACAATCTTAGCTGTATTGATTTAAAAAATAATTATCAAAAAGAACCGCAAGCAGTAACCAACCTACTTTGCGATTCACATCATAGAAAAACTATCCAGGCTAGGCTAGCTAAACACGTCGCCCCTGAATGACACGAATCAGAACAATTATTATTGCGAGAACCAATAGGATATGGATTAATCCACCCATGGTATATGATGTTATCATACCCAATAGCCAGAGTACAACTAAAATAACAACTATAGTTTCAAGCATTTTATTCTCCTTTTGCCATAAATAGGCATATCACAAATCAAAGGTCTACGACCACCTAACTATTGAATATCATATCAATTGTACTACTTTAAAACTTAACGAATTATAAAAAATATATTGATCAAGTTATTTTATAATATAAAATAAATTAATAATTTATTTATCACCAAATTGACGACTGCTTCACCGATTCGGCAATGAGATGTATAGCCATTCCATAAGTTGCAGCATCATTATAACGTGTAAGTATGCGGAAATTTCTGCCGCCAAGCCAAAGTTCATCATGAGTAGTATCACGCAAAAGCAAAAGATACGCATTTGGCTCTTGAAATGATTCCTTTGGATAGATACCTTGAGCATTAAGCATTTCGATAGGATATGTACGTCTATGAGTAGGTTGTATCCCTTTTCTATAGCGTACGCCTTCAAAATTAGTTTCCACAGCAGCCGGCAGACCGTTTTGCCAACCGTTTTGATGCATGAATTTTGCTATGATGCCAATGCAGTCTTCCAAATCCCATGGATCTTTTTTACCGTCATGATTGTAATCCATGCCAAATGTTCTATACACCGATGGGACTTGTTGTACGCAACCCATTGCTCCGGCAAATGAGCCTTTGAGTTTGGTAATATCATAATTCAGCTCTCTTGCCACCAAAAATAAATTTACAAGCTCACCTTTGAAAAATCCTTGCATACGGTTTGGGTTGAAAGCCAGAGTCGTAAGTGCATCCAAAATGCGATAATCTCCTGTATATTCTCCAAACTTGCTCTCAACTCCTATAAATCCAACTATATACTCTACCGGTACATCATATTGACTAGCGGCACGATTTAGCGTAGCAGCATAACGTCTTTTAAATTCTTTTGCTTTTTGGAGCGTGTCTGCATCAAGCACATGTGCTTTGTATCGTTCCCATGGACCGTTAGTCGTACCCTCTTTGTATCGTCCGGTATAACGATCAAGCGTATCACGGTCAAATCCGGCATTTTCAAAAACCGACTCCAGATAGCTTCTCTCAAAATGATGTTTTTGTACCATCATATCTATAAAAGACTGCACTTCATTTTTGGAGAGATAATCATATTCGATCGGTGGCTTATCTTCGTTTGCTGCCAAAAAAGAGATCAAGGATATAATTACCAGAAGCAGTTTAAAAAGTCGCATAAACTTCCATTTTCAAAGTTCTTGCAATTTGTACATTGGTCATATATATTGTAAACATATTTTATTGTATAGAAAATTATATTAAAAAAGCCTGTCCTGCTATTATCACCTGACCTTTTTTGCCTTATCCTCTCTTAAAGATCATTGATTTGATATCTTGTCCGATCTCGCTAGCTACCACGTTGCATTTTACGATAAAGAGATAATAGATTGGTCGCTCAGTTATTTGATACAGGCTTTCAAAGTTTCCCATTCCTTTGGCAAGCACGATATCGGCACGCTCAAAGATCTCTTTGGCTTTAGGATTTGACTTATCGATCTCGAAGCCGGGAGTTTCGATACCAGTATCTATTATATCAGCAAAATCGCTAAGGATCTGGGCTTCTATTTTGGTTACATCGTTGATAATAGGTTTGGTTCTGACAAAATAATGTATTTTGACATTATGGCGCTTTTTGATCATTTCCATTAGCAATTTATCAAAGATATGTTCTCCGACATTATCGCCTATGATAACGATCTCTTTTGCATCTTTCAACTCTTGTTCAAAGAAATGAAAATCATTGATCGAAAAGGCCTTATGAAAATGGTCTTGGATCATCTCTTGAAGTTCGAACTGATTTTGTGAACCGAAATCCATTACATTGCCGATAACGGCCATCTTGATAGCGTCTTGGATAGTTTGCACGAAAGAAGTATCCACCTTGAGTGCTTCTTTTATGGCATTTTGTTTGGCGCGCAAGACCGGATCATCATCTTCTATTATATCAGAAATAGAACGATAGATCTCTTTGGCTATTTGCGGAGGGGTATATGACATATCATGCTCTATTAGGATCTGTGCGGCTTTATCCAATATTTTTTTACTTGTGGTATTGTCTAGCTCCAAAAGTTTTGTAACTTTTAGCGCTTGATTTAACAAACATGTTATGCAATCTGGTTTTATATTCAAGTGCTCTCTCCTTTAGTCAATATAATTATAGCATTAGGACATTGTATCTAGTTTTTAGTTTTATGCATCAAAATGAAAAAAGATTGAAATCTATAATTTTAGTTGGCAGGAATTATTAGAAGAAGATCTTTGATCTTGAATTTTTATTAGAAGATGGTGCAATATCTTCTGACGATACAAATATAATAAAATACACGAAAGATGCACGGGAAGCTTGGGATGAGGCATACACACAATAAAAACATTGTTATTTTAAGAAGTATTGATAATAAAAGCCATCTATCGGAATCTCAAAATCATCAAAAAAATATACAAGCTTCGCTTAATTGCGCTATAATTTTTGCATAAAGCCAATAAAAAAGGACTCCATATGTTTAATGCTGATTTTGATATAACCAACGGTATAGTTACTCTCCAGCCTCACGAAAAATTATCATCTAAAGATTTTCATATGGTTTCTGATGCTATAGATCCTTATATAGAAAAACACGGCAAACTCAACGGCATTATCATAGCGGTCAAATCTTTCCCCGGTTGGGAATCTTTGTTTGCCATGATATCACATTTCAGATTTGTCAAAACACATCATGACAAGGTATTGTATGTGGCAATAGTTACAGATTCTATAATTGGAGGATTAGCTGAACATATTGCCGGTCATTTTGTAAATGCGACTATCAAACATTTCGCTTTTTGCGAACTCGATGATGCCAAAAATTGGATCAAGCATGAAAGTTGCTTGCTAGATAAATAAAAGTGGGAAATAATTGGATATATTGAAGTGATCATAGGCAGAAGATCCTGCCTATGAGAAGAATTAGAGAATAGTAACGTTCTCTGCTTGAGGGCCTTTTTGGCCTTGTCCTACTGTAAAAGAAACTCTTTGATTCTCAGCCAATTCTACACGGCCATAGCCTGTATTGTTTACTTGACGAAAATGTACGAATACATCTTTGCTTCCATCTTCCGGTTGGATAAATCCAAAGCCTTTTTCACTGTTGAACCATTTAACGGTTCCGTTCATTTGATTTGCCATTGCAATTCCTTTGGTTGTAAATACACTTCATACTGAAGAGACTGAAAATATAAAGTGGAGAGTATTCTTTTAGTGGGTAGTACTGCTAACGAAGGTTATAAATAAAAAACAAACTAAAGATGAAAAACTCAAAATCATCTTTCAATATGCGAAGTATAGCTGAAATTTTCAATAATAGCAAATAATAGCGATAAATCATCAATTTTGTAATACTTGTATTTGATAAGGGAATCCATTTATTAAAAAATTACACAAATAATTCACATACCTTGGATATAGTTTTTTTGTTATTCATTGAAATAAAATAATCTTAAACAGAGATAATCATAACACTCTAAAGGAGAAAAAATGAAAAAAGTAATGATGATAGCGGCGTTGGCTTGTGCAGCATGGGCTGCTGATTATTCACATATGAGTACAGAACAACTCATGAATATGCGCGGTAATGTTTCTACAAACGAATGTCCTAGTTTCCATCAAGAGATGCAAAAACGCATGCAAAGAATGAGTCCTCAGGAACGACAGCATTATATGAATTCCGGATATGGTATGGGCATGGGAGGAAACTCTATGATGAAGATGATGTCTTTTAATGATTTTGATATCAATCATAACGGATTTATCACCAAATTTGAATTTCAAAAAGGGCAAGAAAAATGCAGGGCACGAATGCAAAAAATGCGTGGATATAACGGTCAAGGCATGATGGGAAGAAACTACATGAAGCCTATGATGACTTTTAGAGATTTTGATATCAATCATAACGGATTTATCACCAAATTTGAATTTCAAAAAGGACATGAAAAATGCATGGCTCGGATGCAAAAAATGCAAAATAATTGTGGGTACAACAATCAAGGCATGATGAGAGGAAACCCTATGATGAATAACAATAACATGGGTGGCGGCATGAATAGCACCGGTGGCCGAATGATGAACAACAACACTGGCGGAATGATGAATAATTCTGGCAGCGGACGAACATATAATAATACCGGCATAGACAGAAACAGAACGATGCCACCGAAATAATTTTCGGAAAATAACTCGCAAAAATCCAAAATAATCCAATTGATTTGTGTTTAGTTATCCCCGTCTTTCACGCGGGGAGCTATATTCTTTAATTCAAATATTTAACATATTTAAGCTCAGCAGATTTAAACCAAAAATGTAAAATATTAAACGATCAAAAAAATACACAAAATTTTCACTTTCATATTATAATATGTCAAATAAATCAACCAAGGAATTACCTAATGAATAAAACAAATATAAAACACTTAACCATTATGAGTGCCGTTGCCGGCATGTTGCTATTTACCGGATGTACTCCTACCCAAGAGGCGATCACTGCGGGTGTAGCCACTGCTGTTATCATAGATTCATTTGATTATCCTAGATATTATGACAGACCTTATTATTATTATGATGGTATGTATTATTATGGCGGATACTATAGAGATGGATACTATTACTATAAAGGCCATAGATATAATGGCGGAAACTATTATCAACGATATGACAAAAGAAACCATGATAGATATAATTATCAAGATCATAATAACTATCAAGACCATAATAATATACAAAACTATCCTGCACGCCAATATAACTATAATAATATGCAAAATTATCCTGCACACCAATATAACTATAATAATATGCAAAACTATCCTGTACGTCAGTACAACTATAATAATGTACAAGGCGGTACTACGCATATTTACAACAAAAATAACAACGGCTATACACAAGGCGGGAGTATAAATACCTATAATAACAATATACAACAAAGCGGATCTAGACATCACCGCCAAGATAGTCAAAATACTCAAGACAATAATAACAACAATGTGCAAAGCAGTTCCGGACATCATTATAATAACAACCAAGATAATCAAGATAATCAGAACAATGACGGCCAAAATAATTATAACAACTATAACCAGGACACGACGGGATATCCTCGCCAACATTAAAGATCTATCTTCATCTATAGGCATTTCGCCTATGGTTTTTTATATCATTTCATCACAATTTCTTGTATAATCTGCAAATGAAAAACATTATAATCATATTTTTGGTACTTGCGACATTTGGCGTATGCAAAGAGCATAAAAAACACAAGATCGTAAACATCCCCGAAGCTTCGGGGATAGATATCTGTAAAGATAACGGTAATCTGCTCGTGGTAAGCGATGAAGGCACTTACTACATCATGGACACAAATGGTCACATACTTGATAACAGAAACTTAGGCAAATATGATCTCGAAGGTGCGTACTGCGAAAAAGATAGATTTGTATTTGCCGTAGAAAACGGCGACATCGTCACAAAAAGCAGAACAACAGACGATATCAAAGTCTATAGATCACAGCAAAAATATCCCAAAAAGAACGGTATAGAAGGCATCGCTAAGATCAACAGGCATTATCTCCTAGCACTTCAAACCAAGAAAAAATCAGAAGCCAAACTCATAGAGGTAAAACTAGAAAACAGTCAAGTAATCAAACTTGGCGAACTTCCTACTGACATCATAGATAATTCGGGCCTGGAATATGACGGCCGGAATATCTATCTGCTAAGCGATACAAAAGACATGATGTATATATATGATATGAAAACCAAAGAGTACAAAGATAGCGTAAAACTTCCGAAATTTGCCCAGGAAGGTGTAGCCATAGACTTCAAAAATGAGATCATATACTTCGCCGATGATGACGGAGCTGTATATAAATATACTTTTGATGAGCTGGGGATGTGAGTACTGTTTTTTTCTCGTTTCATATCAGGGGATGTGGAACGAGAAGAAATAAATTATTTTTTATATTTTTTGCTAATTTCATTCAAAAAATAAATACCTTTTTTTTTATAAAGATTACAAATTTTCAAAGCGTTTTCTTGTTCATTTAATTGATAGAGTGATTCAACAGTATTTTCAATTTGTTCTTGTTTATAAGTTGGAGGAATATCATTAGCAAGAATCTCCACATAGAGTTCACCAACATATTTTGGATTATTTTTAACAAGTCTTTCAAGTTCTTCGACAATAAAATAAGAGTTGTGATTTTTCCCCGTATATTTTGCAGTTAATTTTAAATAAAACAAGATTTCATTATTAATAGTATCTACAAATACGAACCATTTTGATAAAGTTGAAAATATTTCTTGAGCGTTATTTGAATCATCATCTTTAAACACTTCATATATTTTTTGCCATAAACTAAATATTTTACTTCTCGCTTCTTTTGTAATAATTTTTCTATCCACTTGCCACATAAATCTAATCATCTCAAGAATAGATTCTTTATCTTTTGACTCTATTACATTAAAGATTGTATCATTATCTTTGGAAGAATTAAACATTATACAAATATGCTGGATAACTTTTCGTTTTGTATTATCAGATTTAAATTTATGCTTTAATGCTTTATTGATATGCCCATATAGTTTAAATTTCTCATATATATCTGTATAAACTGTAGATGAGTATAAAAAGTATCCTGATATAGCGATTTCCCATAATTTTTCTTTTTCTATGGGAAATATTCGATTAAAATTAGTATCTACCCACTCTTTATCCAAAAACCTTAGATTTGGTAAATAATCTCCCAAAATAGTAAAAATAGATTTTGAATACTCTGTATTTTCATCAAGCTGTTTTGTAAAAAAATCTTTTACATCAGTTTCCCACTTTATACTTTGAGCACTATGTAATCTACCATATCTTAATGCATAGTTAATAAGTGCATGCAATGCTTTACCGTTGATGGAATTTAACACATAAGTACTCAAATCATTATCTTCACATATTTGCTCATCCTCCTTGTGTTTTATAAGTAAAAAAAGTACTTTTTTTGCTTGTGGTAAATATTTTTTATCAAAGGCATTCTCATCACTTTTTGTGCCATCTTCTATTAAGCTAGCTATTTGTCCTTTGAGCCACAACACATATTGCTCTTGTGATGTAAAAAAATCATCATCCAATATCTTTAAAATAAAATCAAAAACTTTTTCCCAATCAAATTTTTTATTTTCTCTCCAAGCATTAGTAAATCCATATATTAGATGATATTTATAAATCCGATCAAGTTCTATAAACTTTTCTATTTCTAACGAATACTTATGCGGGTCCTGCTTAACACAATCTGCTAAAACATTAGCCAATCCCTCTACAAGATCACCGTCTGTTGTAAATCTTTCTTTTTTTACTTGCGATGGATCAAATGTTTTAATCTCGTGGACAATTTCATCTATTGTTTTATTACAAAAAATATCTTTCTCTTTGATCGGACTTTGATGACCTACCCACTCAGCACCACTAGACCATATGTCAAAACATGGATATTCAAGTTCAGAAGGATTTATGGCATCATATTTTTCATACAATTCTTTTGCATTTGCACTTGATGATTTGATACTCCATAGCCATTCTTTTTTCTTATATGCAGTAATGATTTCTAATTGCTCCAGAGACACATCATTGTAATATTTGGAATAATCTAAACTTTCAATCCAAACGATTAATTTGTCAAATTCGCTTGTTGTAAAATTTGAATTATTTTCAACCAACAGCATACAAAACTCATGTTTAAAAGTAGTATTGATTGTATCTTTATGACTATCAAACCACTCCCAAAAAAGCTCTTTTAGCTCGTCATATTTTTTATTAATAGTATGAAATGCCAATCTTTTAAAAATAGGGTGTTCTTCATTGAAAAACTCTTCTATAAATTTTTTTACCTTATCAGTATCAAAAAACTCTAATAAATCTCTAGTAAAAGAGATAAGTTGATTATCATATCTATCTGGAAAACTATTTTGAGGATGTTCTTCGATAGTTGCTATCCAAACATTGTTAAATGCTGCTTTGTCCTCTGTTATAACCTGCTTAATAATTGATACTAGTATCTCAAGTTCTTCTAAATCAATTATCTTAATTATTCCTTTAGAATGTCTTTCCAAAAGACTATTAAGCCAATATTTTTCTAATAATGGCTCTCGTTCCTGATACGATGTTCCTTTATCAATTGTTTTATAATCAAAAATAACTTTCAAAAGTTCAATTAATTGGTCTTTCATTTCAAATTCAATTAATACTGGCAGAACAATTTTTTCAAGCTCACCATGTAGTATCCCAGAAAACTTTGATTCTTTTAAAGATATATGAATAAAATTTATATGTTCCAGTGTGATTTTTTCATGAGATAAATTAAATAGTATTTTTACCATATACCAGTCTGTTCTATAGTTATCTACTCTTGAACCATCTTGTTTTCTAAAGCTCATAATATTATTTATAATATACAATAGTGTATTTGTAACTTCTTCTTTAGGTTCCTCTTTGTTCTGAATAGACACGGCTTCCAAAAAATCTAATATATCCCAATGTGGGATACTATAAAAACCTTTTCTATTTTCATCCTCTTTTGGCTCAGGGTTATCACTTGGGTCAAAAAAACCTTTTTCTTTTAAAGGGAAAAGCCACTTGTAAACATTAGGAAATTTATTTGCTTCTTTTGATGTAAATTTATGAAAAAAATATTTTCTTTGATCCAAATCATTTTCTATTAAATTTAAAACTTCTGAAATCTTACTCATCTAAATTTTCCAATGCATTATCTATAAGTTCATTTCCCGTTGAACTTTTGTATGAAATGAGCTCAATTTCCTCTCTCCACTCTTTGAAAATAATGGGTAATTGACCAAAACCATTTAAATCTTTGTAGTAAGGAATAATCTCAATATTTAGTTTTTTAAAATACTCTTGTTCATAGTTTTTAAGAGTTGATTCACATTCGTAATAATCTTTTAAAAAATAGTGTTTTTTCTTTGTTTCTTTAGATTTAAATACATAATCTAGTATTTCAAATTCGCTTAACCCATACCCGACAAAAAGCACAGTGTATTCATTAAAAAACTTTTTTAAAAACTTTGTAAAATCAGAATGACAACTATATCTTTGAAGGTATTCATCAACTTCAAAAACTAAACTTTTTTTATCTGAAATACAGCCATGAATTTTATATAAGTGGTGCTTATTTATTATTGTAGAGCTTGTAAAATCACTATCCTTATAAATTATAGTATCTTTGTAAAAATATTTATTTATCCATACATCAGCGTTGGTAGTTACAAATACTCCTCCTAAGTTAATCAGGTCCTTGTAAATTTTTGGTTTTACGGCTCTTTTTGCTTTAAAGTGATTTAGTGAATATCGCATTTGCTGATAAAAATCTTTTTCAAAACCTCTATTTTTCAATAACGAATGAGCTATAGTAATAAGTTTTTTATAATCTCTATCATTTACCAAAAGCTCTTTTTCGTATTTTGAAATAATACTTTTATATTCACAAATTGAAATCAATTCTTTTGCTAAGTTTTCCCAACTTGAGCAACCATAATGTCTTGAAATACCGGCTCCAATAAATATTGCTAATTTTTCATCATTTATAGCATTGATAAGATCCATAGGAAGCTTGTATTCGTTTTCCATCAATTTTCAAGCGCCTCTCTACTAAGGACTGTTGTCATCAGATAATAAACCGAGGTTTTGTTTTGGTTTATTTCATTTATTTTTTCTTTATGACGCATCATAAATAGCATTTGTTTTGCCACTACTACTCCCCCCCCCCCCCGACAATAATTTAAAATATTATATCAGATTTTTAGCTTTTATTTTTACTTAAACCTACTTTTTTAACTGCATCTTTGGCACAGTTCTTTGACTGCCATATTTTGATTCGATATTTTCTGGATTCCTGTCTACACAGAAATGACGATCATATGGATTGCTTCGCTACTTATAGTAACGCAGTCGCTTATCCAAGCACTTTTTTGATTCTCTTCATAAGTCCAAAACTCTCTACTTCAAGTATTGAAAAAGCAAACCACTTTTTGCCAAGATCTTTGAGACTTGCTCCTATATGATATATCTCTGCTTCATCAAGTATCAAAAATCTATCATGCGAACTAGCAAACTCTTTGACTTCTATCTTGGCATATTGGGCATTGTGTTTTTGCAAATCCAGCCTTAACTCTTTTGAGATGCTCTTGGTAAGTATCATTACTTTTACTTTTGGTTCACATTTGCCAAGAATTGAGAGAGTCGTCTCATCACAGTAATTATCTATAAGTACTATAGAATTTTTGGCTTTTTTGACAAGTTCGCTTACAAATAGATAAGCATCGAAAATCTGTCCGTCAAAAAATATCCCTTGTTTTGGCTTTATACTTTTGTCTTCTAGAGCATCAAAAAGCTTTTCAAATTTCTCATCTGTTTTTATCTCATAGGTAATTTGCCGTTTTTCTACCAAGTCAAGTCGCTTAAAGATGTCGGCATTTAGTGAAAGAAATTTTTCTCATTTTTACAAAACTGTTGATTATATGAATGCTTGTTTTGATGGCTGTTTCGCTTTTAAGCACTGCTGAAAGCATTGATACACGCTGTTCCGTAAAAACAAAAGGTAAAGATGAAGAATGTTTGAGTAATTGCAACCGGTCACAATTTGTGACTAGTTCGTATTTTTCAATTTCTGATAGTTGAAACCTAAACTCAATAGGAAGTCTCTCAATATTTCTTTTTACTGCTTGATTTAAAACTTTTGTCTCCACACCATATAGTTCCGCCAAATCCCTATCTAATATCACTTGAACATTGCGAATTGTAAAAATCTTATCTTCTATACTCATATGCGAGACCAAATCACCCATAGATCATCTCCTATAAGTCAAACTTTTATTTATTTTATACGATATATAAAAATTGGAGGCTGTATATAAAAATATTACAAAATGACATATTTGCTAAGCTTTTTCAAATCTGCTTTTATAACTACATCTTTGGCAGAGTTTCTAAACCGGGCTATTCTGCTTGAATATTTTTGGATTCCTGTCTATACAGGAATGACGATTGATATGGATTACCGCATTCGCGAAAGTAACGATTCAGTTGACTCACTTTGCCGGCAGCAAGGTTGCTTTTGCTTCTATATATTCTTTGAGTATGATAGCGTGAGTGTGTTCGGTGTCTTTTGCTCCGTAAACGAACGTTACTGTATCGTGTTTTCTTAAATATCCTATAAACTCTTCGACTGCATCAACACGGCTGTCGAGTTCCTCGATATATCTCTTTTTAAACTCAAGCCATTTTGAAGGATCATGAGAGAACCATTTTCTAAGAATAGTGCTAGGAGTAACATCTTTGTACCACAATGCAATTGCAGCTTCTTCCTTCGATACTCCTCGCGGCCAGATTCTATCTACAAGGACTCTATAACCGTCGTCACTACTCCGAGGTTCATAAGCACGTTTTAGTAAAATTTTCATAGATGCCTCCTTTATTTGAGAAATATTTTTATACAAGGACAAGAGGTTAGATTTGTTTTACTATTATAATTCATACTTTATGATAAATAATTTAAATATTATATCAAATTTTTAATCTTAATCTTTCTCAAACCTACTTTTATAGCTACACTTCTGACAGAGTTCTTCAACTGCCCTATTTTGCTTAAATCCGGCGGCTATACCGCAAGCTCTGCTTGAACTGAGTATCTCATCTAGGCTTTGATCGTGGAGGTTTCCAAGCGCCATGATAGCTTGATAATCCAAGCAACACGGCACTACCCTGCCATCAGATAGTATGGCAATATGAGAATCAAGTCCGCCGCAGTATCCGTTGCCATAAATGGGATTAGATAGGGATGGCCACTCGAAATAGTTATCAAAATGAAGCAATATCTTTGGAGCCAGTCTCAAGCCTTTGGCATCTTTGACATAATCCACATCAACGCCGAAAAACTCTGACAATTTTGCAAAAACTTTGGCATTAAACTCATCTTCGCTTTTGCCATCGTCCATATTCCAAAGTCTGAGGTTTAAAAATGGCTCCGGATAGCTGCTTAACTTCTCTTTGCAAAGAGTAAGTATCGGAGATAGGTATTCGTCAAGAGTAAGTTTGGTGGTGTTTTTATTGAAGCTGTTTAGGGAGATATTGAGCTGACGAATGCTTGAATGTAAAAGAGTCTTAGAGGGATGATTGGATATATAAAACCCGCTTGTGGTTATCATGGCTCTCATATTGTATGAATGTATGATATCTAGGTATTTTGACAGGTCGGAGAGCACTAGCGGATCGCCCATGACGTGGCAGACTATTTCATTTGTATAATGTGAGGCTTGGGATACCATGGAGTCAAAAAACTCAAGTTCGATGATGTCGTTTTTGGTAGATCTTTCGGGGCAGAAAGAACAATTAAGCCCGCATATATTGGTAAGTTCTATATATATGCGGTTAAATTTCATAAGAGGATTATTTCTTTGTGGTGAAATCCTCGACGCTTTTTTCTAAGTTAGCCAAGAAATGCTCTATCTTAGTGCCGATCTCTTCGATGAAACTGCGGCTTTTGTGAAGATCTGCTTCCATATGCTCGTCATCGAGCTTAACACCTATATTTTTTGCCATTTCCGTATCTCCTTCTTTGATGTGTTGTCCTATATTTTGCGCTTTATCCTTGATCTGCTGTTGGATATTGCCAAAGAAGTCTTTTGTTTTGCCGGTATTGATAGCTATCTTGTCTGAGGACACATCTATACCCATGTCTGATAAAATATTTTTATTTTCTTGTTCATTTTTGTTCGGCATAACTACTCCTTTTTATTTATTGGCGCGATTATACCATACCTTGAGTGAAGTTTAGATACAATATCGAACTAATAAAAAACACTTAAGGAATAAATATGGGACTAGGTATAGGCTTGGTAGGTTTGCCAAACGTAGGTAAATCAACAACTTTTAATGCTCTAACAAAGGCGCAAAATGCACAAAGTGCAAACTATCCATTTTGTACCATAGAGCCAAACAAAGCAGTTGTGCCTGTACCAGATGAAAGACTAGAAGAACTTGCAAAAATAGTCAACCCGGAACGTATCCAATACTCAACACTTGATTTCGTTGATATCGCAGGTCTTGTTAAGGGGGCTAGCAGAGGCGAAGGACTAGGCAATAAATTTCTCTCAAATATCCGCGAAACTGAAGTCATTTTACACATAGTAAGATGTTTTGAAGATGATAATATCGTCCATGTAGAAGGTTCCGTAGACCCACTAAGAGATGTAGAGATCATAGAAGAAGAGTTATTGCTAGCTGACATTGAATCACTTCAAAAAAGAATCGATGCATTAAATAGAAGAGCAAAAGGAAATGATAGAGAAGCCAAAGCTCAACTGGAGATCGCTGAAGAGCTGATGGCATATATCAATGAAGGTAATCCGGTCTCTAGTTTTGGCAAACAAGACGACGAGGCTTTCATCGCGCTAAATCGCGAACTTAGACTGCTTACCGGAAAAGAGATAATCTACGGCGCAAACGTAGATGAAGAAGGGTTGGGTGAAGATAGCGACTTTGTAAAAAAACTAAAAGAGTATGCTGCTAAATTCAATAGAGAGGTCATCAAGCTTTGTTCAAAAGTAGAAGAGGACATGGTGGATTTCGATGATGAAGAAAAAGCAGAAATGCTCTCCTCTCTTGGCGTGAAAGAATCAGGACTAGATCAGATCATCAAAAAAGGATTTGCAAAACTAGGACTCATGAGTTACTTTACTGCCGGAGTCAAAGAAGTACGCGCATGGACTATCCGTCAAAATACAACAGCGCCAAAAGCAGCTGCGGTCATCCACAATGATTTCGAAAAAGGATTTATCCGAGCCGAAGTAATAGCATACGAAGACTTCATAGCGAACAAAGGCGAAGCAGGAGCAAAAGAAGCAGGCAAAATGCGTTTGGAAGGCAAGGAATACATCGTCCAAGACGGCGATATAATGCACTTTAGATTTAATGTATAAGGGGTAAAAATGTTGAAAAATGTCATATTTGTTGCTATCGCAGCTTTATTAATGACCGGATGCGGCAATCAAAAAGATTCTTTTATAGTTAGCACAACAAGTGATAAAAATCTCACAGAAACTACAAAAAATATAGAAAATGCTGTACAAAAAGAAAAATTTACTTTGGTCAATACTGCTGATAATAAAATCATAGCCGATGAGTATAATATATCCATTCGCCCACAAAGAGTAGTAAGATTTACTCAGCCTCAAGTGGCATCTATACTAATTTCTTGCAATCCTACTATGGGCATGGAAGTGCCGTTTAAAATTCTTGTATGGGGTGATTATAGCGGAGTGACTCATATAGAATATATAAATCCTGAATACTGGTCATTAACGCACAATATCAAAGACAAAAAATGTCTAGATCTTGTAGGCCAAACCAAGATCGCAATAGAAAAAGCTGTAGCGGATGTTACAGAAAAATAGAAGCAGCCGCATCAGCTAGCCTCTAAAAAACCATCAAAATGTGAAATGCTCACCTAAATAATATTTGCGCACCTGAACATCTGATGCTACTTCTTCACTGGTGCCGCTAGCAAGCATCTCTCCGCCTCTCATTACATAGGCCCTATCGCATACGCCTAAAGTTTCACGGACATTATGATCTGTAATAAGTATACCCATATCCAATTCGACAAGCTGTTTGATGATATTTTGTATATCAAGAACGGCTATAGGGTCAACTCCGGCAAAAGGTTCATCAAGAAGCAAAAATTTCGGTTTTCCAACAAGAGCCCTAGCGATCTCAACGCGGCGTCTTTCTCCTCCACTGAGACGAATTCCTTCGCGTTTACGAATGGGCTCAATATTGAAAACTTCCAATAATTTTTCTATCCTCTCATCAGTTGTTTTTTTATCTAGTTTCAATGCCTCAGCAGCGATGAGCAGATTTTCTTCTACAGTGAGGTCTTTAAATATACTTGATTCTTGAGGAAGGTAACCGATACCTAGCTTAGCACGGCTGCTCAATGAAAGATCTGTTATGTTCGCGCCATCCAGCAATACTTCTCCGCTCGTAGCATCGGTAAGTCCACAAATCATATAGAAAGTCGTGGTCTTACCTGCACCGTTTGGTCCAAGCAGTCCTACTATCTCTTTGCTTTTGATATACAAAGAAACATCGTGGACGATTTTATTCTTTTTTATATTTTTTGATAGATGTTTGGCTTCTAAAGTATGCATGCCTCTCCAATTTTATAGCGTCTTTTGTCGCCTAACGGCTCGATTTTTATACTAAAAGTATTATACCCTGCCGTATCTAAAAAGGCTCTAAGTTCATCACCGCCCCACTCTATGATGTGCCAGCCTGGCTTGTCAAACTCTTCATGAAGTCCCAAAAACATCATCTCGTCAAGTCCGATGCGATAAAGATCATAATGGAACAATCTATCGCCATAACATTGTTGAAGACTAAAAGTTGGCGAACTGACAATATCATGCAGACCAAATTCATTTGCGATCGCTTTTGTTAGAGTGGTTTTTCCTGCTGCTAGATCACCGTCCAAAAACAATATAACATCTGACGGTAATACGGTTTTGAGCTCTTTTGCTATCGTCGGAACTTCATCTAATGAAGCAATTATTTCTTTGATCACCGAATATTCTTTAAAAAGAGTTGGAAAATGATATTATTTTTTTCAAATGTTTTATAGCATCGCCGCTGTCTATTGCCATAGCGGCTTTTTTGACGCCATCGTCCAAATCAATTGCATTCCCATCCACAAAAAGCGCACAAGCAGCATTGAGAAGCACCACGTCTCTCTTGGCACCCCTTTCTTCCCCTGAAAAAATAGCTTTTGTTATACCTGCATTAGTAACTGCATCTCCGCCCAATATCTCTTCATGAGATGCCAGCTTGAATCCGAGAACCTCAGGATCGATCTCGCCGCGAGATACAAATCCGCTTTCTACGAAAGCGAACGGTGTTTTTGTGCATATAGAGATTTCATCTGTTTTATCAAGACTGCTTACGACCATAGCTCTTTTGACACCAAGATCAACTAAAGCATGAGCTACCAGATCGATATAGCCTGGTTCAAAAACTCCTATAAGATATTTTTCGACTCCTGCGGGATTGGTCATGGGTCCTAGAAGATTAAATATTGTACGATGAGAAATAGAACGACGAATAGGCATGATATGCTTCATGACTGGATGATGATGCGGCGCGAACATAAAACAAAATCCAACACTCTCTAGCATTTTTGCTTGCTGTTCCAAAGTTAGATCAAGATTAATTCCTAATGCTTCAAGAACGTCAGCTGAACCTGATTTGCTTGTAATACTTCGATTGCCGTGTTTTGCGACAATGCTTCCCATTGATGCCAAAAGAAGAGAAACTGTAGTAGATATATTAAATGTTCCGCTTTTGTCTCCACCTGTACCTACTACATCAATAGCTTTTTTTCTCAACTCTTCTGATATAGGCAAGTGAATAGCATACCCTCTCATGATCCTGGCCGCTATTGCCATATCAGATATGCTCTCTCCATTTTCATACAAAGCTATCAAAAATTCTCTTGCTTCATCTTCGCTTAATTCATTTGCAAATAGTTTTTCAAATTTTGTCTGCGTCAACATTTCTTATCTCCTTCAAAGTTCTCTGACATAAAGTTCTTTTTGTGTTTTTGGGATAGTTTTAGTAGCAGGGATAGCTAAAACTTCATAAAATTTGGGGCCTTTTAGGTATTCGATCCTTATCTTATCGCCAACAGCAACATTTTTAGATGGTTTTGCTTCTATATCATTAACATAAACTACACCGCTTTTGACCATATCTGTAGCGATCGTGCGTCTTTTGATGACATTTACTGAACTCAGCCATTTATCTATGCGCATGTTATTCCTTACAGCATTGGGCTGTCGTCTGGCACTGTTCTAAAAGCGCATATTTGGCATCAAGACTTCCTGCTTTGCTAGCTCTCTTCCAAAGCGATATTGCCATATCCTCGTCGCGGACCGTACCAAGTCCTTCAAAATAATGTTTGCCAAGCATATACATAGCATCGATATCTTTGGTTTCTGATACTATCTGCTTATAAAGCTTGAAAGAATCAGCATACCTATCTTCGTTAAAAGCTTTGTTTGCTTCTATATCATCCATCTTTGATCCTTCTATAGTTTAAATGCCTCTTGAGCTTTATTTGCAAGTGCCATTCCCACAAAAGATAATTTGCCATCTACTATAGCACCATCTTTTTCCAATTTAGAAACAATTTCTTTACCTTCGGCCATTGTCATCGCTCTTCCTTCTTCTAGCATTTCAAGGATATCTTGCACACTTTCATTTGGTTCTTTATAAAGCAATGCCAATAACAATACTTGCTCTAGCATTTCAAAATCTTCGTTCATTTTTAATGCAGCTCAACATTTAATTTAACTTCTCTGGTACTTCTCTTGGCTTCTGTCTCGCCTGTTAGAGAATTATGTCTAAAGTGAATGCCGTTAAGTCCTTGGAGTTCGCTGCCTTTGAATGTTGTTTTGTTATCAAGATCAGCACTAGGATTGGCTAATTTGATTTTTTCAAGCTCAGCAGGGGCTATCTTAACTTTGGTTCCTGCCAATATAGATATACCGGCATCAACTATACATCCATCCCCAAGCGGTACGCCTGTTACGGAATTGGCTCCAAGCAGAGTATTTTCTCCGATAGTGATAGGATGGCCGTCTGTTCCTGAAAGCACGCCAAGGATACTGGCTCCTCCGCCCACATCACTGCCTGCTCCTACGATTGCAGAACTTGATATACGCCCTTCTACCATCACCGCACCAAGTGTACCGGCATTGAAATTGATATATGAAGCTCCCGGCATCACCGTGGTTCCAGCTGCTAATTGTGCCCCCATGCGTACTCTGCTTGCCTCAAGTATGCGGGTATTTTCTGCAGGGATTATATGCTGCAAGTATCTAGGGAATTTATCTACACTATCTACCAATGGATAAGTGCCTGTAAGCTTAAGTGCTATCTCATGCTCTCTTAGGTATTCGAGTTCGTATGGAGTATTGCCTACCCATGCGACATTGCTAAGTACTCCAAAAGCACCATTTAGATTGATGCTTCGCAAAGCAGCCTTAGAAGTAGAGAGCGCGTAAAGTTTGAGATAAACAGCTTCTACGCTAAGCGGGGCAGCATCTTCAAAAAGAAACACTATACGAAAATTTGCACCCAATGTATTCATAGAGCTTAGAGTCTTGACCACTTGGACATTGCGATGCGCATCTCCGATCGCTTCATCTATATACGGAGCAAATGCATTCATAGCGTTTGCCACAAAATCATCATTGATAGTAGCCGTAAATTCTGAGCCGCTAAAATCGACTTTGATCTTGGATGCCTCAAGAGCAGCTATAAATATAGCAGCTGATCCGTAATTTTCTTTCCAATTTATGAGTGGGAAACTGGCTTGTAAAATTTTATCTGCATTTTTTTGTCCACGATCCACTCTTGCTATGCCAAATGCTATAGGTTCACGGTAGTCGACGCTAGCTTTTGTGGTCTCCACAAGAGCTTTAAATTCATCTACTGTTGCAATTGGTTCTATCATAAAATATATCCTTGTTAAGTTTTTAAGATATTATACTTGTATTTATTTAAAATCTTAAGTTAGCAAATTGCAATCATATCAAAGAACAAGGTAAAAGCGATGTTGTGTTAAAATAACATGATGAAACACTTAAAAGGCTTCGGCAATCGCTACTTTTCATTGGCTATTATAGCTTTGTATTCGACATTATTTAAACTATGTAGAAATGATAGCAATTACCAATACTATAATATTGCGCATATCTTCAAAACACCCAAAACTTCTCCTCCTTGTATTTGATTTTTACTTAATAACAACATACAATTTACCTATCATTCCAAACTTGATTTGGAATCCATGGATTCCATCTAAAAGCATAGAATGACTTTTATTTGTATTACAAAAACACGAAATAAACAAGGGGACAAAACAAAAATGAACAAACCGACCAAATACAGCCTAGCACTGCTTACCGTGCTCACAATATCAAATGCAGATACGGTTAACCTAGGAGAGATAGATGTAATCTCAAACACAAGAGCACCACAGAAGATTACCAAAACTACTTCTACAATCGAAGTCATAACCGATGAGATGATAGAACAAAAAGGATACATAAATCTAGCTGAGGCTGTTAATGATATAGCCGGACTCGCAACTACCCAATCAGGCGGGCTTGGTCAGACCACATCACTATTTAATAGAGGAATGATTGGGGGAAGTACGCTTATAATGATAGATGGTGTGCGAATGACAGACGGAAGCACTACTGATAATAAAGCGATCTTGGAGAATATCTCATTAAGCAATGTCAAACAGATCGAGATAATCAAAGGAGGCATGAGCAGCATATGGGGAGGCAATGCAAGCGGCGGAGTAATAAATATAATTACAAAAACTCCAAAAGACGGATTGCACGGCTCAGTTAATGGGAGTTACGGCTCAGAAGCAACTTATGATACTGGTTTTAATCTATTATACAAAAATGACAAAATAAGCGCTAATGCAGGAGCTTCACGTCTAAAAACGAACGGCATATCGGCTATGGCTCCTGAAAATGCCGAAAAAGACGGCATGAATCAAAACAACTATTTAGGTTCTATAACTTTTACTCCAGATGAAAATAATGCATTTAATTTCACAGCAAACAAAACTCTGACAAAAGCTAAATTTGATGATCCTTATAGTGGTTTAGGCGGCAATGATGCATATAGCCACAGCGATGGAAATAATTATGTATGGTCAACTAAATATATATACACTCAAGACAACTATGAAAGCATCTTGCAAGCTAGCAAAGCCGATGGCAAAAGAGTTTATTTTGAAACTTATGATCAAAGATTGTATAAATTCACAAACGAAAACTACTCATGGATAAACAAGTATGATTATGCCAAAGGAACAGTAACAGGCGGGCTCGAGTATGTAAGCGTAAATGGATCAAATACATATGCAAGCGATAATTATAATTCATTACAGAAAGCTGACTATACAGATAGAGCCGCATATATCTCAAATCTATACAATGTTACTGACACTACAATGCTAGAAACAAATCTGAGATATGATAATTTTAATAATTTTGATGACGAAACAAGCTATAAAATAGGAGTCAAACAAAAACTCGGTGATTTTGAAGCTAGAGCAAATTACGGCAAATCATTCGATGCTCCAAGCGGTTATCAACTTGCCAATACATATCCGGGTATTTCGCTTGAGCCAAGCAATACAAAAGGATACGAAATCGGGCTAAATTATGCCAAAATGATCGATGTCGTATATTTTTCAAACAAAGTAGCAAATGAATTGATCTGGAGAACCGGAGCAACATGGAATGATCCATACGGATACGCAAATGCCAATGATGATACTACATACAATGGTGTGGAAATAAATTTTAATACTCCTGTTATGGAACGATTATGGCTAAATGCAAACTATACAAAGCTATTTTCGATGAATGAAACAGTCACGATGGCGGATGGTTCAATGGGCCCAAAAATTCGCAGACCAAAAGAGACAGTCAACATCTCACTCTCTTATGAGCCAATAGAAAAATTGAATATCATACTAGGCGCACAATATATAGGCGATAGGCTGGATATGGATTACGTAACATATACATTAAAAGAAACAGGCAACTATACTCTCTGGAATGCTTCTTTTATATATGAAATAAACCAGAATCTAAACCTAGCAATTTACTTAAAAAATATGTTTGACAAAGATTATCAAAGCGTATATGGATACAATAGTGAAGGCCAAACTGCAGAGGCAAAACTTACATATAGATTTTAGGAATTTTTATGCATATAGATCATAAATATTACATAGCGTATAAGCTATTTAATTCTATATTTTTGGGGCTTTCCATAGGTACCGTTATGAGTATATATGCGCCACTTAAACCATCCATATATTCAGTAGGCGGTATTGCGTTGGCGCTTGGCATGATGGCTCTGGCAAGGCTTTATAATACGATCTTGACTATAAAATGGTTTTATAGATTTAGTATGCTGATGGAGATCATAATGTTTGGAGTGGTGCTGTTTTTTTTGATATCAAACTTTTCTTACCAAACAGCACTTTTTGTATATATAGGATATCAGGTTACGTTTATTTTCGGCAGCTATCTCGTACGTGCTGAAACTCTCTTTTTGAGCGAAACTGACATGCTTACAAGCATCGATACCTATAAACAGATAGGCTCGCTTGTTGGTATGGGAGCAGCATATATTTTTTATAAATTGCTTCCAAATCAAAGCAACATGGAACAAGTCTATGCAATGCATTATCTGCTTTTAATCGTACAGATAATCGTAATATTTTCAGTATGGAAAAGTTTCCAGGGTCATAAGTATTAATATCATAAATCAACTCAAGAAATTCAAAATAATTTTCATGTTTAATAAAAAATTATTCCTCGCTGCCACCAAGTGCTCTATATAATGTAATGCGATTTGTCATCTCTTCTAATTGAACAGAAAGGAGTGTTTGTTGCGAAGTATAAAATGTACGTTGCGCAATCAATGCGTTCAAATATGTATCTATACCGCTTTTATAGCGAAGATTTGATATTGTATAACTGTTTTTTGATGCTTGAACTAGCTTGTTTTGTGCATTAAGCTGATCTTCAATCGTTTGCCTGCGAGCTAAAGCATCTGCCACTTCTTTAAAGGCTGTTTGTATGGCTAGTTCATATGCAGCTATATAATAATCTTTTTGTGCTTTTGTGTAGTCTAGTTTTGATTTTCTAACGCCAAGATCAAAAATAGGCAATGTAAGATTTGGCATAAACGACCAAATAGATGTAGCTCCACCACTAAAAAGACTGGATAAAGCAGTACTTACCAATCCTCCTTCTGTAGTTATGGAAATAGATGGAAAATAAGCCGCACGTGCTACACCGATATTTGCATTGGCAGATTTGAGGTCGTGTTCTGCAGCGAGTATATCCGGTCTATTTAGAAGAACGCCAGAAGTCATATTTGTTGGAACTTCTGCTAGATATTTTTTGTTCATATCCAAGCTTTCTGGAAGCCACTTGTCGTCAATTGTTTCGCCAGCTAATAAGTTAATGGCATTTTTGTCTTGCCCAACTTTTGTTTTATATTTGGCAATATCGGCTTGCGCTTGATAGTAAAGCGTTTGTGCTTCATAAAGATCTAACGCCGAACTAGCACCCAAATCAACTTTTCGTTGCATAAGGTCTAAGGTTTTTTTTGCACTTACTTCTGTTGATTTTGAGAGTTCTAATAAATTTTTATCAGAAGCTAGGGTTAGCCATGCTGTCACTATCTCAGAAATGAGCGTAATGCGAAGTGAACGCTGACTCTCTTGCGAAGACAAATACTTTTCATACTCAGCTGTTGATAAATTATGAGCTTTCCCAAATAAATCAAGTTCATAACTGCTGATTCCAACTGTAGCTGAGTAGTTTTGTGTAGTCGATGGCGAGCTTAATGTATTCCCTCTATTGCCCGATAATACTGCATTAATTATAGGAAATTCTGAAGCATGTTGCACATTATATGTTGCTTTGGCTGATTCTATGTTAGCTACCGCTTCGCGTAATGAGCGACTTTGTTTCAAAGCTATTTCTATAACATGACGAAGTTGCTCGTCTAAAATAATTTCTTTCCATGGCATTATAAAAACTTTATTATCTTCTAATGATGCAGTATTTGGTTTTTTAGACACGATATCATTCCATTCAGATGGAATTGGGGATAATGGTCGTTTATATTCTGGAACAAGCATCGTACATGCACTCAAATAAAATGCACATCCGGACGTTATAATGAATTTTAGTTTGTTTGCATATTGCATATTAATCACCATTTATATTTTCAGTTGACGAGTTTGTATGATTTGCTTTTGTTTTAAACATAGTGTTAACCAAAACGAAAAACAGAGGAACCATGATAATAGCTAAAAGCGTTGCACTGATAGTTCCTCCGACAATACCAGACCCAATTGAAACCCGACTTTTTGCACCGGCTCCAGTAGAAATAGCTAGAGGTAAAACTCCAACAACAAATGCCATTGATGTCATCAATATAGGCCGTAATCTAAGTCTTGCGCCCTCTATTGCAGCTTCATGTAATGAACGGCCTCGCTGGAAAGCAGATGAAGCGAATTCAACAATTAAAATTGCATTTTTAGATGATAGCCCAATGACAGTCAATAATGCTACTTGAAAATAAACATCATTTTGTAAACCGCGTACTGACGCAGCTATGACTGCTCCGATTATTCCAAGCGGAATAACCATAAGGACAGAAAATGGAATAGACCAACTTTCATACAAAGCAGCCAAGCATAAAAAAACAAATAATATAGAAATAGCATATAAAAAAGTACTTTGTCCGCTTGAAAGTTGTTCTTGATATGAAAGTCCGCTCCATGAATAACTGCTGCCTGGAGGGAGATGTTGTGCCAATCTCACAATTTCATCCATCGCTGCTCCAGAACTAACTCCTTTATTTGCCGCTCCTTGTATATCATAAGAAGCTAACCCGTTATAGCGGGTTAAGCTTTCTGGACCATATGTCCAATTTGTGGTTGCAAAAGCTGAAAAAGGAGTCATGCTCTCACCGTCACTACCGCGAACATACCATTTAAAAAGATCTTCTGGCGCTGAGCGAAAAGCAGCATCTCCTTGTATGTATACTTTTTTGACACGGCCACGATCAATGAAATCATTTACATAATCTCCAGCCCAAGCAGAACTCAAGGTATCGTCAATATCTGACAATGAAAGCCCTAACGCTACTGCTTTAGCCTTATCAATATTCACATGTAATTGCGAAGTTTCTGACATGCTTCCCAGACGAACAGCACTCAACATAGTGTCCTTAGAAGCTTCGTCAAGTAGCTGATCTCTCATGGCTTTTAAAGAATCTCGATTGGTTCCTGCATTTGCTTGAAGCTGAAAATCAAATCCATTACTATTACCCAAACCTCTAATTGCTGGTGGATTTAAGGCAAATATTTGTGCATCTCTAACAGAGGATAGTGATTTATTAACTCGAGAAATAATCTCTCCTGCGCTATCGGCAATATCTTCTCGTTCACTCCAATCTTTTAAATTAACAAATGCCATCCCGGCGTTTTGCCCGCTTCCGCTAAAATTAAATCCTGAAATAGTAAAAATTGTATCAGTAGTATTTGCTTCGTTATTTAAAAAATAATGTTCCACATCTTTTGCAACTGCTACAGTTCGCTTCATGGCAGCACCCTCAGGCAAAGAGATTTGAACCATAATTGAACCCTGATCTTCCACAGGAAGAAATCCTTTTGGTAGTCTTAAAACAAGAACTGCCATGACTGCAATAATAACAACATAAATAATCATCCAACGCATCGGTTTATTTAATGTTAGTAAAACTTTATTTTCATAGCGTTTCATCATATTATCAAATGTGTTATTAAACCATTTAAAAAAGCCTTTAGTTGAATGTGTTTGGTTTTTAGAATTCAAAAGTGTTGCACAAAGTGCCGGTGTTAGAGTCAATGCAACTATAACTGATAGGATCATTGATGAGACAATAGTAATAGAGAATTGTCGATATATCACACCTGTTGATCCTTCGAAAAATGCCATTGGCAAAAATACCGCCGAAAGAACCGTAGCAATACCAATAAGTGCACTACTTACTTCATCCATTGATTTTACAGTTGCTTTATGTGCATCAAGATGTTGTTCGCGCATAATACGTTCAACATTTTCTACTACAACTATAGCATCATCTACAAGTAAACCGATCGACAAAACCATTGCAAACATTGTCAAAGTATTAATGGAATATCCAAAAACATATAAAATTCCAAATGTACCCAACAAAACAACCGGAACTGCTATGGCTGGGATTAACGTAGCTCTCCAATTTTGTAAAAAGATAAACATAATGATTACGACTAGTACGATTGCCTCAAAAAGTGTTTTTACTACTTCTTTTATTGATATTTTAATAAATTTTGTACTATCTCTTGGATATGCTGCTTTATAACCTTTAGGCATACTGCTTTGCAATGATTCAACGACTGCACGAACACTCTCTGCTGTTGCTAAAGCATTAGCATCCGGTGCTAACATAACAGCTATGCCAGATGCCGGATGGGCATTTAGACGTGTGACATTATTATAACTTTCACTTCCAAGTTCAACGCGCGCAACATCAGAAAGTCGTACCAACGCACCATCGCTACTGTGTTTAACAATGATATTACGAAACTCTTCAGGAGTTTGGAGCTTTGATTCTGCTGTTACGGTTGCATTGAGCTGTTGATTGTTTAAAGTTGGCATTTCCCCGATCTTTCCGGCAGAAACTTGGACATTTTGAGACAAAATAGCATCTGAAATATCAGAAGGATTTAGTTTATATGCCATTAGTTTTGAAGGATCTAGCCATATACGCATTGCATATTGTGAACCAAATACACGCACACTGCCCACACCATCCACTCTAGCAATGGCATCTTGCATATTACTAACCATATAGTCAGAAATATCTGTTGCTGTTGCTTTATCTGTTTCATCATATATTGCCACAATCATAAGAAAATCAGTCTGTGACTTGCTAACAGTAACCCCATTTTTTTGTACAGCACTTGGCAATCTTGTGGTTGCTTGAGAAATTTTATTTTGCACCTGAACCTGTGCTATATCCGGATTTGTACCTTGCTTAAAAGAAACATCTATATTAGCTTGTCCCGAAGAACTGCTAGAAGATGAAAAGTAAAGCAATCCATCCAATCCGGTTAACTGTTGCTCTAAAATTTGCGTAACGCTATTTTCTACTGTTTCTGCTGATGCACCTGTATATGTAGTAGCGATTTTAATTGTTGGAGGTGCTATATTAGGATATTGGGCAACCGGTAATGATGCAATTGACCCAATTCCTGCCAGCATGATAACAATAGAGATTACCCAAGCAAATATTTGGCGTTCAATAAAAAATTTGCCCATTTTTAATTACTTTTAGGTTTGTTTGTATACAACTTAGGAGATATATCCACCGGATGTACTATATCGCCAATTTTTATTTTGTTCAATCCTTCCACGATCAAACGGTCATTTTCTTTGAGTCCTGATTTAACAAGCCACTGATCTCCGATTGTCCTATCAACAATAATATTGCGCTGTTCTACTTTATCGCCCCTAGACACAACCAATGCCGTAGCTTCTCCTTTAGGATCTCTGCTAATGCCTTGTTGTGGTGCTAAAATTGCATGTGTGTTTACGGCTTCATCTACGATAACCTTTACATACATACCCGGAAGCAATATATTTTCAGGATTTGAAAATTCTGCTCTTAGCGTAACAGATCCTGTCGCCTCATCAACTGCTACCTCTTGTAGTTTGAGTGTGCCATTATGCTCATACAAAACATCATTCTCCAATTTCAAACGAACATTTGTGCTGCCAGAATGGATTGCTTTTTGTTGTAATAATCGTTTTAAATTTAATACTTGAACGCTAGACTGCGTAAAATCAACATAAATTGGATCAAGTGTACGAATTGTTGCTAATGCTATTGTCTGATCTGGTGTCACCAATGTTCCCTCTGTTACGCTAGAAATTCCTATACGACCTGAAATTGGAGCTTTAATCTGAGTATAACCTAGATTTATACTGGCACTTTCCATAGCTGCTTTTTTCTCTTCAGCAGTCGCTTTTGCTTGCAAATATGCAGTATGTG
This sequence comes from Sulfurovaceae bacterium, assembly GCA_028715055.1. Taxonomy (GTDB): domain Bacteria; phylum Campylobacterota; class Campylobacteria; order Campylobacterales; family Sulfurovaceae; genus BN30871. Next base: position 328,103 of record JAQTLE010000002.1, read on the forward strand.
CATCTTCATAATCTTGCTTTGATACTCCTAGAACTTTGACCAACTCTTTATATCGTCTATCTTTTAGTCTAGAGGCTTCTATTGCTGCTTGTGCATTTTTGTATGCTGCATTGGCTTCATCGTAGGCTGCTTTATATTTCGTTGGATCAATAATATAAAGTATATCTCCTTTTTTTACTTCCCCGCCTTCACTAAATAACTGTTTTTGGATTATACCACCAATTTGCGGTCGTACTTCGGATGATAATGTGGCTTTGGTTCTTCCTGGAAGTTCTTGCTGTAATGTAATTGATTTTGATTTTATAGTATATATCCCTACTTCAATAGGCGCATTTGCATTTTTTGCAGACTGATTATTACCATTACAATTTATGAACATAGTAGCCGCAGTAATAAGCATGACAAAATTTAAAAATTTTTTCTTTTTGGAGGGCAATATGAAGTTGAATTTATATAGCATAGAATGTTTCATAATTTTATCCGATTTAAGTTATTGAGTCTCTATATAAAAAACTATTTTAATGTTTTTTGTGGCTATATTATACTCCACCTAACTTAGATATAAAATCAAATGATCATAGCTCAATCTCTATATTGACATGTACAAAATTTGAATTGGCGAATTATATTATTGTTGATTGCAAAAATATATTTTGAGATATTAACTTGAGTGAATTTTAAAAATTTTGTTTTGAGTATAAATTGATTAATTATAATATTTTAGGAGTGTTTAGTGGCTCCGGATGCAGGATTCGAACCTGCGACCAAGTGATTAACAGTCACCTACTCTACCGCTGAGCTAATCCGGAATATTTCCAAAGAGTGCGTCTCTTTTGTGGGTGAGATTATAGCCTAAAAGCTCTCAAATGTCAAGAGATTTTAGGCTAAAATATAAAAAGTTACACCATAAATTTTAAAAATTTTGACTTTTTTATTTTCTAAAAGTATTTTTAATCTATCTTTGCTTTTTTCATCAAATAAAATATTTACATCATCTTCGCTCAAAGGCCGATTTGCCAAAGTGGCTAAAATTTCTTCTGAACTATAGGTTTCGGCTCTTATCTCTGAACCTTTTCGATGAATTATATATACAGGCAAAGAAGCATCAAAATGTGATGCAACATCCAATAATTCTTTGGAACTCAATGGCTCTACTTTGTAAGCTGGCGGTCTATCTATAGTGCCTATATCCACTCTTGTTGGACATAGAGTTATTAAAAATTTATTTAATGCCTCTATATGTTCCAGGTTGTCATTTATCGATTTAACAAATAGAACTTCTATGATGAGTGGTTTATGATAGATGGCTTTAAAATCAAGCATACCTTGCATGATATCAGAGGCATTAATGCCTTTGTGAGCACGATCAAGTTTTTTGAGACATTTATCTGTAGCACAATCTAGCGAGAGTTTAACCATATCAAATTTAGCCAATGCTTCTCGGATTTTGGGATCATTTATAGTGCTTCCGTTACTTAAAATAAGAGTTGTCTTGTCGTCTTTGATTTTATTGATCTCATCAATGAGTTCATTGAGATATGGGTAAAGTGTAGGTTCACCGTTGGCTGTAACAGTGATGACATCAATATCTTTATGCTGAACCAACGCATCTTGCAATGCAGCTATGATATCAGCAACAGATATGACATCATCGTACTTATCTACAGTCTTTGCCGGCTTAAGCTCACAATACAGACAATCAAAATTGCACTGCTTTTTATGAGGGCTAAGGTCAATACCTAGAGATTTGCCAAATCTACGCGAAAGAAGCGGACCAAAAATTATACTGCCCATATTAAGCCTTTGTTGTAGATATATTTAAAACTAGTTAGCGCTTGCTAACCTCTTGGCAGAGTTTAACAAAATATTGTGCATTTTCTACCGGCACATCCGGCAAGATCCCATGGCCTAAGTTGAATATGTGTCTGCCCTCTTTCATTGTATTTGCAAGTGACTCTACGCATTCTTTGGTAGCTTCTTGGCTATAAAGTCTGCATGGCTCCATATTTCCTTGCAATACATAACGAGATCCGAGTTTCTCTTTTGCCAATGCCATAGGTGTAGACCAGTCTACTCCAAACACATCAAAGTTGCCATAAACTTGATCCAAAAATGCAGGAACACCTTTTGGGAATATAATAATAGGGATATGCGGATATTTTGCTTTAAGATAATCAGCGATCTCTATCATATATTTCCATGAAAATTCATCATATTTGGATGGCTCAATAGCAGCTGCCCAACTATCAAATATCTGTACTACATCTATACCTGCTTGGATCTGTTTTTCCATATAGAATTTAACAACTTCGGTTACTTTTGCAAGTATCGCATGTAAAAGTTCTGGATTGGAGTACATCATCTTTTTGCATATATTATATGTCTTAGTACCTTGACCCTCTATCATATATGTAGCAAGTGTCCACGGAGCTCCAGTGAATCCGATTAGAGCCTTATCATGCGACAAACGTTCTTTTATCAATTTGATAGTTTCGTATACATAAACTAGTTTATTTGCCGCTTCTTCTCCGCCCACCAAAGCATCGATATCGGCTTGTGAAATTATAGGATCTTCAAATACAGGACCTTCACCTTTAACAAAATCGAGTTTCATACCCATTTCGTTCGGCACAACAAGTATATCGCTAAACAGTATAGCTGCATCAACTCCCAATCTATCTACCGGCTGCAATGTAACTTCGCACGCTAGTTCAGGATTGTGGCAAAGATTTAAAAAATTTCCGGCTTTGGCACGCACTTCCATATATTCAGGCAGGTATCTTCCTGCTTGTCTCATCATCCATACAGGAGTATATGGTGTAGGTTTTCCAAAACATGCGTCAACAAATATCATCAATGAGTACCATCCTTGTGTAAAAAATATAATCCGACAGAAAGAGCCAAAATAGAAACAGCAAAATACAACATTTCAAGTGCGCCTATATAATTGGTATGCAGTACTCTTTGGAAAAAGCTTACTATCAAAACCATGACAATAACTTTTGCAAGTTTGTCTTTAAGCTCATCAAGAGAATGAATTTCTAGAATTTTAGATGATGTGCTTTGCTTTGCCATATCAATATCAGATATAAAAAGCTCGTACAATCCAAAACCAAAAATAAACATTACTATGGCCATTAGGTAAAAATCTATAGCGCCTATGAGTCCGCCGACAACTTCTTCATGGAAATGTTCCGGATGAAGACTATTTAGATAAACATTCAAAACATTACCCACAACACCTGATACATCCATACTTGCGACTACAAATAAAGCTATGCCGCCTAGCATACTGAAAATCACAGCCAATAAGACAAAAAATCTGCTATTCCATAGTATGCCTTCAAAGATCTGTTCTATTGTTTCAACTAGTTTCATATATCCTCCAGCTTGATCCATTTTTGTGCTATGCGAACTGCATTTGTAGCAGCTCCCACGCGTACCTGATCAGCAACACCCCAAATATGCAGTATATTTGGCGAAAATAAATCTTTTCTTATCCTTCCAACATAGGTCATATCTGTATCAGTTGCCGTAAGAGGCATAGGATATTGCTTGTTTTCTAGATCATCGATCACAACTACGTTTTCAAAAGCAGCCAAAGCTTTTTTTGCTTCTTCCAAACTTACATCAACGCCTTCTTTAAATGTAATAGTGATAGACTCACTATGACTTCTAAGCACTGGTACACGCACACAAGTAGCGCTTACTGCGATATTTGAATGCATAATCTTATTGGTTTCATTAACCATTTTCATCTCTTCTTTTGTATATCCATTTGATTGTGGAGCATCAATATGAGGTATAACATTGAGTGCTATTCTATGAGCAAATGCTTCTACTTTGGCTTGGTCTAATGAAAAATTGAAAAATGCCTGCATTTGATCTACAAGCTCTACCATGCCTTTTTTGCCTGCTCCGCTTACTGCTTGATAAGTGCTCACATCTACTCTTTTGATACCATATAGATCATCAAGCGGTTTGAGTAATTGCACCATCTGAATAGTTGAACAATTTGGATTGGCTATGATGCCTGTTTCTTCCCAAAGCTCAATATCTTCCGGATTGACCTCAGGTACAACTAAAGGAACTTTTGGATCCATTCTAAAGTGACTGGTATTATCTATGACAACTGCACCTGCTGCTACTGCATATTTGGCAAATTCTGCTGATATACTTCCGCCTGCACTAAAAAAAGCTATATCTATATCTCTTCCATCAAAAACGGTTGGAGTCAATTCTTCAATTTCATATGTTTCACCGTTAAATTCTATCTCTTCTCCAGCCGATCTCGCGCTTGCTAACGGCAATAGATTTCCAACAGGGAATTTTTGCTCTTCCAATACGCGAAACAACTCTTCGCCAACCGCTCCACTGGCACCAACTACTGCTACATTATATTTTTTCAAATTTATTACCTCTTACTCTTCAATTAACTCTTCGTCATTATCATTTTCGATATTTTCTTCTTTTGGACATTTTGCTATGCTTACAACTTGATCTTTGTTATCGACTTTAACTATAGTTACGCCAGATGCTGCTCTTCCAGTTTTACGGATACCTTCTATATCAACTCTTATCATCTTGCCTATACTGGTTAGACACATCAAGTCTTTGTCGTCCTCTACAAATACCACACCGACTACATCTCCTGTTTTTGGTGCTATTTTCATAGATATAACACCCTTGCCTGCTCTGCTCTGTTCTCTATATTCACTAGCGGTGGTCTGCTTACCAAAACCTTTTTCGCTTACTATTAAAATCTCATTTGTTTCATCTTCAATAGTAGTAGCACCACATACGAAATCATCTGCTATTTTAAATTTAATACCCGTGACTCCTCTAGCTACTCTGCCTATCTCTCTAAGCTCATCGATTTTGAATCTGATACACATACCTTTTTTGGTAGCTATGAACAGCCATTGGGTTTTAGGAGTAGCAATTTGAGTCTCTACCAGTTCGTCATTTTCATCTAGATTGATCGCTCTTACGCCATTGCTTCTGATATTCGAATACTCAGAAAGATTGGTTCGTTTGACTATGCCGTTTCTAGTGAAGAATACCAAGCTCTTATCTTCAGCGAAATCTGTAGTTGGAATAATAGCCATTATCTTTTCATCTGCTTGAAGATTAATAAGATTCACTACAGCTTTACCTTTTGCGGTTCTGCTGCCCTCTGGTACGCGATAAACTTTGAGCCAATACAACTGTCCTTTGTCAGTTACAAATAGAAGTGTATCATGTGTATTTGATATAAAGAATCTTTCTATAAAATCGTCTTCATAAGTCGTCACGGCTATTTTGCCTTTACCGCCTCTATTTTGTTTCTCATATTGTTTTACAGGTACTCGTTTAATATATCCTCTATGAGTTATGGTAACTACCATAGGCTCATTTGGTATCAGATCTTCGATATCTATATCATCATAATCATCTACTATCTCAGTGCGTCTAGCTATACTATAAGTACTGCCTATTTCTACTAGTTCAGCTCTGATGATGCCATTTATCATATCTTCGCTTTTTAGTACGCTTTCTAGGTATTCGATGGTTTTGCGAAGCTCAGCCAATTCATTTTCAATTTTTTCTATTTCAAGACCGGTAAGTCGTCTTAGTCTCATCTCCAGAATTGCTTTAGCTTGTATTTCAGAGAGAGAGAAACGGGCCATTAGATTGTCTCTAGCTTCAGTATCATCATTACTGGCTCTGATAATTTTGATGACTTCATCTATATTATCAACTGCAATTTTGAGACCTTCTAAGATATGGGCTCTTGCTCTGGCTTTTTCCAGATCAAAAATAGTTCTGCGGATCACTACGGTTTTGCGGTGATTAAGGAAAAGTTCCATTAGCTCCATAAGATTGAAGACTTTTGGTTCCTTATTGACGATGGCCAACATGATGATACCGAATGTCACTTGCATTTGTGTAGATTTAAATAGATTATTAAGCACGATATCACTCATAGCATCTCGCTTGAGTTCGATCACCACCCTGATACCTTCGCGGTCAGACTCGTCTCTTAGCTCTGATATACCCTCTATTTGTTTGTCCTTAACGAGTTGAGCTATGTTTTCTATGAGTCTTGCTTTGTTTACTTGATATGGAAGCTCATCTATGATGATGATCTCTTTGTTTGATTTTTGTTCTATGTGAGTTTTGGCTCTTATCTTGACGCGACCTCTTCCGCTCTCATACGCTTCAGTAATTCCTTTACGTCCAAATATAATACCGCCGGTTGGAAAATCCGGACCTTGTATTATACGCATAAGATCGCTTATTGTAGCATCACTATTATCTATACGATACACCAAAGCTTCTATTAGTTCATTGAGTCTATGAGGTGGTATATTTGTTGCCATACCTACAGCGATCCCTGAACTTCCATTAAGAAGAAGATTTGGGATACGGCTAGGGAGAACATCAGGTTCACTCATACTATCATCATAGTTTGGAGTAAAATCAACAGTATCTTTATCGAGATCGGCTAGCAATTCTTCTGCTATTTTAGTCATTCTTGCTTCTGTATAACGCATTGCTGCCGCACTATCACCATCCACAGAACCAAAGTTTCCTTGACCATCTACAAGCGGAGCCTGCATAGAAAATTGCTGAGCCATACGAACTAATGCATCATATACAGAACTGTCTCCGTGCGGGTGATACTTACCTATAACATCCCCTACGATACGTGCAGATTTTTTATAGGCACTTCTATGGCCGAGGTTAAGCTCATGCATAGCAAAAAGGATTCTTCTGTGTACAGGCTTGAGACCATCTCTGGCATCAGGCAATGCACGACCTATGATAACACTCATAGAATAATCCAGATAACTACCTTTGATACTATCTTCTATCAATACCTCTTCGGTATTTTCTTGGAATTGGTTACTCATCTGACTCCTTAGTGATCAAAAAATTAGATTATTATATCTAAGGGTGCCTTATTAAGGGTTGTAATTTTTAAGAAGCTTATAAAGCTTTTATTATTTGTCGGCTATACTAAAGATATAAAAAGAAAAATTTAAAAAAATTGTTGTATTTATTAAGAATAAGTAATTGGTTTTATAATTAAACTAGCTAGCCAATATCTTATACACTCTGTCTAATTTTTCTTCCAGTTGCACTATGCTCATATTACGACCTTCTCGTATAAACTCTTTACCATCCAAAAAAACTATTAGCGTAGGCACTGAAAACACTTGGAATCTAGTTGCGATCTCAATATTTTCATGTGCATCTAAAAAAAATTTATCTATAAGAGGAAATTTCTTGTCAAATAGCTCTGATACTTTTGGGCGCAATGAGTGGCATACATTGCATTTCTCACCAGAAAAATATATCATTACACCAAGCTTGGAAGCTATCAAATCATCTAGAGTATCTATGTCCATTAAGTACCTTTTGTTTTAAATATTATATCAAATTTATACCGTACATTATTTTATCAAAGATCGGATTTGCTGTACGTGATCATGTTCTTTTAGTAATCTTCTATTTTAATTTTATTGCCATAACGTTTTTTACGTTCAGCTGTATAATCCCACCAAACGCGCGGCTTACCGCCGTTCATAAAGTCAACTATAGACATTAGAACATCCAACGTACATGGATCTTGCTTTTCTCCAAATGCCTTGCAAAAACGTACATACAGATCGTACGGATCCTGGCCTTTAAGCTGCTCCGGATAAATGATCCCTATGGATTTTAGATCCGCTGAAACTATTTTGCCTATATTTGGCAGATCGGTAAGTTTGGTTGTTTTTTCATGAACTACTTTTGATGGATTCATATTGAGCCTTTTTTTATATGCCTCACCGAATAACGACCTTGTTCGCTAATCACTTTTAACGGAGTATTGAAAATCGCTGACAAATTATAACTATTTATAATATCTACTTTTTCTCCTGCCGCATATATCATACCATCTTTTATCAATACCGTCTTTTGTATCTCTTCAAATACCTCTTCAATGTGATGAGTCACCAATATAACTGTAGTACCACCGTTAGCAAGGTTGCGCATCATAGTTATAAAATCGAGTTGGGCTTTAACATCCAATCCGACAGTTGGCTCATCAAGCAATATTGCTTTTACGGGATGAACCAAAGCCCGCGCAACTATGCATTTACGTAATTCTCCCATCGACATTTGAGACAACCGTTTTTCTTTTAAATGTTCTATGCCCAATCGCATCATAGCATTCATCGCTGCATCAATTTGCGTAGAACTTATTTCTAAGTGTTTAAACAATCCAAGTGTTCCAAAAAATCCGCTAATTACTGCCTCGAAGCCGCTTAAATGCCCTCCTTCAAATAAAAATCTAGTATGTAGATCATTCGTCACTACTCCCAAATGTTTACGCAATTGGGATACGATCCACCGTTCATTCCCTAATATTTCTCTATGAAATGATTCATTCTTATATGAAGGATAAAGCTCACAATTAATAAGTTTGATAAGAGTCGATTTTCCTGAACCGTTTGCACCAAGAATGGCACTATGCTCACCCTCATTTATTTGAAGTGAAATATTTTTTAGCACGGGATTTACTTCATAGCTAAGATCGACATTATCAAAAAAAATAATAGGTTTAGGCATATAAAAACTTCTTTTTTATTAAGTATAGCATTATAACTCTAAGGCTTTAAAAAATATTTTCTAATCATTTTGCCCTAAAGCAAATACATTTGAAAGGGTATTAATATAATTAAAATAGCCTGTAATAGCGACTGCTTCTAAAATTTGAACATCGGTATATCCAAAATCTTTAAGCGCATCTATTTCTTCTTTGAGAATTTTATAGTTATCTTTTTTTGACGCTTTTATGCAAAAATTTAAAAGAGCTTTTTGTGCTTCAGAAGCATCGATAGAATCAACTCCTTTGAGTATCTCTTCTATGCGCTGTTCGGATAATCCTAGCATTTTAGCAATGCTTTTGTGGACATCAACGCACATCTTACAGCCGTTTTCTTTTGAGATCAAAAGTGCGATAGATTCTTTGATATCATAAGATAACTCTGTTTCATCAAGCAAAAATCGTTGAACCATCATATCAGTTGCAAAATAGATTTTTTCATCAATTGCCAAAAGTTTAAAGATCTCACCTAGTTTTCCGGTTTTTTCCAAAATCGGCCTAGCTTTTTCTTGAATAGCTAAACTCATATCCTCAAATTCGGGTAATGCAATATGCGCCATTTTTTTCCTTTATAATATAGAATGTTACGAATTTTCAACTCATATGTCTAAAATTGACGAACAAAATTGTATCTACAATTACATAAAAGCCACTCCTAAATACCAAAGGTGTATAATATCGCAATCAACAAAGAGTAAGGAAAAAAATGGGACGAGCGTTTGAATATCGTAAAGCATCAAAAATGAAAAGATGGGGTAATATGTCCAAAGTATTCCCTAAATTTGGCAAATTGATAACAATGGCCGCCAAAGATGGAGTGCCTGACCCGGAAATGAATGCCAAATTGCGTACTGCCATACTAAATGCAAAAGCCCAAAATGTACCAAAAGATGTCATTGATGCGGCTATTAAAAGAGCTAGTGGCAAAGACGCGGCAGATATCAAAGAAATCCGTTATGAAGCTAAAGGACCATATGGGGTACAGCTTATAATCGAATGCGCTACAGACAATCACACAAGAACTGTTGCAAATGTAAAAGCTATCTTGGTAAGAAATAAAGCTGAGATGCTTACAAGCGGTGCGCTTGATTTTATGTTTACTCGTAAAGCTGTTTTTGTATTTGACAAAAAAGATAGTATTGATCTTGAAAACCTTGAACTAGAACTCATTGACTTCGGACTAGAAGAGATAGAAGAAGACGTGGAAGCTCAAGAGAATGGCGAAGATAAAAAAATAGTGCGAATATATGGAGAGTTTACTTCTTTTGGTGAACTCAGTCATGCTCTTGAAAAACAAGGTATTGAAGTGACTAAAGCTACTCTAGAGTATATCCCAAATACGCCGATAGAGATCACCGAAGAACAAATGAATGATGTAGAAACTCTCATAGAAAAACTAGAAGATGATGAGGATGTACAAGTAGTCTATACCAATTTAGCGTAACTAAGTAATAATGACAGACTATATGTCTGCTGCAAATAAAATAGCAATATATAATTTTATCACCATCAAAAAGCAATGCTTTTTGATGGTGCGGACAAATTAATGTCCGTGTATCTCCGAGAAAGCTTCATAATCGCCTTCAAAATCTATCATGGATCCATCAGTATTTAATTTAATGATACGATTTGCAAATGCATCGATAAGCTCACGGTCATGAGTTACACAGATCGCACCGCCTTGATAATCATGCAATGCTTCGCCTAAAGCAATAATGGCTTCTAAGTCAAGATGATTGTCCGGCTCATCAAGCACTAGAAAATTGGCACTATCCATCATCATTTTACTAAGCATCAAACGATGTTTCTCTCCACCGGAACATGCTGACACCTTCTTTGTCTGTTCTTCACCGGTAAATAACATTCGTCCTAGACATTTTCTAATCTCATCTATGTGCCATTTAGGATCAAAATTTTGAATCCATTGTGGCAGCACATCATCAGTATTTATTAGATCGGTTGTATTTTGCGGGAAATAACTCGTAGAGATAGTTTGTCCCCATACAAATTTACCGCTTGTTGGGACAAGTTGACCCATAAGTATCTGTAAGAGTGTGGTCTTGCCGGTACCATTTGCACCTATAAGCGCAATTTTGTCACCTTTTTTAACTTTAAAACTAATGCCTTTTAGGACTTCCGACCCGTCATAACTATGATGAATGTCGATTATATCAAGTACTTCATTGCCAATATCTCTATGAGGTTTGAACATAATGGACGGATCTCTGCGGCTAGAAAGTTTTACTTCTTGGATTTGAAGTTTATCAAGTTGTTTTTGGCGGCTTGTAGCTTGTTTTGCTTTAGATGCATTTGCCGAGAACCGTGCTATGAACTTCTCAAGTTCCTCTTTTTCTTTTAGTCCTTTAGCTCTGTCTGTTTGTGCTTGTTTGGCTATAAGATTTGCTGCGATATACCAATCATCATAATTACCTGTAAATTCTCTGATTTGTTGAAAGTCAAGATCAAGTATATTTGTAACAACATTGTTAAGAAAATGTCTATCATGTGAGATAACAAGCAATGTGCCTTCATGTCTTTTTAGCTCTTCTTCAAGCCATCCTATAGTCTCGATATCAAGGTTATTGGTTGGCTCATCCAGTAGCAATACGTCTGGTTTTAAGAAAAGGACTTGAGCGAGCAATATCTTGAATTTATCACCGCCTGTTAGAGAACTCATAAGATTATCATGTTGTGAAGCCGGAAATCCAAGAGCTTCTAAGAGTTTTTCTATCTTTACATCGCTCTCGTATGTCGGATCTTCATCTGCACATATCATCTCTAGCTCTGCTAGTCGATTGTTGACTTCATCGCTGTCAAAATTGCCTTCCATGTAAAGTTTTTCTTTTTCTTTCTGTGCTTCATAAAGACGTTTGTTTCCATATAATACTGCATCTTTCAATGTAAAGTCTTCGAATGCATATTGATTTTGCCCTAGCACGCCCATACGTACGCCAGATTGAAGTTGCACTTCTCCCTCAGTTTGTTCTATTTCTCCGGACAAGATCTTTAAAAAAGTAGATTTGCCTGCGCCATTGGCTCCGATGAGCCCATATCTTTTACCTGCATCTAATGTGAGGTTAATTTTGTCAAATAATACACGCTTTCCATAGCGTTGAGTTAAATTTACAGTTGATAACAAGAAGTTTTCCCTTAATTTAAATTATAGGACAATATTTTACCATAATGAATTGAAATTAACCTCTTATTAGATCATATGTTTGCGGAAGCAGACATTTCATTGAGTTTCTTGAAAATGGAGTATTTAAATATCTCATGTCATTAAAACGGATACTAACTTTATTATCAAGATCATCGTTATATGAAATGCCGGTCAATTCCATTTTTGAATCCAGGCTTATATAATAATTCTTTTTTTCGTAAACTGCTAAGTAGTTGCCGTTGGTTTGTCTTTTTGCGCTTGTCAGAACTGCGGGAAGGTTAAAACCCTTATTAATGGCATAAAGAGATATTTGTTCCAAATCATGATCTACTATGACCAAATCTTTGCCATCCGTGCATACCTCTTTTTTAGTAGGAGATACATATTGCCATTTAAGCAAAGAGCTTTTTGAATATTGTACTTTGCCTGTATATATAATCTTTTTTTTAGATGGAGATACGATTTCTTGGACGAATTTGGACTCAAAAGCAGCCGGCATTTTTAATTCCCCGGCATTTATTGATGTAAAAAATAACATCGTTGATATTAATAAAATTTTTATTTTCATTTAAATTCCTAATTTATTGCAAAAATATACCTTACTCTCACTTTGATAAGGATAAGATATTCTCCCAAAAAATTGTGAAAAAAATGCGTGAGTGTATTTTTACATTTTTTTGGTAAAATACATCCCGATATTACATAATAACGAAATGTAAACTTAAGCAATAGGCGTAAAATAACAATGATTAGAATTCTCAATAAAGTTTTTGGAACAAAAAACGATAAGGTAGTTAAAAAACTTCTTTACAAAGCACACAAAACCAATACACTCGAATCAAAATATGTAAATATGAGCGATGATGAGCTAAAAAATGCATTTTTAACTCTTAAACAAGCTGTACAAAATGAAGAGAAAACACTTGACGATGTTATGCATGAAGTTTTTGCTATTACAAGAGAATCAAGTAAAAGAGTACTTGGTATGCGTCATTTTGATGTTCAACTCGTTGGCGGCATGGTACTTAATGAAGGCAACATAGCAGAGATGAAAACCGGGGAAGGTAAAACACTGGTTGCGACTTTAGCGGTTATTTTAAATGCCATGAAAGGCAAAGGTGTGCATGTAGTTACCGTCAATGATTATCTTGCCAAAAGAGATTCACATGATATGGGCAGACTATACGAATTCTTAGGCTACAGTGTTGGATGCGTAACTTCTGATTTGCATGATGAATTAAGTAGAAAAGCACAATATACTGCGGACATCACATATGGCACTAACAATGAATATGGCTTTGACTATCTTCGGGACAACATGAAAGTTCGAGTAGAAGAAAAAGTACAAAGAGAACATCATTATGCAATCGTAGACGAAGTTGACTCTATACTTATAGATGAAGCTAGAACTCCGCTTATTATTTCCGGTCCTGCAAAAAGAGATCAAAAACATTATCTAACTGCCGACGCAATTGCTTTGCAAATGATTAAAGGCGAAAAAATAGAAACAAAACCTGGTGAAGCGGAACAAACTACCGGTGATTTCATAGTAGACGAAAAAAACAGAACCATCATTATGACAGAAGATGGACTCCAAAAAGCCCAAGACCTTTTCGGAGTGGAAAATCTATATAATTTGGAAAATGCTGCACTTGTTCATCATCTTGATCAAGCACTAAAAGCCCACTATCTTTTCGAGAAAGATGTAAATTATGTAGTAAGAGATGATGAAGTAATAATCGTAGACGAATTTACAGGAAGACTATCCGAAGGTAGAAGATATAGTGAAGGATTACACCAGGCAATAGAGGCCAAAGAAGGAGTACGCATTCAAGAAGAGAGTCAAACCCTAGCCGAGATCACTTATCAAAATTATTTTAGACTTTATGAAAAATTAGCCGGAATGACCGGAACTGCGCAAACCGAAGCTAGTGAATTTGCTCAAATTTATGATCTTGATGTTATATCTATACCTACAAATCTAGACGTTAAAAGAATTGACAAAAATGACCTGATATACAATACTGAACGAGAAAAAATAGATGCAGTGGTCAAAAAAGTAAAAGAGCTTCATCAAAAAGGCCAACCGGTACTGATTGGAACAGCCTCTATAGAAAAAAGTGAGATGCTCCATGAACGCCTTAAATCAGAAAAAATCCCACACAACGTATTAAATGCCAAAAATCATGAACAAGAAGCTCAGATCATAATGAATGCAGGACAAAAGGGTGCTGTAACAGTTGCTACCAATATGGCCGGACGCGGAGTAGATATCAAGATCAACGATGAAGTCAGAGAACTTGGCGGACTCTATATAATCGGCACGGAAAGACATGAAAGCAGAAGAATTGACAATCAGCTTCGTGGACGAAGCGGAAGACAAGGAGACCCGGGAGAGAGTCAATTCTATCTGAGCTTAGATGATAACCTGCTCAGAATATTCGGTGGCGATAAGATAAGAAATATCATGAATAAAATCGGCATCCAAGAAGGTGATTTTATAGATTCGAAAATAGTTACAAGAAGCGTAGAAAAAGCACAGAAAAAAGTTGAAAATATGTATTACGAATCCCGTAAAAACATACTTGAATATGATGATGTTGCAAATCACCAAAGAAAAGCTATATATGGATTTAGAAATCAACTTTTAAATCCTGAATTTGATATAATTTCAAAAATTCGAGATAACAGAATAGAATATATATCTCATATTTTGGGCGAATGTGATATATTTGAAGCCGCAAGCAAAGAAGATTTTAATCTTGATAAACTGATATTGCTACTCCAAGAAGAGCTGATGCTGATCGTCAATAAAGACGAATTACAAAATAAAAATCAAGATGAAATATCAAATATTGTTCTTGAACATATGCAAATACAATATGAAGCTAAAATGTCTGACTTTGCTCCGGAACAACGAGATGAAATAGAACGCGTCCTATATCTTCAAGTATTAGACCCTCAATGGAGAGAGCATTTATATGAAATGGACGTTCTAAAAACCGGTATTGGCCTAAGAGGGTATAACCAAAAAGATCCGCTTACCGAATATAAACAAGACAGTTATAGACTATTTGCCGATTTGATACAAAGAATCAAATTTGAAGCAGTTAGAATACTTCAATTGGTACAATTTAATTTTAGTTCATCTGATGAAGAACATGAAGTTATAGAAGCTATCAAAGATGAAATGTCAAGCGACCTAGAATATGCTAAAACAAATAATTCAGATAACCAGGAAGAGAAAAAGAATACTCAAATCGCTACAAATAAAAAACCGAAAAGAAATGATGAATGTCCTTGCGGAAGTGGCAAAAAATATAAAAGTTGCTGCGGACAAAGCGGACCTAAAAAAGGATTGCTTGCGTGAGTCATGAGATATTTTCTCGTCGTTTTGTACGTATAATAATATCACATTATCTAAAATATGATAGAGAAAATCCTTTTATCTTTATTGCTGCAATATTGGCATTTTTAGGTATCGCGGCAGGAGTAATGGTACTTATGCTTGCGATGGGGATAATGAACGGTACCCAAAAAGAGTTTGAAAAAAAACTTTTCGTCATGAACTATCCAATAACTATGGTCTCTTTCGTGCCGGATAAATTGAATGATAACTTCATTGCATCTTTACAAAAAAAATTCCCAGATCTTCGTTTTAGTCCGTACTATTCGACTCAAGTAATAGGTAAAAATGAAAGTTTGGTGCAAGGAAGCCTTTTGTATGGAGTAGATTTTGCAAAAGAAAGTAGCATTAATCCGATCTTTGCAAAAGCAAAAGGTGCGTCTAATATACCATTTAAAGTTATAATCGGAGATGGGCTGGCAAGCGATATGAATGTTACCAAGGGTGGAAAAATAACGCTATATTTTTCCGAACAGCAAGCCATTGGATTTTCTACAATGCCTTTGCAAAAACGCTTTACGGTAGACGGTATATTTAAAAGTGGACTAAAAGTATATGACAAAGCTATCATTTACACCACATACGATGCTTTTGAAAAACTTCTTGATAGGCCAAAAGGGATTTATGATGGGGTACATATATACGCAAAAGATCCAATGAAAAGCATAAAAGATATTCAGCCATTATTGCCTGAGGGCATAGTAGCAGAAGGCTGGTGGGAACAAAATGGCAACTTTTTTGCTGCCATGGAGATGGAGAAAAAAGCCTTATTTCTAGTATTGCTCTTAATAATATTGGTAGCTTCGCTTAATATCATATCGTCATTGCTCATGACAGTCATGAGCAGAAGAAGTGAAATAGCGCTTATGCGAACTCTTGGAGCAACAAAAGCTGAGATCAGGGCTATATTTTTCCGCTTGGGACTTATTATTGGAATGGCCGGCGTAGTTACAGGTACGATTTTAGGACTTATCGGCAAATGGGCTCTAGAAACTTTTGATATTATAACTTTACCAGAAGATGTATACGGAACAACCAAATTGCCTATTGATCTTACGTTTAGTGATTATGGCATGATCGTTCTTGGTACTTGTATTATAATACTCATATCCTCTATTTATCCGGCAAAAAAAGCTTCTCAAACAGATCCGTTAACTGCACTTAGGAATGAGTAAAAATATATGAAAAAAAACAAGAAAATCAAGCATAGCTCCAAAAAATACAAACCAAAAAAACACAAAAAATATATTAAAGGTCTGTATATTGCCATATCTATATTGCTTATTTTAGTTTTAGCATTTTTATATTATATATATACTCCTATCGAAACACACAAAAAAACAAGGATTCCGGCAGGCAGCATATCACATACGATATCAGAATTAAACAAGCAAGGATATAATGTCGGCTTTTTGGATCGATATATACTTTATTTTATGGGCGAACCAAAAGCCGGAATTATTGATTTTGGAAACATAAAAAGTATAAGCAGAATAGAATTCCTTCGTCAAATCATAAATTTATCACCATCACATACTCCAAGCCAGTTAACTCTTATTCCAGGAGAAACACTAGAGATATTTTTTGAAGAAACTGCAGCACAAACCGGATTGGACAAAAATATTCTTTTAGAAGAATATAAAAAACAATCTTCTTATCCTGAAGCTGGAATATCTGCTGATACATATTTTATATCAGATGATATGAATGAAAAACAGCTTATAGAATTTCTTATCAAAGAATCAGAAGCAAAATATACAAAACTTGCTATTAAATACAAAGGTTCATATAACAAAAAAGAATGGCAACGCATACTCACCATTGCTTCTATAATACAAAAAGAAGCAGCCAATACAAAAGAAATGCCTCTGGTTTCTTCTGTGATTTACAACAGACTTGCAAAAAATATGAAATTACAAATGGATGGTACATTAAATTATGGAAAATACTCACATATAAAAGTAACGTCCGAGAGAATTAAAAACGATTCTAGCAACTTCAATACATACAAAAATTATGGCTTACCGGGTTCACCTATCGGGTCTGTATCTTTAGAAGCAATAAATGCTGCTATCAACCCTGCCAAAACGGATTACTTATATTTTGTAAAAAACTCCAGCGGAACTCATACTTTTAGCAGTGATTTTGAAGAACATAGAAAAGCTATAGAATCAGGCAACTAAACATGCATTATCCATTTTTGAAAATCTTGTAGATCAAAAAGTAAAAGATTTTTATCTTTTGCTCCTAATAATTCCCCAGAAAATCCTTGTTTGGAAAAAAGCACATAGTATGCCGCAGGAAATCCTAACTGTAAAGCTTTTGATTTTAGTTTTGTAAGTTCATTTTTACATACTTTTCTATCTTTATATTTACATTCAGCAATAATCATCTCTTTTTTATCGGTGACTGCGACTATGTCAAATTCATTATCTCTATCCCAATAACTTCCGGAAAAAACAATATTTATTTTAAGGGATTCGAAATATTCGCACAAAAGTTCATTTGAGAGCTGTTCAAATATCAAGCTTCTCAATCGTTCGTAATGCGCCTTAAAGTATTCTACAAATCTTGTAATGTCACCTTTGATAATAGAATTTCTGAACGGCTCAACAAAACCAAACCAAAATCTATAATAAGGCATATTAAATCTCAATTTATCTTGTATACGATATTTTTTGGACGCACTAAATACTAATTCACTAGAAGTTTCAAGACGTATCACGCCTAAATCGGTTAAATCTTTTACTATATGCTCTCCTAGTGTTTCGCTCAGATTTGCTTTTCTTAATACACTGTATATTTTGCCGTCACCTCTGGCAATAGCCATTAATACTTCACGATAAGGACTTTCCAAAAGATAAGACGGAGTTATTAATGATTGAAAAAAGGCAAAATCGGATATAAATTTTGTCTCTATTAATTCAAATAGTATATCGAAATAATCAAACTCTATTGTTTGCCCTGTTCCGCCAAAAATAGCGAAATAATCAATTAATTGTTCGAAATTCAAATGAGCATAATTATCACAAAATGATTGAAATAGTACTTTTATGTCTCTAGCCTTAATATCAAATATTGAATATTATTTTAACATAATTTTGCTACAATAGCTTTAGATTATATTGATGATTTTTTCATCAATTTTTATGAGAAATTTTAAACATGGAGAATAAAAGATTGTTTAATAGTACATCAACAAAAATCCAATACATTACGAAAGGTTTGGAACTCAGCAAATCTCTTTTTGTATCATCTTTAATAATTGGAGAAGCAAATATAGGCAAAAAATCTCTTGTCAAATCTATATTTCCAGATGCAAAATGGGTTGATGGCCATAATAAGACAAAACTAAAACAAGCTCTTAGTGAACATGATGAACTTATAATTAACAATTTTGAAATGTATGGAGATTACAATATAAATGATTTTAATGGCAAAAGAATAATTGCCATAAGCAATGCTTCTTCCTTCCCTTCCCAAGTTGATTCACTTTTTGCATTTATTTATACTATGCCATCATTAAAAGAACGGCTAGAAGACGTAAAATACCTTGGTGATATTTTTGCCAAAGAAGTCAAATCGATCTTTAACACAAAAGAGATATCGATGTTGAATTTAGCAGATATTGATCTTATTGATAATACAAAATCACTTAAAAAAGCTATTTTTGAACACTATATATATAATACCATTACACCCGAGCAGATAGAACAAATGTTATACAATTATTTCAAAAAAGAACTTGGTGGAAATAATGACTATGCAAAATATCTAACAATTTTTGAAAATCCTCTCATTAAAGCCGGATTGGCTAAATTTGGATCACAACTAAAGCTCTCAAGCGTACTTGGTATCAATAGAAATACACTGAGAAAAAAGGTATATGAACTTGGAATCAATTGATTTTAAACTTTTTGTAGAAGTAGACAACAACCCATTTATATTGTTTGATTCATCCGGACATATATTATATCTAAACAACTCTGCTGAGATGTTATTATGTTATGTTGGCACTAAAGAACTCTATGATCTAGCGCTCACTTATGCACCAAAAACCTTCGGGCACAAAAATACCATACATTCTTTGGAATATGAAGCATTTTCATTTTATTCGCTTATGGTTGGATATGAAACAGATGAACAGATATACCTAAGATTATACAACAAACCACTAGTACAAACAAAAATGTCTATTTGCAATGAATCTCTAATCTCTACAGATATAAATACTTTGCTCGAGGCAAATATAACGCTATTTCAACTAGAAAGCAGTGCTGCTATATCTTTATTTGTAGATCAGGAACTTCCGACATTTAAACTTGATCAAAATCATTTTTCAAAAATGCTGCGAAAAGCATTGAGCACATTTATAGATTCTCCATCTCTTAATATCATATTAAAACTCATAGTTGGAGAGTACATATTGATCAATGATAAAAAACATCAAATCATTGAACTTATCCTAAAAGCACCAAAACGCAAAATTGATTTTGATGATGAAATAAACCAATTAGCAAATCAAACGCATATTACAGCTTCTTTAAAACCAGAAACTATTAAATTTCAAATTCCGCTTATTGTATAATTGCCTATTTTTTAATCAAAACATCGCATTATAACTATGCAAATTATTGTTATTATTCATTTGTAAATAAATTACAAAGGATATAAGATGAAGGTAAAATGGTTGGTCCTTTTAGGACTTTTAATCTCAACAGTTGCTTTTGGCGATCAAAATGCAACAGCGGCAGAACCGGTACTAAATAGCGGCGATACAGCTTGGATGATGATATCAACAGCTCTTGTAATGCTTATGACACCAATTGGGCTAGCTCTATTTTACGGAGGTATGACAAGATCAAAAAATGTTCTAAATACCTACGGTATGGTGTTTATAGCTTTTGCTGTCGGTATAATAGTTTGGGTTATTGCCGGTTTTTCTATTGCATTTGGCACAATGGAAGGATCACTGAACAATATAATCGGTGGATTCGGAAATATCATGCTTAACGGCATTAGCTGGACTGATTTTGCGAGCGTAGAACTAGGACAATTGTATCCTAAATTTGTATTTGTGATGTTTCAAGGTACTTTTGCAGCCATAACGGTTGCTATTGCTGCTGGATCTGTAATTGAGAGAATGAAATTTTCAACTTGGATCATTTTTGTTGCATTGTGGACTGTAGTCGTATACGCTCCAATTGCTCATATGGTATGGGGCGGCGGATATTTATTTAATGCCGGAACATTGGATTTTGCAGGTGGTACGGTTGTACATATGAATGGGGGATTGGCTGGTCTAGTACTCGCAATTCTTGTAGGTAAAAGAAACGGTTATGGCAAGGTTGCGATTAAACCAATGAGTGTTCTTTTGACCGCTCTTGGTGCCGGACTCCTTTGGTTTGGATGGTATGGCTTCAATGCCGGTTCAGCCTTTGGTGCTAATGCAATTGCTGGTGTTGCAATGCTAACTACTACAATTGCAGCATCGGTTGCTACACTAACTTGGGTAATTATTGAGCAAATGGTGTTCAAAAAACCCACCTTGCTTGGAGCTGCGTCCGGTGCAGTTGCAGGACTTGTTGCAATTACTCCAGCTGCGGGCTTTGTTGGTGTTGGAGGTTCATTGATCATAGGTATAACAGGCGCATTAATAGGATTTTTCGGCGTAACAGTGCTCAAGAAAAAAATTGGATATGATGATAGCCTGGATGCTTTTGGCGTACACTTCTTGGCAGGTCTTTGGGGAGCGATCGCAACCGGTATCTTTGCACTTAATGATAAAGCATTATTGTGGGCCGGACCGCTTAAAGACAATAATGACCGCATAGGACAAATTTTAGTTCAAGCTGAATCAGTTCTTATAGTAGGATTGTTTACATTAATTGGTACTATTGTAGTATACTATATATCAAACATGTTGACCGGTGGCAGCAGAGTTAATAGCGAAATAGAAGAAATGGGTCTAGATGAAGCAGTTCATGGTGAAAAAGTAATGAACCTTTAATAGGTTCTTATCTATAATATTACGAAGATTACATAAGGAATACAGTATGAAAAAAATAGAAGCAATTATCAAGCCGTTTAAACTTGAAGAGGTAAAAGATGCTTTAGTTGAAGCCGGCATTACCGGACTTACGGTAAGTGAAGTCAAGGGTTATGGAAGACAACAAGGGCATTCTGAACTTTATCGTGGTGCGGAATATGTTGTAGAATTTATTCCAAAAATTAAAATTGAAATAGTAGTAAGCACTGATGAATATGCTCGTATAGCAATTGATGCTATTAGCAAATCTGCCAAAACAGGTAAAATCGGTGATGGTAAAATATTTGTTAGCACGATTGATCATGTTCTTCGCATCCGTACCGGCGAAGAAGATGCTGACGCTCTATAAATCTAATTTTCAAACTGCATGGTTTCCAAGAAAGCCATGCAGCAGAAATAATTTCTAATTAGATCAGAGTAATCAATTAATTCGGCTATTGCTTATCATAATTCTATCAATAAATATAAATCCATATTTTTCATTTCACACTCATATAAAATAAGATACAATATCGTATATATTTACCAAAAAAGGAAAAGAGATTTTATGAAAGTACTACTCATTAAAGAGGTAAAAACGCTTGGAAAAGCTGGAGAGATCAAAGAAGTTAAAGATGGTTATGGTCAAAACTTCCTGATTGCAAAAGGACTTGCCAAATTAGCTACTCCTGACGTAATAGCAAATTGGCAAGAAGAACAAGCAAAAATGGCTTTAAGAGAAAAAGAAGAGATTGCAAGATTAACAAATGAAAAAAACATGCTTGAGTCTAAAAATATTATCATAAAAAAACATATTGCACCGGTTGGTATTCAAGGTTCAGTAGGCAATGCGGATATCTCATCTGCCATAAACGAACAATTTAACATTAGCGTGGATAAAAAAAATATTCATCTTGACAAAGCGATCAAATCAACAGGCATTCATAATGTTGACGTAAAACTCGGACATGGAATCCATGCAAATCTAAAAATAGAAGTAGTAGGGATCGAGTAATGTTTGAAGCAACCACCATACTTGCTTATAAAGCACCGGATAAGGCGGTAATCGGCGGTGACGGTCAAGTAACTTTTGGCAATACCGTTCTTAAAGGTAATGCAACAAAAATACGTACTCTTTATAATGGCAAGATATTGGGTGGATTTGCAGGAAGCACAGCAGATGCATTTATGCTTTTTGATATGTTCGAAACTATTCTAAGTGAAAAAAAAGGCGATCTTTTTCGTTCTGTCATAGCATTTTCAAAATTATGGCGCAAAGACAAACAATTACGACAATTAGAAGCTATGATGCTAGTTCTCAACCGTGAACATCTTTTTATATTAAGCGGTAATGGCGATGTAGTGGAGCCTGAGGATGGAGTAATTGCTGCAATTGGAAGTGGTGGAACATATGCACTCTCAGCTGCAAGAGCATTACGTAAACATGCCTCGCTTGATGCTACTACATTGGTTAAAGAATCTCTTCTGATAGCCGGCGAATTATGCATCTATACAAATACAAATATAACCACATTAGAGCTATCATGAAAAATACCAATATAGAACATCTAACTCCAAAAGAAATTGTAAGCTATCTTGATAAATATGTGATAGACCAAAATGATGCCAAAAAAACTATTGCGATCGCTCTTAGAAATCGTTATAGACGCATGCAACTCCCCGAAGAATTACAACATGATATTGTGCCAAAAAATATTCTCATGATCGGAAGTACTGGTGTAGGCAAAACGGAAATTGCAAGACGCTTGGCACAAATGATGCAGCTTCCTTTTATAAAAGTTGAAGCTAGCAAATATACCGAGGTTGGATTTGTAGGGCGGGATGTAGAATCCATGATAAGAGATCTAGCCAATATTGCTTTACAGCTTACTAGGGAAAATGAAAACGAAAAAAACAAAGATAAAATAGAACAATATATTGAAAATAAGATATTAGAAAAACTTCTCCCATCAATACCGGAAAGTGCAAGCGAACAAAAAAAAGAAGAATATACATCAACGCTTGAGAAAATGCGTCAAAAATTTAGAAATGGAGAAATGGACGATCTTAAAATAACCATAGAAATGCCAATCAGCAGCCCTACAAGCGGAATGGATGATATGCTGCCGCCGCAAATGATCAGCGTACAAGAATCTATTGTCAAAGTATTAGGCGGTGTTAATAAAAAAGGTCCCATGAAAGAAGTTAGTGTTAAGGAAGCCAAAAAGATCATACGAAACGAAGCTAGCAACAGCATCTTAAATGAAGACGAAATAAAATCTTTGGCACTTGAAAAAGTAGAAAAAGGCGGCATCGTATTTATTGATGAGATAGATAAAATAGCAGTATCATCGGGATCAAACAGCAGACAAGATCCTAGTAAAGAAGGCGTACAAAGAGATTTATTGCCGATAGTCGAGGGCTCTACTGTAAATACTAAAATCGGCATGGTTAAAACCGACCATATTTTATTTATAGCTGCCGGCGCATTTCATGTAAGCAAACCAAGTGATTTGTTGCCAGAACTTCAAGGCCGATTTCCATTAAGAGTAGAATTGAATGGATTAACCGAAGAAGTGCTTTATCGCATACTTACCGAACCTGCAAACTCTTTGATTAAACAATATCAAGCATTGCTTGGCGTCGAAGGAATGAAATTGGTATTTAATAATGATGCGCTCAAAGCTATGGCGCATTATGCATTTTTGGCAAATGAAAAATCTGAAGACATAGGCGCAAGAAGACTTCATACCATAATTGAAAAAGTACTTGAAGATATCAGTTTTAATGCCGATGAATATGATGGCGAAGAGGTTACTATATCAAGCGATGATGTAATCCAAAAAGTTGCAAGTATTGTCAAAGATGAAGATGCTACAAATTATATTTTATAAGGATAAAAGTGGCAAATAAAGCTGGATTTATAGCTGTTATCGGACGACCAAATGCCGGTAAAAGCACACTACTAAATTACCTGGTAGGCGAAAGAGTTGCTATGGTTTCAAAAAAAGCACAAGCAACTAGAAAACGGATGCAAATTATAGTAATGCACGAAGAATCACAACTTATTTTTGTAGATACTCCCGGCATTCATGAAAAAGAAAAGCTTATCAATAAATTTATGATGCAAGAAGCACTAAAAG
Source organism: Sulfurovaceae bacterium (assembly GCA_028715055.1). GTDB lineage: Bacteria > Campylobacterota > Campylobacteria > Campylobacterales > Sulfurovaceae > BN30871. The sequence goes on from JAQTLE010000002.1 coordinate 352,478, forward strand.
CAATGGGTGATAGTGATATCATACTTTTTACTGCTCCTGCATCTGATTCAACGGTTGAGTATGAAAAATTTTTGAAATTAAATGAATCAAAAAAAAACAAGCACATAATAGTGCTTACCAAAATAGACCAGATACCGCAAGCCAAACTTTTGCAAACATTGCAAAATTACCAAAAATTTCAAGAAAATTTTGAAGCCATTATCCCATTTTCAGTGAATAAAAATGTAGGAAGGGATGATCTGCTCCGTACAATTTCTAAATATTTACCGGAACATCCTTGGCTATACGATCCTGAACTTTTAACTACTGAACTTATTAGATCCATATACAAAGAATTCATAAGAGAATCAATTTTTGAGAATATGAGCGATGAAATACCATACGAAAGCGATGTCCTTATAGAAAAAATTGACGAGCAAGAACATATAGATCGCATTACGGCCACAATAGTCGTAGAAAAAGAAGTGCAAAAAAAGATGATAATCGGCAAAGGCGGAGAGGCTATAAAAAGAATCGGTATACATGCCAGAAAAAATATAGAAAAATTTGCTGCCAAAAAAATACATATTGACCTTTTTGTAAGCGTAAAAAGCGGATGGAGCAAAAACAAAAACGAACTAGAGCATTTTGGATATATTATATAAAAAATCACAAAATTCTATATATATCTTAAAAAAATTTTCTAATTAATATTTTTTTTATATTATAAAATGTAAAATGTATCATTTAAAGAATAAGCTAAAGAGGTTCGGATGTTAATCAAAAAAGATTCTACAAAATCGCCTTTTAATAATATTGTAATTGTTGACCCATATTCGGGTCGATTTTCAATAATTCAAAACGGCATGATAGACCCCGTTGCAAAACCTACTTTTTTAGCTACACAATTTGCTTCATCTTATTTAAGCAATAAAGATATGATCGTATCTCAGCTGTATATTAGCAGAAGAGTTCCGGATGAAGATTTGCGTGGCGCAATAGAAATCAAAGCACAAGAAGAGCTTGGAGTAAGTGAAAATGATGAAGAATATATCGTCGATTTTCTAGAAGCTGAAAGCAATAGTGAAGAGAGATTATTTCATGTCTTTGTAGTAAAAGCTAATCAATTATTTACTTTGTTCAATACAGTCAAAAATGGTCTTAAATATATAGATCTTATTTTGCCGGCGCCATTATTATATAATGTACTATATACCCAAAAGATATTGCAACCAAATGGCGTACATATATTTATATATTTTATGGACAATGATGCATTCATAGCTATTTATAAAAATGGTTCTTTTGCCTACAGCAAAGCTTTAGATTACTCTTTGGAAAGAATGCTTGAGAGATATTCCGAAATAACCAGTCAACATATTGATAAACATACTTTTTTAAACATACTAAAAAACAGTGCTACGAAAACTTCAGATATTAGCTCGAAAGAAGTATTAACGAAAATTTTTGAAGAGCTTTTTATTATTATTAATGATGTCATAATCTATGTAAAAAGAGCACTGAAAGTGGAATCGATTGATGAGATTTACATTGGCTCTGATATAGGTGAAATATACAATATTAACGAATATTCTTTAACTTATTTAGGTCAAAAATCTCTAGATTTTAATTTTAAATATGGAATAGGAACGAATACAAAATATAATGCTACCGGGCTTGAATTATTATTGGCAAAAACATCCATAGATTATATTGAAAATAATACCTCGATGCCAAATCTAACACAATTCCAAAGACCACCATCTTTTAAAAAGCGCCCTGGCGGTAGATTTATCATATCAATTGCTGTCGCAACTGTTTTAGGATTAATATACCCATTGTTTTATCTGCTATCATCTTATATCAATAATATTCAAACTTATCGTTATATTTCTCAATCGGAAGATTTGTCAACGCAAGTAGCGCACTACAAGCAAGTTATTGCAGAAAAAAAACTAGAAATTAGTTCGCTTGGTACAGAAGAAAAAAAAGAAGCAGCATTATATAGTGCAAAAGAGTCTACCCTAAAAACTATTTACGATAAGAAAGTCAATTATCGTATGAAATCACAAACTTTTTACAATCTTACGAACGATCTCAAAAAGTACGGTGTATATGTAGATGAATTGCAGAATCAAGATAATAACTTTTCGCTTTCATTGGTAAATAAAGAAGATAGAAAAATTACAGAGCTCATAAAATATCTCTCAGAAAAATATTATAACGATATCGTAAAAATCAACATAGAACTTATAGAAAAAGATCAGAATAGCGCTTACTACAAAGGTGTTTTGAGAATGGAGTTAAAATGAAATTTTTTGAAGATATTCTTGAAAAATTAGACAATTATTTTAATACCAAAAAAAATAATGAAAAAAATATTATTATTTTTGGTGTGGGGATATTGATATTCGTATTTGCATATTATTTATTATTACCGATTACTGAAGATAGATTCAACAGAACAGAGAATGAAAAAAAACAAGTTGAAAAAATCTTGAATGAACAAAAAGATTATATGAATTCAATCAGCGTAAATGGCGATAAAGATTATTATGTCAAACAATATACGCAAGAACTTAAGCAAATCAAACAATCAATTGCTGATCTAACCCTAAAAACAAATCTTATCAATGAGAGTATGAAAAAACTGTCTGACATGATCTTTAATGAAAAAAGCTGGTCAAATTTTTTGAATTCTATTACTGGAAAAGCTGAAGACAACAATATTGATATCTTAAAAATCAATAACAGAAAAATAGAATCAAACTCTACAAGTTTTGGACATGTTTTAGAAATCCAAATACAATGTCAAGGCGAGTATAAAGATATATTGAAATTTATAAATGAATTAGAACAAACTAAACTGGTTACAGATGTATATGGCAGCAAAATAAAAATCAATAAAAAAAGAACAGCCACTGTAGCAGATTTAAATGTATCAGTATGGGGAGTAAATAACTAATGAAACAAATTGTATTGACAATATTATCTGGTACAGCTATACTGTGTGCAACGAGCCTATCTGTTAAAGATATAGATACCATGGTAGCAAAAATTCAAACCACAAGAAGCGGCATGAATGCAGCACAATTTGAATCTGTATCAGATCCATTTATATATTTTGAAGTTAATTCAACAACTGGAGCTTTTATGGCTCCAAAAGAACAAAATGATGATACAATAATAATTGGCGGCATCATGAATAATAAGGTATATATCGATGGTAGCTGGAAACGAATCGGTGAAAAAGTTGGCAATTATACAATCAGATCGATTGGGGTTAATACTGTTGTTCTTTATAATGGTAGAAAAATCAAAAAACTTTTTATTAGCAACAAAAAAGATAATAATCTTATCAAAATACAAGGAAGGTAGCAAATAGTGAGAAAAGATACTTTCATAAAGAAAATTTTAACAATAATAACAATGTTTGCCATATTTAGCGGCGCAGCAAATGCAGGTAAATGCGATACAAGATTGTTTAGCGTAACAGCTGATAGCAAACTTACTATTGGCGATATGATAGATAATCTAGCCGATACATGTGGTCTAACAGTAATAGTTAAAGATGAAGAAGCGAAAATGCGCATGAATAAAAAACTCTATTATGTAAAGCTAAAAAATACTACTATGAGAGGTTTTTTAAATACAATACTTAAAGACAATGACCTGTTTTATTCACTAGATGGGAACAAACTTTCAATATCTTATCTCGTCACAAAAACATTTCGTGTCCATTATATTGCTGGAGAACGGACAGGAAAGAGCAACGCTCATGTGACAATAGCCAATTCAAATAATTCTGCTGCTGCTTTAACCGGTGGAATTAATTATAATACCACCAATAATTCCAATAATGGTTCTGGGTCTGGTACAGGCATGTCCATAGAAAGCAACGATGAGTTTGTCTTTTGGGATACAATTGGCAAAGAAGTTCAACGTATTTTAATTGGAGCGGGTGATGGAAGTACTCATTATGCAAAAACATCGGAAAATTCATGGGTTGGGCCAGACGGTCAAGTATGGGAATACAATCCTGTAGCTCCTATTATAAATCCGGAAGCCGGAATGATAACGGTTACTGGTACAACTACGCAGATAAACAGAGTATCTGCATATATAGATACCCTGGCCGAACAAATTAAAAAACAAGTACTTATTGATGTACGCATATTATCAGTTAATTTTGATGATAGCCGTACCACAGGAATTGATTGGTCTCAAATATATAACTTGCAAAATATGACAATAAATTCTGCTATAAGAGCATCAAGAAATATTGGTGATTTAGAATATACTATAGGGGAAGGCATTACGGATTTTGTATCAGATAATACTATTGGCAATGTAAACTCCCAAGGTATGGTTGCTATTGGAAGTACTCCAGTCACTGATATTATTAAATTTCTTGGCACGCAAGGTAATGTTAAAAGTATATCAAGCCCTAGAATAATGACACTCAACAATCAGCCTGCACTTATTAGTGTAGGAAAAGAATTATTTTATAAAATCAAATCAACTACATCATCTACAAGCAACTCCGGCGGTACGATAGCCGAAGGCGAAATGGTAGATTCTGTATTTGCCGGAATTTTACTTGATATCACTCCAGAAGTTGATGACAAAGGTATGGTTACACTAAAAATTAATCCATCGATAACCGATACCATAAGTACCACTGTCAGCGGTGATGGAACCAGAACAATGCCGCCTGATTTAGTTAGAAGACAAATCGCTTCTGTCATTAAAGTTAAAAATGGCGAGCATGCCATACTTGGAGGATTGATATCTAGCAAAGATGGTATTGAATCGGATAAAATACCTCTTTTGGGTGATATTCCGCTTTTGGGTTATGCTTTCAATAGAGAGAGAAAAATCAAAACTACAGAAGAATTGGTGCTTATTATTACTCCGCATATAATAGAAACTTCCAAAGATGTCTTGCTAAAAGACTTAGGATATACCAAATTAAATGAAAGATAGGTTTCAAATTGCCAAAAATGCTTTTTTTGATACTGTCAATATTGATGATTATATAGAAATTGAATCATCTAGCATGGTGATGAATCAGTTAAAAAATGCTATTCATAAACCATTTAAAATAGTTATACTATATGGTAAGCCGGGTACCGGCAAAAGCTTATTGCTTAAAAATCTTTTTGAAGAAAGAAAATGTTTAAAAGAAATGTATTTTTTTGAAACACCTGCAAATAATCAAAAGGAATTTTTATGGCAACTTTTTAAAGCTATTACCAAAGAAGATATTTCATTTGATACCAATATAAATTTCCTTGAATTGGTCGATTATTGCAGAAGAATCCAAAATAAAAAAGAAATAATTTTTTTGATAGATGAAGCACAAATGTACAGCAAAGATATATTTGAACTAATCAGACTTTTAGCGGATACAAATACTATTAAATTCATAGTATCATTACATCAACATGGAAATGAAGAGCTATTTGCTCAAACTCATTTCAGTTCGAGAATATGGGAAAAAATAGAGCTAAAAAATGCTACTCCGTCGGAACAATCTACATATATAAACAAAAAGTTGGTAAATAAAAATTTAAATAATATTGCAGACTATATACAAAGTAAAAATTTAAAACTTATATACAAGTACACAAAAGGCAATTATAGAGAGTGTAATAAATTAATGTTTACAATTTTTGAAATTTACGAATATTATGATAGATATCAACCGCTAAAAATTGCAAACTCTAGTGGTATTTCAAGAAAAATAATTGAGATGGCCGGATTGAAGCTAGGATATATAAATGCATAATATTGAACTCCTAGAAAAACAATGGAAACGTTATCAAATCAAAAAATACAGTCCATTTGTTATAGCTATAATTATCTTGTTCTTTTTGGCTATTGCTTTACCAATGCATGAGCGTGATCAAAAACAAATTTCTTTATCTACATACAAGATCAATACTCCTTCTAATAAAAAAGTTTCTGTCACTTTGATAAATAAACCGATAGAATCAAATATATCAATAAGCAATAATGAAATTAAAAATACAATAGATACCAATAAGTCTATAAGTATCATTGCAAGTAATGGCCCAAAAAATAATTTATCGTCAAACAATACACCTATTTTGATGGATAAATACCATAAAGAGAGAGTTAAGATCAATTTGGAACAAACATCAGATATAGATTCAGTAACGGATGTAATAAGCAGATTTTATGAATCAAAAAATCCGGATGATTCATTATTCCTTGCAAAAAATTATTATGAGCAACATGATTATGATAAAGCTTTTTATTGGGCAATTGAAACCAATAAAATAACTGAAGATTTGGAAGAAAGCTGGATAATAATGGCGAAATCTAAAGTGAAAATGGGAGATAGAAAAGAAGCGATTAGAATCCTAAGGGCATATACAACCAAAAAAGATTCAAAAGAAGCTTCTAGTCTTTTGAGTCAATTAGAGGGAAATCAATGGTAATATTTACTATAATACTACATATATAGCATTAAGGAATAGAATGTTAAAAATTATTAATATGATGGTAGAGGAAAATATACTAAATAAATCTGATATTTCAACTTTACTCAAAAGCAAACCGCCAAAAAAAATTACCTTCGCAAATTTGATTGCCAATGGTTTAATTCAAAAGTCTACAGTAGAAGAATTTTTAGCTAAAAAAATTAGACAAGGAAAAGTAACCTTCGAAGAACTTGAACTTATAGACAGTGGATTTGACGTAATTCCTGTAATAAAAGATTTAGCAAAAAGCTTGGGTGCAAACTATATAGATTTGGATGACCAAGAAATAGATATGCATCTTTTTATGAATCTGCCTTTTGCACAACTTATGAAATATAAGGCTATTCCAATTGAAGAAAACGAACTTAATGTAATTGTAGTTTTTGCTGATCCATTTGATCTGGAGGCTCAAGATGCTATTCAAAGATTATTTCCGAAAAAGCCTGTTATTGTAGCAATATCTAGACCAAAACAAGTAATCCAAAATCTTCAAAGATTGGAAACAAATGAAAGCATAAAAAATATTATCAATGAAATAAGAAGAGACCTAACCCAAAATAATATAGATGTCACAAGAGGAGAGTCTTCTGCTATTTTAAAACTTATAGATATCATCCTAAAATCTGCAATATATGCAGGTGCCAGTGATATTCATATTGAAGCAATGGAAAAAAGCTGTTTAGTAAGAGAGAGGATAGATGGAATGCTAAAGCAAAGTTTTTCTTTTGATAAAGATATCTTTCCGCCTTTATCTTCACGAGTAAAATTGCTTGCTAATCTTGATATTGCTGAAAAAAGAAAACCGCAAGATGGTCGTTTTGGGGCAACAATAAGCAATAGAGAATTTGATTTCAGAGCATCAAGCTTGCCAACACTTTATGGTGAATCTATAGTTTTGAGAATTTTAGATAAAACAAAAGTTTTATTGAAACTAGAAGAGATAGGCATGAGCTCTATATCTTACGATAAATTTTCCGAGGCGATCAAGGTACCATATGGCATAGTTCTTGTAACAGGACCTACCGGGAGCGGTAAAACGACTACACTTTACGGTGCAATTAATGCCATAAAAGATGTAAAAGATAAAATTATTACCGTAGAAGATCCAATAGAATATCAAATGAACGGCATTCAACAAGTACAAGTTAATCCGCATGTTGGACTTGAATTTTCCACTGCTCTCCGTTCTATTCTTAGACAAGATCCTAACAAGATCATGATAGGAGAAATAAGAGATGAAGAGACATTGCGTATAGCTATCCAAGCTGCACTTACCGGACATCTGGTATTATCTACGCTGCATACAAATGATGCAATCAGTTCAATTACTAGGATGTTGGATATGGGAATAGAAAGCTATCTAGTTAGCGGATCATTAATAGCCATACAAGCACAAAGACTAGTACGTAAAATTTGTCCTTACTGCAAAACCGTAGATGAAGTACCGGAACATACATTAAAAGCATTGGCGCAATATCTACCTCCAAATCCGGTATTTTACAAAGGTGCCGGATGCAAAGAATGCCGTCAAACCGGATACTTGGGACGAGAAATGATATCTGAGGTATTGATTATCAGTGAAAAATTTACTCGCATGATTGCAAGCAATGCCTCGAAAGAAGAAATGATAACTCAAGCGTTATCTGAAGGTTTTGTAACTATGTTCGAAGATGGTATACATAGAGCACTTGAAGGCAGAACAACAATTGAAGAAATATATAGAGTAGTAAGGCTTTAGTATGAATTACTTTAATATATCTATTTTGCACAAAGGAAAAAAACAGATAGAACTTGTTGAAGCTGACAATAAACATGTAGCAAAAGCCAAGATCAGATCAAAATTTCCACATGCAATTATTACCAAAATAGAACCCACTTCTGCTCCTGTTGGCGTTGTATTTGAAGATCTTATATCTTGGTTTAGAAAGATATTCAAGAAAAAAATAAACATCGACGATAAAATCTCAACCATCCGCCAAATATCCGTAATGACTGACGCAGGGATTCCTATCCATGATGCACTGAATGATATAGCATCCAATACGCAAAATGATCAACTTGCGGAAATATATAGAAATATTAGTAATGACATAGATGCCGGCAGAAGTCTCTCAGATGCCATGGAAAAATATCGTGAAGAGTTTGGATATGTTGCACTTGCCATGGCAAAACTTGGAGAACGAACCGGAAGCATCTCTGCTTCTTTTGAAAAATTAGCAAATATTTTGGAAAATGTAAGAGACAATGCAACAAAATTCAAAAAAGCTGTTCGTTATCCTCTTATTACTTTAACTGCAATGGCAATTGCCTTTACGATTTTGATCGTTGTAGTTGTTCCTAAATTTAAAGAGATTTTTGAACAATTCAAAACAGAATTACCACTTCCAACAAGAATTCTTTTAGGCATAGAAAATGTGATGAGTAATTATGGTTTATATATAATCATAGCTTTCATTGCTAGCATCTATGCTGTGATCTATTTTTATAAAAACAATAGTGAATTCAAAATGTTTATGGATAAATTGCTTATAAATAAAAGATTTTATCTTATAAATAAAGTTATATTTCTCTCCACAATGCATAAATATACACTTGTTTTTGGTGAACTTATACGCTCTGGCATCCCTGTCTTAGAAGCATTGCAAACAGCACTTGGCATGGTAGATAATGATGCTATTAAGCAAAAACTTGAAAGTGTAAACATAAATATTAAACGGGGACTAAGTCTTTCCGAATCATTTGAACAAACCGAGCTTTTTGAAAATATGCTTCTTCAAATGCTAAGAGCAGGAGAAACCAGTGGCCAACTTGATAAAATGCTAGGCAAAATAACACAATATTACGATATGAAGTTTCAAGATATCATAGATAACCTAAGCACTTATATAGAGCCTATAATGATGGTTTTTATTGCCGGTCTGGTTTTGCTTATGGCACTTGGAATCTTTATGCCTATGTGGGATTTGGGTAAAGCTGCGAAAGCCTGATAATAAGTATCCTTATTATCCTGCATAACGGATAATGCTATATATGTCTATAATCTAGAGCGAATGCCATTTTAAGGCACGTTCTAGATCTTCTGGCGTATCTATGCCAAAGCTTTGTGTCTCAACTTCAACCATAGCAATACGATAGCCATGATACAAGGCTCTTAATTGCTCAAGTTTTTCTATATGTTCTAGCGGTGCTGATGGCAATCCGCAAAATGTCTTCAATCCTTTCATCGTAAACCCATAAATTCCTATGTGGCCATTATAGGAATCAAAATGATGGTCTCTAGGGTATGGTATTTTAGCACGAGAAAAATATAATGCTATATTTTTCTCACTAAGTACTGTTTTAACAAGATTAGGATCATCTGCTTCGCTGGAATTTAAGATCTTGTAGCATGAATTCATCAATACGGAGTCATCTTGGGCATTTGATTTTGTAAGTTCATGTATAGCTTTTACAACATCTATCTCGATAAACGGTTCATCTGCTTGAACATTAATTACGATCTCGTCTTCTTTAAGTTTAGCTATGCTGGCTGCTTCATAAATACGATCAGTGCCGCTTTGATGATTTTGACTAGTCATTATTGCATTAAATCCGTGTTTTTGGGAGAGTTCGATCACTTCAATGCTATCAGTGGCGATTAAAACATCATCTATATTTTCCACTGCTTTTGCTGTACGAATTACCATTGGTATGCCGCCAATATCTGCTAATATTTTATTTGGAAATCTAGAAGAACCTATACGAGCCGGGATAATAATCATCTTATACCTTTTTGAAATGATATTTGTGTTATTGTATCTTAATGGAGATGTAATTTTAATAATTGTGTATATATAAGAGAAAAAATGATTTTAAAATTATGCTATAATCCGCGCAAAAAGGTATTTTTAAAATGTTTAATGATTTTCAAGAACCAAATTATAGCAACTTCACGGAAAAACTAAAAACTCTGATAAATAAATACAATTGCAAAGTAGAAGAGTTGATTGCCAACAGTTCTTTAAAATATAATGAAATACTCAAACCCATTCAAGAGCTTGATGAAGAACTATCATTGTTTTTCACGCCACTCAGTCACCTAAATAGTGTAATGAACTCTGAAATAACTCAAAAAACATATGAAGATTCATTGCCGATACTATCTGAATTTTACACAAAGCTTGCTCGAAATAAAACACTATTTGAAAAATTACAAACTATAACAACAGATTCACAAGAACAACAAAGAGTGATAAATGAAAGCCTTAAAGAATTCCGCCTATCAGGTGTGACGCTACCGATAGAAATAAAACAGCGGCTTGAAGAGATAGATATCAAACTAAGTACATTAAGCAATCAATTTTCCCAAAATTTGCTTGATGCTACAAATGCATTTGTTTTACAAATAGAGAATGAAGAGGATATACAAGGTATTCCTGAGGCAAATTTAATCTCGGCTCGTAAAGTAGAAAATGGAAAAACTATATATGAATTTACACTGCAAATGCCAAGTTATCTAGCTTATATGACATACGGGCCAAATCGTTCATACAGAGAGACTCTTTACCGAGCTTATACAACAAGAGCACCTGAAAATTCAAAAATTATTGATGAAATACTATCATTGAGACAAGAGGAAGCAAAATTATTAGGATTTGACAATTATGCCGATTATGCTTTAGAGAGAAGAGATGCATCATCTTCGTTAGAAGTAATTGAATTTTTAGAAAAAATCATAGATATAGCTAGGCCATATGCCCAAAAAGAGTTAGAAGAGCTAAAAAGTTTTGCTAACAAACTTGATGGCATAGACACATTACAAAGCTATGATGTAAGCTACTATACCGAAAAACTAAAAAAAGAGTTATTTGATTTTGACGAGACAATGACGCAGGTATATTTCAAAAAAGAAGATGTTTTAAATGGACTAATTGAACTTGTATCAAGGCTTTTTGATGTTAGATTTCAAAAAATAGATATGAATTTATGGGATAAAAGCGTAGAGGTGTATGATATTTATGAAAATGATTCCATAATGGCTAGATTGTATTTCGACCTTGAAGCAAGAGCGCAAAAAAGAGGCGGAGCGTGGATGCATGATTTTGAAACACATTTTATCGATAGCAAAAAAAATATACACCTTGCTTCTGCATTTATAGTATGTAATTTTATGGCGGCTACCGACAAGTCGCCTTCTTTATTAAGACATGATGATGTAGTAACATTATTTCATGAGATGGGGCATGCCTTGCATCATATTTTTGGCAGCAGCAACGAAAGGTCTCTTTCCGGGATAAACGGTGTTGCATGGGATGTAGTAGAATTTCCTTCTCAATTTTTAGAAAATTTTGCCTATCAAGCCAATGTGCTTAAATCATTTGGGTTTCACTACGAAACAAAAGAAGCAATACCGCAATGGCTTTTAGCCAAAATAGAAACCGGCAAAAATTTTCAAGCAGCTCTTGGAATATTAAGACAAGTAGAATTTGCTCTTTTCGATATCAAGCTTCATCTAAAACCTCATGCAAATAATGAGATACAAGCATTGCTTGATGATATCAGAAAAACTACTTCTTTGATAACTCCACCTTCTTATAATAAATTTCAAAATAGCTTTAGCCATATTTTTGCCGGCGGGTATGCGGCTGGCTATTATAGTTATAAATGGGCTGAGGTTTTAAGCGCTGATGCATTTTTTGCCTGCATCGATGAAACCGGCGGTTTTGATAAAACAAAAGCAAAGGAGTACAAAGCATGCATATTATCACAAGGAAGCAAACGCGATATGCGCGAACTATACAATGAATGGCTGGGTAAAAAACCTGAGCTTAAAAGTCTTATATCTTTATATGGACTAGATTAAGGATTTTAAATGAAAAATTATCTTTGGCTTGCTTTGATAATAGTATTAATTTTTGCTATTACTTTGGCCGGAGCTATATTTAGCCCGTCATTTAGCGAGAGGATGTCATATCTTGAACTTTTTATGACTATGGGTAGCTTACTATTTGTATTTAGTGTTTTGGTAGTAGTTGCGATTCTTGGCTTTAGTTCCTTTGCTATATTTTTAGCCATAATTGCATCTATAATTATGGCTATTTTTGGTGTAGAAATAGCATTAATTATGATCGGCATCACGTATGCATCATGGGGGCTTATTTTTGCTATGCAGCTTTTACTTTTTGAGCATGGAGCAAAAGGAGCAAAAGAGTGGTTTATTGATAGATATACACATAGAAGTTTTTTTGTTGAATATCGTTTTTTTTATCCATTGCTTGGAGTGGTATATCTATTGCTAGAACTTCTTCCATACTTAATTTTTAAAGACAATATAGCAGCATTTAAGCCGTCTGCAATAGCTGATAAAATAGATAAAATTTTAAAAAGTTAGTAAAAAGCATATAACGCATAGGTTACCTATGCGTTATAATATTTATTTTGTAGCTATTATTTGTTTGATACGCTCAGGCTGTTTTTTGCCTTCTATAATAAATCTAAGTGCATTAAGTCGGATGAACCCTTCTGCATCGGCTTGATTATATACTTGATCTTCTTCAAAAGTAGAATGCGCTTCACTATATAGAGAATTGGCCGAACTTCTACCGACTACCATTACATTGCCTTTATAAAGTTTGAGTCTTACTTCGCCATTTGCATTCTCTTGAGTGGCATCAATAGCTGCTTGAAGCATCTTTCTTTCAGGTGACCACCAATAACCTGTATATATCAATTTGGCGTATCTAGGCATAAGTTCATCTTTTAGATGTGCTTCTTCGCGATCTAAAGTAATGGATTCGATAGCTCTATGTGCTTTTAGCATAATAGTACCGCCCGGAGTTTCATAGCATCCTCTGGCTTTCATTCCGACATATCTGTTTTCAACTATATCGACTCTTCCTATGCCATGTTTGTTACCGTAATCATTTAGAGTTTTTAGCAAAGTTGCAGGGCTCATCTCTTCCCCGTTTATAGCCACAGGATCACCTTTTTTATATGTAATAGTTATATACTCTGCTTTATCAGGGGCATTTTCCGGTGAAGTTGTCCATAACCACATACTTTCTTCCGGTTCATTATTTGGATTTTCCAAATGAAGTCCTTCATAAGATATATGAAGTAAATTAGCATCCATTGAGTATGGGCTTACAGCAGGATTACCATTTTCATCCAAATGCTTTTGTGATATCTCTATGCCGTTTTCTTTTGCATAAGCAAGAAGTTTTTCTCTTGAATTTAGATCCCATTCTCTCCACGGTGCAATAACTGTGATATCAGGATTTAAAGCCAAGTAGCCAAGCTCGAATCTAACTTGGTCATTACCTTTGCCTGTTGCTCCATGACTTACTGCGTCAGCACCTGTTTGGGCAGCTATTTCTATTTGTTTTTTGGCTATAAGAGGTCTGGCTATTGAAGTACCTAACAAATATTCGCCTTCGTAAATTGCATTGGCTCTAAACATAGGAAATACAAAATCTTTTACGAATTCTTCACGTAAATCAAGGATAAATATATTTTCCGGTTTGATCCCGAGCTTGATAGCTTTAGCACGAGCAGGCTCAACCTCTTCACCCTGCCCTAGATCAGCTGTAAAAGTTACAACCTCACAGCCGTATTCATCTTGAAGCCATTTAAGTATTATACTGGTATCAAGCCCGCCGCTGTATGCTAATACTGCTTTTTTTATCTCTTTTTTTGCCATATGCAAACCTTTTATCTATTAATTATAATTACGCGAATTTTACCATATAATTGGTTAGAGATGTTTATAGTCCATTAACTTCGTACTCTGTTTTGCAAACACTCATATCTCCAAGACAGTATATTTTGGTGCCTCTGGAATTGGTTGTAGATATGATCTGCTCACCTGCTTCCCAGCTGGCATTTTTATTCATTATAGAATATGCCTTGATGTAAGTCGTTAGGGGTGATTTTGCCGGGTCATCATTTGATATATCTTGTTTTTTTTCGTTGCAGTTACGTTTGATAGAAATTGTATCACCATTTTTAATGTAACTATATCGGCAAGCCAAAACTCCCCTGGTTAAACTAAAAGTTTTATTGTTTTCACCGTTTTGAGATACAAGCGATACAGTCTCTTTATTAAAATCATCATCTATATTTGTATACGAAGAAATTCTAGTTGTTTTGTCTCTTTTAAATTTTTTTATAAATCTATATTCCTCGGCAAATGTTTTTTGGGCATCGTACAGTATTTTATAGACTTTATCTTTTTTTAGTTTTTCATATTTCTTGTTGTATTTGCTCAAAAAAATCATCTTCTTGCCATCTTTATCGGAAAAATACAAACGACAAAACTCTTCATCGCATATATTTTCTATAAATTTCGCTTTTATCTCTATATTTTTTACTGTTTTCTCTTCTATTGTGTCAGTATTATTGCTATCTTTTGTATTATGGCTGTCTGACGCTGTGGTTTGAAGATAATTTTCCAAATGTGTATAATCATCTTTGTATCGAAGATAGCTTTTGATATAAGGAGATGCGATCCAGCCAAAAAACAAAACGGCTAAAAGTATCCTAAACCATATAGACTCCAACACAAACCATTTAAAATACTTCCACCCCACAAGAGTGTTGGCAAATACAAAAAATGACAAGCCGCTTAGATATATCATGAATTTCATCTCGAAAGTCATGTATAAAGCCAAAAGCAGCATAGAGCCTAGAAACAAAAAAATTACAGCAAACCACCACTCTTTATTTGCGTGAAAATCCTTTGATTTAAACTTCATTTTAATCTTTTGGGCTTATGGTTTCTAGCAATTCAGGTTCGCCAAAACCTTCCAGTTTGGCATTTGAGGCCTCAAAATACATTTGCCAAAATTGTTTAAGATGATTTATGGCACTGATGGATCTTTTGTTGTTTTTACCTACAACCAATCCTGCACCTATTACGTAAACTCTAGCGCCCTTAAAATCAGCCAACAGCTCGGCTTTTTTGGCTTTTTCAAGCTCAAGGACAGGATTGATATCTCTTACTTTGTTATTAGCATAAAACGATGTGACACTGGAATTTTCAAGCATATCGGAGGCTATGATAAGAATTTTGTCATGAGCTGTAGATTGTGCGATTTTACTAGATGCAATATCTTGGAAACTTTTAAGAAGCTCTGATTGATCAATTGAGGTATTGGACTCACGAAGAGTTTGAGATATGCTTGAAGGAATATCTGTATTTATAGCTTGCGTTTGCTGATCAAGACATTTTTTAAATTTTCTGACTTTACCTATCGGGGTATCATCTTCTTGATCCTGCGGCATAGGCTTATCTACATATGTCTCAGCTACTACGCTTGTATAATGCTCTTGTGAAAATGTAGAAAACTTTATGAGTGAAAAACTGCTGCCTACTGCAAAAAGCGGTTTTATTTTTTCTAATAAATTTTGCTCCAATTTATCATCAAATACTGTCGTTTGATCTATGAGTACAAAAGTATTATGCAATCCATGTTCGCCTTGTTCTTTTAAGCCATACTTTTCATAACAGCTTTGATTTGAACCTATAACTTCATCTTTGGTCTTTTTGCCGCCACAGCCCGATAACATCATCAGTGCTGCCAAAGACGCCATCAAATATTTTTTCATGCTTTTTTGCCTTGTTCTTCAATATAAGCCTTAAATGTTCTGGCATGCATTTTTGCTAATGTTTTTTCATCATTGCTTTCCGGAAACTTGTTTAAGATGTATTTTTGCAAGTGCCCTAATCTATTTTGTGCCAACTGGGCAACCCTGTCTGCCTCTCTGTGAGGATAATGCAAATAATCTTCTGCACTTACATACCGATGGGTTATACGCCACGCTCTGAGTCCTTCTTTGCTTGCAAAACCATAGAGATATCCTATCCCTATTCCCATAGCTTGTATCGCCAAAAATACTACAGAATAAAAGAGATAACTCATATATGCTCCGCTTGCTGACTCTTCTATCATATCCATATTCAACGATGCTCTCTCGACAAACGCGGCTATAGCTATAAACGCGATAACGCTCAAGGTACCTATAGTCCACCAGTAAGTAGGCTTAACGAATGCGTTTGTAAGTTTTATACGATTCAACATTTGCTGATAATCAGGTGCGTTGTCATCTATATCATTATTATCAAGCCGCACATTAAGATTTGGCCTTAAAAGTTTATTTGTATCATTTTGATCTTCACTGTACCATATTCTTATTTTTTTTATTTGACTATTTGTATACAGCTCGTGGCCGCTCTTGTCTGTCAAAAACAACAAGACCATAGCCAATAAAAAAGCTATAACAACAGATATCCATTTGATATCGTTATTCGAAAGTTCGCCTTGAAATGAGAGTATAAGCTTTGCAAATATCGTTGCTTCCCCTACCACGAATATCCACAAAACTATCCACAGCCAAAATGGGCGTAAACTTCTGCCTATTTCATTTGCCTTGCTTAAATAGCTTTTACAATTTTCATATGTTTTTTCTGTTGCATTTGCAAATCTGCTGTATCTAGGATAAAAATCTTCGCAAAGCCTTTTTTCTCCGTCATACCAACCACTCTCTTCATCTCTTACTAAACTTGTCTGATGAGTATTCATTCTGCCAATTTTTGACCATCTGTAAAGAAAATTCATTTTCCAAAATGTCACATCATCCCAATTATGATATGCCCACACTGCTGCACTTATTAGACCGATAATACCTAAAATTAGCAGCCAATATGTAGAAAGTATCAACCAAACCCATGCCCAACTCATCCACATCCCTTTTTAAAAACATTTTATAATTTTAAGTATTTCATATAAATCCATAATTGCAGTAGGATAATTTTTACCCCTTATTCCTATCTGCATAAACTTTCTTATAATAAATACAATATTATATTATACATCAAAAATTATTATAGTTAATTTAAGGTTGCCGTGTAGATTATTTTGATATATCGATGATGCCGATTTTTACTTTATTGCATCTTGGGAGAACGGGCATAGCTCATAATGAATTTTTGATATAATACAATAAAAATATAAGGCAAAATTTTGAAACTCGGTGTAAACATAGATCATATAGCAGTCTTGCGAGAAGCTAGAAAGATAAATGACCCAAATCCGCTTGATGCTTTAAGTATATGTAAATTAGCAGGCGCTGATCAAATCACTATACATCTAAGAGAAGACAGAAGACATATGCACGACGATGATGCAAAAAATATCATATCCCTTTCTCAATTACCTATAAATCTTGAGTGTGCTATCGAACCTTCGATGATAGATATAGCTTGTTCTCTTCAGCCTCACCGCGTTACGCTTGTGCCTGAAAAAAGACAAGAGGTAACCACAGAAGGCGGATTGGCTGTAACAGGCGATATCACAAGACTTCAAAAAGCTATATCAAGATTGCACGAAAACGGCATAGAAGTCTCACTTTTCATAGACCCTGACAAAAAAGCGATCGAAGCTTCAAAAGAACTCGAAGTAAAATGGATAGAATTTCACACAGGCACTTATGCCAACATCTATGCTATGGCGTATAGTAATCTGGCCAATTCAAACCATAGCATAAAAGAACTCGAACTGCCAAGAAAAACATTGGAGCAAAAACTAAAAGACGAACTTGACAAGATATCAGCTCTCAGTGAGTATGCTTACAAACTGGGTCTAAAAGTAGCCGCGGGGCATGGACTAAATTATCAAAATGTACAAGCAATTGTCGATATTAAATATATTGAAGAACTCAATATAGGGCAAAGCATAATAGCCAGATCCGTTTTTACCGGGCTTGAAAAAGCAATACTGGATATGAAAAGTTTGATCAAAAGATGAAAAAAGTAGCCATAAGCGTCGGAGATCTAAACGGTATCGGCATAGAACTCATACTTAGAAATCATAATGAAATATCAAAAATCGTTTCACCGTTATACTGTATAGATAAAAATATGCTAAAAAAAGCAAGTGACAAATTGCAATTACCAATTCCTGATGACTTTCAAACGGTTGACGCCGTAGCTCCATATTTCGAGATCAAAGCCGGCGAAGTAGACAAGCAAAGCGGTGCATACAGTTATGCTTCTTTTGAGCATGCTGTAAAATTAGCCAAAGCAAAAGAAGTTGATGCTATATGCACGCTTCCTATACACAAAAAAGCATGGGAATTAGCCGGTGTAAATTACAAAGGGCACACGGACGCATTAAGAGATTTTTGCGATGCCGATGCTATTATGATGCTTGGATGCCCGCAAATGTTCGTGGCGCTTTTTACTGAGCACATTCCCTTAAAAAACGTTGCAGGAAGTATAAACAAAAAAGATCTGACCCGTTTTTTGATAGATTTTTATAATACTGCAAAACCGTCAAAGAATGTAGCCGTACTGGGATTGAATCCTCATGCAGGAGATGACGGAGTGCTTGGAAATGAAGAGAGCATCATTAAAGAAGCTATCAAACAAGCACACGATCATATCGGCAGAAATATATTTACTTCGCCGTTAGTGCCTGACGTTGCATTTACGCCAAAAGTTAGAGCAAATTTTGATCATTATATTGCTATGTATCACGATCAGGGACTAATACCTCTAAAAGCTCTATATTTTGATGAGAGTATAAATGTGTCTCTTAACCTGCCGTTTTTGAGAGTTTCTGTCGACCACGGAACAGCATTCGATATAGCATACAAAGGCACAAAATTAAATAGTTTAAGTTATTTGAACGCTATTAAATACATTGCGGATAATTAAACGAATAATCCGACATCGTCACTTTCTATCTCGCATTCTTCGTTCATCTGGCTGGCAAGTTCCTCTTTGCATGATTCGCACAAGTAGCGATAATGATGCATATCATAATATATATTTGCACCCTCTTCCAAAAAAGCATAACACATGCTGCAAACATTTGTCACATGCAAAAGTATATCATTTGTTGCGATTTGCTCTACAAAACAACGATCATTCATCATGGCTCCTTTAAGAGAGTTTGTCTATCATCATCCTGGCATCATCTAGTGAACTATCCAACTCAAGTGCTTTTTTATAATTTGCGAGCGCTTCTTCATTGCGTCCTAGATCATGTAAAGTATTGGCATAGTTAAAATAATTCGAAGCATAACGAGAATCTAGTGCTATTGCTTTTTCGTGATAAGCTATAGCTTCATCATTTTTATCTTCTTTGTGAAAAATATTGGCCAATGCACCATAGGCAAGGTCATTGTCCTTGTCTATTGTTAAAATATCTTCATAGCATTTTTTTGCTTCTTCAAGGTTATTGTCTTGAAGATACAGATACCCTAGTCTTTGCAGTACACCGATATTTTTTTTATCAACGATCGATGCGCTCTGCAAAGCTTTTTTGGCTTCTAGAAAATCTCCTTTGGCCACAGACTCATCGGCTATTTTTAAAAGTTCATCCAACCTGCTGATATTTGGTTTTGGCTTAGAAAATATCTTATCCGGAGATGATACGCCGCCTATTTGATCATCATTCAATACAGCTTCATAATCTATGCCTCTTTTGGGATAATCTCCCGCAATAAGCTTTTTAAAGAATACATAAAAAATAATAGCTGCCAATAAAAAAAGTGCAAGTTGAAAAAATGACATGAAAACTCCAAAGAACATTTATTTATTATAATAGGTGAATTAAACTTAAAACTAAAGAAAAAAGAATTTTATTTGGAAATAAATTGATTTTGTATGGAAACGATCTCTTTATTTAACTCTTCTTTTGTATGGTAAAAAAAATCTTTTTTTGTGCCATCTTGCAGACTGACTACGATGGCATAACCGGCCACTACAACCTTGCCGATTCCTTCTGTTTCTAGCCATTCTAGACTGATATGTGTAGTTTCATTTTCTTCTCCTGTTTCTACGATGGCTACAGGATAAAGATTGGTAATATGTGTGGTATCTAACCGGGTGTCGGCAATTGTCAAAATCATAAATGAGATTATAGTATAATCATCTTCAAATTACGAATAACAAGGAAAAGATATGAGCTTAAAAGAAGAGATAAAAGAAGCTATCAAAGAAGCAATGAGAGCCAAAGAAAATGCCAAAAGGGACACGCTTCGCAATATCCAAACCATGATAAAACAAATAGAAGTAGATGAGCGAAGAGAATTGGATGACGAGGAAGTGATCAAGCTCATAGCCAAATATGCCAAACAAAGAGAAGAAGCAAAAGCGCAATTTGCAAGTGCTGGCAGGATGGATCTGGTAGAAAAAGAAGATGCGGAACTAGCTATCATCGCGCCGTATCTGCCAAAACAATTAAGCGATAGCGAACTAGAAACTATACTAAAAGAGATCATCGCAGCTACAGGTGCAACATCTATGAAAGATATGGGTAAAGTCATGGGTGCAGCCAAAGATAAAATAGGTTCAAGCGCAGACGGCGGCCGGATAAATCAGATAGTCAAGACATTACTAGGATAAATATCAAACTGTTCGTGGTGAGCTTGTGTCATTGCGAACGAAGTGTGGCAATCCATATTGCTTAAATATAAAAATTTTATTTAATAATTAAAATATGATCCAAAACATCTATTGGGTAATCTTAGATTTTGACATATAGTTTTTAAACAAGGACTTTATGACAAAATGATAAAATAAAACTAATTTTTAAGATGGTGGTTGTTTTATGAGTTCAAAATTTTTTACAAATAGAGATAATAATACTTTAGAAAATCGCTTAAAAGATATTCTCACTCATCACAAAGGCATCTCACACCTAGAATTTCTCATAGGATATTTTAGAATAAGCGGTTTTATGAAGATTGCCGCTTTGCTAAAAGATATCAATCATGGACGAATACTTGTCGGGATAGATATAGATAAAATGACTCTTGAAGCTAAAGAGCGAGGCGTGAAACTAAATCTTACAGATTTTGAAAAAATGAGCAATCGCTTTGTCGATCAGCAACTTAGAAGAATCAACAATGAAGCATATTCTCAAGAGGTAGATGAGAGCATAGACATTTTTGCACAAATGATGGCAGACAAAAAGATTGAGATTCGTATATCCCCAAACAAAAATATACATTCAAAAATCTATATTTTAAGAGAAGATGAGATTGTTAGACATGATGGTAGTGTAGAGCATAGAGGTTCCGTTATTACTGGTTCATCAAATTTGACCGAGAATGGACTATCACAAAATTATGAATTCAATGTGGAGCTTAGAGATAGTGATGATATAGATTTTGCACTTCAAGAATTTAATCATTTATGGGCAAGTGCTATAGAAATTACAGAAAAAGATGTGAACAGCATAAAGGCAAAATCTCACTTGAAAGAGATAACTCCTTATGAACTATATATCAAATTTCTAATAGAGCATTTTGATGACAGGATAGATTATGATCCAAATGTAGTTTGGAATTTACCAAAAAGTTTTATGAAGCTAGCATATCAGCTTGATGCAGTTACAGAAGGACTTTCCAAGATCAAAAAACATAATGGATTTTTTCTCTCAGATGTAGTTGGTCTTGGCAAAACAGTTACCACTGCTATGATAGTAAAAAAGCTTTTATTTGACATACGAGGTGAAGTGCTTGTTATTGCACCGCCATCGATTCAAAAAGAGTGGAAAGAGACTTTTGAAAAGTTTGAAATCGGTACTATTCGTCATTATGATATTCAGTCATTAGGAAAACTAGAGATCATACGAGATACTGCTAGATATGAATTAGTCATCATAGATGAATCACATAAATTTAAAAACTATGCTACGAGTAGATACAAAGAGCTTGAGCGAATATGCAAAGAACAAATCAAATACAAGAAAAAAGTCATACTTATATCGGCTACACCATTAAATAACAGACCCATGGATATTGCTAATCAATTATACTTATTTCAAGACAAAAGAAATTCCACGATAGCTTCATTCCCAAATTTAGAGACCTTCTTTGCCAAGATAGACAAGGAATATAAAAATATCATAGCCCCTAGCAGGGACAATAAGTTGATAGATACACAAAAGCTCAAAGAACTTTCACTAAGGGTTCGTGAGTCAATATTGCGTGAAGTGATGGTGAGAAGAACTAGAACAGATATCCAAACACACCCTATGTATGCACGAGATATAGATGAGCAAGGACTCAAGATTCCAGATGTCGAGCCGGTAGTAGAAGTGGCTTATGAGATGAACGATGAGCTTGTGAAGATTTTTTATGAGACATCCCAAATACTTATCGATAAACTACAATATGAACGATATAAGATTTTGGGATATATAAAGCCAGAGTTTAGAGAAAAATATGGCAATGTTAGTGAAAACATATTTGAGAAGGGAGCATTAGAGCTTGCAAATTTGATGAGAAATATGCTCATCAAGCGTTTTGAGAGTTCATTTTTTGCATTCAAATCCACACTCAAAAGACAAGAAACTCACTTATCAGGGTTAATAGATATGTTTGAAAACAATAGAATACTACTAGGCTCTCAAGTCAATATCTTTGACATTCTTGACGATGAAGAGAGTGCAGAAGAGAAAATAGATAAAATGTTCGATAATGGCAAGGTCAAAATATTTGAAGCATCTGATTTTCAGGAAGGCTACAAAGAGAAGCTCGAAAAAGAATTGATTATCATAAAAAATCTAAATGAGATGTGGGCAAAAGTAGACATTGACCCTAAACTAGATAAATTCAAAGAGATACTCACCAAACATCATAATCAAAAAATGGTAGTATTTACAGAGTCTAAGCAGACAGCGATTTATCTAGAAAATGCTCTCAAAGAGTTCAAAGTACTTTGTGTTCATGGCGATAACCGTGATAAACTCAAAGATATTATTAGAGAAAACTTTGATGCCAATTACGATGAGAAAAAACAAAAAAATGATTACAATGTTATTATCACAACCGACACTTTGAGTGAAGGCGTCAATATGCATCGCAGTAATATCATATACAACTACGATATTCCATGGAATGCAACAAGACTCATGCAACGTATAGGACGGATTAATCGTATAGGCACCAAGCATGACAAAATATATATCAATAACTTTATACCATCAGCTGCAAGTGATAGACTTATTGAACTTTCCAAAAAAGCTTATGTCAAACTTCAAACATTCCACTCTACATTCGGAGAAGATAATCAGATTTATAGTAAAGATGAAGAGGTAGGCTCTGTTGGATTGTTTGAAGACATAAGTGAAGACATAGACGAAGAGCTAGGCTTCCTTGAAGAGATTAGGCAATTCAAAGAATCTCATCCTGCACAGTTCAAAGCTATAACAAATCTTCCCATCAAGATAAGAGTACAGCGAAAAGATGACATTGTAAGAGATGCAACTTTTGTGTTTATCAAAAATGATAAAGCAAAAGGTTATTATTTTGTAGATGATGACAGATGTGAGCCGGTGAGTTTTATAAAGATGGCAAAACACCTTAAAGTCTCTACACGCATAAGTGGCATAATACCTCTTAAACCATTCCATTATACTCAAGTGTCACAAGCAGTCAAGCATTATGATGATGAACTCTCCAAAATAGTACAAATACAAGAAGCTACCAAAGTTGTTAATTCGATAGATAAAAAAGCATTAAGATTACTCAAAGAGTGGTTTAACAAGGGTATTATAAGTCAAGAAGTT
The DNA here is from genome assembly GCA_028715055.1 of Sulfurovaceae bacterium. GTDB lineage: Bacteria > Campylobacterota > Campylobacteria > Campylobacterales > Sulfurovaceae > BN30871. The sequence goes on from JAQTLE010000002.1 coordinate 376,527, forward strand.
AATGCTATTTTCAAAAAGACTATCAAGGATGGCAAATTGTTAAATCTTGGCAAGAAGATCGTAGCCTTGGAAAAGAAACCAGCATACGAAATATCAGCTGGATTTGATAAGCTTCAAAATGAATATAGTTTACAATCCAGCGGAGATGAGAAGAAACGAATTAAAAGAGAGATACAAGTGATTCTTTCAGAAACATTCATAGGAAATTAATATGAATATAAAAGAACTTTTAGAGAACAAATACGCTACCGAGACATTTGAATCTTTCATATCCGATAGATTTGGTGCCGAGATTAGAGATACAGATTATGACGATAGTGAGCTCAACCAAAGCGAAAAGCAACATATACGGGATTATCGATATTTGGGCAAAGTTCAGCTAGATGATGGCAAAGAGATAGGCTTTTTTGAGTTTCGTTCACATGAACCAAATATAGAGAACAAGAGAGTCGGATACAATGCTATTCTCAAAAAACTTGCCCTCATGGATGTATTGGATGGTGCTATAGCTTCTTTTTTTCATGAAGATAGTGATGCTTGGAGATTATCATTCGTAGGGTTTGAATACGATGCCGGCAAAGTGAATGTGACAAATCTCAAGCGATATACTTATGTATTAGGTGCTGGGATACCTACCAAAACCGCATATGGGCAACTAAAAGACCTCAAATATCCAAAGTTTTATGAGATACAAAATGCCTTTAATGTAGAAGCAGTAGGAAAAGCATTTTTTGAAGAGTACAAGAAACTCTTTGAGCTTGTAAATACAAATCTAAAATCTCAAACAGGACTTTTTGAAAGCGAAGAAAATCTCCATGCTTATAGCAAAAAACTACTTGGTAGAATTGTATTTTTGTATTTTTTACAAAAAAAAGGATGGCTTGGTGTAAAAGAGAAATGGGGCGATGGGGACAAAAAATTCCTAGAAAATTTATACAAAAATAAACCTGAAAATTTTTATGCAAAAGTATTAAATCCTCTATTTTTTGATACGCTTAATCTCAAACGACAAGATGACTATTCAGATATATTTGCATGCAAGATACCTTTTTTAAATGGTGGTCTTTTTGATAAAAACAGTTCGATTGATGATAATGTTTTTATTGATGATAATATTTTTGGAGATATATTTGATGTATTTAATCGATATAACTTTACTATAATTGAAGGTTCTATGGATGATGCCGAAGTGGCAATCGATCCTGAGATGCTAGGGCGCGTATTTGAAAATCTTTTGGAGGATAACTACCGAAAAGGCAAAGGAGCATTTTATACACCTAGAGAAATAGTGCACTACATGTGTCAAAGCTCCATAGAGAAATATCTTGAAAATAAATCCGATCATCTCCAGGCAATTAAAACTGTAAAAGTCCTTGACCCTGCCATAGGAAGTGGCGCTTTCCCTATGGGAATGCTTCACGAGATAGTGCAAACCAGACTGTCTTTAGAGGATAAAACACCATTGGCAGATTTAAAGCGAGAAATTATAGAAAATTCTATCTATGGAGTCGATATAGATGGTGATGCGGTGGAGATTGCAAAGCTTAGGTTTTGGATTTCACTCACAGTAGACGAAGATGTTCCAAGTCCACTTCCAAATCTTGATTTTAAGATAATGCAAGGCAATAGTCTGATAGAAACGATTAACGGTTTTGATATTATTCCTAGTGACATTTACGAAAAAACCGAGAAGAAACCAAAAGATTTATTTGACTCTCAAGAACAGACATTGTTGGATGAAAAACTTTTTGATATTCTTACAAAAAAAATACATGAGTTTTATGGTGACACTACTGGAGCGAAAAAACAAAGCGATAAAACTGAGATAAAAAATCTTATCAATCAAATTATAAATAGCTATCTTGATGAGCAAGAATACAGGTATAAGCAAAGTGAAACAATGCTTGCTATTGGCGTAAACGCAACCTCTAAAAAGAAAATATCAGATGCCTTAGTGACACTCGGTGATAATATCGATACTGCCAGGAGAGTACTAGCAGAACTTCTCAAAAACAACTTTCAAACCAAAGAGTTATTTTTATATAAACTTTTCTTTGGAGAAGTACTTAAAGAGGGCGGTTTTGATATAGTGATAGGAAATCCACCGTATGTTCAGCTTCAAAAATTTGGAGAAGATATTAAGAAAAAGCTACAAATAGAAAGCTTTGAAACATTTGAAAGAACAGGCGATATTTATTGTCTTTTTTATGAACAGGGCATTAAACTACTTAAAGAAAATGGAATTCTTTGTTATATTACCTCCAACAAATGGATGCGTGCAGGATATGGCGAGAGCTTAAGGGGGTTTTTCGCCAAAAAAACAAATCCTCTTATCTTGATAGATTTTGCCGGGCAAAAAATATTTGAAACTGCCACGGTTGATACTAATATATTGATATGTGAAAAGTCGAAAAATATAGGCAAAACTACCACATGTATAGTAAAAACAAAATTTGATAATCTTAGTAATTATATAGCCGAACATAAAAGTGAAAATAGCTTTATGACATCTGATAGTTGGACAATACTAAATCCGATAGAACAACGCATAAAAGAAAAGATAGAACGTATAGGCACTCCACTAAAAGATTGGGATATAAGTATTTACAGGGGCATCTTGACTGGTTTTAATGATGCCTTTATCATTGATGGTAAGAAAAAAGATGAGCTTATAGCCGAGGATCCAAAATCTGCTGAAATTATAAGACCGATTTTACGTGGCAGGGATATAAAAAGATATAG
>JAQTLE010000003.1:0-323361 GCA_028715055.1 Sulfurovaceae bacterium
AAAGATCATACACTCTCACTCTCTTAACTAACTCAGTTAAGGTCTCTGTGTTTGTGGACGCGTATTATAGCAGCAAAGGCTTTATAAGTCAAGGGTTTTTTACGGAAAAGTGTAAAAAAGGTGAAAATTTTTTTACGGTACAGAACAATAAGCCAGGCAATTTAATAATATATATAATGTATACGATGATCATTAAATAAAGACTGCCAAAAAATATTTAAAACTGATAGATTTTTTTGGCATATTTTTTTAATCTCATATTTATTTGTTTATCACTATACTTGCGATAGTTATACATACCGTATAACTTATATAATATTTAAGGATATTTAAATGGCACTATACGATAGAAATTATCAATCAGCCTATTCAACACAAGTTATAAGTTCATCAGTCGGCTTTATAAAGAAAACATATCAATTATTAGCAGGTAGTATGATAGCTGCTGCGGCCGGAGCATATGCTACAATGCCTTATGCAGAAGCAATTATGCAATATAGATGGTTTATATTTGGTTTTGAACTTTTTATGATCTTTTTTGGATTAGGAATGACACGCAACAAGCCTGTGCTTAATTTAGCCGCTCTTTTTGCATTTACATTTGCTACAGGTGTTTCGCTTGTTCCGATTTTGGCAATGCTTATTGGTGCTGGGCAAGGTGCGGTTATAGGAAACGCATTTTTGATGACTGCTGTGCTTTTTGGGGCATTAAGTCTATTTGCAATCAATAGCAAGAGTGATTTCTCAAGCTGGGGCAAACCGCTATTTATCACTCTTATAGTTATTATAATAGCTTCGCTTGTAAATATGTTTTTACTTCATAACCCGATAATGCATGTAGTAATCACTGCCGGGGTATTATTGCTTTTTGGCATATTTACTATCTATGATACACAAAACATAGCTAATGGCGCATACGATTCTCCTGTTGATGCTGCTGTATCGTTGTATCTTGATTTTCTAAATATGTTTACTGCGATTTTACAGCTTCTTGGTATATTTGGGAAAGATGAATAATAAAAACGATTTAAAAATTGTGCGTCTCATTGACGCCAATCTAAATCGTCTCAAAGAAGGTATCCGCGTCATCGAAGATATTGCAAGATATTACGATGACAATGGCTCTTTGGCTCTTAAACTAAAAAACCTCAGGCACCAATGCCAAATAGAAAACAAATATCTAGAACTTCTCTCTTCTCGCAATAGCGTTAATGATGTACTTCGTCCTAGCACAAAAAGCGAAATGAACCGCACAAGCATTGAAGATATTCTTATAGCCAACTATAAACGAGCACAAGAGTCTGCTAGAGTTCTAGAAGAAACCTCCAAAATCTGGAGCAGCGAGCTTGCCGAAAGATTTAAAAACATAAGATATGAATTATACGCTCTAGAAAAAGAGAATTTATTAAAAAACAAAAGTTAACAATCGGCCTTGATAAACAACACTTCAAACTCTAAATAATCCAATGGATATTCTAATATAAGTTTTTTGGTTTGCTTGTAGCTAAGTTTTTGCTCTCCTCCGCTAACTCCACTTTTTTTTATATAGTTAAATAATTCTTTTTTTGTATCAAAATAAAGCTTGTACCTGCATATATCATACCTGGCCTCTTTGTAAAACTTATCAAAAACTTTTTTTATCTCTTCGGAGGGGTATATGGGAGAGGCTATTGATGCTGCTTCATGAAGAGTTTTAAATGTATTGCTTGTAAATATAGCCCCATAAAAACTGCTTCCTATATGTGCGAGCTTCGATATGGTCCAGTCCAAATCTCTACTCCATTGCAAGGCAGATGATGAAAGTACCAAATCAAATTTGTTGTTTAGATCTTCAAACCCCTCAGGCTTATTGAAATCAAAATATCGCTTCGTTACCCTTTGACCGTTAGGATGAAGCAAAAGCATTTGTTCTGAGGCGTCAAGAGCTTCAAATGCATCAAAGGATATCTCATTATTTATCAAGTGATTATATATTGCTCCCGTGCCACATCCGATATCTGCAATGCTTGTATAATGTTTTTGTTGCAACTTATGGATAAGTTGTTCGGCAACTTGGGCTTGTATCTGATTGTAACTGTTATAATCTTTTGAAAAGCGAGAAAACTCCCTAATTACGCTTGTATTGTGTTTTCTTGTTATATTCATTGGCTATTTTCTTGGTTCATCTTGTTTTCAATATTTTTTTGATATAATCGCCAAAATTATACCCAAACTTTGATTGGACAACCATGGCATCTACATTATTTATATTGCAAATTATCTTGGCAATCGCGATTACTATATCGGTATTGCTACAAAAAAGCTCTAGCATAGGACTTGGGGCTTACAGCGGAAGCAATGAATCACTATTTGGAGCAAAAGGTCCTATGGGCTTTTTGGCAAAAGTAACATTCGTACTTGGTATTGCTTTCGTTATCAATACATTGGCACTATCTTACATATATACAAAAGAAAGCAATAGATCTGTGGCAGACACCATAGTGCCTAGCACGCCTGTTGTCCCAATGGGCGCTCCATCAGCTCCTGCGGCTCCTGCTGCGCCTGCAAAATAATACAATCGAGTCTCGGATAGAAATAAAACTTTTAAAGCCATAACTTGAATGTTTATGGCTTAACAAATACTCTCACGTCCATAACGAATTGTATCTATTCCATATTTATCTCTTATTTTTAATAACCCCTTTGATAACAAAGATTGTTTTTTATCTTCTTGATAATCTAAAAGCGAAAATGTTTTTTGATTGCTATTATTTGTAAAGTTTGATGCGCTTATTCCTATATAATGTATCTTATAATTTTTGAAAATATCAAGTTCTTCAAAAATCTGTAAAGTCAAATCTATCATAAATCTCTCGTTAAATAGTCTATCTTGGGTAATAGATTGTGAGTTTTTCAATCCATGTTCGTATCTGATTTTACAATAAAAGGTAGTAGGATTAAGTCCGAGCTTCATAATTGTATAACTTAGGTATCTTGCCAATATCATTACTCTTCTTTTGATTTCGTTTCTATCATACACGGCTTTAAAATTTCTACTAATATTTATAGCTCTTCTATCGCTATGGGCAACTACGGGTTCATTATCTATGCCAGATATTCTTTTGTACAAATTTTGACCCATCTTGCCGTATCCATCCAGCAGTCTCGGTCTTTCTTTTAGCTCTCCTAATGTATTAATATAATAAGACTTTAATTTTTTAGACAATGCTTGACCAATGCCAGGGAACTCATCTATTCCGATAGGGTTTACAAAGTCATTTATATCCTTGTCATGCACTACCTTTACACCAAAAGGCTTAGCCTTATCTGTAATGAGCTTCGCTATCCATTTGGACTTACTGGCCCCTATTGTGATGGGCAGATCAAATCTATCCATTATTTCATCGCGTAAATTTGTTATAAAATCAAATGTATCCTCTTGCTTTATCCATCCGCTTAGATCTCCAAAAAACTCATCTATAGAATACTGTTCAAGCATCGGGATTTTAAGCTCTAAAAAACTTCTTAGTTTTTGTGACAACTCTTGATAGAATAGATGATCACTTGGTAATACTCTAAGCCCAGGACACATTATAAGCGCATCTTTTAGCGAAGTGCCTGTCTTGATGCCGTAAGGTTTTGTTTCATAGCTTTTTGCTATGACTATGCCGCGTATGATCCCGTCTTCATCTATAAACTCATCCTGCCATGTTCTATTCTGATTATTTTCAAACTCAAATATACTATTAAATGCACCGGTATCGCCTAGCATTACCGCAGCTTTTTTGTAATTTGCAAATATTCTTTTATCACTGCCTTTTGCAACCACAACGGCTTTGCCTTTAAGATTATGATTTCTTGTGCGTTCTGCGGATACAAAATAGCAGTCCAAATCCAAATGTATCTTCATAATTATCCGTTTTTTGTATATTATATAGTGATATTTGGAAATGGTTTGGTTTCTTGTCAAAATGTCATATAGTGATTTGCAATTTTTGGCTATACTCTGATAATTAATATAAAAAGAGTAATTGATATATGAACCTTTTATCCAAAAATGCGCCGCTTGAAGAATCCATTGCAAAAATGAAAGCTGTTTTGGCTGATGTTGAATGCAAAATGCTTTTTTCTGAAGAGAAACATCCATTGGAATACTGTTATTCTGTCAATATAGCTTCTACTGAAGCGCCAAGGCATATCTATTCGAACGGCAAGGGAATACATTCCAAAGCATCCATGGCTAGTGCACTTGGTGAGTATATCGAGCGTCTGCAAACCAATAATTTCTTTATTGACTTTTATCTGCCTGGTCGAAAATACTATCCTGATGAGATTGCATTTGACTTTGGCGGAGATTATTTGAACGATGAACTGTATCAAGTTTATAATCCCAACGGGGAACTAAGCGATGAAGATCTTGTTGATTACAATAGTGACTATGAAGATAAAATTGTTGCTTTGCCTTTTACTAAATACTCAACCAAAGAGCATATTTATTTACCACTCAATATCATAAGCAATCTATATGCAAGCAATGGCATGGCTACAGGAAATACACCATTAGAAGCACAGGTACAAGCACTTAGTGAAATTTTTGAGCGCCATGCCAAAATAGAGATTATTAAAAACGGTTATGCGCTTTCTGTATTTCCCGAAGAGATATTGCGTTCTTTTAAAAGAGTATATCATGATATTACCATGTTGCGTAAATCAGGATACATTGTAGAAGTGCTTGATGCGTCGCTCGGAGGCAAATATCCCGTTACGGCTATTTCGCTTATCAATCCAAAGAATGCCACTTTATTTGTTTCATTTGGAGCACATCCCATCCTTGAAGTATCACTTGAAAGAACCATGACTGAGCTTATGCAAGGACGGGGACTAGACAATCTTGATAGCTTTGAAACTCCTACATTTGATATGAGTATCGTTTCTGACAATTTTAATCTTGAGTCGCACTTCATAGATTCCAACGGCAAGCTTGGATTTGGATTTTTGAGCACCAAAAAAAGTTTTGCTTACGTCCCGTGGAGCTACTCCGGTAATAATTCTCAAAATGAGCTGGACTACTTAATTGATATTTTGAAATCCGCGAATAAAGAAATGTATATGAGAGAATATAATTATCTTGGATTTTATTCTTGTCAAATTATTGTTCCTGGGATGTCTGAGGTCTACCCGATAGAAGATCTGGTTTATAACAATAAAAATGTAGGCAAACAGATACGCAATATGATATTGCATTTTAAAGAATATGATCCAAATGATATACTTGATGAAATCGACCCTTTGGATGAATCACTCGATGTAGAAAACTACATAGGCGTGATCTTTGAAAATAATTTTACTTTGGCACAATTTAAAGCACAAATATATCTATTATTGGGATACACAGAAAATGCACTTTCATTGCTTGAACTTGGCTCTGATCATTTGGGGCATATAGTCGCAGAATTGATAAGAATGAACGAAGGGGGTTTCTCTTTTGAAGAATACAAAGATGCATTATTTGCTATTTTTACAGAAGAAAAAGTCAAAAAAGCGTTACGAATACTCGAAGGAAAAGATTTTCTCATAGATACTACACTTCATCAAGATTATCATAACGTATTAGCAATGTACGATCGCGTAGATTTAAAAAAACAGCTGCATAAATCCGATATGTCTTGATGTTTTATACATCTTAAGCCATATTGCAAGGTAATAGGATTTATTGAAAAATTTTAGAAAGCAATTTAAATATATTGTTTTGGAGTGACAAAGAGACCAGTAAAAAACCTATCTATACACCTATATCTTGATATCTGGATAGTTCGATAAAATCTATATCTACCATTTTATCTACCACTAACTATTTTTTAGAGAACAATTTATCTATTTCATTAATATCAAATACCGTTATTCTGTCGCTCATTTTTATTAGTTGGCAAGCTAAAACATAATAGATCCTGCAAGCAACAACGCCATTACCAAGAGCATTTCTGGATGAATCACAAAAACATACAACAAAACCGCATAAAACAAGATTTCTAAAAAAAGCATTTTAACACCTTTGTATCTATAATGTGTCTAAGATTTTTTTGATGAATCGCAATAAAAAAATTATAACTCAAGTTGATTATTAAAAAGCTTTAAAAACACTTTTTTGGAGATTAATGGATACTAAGGGCTTTATTGGTGTGAATAGCTTTTATCATAGCCAAAGGTACTTCCAGGCAATAAATAGCAAATGTGGTGGACAAGCTCCCGAAAACTCAAGATTTTTCACTTCAAAAAACAATTTTAGCTTAGGTTAAATTGTATTAAATTGAATTAGACTAACAATAGGGTTTAATGCTCGTATTTAAGGGGTGTTTTGATGATTTTTTAGATTGTATTGAATTGTATAAAAGTAGTTGGTGGTGCGGATAAAGAGACTCGAACTCCCATGCCTCGCGGCACCAGATCCTAAGTCTGGCGTGTCTACCAATTTCACCATATCCGCACAAAGTAGAGTGTAATCATATCGATTTTCTTTGAAAAAATCCTTAATGATTCTGCTATTTGATAATTAAAAATCAAACAGGTGGTACGCCCGTCAGGATTCGAACCTGAGACCGCTCGCTTAGAAGGCGAGTGCTCTATCCAGCTGAGCTACAAGCGCGTATTTTTTCGCTAGTGGTACGCCAGAGAGGACTCGAACCTCTAACCCTCAGATCCGAAGTCTGATGCTCTATCCATTGAGCCACTAGCGCTCTTGTTTTTCTATGTTATGGGGTGGGCGACGGGGCTCGAACCCGCGACACCTTGTGCCACAAACAAGTGCTCTACCGACTGAACTACGCCCACCATATATATTATAAAAACTTTTTAACTTTCTTTCTTTATGGTCGGAGTGAAAGGACTCGAACCTTCGACCCCCTGGTCCCAAACCAGGTGCGCTACCAGACTGCGCTACACTCCGTTAAAAAGAGTGACATTATAGTCAAAAACTTTCTTTTTGTCAATAGTAAAAGGGCTTAAAAGAGCAAAATATTGTAAAGTTGATAATATTATACCAACTCTACGCCTCTTATTCCTCTGGCAATTTTGCCAATAACATATCCATCCGTAGTACTTGTAATGGCATCGACATCATTTTCGTCTACAACCCATATCATGCCCACTCCCATATTGAATGTTCGGAACATCTCTTCTTCTGCAATATAATGGCTCATAAAATCAAATATAGGCAGTACTTGGATAGCATCTTTTTGTACGATCGCTCCTATGCCCTTTGGTAATACTCTAGGCAGATTTTCTATGATCCCACCGCCTGTTATATGAGCAAGTGCTTTTATGCGGCTTTTGTGTGTTTTAAAAAGATCTACATAGATACGAGTTGGCGTAAGCAACGTTTCTATAAGCGGCTTGCCTCCAAAAGTAGTATCCATATTCATACCTAAAGTATCGAAAAATAATTTTCTTACCAATGAATAACCATTTGAGTGTACTCCAGAGCTTGGCATAGCTATAAGGACCTGACCATCTTTGACGTTGCTAACAGTGTCCATCTCGCTTCGTTCTGCAATACCTACGGCGAATCCGGCCAAATCAAAATCGTCATTACCATACATACCCGGCATCTCAGCGGTCTCACCGCCAATTAATGCACACCCGGCTTCTCTACATCCGGCTGCAATTCCTGATACTACGCTTTTAGCATCTTCTGGTATCAATTTACCAGTAGCATAATAATCCAAAAAGAACATAGGTATGCCGAAATTACATATCAAATCATTTACGCACATAGCTACCAAATCGATTCCAACCGTGTCAAGCTTGCCGCTCTCGATAGCAAGTTTGAGCTTTGTTCCTACTCCATCTGTAGCAGAAAGGATCACGGGTTCTTTGTATCCTGAAGGTAAAGCATATGCGCCTGCAAATGATCCTATGCCTCCTATGACATTTGAGTCAAAAGTTGATTTTACATCACTTTTGATAGCCTCAACAAAGGCATTGCCAGCATCAATATCAACTCCGGCATCTTTATAAGAAATACTTGCCATTAAATCCCCTTTAAAAAGCTATGCTTTTTTATCAAAACCACATGGTGGAAAAATCTTTTTGAGCACTGAAAGCGACAAACAAAAATCAGTCAGTGCCCACACTATAAATATTATCATCAAGACAAATTGAACTAAAAAAGCGATCTTTATATCCCCGGCTGCAGCCATTCCCATAACAAAACCGAGAATAATTGCTATTACTAATCTATGCACTCTCTCTGCACACATTTTATTTCCTTTGTCCTAAATTTTCTGAATTATACTAAAATATTGCTCGCATAAACAAAGGTTTAGTTAGAATTTTTTTTATCTCTAGCCATTCTTCTTCTCTCATTTGCATCAAGAGATCTTTTGCGAATACGAATAGTAAGCGGTGTAATCTCTACAAGCTCATCGTCTTCTATCCATTCCATAGCGGATTCGAGTGTAATCTTGCGAGGTGGTATAAGCTTAATAGCTTCATCCGCACCGCTTGTTCTCATATTGGTAAGTTGTTTACCTTTTAGAGGGTTTACATCCAAATCTCCTGGACGAGAAGACTCGCCTATAACCATTCCACTATATACTTTGTCTTGTGGGTTTATGAACAATACTCCTCTAGCCTGGAGGTTGAATAGCGAAAATGCAACTGCTACGCCATCATCCATAGATACCAATGCTCCTTGAGTACGACTCTCAACAGTACCGCTATATGGGCGATACTCTAAGTATGAGTGATTCATGATCCCTTCACCCTTTGTGTCAGTCAAGAATTCATTTCTAAATCCGATAAGTCCGCGAGCCGGGATCTCGAACTCTATTCTTACTGTACCGTCTGGCATAGGCGCAAGCGAGGTCATTTCCGCTTTTCTCTTTCCTAGTTTTTCTATCGCAACTCCTTGAAACTCTTCAGGAACATCCACTACAAGATGCTCAAACGGCTCCATTCTCACACCATTTTCTTCTTTTATAACAACTTCCGGACGAGCAAGCAAGAACTCAAAGCCTTCTCTTCTCATATTTTCAGCTAGTATTCCTATTTGAAGCTCACCACGACCTGAAACCTTGAAAGATGCATCACCAAGAGGCTCCATTCTCATAGCTATATTCGTTTCCATTTCTTTGTTTAATCTGTCTCTGATCTTGTTTGAAGTGACATGTTTGCCCTCTGTCCCGGCTAGTGGGCCATCGTTTACTGAGAAAATAACAGACAAGGTCGGCTCTTCTATATGCATAGGATCAAGTGGCACCGGATTGTTATTATCACAGATGCTGTCTCCTACATCGATGTCATTAAATCCTGCGATCGCTACGATATCACCAGCTTCTGCTTCTGCAATATCAAGTCTCTCAAGCCCTTTAAATCCAATTAGTTTGGATATTCGGCTTTTTGATTTTGCACCACAAGCTTTGACTAGAGTAAACTCATCTCCTTTTCTTACTTTACCGTTAAAGATACGAGTAATACCGATACGACCTACGAAATTATCGTTATCAAGAGTAAATACTTGAGCTTGAGTATCCGCGTCCGCTGAACCGGTTGGATATGGCACATATTTGAGAATCGCTTCAAATAGCGGGGTCATGTCTTTATTTTCATCATCCATATTCCATTTTGCATAACCGTCTCTAGCTGCTGCATAAACTACAGGGAATTCAAGCTGCTCTTCATTCGCTTCAAGTGCCACTAGAAGGTCAAAAACTTCATCTACAACGCGATCGGGCTCTGCTGCATCTTTGTCTATTTTATTTACGACCACTATAGGTATAAGGCCAAAACCGATAGCCTTTTTGAGCACGAATTTTGTCTGTGGCATAACACCTTCTTGTGCATCGACAAGAAGCAATACACCGTCTACCATACGAAGCACGCGTTCTACTTCTCCACCGAAATCAGCGTGGCCCGGGGTGTCTATGATATTAATCTTGTGATCGCCATAAGTGATAGCTGTGTTTTTAGAAAGGATAGTGATCCCTCTTTCTTTTTCGATATCATTGCTATCCATGGCTCTTTCTTGAACCTCTTGGTGTGCCGCATATGTGCCGCTTTGTTGCAACAACTGATCGACTAGGGTAGTCTTACCATGGTCGACGTGTGCGATAACCGCAATATTTTTTATTTTTTGCATAATAATCCTATTTTTATTGTGTATATTTCGCGCATTATACCTAAATTTTATTATAATCAGTTATCGCACGCCTAATCCATATAGCTCATGGTATTGTTTCATCGCGTATCTATCGGTCATCGAAGCTATATAGTCAGCTATTACTCTATGTTTATTTCTTTTGTCCAAAAGTTCTTTTTGATATGCCGGCAGCAGATATATATCCTGTGCAAATGCGCCATATAGTCCTTTTATACATTGACGTCCGGCGAACATATTGACCATTATCTTTTCATGATGATATAAATTTTCAAAAAGATATTTTTTAAGCGTTTTTATCTCTCGTTCTATCTCATTTTCAAAACCTACCGGTAACGGCTTATTTGAATCCAAAGAGGCACAAATTGGCTCTAATTTATCATATTTGCTTATTTCAATAGACGAATTAGATATAAAATCCTTTACAAGCAAGGTGATCAGATTGGCTACAAATCTGTGTCTATAAAGTTTGTGCGTTCTATTTATGCCTTCTTCTTGAACCAAAAAATCGACTCTTTTGCATAACGGTTCACAAAGAAGAGAATCCAAATTAATAAGTCCATATTTTATCCCGTCATCGATATCGTGACTGACATAAGCTATTTCATCAGCCCTGTCTACTATCATTGCTTCCAATGACGGATGTTTATCCAAATGAAACTGTCCGTTTAAAGGCTTTACAAAGTCTTTATAATATGGTGCTGAATGCTTTAATACTCCTTCTAGTGTAGCAAAAGATAGATTAAGTCCATCGAATCCTTCATATCTCTTTTCGAGTCTGGTCAGGACTCTAAAAGATTGAAAATTATGATCGAAACCAAAATTATGACCATCCGATTTGAGCAATTCATCCAAAGTATCTCCACCTATATGTCCAAAAGGGGTATGCCCTAGATCATGAGACAAAGCAATCGCTTCACACAGACCTTCTTTAAGTCCAAGAGAACTTGCCAATGTGCGTGCAATTTGACTAACCTCAAGCGAATGGGTAAGACGTGTACGAAAATAGTCACCTTCATGATTGAGAAAGACTTGTGTTTTGTATTCTAGTCTTCTAAAAGAACTTGAATGGATCACCCTGTCCCTGTCTCTATCATAAGGATCTCGAAAATCTTCTTTAAATGAATAAAAACGTTCATTTGGTTTCATTTATTACCTTTTGGCATTATAGATATAATTGGTATTATAGGATATAATTGTAACTAATTTGACCCAAAGGACTTCTATGACAGTTACTCTTTTGCATCATACGCCTCTTCAAATATGCTCTAATGCCATAAGAACATGCTGGCAAAGCTTTGATAAAAGCGATAACGGTGGAGAAAAAGACAAAGAACTTATAGACAGAGTGGGCAACAAAAATAAACATGCCTCTACTTTAGAGCATTTATCATATAACTTTTATATCAAAGGCGTAAGTAGAGCATGCTTGCAAGAGCTGGCTAGACATAGGATAGCCAGCCTTAGCGTCAAATCAACGCGCTATACCCTCAAAGAGCTCAAAGAATGCGATATTATTGATTATGATAAGTTCTTGGTAATGACGGACAATGAAATGGTAGACAATGCTAGTAAACAAGCTTTAGATAATTTGCAAAAAATATTAAAAGAAGGCATTTCCAATGATATAGCCAAATATTGTTTACCAGAAAGCTATAAAACCGAATTAACATGGTCAATCAATGCAAGAAGTTTGCAAAATTTCTTGGCTCTTAGAACCAATAAAGCCGCATTATGGGAAATAAGAAATTTGGCATATGAACTATTTGATGCTTTACCGGAAGAGCATAAATATTTATTTGAAAGTTCTTTGTATAAAAATACAGAAGAGTAAGCCGTAGTCGATTATGAGACTTTAAAAGAAGCTTCGTAAAGGCAAATTGATTTGCCTTTATTTATTTTTCATGAAATGCTTCTGATAGAGTTTTTGTAACAGGTTTAGTAATATATTGCCATACGGTTCTTTGCCCCGTGATAATATCAACTTGTGTAGTCATACCAGGCGTAACTTCTATCTCTTTTCCATTTTTAGCGATCAATTTAGTTTGATTTAGTACTATATTAACCCTAAAGTAATATCTGTCGCCATTTGCTGTTTTTTCTACCAAGGTATCAGGACTTATATAGTTTACCGTGCCATCAAAAATACCATATATACTATAATCGTAAGCATCCAATTTAACTCCGACTTTTTGTCCTTTTTTGACAAATGAAACATCGGTTGTTGGCAATTTGGCTTCAATTATCAATTTATCCCCAAATGGCACAAGTTCCATAATAACATCCCCACTTCTAACTCTAGCGCCTTTTGTGGTAATCAAAATATTTTTTACAATCGCATCCATAGGAGATCGTATATCTGTCCACTCCAAAGAGATCTTGCGATCCGCCAACTCTTGTTCTTTTGTAGAAAGATCTTCTTCTGCTCTTGTCATATCAGTTTGAGAGTCTTGAAAATATTTATTCTTTACATTTGATATTTGACCTTTTAAATCCGATACCTGTCTTTCTAGCCTAATAACTTCTGCTGAACCGATATCTCCTGTTTTAAGTAGTGGAAGATTGTTATCAAGTTCTTCTTTTGCTAGCGATAATGATTCATTTAGTGCAGAGATCTGATCATTTATGGCTTGTTGTCGTCTTTTAAAAAGCTCGGTTTGATTTGAAATAAATTCAGGATACTCTTTGACTTCAGGTGGAAAAACCAATGGTTTGTCGTAAACCTCTGCTTGAAGTCTAGCAAGTGCGGCTTTAAGTGCTGCCACTTTTGCTTTGCTATCTTCATATGCTGCTTTTGCTTTGTCTTGCTCGAGCAAAACAAGTCTTTGCCCCTCTTTGACATGTTGTCCCTCATTAACAAATGTCTTATCTACCACACCATCTGACGCTGCTTCTATCTCTTGTGTTTTGGCAGTTGCTATTACTTGTCCTTGAGCATGAGAAATTTGGTCTATGGTTGCAAAAGATGACCAAATAAAAAATGGAACAATCAATAAAAACAACGAGCCAAAGATAATCCACAATGGATTAATTTTTGTTAAAAATGGATGATGCTCTTTCATTCTTGACCTTTCTCTTGATTTGATATAGAAGTATTATTTTGATCTGCTGCTTGAGCTGCTGCTTGAGCTTGTTCTTTTTGTATTCGTTGGGCATTCGCCAATTTTCCAAGAATTTCATCTCTAGAACCATCCATAACAATACCTTGAGGTGTCATAATAATAATTCTATCCACAAGTCTTAAAAGAGTCGGTTTATGAGTAACGACAACCAATGTTTGTTCTTTTGTGATATTTGTGCCCAAGATCTCCATAATCTTATTTTCTGTTATATCATCCATATTTGCCGTTGGCTCATCGAGCAACCATATTTTTGGATTTGTTAACAACATTCTAGTTATTGCAATCAATTGTTTTTGACCACCGGAAACACTATTGCCGCCTTCCGGTATAATGGTATCCAACCCTTTTGGCAAAGCATTTATAAGCAAGGACAATCCGGTCTTGTTTGCTGCTTCCATAATTTGTGTGTCATCAATACCAACAAGCCCCAAGATCAGATTATCTCTAAGCGTGCCTGAAATCAATCTGGTACTTTGCGACAAATATCCTATGGTATCGCTAAGCCTGTCTCTTGCTATTTGCTGAATATCTATATTATCCAATAAGATTTGTCCTTCCGTTGGAGCATAAAGACCTGCAAGCATTTTAAGAATGGTTGATTTACCGGAACCTATAACGCCTAGTATTGCTATTTTTTCACCGGGTTCTATAGTTAAATTAGACAAAGCTATAGGTGCTGTACCTTCGCTATAAGTAAATTTAACTCCTTGACAACGATACATAGGAGCAATATTTTTTGGAAACAAAGGCTTCTCGACTCCTTCGTTGTCTTTTGGTAATGCATAAATACGATCTAAATCTTTTACTGCGATTTTGGCTCTGCCCCATTGAATGAATAAATTTGGCAACATAGACAAAGGAGAAAGCACCCTGCCAGAAAGAATAGAAATAGCGATAAGTCCCCCTGTTGTTAGATTGTCAGTTGAACTTACCAAATATGCACCCATTGCGATCAATCCGATATAGCTCACTTGCTGAAGAAATGCCGTAAAATATCCAGATAGTTCACTATAATGCCTAATAGCAATATCATCATGGATCGCATCTTCACTCAAAGCATTCCATTTACTTAATACTGCATAACTGTGTCCGGATGCTTTGAGTGTTTCGGCACTCTCTACAGCTTCTACAAGAAGGCCCAGCTTTTTATTTGATGCAGCGACTGACTGCATTGTTAAAAATTCTATTTTATCTTTAAAGAAAAATGCAGTAAGTAAAGATAAAATAAAAAATATTAACGGCACCAATCCCATTAGAAATCCACCGACTATCATAATAATAATCAGAAAAAACAGTGTAAAAGGAAAGTCTATAACAAAATAAAGCGCCGCTGTTGATATAAAAGAACGAATGGCTATATAGCTTTGAAGCTGTGCTGACAAAGTGCCTATACTTTGAGGAATTGCATCCAATCTTATTTTCAAGAAACGATCAAAAATATTATGTGAATAGCTTTTGTCCATTATAACAGAAGAATGATCCAACACAGTAGATCTTGCGATTTTAATTATCATTTCTAATATTATAGCAATGAATACACCTATTGTGAGCGCGATCAGGGTTGACATACCGTGAGTAGGTATAACCCTATCGTAAACTTGCATACTATAAAATGATGTTCCAAGGGCCAAGAAATTTATACTCATAGTTGCAACCGCTGCTTGAATGATACGTGGTTTTTCTCGCAATGCTACTTGTTTGAACATTTCATAAGCACTTTTGCTTATTTCATTTTTTCTCTCTATTCTTATAGGTGCAAACAAAATCTCTCCATGCATATCATGATATTTAATACCATCTACACTGTCGCATCTCCATCTGCCATCGGCTAATTTTTCCAATACTATACACATGCCTTTTTTAGGAATTAATGCAAGGGCTGGAAGCATTTCATCATTGATCGATTTAGTCCATTTTGGCTTTATAAGCCCGTATGCATCAAAAAGTTTTTCATAATAATCAACAACAAACTCATTGTTGATCACATTGCTTGATGTTAATTGTTTGACAAAATCATCATATTCATGTTTTGAGAGCCTGTGATTTGCAAAATGAGGCAATGAACAACTTTGAGCAAGCCACTCGATATCTTTTAGAAGATGTTTTGTGCTGTTATATAATTCCATTTGACAAACTCCATAATTTATTATTCATACTTTTCCCCTACTTTCTAACTATAAATGCTTCGTCACAAATAATCTTTTTCACTTCCCTGGCGACAATAAGCGCATCTGCCGGGCGTACATATGCGCCAACCATACATTTATCCTCACTGTTAATGATTTCTAGCTTCAATTTTTTAAGTTGTTTTTTCATATCTTCGTTAACAGCTGCATCAAATTGCACATAATAGAGCGGTTTGCCGGATGCGCTATCCACTTTTGTTGCTTCCGGCAACTCGATAGCTGTTGAAATCGGCACAAAAATTGCTTTTTGCCGTTCTGTTTTTGCAGCCAGTTTCAGTTTTTTTGTTTTTACGGCCAGTTTCTCTTCTTTAGGGCTGCTTATTGGCGGCTGTACTTCTATTTTTTTATCCTCATCAATCACTTTAGCTTTTGGCGGCTGTTCTGCTTTTGAGCTTGTTGCGATTGCTAATTGAACTGCTGCCGGTTTTGATGCCGCGATTTTTTCTTTCTTGTCGATATTTTTAGTCTCAGCAACCACATTAATTTTGGATGTATTTGTTTTTGGGGTATCTATTTTTACGATTTCAGACTGTTTTGGTGCTGGAGCTTGAATTGCAACTTTTGAATCAGCTCCGGCTTTTTTGCCAAACATGCTCAAGAAATTTTGCCATCTTGTTGTAGATTTTTTATCTTTGCTATCTTCAGCTGCAATTTTATTGTCAACGACAGCTGCTTTAACTTTAGGATTTTCTGTTTTTGGAATAGCGGTTGCTATTTTGGATTTTGTTTCTTCTATTCTTGCAACCGGCTTTTCTGCTTTTGAAATAACCGTTGTGGATAATGGAGATGTTTGTGCGGTAGCATTTTCTTTGTTGTTAATTGTTACGATCGTCACATTATCAACTTTTGATTTATTTGGCAAAGTTGCTACAAGCGGAGCTTTTGAAAAATTCTCATCTTTTCTTGGAAATATAGTATCAAAAGTAACATTTTGTTTTTTATCGGCAGGTATATATGGTTGTGCCGGCATAACAGGACTTGCAATTTTTTTAGTTTTTGCAAACTTATTATTCCCCAGCATACCAAGCATACCATCCTTGCCTCCCAATAAAGCAAGCTGATATGCCGAGACGATGTGTGTCGATTTGGTATCCGCAAATGCCATCTCATTTTGAGTAAGCTCTCTAGATGCGTTAACCAGATCCAGCCATTGTCTTTTGCCCGCTAAAAACAATCTTGTATAAGAAGCAAAAACCTTTTCGGATGAGCCAACGGATTGCGACTGATACTCTATTCTATTAGAAGATGATGTATAATCATTGTATGCAAACATTACCTTATTAATAAGATCTTGTTGTTTTGAAAGTTTTTCTTGTCTAACTTCCATAATTTTTGCCTCTGCTGATTCTATGCCTGAAAAAGCCGAAAGTCCGGCACCCGGAGATGCCTGCAAAGAAAAATAAACCAAGGTTTCATTCATAGGAGCATCATAATATAATGAGGTGCTTCCTACGCCCCTTTCTGCTTTAACTGAGATATTTGGCCAAATAACAGCTTTTGCCTTAGACTTTTCAGCCTCAGCACGTTCTAGCTGGGCATCAAGCCTTTTCAGAGTAGGGTGAGTATTTATCATAGATTTTATAATATTATCAAGAGAATCGAAAGTAAACGGTATTCTTTCATCTATTTTTAAGTCTCCGTCAAATTTATGATTAGTTAAAAGTTCTATCTGCGATAATGAAGTAATTAACCTTGTTTTAGCATAGTTGATATCTGTATCCATCTGATATAACCTACCTTTAAGCAGCTCCATATCCGATTTAGAAGAAACTCCTGCGGCCACGCGTCTTGATACCATGCCTTCCAGGATGCCTAGTTGTATTTGACCTTCAGAAAGAGCTTCTAGGTCTCCTTTGGCTTTTAGATATGTTTGAAGGGCATTGAGTAATGTTTCTACCAATGTATATCCACTATCTTCTAAGCCATACTCTGAGTCATGTTTATTTGCGAGCGCCATATCATATGTGGCATCCAACTTTCCTCCGGTCCATAGCGGTTGTTCCAAAACCGCTGTTCCGCCCCAAAGTTTATTTTTATTTGCCCCTTGATTTACGCCAAAAGAAGCAGTAGGAAAATAGTTCCATTTTGCTCCTTGAAGCTGCGCATTGGCACCTCTAATGATTTGCTCTTGCATTTTGATGTTTGGATGAGTTTGAATTGTCATTGAAACCAAATCATTGACACTATAACTACTGTCAGCATACACCATAGTAAAACCGGCGATCATAACCAAATAAACATTTTTCACCTATTTATCCCTACCTAAAAAATCCATTTATTACATTAATCTAATAATACCATCTTACCTTGTAACTTTGGAGTATTATATCATCATAAGATAAAAAACATTAATAATTAAATTAAATTTATTGCCGTTTGATAACAAAGTTATACTAATATCAAAAATTATATTGACATTAAGTATTTATTGTTGTATAATTTTTTCACGATGCTGAAAAATTGCATCTATATTTATTTTTTAAAAGGACTTATAATGGCATTATTGGACGGATTACTTGGGGGATTAAATTTGAACGGCCTACTAGGCGGTTTGCACCTAGATACTTTAGTTGGTAGCGTTGGAGGTGTTGTTAACACTGTTGCTCATACTGTTGACACTGTTTCAACTGTTGCTGGTGTTGTTGTTGATGACGTTGCTAACGTAGCTATTGCTGCGGATCATCTTTTGGATGTTACTACTGCGTTTGTAAATACTGCAGCTGTAGCTGATGTTGCTGCTGTATTGAACGTTGTTCAAAATACTCTTGGCAACACACTTGTTCTTGCAGATCATCTTGTTAATACTACAGTTATGGGTACACTTGCTACTACAGTTGGAATGGTAGACAATACAGTTGGTACTACTCTTGGATTAGTAAACGGTGTTGTTGGTCATGTTCTTACTGATGTTTCTGGTGCTGCTGGCGCTGCGCTTGGTCTTGTAGATACTACTGTTGGTCTAGTTGGCACTACTGTTGGTCTAGTTGGCGGTCTTGTAGGTACTGTAGAAGGTCTACTTGGCGGTTTAACTGGTTTGACTGGTGCTCTTCACCTTTAATAACTCACTTGCTCCTCTTTTTTGAGGGGTAAGTTTTTCTACTAAAACTTTTTTTTCTTTATCAAAATATATTCTATAAATATCATGTCATAGATTGTAGACTTTTATGATCTTCCAGCTATCATAAAATAAATTATTTGATTAAATGCGATTTTGAACTATAAAACATTTATTTAAAAATTAAAATTTTCTTTTATATATATTTTAAGCTCTAATGAGAGTATGTATGCAATCTTCGAGAATAAAAAGAAGCGGGGAAAATTCTATTTATGGATCGCTACAGACTTAAGCCTTCGCGATGACGAAAGAATGTCATTGCGATGAGCAAAGCGAAGAAGCAATCTAAAATTTGATAGTCATTGCAAATAACTAAAAGCTAAAATATCACTTGTACTGCTACCCAGCTATTGTTGGTCTCTGCATTTGGGACGCCGGATCCAGTGAGTAAGTCAACGGCCGAATGTCCGTTAGTTCCATATGCTGTAGCTGACCAATAAATCCCTTCAGCCCATTCACCCCATGCTGTTGTCGGTACACCAGATGTAAGTTGCTCCGTTCCGCTGCCGTTATATGCATCCCAAATAGCAAGCAGATCATCATATGTCGGATTGATTTCTCCTGCCGGAACGTTATCAATAGCTGTCCCGTTATGTGGACCTTCGATATTTCCTGCTCCTATTCCATCTGTTGGTAATGCCAAATGATATCCATTAATAGTATCATAACGGTAAGTATCGTTTGTATCAGACAAATTGCTTGGTCTTAGATTGCCATTAACATCATACTTAAACATAGCATCTAGCTCATTATGTGTAAACTGATCGCCTGCGTCCGGATTTCCATTTACCATGCCTAATCCATTCTCGTTTTTATCCCAATAATAATAGTAATTGCCATCCACATAAACAGGATCTATAAGCTGTCCATTGCCAGGCCCAAGGTCTATAACCGAAGGCGGTGCTATAGTAAGAGACTGAGTATCTGCTGCACCCACATTGCCAGCCGTATCAATGACACGAGATTCCAATGTATGTGAACCTACTGTCATAGCATGAGCGGTATTGTCATAGCTCCAAGTTGTACTTGTATTTTGTGTGGCGTCTACCCAAGTAGTTCCACCATCAAAAGATACTTGTACTTTTTCGCCAGCATTCATAGCAGTATTTGTACCGCCTATGATCAACGTATTGTCGCTCGTTATGAAATCGCCGACAGTATCTGTATCAGTAGTTATAGTCGTGATGTTTGTAGTTGCTGTCGGGGCAGTTCTATCAATTATTACCTCCTGGGTATCAATATTGCCTATATTTCCAGCTGCATCAACCACACGAGCCTCTACAGTATATGAACCTTCTGCCATAGTGTGAGCTGTATTATTGTAGCTCCAATGAGTAGCATCAGTTTGAGTAGCGTCTACCCAAGTAGTTCCGCCATTGAGAGATATTTGTACTTTTTCGCCGGCACCAAGTGCTCCATTTGTACCACTAAATATCAACGTATTATCATTAGTGATGAAGTCTCCAGGAATTCCGCTGTCTGTAGCAATAGCTCCAATATTTACGCTTGCTGTAGGAGCTGAAGTATCTACAGTAAAGTTGACAGCCGGGCTAAGCGGTCCGCTATTAACGGTATAAGTGATACTATGTTCACTGCCATTAGCGAAAGGCGTTGAAGGCTCAATGCTCCAATTGCCGCTTACATCTGACGTAGTTGTTCCCAATAATACACCGTTATCATATACATTGATTGACCGGCCTGCTCCGGCACCGCTGCCTTCTATAGTAGGTTTAGTATCATCTGTTGTAGTGTTATTAGCAACATATCCTTGTATTGTACCTTGATCGTCATATACCATAGGTGCGTCCGGCACTGCTGAATTTACGATTGTGGTGCCTGGATCGCTAACATTGCCTGCTGCATCTGTAGCAGTTGCCTCTATCTCGATTCCATTAGGAACTGGCGTACTTGGTGTATAGGTAAAATTTCCATTGTTATCAGCTGTGGTTGTACCAATTGGATTCCCGTTGACAGTGATAGTCACCGTGCTTCCAGCTTCAGCCGTACCGGTGATCGGACTACCGTCCGTTGGATTAACGATAGGAGCATTTGGAGCTGTTGTATCTACTGTGAAAATTACTGATGATACAGTTATATCATTACCTGCAGCATCTGCGGCAGTTACTGAAATATAATGTTGCCCCTCACTTAGTTCCGTAGTTGGAGTAATGGAATAATTTCCATTATTGTCTGCTGTAGCTGTGCCTAGAGTATGTCCAGCATCATCTTTTGCAGTTACAGTCGCACCTGCTTCAGTATTACCGCTGATAACAGGCGTTGTATCATTTGTAAAGGTCCCTGTTGTGATCGGCCCGGTTATTGGAGTATTATCATACATTAGATTTACTGTCAAACTATCTGGAGGTGTGGTATCTTGATCTCCTCCTCCACCTCCACCTATTGCTGCAGCCAATGCAGCTGCGGCCAAAGTGCCCAATGCAAGCGGTAACCAATCAGTCCTGTCCTCTGACGTAATAACATCACCACCCAAACTATAATAAGAATCAGCAGGATCTGCACCTTGCGCAATGAAATTATAATATTGTCCGTTTTCAGCAACACCTACTATGCTTCCGCCGTTGTCATCATATCCTTCTATAATAACATCCGGCAAGTTATCGGTATCATTTGCTTTTTTGCCGAATTTGACATGAAGATCTTTTCCATGTTTGGTCACATGGATTTGATCGGGTGCTACGCCTGTAGCTAGGTTTTTAAATTCAAAAGCTTGATGATGTCCTGCTTTTATAACCAATGGTTTTCCTGTAGCTCCGCTACCTTCCATGACCACATTGTTTGAAACTGCATTTTGTCCATCTTTGACAATGACTGCTATCTCTTTACTCATTTTGTCTTCCTTTTAAAATATTTAACGAACTGTATTTTGAACGCCGATGATCTCGATACTAACTCTACGATCCGGAGCCAAACACTCTATAAGTTGTGGCGTTGGTGTTTCCCCTTGGCAGCCTCTTGTGATCGGGTCTCTCTCGCCTATTCCTATAGCATCGATTAAAACACCTATATTGTTTGCTTTAAGTTGACTTGCAACTGCTTTAGCGCGATCTGAAGATAATTGATCGTTATATTCGTTGGTACCGATACGATCTGTGTGTCCTTCTATACGCACTTTCTTGACTGAAAAATAATCATTTTTGATTTTTGTCGCCAAGTCATTTATGGTTTTTACACCTTCAGGGGACAAAGTAGCTTTATTGAAAGCAAATAAAGTATCTGCATTAAGCTCTATATACTCTGAATTGCAATACGGTTTATAACGATTGAGTGTATCAGAATGACTAATAATATTCGCGCTCATACCTTCTGTTTTTCTAATAGCAAAAGTATCGCTATTTGTCGGTTTGTAAACTTCATAATAAAGAACTTGACCTTTTGGAGCTACAAAAGATTGTTCTTGTCCTATATTTAGACTATCATCAACGTGTACATTGGTTCTAGCCGGGCATACCCATGCCTGAGTATATTGATTTGGCATCAATGTACCGACCATACGATCTCCTACCCAAACCGTTGGTGCCTCTATTTTATCGCCGCCTTTACGATAAAAAACCACCAAAGTCTCTTTATCTGATATTCCGGGAGCCGTAAAACCTAAATCCTTTTTTTCGAATACCTGTTTTTGGGGGATGCAGCCGGAAATACCGATGGCAAGTATAGATGGTATCAACAATTTGCCGATTATCATTTTCATTTTTGTCCTTCCTTGTAAAAGTATTGATTGAATTCGGTTATAACCATGATTATTTGACGATATAAAACAATTATTGTATTAATGATTTAATGGTAAAATATAATTTCCCCGAAAATTCTACTTATTTCCAATTTATGATATAAATTAACATATTGAAAAAAATATTTTAGCGTTATAATCTTAATATACTGTTAAAATAAGTTTGTTTTTTTAATATATTTTTTTATATAAGAAAAATAAAAGCTTCAAATAGTCAATATCGTCCTTTAACATATTTTTGACTATAATGTTTTTAAAAATATTAATAAAATAAAAGGCATTTGTATTGCGATTTTTTCTTATCATATTGATCTTCTTTGCAAGCACATATATTTATGCGGAAGATTCTGCGAATATTATTGTTTCTGAAGAGATCACAAAATCAATTTCAAATCATCTAAAGGGCAAAAATGCTTCTTTGGTGCAAAATTTATATGTAAACACTGGTTATACGCCTCTTTGGATAAATAATAATAAAAAAATGCAAGAATTATTATCGGCTCTTAAAGATCCACTTTTTAACTATAAAGAAAAAGACTTGGGACAAAAAGAGATAGAAAAACTTTTATTTATGATAGATAATAATGAAGTTCGCAACAAAGAAGCGTTATATGCCAGACTTGATGCGGCATTTAGCAGCAGTTTCATTAGTTTGGTTAAATTTATTTCTCAAGGCGATGTCGACTGGAATCTGGTTCAAAAAAAAATAGCCGGATTAAAATATAGTGATGATATACGTGCAAACTGGGATATGACACCAAATAATTTTCCTGATCAAAAAATAATGGCAACAGCTGTATTGGATGGAAATATATATGGATATTTAAAATCTATATTGCCGCTAGAAGATAGATATGTAACTTTGGTGGAAATATATAAAAAATACCGTAATATGGAACCTTTTGAACAAATACCATACAGCAGTGAAATATTGCAAGTAGGAAGCAATTCGCCTAGAGTGATGCTGGTTAAAAAACGTCTGCAAACTTTGGGAGATTATCCTGCCTATACCAATATAGACCCTTATTTTGATACGATGCTTTATAACGCCGTTTTAAGATACCAAAAAAGATACAACATAGAAGAAACAGGAAAAATTGATAATGTCACTAATTACTATCTTAATCAACCTCTTTCAGCTCATCTAAACAGCATCGTTACCAATCTTGATAAAACAAAGATCTATCCAAGAAATTTAAACGATGAGAGAATAGAGATAAATGTGCCTTCTTATCACTTTACATATTTCCAAAATAATGAACCTGTACTCTCTACTAAGGCTGTTGTTGGTCGCATAGACAGGCCTACTCCAATATTTAATGATTATGTAGAATATCTTGTACTAAATCCGACATGGACTGTGACAGATAATCTCATAAAAAAAGACTTGATCGGGGTTCTCAGAGAAAATCCGAATTATTTAGTTGATCATAATATACATGTATTTTCCGGCAATGACGAAGTCACACTTGGGCCAGGAGAACTTGATGCATATGAAAACAGCTCTGCAAAAGTGCCTTTTAGATTTGTTCAAGATCCTGGCGAAAATAATGCTCTTGGAAAAGTAAAATTTATATTTCCAAATCCATATGATGTATATTTGCATGACACTGATAATAAAGATTTATTTAACAGACGATATCGTGTCTATAGCTCCGGTTGTATGAGGATCCAACAACCTTTGGAATTGGCCACAATGCTTTTGGAAAATCATACCGACGGTAAGTATAATGCTTCATCTATGGAAGATATTTTGGATACAAACAAAACAACTACTATCAGATTAAATCAGCCGATACCTATAAATATACTCTATTTTACTGTACATAAAGACGATGGGCTTGTGTATTTTGACTATGATGTCTATATGTACGATTTGATCATCCAAGAATCAACCGAAGATAATAGAAAAGAATATTTTACAGTCCCTAAACAAAGAATGATCAGAGTGGAAAAAAATGCCAAAACGGATAACACTCCGGCTCCATGATAAATGGGTTATACTACAAAAGAGATACTTGACTAAATTCATATGACATTTTCTAGTCACTGCGAAACTTTGCAAAAGTCGTGGCAGTCCACTTTATTATATGGATTCTTCGTTCCTAGCAATGACCGAGTAATACACCTCTATCCCTTCACTTTTTGTAATTATAAATGATTTAAATTTTATTTAAAATATAAGTAGCTATCTTATACCCATGGTTAAGAGCAATTGCGATACTTCCACCGCTTTTGAAAGCAATATCCCCGGCTATAAACAAACCTTTGGTTTTTGTCTCATAATTTTCATCAAAGATCGGTTCCCCGTGTTCATCTAATTGCACAGAACATTTTTTCAAAAAATCTACCGGCGTAGTGCCGCCAAGAGCATAAATGGCTCTATCAAATACCTGACTTGTGCCATCAGAATAAAGTACTTTGACCTTGCCGTGTTCACTTTCAAGACCTTCTATATCAACACCAAGCTTCGAGGTAACTCTATTTTCTGATACAAATTTTTCAAACATCTCTTTATTCGTAGGATTGGGACGCATAAGGCTAGCTCCTCTATAACACAATGTAACTCTATTGCTTTGACTTAATTCACAGGCATATTCTACTGCACTATCACCGCCGCCTATAACTATTATATTTTCATTATTGCCGCACTTGTCCAAATTGAAATTAACTTGCGTTCTGAGTGATGGAGGAATATTATATGACGGTTTATTCGGCTTGCCCATGCGTCCTACACTAATCACGATATTGTGTGTAAAATAATTACCACAATTTGTATTGACTTCAAAAATATCGTTCGTTTTAATAACTTTGTCAACTTCGCAGTTAAATTTGGCATCTATTAAATGATTATCCAAAAGTGAATCAAAATAATCAATTGTTGATTCTTTCGTGCCGTCAAAAAAATCTATATTCCCATCTAGTGAAACACTTTGCCCCTGCCAATCTTTGTCTACTCTTTTTTGATCTTTATAAAATTTACGGATTGTTTGAGAATGGTTATCGCTTTTTTCCACAAGAAGTACTTTTTTTATACCCAAAATCTTAGATTCAACAGATACTCCTATTCCACCTGGACCACCGCCAATAACTATAATATCATATATAGTATTCATATTAAATTTCCTTTAATTATATGCAATTATTAAATAAAATTATATCTTATTTTCTTATAATAATTCTTTGAGCGTGGGTAATAGCAATTGCCATGGCATCAGTAATGTCAAACGGTTTTATTTCTTTTTGAATTTTTAGCATTTTTTTTACCATAAAAGCCACTTGCTCTTTGGTGGCTTTGCCATTTCCTGTAACTGATTTTTTGACTTGTAGGGGTGTATATTCATAAAAATATCCTTTTTCTTGTAATATTTTCAAAGATAGTGCTCCTCTAAATTGAGCCAACTTTAAAACAGTCTTGGGATTAAATGCAAAAAATATATCTTCAATAGCTACTTCATCTACATCATGACCCTTTAATATCAAATCTATTCCTGTTGAAAGTTCAACGATTTGCTCTTGCAGTATCGAGGATTTCAATTTAAGCAAACCTGCTTCTAAAAGTGAAATTTTCACACCCTCAACTGACAGTATACAATAGCCTAAATTACGGCTTCCGGGATCTATTCCTAAGATATTCATTCACACCTTTTTTCACATAGTGAATAATTTAATTCAACATTACAACGTTGTGCTATTTTAGCTAAAATTGGCTAAAATCATAAAAGTTATTCACATTAAGGTTTAAAACTATATAGGAGAATTATGAATATTGGTGAAAAAATATTAGGCGAACTAAAAAAAGAGATATCTGAAAACGATTATAATCAATATATAAAAAAACTATCATACGACACAAAACACTCTAGAAGTGATATAGCTCATTTTAATGCTCCAAATCTCATCATAGCCAAATGGATCAAGACAAAATATGAATTTCAAATTACACATCTTTTTGAGATTCACACCGGTATCAAACCAAAACTAGAAATTTCAATTAAATCAAAAAATGTAAATATAGTCCATAGTGCCAAAGCTAGCCAGCCGGTTGAAAAAAATCCAACTAAAACAAATTTTTTAAATCCATCTCTAACTTTTGATAGCTTTATAGTTGGGAGTTCAAACCAATTTGCGTATACTGCGGCTAGAAGCGTAAGTGAAAAACTAGGACAATTATATAATCCTTTATTTCTATATGGTGGTGTTGGCCTTGGTAAGACTCACCTTCTGCAAGCTATAGGAAATGAACAAATTGCTTTAGGTAAAAAGGTGGTTTATACCACTCTGGAAATGTTCATGAATAGTTTTACATCCCACATACGATCCCAAACTATGGACAGATTCCGTGAAAAATTTAGAGAATGTGATGTCTTGCTTATAGATGATATCCAATTCATAAGTAGAAAAGAACAGACTCAAGAAGAGTTTTTTCATACTTTTAATGAACTTTATAATGCAAAAAAACAAATTGTAATCACTGCTGATCGTGCTCCAAACAAAATAGCAGGACTCGTAGATAGATTGAAAAGCCGTTTTGAATGGGGATTGATGGCTGATATCCAGCCGCCCGGACTAGAAACAAAAATAGAAATTATCAAAAAAAAGTGTGAGCTTGATAAAATCTATCTAACAAATGATGTCATACATTTCATCGCTACAAACATGGGAGATAATATACGCGAAATAGAAGGTACTATTATAAAATTGAATGCTTTAAGCTCTATTTTAAATCAAAAAATAACTCTTGAATTTGCAAAAAACAGCATAAAAGACCAACTAAAAGAAAAAAAAGAAAATATTACAATAGATACAATAGCACAAATAGTTTCAAAAGAATTAAATATCAAACCATCGGATATTAAATCAAAAAAAAGAACACAAAATATAGTAAATGCAAGACGAATTATTATTTATCTTGCCAGAAATCTTACCCCAAACTCAATGCCTCAAATTGCTATGTATTTTGGTATGAAAGATCATACTGCGATCAGTCATTCTATGAAAAAAATAAACGAAATAATCGATGAAGATGAAAATTTTAAAGTACTTTTAGAAGAACTATCAAATAAAATTCACACCAAAGAAAATTGAATAAAAAAAAGATATAATACTAAAAATAGTGAGTTTATGTGAAAAATTGTTATTTGAACCATCTTGATACTAAGCGCGAAAATAAGGGGCAAGATTTACTTTTTCACTTTTTCATCGCATCTTACTACTAATACTATTTTTATTTATAAATAAGGAGTGTTTATGAAGATTAAAGTTCAAAAACAAGTTATTGAATCTATCTTGATTAATTTGCAACCATTTCTAGAAAAAAAAGATGCAAGTCAAATAACTTCTCATATATTTTTCGACGCAAAAGAAAATGAATGTATCATAAAAGCATGTGATCTTGAAATTGGACTTAGCATAAACACAAAACATATAACAGTAGAGCAAGATGGCAGATGCACTGCAAACGGAAAAAAACTTTTGGACATAATCCGTATTTTAAAAGATGATGAAATCACGCTTGAAGTTTTGGATAATTCATTGGTCATAAAACAAAAACAATCAAAATTTAAACTTCCAACATTTGATGCGTCAAATTATCCGGCTTTTCCGACCATAGAAGAAAAACCACAAATTACATTGGATTCTATGCATCTTATACAAAGTCTCAAAAAAATCTCTCCCGCGATTGATACAAATAATCCAAAATTTGAATTAAATGGTGCTTTAATTAATATCAAAAATAAAACAACCGATATTGTAGGAACAGATACTAGAAGATTGGCTATCGCAACTATTTCCAATGAAAGTGAAAAAGAATTAGCTCTCATAATACCAAAAAAAGCTATTTTAGAAATCCAAAAGCTATTTTTGGATAAAATAAACATCTATTATGATAATACAAATCTTATAATCACAAATCAAAATTATTATTTTTATACTCGTTTGATTAATGGAAAATTTCCGGATTATGCAAGGATTATTCCTAATACAATAAAATATTCTACTATTCTTCCAAAAAGAGAAATGGCAGAATCAATAAAGATGATGACAACTATATCTCAAGATATCAAGATGTCCATTCATTCAAATATTATAATATTCCATTCGCTTAGCAGTGATAATGTAGAAGCAAAAACAGAATTAGAAGTTAATACAGGTATCAATGAAAAATTTGAGATAAGTTTTAACAGTAAATATCTTTTGGATTTTATTTTCCAAAGTGATGAAGAAAATTTTGAAATGGACTTTAACGAACCAAACCTTCCTTTTGTGGTTAAAGATCAACAATTTATGACCATAATAATGCCAATAGTAATATAAGGATTACAAATTTATGCCAATCGATAAAACAAAATATATATTTATTACAGGAGGAGTGCTTAGTTCTCTCGGTAAAGGAATAAGTGCAGCTAGCATAGCCACTCTTTTGAAACATTCAGGATTTAAAATCGGAATTTTAAAATTAGATCCATATATAAATGTCGATCCTGGAACTATGAGCCCTCTTGAACACGGTGAAGTTTTTGTAACAAAAGACGGTGCTGAAACAGATTTGGATTTGGGACACTACGAAAGATTTATAGATACATCTTTAACCCAAAATAATAACTTTACTACAGGTCAAGTATATAAAACTGTTATTGAAAACGAAAGGAATGGAAAATATCTTGGTAAAACTATTCAAGTCGTTCCACATATCGTAAATGAAATTAAAGATAGGATATTTTTGGCCGGTCAAGGCAAAGATATTTTGATTGTAGAGCTTGGCGGTACAACAGGAGATATCGAAGGTCTACCTTTTTTAGAAACTATACGTCAAATCAAACATGAACTTGGCAGAAGCAGAGTGATGAATATTCATGTAACCTTACTCCCTTATATAAAAGCTGCCGGTGAACTTAAAACTAAACCTACACAGCACTCAGTACAAGAACTTAGACGTATAGGTATAGCTCCACAAATGTTAATCCTTCGTGCCGAACAGCCAGTACCTAGTGAACTTAAGAAAAAAATAGCATATAGCTGCGATGTTGATGAAGATAGTGTAATAGATGCAATTGATGCTTCTACTATTTACAAAGTACCGTTAAATTTTATGGCTCAAGATATATTAAAACCAATTTCAACTCAATTGAATTTGGGTGAAATTAGTCCAAAAATGGATCAATGGATAAATTTGGTCAATAAAATAATTATGCCTACTTCGGAAGTGAAAATAGCATTTGTAGGAAAATATCTAGATCTTAAAGAGTCTTATAAATCATTAACAGAAGCACTTATTCATGCAGGAGCAAACTTAGATAGCCGTGTAATTATTAAATGGATCGATAGTGAGAAGATAGAAGAAGAAGGTAGTGAGAAATTTCTGCAAGATTGTGACGGTATTTTAGTAGCAGGCGGCTTTGGTGAAAGAGGAATAGAAGGCAAAATAGAAGCCATTCGTTATGCCAGAGAAAACAAAATTCCATTTTTGGGAATTTGTCTTGGTATGCAATTGGCAATCATAGAATTTGGAAGAGATGTACTTGGTTTAAAAGATGCCAATTCTGTTGAATTTAATCCAGATACTACAAATCCAATGATATATCTAATAGACGAATTCATAGATGCCAGCGGAAAAAAACAGATAAGAACAACCAAATCTCCATTAGGGGGAACTCTCAGGCTTGGCGAATATGAGTGTGAAACACTAGAGGGCTCAAATCTGCGTAAAGCATATAATGAAGCAGTAATATATGAAAGACATCGCCATAGATATGAAGCAAATCCAAAATATAGAGAAATGCTGGAGAAGAACGGTATGATAATTACCGGGGAATCAAATGGACTTATCGAAGCTGTTGAAGTAAAAGATCATCCTTGGTTCCTCGGAGTACAATTTCATCCGGAATTTACATCCAGATTACAGCATCCAAACCCTTCTATATTAGCTTTTGTAAAAGCCAGCATGGAACATAAAAAGAGATAGGATATTTTATAAAATAAAACTTTTTATTGAAACTTCACATTGATAAATTTTGAAATTAAAAATAAATATAAAATAATTCACATATAAATAGTGGAGCAATAATTGAAAAATTCATCCGAGCTTACTTTAGAACAAATAGAAAGTCATCTAAAAAAAAGATTTGAAGAAAGTGGCGGATTACTCAATTTATCAAATCTTCCGCATCCATCTATGCTTAAAGATATGGACAAAGCATGTGAGCGCATAGTTTCTGCTATACAAAACAAGGAAAAAATCACTATCATAGGTGATTATGATGTTGACGGTATAACTTCTACGGCACTAATGATACTTTTTTTCGAAGAGATAAATTATCCTATAAAGTGGATAATCCCAAACCGTTTTAAAGATGGTTATGGACTTTCTGTTAATATTGTTTCTAAAATTAAGGGAACTGATCTGGCTATTACGGTAGACAATGGAATTTCAGCGATCCAAGCTGCAGAGCTTTGTAAAAAAGAAGGTATTGAGCTTATAATCACAGATCATCATCTTTTATCACCTGAAATTCCCAAAGCCTATGCTATTATAAATCAAAAACAAAAAGAATGTCCTTTTCCTTATTTTGATATATGTGGTGCTCAGATTGCTTGGTATCTTATTGCTTCGCTCAAAAATGCTTTGAACATAAAAATCGATCTGATTTCATACCTAGAATTTGTGAGCATAGCAATAATTGCAGATATGATGCCACTGCAGCATATAAATAGAGCAATGGTGCAAGCTGGGATGAAGTCGCTTTCTAAAAGTACAAAACCATCTATCAGAGCGTTTTTAGAATTTTATCAAAAAGAAGAGTTAAGTAGTGAAGATATTGCTTTTTTCTTTGCACCAATCCTTAATAGTGCAGGAAGAATGGATGATGCTTCGAATGCAGTTGAATTTTTGAGTTCAACAAATATATATGATGCCAATAAAAGACTTGAAAGGCTTATTGAGTTTAATGCACTTAGAAAAACGACGGAACATAAATTAATGCACCAAGTAATGCAACAAGTTAAGCCAGATGATAATGTGATCATTGTTTCAGGCAGAGATTGGCATGAAGGTGTAGTAGGTATTGTCGCAGCCAGAGTCGCTCAAACTTGTCAAAAACCCTCCATTGTGTTGAGTGAAAATACAGAAAAAATGCTCAAGGGTAGCGGAAGAAGCTTTGGTGAATGTGACCTTTTTGGTATCATAGATAATTGTAGAGACCATCTTGAAAAATTTGGCGGACACCAGGCTGCTATAGGGCTTAGTTTGCATAAAGATAAACTTGAGATTTTTAGATCAGAAGTTCAAAAATTATATAAATCAAATGTAATTGTAAATGAAATTCAAGACCCTGAGATTATTGGCGAATTAAAATTTGATCAAATAGGCTTTGCTCTTATTAATTTAATCAAAAAATATGAACCTTATGGTTATGGCAATCCTGTACCGAAATTTGTTTCAAAGAATGTAGAAATCATTCAGTTGGATACTATGGGAAAAGAAGAAGAACATATGCGTTTTGTATTTATGCAAGAAGGCATCATAATGCATGGCGTTAAATTTAAAGCAAAAAAAACACTGAATATAGGACAAAAAGTAACATTGCTTTATACAATAAATGAGAATAATTATAGAGGCAAAAAGACGCAACAATTAATAATTAAAAAAATTGTATAAGAAAATAAATTAAATTTGTTATTTGTTATTTTTTTAAATATAAACTAAAGAAATTAGATGTAAAATCGAAATGTATAACAAAAAAAGGATTACTATGTCTAAAAAGGAAATCAAGCCAAGCAAAGCGGCATTTGATGCTTTGTATGAAAGTGACGGATTGAGTCGTAGGGATGCGCTTAAGTTGTTAGGTATAGGAGGAGCAGCAACTATGATGGGCGCTCCAATAGGTCTATATGCCGAAGAACCGAAAGCTAGTTCAGATAAAGAAGCACAGATAGTAATAGTAGGCGGTGGTTCTGGAGGAATTATGGCAGCGGCCAGACTTAAAAGAGCTGCTTCTAATGCCAAGATCACACTTATTGCACCCAATGAAATACATTTATATCAACCAGGCCAAGTATTTATGGCGGCGGGACTTTTAGAGGAAAGCGATATACAAAAACCTAATTCTGATTTTATACCAAGCGGCGTAACTTGGATTAAGGATGAAGTAACGGTTTTTGATCCTGATAATAATAAAGTCACTACATCTAAAAACGGGGATATCAATTATGATTTTCTAGTTGTTGCAACAGGTATACAATATGATTACAAAGCAATAGAAGGAATGAGTGAAGAGCTTGTAGGACAAAAAGGGATATCTAGCGTTTATTTGAGTAATTTTATAGAAGGAACTGCAAAAGGCGGCACGGCAACTTGGCAATGGTTCCAAGACGTCCGTGCAGCCGCACAAAAAGCAAATCCAAAAAATCCAATTAAAGTGATTTTTACACAACCTGATACTCCTATTAAATGCGGTGGAGCACCTCAAAAGATCCTTTATCTAAATGATGATTATCTTCGCGGAAATGGACCAGGTGGCGGCGAAGATGTGCATATGAACGCAAAGTTCACATTCTGTAAAAAAGGCAAAGGGCTCTTTAGTTTACCTTCTTATAATAAAACATTATTAGAAGAAGTTACGCCAATGTATGGAAATATTGACGATAAATGGGATCATATATTGCGCAAGATAGACCCGGATAAAAAAATAGCTACATTTGAGCATGCTTATGAAATCCAAGGCGTATTTGATAAGGATATCGGAGAATACAATATGATACAAAAAACAGAGATGGTCGATATGCCTTATGATTTTATCCATGTTGTTCCTCCAATGAAACCAGTAGATGCGGTTGCCAATTCTCTATTAGGATGGCAGAAAGGTACGGCAAAAGGCTGGTTAGAGTGTGATCAATATACTTTGCAGCATAAACGTTATAAAAATGTATTTGGCATAGGTGATATTCTGGGTATCCCAATTGGCAAAACTGGAGGATCAGCAAGGCATCATGGACCGGTTCTTGTAGAGAATCTTATTGCTACAATGGAAGGTAAAGCGCTAACCGCAAAATTTGACGGCTATACAGTTTGCCCATTGAAAACGCAATATGGAAAAATCGTACTTGCAGAATTTAATTATGATGGCGAAGCACCATCATTCCCTCTTGATGCAAGTAGACCAAGATGGATTTGGTGGGCGTTTGACCTTTATATGCTTAAACCTATGTATTGGTATTTAATGCTAAGAGGCTTGATGTAATTTTATGTTTTTAGGAAGCATTATCCATAAAGAATTCTTTATCTTTATGGGATTGTTTTTCTTTTTGTCTTTAGTGATACATTATAAGGAATGGTTTAGCTATCCTATAAAGCATTTTCAAGCCTTGCCACAGAGTTCTATTGGAGTTTTGCATCCACTGTTGTTGACTTTTGGTGTTTATGTATTAGTAGGGATGATAAGAATTTTCATAGAAATTATCAAGAGAATAATAAAACGTTTTATCTATCCTCCATTGGAGGATAGATAAAAATTTAGATAGGAATTACTCTGATATTTTGATCAAGTTTGTCTTTTAGTATGCTTTCAATAGCAAATAATGTACCCGTGCTCGAACTAGCACATCCACTGCAAGCACCAAGATATCGAATATAGATATCAAAATGGGAACCATTTTCTTTGATATCGAGTATTTCTATATTTCCTCCGTCCATTACAAGCATTTGACGGATATTTTCGTCTATGACTTTATCTACGGATTTCAATCTTTGTACTATGGTCATTTGAGCAAATGGCGCATCGTATCCACTATCAGCTAGTTTGCCTAGCTTTTCTTTTTCATACTCTGCTAGCAGATCAACGAGATATATATCTTTGGCTTCATGTCCGCCAGGGCGGATACATGATTTACAAAATGCACCGGCTTTTGTGTAATCTGTGATTTGCTCTATAGTTGTGAGGTCATTTAATCTAATGACTTCGCGTAAGGTAGACAGGCTTACTCTTGCACATTCGCACACAATTATTTCATTTTCAAAACTAGCAATGTCTACGCCTTTGTAAAGTGAAGCAGCTTTTTTGATAACATCATATGCCATTACAGAGCAATGCATTTTTTGCGCTGGAACCGCAGGCACATCAGGAGTATCTCTCATAGCTTTTTCTACATCTATGTTTGTTATTTTTATAGCTTCATCAACAGTCTTGCCTTTGCAAAGACTTGCCATTGTATCGCTACTGGCGATTGCCGTACCGCAACCGAAGCTTTTAAATTTGGATTCTAATATCACATCGGTTTTTGGGTCTACTGCCCAGTAAAGTCTTACGGCATCCCCACAGCTCTCAGCACCAAAATCTGCTACGATGAGTTTAGCACCCATTGCGTCAGCTTGTTCCTGTGTAATTTCCCCCATGTTTTGAGGATTATTCATAAGTTCACAAACTTTTTGGCTGTACTCGTCCCAAATAGTACCACCTATTAAACTATCTATTCCCATTTTATTACCTTTTATAATTTACTTTCATGACCCTCTGGGGCATATGCGTAAGAGCTTGAAATCGTTCTAAGTCTATTAACCGCATTTTTTACTACTTCTATTGTGTAATCTATCTCTTCACCGGTAGTATACCTGCTTAGTGAAAAACGTATGGCTGTATGAGCCAAATCAGCTTCTGCCCCTATTGCTTCCATGACAGGATTTGATTCAAGGTCTTCGCTCGCACAGGCACTTCCTGTACTAGCCGCGATTCCGGCACGATTGAGATCCCATAGCATAGATTCACCTTCTATTCCCCTAAAAGATATTAATATAGTATTTGGTGATCTTTTGGTTCTTGGAGTAACTACAAATGTATCAGGAATTTCAAGCAAAGCATCTTCTAATCTGTCTCTCAGTTCTTTTACTTCACTCATTTCAAAGTCTAATGCATCTATGGCTTGCTCCATGGCTTTGCCCATGCCTACAATCCCTGCTACGTTAAGCGTACCTGAACGAAGACCGTTCATTTGCGCGCCGCCATGCAATAGCGGGGTTAGTTCTTTGCCTTTTTTCATGTATAAAGCTCCTACCCCTTTTGGCCCATGGAATTTATGTGCGGACATGGTCAGATAGTCTATATTTGCTTTTTGTACATTAACAGAAACCTTACCTATAGCTTGTACTGCGTCAGTGTGAAATAACACACCTTTTGCAGCACATATCTCTCCGATCTCTTCAATGGGAAATATAGCCCCGGTTTCATTATTTACCCACATGATAGATACTAATGCGGTCTTATCTGTCAAGAAATCACGTACTGTATGGGCTTCAACTATGCCTTCATTATTGATGGGGAGATAAGTTACTTTGCATCCTTTTGATTCCAAAAACTTAGCCGTGGCAATGATAGAAGGATGTTCAACCTCACTTATTATAATATGATTTTTTCGTCCGGTTAGAATGTATTCAAAATAGATGCTTTTTAGTACCCAGTTATTGCTTTCTGTTGCACAGGAAGTGATGACCACGCTATCTTCATTAGAAGCATTGATGCCTGCATATATTTTTTGCATCGCTTCTTTTAATGGTTTGTGGGTATCGCTTGCAAATTGATGTAGGGAGTTCGGATTGCCATATTTTTGTACAAAAAACGGTTCCATTGCTTCAAATACATGTGGATCGACAATGGTTGTAGCATTATTGTCGAGATAGACTCTCATATTGTTCCTTAAATCTTTATTTATTAAATAAGACTAAATTAGTCCTAATTAGTTTGATAATACATCATTTATTCTTAAATCATTATAAAATGAATGTAAAAAAGATAATTATACTCCCAGTTTAGTTAAAAATAAGTGGCAGCGGTGCATAGAATTTCATCACTGTAGCCAAATGTGAGTTTTTGAAATCGTTAGTTGTGAAATTTCATAAACCTATTGTTTGTCAAAATGTTGATAATCTTTAACTCTCCAGTCTCCTCCCCAGCGCCAACCATATCTTTTAAATATCATCACTGCTTTGCTATTTGGCAAAAAAACAGCTTTTTCTTGAGGCGTTTTTGGATTTTGAATATCTCGATTTACATATTTATATGAAGCTTTATGAGATGTGCGGCCATTCGAAAAGATATACGGGTTTTCTATCGGATTGATATCTATTGCTTTTCCGAAAGAATGTTTTGACCAACTATTCTCGCCGGTGGCTTTGCGACAATTAAATGCAGAGGTATTATCCGCTTCTATGGAGTCAAAATCACTTCCATTGTATTTATCGATGCGTACTATCTGTTTTATGGGATAACCTATTTTATAAAGTTCATCAAATATAGAGGCTACCTCATTTGCTATGCTTTTATGAACAATAAGTTCCCCATTTTTGGTATAACCGTCAAATCCTAGATATTTTACTTTGACAAGTTTTAGGTCGTCAAATTCAACAGGACATCCATTGTGATAGCTAGTGCCATACATCTCTTTTTTAAATGTATCATCTAATGAAAGGATTTTGTCATCACAAAGTGCCGTTAAAGATAATGATAATAAAAGAAAAAAAAGACTTGCAAGCTTTTTGGGAATATTTCGCAGCATATGTAGCCTTTTTAATTTAAAAGTTAGACGGCGTATGGGTATTGATAAGATTGTAAAATTCGCTTCTAGTGCGTGTATCGCTCTTAAATAGTCCACGGAGAGCAGAACTGATAGTGGTGGAGTTAATCTTTTCTACCCCTCTCATCTCCATACACATATGACGGGCATGAACTACTACTGCAACACCTTTTGGTTTTATGACCTCGCTTATAGCATCTGCTATCTGCTCTGTGAGCTGCTCTTGGATTTGCAATCTTCTGGCAAATACATTGACTATGCGAGGAATTTTTGATAAACCTACGACTTTTCCATCAGGGATGTATGCAACATGCACGCGCCCTATGATAGGCAAGATATGATGTTCGCACATGGAATAGAATTCAATATCTCTTACCAATACCATTTCATCATTGCTAGTGGTAAAGAGTGCTTCATTGAGGATATCATGAGGATCTTCGTGATATCCGCTGGTCAAAAACTCCAAGGCTTTAGCTACGCGCATAGGAGTATTGAGCAATCCTTCGCGATTTTGGTCTTCCCCCAAAAGTGTTAATATTTTGGCTGTAGCATCTGCTATGCCTTTTAATTTGGTTTCTTTATCCATTTTATATTCCATACTTTTTTTCAATTGTAGCAAAAAATATAATTTTTTAAGAGATAATCTCTAGATTGCTCCCCATATCTGCCATTCCGCAAAAGTAAATTTTGCTTGTAACCACCCCGTCTATGCCGGCAGCTACAAATTCTTTGACATTTTCTTTATTAATGCCTCCAGCGCCAAGTATTTTGATATGCGGATAGTTCTCGTTTTTGTGTGTTACAACTTTTTTAAGGGTTTGCAGATCAGTTTTATCCATTTGTAATACATCTACTCCGTGTTTCATTAAAGCTATAGCGTCATCAAAATCTTTTGGCTCAACTACTACTTTTTTTTCTAGAGCTTTTGTTTTTATATCATGTAGCGCCTCATAAAATGCTTCATCATTGACATATATTTTTCTATGATGTGAAAAAAACAGTACGGTTTCGCTAAGGCCCAATCTATGAGGCATGGCACCACCGCACATTATGGATTTGATACAAAATCTTTTTGCGAACGGGAAGTGTTTCCTGGTCACTAACAATTCACAGTGTGGGTTTATGTTTGAGATTTCTTGTTTCATATCGTATGCATAAGTAGCTATTTTG
Source organism: Sulfurovaceae bacterium (assembly GCA_028715055.1). Taxonomy (GTDB): domain Bacteria; phylum Campylobacterota; class Campylobacteria; order Campylobacterales; family Sulfurovaceae; genus BN30871. The sequence goes on from JAQTLE010000003.1 coordinate 38,039, forward strand.
CACGAATATTCCAATATTAACTGCACGGATCTCCAAGCACTTTGGATATTTTCGTAGCTGCCGCCAAATTCTATTATGACATCGCCTTGTTTGGCTTTGGTTTTAGATGGCAGTGCAAAATATACTTCACACCCTATTAGTTCAGCCACTCTAGCAGCTTCTTCGCTGCATGATACTATGACATCTTCTCTCGTAAAAATTTGCATTTTAGCTTTTTTGTTAGGCGAATCTTGCAGTGTGGTTGTTAGATCGAAATATGGTACATCCTCTTTGATGTATTCAAGAAGTTCATTGTCATTTAATTTGAACATGATTTTCCTATTTTATTATTTTTTGCTTTCCCATGATAATATACCCCACTTTATAAAGCTTGTATCTCTTTTAAAGTTATAGGTCTTATCAAAATATTTTTTTAAATCTATCTTTTCACTTTCGCTTTGATCTTTTAGACTCATTTGTACTTTTTCAAAAAAGATATCCCCCGTTTGGGCTAAAAATCTTTTGTTTTCATTATGAATAAAATCAATTTTAGCACAAACTCCCATAGATTTTAGTATGTTTATGAGGTGTACATTATCAATTCTAGGAGTAATATGTCTTTTTAATTGATCTAAAATTTCCTCTTCTTTAAAATGACCACGAATAGATAAGTTCATATAAATTCTATTTCTTTCACAGCCGTAAACTTTTCGTAATGCAGATTTTACATTTTCTATCTCTTGCATTTGAGAAGAAACAATTATATCAAATTGGTGCAAGTGACACCATTTATCATTCCAATCATTATTGATAGTTGTAATATTGTTTAAATTTTTTAAATTGCAATTGTTCACAAAATGTTCGATCGTACCAAAATGGTACTCGTCATTTGCATATATATGTTTGAATTTGGGAGCGATTTTTGTATCCATTAATACAAAATCTAGTAATGTTTTTGCATCAAGTATGTTTACTTTGTGAATAAACTCTTCTGTGTTATTTTTGTCTGGTATTTTGTTCTCACAAGAATCTGCTTTTGACTTTTTTTCATTTTTTAGCAAGTCAATAAGTTTTTCAGATTTTAATATTTCCAGGTTTGTTTTTGCAATTCCCATTAATTGTCCTTTGCGACTTTTGATACGTCTATAGCTATTTTTTGCCCTACCTTGTATGATCTAGCCTCGTCTTTTTCTACTTCTATAAAAATTATAGAAGTTCCAACTAAAATAGCTAATTTGCATATGCTTTCATTTTCGTTTATTTCAATTATCTCTGCTTGCAGTGTATTTTCATTTTTTTTGCTAAAAATCTTAATAGGCTTGTCTATATTAGTAATCTTGCCATGCTCTACGACGGCTACCCTGTCGCTCAATTTTATCGTTTCGCTTACGTCATGGCTAACCAAAAGCGCCGGTATTTTGAATTCTTTGTGAATTGTCAACAATTCATTTTGCAGATTTTCTCTCATTTTATTATCGAGCGCAGAGAGCGGTTCGTCTAGCAATAAAATTTTTGGTTCACATATTAACGCCCTTGCTAATGCAACGCGTTGTTTTTGACCGCCAGAAAGCTGATGCGGATATGAATCAGATAGGCTTTCCAATTCTACCAAAGATAAAAGTTTTGGAATATTTGCTTTTTGACTTTCGTTCTGACATGCATAAAGCAAGTTTTTTTGTATATTCATATTTGGGAACAAAGCATAATCTTGAAAAACAAATCCGACCTCTCTTTTTTGCGGTGACAGATTTATGTTTTTTTCGCTATCAAACCATACTCTGTCATCAACTATTATTTTGCCGCTTTTAGGATTTTCAAGTCCGGCAATAAGCCTAAGAAGAGTGGTTTTTCCAGCACCGCTATCACCAAAAAGTGTTATAAACTCATTTTTTTGTATTTGCAGTTTATAGCTTGCTTCTTTTTTTCCATTCGTCATATTTAGATCGATTTGCACATCTATATAGATCATCTAATCTCTCCGAGAGATTTTTTATTTGTTATATATACAAGTAATAAAATAGCAAATGTAATTATAAAAAGCGTAAGTGAATACTGATGGGCCATTGCATAATTAAGAGATTCAACTTCATCGTATATTGCAATTGAGGCAACTTTTGTTTCTCCAGAAATGTTTCCACCAATCATCAATACTACACCAAACTCACCTACCGTATGTGCAAAAGCCAAAACACAGCCAGAGATTATGCCATGTTTGGAAATCGGCAAAATTACCCTCCAAAGAGTTTCAAGCTTTGATTTGCCTAGAGTGTATGAGGCTTCGTAGATGCTTTTAGGTAATTGTGAAAGAGCCGATTGTATAGGATGAACCATAAATGGTAAACTAAATATGATAGAGCCGACCACAAGGCCGGCAAAACTAAATGCCAGATCTATTCCAAGATCATGAAGATTTTGCCCTATAAAAGACGCCGGGCTAAATGCAATAAGAAGATAAAATCCCAAAACCGAAGGAGGAAGCACAAGTGGCATAGAAACGATAGTTTCGATTATACTTTTGTACCACTTGGTACTGTTTGCCAAAAAAAGCGCAAGCGGTACTCCGATCACAAGAAGTATGATGGTGGTTATAGTTGCCAACTTAAAAGTCAGCAACATCGTTTCTATAAAATCTATATCCATTCCCATCCTCTAAAAATAGTAATTTGCCTCAACACGCACTTCTCTATTCGAGGTATCTGCCGTATAATAAGCTGTTTTATCATTTTTTTGATCCATCAGTCTTAATTTAAATTCATAGCTTTTTGACGGTTTGTAGATGATATCAAGATTGTATTGATCGGTATCGCCATTTTGATAACCACGATCAGTCATGCTTTGATATGGCTTTTTCGTTTCATCCCTATTATACTTCGAATAGCTTAGAGATGATGTTATGCCGTCAATTATAATGTCGCTCCAATCATAATCAAACCCTGCTTTATATGCTTTTGTGCCGGCGTTCCAGTCTGTTTGGGTCATGCTTCTTGTATATCCGTCTGTCGGGAATGCTCTCCACGGAGCTATAATGTCGCCGCCGTCATCCGTTTTGCTCGCTGCAAGAAGCAGTTTCGCGCGCCCATAGTTTACCACAGCTCTGCCCATTATGATTGATGTATCTATGCTGTTATCTGAATCATAGTTATTTGCAAGAGGTTTTATAATATCCCCTGCTCCTTTGTCAAACTGTTTGATATATCGTCCACCAAGAGTTACTATAGCTTCATCCCCGAGTTCAAACGCATAGTTAGCCTCGACCTGACCTTGGGCGACCAAATCGTTCCAATACATTGCCCAGCCTTGAAGTTCAAGATTGTCTATAGATTTGTTTTTAGCTCCAAGTATAGCTACATTTGGGGCATCGTGTGTCAAATAATAGCTTGCTATTTTTGTAGGCACATCGCCTGTTGTTGTTAGGTTTCCAAAAAAGCTCTCGCCCCTTTCTTTTATTTTGTTAATGTAGTCAAACTGAACAGTAGTATTTGGTATTTCGTTTGAAACTATATCAAGTCCTGATGCGGCAATAGGTATCATTTTTGTATCATTTGGTGTAATCCAAGGGTTTGTAACTAAGAACTCACCTGCTTTTATTTTACTTCTTGAGATATCATATTGCATGTAAAATTGCGCCAAAGTCGTAAAACCATCTCCGTATACGCATCCAATGTCTCTGCAAAAAAGATCTTTGCTAGTAGTCGCTGTTGCGCCATCTTCCGGATCTGTTAAGCCAAATGCATTTTGTGTAGTATACAAACCTGCTCCAACCGAAAAACCGTAAAATGGAGCAGTTTTGTATATTATACTTCCGCCTATAGCTTTTCCATTGGCAGAATCTTTGCTTGCATCCTCCCAATCTGTATAAAAATATTGGAATCTCATCCTTCCATCCCATTTGCCGTTTTTGAAAGCTTCAGCTATAGTATCCGCATTTGAAAATGTCGCCAAAGTTAAAAATAGTGCCGTAACCGTACTTATTTTTTTCATTATTTTCCCTATCCTTTAGTTTGGCAATATATAGCCATTTGCTTTTAGAATTTCTCTTGCTTTAGGAGAAGACATGAAATTCAAAAACTTTTTAGCAGCTATTTGATTTTCCGGCGCACCGTTTTTTAGCCCCACCATAGCCTGATCTATTTTATTATAAGATCTTGGTTCAACTTCTACCCATTTTCCAACATTTTTCATGTCAGGAGAAAGTACTATCGATTTTGCCATAAAGCCTATTTCTGCAGCATTTGTAGTAACGTAAGTTGCGACTTGGCCTATAGATTCTCCGTTAACTATTTTATTTTGAACTTTGTCGTATACTTTATAATACTTCATAGCATTAATAGATTCTACGCCATAAGGTGCTACTTTCGGATTTGCAATAGCTATTTTTTTGATATTTGGATTTATTAGCCCTGCTACACCTTTTGAGAGATCAGTTCCTGTATTGCTCCAAAGTACCAATGTTCCGTATGCATATACTTTAGAAGGTGTTGTTGCAAAGCCCCCATTGGCTAGTTTTGCCGGGTATTCTACATCTGCTGATAAAAAAGCATCAAATGGGGCACCTGCCATGATCTGTTGAGTTAGTTTGCCAGATGCGCCTGTTGTTACAGTCACATTTATCCCCGTTCGCTTAGTAAACTCTTTTGCTATATCAGCCATCGTATATTTTAGATTAGCAGCAGCAGCAACTGTGATTGTTTGTGACCATGCCGTAGAAGCTAAGACCAAATAGGCAAAGAGTAGTTTTAAAAAGAATTTCATTGTTTTTACCTTATATATTTTGTGATATAACGATGGACATAATGCAAGAAATGTTCCATTCGTTGATATATCGCTTATTGACCTATATTTTTATCAATAAAAATTTCGTTATACTCAAAATTATACAATGAAATATAAAATATTATACTTATAAACTAAAATAAACTTTGATTATATTATTGATATAATATCTTTATGGTTAATTTATATTTCAGTGGCCCAAGAAATGAATGCCCATGTGAATGGTTTGGGATGTCGATTCTTTTCAATAATAAAATGCTCATAATACTTTCTTGCTTTTAATTGTTGTTCTTCATTTAGCTCATGTACACTCCAAATGAGTGAGGCTACAAACTCATCAACCGAGGAGTATGAGATGGCCGTTCTTTGTGTATTGATATAATCAACACAAGGAAGATAACCTTTTTTATAAAGTATTAAAGGGATATACCAAAAATCAGGTTTAGTGATAATCTTTTTGCCGATATAATCAAGGATATCCATGTCTACAAAACTTCCACCTGTTTTATAAGTAAGATAGCATGCTTTTGTCGCTTGTGATGACATCTTGGAAAGTGCCATATCTATATCTTTGACTTCAACACTGCGTGATGCAATAGCGATATCTGCTTTTGGCAGACTGCTCCAATCATCCTCCCAGCTTAGATGATACGTCTTGACATTAGTTACCCCTTCACGTGCAGCGTAAGTTTCTAATTCTTCAAGCATTTTTTCTGAAAAGTCAATCGCTATGACTTGCTTGACTTTTTTGGCAAGCGGTACAGCAAGGGTGCCAGGACCACATCCGATATCAAGAACTACTTCATCGCCCGCAATATTCATACGCGAGATAAAGTCATTTACATAAGGGCTATTGATGACAGATGCTGCCATCTCTTTGGATTTGTCGTTCCAGTCATTTCTATCTTTACCTTTAAAGTCGGTAGCTTTTTTATGCTCGCGGTACATCTGAGCAAAATCAATTGATTCTAAAAACATTTCTTTCCTTTATTTTTATTTTATATATTAGATCGAAAAAGGACATAATCTTTTTCGATAAATGAACTTTTTAGAATGTATATCTTATGTCACCATAATACATTCTGCCGGCTTCAGGAAAACCATAGCTATAGTAGTAGTTTTTGTCCATTACATTATTAATACCCAAATCCAATGATATATTTTGGGTTACATCAAATATAACTTTTGTATTCCAAACAGAAATCGAGCCTGTAGTGTCATATACATTTTTCACATTAGGTGATGTCCCGGTAGTGCCTATGGATGCATAGCGTTTAGAATTGTACTCATAAGTATTTAACCATGTCAGGTTTTCTATAGGTTTATAATATATGGTAGCAATAAATTTATGTTTTGGAACATCCGTGATCTTTTGAGATGCATCAATTTCATTAGACATATCCAGATATGTATAGCTACCCTCTAGCGTGATAGATTCCATTGGCACATAAAATGCTGAAAGTTCAAGACCCTTTTGGGTAACTTTACCGACGTTTTGGAGTTGCTGTTGTTGTGTATAGGTACTACCGCTTTTATACCACAACGGTATATAGGCACTTTGGATATAATCGCTCACATCTGCATAGAATACTGCTCCGCTAATTGAAGCATTGCCGAACGTTTTAGTTCCACCAATTTCATAGTTTATCGTTTTTTCGGCATCTAGATCAGGATTCGGAACAAATGTTTTGAATTTGAAAGAATATCGATCTTTGATAGACGGTATTCGGCTTTTGCCTGCAATACCTCCATACCATGAAAGAGTATCATCAATTTTCCCATCCAGTTTAATAATAGGATCAAATGATGACGTATCACCATTATCAAATGCTAGCGTCGTTGAATAGCCGGTAGTGGTATTTGGGCTCGTCCCTAAGGCATCATTGTAGTATGCTTCAGGCGATCCATAGTTGGTATTTTGAGCCGTATCGATTTTCTCTTTATCATAGCTCGCTCCTAAGGTTAGTTTGAGAGTATCAGAAAATGCATGAGAATCTTCTATTCCCAATGAGCCGACCCGATCTTTCATATCATATACAGCTGTTTGATTTTGCCCGCCTTCTTTATGATTGTCTATTTTATAGTGAAGTGCCATTTTTAAGGTATTAGCATCAGATATTTTTACACCCGTTTCGACAGAACCACCTCTTGTATATTCATCATACCAACTCGGGTTTCCAATGCCTCCATAGCTGTAGGTCGAATAGGTATTGTCTGTATATATTGCAAGTGAATTTTTAAATGTATCATTAAATAGGCGGTTTTTTAGATACCAGTTGCCAAAATCTGTTTTTGAAAGGAAATAGAGACTTTCTTTATCCCAGTACTTCCATTGCCAAAATCCTCTTTTGCTTAAATCAGCAGCTTGATCAGGCGGGACACCCTTATCTGCATTTTGCCGAATGTAATTAAGAGCATATTCATCTGTATCATTTGGAGTATAACCTATTTTGAAGTTGATTTTATTATCTTTGGCATATGCATTATTGCGATTGCCGCCATCTTCATTTATAGGATTTTTAACAACAAAATCATCAGAAAGAGGATAGGTATCGCGTTTTGTTTCGGAAGCAGAGGCTTGTATATAGTATTTACCTTGATTTGATCCTATATTGAGATATCCTGTTTTTCCATCTCCGCTAAAAAGACCTACGCCGGCTTCACCCTCTAGGCTTTTGCTTGGTTTTTTGGTGACAAGATTGATAGCACCGGCGAAAGTATTGGCTCCCAACAATGGTGATGTAAGTCCTTTTGAGACTTCTATTTGAGAAAGGTCAAAAGTAGTAAATCTGGAAAAATCAACATACCCGTCATAAGGCACCGCAACAGGAATGCCGTCAATGAATAAAGGAGCATGCTTGACATCAAATCCTCGGATCATGATCATTTGTTCGTTACGCGCTCCAAAATTTTGAATTGTTGCACCGGGCAGCAGATCCAGCGCTTCAACGATTGTTTTTCGTTCTTGGTCTTTCATTTCTTGAGAGTCGATAATTTTTACAGAAGAATTGTATGTGGTCTGCGAAGAGGCATTAACATCAATTTTTCCAAGTTCAAATACGCCATTAGCTCCATAAAGTGCAGAAATGGTGGCGAAAGATAGCATAGCGGTATAGCGGTTCATATGTTTTTCCTTTAGATTAAATATGGTCTGATTTTTGTATTGAAGTCTTGTAGCATCGAGCGATTTTGACCCGCATTGTTCGATGACGGTTTTAGTGCAAGGCGGATGTTCGGCAGCTCTTTTTGTATAGCTTGAATGGTTTCTATACATTGTGATGTCGTTCCCATTATTGCATTGTCGAAAAATTTTTGTCCGTCGAAAAATGCTTCACGTTCTTGAAGCACGGCATCATATTTTTCTCTGTTCCATTTTGGAGGCGGAACTTCAGATGAAGCAGCGCGCATCGATTTGACAAAATGATCAATGGAAGGACGGGCAATGCGGTAGGCATCATCATATGTATCGGCGATACAAAATACTCTCATTAATACTATCTCTGGGTTAACCCCGGCAATAGAGAAGTAGAGGTTTTGTGCTTCTACGCACTCTTGTAAACTAGCTCCTTGTGACATCAATAGGCCGTATCCGTGATGAGCAGCGAAGCGGATCGTGTCAGGATTGGCAAATGTAGCGACAAAGAACGGAATGCGATTTTGTAATGTTTTTGGGTGAAGAGTTACATTTTCAAATGATACAAATTCACCATCATATGAAGATTTTTGTGAATGCAAAAGCCCATCTACTGCTTCAGCAGTTTCAAACATTGCATTACGCAAATTGTCAGGATCACGTTTGAAATGTTTAGTATCAGGAGCAAATCCTCCTTTAGCAAATCCGGCATTGATTCGTCCATCTGATAGATGATCCAATACAGCAATATTTTCAGCCAGTCGTACCGGATGATAGAACGGTGCAAGGAACCCGGCAGTTCCTAAGCGAATAGAGTTTGTCTTAGCAGCTGCATAAGCTATCATTGCAGCAGGATCGGGGATAACGCTGAAGCCATTGAAATGATGTTCTCCAAACCATGCTTCATCAAAACCGAGTTCATCAGCAAGTTCTACAAGACGCAATTGTTCCATGATGCTGTCATGTACGGTTCCTTCAAAATGTTCAGCAAGGCAAAAAAGTCCTATTTTCATTTTGTAATCTTTTGTGTGTAAATTTTAGTCATATTAAAGCCTCTTTATCTATTGTTTGAATTTTGGAAAAAATAGTTTCTCAAACCGTTTTGTTTCGTTATCCAGAGAGCCTTTTAGGATATCCGGATAAAACGAATGGATCAACCAGCGAATACCGAGCAGTCTCATAAATGATGGTGGACGAGTGATATAGTTAAATGGAATCGAAGGGACGCTCAATACATGACCCGATTTGACCGCACGCAATGTTTTCCATTGTGGATTAGCTCGAACCGACGCGGCAAATGGAGGCTCCATTGCCACTATTACATCAGGATCCGCCATCATTATGGTTTCGAGTGAGATCTTTTCCATTCCGTAGTTGGAGCTCATGCGGCAGTTGATAGCATTTTTTGCTCCGGCATATTTAAAAGGTTCTAGATGAAATGAACCGTCACATTCACTAGATAAGCCATCAAGACCTTCGGCAAAATAGTAACGAACATCTTTGCGTTTATCAAGTTTGCCCTGAAGGGATTGAACTAGATTCAGTGTTTCTTTGGTATATGAAATCAGCTCATTGGCTCGTTTTGTGTTTCCGGTGAGTTTGCCGTAAAGACGAAATTGTCCGACAAGATCATTGATGGATTCATTGTGTATCATCAATACCGGAATATTAAGAGCCATAAATTTTTTAAGCTGATCTTCTGAACCTGTTGCTTTTCCCCACATTATTATGACATCAGGTTTTGCAGCTGCCAATATTTCATAATTAGGCGTATTTCCTTGACCGAAAAAACCTCCTGCAATAGGAAGTGATGCCGCAATTCCAACGTAAGGCTTTTGCTGATCGCTAAATGGCGAGTTTATTGCCGCTACAAGAGCTGGATCAAATGCAATGACGCTCATGGTAAGCGGCGGCGAAGCAGCATAAATTTTTGTTATTTTTTCAGGTACAGAAACGCTTCTGCCGTAATCATCTACGATTGTACGAGCCTGAGCATAACCCAAAAATATGGTTATTAGAAAAATAAATATTTTCATAAAGTTCCTTTATTGAATGTAGGTAGACACCTGATATACTCTTCGTGTTTTATCAAATTTGCTCCTATTCCATATACTTCATTTATCATATCTGATGTGATAACTTCATCCGGTTTGCCATCCGCAATGATTTTTTTATTGTTCATGACAACTACACGGCTGGAAACAAGAAGTGCATGATCAGGATAATGTGTAGTTTTGAGAAATGTATATCCTTGCCGGCTAAGTTCAGAGATAAGTTCGAGTAAACGTATTTGATTACCATAATCCAGTCCAGATACGGGCTCATCCATTATAAATGTATCTACCTCTTGGGTAAGTGCACGAGCCAGAAGCACCATCTGTTTTTGTCCGCCGCTTAATTGTCCAAAAGGCTTATTCGCAAGATTGCTAATACCGATTTTGCTTAGAGATTCATAAGCAATCTCATGATCATGCGGTGATGGAGTAGCAAAAAAGCCGAGTTTGCTGACGCGCCCCATCATCACCATTTCCAGTACAGTGTAATTGAACGGCACATTGTGATACTGGGGAATATAAGCTATATGTTCCGCAATCTCTTTATGCGAATAGTTATGTATAGACTTGCCGTTAAGTTTTATTTCTCCTATATTTGAGCGTATCAGTTTCAAAATTAATCTAATAAGAGTACTTTTGCCACATCCATTAGGACCCAATAGGCTAACCACTTCGCCGCTAGATATAGTAAAATCTATTTCTTCAAGTACTGGATTTTTATTATACGAAAAATGCAGATCTTTGACTTTTATTATAGGATTTAGTTCCATGCTGCCCTCGCATTTTTTAGTACAATTATAAAAATAGGTATCCCAATCAGTGAAGTAATAATCCCAAGAGGGATCTCTACACTAAATGCAAGACGCGATACAGAATCAGCCAGTAACAAGAATATCGCTCCAACGATTGCCGATAATGGCATCAGCAATCTATGAGAAGGACCAACTGCCATGCGGATTATGTGAGGGATTATGAGCCCTACCCATCCGATCATTCCTGCCATGACAACTGAAAGCGAGCTTGCTAAAGTAGCTAAAATGATCGCACTTAAGCGGACTAGAGGTACATTTACGCCAAGGGCTTTTGCTTCTTCGTCGCCAAGACTTAGGAGATCAAAATATTTAGAAAGCGTAATCATCCCAGCAATGCTTAGCAGCATAGGGATAGAAACCAATAATACTCCGTGCAGATCAGCCATAGTAAGACTCCCCATGAGCCAATAAACAATTGCAGGCAAGGTGCTGTATGGATCGGCGATATATTTAATCACAGATAGCAATGCAGTAAATAGCGAACCACTGATAACACCGCCAAGTACCAGCATAATTGTTGAGCGTGAATTTGTCACCATGCTGCCAATTAGTACCGCTACCCCGACAGCGACAAATCCGAATATAAATGCCAACATCTGGACGATATACCACTGATCACTGATCAGCATACCCAGTGCTGCGCCAAACGAGGCTCCGGCTAATACTCCCAAGATCCCGGGAGACACTAGAGGATTTATAAACATTGCCTGAAATGCAGTTCCAGAAACTGACAACGATGCACCGATCAAAATCGCAAGCAATACACGCGGCAGCCGTATTTGCAAGATAATATTATCCAGGAGCGTATATGTATCGTTACTCGCGCCTCCAAAAAGCTTGAAGTCAACATATCCCATAAAAGTATTAAAATTTATCGGATATTGTCCCAAAAGAAGTGATACTACCGTTATCAACAGCAGTATCACCATGGCTGTAATTAGAATCCCAAATGTTTTCGTGTGTGTCATTCTATCCCTTAGAACTTCACACTAATACTGCCAAAGAGCCCAAACGGTGCCCCGGTTTGATACGTACTTGACGTACCGCTTGCTGCTAGGAAGTTATCAGCAGCATTGATCGTTGCTATATATTTGCGGTCTGTAAGATTAGTAGCTGTGAGCCTAAACACAGCATCTTTTGAGCCGATGAAATTATCCATATTGTATGAAATATCGAAATCTACCAATGTATAACTGCCTATTTTTTGGGTATTGGCGACATCCCCCCATCTGCTTGAACTATAACGCACGCTCGGAGTTAGGGTCCAATCTCCTATATGGTAAGATACGGCAGCTTTTGCCATCACTTTTGGAGCATCAGGAAGCTGTTTGCCGTCAGTTTCTACTGTTGCAGATGAAGAGCTTTGGAAATTTTGAGTAAAGTTATATCTATTATAAGACAAGCCTACTAGGAAATCTACATTATCGGTTATATTGCCGTATGCAGAAAGCTCAGCCCCATACCCAAGAGCATTTCCTACATTAGCCGGGTAATTGACTAGATATGTCGGGTCATAAATATTGGCTTGTTTGTTTTTGACAAATGAGACAAAAAGATTTGGGTTGATAGTGATATCGCCGATTTTTCTTTTTACGCCCACATCTATATTGTCAGAGAGTTCGAGATCAAGTTTGTCCCATAGCTGCTGGAGGGTGACATTTTTGCCTACGAAATTGCTACGATTCTGGATATACGTTGGGAATAGATTCACGTCAAATCCATATGTACGTGAATAATCGATATACCCGGTAGTTGACGGATCAAATTCATAGCCAAGATAGAGCGAAGGAATCAGCGTATGAAGTGTTTTAGCATCTACGCTTGCCCAAGAATCGAGTGTACCATTTGCAATTGCTGTATCATAGTCTAAACTAGTATTTGAAGCAGTATTGCCATTGGTATAGCTATTAAGGGCTCCAATTTTAAAAGATTGATATTGCAGTCCGGCTACATAATTAAAATCATTTATTTTGCCGCTAACCTCTACAAATGGGGCTTGCAAGATATGATAGTCATTATCAGCCAATATCGCATAGCCGTCATATACTAGCTGTCCATTAACAACTTTGTATTTTACCTGATCACTAGGAGGTCCGGGAGGTAGTTGCTTGTGGTACCAGTATCCGATCTTGGCTTTGAGTGCTTCTGAGAAGGTATGGTCATATTCAGCGGTTGTGCCGAAGAGGTCGTGATCTATTCGCCAGTCGATAACTCGGTTTGTTCCTGCGGCAGCATTTAGGTTACCGCTTGAATACCAGTAATCCCCTTTATCTTTTTTATAATAAGGTTTTATGGTGATTTTATCATTTGGTGTCGGTTTATACTCAACTTCTCCCATCACCGCCGTTGTATCAAAGCTTTGCTTGTTCCAATCAAAATAATTTACATCATTATTTGCAGTTGGATGAGTTTTTGAGAAATCTTTATCGAAATATGTGTCCAGATCTTTTGCCTCTGCATATGAGAGGTTATAATAGTTGTGATGGTCATCTGAATTATGAATAGCAAATAATTGGGCTTTTAATTTATCATTTGGTTCATAATTTAAACCCACCATTTCATTTGTTCGTTTCAAATCCCCTTCGCCTTTGGTTTTATCGTTTGATAGATAAGAAAAAGAACCAAACCCGCTCACATCTCCGACTTTTCCTGAATCTACTCGTATAAACGTTCGCTTGAAGTCATCGCTCCCAAAACCTTGAGAAAATGTGGTACCAAAATTTTGGCTTGGATCTAAAAGATTTATATCCACTTTGCCGATCAAGCTAGAAAAACCTAAGTTTTTATCAGCCGGCACATATCCCTTGAACAGATCAATAGAAGCTATATTTTCCATATCTATCATCTCTTTGCCGCCTCCCGGGTTGCTCGAGATAGGCATGCCGTCTACCATAAATACTCCGCCTGGGCCTGACTGTGATTTTCCACGTATGCGGATAGGATCATGATAGGAAGGCTCATTTGATCCGGCTTGATCAACCGGTGTAAAGTTCACAGACGGGGAGTATTGTATGACAGAATACGGATTCATATTGGCTTGTGTGCTTAGTGTCTCTATGCTCTTTGGGGTAAATTTTTGTTTGCCTTCGGTCGTATTTGCATCATCAATAAATTGACGGCTATTATTAAATGTGTCGGTTACGGCAATTTCGCCCAGCTCGATAGTGTTGGCGAAAAGTATGGTCGAAGCGGCGATCGACATCATTGGTATTAACAGTTTCATTATTTGTCTCCTAGTATGTTTTTGGTTTGTTGATCGGTGAGTTTGACATGTAAGAAAATGTCATAGAACTCTTTTGTGCGTTTGTTCATATCAATTTTGTAGGTTTGCGGATGAAGTATCTTGGTAAGCCATTGTATGCCAAGCACTCTCATGAATGATGGCGGCCGGTCGATCCAATTGAATGGCTGCACAGGAACCAAATAGATGCGGCCGTTTTTGACAGCTTTTAAATTTTTCCACATAGGGTCATCTTTTATATCGTTATAAACTATAGGAGTTTGCACGAAAATGACATCAGGGTTATAATTCAGCAAAGTTTCAAATGAAATTTTTTCAAGTCCTATAAGATTGTTTTGCTGACATTTGTGTACATTTGTGCCGCCGGCAAAGTTTATTGCCTCTACGTGAAATGATTTATCACATTCAGTAGATAGTCCATCCAGCCCTTCTGCGTAATAATAGTTTGTAGGTTTTGTTTTCGAAACATTTGTCTTAACCTCATTGATTATATTTTGTGAATATTTGGCTAGCGCCTCACCTCGCTCGTTTTCTCCTATAGCATTTCCGGCAATCCTAAAGGCTGTCGGCATATCTGTAATTTCACGAAAAGGTATCATCAATGTAGGTATATTTGTCTTTAGCATCTCTTTTTTGATAGCTTGAACCATCATATCATCTTGCCAAATGAGTACAAGTTCGGGTTTATATTTCATTAAAGTTTCCAGGTTAATGCCCTGCCCTCCTCCGTGAAATGAACCGATAACCGGCAAGGAAAGAAACTTTTTGTTTAGTAATTTTCCATCTGCTCCGTTTTGTGCATTTTTGGCTGCGAAATTAAGCCCTGTCATTTTGTCAGGATTTATCGCATAAAGCAAATAGTTCATCGGAGGTGATGAGCCAAAAACTCTAGTTACATTGTCAGGTACTATTATATTTTTGCCTTCCGCATCTGTGATAGTTTTTGCGTTAAGCATAATGCCTGTGAGCAATATAATTAGTATACGTAATAGTATGTGCATGTTTGTTCCTTATGATTTTTTTAATGAGAATGCGATTGGGATACTCAATTCAAAAGTCTTTCCGAGTGCCGGATAACGACCGCTTAGGCTGAGAATTGTTTGAATCGCTTTTGTATCGAGCATATCGCTGCCGCTAGTTGATTTGACTTTTGCAGTTTCAACTGTACCGTCTGGATTTAGGATGAAAAAAGCCAAAACCTCTCCTTCAAGCCGTAATTTACGAGCTATCGCCGGATAAGTAATGGCATTTTCGATCATGGCTCGAATACGCCCAAGCAATGCATCTTCGATTTCTTTACTAGAATTTGTGTTTTTTGATGGTTCATTTTCGTTTTTATTTGAAACACTCAAATGAGCTAAATCATCCGGAGATTGGTCTGAAATAGAAGATACAGCAGAGGATATGGCTGGAGGCGTGAACCTCTCAGGGGATACCGAAGGGGAAAGTAACGGTATCCCCTGAGGGGTCGTTGGTTGCAAGATTTTATTTTGCGCTTTGGTTGTTTGCATCGGCGGTTGTACAATATGTTCAATATCGTTGGAAACAGGAGCAAATTCCGACAAAGAAATAGTTATTCTTCCTTCGGACTTTGGTAATAGAATGGGATGGCTCGTTGTGCAATACAGCCCAGCACCTACGAATGCAGCATAAATTGCAAGCGATGCAAAAAATGATTGGATGTTTCTCATAAAAGATTCATCGTTTTGCAGTTTTTCAAATGTAATGATTTGATCTAGAGGAATCATTCTTTTCCCCAAAAAGCAGCATACGGATATCTATCAATAGGCATCATTGTTGTTCGACGATTTATCATGCGCATCGATAACGGTTCTATCCAATTCCAAAATTCTTCTATAAGTTCTTCGGGCATTTGTAGATCATTGATCGTTTTTTTGTACATCATTAGCCATATTTCACGTCCTTTTTCATCAACAGTAAAAGGCAAATGACGTCTTCTTAGGGCCGGATGACCATGTATAGGGGAATATGCTTTATCACCGCCCAATGCTTCTATAAAGAAATCGGCAGTTTTTTCGGTCGCAAATATAAATGCGTCATTATCGGCAGGAAAAAGATTGCCTATGGAACTCTTTCTCAGTAAATTGTGATGATGATGTACCATAGCACGAATATTTGCTTCACCCCATTGTTTATAAAGAGCATTTGTAGGGAATGGCACTTCGGGGCATATGAAGTCGATTTTCGGTTCAGCTAAAAAAATCATTTCTCCGGCGGTATGAAAAGGTTTCGTGCCACAAGCACTAAATGAAGTTATATTTTGTCCGTTAGAAGTTATGAACATCGATTTGATTCCTTTGTATATTTATTTATATAACGCGTAAAACAAGGAATGCAAAAACTATTCCACAGGGATATGCGTTATATTTATTTTTAAATAACGCATATTAAAGTAATTTGGCTTAAATAATCATTTATTATTAGTCTAAATAATCATTTATTATTTGTTTGCTTTTTCATATTTTTATAAATTAAGAAAATACGGCTAAAAACTTATTATTTATATAAAAAAAGATATTTTATTATTTGATTTATTTGTCAATATTATAAAATAAATTGTTATTGTATGTCGAGAAACAAATGCTATTTTTTAAAGCTATAAGAGTTTTTATTTTTGCATTTTAGTATACAGATCTGCCAAGCACGCTACAAAATCCGGATGAGCGTTTGGTGCTTTAGCCACTCGGTAATCTGCTATGCCGATCTCGCTGGCTAGATGCCTATATTCAATATCCAGCTCAAATTCTGTCTCAGAATTATCCAAAGTGAATGCTATCGGAACGACAACAACTTTTTTGTTATTAAACTCTCGCAGTTTCTCATCCATATACGGCCGCAGCCATTCCACAGGCCCAAGGCGAGATTGATATGCCAGATGTGACGCGGCAAAATTCAAACCATTATTTATGAGAGCTTTTTCGACACTTTCTACAGTTTCTATGATGTGTTTCTGATACAGATCACCCTTATCGATTATCTTTTGAGGCAGTCCATGAGCTGAAAATAACAACTCAAATTCTCCGGCTTCGTTATTTTGTAGAGCCTCTTTTATTCTTGACACGACAGACTTAATATAAAGCGGATGAGTATGATAGTTCGATATAGTCTTGATTTTATTAGTTAGTCCAAGCTTGCCTGATGCCTTATATAAGTCATCAAGACTAGACAGTGTTGTGGTGCTAGAGTGCTGAGGATAAAGAGGTATGGCGTAAATCTCATCTATATTTTGCAGTTTTTCAAGCACTTCCATCGCAAACGGCGGTGTGTATCTCATAACGGCATAAATATTTGCATCGACTTCTTTTGACAATGTTTCGATAAGCTCTTGCGTGTATTTTACAATCGGAGATTTACCGTTCAGTTTTGAATAGTTGCTTTTTGCTTCTTCTTCTCTTTTCCAAATAATTAGTTTTGAAATCAGCCACCTAATAGGTTTTGGAGCAGATATGATGCGATGGTCATTGAACATATTGTTTAGAAATATTTTGACTTCGTCTAGATCGTTCGGTCCACCCATATTAAGGAGCAGTATAGCTTTTTTCATAATAATGCCTTGGTTTGTAGAAATACGCCAAATTTTCTACTATTTTTCTTTAGAAATATTAACATAAGATAGCAACAAATCACTTGTGATAATATACGGTAAAACAATTCAAATTATTTTTTAACCATCTTTTGGCTAAAATCACGCAATTACTATAATTAAAATATCAAACCCTCAAAAGGAAAAAAGTGAAAGTAACAATAAACAAAATAGACGACGCAAATGTATTAATGAGCGCAACGATCCTTCAAGCAGATATAGATAAGCACATCGACAGTATTGCAGCACAAGCTGGCAAAAGCATGAAAGTAGACGGTTTCCGCAAAGGAAAGGTACCTGCTCATGCAGTCAAAAAATTACATGGTGATAAAATAGCTCATGATGCTGAAGCAGAAGCAGTAAAAGCTCTTTTAGACGAAGGAAGCAAAGAAGCAAAACTAAATCCAAGCGACATCATAGGCCAGCCTTTTTTCAAAAAATATGAGAAAAACGATAAAGGTATTGATGTAGAAGTAGAAGTTTCTTTGAGACCTATGATAGATTTGGGTGATTATTCAGATGTTGCACCAAAATTTGAAAAACCTGAAATCAGTGAAAGCTTAATAAATGAAAGATTAGACGGACTAGTAGCCGCTCAAGCTCCATATGAAAAGATCAAAAAAGCAAGAGCTCTTAAAAAAGATGATATGTCGGTAATAGATTTTGCAGGAAGTATTGACGGCGTACCTTTTGATGGCGGCAAAGCAGAGAAATTTTCATTAAAAGTCGGTTCTGGACAATTCATTCCCGGTTTTGAAGATCAAATGATAGGTATGAAAGCCGGCGAGACAAAGACTATTAAAGTAACATTCCCGGAAAACTACGGCGCTGCAAATCTAGCAGGCAAAGATGCAGATTTTGAAGTTACTTTGCACGAAATTCAAGAAAAGGCTGTTCCGACTCTTGATGATGAATTGGCAGCAAAACTTCTTCATGGAGTAGAGGGCGCAAACGTTGACATGCTAAAAGAAAGAATCAAAGAGCAGCTTCAAAGAGAAGAGATATCAAAGATTTATAATGACGAGTTGAAACCAAAATTGATAGATGCTTTGGTAGCTAAATATGACTTTGCGTTGCCAAATAATATCGTAGAGCAAGAAGTTGATGTTAAAATCAATCAAAAAGCCGGGGCTATGAGCGCTGAAGAGCTCGAGGGTTATAAAAATAATCCTGAAAAAGTCGATGTTCTTAGAGATGAAGTTAGAGACGAAGCCAAAATGAGCGTAAAAGCTACATTTATAGTAGATGCGCTCGCCCGTGCAGAAAAAATCAGTGTCGATGACCAAGAAGTTTCTCAAGCTATTTATTATGAGGCTATAATGTCAGGGCAAGATCCACAAAAAGTAATGGAATATTACAGCAAAAACAATCTTCTTCCTGCTATTAAAATGGGAATTATAGAAGACAAACTATTCTCAAAACTTTTGGGTCTTGAAGATTAATATACACAAAGGTAGAAAATGAGTTATGTTATACCATATGTTATAGAGCAAACTGGAAGAGGTGAGAGAAGTTATGACATCTACTCAAGGCTGTTAAAAGACAGAATTATTATGTTAAGCGGTGAAGTAAACGACCAAGTAGCATCTTCTATAGTAGCTCAGCTTCTATTTTTAGAGGCTCAAGATCCGGATAAAGATATCTATTTTTATATCAATTCTCCCGGCGGAGTGGTAACTAGCGGACTTTCTATGTTTGATACTATGAACTATATCAAACCTGATATCGTTACTATCTGCATAGGTCAAGCAGCTTCTATGGGCGCATTTTTATTAGCGGCAGGCACAAAAGGCAAAAGATATGCATTGCCTCATGCGCGTATTATGATACATCAGCCATCAGGCGGCGCTCAAGGACAATCAACAGATATTCAAATTCAAGCTAAAGAGATACAACGCCTTAAAGACACTCTCAATGAAATTCTTGCCAAACAAACAGGCAAGTCCATTAAGAAAGTAGAACAGGATACCGAAAGAGACAACTTTATGTCAGCAGAAGAAGCTCTAAATTACGGGCTCATAGACAAGGTTTTGACAAAAAGTCTATAGAATACATTATGACAAGAGAAATAATAATTTATCCAGATAAAAGGCTGAAGTTAATTTCAGAGGAGGTCACTCAGTTTGACGAGTCTCTCCATAACTTATTAGATGATATGTATGATACTATGGTCTCTAAAAACGGAGTAGGGCTTGCAGCTATTCAAGTCGGAGTGCCTAAAAGAGTTCTTGTCATAAATATTCCAATCAAAGATGAAGATCAAGGACGCGATCAGCCTAGAGAAAATACTCTTGAGATCATAAATCCTGTTTTTGAAGAAAGGCATGGATCAACTGTATTTCAAGAAGGTTGTTTGAGCGTGCCTAGTGTTTATGAAGATGTAGATAGGTTTGAATTTGTAAAAATATCATATCAAGACAGACATGGAAATAGACACGAAATAGAAAATGATGATTTTTTAGCTATCGTTATTCAACACGAAATAGATCATCTAGACGGCAAAGTTTTTATAGAAAAACTTTCGTTTATCAAGCGAAAAAAATTTGAAAAAGAGTGGAAAAAGAGTGGAAAAATAAAATAATATGACAAAATGACATATTATTTTAATCATATAGTATCTTTTGCCATACTTGCAATATGAGCAAAGAAAATGAAATACTTCCATTAGAAGAACCTGCTATCACTGTTATAAATCGTCTTACTTGCGCTACGTTAGAAGGCGTTAATGCAAAAATCATAGAAGTAGAGGCTACTTTTACAAAAGGATTGCCCGGTTTTGCCGTAGTGGGGTTAGCCAGCAATGATATACAAGAAGCAAAAGAAAGAGTAAAATCGGCACTTTTAACAAATAATTTTACTTTTCCTCCACTCAAGATCACTATTAATTTAAGTCCTAGCGATATCAAAAAAAGCGGTACGCATTTTGATCTCTCGCTAGCACTTCTTATTGCACTTAATAAACAAACATTTGTACAAGATGGGCTTTTTGTGTTTGGAGAGTTAGGACTTGACGGCAAAGTTAAAAGCAGCTCCATGCTTTTTCCTTTGGTGCTATCACTCAAAGAACAAGGACTTATCAACAAAGCAATCGTGCCTAAAGAAGCGATAGCCTATCTTAGTTATATTTCCGGAATCGATTTTATACCGGTAGATACTTTGGCAGAAGCGATTAGTGTGATCAAAAATGAAGCACCGCCTAGCAATATAGAGCATTTTTCCTATGATGCCAAATCTTTAATCATAGATGACAACGAATACTATTTTGATGATAGCTTTGAAAGTGATTTTTCTGACGTGAAAGGTCAGCCTATAGCAAAAAGGGCATCATTGATAGCAGCGGCAGGTATGCATAATTTTCTTATGGAAGGCAGTCCAGGATGCGGTAAAAGCATGATATCAAAACGACTTAGAAGCATTTTGCCTCCATTGAGTGAAAAAGAGATTTTATCAATTGCAAAGCATCAGTTTTTAGACGGGATGTTGCCAAATTTCGGAGCATTGCGTCCCATAAGATCTCCTCATCATACGGCTACAAGTGCATCTATATTTGGAGGAGGCTCCGTTCAAGCAAAGATAGGGGAGGTCGCATTGGCGCATAACGGCATATTATTCTTTGATGAGTTGCCGCATTTTTCCAAGCAGATATTAGAAGCTCTCAGAGAACCTTTACAAGACAGGAAGGTGCATATTGCCAGAGTCAATGCCAAGATAGCATATGAATCGGATATTATGTTCGTTGCAGCCATGAATCCCTGTCCTTGCGGTAATCTTTTGTCCAAAAGCAAAGTTTGCAGGTGCAATGAAGCAGAAATAAAAAGATACCAAAACAGATTAAGCGATCCTTTTTTGGATAGAATTGATCTTTTTGTTGTGATGCAAGAAGTTACAAGTGAAGATAAATCAGATATCAATTCAGCATCGATCCACTCTAGTGTTATCAAGGCCTTTGTAGCGCAAAAAAATAGAAACCAATCCAAGCTAAACGGCAAGCTAAGCGAAGAGGACATAGAAAAATTTTGTATAATAGAAGGCGAAGCAAAAATTGTACTTGATAATGCCGTAAGCAGATTCGGACTTACCCATCGAAGTATAGCCAGCATCAAAAAGGTTGCTCGCACAAT
Source organism: Sulfurovaceae bacterium (assembly GCA_028715055.1). Classification (GTDB taxonomy): domain Bacteria; phylum Campylobacterota; class Campylobacteria; order Campylobacterales; family Sulfurovaceae; genus BN30871. The sequence continues at coordinate 59,756 of JAQTLE010000003.1, forward strand.
AGCTGACATAGAAGGACATGGGCAAATCGCAAAAAGTGATTTGCTTGAAGCTTTAAGTTATCGTAGGCGGAAGTAGATTTTCTTTAAAATACTGCACAAATAGTTTTGGTTACTATAAAGCCGCCTATTATAAGCCATGCAAGCATCAGAGCTGATGTGTAGATAGGTGCAAGACCTAATCCTTTGAATTTCGCAAAACGAGTACCCATACCTAATGCAGTCATTGCCATGGTTAATAAAAAGGTGTCAATTTGATTGATAATAGCTACTATGTTTTCTGGAATAAAATGCAAAGAATTAAATCCGGCAACACCAATAAAATAAACAGCAAACCAAGGAATAACAAGTTTAACATTTCCTTCAGTTTTTCCGCCTTGTTTTTTTGCATTATAGCTTAGGTAAATACCTAAAATTATTAACATAGGTGCGATCATGATTACCCGTGTCATTTTGACAATTACGGCGTTATTTGCCATTTCTTCAGGAGCTCCTGGTATGCAGAACGGCACAGCTACAACTTGGGCAACTTCATGTATCGTTCCGCCTACGTATATACCAAATTCTCTCGGTGACATATGTAAAAAGCCTGAAGCATTTTCTATATACATTGTATAAATCACGGGATAAAGGAACATTGATATTGTTCCAAAAAGTACTACCATAGAAACTGCGATCGCAGCTTTGTATTCTTCTGACTTTAGTACCGGTTCGGTTGCAAGTACGGCAGCAGCTCCACACACTGAAGCACCGGCAGCATTCAACATGGAGGTATCTTTTTCCATACCAAAGATTTTATGGCCAAGCCATGTCCCTAATATAAAAGTTGTAGAAAGCATGATAAGTGAAACGAGAAAGCCTTCCAATCCTACTGAGGCAATGGCTTGGAACGTAATTCTAAATCCATAAAATACGATAGCAAAACGTAAAATCTTTTTTGCTGAAAAAATGATACCGCTTTCCCATTCACTTGGAATTTTGTTGTGCAGAGTATTTGCATAAAATATACCTATAATTATGCCGATGACCAATGGAGATAGCCCTAGTGCCTTAATGGCATTCAGGCTGGCTATATATGTTGCCGCAGAAGCAAATATTGCCACAAAAAGTACACCTAGTATATAATTCTTTTTGTGCAAAATATGTTTATTCATAAGAAAACCTTAGCTTTTGATTTTTGATGTTCAATTTGATTTAGATTATATTAAAAACATGGCATAATTAGCAAATCAATATTTAAATTGATAATTATCAGTTGTAATGATTAAGAAGGGGATAAAATGAACATTACACTTAGACAAATTGAGATATTTCTCAATGTCGTAGAGAAGGGGCACTTGACACAAGTATCAAAGGATATGGATTTAAGCCAATCAGCTATATCAATGTCTATTAAAGAACTTGAAACTAGCATAGGGAGACCACTTTTTGACCGCATCAATAAAAGATTGGTATTAAATGAGGTGGGGCGAGCTTTTCACAAAGAAATCAAGCCGCTCTATAAAAAAACATTAGATATCCAAACAGAGTTTCAAAACACTCCAAATAAAGGGATTATTCGAGTAGGTGCGAGCACAACACTTGTTGATTATATTATGCCTCAAATTGTTTGTAAATATATGAATAGCTATCCAGAAGTAAGAATTTCTTTAAAAAATGGCAATACTAAAAGTATCATAGAAATGGTAAGAGAAGGGCTTATAGACGTAGGTTTTGTCGAAGGTTCTGTAAATGATCCAGAAGTCCTTAAAGAAAAAGTAGGGGTTGATGAGCTTATTGTAGTAACCGCAAATGAAGCTTTTACAAAGAGTTGTTTTATAGATTCATTGGCATCAGAAAGATGGGTATTAAGAGAGCAAGGAAGTGGCACAAGAGATGTATTTCTTAATTGTATAAAAGACAAAGTCGATTCTTTAAATATATTTTTAGAGCTCGGTCACACAGAATCGATCAAAAATGTATTGCAAAACAAAAACTGTCTCTCTTGTCTTTCAAAAATAGCTGTAGAAAATGAGCTAAAAGACGGTAAATTGTACAAAGTGGATGTCAAAAAGTTTGAATGTCACAGAGAGTTTTATATGATATATCATAAAAATAAATTCCATAGCGGTTTGTTTGATAAATTTACTTTCTTTGCAAAAAAAATGATAACCCAGATATTAGAAGGCAAATAAAAAATATATCTAATTGTACGGACTTCCGAGCAATTAGATAGAATATAACGCTTTTAAATTTATAAAGAGAACAAAACCTATTTTAAACTCGGTTTCCAGCGGCAAGGCAGCAGTTCATCTAAAGTCATATATTTTTCTCCAGAAATACATATTTTTGTATCTAAATTTTTTTGATCAATTTGAAACATTAGTTCTCTGCATCGTCCGCATGGAGGCCTGATAGATATTCCATCGGTTGCAACAATCATTTCAATGTGTGTTTCTCTATGTTTTAGCATTTGTGCAATAGCAGAGTGCTCTGCGCAAAATCCAATGCCGCATGCAATATCGAAATTGATACCGGTATATATATTTCCTTTTGCCGTTAAAAGAGCAGCACCAACTGATCCGGCGGAAAAATCCGGAATTGATAATTCATATTTCCCAACAATTTTCATCGCTTCGTTGATAAGTTTTTCCATAGTATTGACATGATTTGCTTTTTCTTTCAATTTCAACATGACCTAAACCCTGTGTTTATATTGGTTATACGGATGGTATTCATATTCCTATTTTTTCTCCATGCTTGACAATATGTGATTTTTTATTCAAACGCTTTTCTATTTCTTTCTGAAATATCTCTTGTTTGTCTCTTTCTCCATGAACGATAAATATATTGTCAAGTTTTTTAAATTTACCCATCCATCCTATAAGACCATTTTGATCTGCATGCGCAGAGAATCCATTGATAGTATATACTTTGGCTTTTATGACGATTTCCTCTCCGTAAACTTTTATCGTTTTTGCGCCGTCAACTATATATCTTCCTAAAGTCCCTTCTACTTGATAGCCTACAAATACTAGCGCATTTTTATCATTCCATAAACGATGTTTAAAATGCTGAAGTATTCTACCGCCATTGCACATGCCTGCACCTGCGATTATAATGCAGCGTGAATCCTCTGAGTTTATTTTTATAGAATCTTCTACTTTTGAAGTATAGTGGAGATAAGGGAAACCAAATATTGTGCCATCGCGTTCCAAAAATTCATTGCAACATTCACTTAATTCTTCATGATAGTTTATATAAACCTCTGTAGCACGAATTGCCATAGGCGAATCAAGAAATATTTTGCACTCCGGAAGTTCACCTTTGTTGTACATTTGTTTGAGTAGACATAATATTTCTTGAGCGCGTTCTATCGCAAAAGACGGTATGAGAACATTTCCATTATTTTCTATGATTTCTATAATAACTTTTTTAAATTCGACATAGGTTTCCTCGATTCCTTTATGATTTCTATCGCCGTATGTCGATTCAATAAATAACGTATCGGCCTCTTCGATATTGTCAGGCAAAGGTGAGACTAGTTCATCATTGTTACCAAGATCACCGCTAAATACTATTTTTTTCTGTATTCCTTCTTCTTCAAAAAAGAGTTCTATTATCGCAGAATCAAGAATATGTCCGGCATTTTTGAAATTTACGGATATGTTATTGCCAAGATCGATCTTTTCATCATATGTAGTGTAAATTATAGGCAAATGCAAGGCAGATTCTACATCGCCTTCCGTGTATAGAGGCTCCCTAACCTCATTTTCTTTTCCTCGTCGCTGTGCTTTTTTAAAATCTGTGTTGTAGCTCTCTTTCATCAATTTTGCGCTATCTAGCATAACTACTTCAGCAAGATCGATCGTGGAGCGGTGCGTGACAATAGAGCCGCTAAAGCCTTCTTTGACAAGCTTTGGGATACGTCCTACATGATCTAAATGACCATGCGTAATTAAAAGAAAGTCTACTTCTGCAGGTTCAAAACCAAAAGGTTGATAGTTTTGATCTTCTGTATATCCTTGGAACATACCGCAATCTACCAAAATATTGATTCCATTTTGCAATTGAAGCAAATGACAAGATCCTGTCACCACCTCTGCCGCACCATATGATTGTAATATAGCCATAAAAACTCCTATACATCAATATATTTTTTATTTTATTCCTTTTATATTAACAAAAACATTAATAATGATAGAATTGTATAGATTGGATCTTGATATAGGAGAAACGACAATGAGTTATATCAGATGGTTTAAAGAACTAAGCATTAAAGATACAAATATTGTTGGTGGAAAAGGCGCTTCTTTGGGAGAAATGTACCAAAGTCTTACAAAACAGAATATACGAATACCCAATGGTTTTTCAATTACTGCCGAAGCCTATATGATGATACTAGATATTAATAATGCATGGGAAAAACTTTTTGCACAACTTGATAAGCTTGATATGGACAATGTCTCTGAACTTCAGGATAAAGGCAAAAAATGCAGGGATATAATTGCCAAATGCATTCTTCCTGATGAGCTTGTCAAGCAGATCACACAAGGATATGAACAGCTCAAAGAAGAGTATGGAGAGGATGTCACGCTTGCAGTAAGGAGTTCAGCTACAGCCGAAGACTCTCCTCTTGCTTCTTTTGCGGGTCAGAATGAAACATATCTAAATATTGATTCTTTGAATGCATTGCTTTTGGCTTACAAGAATTGTCTTGCTTCCAATTTCACAGACCGTTCTATTCATTATAAGCACGATCAGGGATTTGATATGCTAAAAGTTTATATGAGCGTAGTGGTAATGAAAATGGTCAGGAGTGATGCAGGGACAAGTGGAGTTATGTTTTCAATAGACACAGAAAGCGGGTTTGAAGACGTTGTGTTTATTAATGCCGCTTATGGGATCGGCGAAACAATAGTGAAGGGGAGCGTAGAGCCTGATAGTTTCTATGTGCACAAACCCACTTTCAAAAAAGGATCTCGTTGTGTTCTCAAGCGAAGATTGGGACAAAAATCAATACAAATGGTATTTGTCGATAAAAATAGTGAAAACAATATCGCTAAAGAACATACAAGAGTTATAAATACTCCTTTAGATGACCAAAAACAGTTTTGTATTTCAGATGATGAAGTGATGAATCTAGCAATGTATGCTATAAAAATAGAAGAACATTACTCGCAAGAAGCAGGGCGTATAAAACCAATGGATATAGAATGGGCAAAAGACGGAATAGATGGTCAGCTTTATATAGTACAAGCTCGTCCAGAGACTGTTGTATCCAGAAAGAATAAAACTACCTTTGAGATGTATGAACTCAAAGAAAAGTCTGAAATTCTTGTAGAAGGACGTGCTATAGGCACCAAAATAGGCAGCGGAAAAGTGCAAAAGATTACAGATATTGGCACCCTTCATGAGTTTAAAGCTGGAAATATTTTGGTCGCAGCTACTACTAGTCCTGATTGGGAACCGATTATGAAAATTGCTTCGGCAATCATAACGGACAGTGGAGGGAGAACATGTCACGCCGCTATAGTTTCTAGAGAATTGGGAATCCCAGCCATTGTTGGTGCAAAAAATGCTACTGAAATATTGCATGATGGACAAGAGGCGACGGTCAGTTGTGCTAGTGGTGAAAGAGGTATCGTTTATAAAGGGATTTTGAAATATGAAATCAAACACATAGATCTAGGTGCTGTATCCATGCCAAAAACAAAAATAATGATGAACCTTGGAGATCCGGATCTTGCTTTTTCTCTAGCTTTTCTTCCTGTGGACGGTATAGGACTTGCACGTATGGAATTTATAATTAATACTTCAATTAAAGCCCATCCTATGGCATTAATTCATCCGGAAAAAACTGACAGACACACCGCAGAAGATATAAGAAAGCTAACAGAATCGTACGAGGATAATGAGACATTTTTTATTAAAATGCTTTCAGAAGGCGTTGCCAGTATCGCCTCTGCGGTTTACCCCAAACCTTGCATTGTAAGAATGAGCGATTTCAAAACCAATGAATATGCTGCACTTTTGGGAGGTAAGTTCTTTGAGGACAAAGAAGCCAATCCTATGCTTGGTTTCAGAGGAGCCTCACGCTATACACATCCAAACTACAAAGAAGGATTTGCCTTGGAGTGTAAGGCAATGAAGCGCGCAAGGGAAGAGATGGGATTTGATAATATTATATTGATGATACCATTTTGTAGACGTGTGCAAGAAGGCAGAGGAGTCATAAATGCCATGGAGACATACGGACTCAAGCGAGGCGAGAATGGCTTGCAGATCTATGTAATGTGCGAGATACCAAACAATGTTATCGAGATGAATTCCTTTAGCGAGTTTTTTGATGGTTTTAGCATTGGAAGCAATGATCTTACTCAGCTAACACTTGGCGTGGATCGTGACAGCAATATAGTATCATTTGATTACGATGAGCGTGATCCTGGCGTGATAAGGATAATGGAGATGGCAGTGCAAGGAGCCAAACGAAATAATAGACATATCGGCATATGTGGACAAGCCCCTTCGGATTATCCTGAAGTGGCAGAAGCCTTGGTTAAAATGGGAATAGATTCAATAAGTCTCAATCCGGACTCTGTGCTCAAAACCATACAGATCGTAAGCAAGCTTGAAGTGAAGCTAGCTTAGTTTTTGCCGCTTATTAATTCTTTTGCTCGTTCATATTCGTCAGGATGGTTCAGATTCAAAAATGGTTCATTGGAATCAAATGACTTGTATACGCTTTTGCTTTTTGAAAGAAGTGCTGTAAGTTTATGATTGTTAAGTTCAAAAAATTCTTTTGCAAGAGGCATTATGGAACGGCGATATATGCCGCATAATGGCTCAATTCCTTGTGGACTCTTGGCAATGACTACGTCTGCATCGCTGCTTGACGATGCAAATTGATATAGTTGTTCTATGACACCTCTATCTATCATGGGAGAATCTACGCTAAGGATAAAAACTTCATTTTCATTAATTGTTTCAAAAATCGAAATCAGTCCTACAAGCGGCGAACTTTGTTCATATCGGTCTGTTATCAATGGTGGTGAAAAATCAAACTTATCATGTTTTACTGATATATAAACAGTTTTAAATATCTCTGCAAACTTTTCGTATTGATACTCGCTCAAAGAGCTATAACCACCAAAAGGGAGCAGCGCTTTATCTCTGCCCATTCGGCTGCTTTTGCCGCCGGCAAATATAACTGCTGTATTAAATAATTTCATTTGTTACCTTTTTTGGCGGGATAAATAAAACAGCAAATGCCATAAGAGCTATAATCGCTTCTATTGCAAAAATCATATCGCCATAAAATTTGCCCGCAACCAAAGCACCTATAGAGGCCCCTAGCCCGAATGCAATGCCCAAAAAGAATTGCTGAGCTAGTTTTTTTTGCGAATACAGCGTATAAATATAGCTTATCGAAGCAGTGTGATAAAGAGCAAAACTGATAGCATGAAGGGATTGAGAAACAAATATTAATTCGGTAGAACTAGGATAAAGATATAATATCAGCCAACGAAAAGCGGTAACAAAAGTTGCAAACTTGATAATAGATAGAAGATTTCTATGTAGCAATGGTCCTTGAAAATAGAGCATAGCTATTTCACAAATTACTCCAAAACTCCACATCCAACTTGTTATTTCCAATGAGATGCCATGAGAAGTTTCATATATAGTAAAAAAATTATAAAAACCACCGAAACTTATCTGCATAAGAAAAACGGAAATCCAAAATGGAGCATTAATTCTCAATGAAAAAGAGTGTATGTCTTCTTGAATATCAGTATTGGCTTTTGCATCTTTTTTACCTACAATTCCGCCAAATACAAGCGTTAGTAAAGCAGTTGCTGCCAAATAGGCTAGGCCTTCATCCGGGCTTTCTAAAAATTTGCCAAGCCACAATACGATCACCATAAATCCTATTGATCCCCATAATCTTGTTTTGCCGTATTGAGTTTTTGATAACAGCGTAAGAGATATGGCTTCTATATATGGCAAAGATATGCCCATGGCTGCTCCAAAAAGAAGATTGCAAGCCAGGTAGCTCCAAAAATTGTTGATTGTACCCCAAAAAAGAAATGTTGCAACCACGCTTAATACTAAAGATGCAAGAAATATGCGATTTGTAAGATTAACATAATAACGAAAGATGAAAGGAATTATAAATCTCATCATGGGAGCAGAGGAATATATAATGCCTACTTGTGATGGAGTATAGCCCAAATCAGTCAATATTTTTGGCATAAATACTATATAAACACCAACCATGGCAAAATAAAAAAAATAATATCCCCTCAAAAGCCATACGGCAAGGATGGAGTTTGTTTTCATAATTGAATGACAGCAGTATTGCTTAGAAGATCATGAAGTGCTTTGTGGTCTTTTCTAAAGAACATCATTATCCACCCGAATATTGAGAAAAATGAGAGTATTGCGCATAAATTACGAAAGAATATTATACCAAGGTTTGGTATTTTACCTGTGCCCTCATCTATAAGTTTTAGACTATACGCCTTGTATCCTGGAGTTTGTCCATCTTTATAAAAAAATATAGTTTGCACAATAACAAGTGGCACAAATATGGCGATCCATCCATATAATTTATGTTCAGCAAAGTCAGCCCTGCTACCCATGATGAGATAAAAAACTACATACATAATAGGCATAAGCAACATAAAATTATCTATCAAAAAAGCTTTAAATTTTGACAATTTTGTAGCATAGTGTCTTTTGGGCGTATTGGTTGATGTCGATTTTTTATTTTTTGATTTGTGTTTCATGTGTATCTCAATTGTTTAATAACGATATTGTACCACCTTTGGTGTTAGTTTTAGGAGTTACAATTTTGTGTAGATTTTGGCTACAATTATTTGTAATTTTATTATTTCAAAGGGGGTACTTATGTCATCATCCATCTATGAAAAGTTAGATTTATTCTACTTAGGCAAAGATTTAGATAGAAATACTATGAAGCCAACAGATGTGCTTACCTTGATAAAAAACAAAGCTTTTACTACGCATGCAGCTATCATAGGGATGACGGGTTCAGGAAAGACCGGTTTAGGCGTAGGACTCGTAGAAGAAGCAAGTTTAGATAATATACCCTCTATAGTAATAGATCCAAAAGGAGATATGGGAAATTTATGCCTAGTTGATAGTGACTTCAACCCGGCTTCATTTGTTCCATGGGTTACCGATGAAGCTATGTCAAAAGAAAAAGATCCACTAGGTTATGCCAAAGAAGTCGCGGCATCTTGGGAGGAAGGTATAGAGAGTTTCGGTCAAGACAAGGATAGAACAGCAAGATTTCAAGCAGTAGCCAAGACAATATATACCCCAGGAAGTTCTGCAGGAGTATCAGTTAATGTAATGAGCTCTATCGATGCTCCGCCTGCGGAGATCTTAGAAGACAGCGATTTATTTTCTTTGTATTTAAAAACAACAGTTTTTAGTCTTTTGGCATTGCTCGACATAGAAGCAGACCCAGTTAACTCCAAAGAATATATTTTGCTTTCACAGATCATATCCGAGTCATGGGTGAGTAGTCAAAATATAAGTATCGAGACGCTTATAGGCAGCATAATAAAACCATCATTTGATAAGATAGGAGTGCTTAGACTAGATGATTATTATTCAGCTGATGCGAGGTTTGCTTTGGCATCAAAATTTAATGCTCTTATAGCCTCCACTCAATTCCAAGCTTGGATGCAAGGTGAAGTTCTTGACATAAAAAAACTTTTATACGACGAAAACGGCAAAGCTAAAGTAGCTATATTTAATATATCGCATCTTAATGACAGCGAACGGATGTTTTTTGTTTCCCTGCTTCTAAACCGATATACGGCTTGGATGCGTTTGCAGAGCGGCACAGAGATATTAAAAACTATTTTTTACATGGATGAGATTTTCGGATTTTTCCCTCCTAGTAAAAATCCACCAAGTAAAGAGCCTATGCTATTGCTTCTAAAACAAGCAAGAGCTTTTGGTATAGGAGTAATACTAAGCACGCAAAATCCGGTTGATTTGGATTATAAAGGGCTTGCAAATATAGGCACGTGGTTTATAGGCAGATTGCAAACTACACAAGATATAGACAAAATAATAGATGGTCTTAGCGGCCAGATCGGAGCAAGTTTTAGCAAAGATGAGATACGCTCACTCTTATCAAATTTGCCAAAAAGAAGCTTTTTTTTGCGGAGCACATATTTGGATGACATTAGACTGTTTATAACCAGATGGACACTAAGTTATCTTAAAGGCCCGCTAAAAAGAGAAGAAATAATTTCTCTTATGAGTAGCAAAAAAACTATTACTATCAAACAGAAGCCTGTGGATACTGATATACAGACAACCATAGAGCCGCTAGATGAAAACATACTCCAATATTTTGAATCTGGCACTGAATTATTCAATCCAACAATAGGCGCCAAGGTGAGTATTTATTATTATCAGCAATCAAAAGGAATTGATGAGAAAAAAGAGTTTTTTATTTCTTTGCCTTTAAATGTACAAGATTCTCATTTGGATTGGTCTTGTGCTTCAAAAAATGATATTGATTTTACAAAGTTTGCCACTAAAGCGCCCGCGAATGCTTCTTTTGCATCTTTGCCAGAATTTATTAAATCAGATAAAGGTCTAAAAAAAGCAATTGACAGCCTGACTGATTGGTTGTATCAAAATGAGAACATAGAGATTTTGGCTTGCAAATCATTGAACTTAGAATCAAAACCGAATGAGAGCAGGGCAGATTTTATGGTAAGGGTAAGCGATGGAATTAGGGTCAAAAAAGATGAAGCGATAAGCAAACTTACCGCCCAGTTTGAAACAAAAGAAAAAGGTTTATCAGAGAAACTGCAAAGAGCAAATGAGCAGATTGAAAAAGAGAAAACAGACTCAACCGGTTCTATGTTAAACACAGGTATAGCAGTAATTGGAGCGTTGTTTGGCGGTTCTAGCAATGCTTCTAAACTAGGTAAGGTGGTTTCTCACGGAAGTAGACTATTTAAAGAAAATGATGATGTAAATAGGGTCAAAGAAAGAGCTGAGTCAATACAAGATGAGATAAAAGCACTAGAAGAAGAACTTAAAAATAGAGCCGATGAGATAGCTTCTTTGTTTGTGATGGAAAATTATGAGGTAGAAAGTGTCGTAATTAAACCGCGCAAGAGTGATATTAGTATAGCTCCTTGCGCTTTAGTATGGAGAGCTTAGGTTCTGCTTCCTGGTTTTACTGCTACACTGCCTTCTAGGCACATTGGGCAATTGTCGGGCTCGTACATGGCAAATTCAAAGTCTGCTAATGCATAAAAAGGGATATTCTCCAGCAATTTACAGTTTGATTTGCGAGAAGTATCACTGCCTTCACGGTGACAAAATCCACGATTTGCAAGAGCAGCGAATGCTACGACTTCCCCGCCAAGTTCAGATATAATTTTTGCTACTTCCATTGCTGAGCCGCCAGTAGTTATTATATCTTCACAGATGAGGATTTTTTCGCCTTTTTTGATTTCAAATCCTCTGCGAAGTTCCATCTTGCCATCTTTTCTTTCGGCAAATATGCTTCGTACTTTTAAGGCGCGAGCCAGCTCATATCCAGCTATTACGCCACCAAGCGCAGGAGCGCATACCGTATCTACTTCTGTGCCGCTAGCTTTGATCTGCTCGGACAAAGCTTTGGCTAATATTTCAGCCGTAGCAGGATTTTCTAGTACTTTTGCACTTTGGAGGTACCTGTTTGAATGATTCCCGCTTGAGAGTATAAAGTGACCTTCTAGTAAAGCCCCAGCTTCTTTGTATATATTTTCTATGTTCATAATTAGACTTTTAGTATATCGATTTCTTTTGCTTTTAAAGCCTCGTCAATTTTGGCTATATGCTCATCTGTGATCTTTTGTATTTGATCCAAGGCTTTTTTGACTTCATCCTCGCTAATAGCTTTGTCTTTTTCAAGTTTTTTGACTTTATCGTTACTGTCTTTGCGGATATTTCTAACGGCCACTTTAGCTTTTTCACCCATCGCTTTAGCTTGTTTTACTATTTCTTGTCTTTGATCAACAGTCATAGGAGGAAAAAACAACTTAATAATACTTCCGTCATTATTAGGATTTACTCCGATATTTGCCTCTTGGATAGCTTTTGTTATAGGATTCAATAATGCTTTTTCCCATGGACTGATAGCTATTGTTGTTGCATCTTGAACAATCACATTGCCTACTTGATTTAATGCGGTTGGAGTTCCATAATAATCAACTTTTATGTTATCAACGATGTTTGTTGTTACTTTTCCTGTGCGAAGCGTAGAAAATTCTCTTCTAAGAGCTTCTATGCTTTTATCCATGTGCGTAGTAGTATAGGTATAAATTTCACTTACCATGCATGTTTCCTCTGCTTTTATCTTTTTTATATTTTACCCTTTTTTTGCTTGTTGTGCACTTCAGGCTTTTTAAGGAGCAGCAAATATATGATAGAATATAATAAAATTCAGCATATAATGCTATAAAAATATTTTATAAAGGACTGCGAATGAGAAAATCTATTTTTTTGTTAGTAATTACTGCTTTTGTTAGCATGATGGTAATAGGGTGTACAGGCACCGTCAGAGGCGTTAAGCATGATGTTGGAAATGCCTATGATGCTACTAAAGACACAGTTCAAGAGATAGGAAAATAAGTATATTTTTCCACAAAAGATAATTATCTTTTGTGGAATCATCTAGTCAAGCAATTCTTTTTTATTTTCTAAAATAGAATGTAAAAAGGCTAATACTATTAATCCTATCCCTACTGTGCCTGTTATGAGTTCGCTTATTTGGATATTAATTTTCATTAACATAATGACTGCTAGTATTCCTATAGCATAATGTGCTCCGTGCTCTAAGTATCTAAATCTTGATAAAGTTTTATGCTCCACGAAATATAGAGTAATACTCCGAACGAACATAGCTCCTGCACCAAGTCCTATCATAATTATAAATATATTGCTGCTTAGTGCAAATGCTCCTATGACCCCATCGAAGCTAAAACTAGCATCGAGCACTTCAAGGTATATAAATCCGGCAAGTCCATTTTTGACAGCCTCATTGGAAAAAGCATTATCTATCATGCTAAGCAATGCATGAAGTATTATGCCGTACATAAATGCCAAAAGCACACTAAAGTCTTGCGTCAAATGACCCAAAGTAATCCCGGTAGCTATGGCTATTGTTAGTTCTATATGTGAGAGCAGTGATGCTTTTTTAACAATAGTAGACTTCTCCAAAATCGTTATCCAAGACACATCTTTTTCTTCAAAAAAGAAGTCTAAAAATACCATCAGTAAAAATGCACCACCAAATGCAAATATGCTTTTTTCGGTGGACTTGAGGATCATTTCATATTGTTCCGGATCACCAATGGCCACTTGCAATGTTTCTACAAGCCCCATACCGGTTGCAATTGCCACAATTGCCAACGGGAATAATAATCGCATGCCAAATACAGCTATAGGGATACCAAAGATTATAAACCTTTTTTGCCATACAGGATCCATGGTATTAAGAACTCTAGCATTTACTATCGCATTGTCAAATGAAAGTGAAACCTCCAAGACAACAAGCAGAAATGTTACATACATAGCGGCAATGCCACCCAAGAAAAAAGCCGCGATTAATCCGATTAACATGATGATAAATGAACTTATGAAATATTTCATCGATTTTATTCCTTGGATTAGTTAAATGCGTATTGTATCATAAGAGCTATTTTATATGGTTTTTGCAATATAAATTAAAGCAAAGGACTCATGGTTGCATTTATATTATACCATAGCAAGTTAGGCTTGCTCCAACTATTCACTTCTTCAATGGCTATTCTCATAGATTTATTTATATAGACCTGCTGTCTTTCAAGTATATCTTTTGTGAGTTTTTGATCATAAAATATTATATTATTTTCATAATTTAGGTCAAAACTTCGACGGTCTAGATTAGCAGAGCCTATCATGCCTAACTCACCATCAATTGTTAATAATTTTGAATGCAACACTTCGCTTTGATATTCATATATCTCTACGCCAGCCTCTAGCAATTCCGGGTAATAGCTATGACTAGCAGCACGCACAAACCATGAATCAGCGTTATGGGATAGTATTAATTTTACTACTACTCCCATTCTGGCAACTGAACATATTGCGTTAAGCACTGGTTCATTTGGAACGAAATAAGGCGTAGTTATCGTTAGGTTTTGACGGGCAGAGCTTATTATTACTTGAAATATATCTGACAATGCATCATGTCTTTCGGTTGGTCCTGTTCCTACTACTTGTGCGGGACAGCATCTATTTGTTTTGCCACTTATATCTTCCAATATCTTGACATTTGTTAAATCAATTATATCTTTTGGTTGTTCAGATTCATACGTTGGTGGTAAATACTCTCTAGTAGCTGCCAGCCAGTCTTGGACAAATAGATGCTGATTTTGTAATGCGATCGGACCGGTGAAGCGAACTACGGCATCGACCCAAAAAGCATATTTGTCTTCCGGGTAAAAATTAGCATCGGCACAATTTTGACTACCACAATAAGTGATGCGATTGTCAATAACCACAATTTTGCGATGATTTCGCAGATCAACGCGCCCTAATATCATTCTCAGTAGCATATTGCCAATTGACAAAGAAGACGCGACATGTACACCGGATTTGCGCATATCCTTCCAAACATTAGATGAGATTAGTTTGCGCGAACCCACAGCATCAACCAAAACACGACACATGACACCCTTGTTTGAAGCACGCATAAGGGCATTTGCGATTTTTCTTCCGCTATCATCTGCAAACCAAATATAAAATAATATATGAATATGCTGCTTTGCATTGTCGATATCTCTAACCAAAGATTCTATCATATCTTCAGAGTTTTTTAGTAGGCTGTGTTGATTTCCGCCAGTCGGCATAAATCCATTGATAGATTGTCCCATACGAAATATATGATGATATTTTTTCGGGATTGTATCAGTAATGGTAACATCTAGAGTCGCTTTAAATTTATTTTGAAATATTTCGCTCTTGAGTTTTTGCATATTTTTGGCACGAATAAACCCTATGCTTGTTTCACCGAACATAAAATAAAGTATGATGCCAACGATGGGTATTGCTATAGCTACTATTACCCATGCCAATCTAGAAGCAGGCTCGCGATGTGGACGCATCATCGCGCGATAAACTGCATAGGTTACTATAATATAATGTATGACAATAATTACAGTTATCAAAGACACGGCATGCTCCTTGTGTAAAATATTATAACATTATTTATATAGGTTTTTATTTTTTATTACAGTTTTATTGTATTGTTTATAAAGCTGGATTCGTTGCACTACTTTAGTTTGAAAACATTTATAAAATAGGTTTTTTATTTTATATCAAATAAGCTATCTTAGTGATATAATTATTGCTATTAAGAGATATTGCTTATGATCTAATTTATAATCTGGGATGAACTTATGATTACAGTCGCTACTTACAATATTCACAAGGCTCACTCTATGGCGCATGGCTGCCGTTTAAATGTATTAAAAGAAGCTCTAAATGAGATAAATGCGGATATAGTTTTTTTGCAGGAAGTCCAAGATATAAATGTAAAACGACATAATGATTCTTCGGGATATGAAGTATCTTCCCAAACAAGTGAATTGCAAGGGAAGCTATATCCTTATGCGGCTTATGGAGCTAATGCCTTTTATGAGCATGGTCATCACGGCAACGCGATACTGTCAAAATATCCTATCAAAACCTGGCAAAATATAAATGTGTCTGATCACAAGCTTGAACAACGTGGTGTTTTGCACGCTATTGTAGAACATCCAAAATATGGAGAAATTCATGTCATATGTACGCATTTTGGTTTATTTAAAGTCAGTAGAGTCAGACAGGCAAAAGCTCTTGTAGAACATATACGGCATAGTATTTCAGATAATATGCCATTGATCATAGCAGGGGATTTTAACGATTGGAATCTTCATGTTCATCATATTTTGACAGGGGAACTCGCATTAGAAGATGCTATCGAGGCTATGCAGCAGCAAAATAGAAAAAAAGGTATCGTAAAAAAGGTACCGCTAGGCCGTACATTTCCTAGTTTTATTCCATGGTTTAAATTAGATAGGCTTTACTTGCGAGGTTTTCAAATAGCCGAAGCACATGTTAAATCTGGACCTAAATGGCATGTTAGATCTGATCATATACCTATACAAGCAACTTTAAAAATAAAGAAGTTGACCTAAAAGAAACTATCAATATTGATTGCTAGCTTCTCCCAATAGAATTAATATATTATTGTCGACAAGGGTCTATTTGCGCATCTTCGTTTGGATACAAATATACCTCTACACGTCGATTGAGCGATTTATTTGAAGCAGTTGTGTTTGGCACAACTGGTGCGCTATAAGAGCATCCAACGGCTGAAACATTAGACGCTCCAGCATTTTCAAAGACATTAGCCACGTTATCAGCTCTTTTTTCAGACAATCCTTGGTTGTAATCATACCCTCCGGTATTATCGGTAAAACCGGCAACTTGTACTATTGTTTGTGGATATTTTTGAAGTACTGTGCCTACTTTGTTTATCTTACTTTGGGCGGTTGCTCTTGGAGTAGCAGAATCTACTGCAAACATCATGCTGTCTCGAAATGTGATTTTTACATAAGTATCTGTTTTAGTTACTATAATTTCTCTATTTGGATCAAGTTCTGCTAGTGGATCGTTGCTTACTCCGGTACCCAAAGCACGTGCCACTGCGTTTGCTTGTTGATCTAAGCTGTATCCTACACCAGCCCCTACTGCTCCACCTATAAGAGCGCCAATTAAAGCTCTTTTACCCGAATGGTTACCTGTCGCAGCACCTAAGATGGCGCCACCAATCGCACCCGTAACAGCCCCCGTTTTTGTTCGAGTATATGAATCATCAGCAACCAAACCTTGCTCAGCACATCCACCAAGCAGCATTACAGCAACACTAGATGCTATCAACGAAGTTTTAATTTTTTTTGTCATAAACATATCCTTTTTAATTATAATAATATAAATTATATCATAAAAATGTGAGTCGACCGTGGAAGCTATTTCTTTTTAAAAGTTATTTTTTCGTGCCATTCATTAAGTGTTTTTTCAAAACCGATCATTTTTGTTTTGTAAAGAGGTATTTGCTTTTTTAGATATTCTTGATCTACCCAGCCTCCAAAATTATGGGGATATAAATACTCGGCGGAATTTGGCTTAATATGTGATGGTATAGGAAGTATAACACCATTTTGTACATGTTTTTGAGCATCGCTTATAGCCACATAGGCACTATTTGACTTTGGAGATGATGCTAGATATATTACAAGTTGAGCTAGAGGAATTCTTGCCTCAGGATATCCGATATGTTCAACAATATTTAATACACTGCTAGCAAGCATTACGGCATTTGGGTTTGCATTCCCAATATCTTCACTAGCCAATATGGCAAGTCTTCTAGCTATAAAAGCAGCATTCTCTCCGCCTTCTATAAGTCTGGCTAGATAATATAATCCCGCGTCAATATCGCTTCCTCTTATGCTTTTTATAAGCGCAGATGCCAGATCATAATGTGTGCCAGCCTCACTGCTGCCGCTTTGTAAAGCAAAAGGGCGAAGGGATTTAAGCGTACTAAGCGTTATAGAGCTATCGATTTTTGAGGCACTATCCAAAAGATTTAACATTGCTCTTGCATCTCCAGAGCTTGAGTGCACTATATATTTTTTTGCATCTTCGGTTATCTGTATATTTTCTTTTAATAATATTTTTTCTAGCAATACAAACATCTTCTCATTGTTTATATAATGAAGTTCAAATAAATGAGATCTTGAACGTACTGCAGCAGTCAGAGTGTAGTACGGATTTTCAGTAGATGCTCCTAGAATTATCCCATCATATCTCTCCATAAACGGTAAAAGTACTTCTTGTTGGGTTTTGCTTAATCTATGCACTTCATCGATGAATATCAGAGGTTTTTGAAGGGAGTTTGTATGATTTTTAAAAATAGTTCTGATCTCTTCTATTTTTAGCGTAGTAGCATTCATCTCATAAAAAGGGCTTTTTATGATTTTGGCAATAATCCTCGCCAAAGTCGTTTTCCCACATCCGGCAGGACCGTAAAAAAATGCATGTGTCATAGCATTGGTATCCAGCAGTTTTCTCAAAATTCCATTGCTGCCCAATAAATGTTCTTGACCTGCGATATCATCAATAGATGTTGGACGATATTTTAAAGCCAATTGCATTTACTCTTCCTTATGACGTGTTTTTTTCTCTTCTTTGGTTTTTTCTTTTAAGAATTTATGCAGATCATCGTATTCTTTGCGGGTAAAATATCTAGTTTTATTTGTCGGTAGGTTGTTTAGCTCTATTTCTCCATATGCTACTCTTTTAAGATCAAGTACTTTAGCGTCAAAATGCGCAAAAAAGCGTCTTAATTCCCTATTTTTGCCTTCGTTTATGGTTACCCTTAGTTTTGTGGATTTTGAGCCTTCTGAACGAATTTCAAAATTTTCAAATGGTGCAAATGACATATTTGTGATGCTGCTTTTTTCATGACCGCCGGCTTTTGCATCTTCAAGCTCAAGACCATTTCTCATAGCTTCTGCCATCTCTTGTGTGAAAGGTTTGTCAATTTTTATATTATAAACTCTAGGTAATGAACTGTTCATAAGAACTTCTGCTACCCTTGGAGCGTCAGTTAATATCAAAAGCCCCTCAGATGCATAGTCTAGTCTGCCGACAGGTATGAAATGTCTGTATTTGCCGGAAAGTTTATGGTATATCGTTGCCCTGCCTCTGTCGTCTTGTTTTGTGACCAATACACCTTTTGGCTTATTGTAAACTATGACAGTGATCTCGGTGCGTTTTTCGACCAATCTTCCTTTGACAAATATATTATCTTCGGGTTGAACCGTATAGCTTAAATCATTCAATATTTGACGACCTAGCTTTACCTCACCCGCTTTTATGAGCTCATCGGCATCTCTGCGTGAATATTTTGTGTAGTGAGATATATATTTATTTATTCGCATATTTTTCCTTAGCTTTTTATGCCGGCATTGATTAGGTCGTGAATGTGCAATACACCAACAATATGCTCATCATTATCTGTAATCGGTAAAAGCTGTATTCGTTTTGATTCGATTAGACCCAAAGCCTCGCTTGCCAAAAGTTCTGTTTCTTTATGACTTTTTGGATTTAATGAAGCATAATTAAGCGCCGGCTTGTTTAGATCAAAATCATCTTTTGCCAATGCTCTCCTTAAGTCTCCATCGCTCAAAAGGGCAATTAATTTTTCATTTTTATCAACTATAAGTACGGTTCCGAGTTTGCCTTCGTTCATAATAACAATCGCATCTTTTAAAGCTGTAATATCCTTAACTATAGGCAGATTTTCTGTGCGCATGATATCTTTTACTTTGACAAACAGTTTTTTGCCTAAACTTCCACCTGGATGAAAAGAGGCAAAATCTTCTTGCCTAAAGCCTCTACGATGCATCAGGGCAACCGCCAATGCATCTCCCATTGCCATTGTAAGCGTAGTAGATGTAGTGGGAGCTACGCCTAAGGGGCAAGCCTCTTTGTGGATTTTTATGGGCACTACTATATCCGCATATTTGCCTAGTGTTGATTCTCTTGAGGCCGTCATGCCAATAAGAGGAATATTTAAACGTTTGATATGAGGCAATATTTTGGCAAGCTCCTCGCTCTCTCCGCTATAGCTAATTGCAAGTACGGTGTCGCCTGGACTTATCATGCCAAGATCGCCATGAAGTGCTTCTGTCGGATGCAAAAAAAATGATGGTGTGCCTGTACTTGCAAAAGTTGCAGCCATTTTGGCTCCCACAAGTCCCGATTTGCCAACTCCTGCTATGACAAGTTTGCCTTTTGTTGACAATATAAGCTTAACTGTTTGCACGAAAGCATCATCGAGCATTTCGGAAGCTTTTTGAAGTGCATAAGCTTCTGTAAGCAGCGTATCTTTGGCAATTTCAATCAAGTCCATATTAGCACCTTAGATTATAAATATTGTCGGCAAGATGAGCGGATAACGTTTTTTGATCTTTATTACATGTTTGCGTACGCTATTTCGTATCTCGTTTTCTACCGCTTTATGATCTCTTAATAGTTCAGGTTTTAAAGATACTAGCAGAGTTTCTAGTATAGCTTCTATGTCTGCAGTAAATCTCTTCATTTCTCTGCTTGAAACCAATCCATGGCATGTTATGACCGGTTTTCCTACGATCTTTTGAGCTTCTTGTGAAACTTGAGCTACTATATTTATTATGCCGTCTTCGGCTAGTTTTTGTCTATCAAGCACTATATCATTTTCGATAGTCACGTTGTTTTGGTTATCAATGTATGTTTTACCGGTTTTTACGGTTTTGACTTTTTTAATATATTTCGGAGTGATCTCTACTTGATCTCCGTCGCTCATAAGAAGGATGTTTCTCTCATCAACGCCACATGCAACAGCTGTTTTGGCATGTTGTGCAATATGGTTATATTCACCGTGCACCGGTAAGAAAAATTTAGGTTGCACAAGACGAAGCATAAGTTTTTGTTCTTCTTGTGCAGCATGTCCGGACACATGCATGTCTGCCAAATCGGTATAATGCACTGTAGTGCCGCCTTTGACTATATGGTTCATTAGTTTAGATACAGAACCTTCATTGCCAGGTATTGCTCTAGCTGATATAAGAACAACATCGCTTGGTTTTAGCTTGATATGACGATGTTCATCTGTTGCCATTCTGAATAGTGCTG
Source organism: Sulfurovaceae bacterium (assembly GCA_028715055.1). Taxonomy (GTDB): domain Bacteria; phylum Campylobacterota; class Campylobacteria; order Campylobacterales; family Sulfurovaceae; genus BN30871. The sequence goes on from JAQTLE010000003.1 coordinate 80,543, forward strand.
CCATGGTTTCGCCTTGAGAACCTGTAGTTACGATAAGTACTTCGTTATCAGGATATTTGGCTACTTCGTGTACTTCTATAAAATGCTTGTCAGAAATGTCGACATACCCCAAGGCCCTGGTGGTTTCTACATTTCTTTCCATGGATCTGCCAATAACACATATTTTTCTACCGTGTTTGACAGCTTTTTCCATTGCTTGATATATGCGATGCAGGTTTGAAGAGAATGTTGACATTATCACTCTTCCTTTGGTGGTCATAAATATATGTTCAAATGTTTTGCCTACGCTCGCTTCGCTTTTTGTGAAACCTGGATTGTGTGAATTTGTACTATCAGAAAATAAACACAATACGCCTTTAGATCCATAGTATGCCAAGCGATGCAAATCCGGACCATATCCATCTATAGGCGTATAATCCATTTTGAAATCCGCAGTATGTATAAGTGTTCCGGCCGGAGTTTGGATAGCAAGCGAACAAGAATCAACGATAGAATGCGTCATATGCATCCATTCTACGACAAAATCACCGATAGGATATGGTTGACGTTTGGTAACAAAATTAAAATAACTGCTATCATTTCTAAGCCCATGCTCGTCAAATTTATTTTTTATCATTGCTAATGCCAATGGTGTTCCGTATATTGGGAATTTAAGTTCTTTAAAGAGATAAGGCATAGCACCTATATGGTCTTCGTGAGCATGGCTAATGACAATCGCCTTGATTTTATTTTTAATTGAATGAAGATATGAAAAATCTGGTACTAGAATATCAACACCATGCATTGTTTCATCAGGGAAACTCATACCCACGTCAAAAATAATAGCACTATCTTCAGTCTCGATTACTGCCATGTTTCCGCCAATTTCTCCGAGTCCTCCAAGAGGGGTAAATCTAACTTTCGCATTATTATTTACATCTAACATTTTCCATGGATTCATTCTAAGATCTTGAGCCGCTTTATTGGCTTGAAGTGATCTGTTCATGTCCTCGCTGACAGTTATTGGATTTTTGCGTTTTTCGTTTTTGCCGCCGCTTTGTTGATTCGGATTTTTATTAGCTTGAGAAGCGTTTTCGTTTTGATTGTTGTTAGGTTTATTATTCTTAGGTCTAAAATGCGGTCTTTTTTGCTGATTTGGACGTGCTTGTTCTTTGTTCTCACCCTCTTGTTGGACATTACTCCCCTGCGGTCTATTGCTTCTATGAGGGTTTGGATGCCTGCGATGTTGATTTTGTTGTTTTTCTACATTATTGTCTTTATTATTTTCCATTAAAAGTTTCCTTTATAAATTTATATATATTTTCATATTGTGCCATGGTTGCTTCGTGCGGTCTGATGTTTGTATCCATCTCTAAAGATTTAAATTTCTCTTCAAGTATATGCATGTCTACAATATTCGAGAGATTTCTTATTAGTTTTTTACGTGGTTGTGCAAATGCAGCCCGTAAAAACTCTTCAAATCCTTCATCTTCCAATGATTTCTCTTTTGTAATCTTCAAAACCGCCGATGTTACTTTAGGTTGAGGCACAAATGCACTTGGCGGTACGTCAAAGCATATGATCGGCTCTCCTATGCTGCGAGCCAATACAGACAAAGAGGAAAACTCTTTTTGCTTTGGTTTCGCTGCAAATTTATCAGCAACCTCTTTTTGCACCATGACCAAAATAGATTGGCATTGTTTATCTTTTAGTGCCTTTAGGATGATATGAGTGGCGATATAATATGGCAAGTTTGCTACCAAGTTGTATGGTTTGTCTAACAAAATCCCATTTTCCCAACTGTCGAGCACATCACCGCATCTAAGTTCCAAAGACTTATTGTCAATAGAATCTTTAAATGTACTTTTAAGATGCTCGCACAATCGTTTATCGACCTCAAATGCTATGACGCATTTCTCTTCTTTTAGAAGTTCATTGGTCAAATCACCTAACCCAGGCCCAATTTCTACGATACTTTTATCGTCTTTGGGCATCGATTGGATGATTTTATGTAAATATAATTCATCTTTTAAAAAATTTTGACCAAATTTTTTATTTGCAAATTTGGATAAATCTAATTTAATCATACAGTAATTTACCTTATTTTATTTTTAATCATTTACCAAATTACACTTTTTGGAATATTTTTGTATAATCTTACCATATTTATGGATGGTTAAGGATATATGGATTATTTTGCAAAGAGAATTATACCTTGTTTGGATGTAGACAATGGCAGAGTCGTTAAAGGCATCAATTTTGTCGGACTTCGTGATGCAGGCGATCCTGTAGAGGTTGCTTCGCGTTATAATGAAGAAGGAGCCGATGAGATAACATTTCTAGATATCGGTGCAAGCCATGAAGGACGTGCAACGATTGTTGATGTGGTCAAGCAGGTTGCCAGAGAAGTTTTTATACCTCTGACTGTTGGCGGAGGTATAAGAGAGTTAAATGATATCTACGCGCTTTTAAATGTCGGATGCGACAAGGTTAGTATCAATTCCGCTGCCATTAACAGACCGGCTTTTATAGAAGAGGGTGCAAAGAGATTTGGCTCACAGTGCATCGTTGTTGCCATAGATGCGAAAAGGGTAGGCAAAGATAAATGGCACGTGTTTACTCACGGCGGCAGAAATGATACAGGCATTGATGCTATTAACTGGGCAAGAGAAGCATATGAAAGAGGCGCTGGAGAACTTTTAGTTACTTCTATGGATGCAGATGGTACAAAAGCAGGATTTGACAATCAGTTAAATGCTGCTATCAGTAAAACTGTCGGAATTCCTCTTATAGCTAGCGGCGGAGCAGGCACCATGGAACACATAAGAGATGCATTTACCATCGGACTTGCGGATGCTGCATTGGCTGCTTCTATTTTTCACTTCAAAGAGATAGAAATAAACGAATTAAAAGAATATTTAAAAAAAGAGAATATACCGATCAGGAGTAAATAATGCAAAAGATGTTTTTTCTATTTTTATTGTCTATTAATTTTTTGTATTCTCAAACAGAGATTATATTTTCTAGAACTTTTGAAAAAAAAATCAAGCCTGATACCGTAACGACATCTGTTGGTATATCATCGCAAAAATTATCCCAAGAAAAAACCATAGAAAAGCTTACCAAAATTTCTGATTTTATGAACAGCATAAAATATCTAAAAGTTAGCGGCGGAGAATATTCTGTAAATCCACATATAGTCTATGATAAAGACAAAAGCCATCAAGAAGGATATGACGGCTATATCTCATACGGCATATCATCCAAAAATCCAAATGATTTAAATAAATTAATCAGAGACATTCAGAGATTAGGCGATGAGGAGAAGCTAGCAGTAACCATTTCTAGTGTGTCTTGGCAGATTGATAACGAGAAACAAGCATTGGCATTAGACAATGATAGTTTGCGTCTAGATGCTATTATTTGGGCAAAAGAGTATGCAAATAAATTATCATATAAAATAAAGGCCAATTGCAGCGTATCTAGAGTGGATTTTACAAATCCCGGCTCTGCTCTTGCCTATACAGCCATGAAAGCAGAAACCGGATTTGATCGGGCTCCTGTGCCAATCCAAGATGAACAAAGCATTCATGCAACTCCTATTATTACATTGGTATGTAGATGATTGTTTGCGCAGGAAATGGTGAGTTTTTTGATTTTGCTACTCCTATTGGAGTAGGGCTAATCGATTCTTCTATATCTCTTACTAAAATTTGTTTAAAAAATCCTCCAAAATTTTTACTTTTTTTGGGGAGTGCAGGAAGTTATGGAGAAAAAAAGATTTTTGATATAATTCGCTCACAAAGCGCTTGCAATATTGAAAATAGTTATTTTACCTCAAATGCTTATACACCATTGGATAATTTAATTAGCACAATATTGGATGTTTCACGTGAAACAATAGTTAATTCATCTAATTATATAACGACAGATATATCTCTTGGATCACATTATATCTCCAAAGGTATTCATTTGGAGAATATGGAATTTTATGCCGTAATAAAAGTCGCACAGCGATTTAATATACCAGTTGGCGGCATTTTTATTGTTACGAACTATTGTGATTCCAATGCACATAGAGATTTTAAAGCAAACCATGCAAGGGCCATGGAATTGCTAAAAGATCATGTTTATCAATATAAAGATGAACTATTTGGTAATATTTAAATGGACAAACTATGAAACCTACAATATATGACTATACGCAAGATGAACTATCTGGCATTATAAAACCTACTTTTAGAGTCAAGCAGATTTGGAATTGGCTATATCATCGTTATGCAAAGAGCTTTGATGAGATGGCAAACCTTCCAAAAGAACTAAAGGCACAATTGAATAATGATTTTTCTATACAACCATTAAAAATCGCAGCGGTTCAACACAGTAATGACGGAAGCACCAAGTACCTTTTTAGATTGCATGATGGGCATACCATTGAGGCAGTTTTGCTTTTAATGAAAGATGATGAATATTATGAAGATGGGACTTTAAAGCACCATAAACGATATACCGTCTGCATATCCTCGCAGGTTGGATGCAAAGTAGGATGTGCATTTTGTTTGACTGCAAAAGGCGGTTTTGTACGCAATCTGACAGCTGGTGAAATTGTTGCACAACTTCTTATTATAAAACGCGAGAATGATATCGCTGCTAATCGACGTGTAAATATTGTATATATGGGCATGGGCGAGCCTCTTGATAATCTTGACAACGTTGCAAAAGCGGTCAAGATCTTTGCTGATCCTGACGGAATGGCAATATCGCCAAATAGACAAACTATATCTACCTCTGGGCTTAGTAATAAAATAGAAAAACTTGGACAAATGGATCTTGGCGTAAATCTTGCAATTTCGCTTCATGCAGTTGACGATGATTTGCGACAAAGGCTTATGCCTATTAACAAAGCATATAACATAGCTTCGATAATTGATGCAGTCAAGCATTTTCCTATTAATCAAAGAAAGAGAGTTATGTTTGAGTATCTAGTCATCAAAGATGTAAATGATGATATAAGCGCAGCAAAAAAGCTTTTACAGTTATTAGAAGGTATCAAGGCAAAGGTAAATTTGATATATTTTAATTCATATGAAGGTAGTGAATTTCAGACGCCTTCTAGAAAATCAATGATAGAATTCCAAGAGTATCTCGCCAAAAGAGGGCAGCTTTGTACTATACGTGAATCTAAAGGTTTGGATATATCTGCAGCTTGCGGACAGCTACGCGAACAAAATATTTAAAGGATAAAAATGACAAGTTTAGACACGGCAATGATATTTATTATAGCTATTGTTGCTATCGTAGGAGTAAGTTGGTTGATTTACGAGACAAGAAAATAAGAACGGATGTATATTTTTTGATTGTTTGTTATCCGCTTTCTTATGAATTATTTTGGAAGCGGTAAGTTTCATTTGGTCAAATATTGACTTTAAAAAATAATATTACTTATTGAATTTTCTCATTTCTTTGGGTGTAATTAGGTTCTTTAATTCCTCAAATTTTACCTTGCTTTCTATCTTATATCTGACTTCTTTGTAACTAAAATCTAGGTTTTGGGCATGCAGCATAAGTCTTGAAGCCCCCGTGTATATGGCCCTATCTTCTTCGCTTAAAATTTTATCCAAGTAAGCATTACTTATATTAAACGGTACGCCATAAATAGGATCCCCAATTATAGGATGTTTCACGTGAAACAAATGAACTCTTATTTGATGCATTCTCCCTGTATGCGGGAAACATTGTAGTAAAGTGCTATCAAGATCAGGGTCATATTTGATTGGTATGAAGTTTGTATGTGACGATTTACCGGATTTTTCAACGGTAACTTTATGTTTATTGAATTCGAAATCCTCATTTTTTTTAAGAGAAACATTTACTTCAAAATCTTGAATTATCTTGCCATCCACCCAAGCTAAATAACTCTTTTGAATCTGACGATTCTCAAAGCCATTTTTTATTATAACTTCGGCTTCTCTGTGTTTGCTTGCAATAAGTAATCCGGAGGTTTCTTTGTCTAAACGATGTGCAGGATTGGCTTCCGCGCCTCCATATTGGCGCATTACATCAAGCATTGAAAATGGTGTATGTCTGGTTGTGGGATGGACTAAAATCCCTGACGGTTTATCGAAAAGCATAAAATCATCGGTTGAAAAAAGCGGGGGCATATCGGCTGATTCTGGCTCAAAAACAGTAATTGAAATATCGCCACATATCTTTTGTCCCGTATTTTTAAGCACTTCATTGTTTGCGATAACCCTTCCTTTGTGAATGAGTCTTTGGGCTTCACCTTGCGTGATATTTAAGGTTCTCATCACAAACAAAAATGCTTGTATCGGAGAACTAAGGGTAAAATGCTTTTGTACGAATGCCATTGCTTTTGCAACCTTTTAACACTATTTGGCTAAAATAATACAATAATTTTCCATAAGGGACGAGAGATGGTAGAACGATACTCTAGAAAAGAGATGAGTGATAAATGGACAATGCAGGCAAAGTATCAAGCATGGCTCGATGTAGAGCTAGCAGTTGTCAAAGCATGGAACAAGCTAGGTCTCATTCCTGATATTGATGCAAAAAAGATAATCGACAATGCTAGTTTTAGTGTAGAGAGAATAGATGAGATAGAACAAGTCACCAAACATGATCTTATAGCATTTACTACAAGCGTATCTGAAAGTCTTGGGGAAGAGAGCAGATGGTTTCACTACGGAATGACTAGTAGCGATACTGTGGATACTGCAGTTGCTTTGCAAATGAGGGATTCCTTGACTTTGATCATAGAAGATGTAAAGATGGTTATGGAATCTATCAAAACAAGAGCGTTAGAGCACAAGATGACATTGATGGTAGGTAGAAGTCATGGTATTCATGGTGAGCCTATTACTTTCGGTTTGGTGCTAGCTGTATGGTATGAGGAAATGGCTAGACATCTAGAAAATTTAGAACAAACTATGAAAGTTATAAGCGTAGGTCAAGTAAGCGGAGCAATGGGAAATTTTGCTCATGCACCTCTTGAACTTGAAGAATATGCTTGTGCGGAATTGGGACTTGCTCCAGATCCTGTGTCAAATCAAGTAATACAGAGAGACAGGTATGCCAGACTGGCAACCGCATTAGCTTTGCTTGCTTCTAGTATTGAAAAATTTGCTGTACAAGTCAGACATTGGCAGAGAACAGAAGTTTATGAATGCGAAGAATATTTCGCAGCAGGCCAAAAAGGAAGCTCTGCCATGCCTCATAAAAGAAATCCTATTTTGACCGAAAATATTACAGGACTTGCTCGTATCATTAGAGCATATGCTATCCCTGCCATGGAAAATGTTGCTCTTTGGCATGAAAGGGATATAAGTCATTCTTCTACAGAGAGATTTTGGCTTCCAGATAGTTTTATTACCAGTGACTTTATGCTGCATAGATTTAATAGTGTTATATCGAAGCTCACTGTAATGCCACAGAATATGATGAAAAACCTTAATCTTACAGGCGGGCTTGTATTTTCACAAAGAGTACTTTTAGAACTTCCTAAGGCTGGTGTAAGTCGCGAAGATGCATATAAAATTATCCAGCGAAACGCTATGAAAGTCTGGGAAGAGATACAACAAGGCAAAGCCACCACAAATGAAAAAGGTGAGAGCTTGTATCTACAATATCTTTTGGGTGATGAGGAACTGAGATCAAAACTCAGTGAAGAGCAGATAAGAGAGTGTTTTAATTATGATTATTATACTAAAAATGTAGATGCAATATTCGCAAGGGTATTTAAGTAAACAATTTTGTAAATATTTTGTTAATTATGTTTTGATATAATTTTAAATTATAATATTAAATTATTAAAAGGTTTAACAGAATATCATGGTCATAGCACTCAAAGCTTTATCAAAAAATAAATTTAAAACAACTCTTATTTTTATTAGTATGGTCATATCAATTATGGCCATTTTTCTTATTAGTGCCATTGCAGATGGTGTTGTAGGCATGTACAGTGCTATGCTTAAAACAGATGGCGATATTGTTGTCACTCAAAAAGGAGTTGCAGATACCTTTTTTAGTGATATAAATCGTTCAATTGGGCAATCGATAGCAAAAATACAGGGTGTAAAATCAATAAGTTCACTTGTTTTGGGGGCTGCACCGGTAAATAAGCTGCCAATCGTTGGTATTTATGGGGTAAGTCAAAACAGATTTAATAGCTATAAATTAAAAAGCGGACACTATCCAAAGGCCGGAGAAGTATTGCTAGGCTATAAAATATACCAAACATTGAATCAGCCTTCGTTTGTCAATATTTCAAAAAAAATATTTCGTGTAAGCGGCACATTTGAAAGCAAAATCGGTTTTGAAGATGGCGGCGTAGTGATGAATATAGACGAAGCAGGAGATATTTTTCATAAAAATGCCTCTATATTGTTAGTTAGCGTTAAAAATATACAAGATGGATTGAGTATAACAAAAAAGATCAATGCAATTAGTAATGAGATTGAAGCTAAGACCGCAGATAGCTTTATCGATTCATACAACCAATTTAAAATTATCAAAACAAGTTCTGACGTAATAAGCATTTTGGCTTTAACTATGGGAGTAATTGGAATAGTAAGCATGATGAGTATGGTTGTAAATGACAGAAAGGCAGAATTTGGGATAATGCGTTCAATTGGACTATCTTCTTGGGGAATAATCAATGAGCTTTTAATCGAAACTATCATCATCGCTATAGTAGCTTATATTGTTGCTTTCGGAGCATCTGAGCTGGTTTTAGATCTTATAAAGCAGGTTGATAAATTTCAAGGGTATATCAATGGAGAAATTACGTTTGCTTTAGCATTGAAAGTTGGCATCGTTTCTTTACTTATGGCATTGTTAGGAGCATTTATGCCAGCGATTTATGCATCCAGGATAGATCCAATGAGCCTTATACAAAGGGGCGAATCATGACAATAGAAGCCAATGATTTGGAACATTATTATGGGACAGAACTTATACTCAAAGGCATATCATTGTCAATTAAATCTGATTCATTTACTGTCATTGTAGGCGAAAGCGGTAGCGGGAAGACTACATTGTTATCGGTTTTGTCAACATTGCTCCGCCCGACATCCGGAAGCATTAGATATGATGATAAAAATATTTATAATATTGACAATATTGACATATTCCGTCGTAATTCCATAGGCTTTGTTTTTCAATTTCATTATCTAATATCTTATTTATCCCTAAGAGAAAATATATCATTGGCAGTTTTAGATAAATATAAACATAGCGTTGATCCTCTTATGAATCAACTTGGAATATCACATTTGACTAAACGATATAGCGATGAAGTTTCTGGAGGCGAGAGGCAACGGGCCGCCATAGCAAGGGCATTGATAAATAGACCTAAAATCGTTTTTGCGGATGAGCCTACCGGCAATCTAGATACTAAAAATGCAATTGGTGTTTATGAGTTATTTAGACAATTTAGAAATGAAGGAATTGGTTTTGTGGTGGCATCACATGATAAAAAAATACTTGAGTATGCAGATTGCATTATAGAAATGGAGGATGGGCATGTTAAACAAATTACTCAAAGATGAATTGCCATTATTGTTTGTTTGGTTGATTATAGGATTAATATCAGGAATTGTTTATGCTTTTGCAAGAGCAGGCATTATTGTTCCACAAGTTCTTTTAACGCCGGTTGTTGCAAGGTCGCTACATATTTCACAAATGCTATATGGATTTTTTCCTCTAGTATTATCTCTTTTGCCTTTTGCAATATTTGAAAAGGATGGAGTATTGAGTTCGAATGCCGTTTTGAATCTTCGCAGATATTTTGTATTGTGGAATATGTTTTTGCTATTTATGACAATGTCACTTTTGTTTGGCAATCAAAGAGGGCTTCCGTTTTACGATTTTCCTTATACGCTTAATTTTTTATTAGCATTTAGTGGATTTTTTTATATATTGGCACTTATTGATGCGGTCAAAGCTTACGAGAAGCTTCCTTTATGGGTTATAGTATCTTTAGCTGTGGTAGTAATTGCGCCGATATTGCTTGTGGTTTTGATGAATCCAGATTTTGGTCAAGTAGAAAAAACTCTTGTTGGCCCTCATGGTGACAATACGCTTGGCATGAGCTTCGCATTAATTCCGATATACTATCTTATTATAAAACTAGTATCTCCAAATTCATTTAAACCAAGATATGCATGGTTATGGATATTGCCATTTGTCGGATACATAATTTCTTTGATTATAAGAAATTTTTTTCATTCGCTTAGTTATAACGAAGAATGGTTTTTCCAATATTTGACATTATTTTATTTGCCGTTACTGTTGATATGGCTAAGAGATAGTGGGCTCAAATGGCATCATAATCCTTATCTTGTTTTATCAATAGCGGCATTCTTATTTGTAGATTTGGAAGGTAATATTTTATTTATACCACAGATCAGGACATTGATTCATCGCAATGATCTAGTAGTGGGGCATGCACATATTGCTATGGGCATAGGCGTAGCTTTTATGGCGTTATCCATAGCATCTTATCTGCTACCTTCTATTTTTCGTCGCATTTACGCTTTTTGGTATTTTTTGACAATGTTGCTTATGGCATTTGCGCTTACTTTAGCCGGATTAGTAGAGGGAGGTTTTATTTCCGGAAATATTGAATTTTTTATGATAGTCCGTGTGATTTTTGGCATAATAGTATTTATGCTTATATTGCATATGATCTTAAATACATTTGTTCTTGACATGCGTTCCAAGATGCAGCTTTATCATATTGCAGGATTCATTAGCGATGCACTCGGCGGAATAATACTTATAATTGCTGGCGGATTTATATTTTCATTTTTGGGATGGAAGTTTGATCATGCATATATATACGTTATTTTTGCATTTATGATCGGAACAGGAATAATTCATCTATTTGGATACATTTACAACTCTTCACTGCTAGGCATGATTAGTGCGCTTGTTAGATTGCTTGTATCATCAATGTTTATTTCTTTATATATGGCGCATATGTTAGATGGGTTAGCTCTTGCTGTAGGACTATATGATGGGCTTTTCGCTTTAATTTATTTATTGTATTTAAGAGATATTAAATGAATTTATTGACATTGGTACTTAGTTCACAGCTTTTATATTATCTATTGATAGTACAAACTGGTGTCGTAGGTTTTTTTAACTCAAACGTGCATGATCTGTATACATTGCCGATCGGCGGTGTCCTTGGCGGCATCGCAAGCGCGATACTAAAACACAACCTGCCCAAAAATGAACTTTTAGTGCTTTTTGGTATACAGATTGCAATATCTTGTTTTTATCCTCATTATTCTTTAGGAATAATATTTGCCTTAGGATTTGTAGTCGGTTATACTACACCGATTTTGCTCTATGTATTTCGATTGCAAGATCCATTGCAGCTAGTGCTTGGATTGGGGCTTTCGTATACAATTGGTACGGCATTGTATACTTATCCATATCATGATAGAGATATTATCGCCGTTTTATTACCGTTTATATCAATGATATCACTTTTATTTGTTCCTTATTTGGCAATGGAAGAACGAAGATTAGAGCCATTTGATCGGCTGGTATTGATTATGATGATGCTTTATATATTTTTAGATTCGGCACTATTTGAAACTCTTAGCAGGTCCAGGGATATGGATATATGGAGTAGCAATACACTTATAATTATTATATTTCATCTTGCGGGATTGGTTGCTGCATATTTAAGACGAGGTTCTTTTATGTCTCATACAAGCACGGTTTTATTATTATTTTGTTTATCATATATTTTATATTTGACGAAACAACCACTATATTTATCCGTTGTTTATCCATTTACTATTTCATATTATAATTTTATTGTATTTTATAAAGTTATGAAATACACCCAGATTCAAAATATAGCATTCACTATGGTTGGAATGGGTTGGTTTGCAACCTCGATTGCGGAAGGCATCGCCTTAGAGCATAAGCTGTGGATGGCTTTTGTGGTAATGATCATTTTTAGTTTATATTATTTTAGGAGAAATTATGAAAAAAATAAGTCTAATAGCTAATCTAGTTTTTTTATTAACATGCGCAAATGGCGCGACTTTGTCTTTTGAATCAGGCATTATTAGAGCACATACAGAAGTGTTTGGTGATAATAGTATAGACCCTGCATTTCATAAAGCAACTTCACAATTGACAATCGCAAATGATATATCTTCCATGAGGGGTATTATAAGTGTTAGTATAAAAAACTTCGTTAGTGATAATGACGAAAGAGATTCACATATGAGAGAAGCCATGGAAGAAAATTTATTTCCAAAAGCATCTTTTAATGTAAAAGAAGTATTGGCAAATGGCGGAGATAACTACACGCTTAAAGGCGATATGACAATACATGGTGTAACAAAGCCTATGACATTTGCGAGTACTATTTCACAGAATGGTAACAATATTCACATTAAAGCCAAACAATCTATGAAAATGTCAACATTTGGCATTAAACCGCCAAAACTATTAATGCTCACAGTTAGAGATCAGGTAGATTTATTTATAGATGTTTTGTTAAAAAAATAAACCCTGCCTATTTCGGAAACATGACAAAAAAAAGAATATTTGTTTTTAAAAAATAGATTTTCAAGCCATACTAGCGGTTCTATTGGAGATTCATCCGAGAGTTTAAATGTGCCATAGTGGACAGGAACAAGTATCTTGGCTTTTAAATCTTCTGTGGCTTGGAGAGCTTCTACCGGATTGATATGATAATGACACATAATGTTACGGGGTTCATACGCGCCTATCGGTAAAAATGCTTCTTGGATATCAAATTTTTTACCTATCTCACAGAAATGTTGTCCATACGCCGAGTCCCCAGAATGAAAAAAAGTATGTGATTCGCTTTCTATAACATATCCTCCCCATGAGGCTTTATTTCTGTCAAATAAACCGCGATTGCTCCAATGATGAGATGGCACAAAATTGATAATAATGTTCATAATTTTGATGTTTTCCCACCATTCAAGTTCTACAAATTGATTTTTTTCTACGATATCCTTAATGTACGACCATGTGCCTTTTGGAGCTACAATAATTGTTTTTGGATTATTTTTCAATAATTTTTTTATAGATTTTTTGTCAAAATGATCATAATGAGCATGCGTAATTAAAATAATATCTGTTTTTATTTTTTCTATCTCAATAGGCAATTTCGTATATCTCTTATAAAACCAGATATTTGTCAATACAGGATCTATAATAATATTTATATTGTTAAGTTTGCATAATAATGAAGCATGGCCAAGCCACATATAGCTATTATTTTGCATATCTTGATTATGAAAAATAGTTAGTTGTTTGTTGTCTTTTTGCTGTTTTTTAAATAATTTCAATATTTGCCATTTTAATATTTTATGCCAACCAACAGCCAGTGAGGTATATTTTTCGTTAGACATTTTTAAAACTCTTTTTTTATTTATTGTATCTCTAAAATGCCAAAATTAATCTTCTAGGATCATATAAATTTTCTTATTTTTTTAAAACAGAATCAAAGCGATTTTCGGGTAAAATATATATTAATTATGCAATAAAAATAATCAATGAATTATAAACATATATTATAATATTTGTAATAGGAAATATCTTCGATTTCAAATTCCATAAAGCTAATTTTGAGTAAAATTTATACTAACTAGAAGCTATAAATTTTAAAAAATCTTATAAATAAAAGATGATAAAGGTATATTATTATGATTAGAGTAGTTAAACGAAATGGTCGTGTTGAAGCTTTGGATGTCACTAAAATTCAAAAATACACATCTGCGTCTGTAGAAAATTTAAACGGTGTAAGTCAAAGTGAGTTGGAGGTTGATGCCAAGCTACAATTTAGGGATATGATCAGCACCGAAGAAATTCAACAAACTCTAATTAAAACGGCAGTCGATAAAATCGATATAGATAGACCTGACTGGACATTTGTGGCAGCCAGATTGTTTTTATATGATATTTATCATAAAGTCACGGGTTTTACAGGATACGACCATTTGAGAGATTATATGCTTAGAGGCGAAGCAGAGGGGCGCATCGTATTGGGACTTAAAGACAAGTATGATCTTGATGACTTAAATAACCATATTAAACCAGAAAGAGACCTGCAATTTACTTATTTAGGTATACGTACTTTGTATGATAGATATTTGCTCAAAGACAAAGCGGGCATTCCAATCGAGCTGCCACAACATCTTTTTATGGGTGTAGCTATGTTTTTGGCACAAAATGAATTTGATTCACAAACATGGGCGAAAAAGTTTTATGATGTTTTGAGCAAATTTGAAGTAATGGCAGCTACTCCCACGTTAAGTAATGCCAGAACGCCTAGACATCAATTAAGCTCATGCTATATAGGCTCAACCCCTGACAATATAGAAGGTATATTTGATGCCTATAAAGAAATGGCATTGCTATCCAAGTTTGGCGGCGGAATAGGTTGGGATTGGTCTTTGGTGCGTGGCATGGGTTCATTTATAGATGGGCATAGACATGCAGCTGGCGGGATCATACCATTTTTGAAAATCACCAATGATGTGGCTATTGCCGTAGATCAATTGGGCACCAGAAAAGGCGCTATTGCTGTATATATCGAGCCATGGCATATTGATGTCAAAAACTTTTTAGACCTTAAAAAGAATTCAGGAGAAGAGAGACGAAGGGCTCATGAACTTTTTCCGTCTTTGTGGATAAATGATATCTTCATGAAAAGAGTAGAGGCCGATGGGACATGGACATTGTTTGATCCTTTCGAGGTTTCTGAACTTACCGGACTATATGGCGAAGAGTTCGATAAGCGATATGAAGAGCTTGAAAAAGATGATAGTTTGACAAAAGAAGTGGTTTCTGCTAAAGCTTTATGGAAAGACGTACTGAGATCTTATTTTGAAACCGGTAATCCGTTTTTGACATTTAAAGATGCTGCAAACAGAACAAATCCGAATAAACATGCTGGAATAATAAGGAGTTCAAATCTTTGCACTGAAATATTCCAAAACACAGCACCAAACCATTATAAAACACGTTTTACATATGTTGATGGCACAATTGATGCCTATGAAGAGGATACTCTTATAGCTGTCGATAATGGCACAATAAAACCAGCCAAAAAAGTGACTGCGCTAGATAGTATAAATGGAAAGCAAATCTGGATGGTAGACAAAGAAAGTAATGATGGAGATACTGCAGTATGCAATCTTGCATCTATTAATCTTTCAAAGATAAATACCCCAGATGATGTAGCACGAGTTGTGCCGATTGCCATAAGAATGTTAGACAATGTTATTGATCTTAATTTTTATCCGTTAGCTAAGGTAAAAAAAACAAATCAAAAGACCAGAGCGATCGGGCTCGGTGTTATGGGCGAAGCGCAAATGTTAGCCGAAGCTTTCATAGAGTGGGGCAGTAGTGAACATTTTGAAAAAATCGATGAGATTATGGAGTCCGTATCATATTATGCTATTCGTTCATCAAGTGATTTAGCACTAGAAAAGGGAAAATATTCACAATATGACGGGTCTGACTGGAGCAAAGGCATTTTCCCTATTGATAAAGCCAATGAAAATGCTTGCAAACTAGTAGACAGAGGAGGACTTTTCGGCTATACTCATGACTGGCAAGCACTTAAAGAAAAAGTAAAAACCGATGGTATGAGAAATGGTTATCTTATGGCAATAGCACCTACAAGTTCTATCTCTATTTTGACAGGAACTACTCAGGCTATTGAGCCGATATATAAAAGAAAATGGTTTGAGAAGAACTTATCTGGCATGATCCCTGTAGTTGCACCAAATCTAAACTCAAATACATGGAGTTTTTATATTCCAAGCTTTGAGCTTGATCAAAGAATTCTCATACGAGCAGCAGCTGTTCGTCAAAAATGGATTGACCAAGGACAAAGTCTTAATATATTTATAACGTTGGACAAAGCTAGCGGAAAATATTTAAATGATATTTATATGGATGCATGGAAATTTGGACTCAAATCCACCTATTATTTGAGAAGCGAATCGCCAGAAACCGTGAAGAAAACGGAAAATGTAGCAGATAGAAGCATAGAATGTGTTGGTTGCCAATAATATTCACAATTGCTACACAAATACTACATAAAATACTTATTAGAAAGCGTCAAAGTATTTTATCCCCGAAAAGACTTTGCGGTAGGCTTTCTAAGGCAACTTTTCTCTTTTATTACATACATGTCCCCCAAAATCCCTTCCTCAAAATATTTAAAATGAAAAGTTGCCGCCCTCCTTGCCTTATCCTAATTATATTGACAGTATAATAAGTAAAATTTTATTTTGCAGGAATTAAAATATGGAACGCAAAAAAATATACAATCCAAACTCTCAAGAACGAACTAATGATAGAAAAATTTTTGGCGGAAATCCTACCGGTATTTTCGAGCTTAATGATATAAAATATCAATGGGCATATAATCTTTGGGAAGTTATGTTGAATAATACATGGTTTCCCAAAGAAGTTGATATGACTCGTGACGTTGGAGATTATAGACACCTAACGGATGCCGAAAAAACAGCATATGATAAAGTGTTGGCCCAACTTATTTTTATGGATTCTTTGCAAACCAATAATCTTATTGATAATATTAACCCTTTTATCACATCCCCGGAGATTAATCTTATTTTGGTGCGGCAAGCATTTGAAGAGGCGCTGCATTCGCAAAGTTATGCTGTTATGGTTGACAGCATTTCAACAAATTCTGCAGAGATTTATGAGCTTTGGAGAAGAGATATGATGCTTAAAAGCAAAAATGACGCAATAGCCAATGTCTATGATGAGCTTGCTCAAAATCCTACAGATGAGAACATAGTAAAAGCTATGTTTGCAAATCAAATCTTGGAAGGGATTTATTTTTATAGCGGTTTTACATATATCTATACTTTGGCAAGATCAGGCAAGATGTTAGGATCCGCAGATATGATCCGTTTTATCCAAAGAGATGAAGTAACACACTTAGTGCTTTTTCAAAATATGATCCGTTCAACCAAAAAAGAGAGACCAGAGCTATTTACGAAGGAACTTTTGGATGAAGTTTATGAGATGTTTAGGCAAGCCGTCAAGTTAGAAAGCGAATGGGGTAAATATATAACACAAGGTCAAATATTGGGGCTTACTAATGACATCATAGAGCAATATATCCAATATCTGGCAGATGAGAGACTTCAAGCAGTTGGACTTAATAAGTTATATAATGTAGAACATCCTATAAAATGGGTTGACAATTTTTCCAAATTTAATGATCAAAAATCTAATTTCTTTGAAGCTAAAAACACAAACTATTCTGTAGGAAGCCTTGATCTAGATGACTTCTAAGCCATCACAACTTGAAGTGAGGCATATAGAATTTTTTTCTAATGCCACGCCAGACAAGCACCTCCAATATTTACTTGATGAAATTGAGGAAAGAAATAATTATAAGAATATTATTTTGACCCCAGAACTTTATCTAAGCGGATTTGATTATGAAGCCATGGATAAGGCATCAGAATTTTCTGAATATGCCATAGATATTTTAAAACAAAAAGTCAATGAAGCAATAGTCGTATTGACATTTATTCGTAAATATAGTAATGGTTTTGTGAATCAAGCGATTGTTATTCATCGTCATGAAATTGTGCATATTCAAGAAAAATCTAAGTTGTTTAAACTCGGAAATGAAGATAAATATTTTATTGCAGGTGATCCAAGTAAAATAAAGCCATTTAAAATTGATGGAATTAGTTACGGAATATTGATATGTTTTGAGTTACGTTTTAAAGAATTATGGAAGCAGCTAGAAAGTGCCGATATTGTGCTTATTCCAGCCAAGTGGGGGATAACCAGAGAACTGCATTTTGAAATTTTATCCAAAGCTTTAGCTGTAATGAACCAGTGCTTTGTTATAGCCACAAGCAGCGGCGATAAAGATATAGTAAATAGTTCTATGATATGTTCTCCAAGTGGAATACTTTGCGATTCGGTGATAGACTTGAAGGAGATCGATAAAATGCGCAGATATATAGTTATGGAGCAATAAATGCTGAAAAAACGACAAATTGAAAGAATGATATCGCAGATTGAATTACAATTTCCATTAGATGACAATATAAAAAAAGCATTTTTAGCAATTGATAGAGAAGTATTTGTGCCGTCTGTGTTTAAACATTTAGCATACCAACTTGATGCGTTGCCGATAAGTGACAATCAATGGATAAGTTCACCGGTTACGGTTGCCAAAATGACACAGCATTTAGAAATGAATAATGTAGATAGCGTATTAGAGATAGGATGCGGAAGTGGTTATCAAGCAGCAATCTTGAGCCAAGTATGCCGTAGAGTTTTCACGATAGAAAGAATAAGCGAGTTGCTCAAAGACGCAAAAAGACGCTTTAGCGAACTAGAAATCCACAATATATTTACCAGGTTTGAAGACGGCCAATTGGGCTGGAAGGAATATGCTCCATATGACCGCATTTTGTTTTCTGCAACGGCAACAAAGATACCGGATATTATTTTTGAGCAATTGGCCGAAGGGGGAATACTTATAGCTCCCATGCAAGAAGGACCATTGCAGATTTTAACAAGATACTATAAAATAAACGGCAAAATAAGCAGCGAAACTATAGAACCGTGCCTTTTTGTGCCAATTATAAATGGACGGCAAAAATAAAATTTTTAGTCCTTTTTTAGTACTTTGTGATATTATTATGTCAAATGATTAAGCAAAGGAGACTTCATGGTAAAATGTTATATTAAAACCGGCAATAAACTTGAAGTTATCAAAAGCTTGGAATTACTTCAAGAATCCAAACAACAAAAAAATGTTATTTGGATTGATATGCTACGCCCCACTCGAAAAGAAATCATCTCCATAGAAGAAATGTTCGATATTGAATTTCCAACAAAGCAAGAGAGTGAGGAGATAGAAATAAGTTCAAGATATTGGGAAGAGGATAAGAGAGTAGAGATAAATAGTTATTTTTTAATTAACAACGATCCAAACCCGTACAATGAAACAGTTTCATTTATTCTCCAAAATAAAATGCTTTTTTCTATTCGATATAAAGAACTTTTGTCATTTGATAAATTCAACAAACAATTAATTTCATCACCTAAAGAGTTCAAAGAAGGGTTTGATATTTTTTGCCAAATTATTGATATTCGTATCGATGCGGATGCAGATGCGATTGAAAACCTATCAAAAGAAATTGTTAAACTCAGAAAACATGTATTTTCTGATTATACAAATGATGATGAAGAGATATTGGAAAAAATCTCTGCATTTGAAGATCTCAATATGAAAATCAGAGAAAACCTCACTGATAAACAGCGCATATTGACTTCGCTTCTCAAGTCAACAGTTTATAGATTGTCAACCGATGATATTATGATAATGCTTAAAGACATCAGGTCTCTTATAGAACATACAGATTTTAATTTTGAGAGATTGGACTATTTGCAAAATATATTTTTAGGTATGTTGAATATCGAACAGAATAAAACCGTTAAAATCTTTACGATAGTAAATGTTATATTTCTTCCACCTACGCTTATAGCCAGTATATATGGCATGAATTTCCAATTTATGCCGGAACTTGGCTGGAAGTATGGATATGCATTGTCTATTCTTCTTATGGCAATATCTTCCTTTACTCCTTTGTATATTTTCAAGAAAAAAGGTTGGATGTAGTATTGACCTCGTTTTTAAAATGGTTCCAAAATAATTCAGGCAAATTTCTTTTTGTTTTTGTATCACTTTTTGCAATTTTACTAATATATGTTTTATATAATGTGCCGGTCAATGGGCTTGAAAATAAACTTTTATATCTGCTTAAACGCTATGGGTATACGATATTATTTATATGGAGCATATTAGAAGGCGAGATAGGACTTGTCATGGGTGGATTGTTATGTCACTCTGGGGACATGAATCTTTTTGTAGCTATTTTTATTGCAGGGTTTGGAGCTTTTGTAGGTGATCAAATATATTTTTATATAGGCAGATACAATAAAAGCTACATCAACAAAAAATTTGCACATCATAGTCGCAAATTTGCTCTTGCAACGTTAATGCTTCGTAAGTACGGGATGGGTATTGTTTTTATGCAAAGATATATGTATGGCATGCGTACAATTATACCAATCTCAATCGGTCTTACTAGATATAGCGCCAAAAAATTTGGTATTATAAATTTGATTAGTGCGTGGTTTTGGGCCGCATTTACTATATTGCCGGTTTGGTATTTTGGTAAAACTATAATTGCATTTTTTCATTTAGCGCTACAACATTGGTATTATGCCATTCCTGCTGTTTTGATAATTGTAGCATTGATATATAGAGCGTACCGAAAGTATTTAAATAATAAAATACAAGAAGATAAATAACAATTACTCATTATAAAGTTTTAGCATGTCGATGTGATTTGTCTTATAATATTTTCCATTTCTATAGTTTTGAATCATCATAAAATCTGCTTTTTGGCATATACTAGGCTAAAGTTGGTGCCTGAGTATGTTATTTAGAACAGATATAAACTTACATATATCCTTTGATAAAGAAATTAAAAAGTCTTCAGTATCTCCAAAACTTCATCAACACTCAAAAGCTTGCCGGTGCTTTTGACTACTCCATCAACTACAAGAGCAGGGGTTGATACAACATTGTATTTCATAATTTCCATGATGTCATCTACCTTGACAACCTGATGAAAACCACCGATTTTACTAACCGCTTCTTTAACCACAGCTTCTAAAGCTTTACATTTTGCACAACCTGTGCCAAGTATTTCTATTTTCATCCATTTCCTCCTAAAATAAAATTAAACAGATACCCAACCAAGAGTATCCCAAATCCAACTATGCCAAAAAATATAGCGATCAGCCTAACATGAAGTATCCTTTTTAGAATCATAGCTTCAGGCAAACTAAGCGCAGTTATCGACATCATAAAACTAAGAGCCGTACCCATCAACATACCTTTGGATGTGAGTACTTCAATTAACGGCATTACACCTGCTGCGTTAGAGTACATAGGTATTCCGAGCAAAACGGCAAGTGGTACGGCATACCAACTATTGCCCCCAGCATAGTGAGCGATAAAATCAGCAGGCACATAACCGTGTATAAATGCACCGATTCCCACGCCGAGCATGACATAAAGATAGATCTTTTTAAAGATATCGGCAGTATAGTCCCATGCCTCTTTGGCTCTTTGTTTGAAATCCGATTCTATTTTTATATCTTCGAGTTCACCTTTCATTGGTGTGACGGGGATAAGAACATATTTTTCAAGCCCCATTTTGCCAATTATATAACCGCCAAGTATCGCTACAAGCAACCCAAGAGCGATGTAGAGTGCGGCTATCTTCCAGCCAAAAAGACTAAAAAGCATTGCTATGGCTATCTCATTGTTCAACGGCGCAGAGATAAGAAAGCTAAACGTAATCCCCATGGGAATTCTAGCCTGCATAAACCCAAGAAAAAGAGGTATTGCGCTGCAACTGCAAAAAGGAGTAATAATACCAAAAAGCGCCGCTAAAACATTACTGCTAAACTCGCTTTTGCCCTGCAAGTAAACTCTAACTTTTTCAGTATTAAAGTAAGTTCTAAGGAAGCTCACCGCAAAAATGATAGCAACCAATAGGATAAAAATCTTCACTGTATCAAATATAAAAAAGTGTAATGCTTCTCCCATTTGGCTTTTGTGAGCAAGTTTTAAAATATCAAAGACAAAATACCCGCTAAGTTTTTCCCACCAATCAAACATATCAACTCCTTTTAGTGTGTATGGCAACTAATATCATTTAAATTATAATTTGTGCTTTCCGGTTGAACAATAAAATGAGTAATACCTTTTTTGCACACTCTTTCTCTTATGCTTTCGATAACTTTTTCAATCTCGCTCAGCAATAAATCATTCTTAAGAACTATATGAACTGAGCCGTATGATTCTTTAGAGTTTGGACGATAGAGATGCAAGTCATGAATAGATAAAATTTCATCAGATCGAAGTATCAGCTTTTCTATATTTTTTATATCATGATCATTTGAGTCCATTAGTGACAAAAAAGAATTTTTAAGAATAGGGAAAGTTATCGCCATAACATAAATGCTAAAAATCATAGACAACAAAGAGTCTATTTTATTGAAGCCATAAAAATACATAATTATCCCGCCTATAACAACACTAAGCGAAACAAAGGCATCGCCCAACATATGAAAATAAGCTGATTTGATATTCATATCTTCATGGTCATGTTCATTATCATGTAGATGCCCAATATCTTTTCTACCAAGAAGCCAAGTACTAAAACCATTTATAAATAAAGCTATCGATGAAACAAAGATAACCACCGGCGCATTTATATTGAGTGGATTAAAAAATCTATCAACAGACTCTATAAATATAAATATCATGGTTATAAATAAAAAAATCGAGTTTATAAAAGCCGCCATAGATTCAGCTCTAATATATCCAAAAGTCATTGTTTCTGTTGCTTTTTTTGCTCCATAAATAATAGCAACCAATGTTATGAATAGAGCTAAGACATCACCTAAGTTGTGAAAAGCATCAGCAATGAGAGCCATAGAGCTGCTATAAATTCCAGCAACTATTTCGGAAATTATAAGAGTAGCATTTAAAAGAATTACTTTTTGTATGATAACTTTTTTATCTATTATGCTTTGCATGAATTCTCTTTATCGTTCGAGATCAAACATTTTTGCATCATAGGGGCAATGGTTTGCACTGTGACATCACCTGTTATTTTTATCTCTGCTCCATCGCCATGTGAGCAAACCTCGATGTTTTCGATTTTCTCCATTATCTCTGGACTGCAATCACAGCTGCAATTCCCATCTTTGCATTTACTAACTTTTTTATTCAACTCTTCAACACTAAATCCATTAATGATAGCACTAAAGCCTTTTGTATTTTCTTTAAATTTAATATTCATTTTATCTCCTTATAATATATCAAATGATTTGAGTTTTCTCTCAAGTTCACTGTATTCGATTTTTCCAAAATGTTTATCAACGACTTTGCCATTTTTGTCAAGATAGATTTGAGCAGGAATCATCACAGCCCCATATTTCATGGCGGCTTGTTCATCTTTGTAGATATCTATAAAATAAACATTGCTTTGCGGATATTTTTGTTTTAGTTTATAGAGTGTTTGTCCCATAATTATACATGAGCGGCAATTTGTAGAGCCAAATTCCAGCATCATGGGCTTACCTTTTCCTATTTTGGACTGTAAGCTTGAAAAGCTTATCGCACCCAGCATAGGCTCGTTTGCAATAGCTTGTGACGGACCAAAAGCAGCAGCCAAAAGTGCAAATACTTTTAGAAATTTTTCCATTGTTTTCCTTTAAAATATAAGATATGCTTTATAAGCAAAATAAAACCCTATAGCAATCAATACAGCGATAAAAACTCTATTGAACCATATACTTAGAGCGTTTAAAAAACTGTTCTTGGCTATAGATCCCGCAACCCCCACTGAAATACCTGAAAGCAAAAGCAAAGAGGCATGACCGATGGCAAACGCAAGAACCAGTAGGTATGAAAATACCAGACCACTTTGCTGTGCGACTGAAACGATGGCAACAAGTGGTGCTGTGGCACATGGAGTGCTTACAAGACCGAAAATAAGTCCAATTAGTAACGCGCCAAAGAGCTTGAATGGCAAAAATCGATTGGCGACTTTTTGTTTATCTATTTCACCTAAAAATCCAAGTGCATACGCCACTACGATAAATGTAGCAATTGAAGCAGATAAATATGCCCAAAAAGGCGCTATGCTAAGCATTACTCCTATTTTCGCGACAAGCAACAACAAGATAGAAAAACTAATCACGAGCCCCAATACAAATAAAATTGAATATTGGATAATAAACCGTTTTTTGTTTTGTGGTTCAATGTCTGAACTCAATGCAAGTGCACTACTAACTAGCAAGGGCAAAGTAACAATAGAACAAGGTGCTATAGACGTAAAAATACCCATCATTAATGATGCTATAATGGCAAAAGTTGTGTGCGCTTCTATCGCTTGGATTAAAAAATCTTCCATTATAGTCCTAATGCCTCTTTGACTTTTGGAAGTAGTGTCGATTCTATCTCTTTGTAAGTCTCTGCAAATGCTGCAAAATCTTTTCCATCAGGATCAACGAAACCTACATGGATTTTTTTTACTGGTCGCGGGAACATAGGGCAGGTTTCATGGGCATGGTCACATACTGTTACGACGAGGTCAAAGTGTTCATTTATCACTTCATCTAAACTTTTTGAGTGATATTCATCTTTCCAAATCCCATTTTGCTCTAATACTTTTTTCGCATTTGGATTGACCTTGCCGCTGGGAGCTACACCACAACTAAATGCCTCAACATTATCTAGCTTAGCATTTATAAGTGCTTCACCTATGATGCTTCTGCAACTATTTCCTGTACACATTACTAATACTTTTTTCACAAAATCACTCCTTAAAATAGATATAACGAAATCAACACCACCAATAAAATTGGGGGCGTGACAATCAAACCAAATTTGCTATATTCCCAAAATCCGATGTGTACTCCTTTTTTATCAAGCACATGAAGCCAAAGGAGAGTGGCTAGGCTGCCAAATGGTGTCATCTTTGGTCCTAGGTTGCATCCTATGATATTGGCATATGCCAAAGCCTCATTTGGTATATCTTTTAAAGATATATCCATTATCATGATTGTGGGCATATTGTTCATCGTTGCACTTAGAAACGCACTGATAAATCCAGTCCCGACTATTGCTATAAAATCACCTTGTTTTGTCAAATTTTGCAAAATCATACTTAGATAATCAGTCAGTCCGGCATTTTTGAGACCATATACCACGATATAAAGCCCAATACTAAACCATACTACCTGCCATGGAGCTGTGCGGATGATATGTAGAGGCTCTACGGTTTTTGTTATACTTGATATCGTTAAAAATATCAAAGCCCCACCGAGAGCAAAAAGCGAAATTGGCAAATGGTAAGCATCACCTATAAAATAAGCCATTAAAAGAAAAGCTAAAAATACCCAAGAGATATAAAAAAGAGGTTTGCTTTTTAAGGCGTCATCTGGATTTTTGAGCAGTCTAATATCAATAGTTTTTGGAATATCATTTCTAAGCACTAGCCACAAAACTATGATTGACATGACTACGCTCACAATAAAAGGAATTATCATCACGCTTAAATATTTACCAAATCCTATATTAAAGTAATTAGCTGTAACAATATTGGTTAGATTTGAAAACACAAAAGGAAGAGAAGCACTGTCGCTTATAAATCCACCTGCTAGTAAAAATGCAATGATCGTTTTGGCATTTAGTTTTAAAATCCTCATTTTGGCTAGCAATATTGGAGTAAGGATCAACGCTGCTCCATCATTTGCAAAAAGAGCAGAGACTCCGGCCCCAAGAAGTAGTGCATATACAAACATTAAGTTACCATTTCCGCCTGATAATTTTGCCATTTTTATAGCACACCATTCAAAAAAGCCTATCTCGTCAAGAACCATGGAGAGTATAATTATGCCGATAAATGCCAAAGTCGCATCCCATACGATATTTGTGACACTAAGGACATCGTCAAAGTTGACAACACCCAGCATTAAAGCTGTAAAAGCCCCAATGAGTGCAGATGTGCCGATCTGTAAACCGCGTGGTTGCCATATTACAAAAATGAGCGTAGTTAGAAAGATTAAACCAGCAATTATCATATGCTACAACCACTTATTAGTTCGGGAATGTCCAAATCTAAATGCTCTATTTCTTTCAAAACAGATTGCCTAAAAATATCAAGCGGAGAACGGATACTATAATATGCCCATTTACCTCGCCTGTCAACTCTCAAAAAACCAGCATCTTTTAGAATTTTTAGATGTCTAGAGATGCGAGATTGGATCATGTCAAATGAGTTTTCTATATCACATACACATACTTCGCCATGCAAGTCTATGAAGCGCAAAATTCGAACTCTGGTCTCATCATAGACCGAGCCAACTGTTTGCAAAAAAATATCCATGGTTGTCTCCTTATTTGCAATAATAGCATAATGATATTAACAAATCAAGATATGTTGATATATAATAAGTTTGTTTTTGGAATCATTTTTTGTTTTTACAAGAATAAAAATCGGCTATATAGCTACTATTGCACTGCTAGGTTTAAAATGAGCCCATATTGAATTACCGATATTAATCGATTCACAATCAACAGCCTCTATGGAAGCGACTATTTCCCCGCCGTTTTCTAGTTCTATGGAAGCTTCAGCATAATTACCGCTTATCTCTAAAGATTTTACAGTTCCATGTAGCCAATTGTAAGAAACATCTGTCGGGCATTTTTCATGTAAGGTGATAGACGACGCCTTTAGAAGTACAACTATAGACATTTGTTCTTTAAGATCCATTTCTTCTAAGCTTTTATGAGTGATGGATACTTTTATATCTTGATAATCGTTCAAAGCCAGAGTGAGCATTGTGTTATGGTCGGTTTGTTCTATTTGCGAGATAGTAGTATGCAGTTGATTTCTAGCGCTTGTGCGAAGCGTGAGTTTAGAAGTTAATGTTTTAAGATTTTTTATAGAATCTATGCGACCACCAAGCGAACCTAAAAAATATCCTTGAATAGACTCTAGCTCTTTGTAGACTTCAATGTATTCAAGACCCCTCGCTGTAAGTTTAGAGCCACCACCGTGTTTGCCGCCAGTTTGTTTTTCTACTATAAGCTCATGGGTATTGAGAGCTTTAATGCTATCCCATGCTGCTTTGTAGCTCATCTTCATAATTTTGGCTGCTTGTGATATGGAGCCTGTAGCATGAATATGCTCAAGTAGTTCTACACGCCCCTTGCCGAGTCTCATATCTTTTGATGGAGATATCCACATTTTGCTATTTATCTGTTTTGGCATTATTTTTCTCCATTTGATATTTATTATAAGATTAAGCATTTAAATTTTTTTATAGTTTATTATACCACGTTATGGTTGCTTGAGCACTTTGGTCACAGAGATATTGTACGCGTATCGGAAATAAATAATGATCAAAATAAGTAGTTATGATCGGATTTTGTTAAAGATTTAGTATTTGTTGGTTATGATTATATTATGATAAGTGGTGACCCCACGGAGACTCGAACTCCGGTAACATGGATGAAAACCATGGATCCTAACCGCTAGACGATGGGGCCGATTAAGTATATCAAAGTGGTGACCCCACGGAGACTCGAACTCCGGTAACATGGATGAAAACCATGGATCCTAACCGCTAGACGATGGGGCCATCGACAACTTAATGGACGGAATTATAGTGAGATAGCACTTAAATTTCTCTTAAAAATAGGTAAATATGAGACATAAATTGTATAATATACTCATTGTTATTGCATTTTTGGCATTCAGCGGATGTGCATTAAAGAAACCAGTGCAACAAAAAAGCACATTTATAATCCTAAAAACACCGGAAATAAGATATGCCGATATGGGTTTTGTGTCTGAATACCCTGATAGCATTAAAGTACAGATATATAGTAATGCCCAACCTGTGGTTTCACTGGATATGTACAAAGACCGCATCTGTATGAGTCAATTTGAATGTATGAATAAAAGCGGTTTTTACCGTAAGATATTTCATGTATTGTACCCAGATGATACTCTAGAACAGATATTTTTGTCAAAGCCTATTTTTGGAGGAGAAAATCTGATAAAAACAGGTAACGGTTTTACACAAAATATAACAAAGCAGGATCAATACTCTATTTCGTATGAAATTTCAGATGGCAAAGTTGAGTTTCATGATAAAATCAATCAAATTATTATCAAGGTGAAAGAACAATGAAATTCGTAGGAGCTCATGTCAGTGCTAGTGGAGGGGTGCAAAATGCCCCGCTTAATGCAATAGATATAGGAGCTAAAGCATTTGGAATATTTACCAAAAATCAACGTCAATGGAACGCCAAACCGCTTACCGCACTTAGCATAGATGAATTTAAGATAAATTTGGCAAAAAGCGGAATACTTCCTAAACACGTATTGCCTCATGATAGTTATCTTATCAATCTTGGACATCATGAAGCAGATAAATTGGCTCAATCAAAAGACGCTTTCATAGATGAGCTTGTTCGGTGTGAACAACTTGGACTTGAGATGCTCAATTTTCACCCAGGCAGTCATTTAAATAAATTATCCAAATCAGAAAAAGAAGATCAGGTATCTTTGGAGCGGATAGAAAATGCATGTCTTGATGTGATAGCTATGTCCATGAATGAAGCTATACAAGCAACACCAAATAGCAAAGTAAAACTTATTATAGAAAACACTGCAGGACAAGGAAGTAATCTCGGGTATAAATTTGAACATCTAGCTTATCTAATAGATAAAATTGAAGAGAAAAGTAGAGTGGGTGTTTGTTTGGATACCTGTCACACGTTTACTGCCGGTTATGATCTCAGAACACCCGAAACATATAAAAAAACCATGGATGATTTTGAGAGAATTGTAGGATTTAAATATTTATGCGGTATGCATTTAAATGATTCAAAGCCGCCTCTTGGTTCGCGGGTAGACAGACATGAATCCATTGGAAAAGGTAAACTTGGCTGGGAAACTTTTAGACTAATAATGAATGATGATCGGATGAATGACATTCCTTTGATATTGGAGACAACCGATGATTCTATTTGGAGCGAAGAGATAGCAGGGCTATATGCTTTGATTGAAAAATAAAAGGATTATGAATATGAAAAAAAGTCTTATTTTGAGTATAACGGCTTTGTTTGTATCAATGCCTTATAGTGTCGGGTTCTAATATGAGTTATCCTTTTGCAACTTTTTATGAAATGGTAGTGCATAATGCTGATATGCGCGGCAGCAAAACAGCACTTTTTATGGACAAAGAAAAAGTTTCATATAAAGAACTATTGAGCAAAGCCGATAATCTTGCAGGATATTTGCATCAATATGGCATAAATCAAGGCGACAGGGTAGCATTATTTTTACGCAATAGCGTAGAGTTCGTCGTATCTTTAATAGCAATATCAAAAATTGGTGCAATTACAGTGCCAATCAACACTTTTCTCAAAGAAGAAGAATTAAATTATATATTAGAAGATAGCCAGACTTCGTTTATAATTGCTTCTGAAATTCATGAAAAAGTAATACGCGCCGGATGCCCTAAAAAGCTTTTGGATCATATAGTTTGGGAGGGCGGTTTTCAAAGTAGCGATATAAAAGATGTGCATTTCACTGACGCATTAAATAAACAATATCATGTTAATTTTGCAAAACAATCCATAAGCGATACGGCAGTGCTTATTTACACTTCTGGAACTACCGGCAAACCAAAAGGAGCAATGCTTAGCTATAAAAATATATTTTCAAATAGCCAATCTGGCATCATTCGTGCACACATAACCCCAAAAGACAGATCAATAGTCTTTTTACCAATGTTTCATTCTTTTACTCTTTCTATCGGTGTTTTGTTATTGCTTTATGTAGGTGGATCTATAGTTATCATCAAATCAATCCAGCCATTTTCCAATATCTTTAAACAAACTTTGCTAAAAAAAGTAACTTTGTTTTTTGCAATTCCTGATGTCTACAATGCTTTAGTGAAAGCTAAATTGCCTTGGTATTTTATGTGGTTTAATTCTATTCGCATATTTGTATCAGGCGCAGCCGCTCTTCAAGAAAAGACCTTATTGGCCATGAATGAAAAATTTAAAAACGCAAAATTACTAGAAGGATACGGACTCAGCGAGTCCGGTCCGGCAGTCTGTATAAATCCTTCTGAAAAAACTAAGATCAAATCAGTCGGTCCTGCTATGCCGGGATACGAGATAAAAATAGTTGACGATAATTTGATAGAGTTGCCTATGGGAGAAGTTGGTAATATTATATGTCGAGGCGATAATATAATGAAAGGTTATTGGAACAGACCAGAAGCTACCGAAGAAACCATAATAAACGGTTGGTTGCTGACCGGGGATATGGGATATATGGATAAAGATGGATATCTATATATAGTCGATCGCAAAAAAGATCTTATTATATCAAAAGGAATTAATATATATCCAAGAGAGATCGAAGAGTTAATCGATGGATTCGAAGGTGTTAAGGTTAGCGCAGTAGTAGGCGCATTTGACGATCAATGCGGAGAGATACCGGTAGCTTATATTGAGCTTGATGATGGAACTACTGATATTAATGAGTCAGAGCTCAAACAATATCTAAAAGAACATTTGGCAAATTTTAAACTACCAAAACATATTTATGTTATAGAGACATTACCAAAAAACGCCACAGGCAAAGTATTAAAAAGAGTTTTAAAGCAACAGCTTCTTGAAGCTTCCGGAGTAAATCCTTGCTAAGTGCTATAATAAATGCCAAAATCATTACTAAAGATAGGATACTCAAGGATTTTGTAGTGATTTTTGATAAAACTATCAAAAATATAGTTTCCAAAAACGAATTAGACAAGCATAAAGATTGCCGCATAATAGATGCGAATAGTGCATATTTGAGTGCCGGTTTTATAGATCTGCATATACATGGAAGCGGCGGAGCAGATACTATGGATGCAACGCCCGAAGCATTGCAAACCATTAGCGACACAATACTTCAAACCGGAACAACTTCATTTTTGGCAACAACAATGACAATGCCAAAAGATGATATAGTAAATGCGCTTAACAATATTAGCAAAAATTCACATCTTGTAAGCGGCGCGATTGTACTCGGAGCGCATATGGAGGGACCATTTATAAATCCTGCGCAATGCGGAGCACAAGATACAGAGTTTATCCAAGCACCATCCATTGAAATCATAGAGGAGTTCGCACCGTATATAAAGATGATGACTTTGGCTCCGGAAGTAGCAGGAGGTATGGAGTTTATTAAAGATATCAATGTCAAATATCCACATATAATATTAAGCATCGGCCATAGCAATGCCTCATGTGAAGAGGCAAAAAATAGTTTCTATGCAGGTATTTCTCATGCAACGCATCTTGGTAATGCTATGAGCGGTTTTCATCATCGCGCTCCAGGAGTATTGGGCGCAACAATGGATAGCGACATAACTTGCGATGTAATAGCTGACGGCATTCATACACATGAGGCATCATTGCGTATTTTTTGGAAACAAAAAAAGGATAAACTTATACTTATAACAGATGCTATGAGGGCCGGTTGTATGAAGTATGGAGCTTATAATCTGGGTGGACAAGCTGTAAATGTATCTGATGGCAAAGCGACTTTGGCTGATGGCAGGCTTGCCGGAAGTGTTTTGAGATTGAATGATGCACTTAAAAATATGCTCAAATTTACAGACATGACTTTAGCGGAAGTTATATATAGCGTTACGGCCGCACCTGCAAAAAAACTTATGATCAAAAAAGGGACCATAGAGCCAGGGTATGATGCCGATATAGTTCTTTTTGATGAAAATTTAGATATTCTTACGACTATAGTCGGTGGTGAGATTAAATATATAAAGGGGTAAAATGTTTGGGTGGTTAAAAGGTAAAAAAACAGCTATCTATGCACCGGTAGCCGGAGAGATTATAGATCTTGGCGACGTGCCGGATGAAGTGTTTTCTGCCAAAATGGCAGGCGATGGGATAGCAATAAAACCTTCTGAAAATATCTTTTGCTCGCCAATTGACGGAACATTAACCAAGGTATTTCCTACAAATCATGCATTTGTCGTTTCAAACAACGGGCTTGAAGTAATAGTACATATCGGCATAGATACGGTCGAATTAAATGGAAACGGGTTTACTAGATTGGTTAATGAGGGCACAAGCGTCAAAGCAGGGGATTCTATCATTCAAATAGATTTGCCATTGGTCTCTTCAAAGGCAAAGTCAATAGTGACACCTATTGTCGTAAATAGTTCAAAAATATCAATTCACTCACAACATAAGGTATGCAGTGGAGATTTAATAATGGAGGTAAACTAATGCAAAATTCTTTAGACGATATATACTCTTATATGGCATATATAGCAATTTTGATAGTAGTTTTCTTGGTGCTTAAAAGCCCTAAGAAGAAGTAATGAAATTTTTTGCTGCCTAAGCAGCAAATTTAAATTAAAGTTCTGGAAAATTAAATTTATTCTTCTTGTCTTTAAAATACACATAAAAAGGCACACCCATAATCATAAGCCCAAGCCCCATTAGTGATTCTGCAGGCCTAGAATAAATAGCATTTATTACTATTATCGCGCATAAAATCAAAAACAGCCAAGGTACTACCGGATAACCAAAAGTTATTTTTAGAGAGTCCTCTCTTTTTAGTTTTATGACCGCAACCGCACCTAGCCCATAAAAAATAAATGCAGCAAATATGAGCATGTCTGTAAGTTGATCAAAAGTACCGCTAATAATGAGCAATGAAGCCCATATCATTTGTCCTAAAAGAGATATATGCGGTGTTCGAAATTTAGGATGAACTTTGGAAAATGAATCAAAAAAATAACCTTCTTTGGACATTTGATAATAAACTCTAGCCGCAGACATTGTACTTCCTTGTGTAGCACCGAAAGTGGATATCATAATTAAAACAGAAATGACAAGAACACCAATACTTCCAAGCGCGGTTCTGGCTACCTCAACAGCAGCGATGGTGCCATCGATTTTACTTAATGTGGCAAACTGAGCAGGGGAAAGAACTTTAAAGTATGCATAGTTGACAGCTATGTAAAGTACTATTATAAGCGCTGTGCCGGTTATAATGGCAATAGGTATATTGCGTGTCGGATTTTTAAATTCACTTGCCATATTAGTTATGTTTACCCATCCGTCATAAGCCCAAAAAGCACCGAGCATAGCCGTAAAAAATGCACTTATTTGCATTAGTGTACTTATATCTGTATGAGTCATGATCATAGGCGCTATAGGCGTTATACCGCTTGCAGGCTGTGTGTATGTAAGTCCGATAATTATCAGCATCAATATGCCGGCTATTTTTGCACTTGTTACTATATTGCTAAGCCATCCTCCGTGTTTAACGCCGCGAATATTGTATAACGTCAACAAAACAAGCGTTATGATAGCTATTATTTTTACGGTTGCATTCTCAAATGGGAAAATAAACCCCACTAAAGAATAATTTGCATACTTTTGTAATATTATAGGTAGTGCAAAAAAGTTGTTTAACGATT
The DNA here is from genome assembly GCA_028715055.1 of Sulfurovaceae bacterium. Taxonomy (GTDB): domain Bacteria; phylum Campylobacterota; class Campylobacteria; order Campylobacterales; family Sulfurovaceae; genus BN30871. The sequence goes on from JAQTLE010000003.1 coordinate 113,732, forward strand.
CTGCGAATACATATACTATGGAAGCTATAGATGCGGTACTAATGACAGCAAAAAAGCTCCAGCCATACATAAAGCCGGAAAATCCGCCAAAAACATTTTCGAAGTATTTGAATTGTCCTCCGGCTTCTTTTGTAGTTGTTGCAAGTGAAGCAAAAGTAAAAGCCCCAAGCATAGTTATGGCTCCAGCGATAAACCACGCCAGCAAAACCAATGAACTGTCCATCAAAGAAGCAGACATAGGGCTAATTTTTTTGAATACACCAGAACCTATCATATTGCCAGCCACTAGTAAAACGGCAGTACTAAGTCCAAGTACAGGTAATAGTGATGGTTTGGTATTGTTCATTAGAAGCCTTTTGTAATTGTTGTCAATAAGTTTACTCAATATGCAGTAAAATGTAGCTTTGATCTTTATAGCAAATAAGATTTGTTTAAACAGTAATCCTGTCTGATCCACTATAAAATAATCGTTATCCTTTGTGCTAAAGTGTGATATACTAGTATCAATTAACTTAGGAGTTTTTGCGTGGGACTTTTGCCTACCTATAATCACATAATAAATCCGAAACTCAAAAATATATATCTGAGTTTTAACAACAGAGGTGAATTAGTAATAAAATCTCCGAAAATACCGATAGAACGAATAGAAAAGTTACTCATTTCAAAAGCATCATGGATAGAAAAAACAAGGCGCAGACTTGCACAAAGAAAAGGGCAGCTTTTAGATTTTAATGAACAATCCGTACTTTTTTATATGGGCAATTCATATCCTCTCGTTTTAAAAGATAATCATAAAACAACAGAGCTTAGCTGGGATGGTTATCAATTTACGCTATCATATAAGATTTATGACGAAGCAGTTTTTAGACGCAAAATCGACCAGTTTTATTTAAAAAAAGCGCAGGAATTATTGCCATCGATTGTTTATGGATGGGCAAACAAGATGCAGCTTGTTCCATCGGACATAAAGTTTCGCAAGACTATAAGTCAATGGGGTAGTTGCACCGGTAAAAATACACTAAGTTTTAATACAATGATGATGAAGTTGCCACAACATCTCGTTGAATATATCATCATTCATGAACTTTGTCATATTTCACATAAGCATCATCAAAAAAGCTTTTGGAATATGGTTGAGACATTTATGCCAAACTATAAAAGCTCTAGAATAGAACTTAAATCATATGCATAATATTTTAACTTTATATTAATTCAAAGTCATCTTTATCTAAAAAGCATTATAATTCCAAATCTTATCAATGGACACATTTAATGATAAAAAGCACACTTCATATGCTAGAGCCAAAACTAATCACTTTTTTTAAAAAATATGGCTATACAAAATCAGATTTTGTAAAAGATATATTATCTGGTTTGTCGGTCGCAATTGTTGCATTGCCTTTGGCAATGGCTATAGCAATTGCTTCGAATTTGCCTCCTGAAAGAGGGTTGTTCACGGCTATAGTAGCAGGTTTTTTAATATCAGCACTTGGTGGCAGTAGATTTCAGATCGGCGGACCAACAGCTGCGTTTATAGTGACTGTTGCAACAGTAGCTATGAAGCATGGCTATGAGGGACTTGTGCTTGCAACTAGCATAGCCGGAATATTGCTAATAATTATGGCTTTTGTCAAAGCAGGCGAGCTTATCAAGTTCATACCTTATCCGGTAATTACCGGCTTTACTTCCGGGATAGCTCTTTTGATATTATTTTCACAGTTAAAAGATTTTTTTGGGCTTCCGATTGAAAATATGCCTCCTGATTTTATCGAGAAACTGGTGCTTTATGTTCAAAATCTTCATCTGGCAAATCCAGTGGCTGTGGCTGTGGCTGTGATCAGTATAATAGTTATATTCTTTATGAAAACAAATTACCCTAGAATTCCTGGCCCGATTGTGGTTGTCGTCTTATCAGCACTTGCAGTTTATTTATTTGGTTTGCCTATCGAGACGATTGAGAGCCGTTTCGGAGAAATTCCGTCTATGCTTCCTAGCCCATCGTTACCTGATATATCTTTCGAAAAAATAAGAGCAGTTTTTCCCGATGCTGTGACCATAGCGGTTCTGGCGGCTATAGAATCATTACTTTCAGCGGTAGTGGCAGATGGTATGGCCGGGACCAAGCATAAACCAAACACTGAGCTATTTGCACAAGGAGTTGCGAATATTGGTTCTAGTATGTTTGGCGGACTTCCGGCTACTGGTGCAATTGCTAGAACTGCTACCAATATCAAAGCAGGAGCTGTTTCTCCGATTTCAGGAATATTGCATGCTGTCTGGTTGCTAGTATTTATGTTGCTATTATCTCCATTCATAGTTAAAGTCCCATTAGCGGCTTTGAGCGGAATACTTATTGTTATTGCTTGGAATATGTCCGAGATCAAACACATTAAATCAATTATGAAAGCCCCAAGAGCTGACAGGGCAGTACTTTTTATAACTTTTGCATTGACTGTGCTTGTAGATTTGAATTTTGCAATTCAAACAGGTATATCATTGGCTGCTATATTATTTATTAATTCGATGATGAAGTCAACCAAAATCAGATCCTATGACGAAGAAGAAGAGACCGATGATCCGGATTCTATTAATAAAAAAATTGTACCAGAGAGTGTAGAAGTTTATGAAATCCAAGGACCGTTGTTTTTTGGTATAGCAGAAAAACTAATTGATGCATTGACAAATATGGAAATTACCCCAAAAGTTTTTATCTTGAGACTTAGACTTGTTCCTATGATAGATGCTGCCGGGCTTCATGCAATAGATACGGTTCATGAAAGATTAAAAAATAGAGGATCTACTCTTATACTTTCAGGCGTCAATAGGGATGTCAATAAGTACATTCATAAAACCGGATTAGATAAGAGGATTGGCGAAGACAATATTCTAGATCATATTGACAAGGCTTTGAATAGAGCTTCTTATTTGATTGATAATATCTAAAAACCCAATAAACAATCAACTACTTACTAAGCAGATATTTATAAATTATAAATATCTGCTATATAAAAATATTACATTTTATTCACACTTTGTTTCTATACTTATGATATAATCATTCTGCGTGCCCATAAAAAATGGACTTTAGCCAACTACTTAGTCAATCAAGGCAGCAGTTAAGTTTAAAGAATTATAAAAATATTTTATTAAAAAATATTTTTATATTTTAATACAAACTTAACAAACATGGAATAAACTTTTAGCGTGGGAATTAGTTTCCCTTACAAAATATCAAGCTTTAAAGGAGGATTTTATGGAAATGTTAGGGCTTTATCCAGTCTTTTATGTTCCGAATATTGGTACGGCATGGCTCATGGGATTGACAGGGGTGATGCATGTACTTTTTTCTCATACATCTGTTGGTGCATCTATATTATTTGCATTTTTGGCATATAAAGCGTATCATGAAGATAGACCAGAACTATATTATTATATGAAGAAATATGGTATATTTTTACTTGTATTCTCATATGTTATGGGTTCAATTACAGGACCTGGGATTTGGTATACGGCAACCGTTGCAAGCCCAAGAGGCATAAGCTCATTAATTCACAATTTTGTGTGGGTATGGGCTACTGAGTGGGTTTTCTTTATATATGAGGTGGTTGGCGTATTTGCGCTTGTTTATTTTATGGATAAAATTGATCGTAAAACCCATCTCAAATTAACTTACACTTTTGCTATTGCATCGGTCGGTACATTGGCACTAATCGTTGGTATCATAAGCTTTATGATGTGGCCAGGTAATGATGCATATTACAATACCGGTTCTGTTAGTGATGCATTTTTTGGCATTAACACATTCCCACATATGTTCCTAAGAATTGGATTTATGGTCATGATGTCAGGAATAATTGGTATGGTAATCTCTAGTGCAATGAAAAAAGAAAATCCAGCTCTTGGTGTAGAGATGACCCAAAAGATGGGAATTATAAGTATGATCGGTGGGTTTATTACAATGTTGTTTTTTATGTGGTACATACTTGCTTTGCCAGAAAATGCACATGCACTTATGGGTAAATTACTTCCAGGCATAATAATGAATCGTATTATACTTACTGTTTTATTTTCAGTTTATTTTGCAATAGCTATCTTCAGACCAAAATGGATTAATAAAAGTCTAGCTTCTGTAATGGTGTTGGTAATTTTGATATTTGGATTGTGGCCAGGCGAAAAACTTAGAGAGTCTCTGCGTAAACCATATATCGCGGGACATTACATGTATAGTAATCAAATCATAGGCAGAGATGTCCCTGGTAAGGGTATCAAAAATGAAGTTCCTTTGCTTGCTGCTAAAGGATATCTAAAATTAGATCCATGGGTACCAACAAGACTTCGTACTATAACCCCAGAGAACAAACTTGAAGTTGGCAGAATGCTTGCAATAAGAGCGTGTTCAAATTGCCACTCACTTGAAAAAGACGGTCTATACAGACCTATTGTTGTATCAATTCGTATAGCTAATTTGAAAGATGCAGAGTCTATTAAGGGATATATGAAAAATGTAATCGGCACAGGATCTATTCCTTATATGCCAAAAATTGCTTTGCCAGATAATGAATATGATGCGATAGCTACATATCTCGATGTGCAAGCTAATAAATAAAGGAGGTTTCGTATGGATGCAACTATTTTAAATGCACTTAGAGATCCTGCTGGAGTACCTTTTTACCCAGTAGTTTTTCAGGGGTTATATATTTTGACATGGGCTTTACATATAGCCTTTGTGTTACTATCTCTTGGCAGCATGGGGCTTTCATTATATGGAAGTACTAAACAAAAAAGCGATTCAAATTGGAAGATTTTGACTCCACATTTGATTCAAGTTGGTAAAATTAGCGTTTCATTGCTTATAGTGCTTGGTGTAGCACCACTACTATTTACACAAGTTATCTATGATTCTGGATGGTATGTGACAAATACTCTTTCTGGTGTATGGGTAGTCGCATTTATTTATGCACTTATGATAGGTTATTTGATGTACTATTGGTATTCTTATGCGAATAAAGCTGGTAAATCAAGCAATACTCTCATAGGCATCATTTCATTTTTAATACTTGTGTTTGCTGGTATATTAATGCATAATTTTGCAGTAGAATCCATACAGCCAGATAAATGGATGGAATGGTATGCGCCAAATGGTGTAATTGATAATTCAGGGCTTAATTTTCACATTGATATTATTAGACTTGCATTTATGATTAGCTTAACTATTCCGGTAACCGGTATTTTCTTGCAAAACTATAGTGACTTTTTGAGTACTAGAGAAGATTTTTCGGTCGATTATATTAGATTCACAAAATCTCTTGGTACAAAAATGGCTATTACTGGTTTACTTATAAGTGCAGTATTGTTTGTAATTTGGATGTTAAGAGATGGTTTACTTTTCAATCCTTTAATAATAGCTACGATAATATCTGTAGTTATATTGCTTATTATGGCATCAAGAAGTAATAAAAATAGCTATGCTACTACAGGCATGCTTGTCATTGTTGCACTTTTTATATCAGGAGTTCGTGAATATATTAGATACTCTATAATATCAGGCATGGGTTATGATATTTATAGTATTCCTATGAATCTTGAGTGGGAGAGTATTATAATGTTCTTACTGACTTTTGTATTTCTTGGCTTTACGGGTGTGGCATTTATTGCTATTATGGCTTGGAAAGTCGGTAAAAATGAAGGACTCGTATATGACTGTGATACAAATCCAGTATTAAGAAAATTAGGTTCAGCTACCTTATGGATACTTATTGCTTGGACAGGTATCTATTTTGTATGGGGTATGTTTACACTGTTTAAAAATTCACTTTAGTATTTTTATTTATCCAAAGCTATTTTTGCTTTGGATGATCTTCAAAATTTACGATTGCCAATAACTCCTATATTTTCCATACTCCTTTTTTGATCATCTTTCGCATTATTATAAAATGCGCAAAATGAGATAGTATTACTATGCTCATATGCTGCAACAAATCCAAGATTTTATATATTTGTAATATTTTTTGATCTATTAATCGAGCTTATGCAGTAAACCGTATCTCCGCAAAGGCGGAAACGACGAAATATAAAAAACTATTTTCGAAGAAAAAATGGAAGAGTGCCCAAAGGAGGCAAGTTTAATGTTTGAATTTAGCAGCGGCATCTCTGAGAGCACAGCGTAATCTTTCCCAAACATTCTCTGCGCCTTCTTTAAGGTGTTCCCATTTGTCTTCTCTCGCCTCGTTCAGTTCTTTGATTTTAGCTTCTGCAGCATTAAGTCCATGCTCGATCTCCTCCACATGCTTTATGTATTGTATACGGGCATCAGCAACCGCACTTTTAACTCGCGCTTTATACTCGGCTAATTTGGCTTGAGCCAACTCCAGTTCAGCTTCTATCTTTTGTTTATAGGCTTCTTTTTTGTTCATAATATACTCCTTTAATTGTAAAAATAGCAGATCATAGATTTGATGTTTTACTTTAGACGCATTAAACAACACATTACTCTATAGAATATCCGAAATAATATTAATATAATATAAATTTTTAAAGGGCTCGCAAGATAGTTTTATAGGTATTAAAATGATTGTTATATTCAGTTTTTTCGTATATCAAGCTATATCGGAAAATAGTAAGTATATTAGGAAAATATATTTTGAACCAGGCAGAAGATCCTGCCTAATTTGTAGAGTTACAGAATAGTAACGTTTTCTGCTTGTGGGCCTTTTTGACCTTCACCTACAGTGTAAGATACTTTTTGACCTTCTTCAAGAGAAACACGGCCATAGCCAGGATTGTTTATTTGACGAAAATGTACAAATACATCTTTACCGCCATTATCTTGTTGGATAAATCCAAAACCTTTTTCACTATTGAACCATTTAACTGTTCCGTTTAGAACTTCTGCCATTTGTTTGCCTTTTTTGTAGAAATACACCGTTTTAATGGTGGTCGAAAATATAAAATGGAGTAATCTCTAGGCGTAACATACTGAAAGAATCAATAACACTAACCAAAGATGACACTCTAAATCACCTTTCTTAATATAAATATATCCAAATAATATTAAATTTAGCAATAAAATTAGATAAATTTTTAAAATCTTTTTATGTATCCATGACAATATGGTGTTTTGTTATGTTTTGCATAATAATTTTGATGGTAATCTTCTGCTTTATAAAAAGATTTAACATCATATATTTTTGTAACTACTTTATAGCCTTTTTGTTTCAAAATGCTTATAAGATTATTTATGATTTCTTTTTCTTTTGCATTACTTGCAAATACTGCTGATTGATATTGTTCTCCAATATCAGGTCCTTGCCCATTGGCTTGAGTTGGATCATGTATCTCAAAAAATGCCTTTGCCAATGTTTCATAGCTTATTTTGGCAGGATCATATATAACTTTTACTACCTCAAGGTACCCCGTATTGCCACTAGATACATCTTTATATGTAGGATTTTCTCTAGTGCCGCCCATATAGCCAGAAATTACATCTTTGACGCCATCTAGTTTTTCTAAATAATATTCCATCCTCCAAAAACATCCTCCGGCAAAATATGCTATTTTTTCATTTGATGTGTGTATATCTTTTGGTGAATATGTATCTTTTTTATCAAATGTAAGCGAAAGAGAGTTAACGCAATATCTTGTATTTTTTTGGGTCATTTTTTCGCCTCTAAATACGTGTCCAAGGTGTCCGCCGCATTTGGCGCAGATTATTTCTTTTCTGCCATCGGCTTCAGGAATTTCGCGTATTGCTCCTTTGATAGCATCATCAAAGCTGGGCCATCCACATTCGGATTCAAACTTTGATTTTGATTTAAATAGTGGCGAACCGCAAAGTTTGCACCTATATATGCCGTCTTCTTTGTTGTAAACCAAGGAACCGCTAAAAGGGCGTTCGGTGCCCTTTTCTATGATTATATGTTTTTCTTCGGGCGTCAATTTTTTTATAGCATTATGCCAGGTATCTCCGTTTAGTAATGTTGACATTAATAATACTCCAGATAATATTTTGAACTTCATATTGTTTAATCAGGCTTTACAGCATATTTCCCAGAACCTAATAGAATAATCGATAAAGAGCCCAGCAAGTAGAACATCTCTGTTTCAATTGCCCATGCTCCGACACTAGATAGGCTGAATATATCTTTCATGTGTACAAGGTAAATAGCCATTAGCATATCAAAAACGATTGCAACAGCAGCTAGTCTGCTTTTGTATCCTGCTATAAGGAATAAAGGTGCCAAGACCTCTCCCACATAAACACCATAAGCTAAAATTACAGGTAAATTATGGCTAACTAGTGTAGATTTTATAAAATCGATTCCATGGGCAAGTTTATCAAGCCCATGAAGCAACATCATGCCACCAACCATAAATCTTAATACCAATTTTCCGTAATCTGATTTCATTTAAAATCCTTTTATGATAAAATGCTTCAAAAGCAATTATACAAAATAATAAACAAAAGATATACTTTTGGTAGAATTATTTTTTTGGTTACATAAATTTTTGTATAAGCTTATATCAAAGATATGTTAATATATTTGTAAAGTTCGTCCAAAAAAAGGTATTTAGTGAAAGCAGAAACAAAAAAAGGTAAAAAAAAAGAATCAATTATCAAAGCTGCTTTAGCATTATTTTCTTTAAATGGATTCTATAAAACAACAATTCCGGATATAGCAAGACGTCTGGGAATGAGTGCAGGGAATATATATAACTATTTTCCGTCAAAAGATATTTTAGCGCAAGAGATCATTAAATATACATCAGAAATTCTGGGTCATGAAATACAAAAAATAAATCTACAAACAGATCTGACAACGCATCAAAAAATAAAAAAAATCGTAGAAGTGTATTTTAATATGGCAACACAAAAGCCAGAAATGATAGAATATTTTTTGCGTGTTTATCTATCAAACAGAGAAGTTTTTACGGGCGAATGCGATAAAATGATCTGTGTCGCAGGATTTATAACTGAAATAATGATATTTTTTGCCGACGGTGTAGAATGCGGCGAACTTAGAGACCAAGATTTTTTTTCTGCTTTTGGTCTATTTATGGGATATTTAGGAGGTATGGCATTTTTGAACGGCGAGTCTATATTGTCTCGTCCACTTGAGTCGTATATAGATGAAATAGCATATAATATCTATCATGCTCTAAAGACATAAATATGTCCAAAAGTTCCAAACCAAAACTATTGTGGCTTCAATCAATCACCTGTAATGGCAACACACAGTCATTTTTTACTCTTCCTGATTTTATTGTCCTAATGAATAAATTTGAGATTATTTATCATCCTATTTTGAACAGCGGCTATACACTTGCTGATGTTACAAATAAAGATTTAAAATGTGACATACTGATATTAGAAGGCTCATTTAAACAAGACGGCATGAAAAAAGCAGGTCAAGAGATTTTGGCTACGGCGCAAAAATATGCTAAAAAAGCGAAACATATAATAACGGCCGGAAGTTGCGCAACTTTTGGAGGTATTTTTAGGCAATATGATAAAAATTCTATAAGCGGGTTTTGTTTCAATGATGACATGATAAATGAGAATTATAATTTATTTAGAAAAAAATTAATTTCTATTCCAGGATGCCCTGCTCATCCAAGATGGATAGGAAGTGTACTATCAATGATATTGACACACAGAGCCATACCGTTAGATGATTTGCATAGACCGCTTGAAATTTATGGTTATAATGCTCACTCAGGGTGTCCTCGAAGCGAGTATTTTGAATGGAAAATTGATAGCAAAAATTATGGATATAAAGAAGGTTGTCTATTTTATGAGTACGGATGTCAAGCTCCTTATACCCATGCTAATTGCAATAAAATACTTTGGAATGAGGTAAGCTCCAAAACCAGAGCAGGCACGCCGTGCTTTGGATGTACTGAGCCTTCTTTCCCAAAAAAAGATTTGTGGCACACTCCTTCACTTATGGGAATACCGGCATCTATGCCGGTGGGTATTCCCAGAAGAGCTTATTTGACGCTAGCGGGGATTGCCAAAAGTTTCAGTATAAAACGTCTTAATGAACCTATCATAAAGTATAAAAAATGAAAATAAAACAGCTTATAGAAAAAATTGAAGGCGAAGCCGAGCTTGAATTTGATTTTCAAAATGGTTTAGTAAATGATGTAAATATAATATTTCCATTATATAGAGGCATTGAAGATATTTTAAGAGATAGAGAGGCTAGAGATGCATTGGTGATTGCTCCCAGAGTTTGTGGGATCTGCAATCATGCACACCTTATTGCCGGCGTTAGAGCAATAGAAGATGGACTAAAAAAAGCCGGTATAAATATAAATTTGACCTCAAAAGCGATATCACTTAGAGAATTTACGCTTTCTTGTGAAATAATACAAAGTCATATTAAATGGATATATTTAGTAGCGTTGCCGCAATTATCAATTTTAAATCGTATAAAACCGCTTGATAGTTATCTTGCAAAAGCTTCTTGGTCAAGCAATACAGTGGTAAAAGCAATGTCTATATTTTCAGGACAATGGCCTCATAATAGTTATGCGATACCAGGAGGAGTGAGTTGCGATCCAACGTATGAAGAGATCATACATGCAGAAACATTGCTAGATGAAACCATTAGATTTATGGAACAAGAATTTTTAGGCATTAATATAGAGGCTTACATGAAAAATCAAGAGTTATCGGAATCAAAAGGTGATATTGCGACAATTTGGAATCTGATCAATAAACAAAATATACAGTCAAAGGGTAAAAGCCATAATAGATTTATAGCATTTGGCGAACACGAAATATTTAAAGCCGGAGAATATAGCCAAAATAGAACGAATGAAATAGATACATCACTCGTAAAAGAACATGAGCAGCCAAATTCCAAAGCAAAATCTGTAACTTACAATTCATTGTGTTATGAAGTAGGCCCATTGGCTAGAGCAATGCTCGCGAAAAATAATCGCATAATGTCACTATATAATATTCATAAAGATAGCAATTTAATTAGAATATACGCCAGGATTGATGAGATGATAAATTTGTTATTATATGCAAAAAAATTACTTGCAAATTTACACCCAAAAGAACTTTCATGCACATTGTCTAAATTTCCAAAAGGATTTTCGACAAAAGGAATAGGAGCCGTAGAGGCTGCTAGAGGCTCGCTTATTCATGAAACCGTTATAAGAGACGGTAAAATAGAAAACTATACAATCATAACTCCCACCCAATGGAATCTTTCGCCTGGAACATCAAAAGAATCCGGCATTGCAATAGAAGCGATGAAGGGAAGCTCTAGCGCAGAAGAGGCATCTTTCGTGTTTCGCATATTCGACATATGCTCTGCATGTACAACTCACTAAATAATTTATATTAAATTATAAAAACAACAATCATCAATCAGATAATTTATAACTCTTATTAAAATTAATAATCTATAAAAAATATTTTTTAAATTTATACGTAATTTTATATTTAATTAAGTTAATCTCACTTACAATATGAATGATTATTCATTTAATAAAAAAAGGAGTGTGACATGGGCAAAGATACTATGGAGTCAGTAAAAAAACTTTTTACTACGCAAAGTTCCAAAGTAGACACAAATCGTGGGGAAGCATATTATGCCGATCTATACAATAGTTGCAGAAAAAGACTGGATGAATTAAAAGCATTGCCGCCTATTAATAATAAGCTAGATCTACAAGCTGCATTATTTGACGAAGGAATCGATAGACGCGATTTTCTCAAATGGGCTTCAGCAACAACAGCTATGCTAATGCTGCCTGCATCGTTTACGCCTCTTGTGGCTGATGCAGTACAAGTAATGAACCGTATCCCGGTAATTTGGATAGAGCTTTCAGATTGTGCAGGAAACTCTGAAGCATTACTTCGCAGCGACGGACCAAAAATAGATGAAATCGTGCTAGATATTATCTCTTTGGAGTTCCATGAAACACTCCAAGCCGCTGCTGGGCATCAGGCTGAAAAACAATTAGAAGATGCTATAGCAACATTTAAAGGCAAATATATTTTATTCGTAGAAGGTGCAGTTCCGCTTGGAATGGATGGACAATACGGCACTATAGGTGCAAAAGCTGAAACTTTCAAAGATCATTTGATTCGTTTATCTAGTGACGCTGCTGCGGTAATTGCTGTTGGATCTTGTGCTACTTTTGGAGGTATCCCAGCTGCAGCTCCAAATCCTACCGGTGCGGTTGGTGTTATGAATGTAGTTTCAGGCAAACCTATAATAAATATTCCGGCATGTCCGGCAAATCCGGCAAATATGGTTGGTGTAGTATTGCACTATGTTTTGACAGGCAAACTTCCAGAGCTTGATTCATTGTTAAGACCAAAATTTGCTTTTGGATATCGTATTCACGATAACTGTGAAAGAAGAGCACATTTTGATGCAGGAGAATATGTTGAAGAATGGGGCGATAGTGGAGCCAAAAACAATTTTTGTCTATACAAAATGGGATGCAAAGGCCCTATGACATTTAATAATTGTTCTCTGATTCGCTATAACGAAGCTGTTAACTGGCCCGTGGGAGTCGGGCGTGGCTGTATCGGATGCAGTGAGCCAGACTTTTGGGACAAATATGCATATGAAAGACCTATGGCAAATGCCAACATTAAAGCTCCAAGCGGTGGCGTAGAAAAAACTGCCGATGAATTTGGGCTAGTACTTCTTACAGCAACAGGTATTGGCATAGGAATCCACGCGGTTGCGAGTGCAATTGCAGGCAAAAAAAACAGTGAAAAGGATGCAGAATGAGCAAAAAACATATTATAGTTGACCCAATTACGCGTATTGAAGGGCATTTGCGTATAGAGGCTGTAATTGATGAAAATAATACCATAGTAGATGCCTATAGCTCTTCTACTATGTTCAGAGGGATTGAGACAATTTTAAAAGGCAGGGACCCTAGAGATTGCGGTTTGATGACTATGCGCATATGCGGTGTTTGCACAGGAACTCATTATCAAAGAAGTATCGAGGCTGTCGAAGATGCATTCGATATAACTATTCCTAAAAATGCAAGGTTGGTAAGAAATCTAATTCAAGGGGCATTGTATGTGCATGACCACACAGTTCACTTTTATCATTTACATGCTTTAGATTTTGTTGACATAGTTTCTGCTACTACTGCAAATCCGGAACTTGCAGTAAAAGAAGCTGAAAAATGGGCCAGTGTCGCAGGTGTGACTCCATTTATAGCAGATGCTGCAAATTTCAAAGCGGTTCAAGATCGTGTCATTAAATTTGTCAAAGAAGGAAGACTTGGAATTTTTGGTAATGGATATTGGGGTAATCCGCATTATAAATTGACTCCAGAGCAAAATTTGATTGGCGTGGCGCACTATCTTAAAGCTCTTGATATACAAAGAGACATGGCAAAAATGCATGCCATTTTTGGAGGAAAAAATCCTCATCCGCAATCTATTGTTGTCGGCGGTGTCACTTGTGTGCAAGATATTCAAAATCCTGCACGTATCGGTTTATATAAACAGCTTCTCGAAGAGGGCAGAGATTTTGTTAAACGAGCTTATTTGCCGGATGTTTATATGGCTGGAACCATGTATGCTGCTGAAGCAACAGATGCTAAAGCTACATACAAAGGCGTAGGCGGAACGGGCGGCGGATTGCTTAGCTATATGAGCTATGGTGATTTTAGGTTAGATGATACTGGTTTTTACAAATCAAAACTTTTATTCCCTTCGGGCATAGTGCTTGATGGAGATATTTCAAAAGCGCTTGAGCTGGATCAAAGCAAAATAGCAGAAGATGTAACTCATGCTTGGTATGAAGGCACAAAACCATTACATCCATATGATGGTGAGACAATACCAAAATATACAGGCTTCAAAAAAGGGGCAGATGGATATGCATATCTAAAAACAGAAGAGAAATATTCATGGGTCAAATCTCCTACATATGATGGTAAAAAAGTCGAAGTTGGGCCATTGGCCAGAATGGTTGTTGGATATGTTAAAGGCGATGAAAGAATCAAAAAATATGTCGATAATTTCCTCAAACGAGGCAACCTGCCTATTACAGTATTGTTCTCAACCGTTGGTAGAACCGCTGCTCGTGCTATCGAGACAGAATTGATGGCCGATGTGTTAATGGAATGGATTGATGAACTGGGCAAAAATGCGCTTGGTGGCGATCTATCTACTTGGACAAAATTTGACTTTGATAAAGTAAGCGTAAATGCTAAAGGCATGGGTATTGCAGAAGCACCAAGAGGAGCATTGGGTCACTGGGTCAGCATAGAAAACGGCAAGGTAAAAAATTATCAAGCTGTAGTGCCTTCCACTTGGAATGCCGGTCCTAGAGATGCCAAAGGGCAACTTGGCGCATATGAAGCTAGTTTGATCGGCACTAAGGTTGCTAATCCGGACCAACCGCTAGAACTATTAAGAACTATACATAGTTTTGACCCGTGTCTTGCATGTGCAGTACACGTTGTGGATACAAAAGGCAAGGAACTAAGTTCTTATAAGATAGATCCAACCTGTGTGTTTTAAGAGAGGTTTGTGATGAAACAAGAATGCTATAAAAAAGTGGAGAGAATGACCGCGTCAATGCGGATCATTCACTGGGCGAATGCTATATTTATGATAGTAGCTATAGTGACTGGGTTATATATAGGTGAACCATATTATCAAACACTTATAGCAGGACCGGCTGTACATAAATATGTTATGGCTTGGAATAGATTGGGACATTTTATTGCGGCCGTTATATTTGATGTTACATCTATTATAGTCGTTTATCTTTATTTCTTTTCACGGTTTGAAAAATCGTACAAAAAGCTTATACCAAGCGCTGATAATCTACATGAGTTTGCAGAGGTATTTTTAAATTTAATTACATTGAATCGTAAAAAATCGTTTGATTCATCTCATAGTGACAGTTTCAATACAGTGTATTTTACTATTTTTCATTTATTGCTTATTTTCATGCTTTTTACCGGCTTACAACTTTATGTACATGGATTGGAGTCCGGTTTAAGCAGTATAGGTTCATGGTGGCCATGGATGTTGCATTTTGCGACCGATTGGACTATACCAGCTACCGGAGGTAATCTTATGACTGTAAGAATAGCACATCATGTTACTATGTGGCTCATTATTGCTTGGATAGTGTTTCATATCTATTATCAAATTTGGCGTACTATTTTTTGGCAAGAGGGTGATTTGGCTATTGTCGTCGGCGGCAGCAAATTTGCAAAAGAACAAAAGTAGTGACTTTGGAAAATATAAATGAAAATCAAGTAGCACTTATAGGCGTTGGCAATATTATGTTTAAAGATGAAGGCGTAGGTCATTATCTTATAAAAATCATAGAAGAAAACTATGAATCAAATCCTAGATTGGTACTGGTTGACGGCGGAATTTTGGGTTTTACTTTGATGACATATTTCCAAGAATATCCAAAAGTGATATTGGTCAGCACAAGCTCTCGCAAAGAGCCTGCCGGCTCAATATTTATAAGTGATGCTTCTAACACTATTAATCAAGGCATATGCCGCTCTACTGCAAATGAGGCAGAAATAAATATGATGCTTGAAATTTGCTCTTTTGCCGACAAAATGGCCGATATCACAATGATAAGTATAGTGCCCGAGGACATCATAAGTGTAGAAAACGGACTAAGTCAAACTATGTTTTTGGCACTTCCAGAGTTACTAGAAACTACACTCGAACATCTCAGTAGTTGTGGAATTGAACTAAAGCGAAAAAGCGGTGAACCGCTGCATATATCGTCAGTTATAGAAAAGTGCGCTAACCCTGCGCAAGAACGCCCGCAATAGGGTATAATATTTTAGAAAATTAATGTATGGTGGTACAAATGTATTATATTGTTGTATTGCCTTTCGCGAGCCAAAAGAGATACATCTCTACTCTTATAAGCTCTATTGCTAAACAAGAAAACATAGAATGCGAAGTTGTTCAAGAAAAAGACCAGATACTTATAGTATTTGATGCGTCTTATGAACTAATTGATAGATTTTTATTAACTCTAGAACAAAATTTGCCAGCATCAATATATTTAGGCAAAAGCAGTTATTATACAAGTCAAACAAAGATTAAAAGTAAAGACGGATATTTAGATTATAAAATACCTGTCAATATAGCGCCTTGTACATATTGTCAAAAAGAAATGTTTGATGTTTCTAGCAGATATTATTATTATCCTTTTACAAGTTGCAATCATTGTGGTACGCAAACGCCATTTATGAGCGGGTATCCATTTGTAAGAGCTAATAGTTTTATGAAATTTATGGTGCCTTGCAAAGAATGTCAAAATGAACAGAAGATAAACGTCAGACGAAATGATTATGTATTGTCTTCATGTGTTGAATGTGGAATCCCTCTTAAGATGAAAGATGCCAAAAATGAAAGAATAGCCAATGATAAAGGCACTTATCGCAAGCTTTTTGAAATAAGCGCTAAAGCACTTAGTAACCGAAAAGAGATACTTGCTAAAACACCAAACGGTTATCGTCTCTTTATGCATGCATTACAAGTAGCATCTATTGAAAATCCTATAGTAATGATAGCTAATGCAAATGCTATAGATACACACTTTATGCTCATACAAGAAGAATTTTATGCTCTTTTGTCTATAGAAAGACCGCTTATTAGACTTGCTACCAAAAGTGATGAGGCCAAAAGTCAATTCGGCTCTAGTGCTTGGGTGAAATATCCAGATGAAGGCATTAGTATGCTTTTAGCAAAAGAAGTTATGTCTCTTGGCATTGATTATTTGGTTTATGCTGATGTTGATAGTGACAAAAAAGCCGAGTTTGTAATAGATTTTGATATTCCTGTCTTGCCGCAAATAGATAGTACGCTATTTATCAATCAAGATACTAAAAAAATAATATCCGGTGAGAGATTGACATTCCCCGCTATTGATATGCTTGGAGACGACAGAATCATAATCGCTCATAATCTAGCTAGCGTTATAGTGGATGGGGTTAGAATTATTGACTCCATAGAAAGATTTGAAGTGGCAGATACTACTAAAATTTTTCAGTTAGAAGATGAAGATTTTGACAGTAAACATTCAAATGTCAATTACTTTACACAATGGAAAGCGAGTTCATTGTCTGTTTTAGCAGAAAATGATAAACTATCTTCTAAAGCGGTGGGTGTATATTTTGACGAAAAAGGTCTTCAATTTTTGTATTACAATGCCAAGGAAGTTATAAATGCTATACCCTCTAGAGAGTTTAGCCATGAAGGAATGTTTGATAGAATAGCAAATTTGCGTGATGGTTCTGATAGATTGGTATCAAACTATACACTTCGCTTTCCTGAGAGAATTGCAGAGATAGAAAATGCAAATAACAAATTAGATGCATTTGCAATTTTAGCTATATTAATGGGATTAAAAAATAAAAGTTTGGACGGTGTAGCTGCCCAAGCACTTAGTTTTCTAGGCAAAGGTGGCATACAAATAGATACTCATATAAAAGATAATCGATTTGATTATGATGCATTGTTGGCAAGTATTATGAGCTATCAGTTGGCCGACGTTGAGTCTAGCTTGCTGTGCTATAGTTTGTATGAATCTTTCGGAGATTATATAGGCGAAATTATTAAACAGCTTACAGAAAAAACCAAGACCAGTGTAGTTTTTATTTGCGGTGAAGCAATAGCCAATCAAATATTATTTGGGAGAATAAAAAGAAATCTTGCACAAAAAGAAATAATTAGTAATATAAACTATCCTATGGGCAGGGAGAATGCACTTCATGGGGCATTGTACCTATAAAATCAATATTCATGGCGTAGTGCAGGGTGTCGGCTTTCGCCCTTTTGTTTATTCTGTCGCAACAAAGCTTGGATTAAAAGGAACCGTGAGCAACGGCACAAGCGGTGTTGAAATATATATAAATGCTACACAATTAGAATTTACAGAATTTATACGAATTGTTACTGGCAATCTGCCTCCTTTAGCCAAAATTGACAATATTGACTACAAAGAAATTGACAGTTTAATTTTTGATGATTTTGACATTATTCAAAGTACTGATAACGGAGAAAAAAGCGTAAAAATTCCACCAGATATGTTTGTGTGCGATGATTGCCAAAAAGAACTTTTTGATCCTAATAATCGACGATATAAATACGGATTTATAAATTGTACAAATTGCGGAGTGAGATATTCTATAATAAAAAATCTTCCATATGACAGACATAACACTTCTATGAGTGAATTTAAGATGTGCGAAAAGTGTGAAGCTGAGTACAAAGATCCTCTAAATCGTAGATATCATGCTCAACCTATCGGCTGTTTTGATTGCGGCCCAAAGCTTTCTTTTTATATTGGTGAAAAAAAAATCGAACTTTCACAAAATGAGTGTTTAGAATATACTGCAAATGAAATACTGGAAGGCAAAATAGTAGCTATAAAAGGGGTTGGCGGATACCATTTGGTATGTGATGCAACTAACGAACATGCCGTACAAGAACTTAGGAAAAGAAAACACAGACCTTCAAAACCTTTCGCTGTAATGGCACATGACATAACCATGGCACGCTCCTTAGCTTGTGTATCTGAAATAGAAGAAAAATATCTAATCTCTAGCCAAAGACCGATTGTGCTGCTTAAATCAAAATCAAGCATAATCGCTCCATCGGTCGCTCCAAACTTATCCCAAATAGGTATATTTTTACCTTATACCCCGGTGCATTTGTTGCTATTGGATATTCTTAAACGACCTATAGTGGCTACAAGCGCTAATTTAAGCGATGAGCCGCTTTGTATTAATTTAGAGTCATTAAGAAAACTTAATAACGTTTATGATGCCGTACTTGACCATAATAGGGAGATCGTAAATGGATGTGATGACAGCGTAATAAAAATTGTGGCAAATCACACGCTTGTATTGCGCCGTGCCAGAGGATACGCACCAGCCCATATCAAGCTTCCTTTTAATTTGAGTCAACAGGTTCTTGGACTTGGCGCAAATCAAAAAAGCACGATAGCCATAGGATTTGACAAAGATGTTATATTGTCCCCTCATATAGGAGATTTGGATAGCATCGAATCTGTCAAATATTTTGCCTCCAATATAAATACCCTAAGAAGAGTTTATGATTTTGATCCAAAAATTGTAATACATGATATGCATCCATCATATGAATCAACCAAATATGCCAAAGAAAATTTTAAAAACACTAGGGCGGTTCAACATCATTATGCTCATATATTATCTGTTATGGCACAAAAGAAAATAACCACAAAAGTATTGGGGGTTGCATTTGACGGCACTGGATACGGAGATGACGGCACGCTTTGGGGAGGAGAGTTTTTGGTATGTGATTATAAAGGATTTGAGAGGGTTGCTTCACTTCAAAACTTTACATTATTAGGCGGCGAAAAAGCAATAAGAGAGCCAAGAAGGGTTGCGCTTGCACTATTATTTGACATATATGGCAAAGATGCTATGAGTTTTGATCTCCCTACAATGAAATCTTTTACACCTTCAGAGCTCGGGATACTTTACACAGCTTGGACAAAAAAGATAAATTCGCCATTGACATCATCTATGGGCAGACTTTTTGATGCTGTAGCTTCTTTGTGTAACATATCGCAAGTGGTTAGTTTTGAAGGAGAGAGTGGCATGCTTCTTGAGGAACTTTTTGATCCAAAAATTACAGATCCTTATTCGTTTGAGCTTCAAGACGGGAAAATAGTATTTATGCCGATGATTAAAGAAATTTTATTAGAACAAGATTCAAGAGTCGTAGTTTCTAGATTTTTCCATACTATAGTAAATATAATAGAGCATATTGTCAAACTTTATCCGTTGCCATTGGCGCTAAGCGGCGGAGTTTTTCAAAATGGAGTACTTTTAAAACTGCTATATGAGAAATTTCCTGATTTATTGTTCGGAGAAGATATCCCACCAAATGACGGCGGGATAGCATTAGGCCAAGTCGCTACTATGATGGAAACCCATTAGTTCATTTAGGATTCTTAGTTGTTCATCTTTTGTGTAGTTAAATAAAAATTCTGCCTCTTTAAGATAATAATAAAACTCATTATGCGACACACCTCTGAATTTAGATATAAAAGTTTCAAAAAAATCCCAAAAAGCCGTAATACTATTGACAGATTTTTGTAGCTTTGCAACTTTGTGATAACGTAAAAATTTGCCTACAAGAGTCTCGTCCATGACATTAGTATATCTCATAGGAGAGGGCATCATAATATTATAGATTTTCTCTTCAAAACAAAGTGTAAGAAAATTTTCTATTTTAGATACAGTATCATGATTACCTCTAATGCTTTTTGGTAGATAAAAATATTCATCGAATTCGCTTACCAAGTGCAAGTGTTGATTATAAACTCCATCAGCATATGCTGCGATCGAACGGCGCAACTTGAGATAATAACTTCTTGCAGTTACGTAGTGTACATTGCATAGCCTCGAAGCTTGCGTGATAGGTATTTCTTGACAAAAACATTCTAATAGCCTTTTTTCGCGTTTTAATTTGGCAGGACTAAATTTGCGCTTACATCGGCTACACTTGTGCAAACCATCAGCGAGCAAATATATGTGGTGATGTTGACAATATATGCATTTCATTCTATTAGTATATATATTTAGTCCTTAAAATAGAGAAGAATCATTCTATTTAATATTGCTATTCGTTTCTATTAACTACAATTAGCGCTAAAAAATAAATTTTTTTAAATAACATACAAGATAGAATTTGATATATTTCTTTTTTTATTAATGATAATCTTTATCATTAATAAAAATATAAGATAAAAGGTTAAAATGAATAAAAAGATAGCCACAGCTATTTCGTTTATAGTTATAAATACTATATTTGTATATGCAAACGATATAGGCAATTTTTCCGGAACAATTCGCTTGGGATATCAATATGATAATATAAGCTTGGATGGTGTAGACGAGTTTGCCTTAAAAGGAATGCTGCATTACGAAACAATGCCTTTTGATAATTTATTTTTTGGCGCAACTGTCGAAACTATACAAGGCAATGGGAAAAGCGATAAAATAGACTGTTTCTTGGTGCCGTTTTTTGACAATGATAACAAAAATTATACAATATTATCAGAACTGTATCTAAAAGGCACTTTTGAAAAAAATGAAATTACTCTCGGCAGACAAACTATAGATACGCCATTTGCCGATAGTGATGATATAGGGATGATGCCCAATCGCTTTGAAGCAGCAATGCTTGTAAATAAAGACTTTCCAAATACAATATTGACTGCCGGAAATATAAATAGTATGGCAGGAGTTGATGCAAATCGACATAATAAATTTACAAAAATTAACGATAATGACGGCGTATATTTTCTTGGTATTAATTATGATGGCATAGATAATCTAGCATTACAAGGATGGTACTATTATGGCAATGATTTTGCAAAAATAGGATTTTTGGAAGCTGTATATTCGAGCAAATCGGATGTGATTGATTACAGTGCCGGAGTGCAATATGCTAATCAAAATTATGATAATAATAGTAATAATATATATGGCGCGATGATAGCTATTAACAATGAAAAAATGGGTTTAGGCGTGACGATGGGATATAATAAAACCAATGGAATTGAAGCAACTAATTTTTTGGCGGGCGGGCCATTTTTTACAAGTATAGAACATACTACAATCACAAATGCCGGAGATAATGGCAAAACATATAAAGCCGGCATAAAATGGCGCGCAGATGCAATCGGAATAGACGGACTTGAATTGTGTGTCGAGCATCTATGGATAGATAGATCAGAGTTGACAAATGCACGTAATTTAGGGTTTATTATAAAATATGCTTATAGCGATGCAGTATCACTACGGGCTTTTTATAATGTCATCAAAGACAAACAAGAAGACGATTGTAATAACATAAGAATTTTTATGGATTATAAATTTTAATTTTTCTAAAATGGGTCCTTAAAATATACAAGATTGTATATTTTTAATATTGCTTTTGGTGTAAATCGTTTACTATAGTTAAGGGTAAAATATTTTACGCTTTATATAGCAAAACGAAGGATTGGATATGCATATTCCAGATGGGTTTATTTCGCCTTCTACATCGATAGTCATGTTGGCTATAAGTGTACCACTTTGGTGGTATGGTTTCAAAAAAGCCAAACAAAATATAGATAACGATGACAGTGCCGTGACATTTCTATCTTCTATGACGGCATTTGCATTTATGGTAATGATGATCAATGTTCCTATACCAGGAGGGACTAGCGGACATGCAGTTGGCATGGGAGCATTGGCTATATTGCTTGGACCTTGGGTGGCATTTTTTTGCATAAGCATCGCATTATTTTTTCAAGCGGTAATTTTTGGCGACGGCGGCATATTGGCGTTGGGGGCTAATTCGTTTGCTATGGGGTTTATTGGTGCTTTTGGGTCTTATTATTTTTATGAAATGTTCAAAAATAAGCTGCCAAATTCGATAAATCTATTTATTGCCGGATATGCCGGAATGGTATTGGCAAGTGTTGTTATAGCCGTACTTCTTGGCATACAGCCTATGCTATTTAATGAAGGTGGAAAAGCTATTTATTTTCCTTTCGATCTAAGCGTAACCATACCTGCTATTGTAGGTTCTCATATATTGGTATTTGGGGCAATAGAAGGGTTGGCAACAATCGGTGTTGTTCGTTTCTTGTCGCAAATCAAGGAGAAGATCCATGCAAACTAAAACATTGATATTATTTTTATTGATTATGATTGCTTTAGTACCACTTGGACTTATTAGCGAATATCCGGCGTGGGGAGAGTGGGGGATTGAAGAGTTTCAGACCATGATAGGATATATCCCGCATGGTATGCAAAACGCAAGCACAAATGCACCTATTCCTGATTATGAATTTCACGGTCTTTCGCCCTTATGGAGCACTTTGATCAGTGCTTCTATCGGCGTTGCATTAAGTTTTTTATTTTTTACTGCTATCAAAAAAACAAGAAATAAAAATTAATGAAGTCACGTATGACGGTATTTGACAAGAGCAAATTATTATCTTTGATGCTTTTGTCATTGTTGATATTATGCGGTATGCTTACAAATAATTTTTTAATAAGCCTATTTGCCATAAGTGCTTTTATTATTTCAGCCAATCGCTTCGTTGTATTAAAATTTGCTTTTTTGGCGGTGCTCTTGTTTTCAGGCGTGACAGCTTTGGCAAACGGTATTATGATGTATTATCTAGTTGGGCAAACTGATTTTTCTCATTTGACTACATTTGTTTGGCGTTCATTTGCATTAAGTTATATTGCTTTGGCTTTTATCAATCGATTTGGAGTCATTGGTGTTTTTGGTATCAATTCGGATGCAAGATTGTTTCTAGTGCTTTTTTTATCAAAAAAAGAACTTTTTACGCGTATGCTAGAAGAGAGTTATGAAAGTGCAAAAAGTAAAGGGCTAAACACGAGAGATATTGCAGGCACGCTCAAGCTTATCTCATCTTTATCGGCTACTCTTTTTGTAAAAGCTATATATCTTTCCAAAGAGAATAGTTATGCACTAAAATCGCGAGGCTATCATGATCTCATGTAAAAATATCACATTTAAAAGAGGCGAAAATACCATATTGGATGATATTTCGTTTGATATTAAAATAGGAGAAAAGGTAGTTTTGCTAGGGGTTAATGGAAGCGGAAAAAGCACACTTCTTAAATTGTTAAACGGCCTTATATTTCCGCAAAGCGGTGATTATTTGTTTGAACACAGAAGTATTAACAAAGCGCTTCTAAAGAACAAGGAGCATTTTCGTGATTTTCGTAAAAAGTGTTCATTGTTATTTCAAAATGTAGATGCAATGCTTTTTTGTGAAAATGTTAAAAAAGAGCTCATGTTTTCTTTGGAATTATTAGATATTCCGGTAGATGAAAAGCTATTGGAGAAAATAATTAACGTTTTGGATATTGGCAATAAACTAGATTCATTTCCATTTCTACTCAGCGGCGGAGAAAAACAACGCGTTGCGCTTGCTTCGGTTTTGCTGGTAAATCCATCTTTGCTTTTGCTCGATGAGCCTACCAGCTCACTAGACAGTTCAGTAAGCGGTAATTTTGTTGATTATATTCATGATATACAAAATACAGTTATAACATCTATACACTCTTTGTCTTTAGCCGAAGAGCTCGGCACAAGGGCCATAGTTCTTAAAAACGGCAAAATAATATACGATGGACCGACTATAGAATTTACACAAAACCATGAATTGCTTCACAAGGCAGGATTTTTACATTCTCATCACACACGCAAAGGGAGTACTTGGCATAGTCATTAAAGAAGCTATTAAAAATGGACTTATTAGAGAAATCTGTTTGGAATTTGATTAAATTTATAATAAAAAGGAGAAATTATGTGTACAGATTGCGGATGCAGCATTAGAGGCAAAGAAGAAGAACATCATCATGATCACCATCATGACCATCACCACTATGATGATCACTGTTCTAAAGATCATCAAAAAACCCATAGTCACATTCATGATAACCCGCATCTAAATGATCCAAAAACCATTACGGTCATTCAAAAGATATTGGATAAAAATGATCATGAAGCGATACACAATCGTTCTCATCTTGATAGCCATGGTGTGCTTGGGATTAATCTTATGAGTAGTCCGGGAAGCGGAAAAACCACCCTGTTGGAACACTTAAAGGATGTATGTGATTTTAACTATTGCGTAATTGAGGGTGATTTAGAGACCAACAAAGATGCAGATAGATTAAAAGCAAAAAACATTCAAGCTATTCAGATACAAACAGGCTCGGCTTGTCATTTGGATGCTTTTATGGTGCACAATGGATTGCACGATCTGCCGCTTGATGATATAGATGTATGTTTCGTAGAAAATGTAGGCAATTTGGTATGTCCTGCCAGCTATGATGTGGGAACTCATTTAAATGTCGTATTGGTTTCAATACCAGAAGGCGAAGATAAAATTGCCAAATATCCGGTTATGTTTAGGAAAGCGGATCTGATCATATTTACTAAAGTAGATCTATTGCCTTATTTTGATTATGACATAGAAAAAGAAAAAGCAGTGGCAAGATCTCTAAAACCAAATGTAGATATTCTGGAGATAAGCATAAAAGATGAAGAGTCACTAAGGACTTTTGCTCAGTGGATAGATTTTAAAAGAAAGATGAGAGGATAAAAGAATGTGTCTATCAATTCCTAGTAAAGTAGTAAGTATCGACGAAGATAAGCAAATGTGTACAGTCGACACCATGGGAGTATCTAGAGATGCCAGTTTGGCTATGATGGCAGAAGGTGATGTGAAAATAGGTGATTTTGTGCTTATACACATAGGTTTTGTAATGAATAAAATAAGCGCAGAAGAAGCCGAAGCATCATTAGAGACATATAGAGAGATCATTGCAATGATGGATGAAGAAGAGCTTAGAAGAACAATAGAGGAGGACGATAGCTGTGTCGATAGAACTTAAAAATCTCTATGATGATTTTCGTGATGCCAAAACAATAAAAGCGTATGCCAAGCAAATAGCCAAAGATGCCAAAGAGTTAAATCGTTCCATTGGTATAATGGAAGTTTGCGGAGGTCATACTCATACTATTATGAAATACGGATTGCCACAGCTTATGCCTGCAAATATTCACTTTATTCACGGACCCGGATGCCCTGTATGCATCATGCCAAAAGAAAAAATCGATCATGCATATACTCTTGCTATGCAACAAGATATTATACTGGTTACTTTGGGAGATATGATAAAAGTTCCGGGAAGTCACGGTAGCTTGCAAGACGCTAGAGCAAAGGGAGCTGATGTGAGATTTGTTTATTCTCCCATTGATGTGCTAAAGATAGCTAAAGAAAATCCTGACAAAAAAGTTATCTTTTTTGCTATAGGATTTGAGACTACTACGCCAATGACTGCTGCTTTGTTGGAGAGTGTCATCAAAAATAATATCAAAAATGTTTTATTTTATATCAATCATGTTACGGTTCCTGAGGTGATGACAACTTTAATGGTAGATGGCGAGAATCGCCCGGTAGAAAACAAAATAGATGCCTTTTTGGGGCCTAGTCATGTGAGCGTTATAACAGGAAGCGAGATATATGAGCCGTTCGCGTCTATATATAAAAAACCTGTTGTGGTTTCTGGGTTTGAGCCTGTTGATGTAATGCAAAGTATACATATGATCTTAAAACAACTTTTGGAAGGTAGAAGCGAGGTAGAGGTTCAATATGCAAGAGCCGTTGAAAAAGGAGGTAATAAAAGAGCCCAAGAGCTTATAAATAAATATTTCGAAAAAGCGCCTCTATTTTCATGGAGAGGATTAGGCAAGGTACCAAAAAGTTCTTGGCAGCTTAAAGATGAATTTGCATCATACGACGCAGAAAAAATCTACACTTCCATATTGCCTACCCAAGAGTGTCAAGATCATAAACTTTGTCGTTGCGGCGATATACTAAAAGGACTTGCTACGCCTACTGATTGCACCGTATTTGGCAAATTGTGTAAACCAAACAATCCTGTAGGAAGCTGCATGGTTAGTAGTGAAGGCGCATGTTCTGCATATTATAGATACGGGAATATTAAATGAAAATCAATACAATTAACCTAGCACACGGAAATGGCGGAAGCGAAAGCAAAGAGTTGGTAGAAACTTTTTTTTACAGTGCTTTTGGTAATTCCATATTAAACAAGAGCGAAGATGCCGCTCTGATAGAAAATGGTAAATTAGCATTTACGACAGATAGTTTTACAGTAAATCCTTTGAGTTTTGCCGGAGGCAATATAGGCAAATTGGCAATTTGCGGTACATGTAATGATCTAGCAGTTATGGGAGCAAAACCAAAATATATTTCTATAGCTTTTATGATAGAAGAAGGCTTTAGTTTCGATGAGCTTAGACAGATCATAAAAAGTATGCGTGATGAGCTTGAAAAAAATGATGCTATCGTAGTTTGCGGCGACACAAAAGTTGTACCAAAAGGAAACGTTGATAAACTTTTTATAAATACAACCGGCATAGGAGAGATCTATTATAGCGGAATAAGTGCTAGTAATCTAAAAGAAGGCATGTCAATTTTAATTAGCCGTGATATTGGTGCTCATGGAGCTGTGATCTTTGCAGCAAGAGAGGGCATGGAGTTATCAAGTGAACTTAAAAGCGATTGTGCATCTTTGTATCCACAAGTCAAATCTATAGTTGATGCAGGCGTAAAAATAGTTGCATTGCGTGATGCCACCAGAGGAGGTGTTGCTGCTGTACTTAATGAATGGGCAAGTTCATCCGGGATAACCATAGAGATCGATGAAGCCTCTATTCCGGTATGTGACGAAGTGTATGGGATATGTGAACTTCTTGGTTTTGAAGCAACTGCCCTTGCCAATGAGGGAACTTTTGTCTTGGCGGTACCATCAGAAGATGCCCAAAAAGCATTAGATATACTTCGTAAAACTCATGAAAGTTCTGCCATAATCGGTTCAGTGAATGGTACCTATAAAGGCAAAGTGATATTGAAAAGTAGCTGGGGAACGCAAAGATTTTTAGATTTGCCGACAGGCGAACTTTTGCCGCGCATTTGTTAAGGAGATTAGATGCATGAATATAGCATAGTTCAAGCACTTTTGACTCAATGTGAAGAAATAGCTGCAAAAAATGAAGCAAGCATAGTAAATTCGATTGAGATAAAAATAGGCGTCATGAGCGGAGTAGAATCACATTTGTTAAAGGTTGCGTTTGATACATTTAAAGAAGGAACAATATGTGGCAAATCAGAACTTATTATACATGAACAACCGCTTAGAATAGTATGTAATGAATGCGGTAATGAAACCCAAATACCTATTTATAAATGTACAAAATGCGAAAGTTTGAATGTCAAAGTAACAGACGGCGAAGATATGTATCTAATGAGATTGGAAATGGAGTAAAATATGGATGAACATTGGGAAATATATATGAAAACAATAGATGGTGCCATAGCTTCCGTGCAATCTAATGTAGGTATAGCCACAGAACTTGAAGATGCAAAAGCTATATATCCCACTGTCGGATTTGTAAAAGCGATGTTAAAAACACCAAAAGAAAACGGGCTGCTCTCCGATGAGGAACAACCGGAAATATCTTATCTTGAAGATAAACTAGAGTCATCTCTTATTAAATTTCGTATCGGCAAATATGTAGGCCGCATCATATCACAAGGAAGCGTGACTTTTATTTTTTATCTACAATTTACTTATAATTGGGAAGATTTTTTGAGCTTTGCATTGGAAGAATTTCAAGGATACGATATTGTCCAAGGTTTTCAAGAAGATAATGAATGGAATTACTATCATCATTTATTATATCCTTCGGTTTACGAATGGCAAATTATACATAATCATAAAGTATGCGATTCACTTCAAGCAAACGGAGACGATCTAAAAATTTCGCGAATGATAGAACATAATTTTTATTTGCCCGATAAAGCTAAATCCGATATATTAAAAGATGAGCTTAGAAAAGACGGATTTATATTGCAAGAAGAATCAAAGGATTTGGAAAACAAAATAATGTTTTACCGTAAAGATATACCATTTTATTATGATATTGATGAATTAACTCTGGGTTTGATAAAACTAGGAGAAAAACACGGAGCCATTTATGATGGATGGGAAACCAGCATTGTTAAATCATAAGGTTACGACGGATATTTTATTTTTTGGACAATCTGGGCTAGAGTGACCTGATCTGTTGACGGTTTGGCTTCATACCCTAATATTGCTAAATGATGTAAAATAGTATTAATATATCTGTCGAAATTAGATAGCAAAACGGAACTAAGAGCGATATCAAATTCTATTTGGCTGGGAATTATGCCTATTACCGAAGCTTTTGGTACAGGTTTGCCTTGAAGTTCGAGCATATCAAAACATTGCAATATACCTATTTCATGGGCTCCACCACTGTTTAATCCATAACCGTTAAGCTCATCGGCCGGTATCACATAAATGCTTCCTGCTTCGTCATCTATTTCTATTGCATCAAGGATCAACATATGTTCGCATTGGCTGAGCAGATTGAGCAATCCCATTCCCTCAACCCCGCCGTTTACAAAATTAATAGTTGAATTAAAGTTATAATTTTGTTCCAAAAATATAACAGCGTATATACCTATACCATCATCTGATTCCAAAACATTTCCTACTCCAACAATGGTAAGATCCATAAAAACCCTTTTATTAAATAGATAAAAAGTATATCTAAATTATAAAAATAATATCTGTTAAAACGTTCTAAAAATGCCGTTGCTTTAATGAAATAGTTATAAAACAAAACTATTGTATAATATTGACAAACATAAGGAATGAGGAATTGTAATGGACTATATGGCTAAAATGTTTCGCAAAAAAGAGTATCATACCTCTGAAAGCAAATTCGAGAAAAAACTTGGTGCTTTAGCGCTAGTAATGTTGGGTGTCGGGGGTACTATAGGTGCCGGTATTTTTGTTATTACTGGGAAAGCTGCTGCTACAATGGCAGGGCCTGCAATCGTACTTTCGTTTATCTTTGCTGCTATTGCAGTCGGTATTTCAGCTCTTGTTTATGCGGAACTTGGTTCGAGCATTCCCGTTTCCGGTGGTGCTTATAGCTATACATATACTGCATTGGGCGAATTTATGGCATGGTTGGTTGGATGGAATCTTATTTTGGAATACGGACTTATCGTACCCGCAGTTTCTACCGGATGGTCAGGATACTTTCGCGGATTCATGGAAAATGCATTTGGCATACATATCCCTCTAGCATTATCTGGACCATTTGATCCAAGCAATGGCACCTATATGGACTTGTTTGCTTTTTTGATGTCTGGAGCCATCTTTACACTTTTAACATTTGGCATCAAAAAAACTTCAACTACAAATACATTTATTGTCGCTATTAAATTAGCGGTTTTAATACTTTTCGTAGTTGTTGGTCTTAAGCATATCAATTTTGCCAATCTTTCAAATTTTACACCATTTGGATGGCAAGGGGTTTTGGGTGCCAGTTCGCTTATAGTTTTTGCATATCTTGGATTTGACGCACTCTCTACTGTTGCAGAAGAGACCAAAGATGTACAAAAAAATCTTCCTATAGGGCTAATTGTTTCGTTATTTATCAGCACAATGCTCTATATTGTAGTGAGTTTTGTGTTAACGGCTATAATTCCTTATAATAAACTGGATGTACCTGATGCATTAGCATTTGCAATGTACCAATTAAACGAACCGGTAGTTGGATTAACTATAGCATTAGGAGCAGTAATTACCATCACTTCAGTTCTTATCGTTATGGGAATAGGGCTTACTAGAGTAGTGTATGCTCTTTCAAGAGACGGATTGCTTCCAAAGAGTCTAGCTGCTCTTCATCCAAAAACAAATACCCCTTATAAAATTACTATAATAACCGGTATTATCGCCACATTTGTTGCTGGATTTATATCTCTTGGTGTATTGGCAGAGCTTATCAATATAGGTACGCTTTTTGCTTATTTTATGATAGGTGTTACTGTTGTAATATTGAGAAAAAATAGAGACCCTCGTCTAAAAGTAGGATTTAAAACTCCTTTTGCTTGGTTTTTGTTGCCATTGAATCTTATTTTATTGGCAGTTATTATGTATGGCCTTTCTTTTGAAACATGGATGAGATTTATTGCTTGGAGTATAATAGGTGCATTAATATATTTTTTCTACGGCATAAAACATAGTACTTTAAATGCTCCTGAGGAAAACTGATATGTTGTCTACAATTCGTCAAGTTCTTGTACTCCCGGTCATAGTTATAGCCATGGGTTATTTTGTTGATATATATGATCTTATACTTTTTGGTGTTGTAAGAGTAAAAAGCTTAGCCGAACTCGGTCTTGATCAAAATAGTATAATGGAATGGGGTTCTATAATTTTAAATGCTCAAATGTTTGGGATGCTGCTTGGCGGAATCATTTGGGGCATCATGGGTGATAAAAGAGGAAGAATGTCCGTACTTTTTGCATCTATTATAATGTATTCTATCGCAAATACATTAAATGCTTTTGTTACAAACGTAGAGCAATATGCGTTTCTTAGATTTATTGCAGGCATTGGGTTAGCAGGCGAACTTGGAGCAGGTGTTACGTTGGTAGCTGAGATATTACCGAAAGAATTTAGAGGTTATGGAGTAATGGCAATTGCAGCTTTTGGTGTTCTAGGAGTTGTGGCGGCAAACATTGTAGCATCAACATTTGACTGGAGAAACGCATATATTTTTGGAGGAGCGCTTGGTCTTTTATTGTTGATTCTGAGATTTAAGGTCAGAGAATCGGATATGTTCATGCATCATGTAAGCGATGACATTAAAAAAGGTGATTTTTTTTGGCTATTTAAAAGAAAGGATCTTTTTATAAAATATATAAAAGCCATAATCATAGGTATACCTCTTTGGTATGTTGTTGGGATTTTGGTAATGTTTTCTCCCGAATTTGCAAAAGAGCTTTCAATCGTTGGAGAAGTAAAAGCCGGTATGGCACTAATGTATTGTTATATCGGTCTAAGTGTAGGTGATCTTGCAAGTGCAATGTTGTCTCAAAAACTTCAAAGCAGAAAAAAAGCATACACTATATTTTTAGGGATTTCAGCATTGACTGTATTTTATTATTACAGTTTGCAAGGCGCAAGTGCAAATGAGTTTTATTTTGCAATGTTTTTGCTTGGTACCTTTTGCGGTTATTGGGCATTATTTATCACTATGGCAGCAGAACAATTCGGAACAAATATTCGAGCAACAGTAGCGACTACAGTACCGAATTTTGTAAGAGGATCGGTCGTACCTGTAACATCTAGCTTTATGCTCCTTAAAGACAGTATGGGAGTATTGGGTGCAGGAGCAGTGGTAGGAATTGTGGTATTTGCATTAGGATTTGTGATGCTATATATGACTCACGAAACT
Source organism: Sulfurovaceae bacterium (assembly GCA_028715055.1). Classification (GTDB taxonomy): domain Bacteria; phylum Campylobacterota; class Campylobacteria; order Campylobacterales; family Sulfurovaceae; genus BN30871. The sequence continues at coordinate 145,677 of JAQTLE010000003.1, forward strand.
TTTCATGCTGATCTGGATTACATAGAGGCATAAGAAAGATATCAGGTCGAAGGGTAGAGCAATAATAAATATTGTTACCCTAATGACATTGAAAGTCAAGTTTTTTTGCAGTAGTTCTAAAAAAGCTTGAGCGATTCTAGGGCAGTGACGCTTTTATTTGTTTACCTTAAAGCAATTTTTGCTATACTTTCAATTCTAATTTTAGTGATCGCGTAGCTCAGTTGGTAGAGCACTACCTTGACATGGTAGGGGTCGTTGGTTCGAGTCCAATCGGGATCACCATTCTCAATAATTTCCCATTTAATCCACTTATTACTACTTTTCGATATAATAATGCCATTTTCAAGACATTTACAAGGTTTTTCAAATGAACAAAACAGTTATTGGTTATATAGACGCCAATGGAACATTGCTAGACACTCAGAGTATCATTTCTGGAGCGGGGCTAAAAGAAATATATTATGATAATTCTCCAGAAGCATTAGAGATCATTCGTCACTCTACGGCACATCTTATGGCTCAGGCAATATTGGAGCTTTATGGAAATGCACAATTTTTCGTAGGGCCGGTCGTAGATGAAGGTTTTTATTATGACTTTAGAGTAGATAAAAAAATCGGGGAAGAAGACCTCAAAACCATAGAGCAAAAGATGAAAGAGATCATCAAGAAAAAAGCTCCTATCGAGAAATATATGATCAGCAAAAGTGAAGCGATGAGTAAATTTGCCCGCGATGATCTAAAGCTAGCCGTTTTGTCTCGTATCACAGACGATGAAGTTTCTATCTATAAACAAGGTGATTTTGAAGATCTATGCCGAGGGCCCCATGTGCCTACTACAGGATTCTTGCACAATTTCAAACTCACAAGAGTAGCAGGGGCTTATCTGGGTGGAGATGAAAAAGCAGAGATGTTGACAAGAATTTACGGAATAGCATTTGCTGACAAAGAATCTCTCAAGGCACACCTTGATATGATCGAAGAAGCTAAAAAAAGAGATCACCGCAAACTTGGCAGTGAGCTTGAACTCTTTATGTTCAATGAAGAAGCCGGCGGCGGTTTGCCGTTTTGGTTGCCAAAAGGTGCAAGACTAAGAGCAAAACTAGAAGCCATTTTACATAAAGCACATCGCCAAAGAGGTTATGAGCCGGTACGCGGACCCGAAATTCTTAAAGCTGATATGTGGAGAATATCCGGACATTATGCCTGTTACGGTGAAAATATGTACCTGACTGAAATCGATGAGCAAGAATATGGCATCAAGCCTATGAACTGTATAGGTCATATACAGATATTTAAACAATCCGGTAAGAGCTATCGAGATTTGCCACTCAAATATTATGAATATGGAGTAGTGCATCGCCATGAAAAATCAGGTGTACTTCATGGACTGCTTCGTGTACGAGAATTTACACAAGATGATGCACATATATTTTGTACACCAGAACAGATCAAGCCTGTCGTTCTTGAAGTTGTAGAATTTGTAGACAGTGTTATGAAAAAATTCGGTTTTGAATATACCATGGAGATATCTACCAAACCGGAAAAAGCCATAGGCGATGATGCAGTTTGGGAGATAGCCACTACAGCACTACGTGAAGCACTTGATGAAAATAATCTTCCTTACGGTATAGATGAGGGCGGCGGTGCATTTTATGGCCCTAAGATAGACGTTAAGATCACTGATGCACTTGGCAGAAAATGGCAGTGTGGCACCATTCAAGTAGACTTTAACTTGCCAGAGAGATTCGGCGTAGAATATGTAGCAGAAGACAATACACGCAAACAACCGGTCATGATTCACCGTGCGATTTTAGGATCATTTGAGAGATTCATAGCTATTCTTACAGAACATTTTGCCGGAGAGTTCCCATTGTTTATAGCTCCAACTCAAGTGATTTTCGTACCGATAGCAGAGACTCACGCCCCATATGCAAAAAGCTTACAAAAAGCTATGATGAACATAGATATAGATAGCGAGATATATGATAAAAATGATAGTTTAAACAAAAGAATAAGAAACGCTGAAAAGCAAAGAGTGCCGTACGTAGTTATCATAGGAGATGAAGAGGTAGCAAACAAAAGCGTTGCCATTCGCGATAGAAGAGCAAAAACTCAATATAATCTAACTCAAGAGGAATTTATGATACAATTAAGCAAACAACTTCAAGAAGGAAAGATTTGAGCAAGCAGTTTAATACAAAAACTAAAGGCAAGAAAGACGAAACTCTCATTAATGATGAGATAATTGCAAAAGAGTTAAGAGTCATTGGGGATGATGGTGAACAATTCGGTATTATCGCCAGAGATGCCGCACTCAAGATAGCAGAAACTAAAGGCTTGGATTTGGTGCTTATTTCACCAGATGCCAATCCGCCTGTAGCTAAAGTAATGGATTACGGCAAGCATCGTTATGAAGTAGAAAAACGCAAAAAAGAAGCCAAGAAAAATCAAAAAATCATTGAGATCAAAGAGATTAAATTTTCTTGTAAAATCGCAGAAAATGATGTCAATTATAAAGTCAAGCATGCTAGAGAATTCTTAGAAAAAGGCAAGCATGTCAAGCTAAGAGTATTTCTTAGAGGCCGTGAAATGGCAAACCCGGAATGGGGTGCTGATGTACTTAAAAAAGTATGGCCTATGCTTGAAGATGTAGCAACAATAGAAAAAGATATTCAACAAGAGGGAAGATATATGAGTATGTATGTCGTCCCAAATAAAAAGTAAAACCGCAATAATTAATTTCTTCGTTTCTTGTAAAAATTACATTTAATATCACTATACGCTCCTACGCAAATTATAGGAGCGAGCTTTACTTTCTTTCTTACAAATAATAAGCATAATTGTCAGGAGTGCGCAAATATGATATAATTTTAATCATTCGACAGATAAGATGTTAGAGAAAATTGTATGCAAAAGTAGCCTAGTCTTATTCATCGGGCCAGCTAAATCCATGATCAAATAAATGCTTAGGATTTTTCTAGTTATTGGGTTTTTAATTCAATAGCAGATTTCAATGGTAGAATATTGGTAAATGGTATTTGTTAATTATGTGAACCACTAATTATGAAAAAGGATAAATATGGCATTTCCTATTATCTTTATGCGTGATCTCACTCTCATCCATGGTGATATAACCGCTGTCGACCGACTCAATCTTGATATAGAAGCGAGTGAAATTTTCGGTCTAATAGGGCAAAATGGTGCTGGCAAGACTTCTACAATTAAAATGCTTACAACGCTTCTTCCACCAAGTGCAGGTTCTGCTACGGTAGCAGGCTATGATATTGTAGATAATGCCTCTAGTGTCAGAAAAGTCATTGGTTATGTTCCTCAATCAGTATCGGCAGATAGTGAGTTGACTGGGTATGAAAATTTGCTCGTTTTTGCAAAGCTTTTTGACATTCCGTATGCACAACAACATGAACGAATTGAAGAAGCTCTTGTTTTCATGGATCTTACAGATGTAGCAGATAAGTTAGTGCGTACTTATTCAGGAGGCATGATTCGCAGGCTTGAGATCGCGCAAGCGATGCTTCATCACCCAAAAGTCCTTTTTTTAGATGAGCCCACAGTTGGTCTTGATCCTCTCGCGCGACATAAAGTTTGGGATCGTATTGGTCGGCTCAATGCCGAATATGGCAGCACAATTGTTATTACTACTCATTACATGGACGAGGTTGAAGCACTGTGTGATAGAGTAGCGATCTTGTACAACGGTCGTTTGCAAGCCATCGATACACCAAATGCTCTAAAGGCTAGGATCGGTCCAAGTGCGACGCTTGATGATGTATTTACTTACTATACAAGCGGCTTACATGAACAGAAGGGTGATTATGATCTGGCAACCAGAACCTCCGAGCCGCTAGCAGTCTTACATAAGGATGAAGCTCTCCATTCTCCATTTAAGATGCTCGTGGATTTCCTACGTAAGACGTTTGCAATCGCGCAGATGGATATCCGTAAACTTAGGCATGATCCGACAGAACTTGCTACACGCGCCGTGCAGCCAATTCTGTGGTTGGTTATCTTCGGACAGGTAATCAGCCGTGGTCATGTCGTGCAGACCGGCAATTTGCCCTATATAGATTTTCTACTTCCAGGTATTCTTGCCCAAAGTATCCTTTTTATAGCAATCTTCAACGGTATCTCAATTATATGGGAACGTGACTTGGGAATCGTTCACAAGTTTCTAGCAAGCCCTACGCCACGTGCAGCACTAGTGTTGGGCAAGGCATTTGGAGGGGGGATTCGTGCTATGACTCAGGCAATCATGGTTATTGCCCTAGGAATATTTCTCGGCGTGAATATACATTGGGATGTTGTTTCATTATTCGGGGTTGTGATGCTAATTCTCCTTGGCGCTAGTGTTTTCTCGACTTTCTCGCTCATTATCGCCTGTCTTGTTAAAACACGAGAACGTTTTATGGGAATTGGTCAGGTGCTTACAATGCCTTTATTTTTTGCCAGCAATGCCATATATCCCATATCTATGATGCCGCATTGGCTTCAGGTTACTTCACGTTTAAATCCGCTTACCTATCAGGTTGATGGTCTGCGAAAATTACTTCTTTTTGGAGCTCAGCCTCAGATGGTTGAGCTTTGGACTGATTTTGGAGTTCTTTTTGTGGTTCTTGTTGTATTAGTAATAATAAGTGCTCGTATTTATCCAAATATTGTACGATAGGAAGGTTGTCTTGAAACATAAATATCTTAACATTTGATCTTATAAAATTTTTATCTAATTTTTAATCTTCTATGCTATAATAGCGTCCCATTTTCTATGAGAAAAATTTTAAAAGGAAGACATATGCCTAAAATGAAAAGTGTCAAAGGTGCTGTCAAACGCTTTAAGATCAAAAAAAGTGGTGCTATTAAACGTGGAACAGCGTTTAGAAGCCACATTTTGACTAAAGTTGATGGCAAACATCACAGACAAATGAATAGCCCTAAGTATGTTAATGCTAGTGACGCTAAAAAAATCAAAGAGATGATCGCGTAATTACGCTAATATCTAGCTCGCGAGAAATCGCCAAATGTCCCCCATCACATATGGGGCAAGTTCAAGCAAAATTGATAGCTTGACACCTCAAAACACAAGGTAAAGGAACACCATGAGAGTTAAAACAGGCGTAGTAAGACGCAGAAGACATAAAAAACTATTAAAACAAGCTAGAGGCTTTTATAGCGCTAGAAGAAAACATTTTAGAAAAGCAAAAGAACAGCTTGAAAGATCATTAGTCTATGCATATCGTGACAGAAGACGTAAAAAAAGAGACTTTAGAAGACTTTGGATCGTACGTATCAATGCAGCAGCAAGATTAAATGACATGAGCTATTCAAGATTTATGCATGGCTTAAAACTTGCTAACATAGAGCTTGATAGAAAAATCCTAGCTGATATGGCTATGAATGCCCCTGAAAGCTTTGCAGCAGTTGCAAAATCTTCAAAAGAAGCTCTTGCTAAATAACTTCCAATAAAACTAAAAAGGTGGTAATTTACCACCTTTTTTCTCCTATTTTAATTCACATATCTTATAACTTTGTTAACAATTCATTAATTTTAATCAGCTAGAATTCTAAACTATAAATCGAAAACGGGGGATTCGAATGAAAAAAACTATATTATTTACTGCATCATTGATGCTCACATCTACTATTTTTGCGAATGCAGAAAATTATAAAATAAAAAAAGGCGATACTCTTACAGCTATCGCACACAAGTATCATATTGATACAGCCAAGCTTAGACACACAAACAATATCTCGCTTGGGGAAAAGCTTGAAATAGGCAGAAAAATTACTATTCCAGAAAGTCGCTATAGTAGACGACAAGGTTTTGGTAATAATATAACTTTCAATACAACACATAGCATTATAAAAGAAAAAGATAATTTTCTCTCAGATGCTCTTGAAACAGCTTCACTTCCATTTAATGCACAAAAAATGTTGGGTCATAGATATGTATGGGGTGCAACTGGGCCAAAAACGTTTGATTGTTCCGGTTTTACCTCATTTCTTTATAGAACAAAAGGTATAGAGTTGCCTAGAAGAGCGGTTGAGCAATTCCATAAAGGTATTGCTATAGCTAGAGCAGAACTTCAAAAAGGGGATTTGATCTTTTTTGATACTTCTAGAAATGAAAGAGAAGGTGTCAACCATGTAGGAATGTACATAGGAGACAATAAATTTATACATGCAAGTTCTGCAAAACACATGGTTGTTATTACAAGTCTTGAACATCCATTTTACAGCGCGAGATTTATGGGAGCTAGACGTTACGTCTAAGCATCGCCATTACTCTGCTTCGAGTACGGCTCCATTGCTAGCATTTGTTACTAATGCGCGATATTGTTTTAGCCATCTGCTTGTTAACGGTTTTACGATAGGTTTGAAAAGATCTCTTCTTTTTGCTATTTCTTCAAATGTAAGATTTGCTTCTAGTATATAGTTGTCAACATCTATAAATATTTCATCACCATCTTCAATAATTCCAATAAGTCCGCCCTCAGCCGCTTCTGGAGATACGTGTCCTATGCTCATACCTCTTGTAGCTCCACTAAATCTTCCGTCTGTGATCAATGCAACATCAGCTCCAAGCCCCATGCCCATAATAAGGCTAGTAGGCGCTAGCATCTCTTGCATTCCAGGTCCGCCTTTTGGACCCTCATATCTGATAACAACTACATTTCCGGCTTTTACTTTTCCGCCAACAATTCCCTTTATTGCCTCTTCTTGAGAATTAAAGCAAACGGCGGTTCCTGTAAGTGTGCGACCTCCCGTAATGCCAGCAGTTTTTATAACAGCACCTTCTTCTGCCAAGTTACCATATAGTATAGCCAATCCGCCAACTTGGCTATAAGGATTATTTACAGTATGAATGATATTTGTATCTTTGATTTCACTACCCGCGATGCGTTCTTTTATACTTTCGCCAGAAATTGTCAAATTGTCAAGCAATATATCATCGCCACGCTTATTCATCTCGTGCATTACGGCACTCACTCCACCGGCTTTGTCAATGTCTTGCATATGAACAGTTGAAAGCGATGGGGCAATTTTTGCAATATGTGAAACTTTTTTAGATATGGCATTTATATTTTCCAATTTAAAATCGACATTAGCTTCTTTAGCAATTGCAAGCATATGAAGTACGGTATTGCTGCTTCCACCCATCGCCATATCCACTGCAAATGCATTGTGAACAGCTTTTTCATTGATTATATTTTGTATTTTGTATTTTTCTTGATCTTTTTCATTCATTAGAGCAATTTCACAAATACGTCTAGCAGCTTTTCTATATAATTCTTCACGTTCTTTTGTAAGTGCTAGAATAGTGCCATTTCCTGGAAGTGCAATACCCATAGCTTCCATAAGTGTATTCATGGAATTTGCTGTAAACATACCGCTACAGCTTCCACCGCTCGGGCAAGCATTGCATTCTATATCATAAAGTTCGTTAGCATCTATCTCGCCGGCTTCATATTTTCCGACAGCTTCAAAAGCAGTCGTAAGATCAATTGGCGTGCCGTCTTTTTTGTATCCTTTTGCCATTGGCCCACCGCTTACAAATATAGTCGGCACGTTTACTCTCAAAGCCCCCATAATCATACCTGGGACTATTTTGTCACAGTTTGGTATAGCTATCATCGCATCTAACATATGCGCATTCATAACTGTTTCGATTGAATTTGTAATTATCTCGCGGCTTGGCAATGAATAAAGCATACCATCGTGTCCCATAGCAATACCGTCGTCAACACCTATGGTGTTAAACTCAAAAGCCACGCACCCGGCTTTTCTTATCTCGTCTTTTACAATATCGCTTACTTTGTCCAAAAAGAAATGCCCGGGAATTATTTCTATAAATGAGTTTGCAACACCGATAAATGGTTTATTGAAATCTTCTTCTTTTAGTCCTGTAGCGCGCAACAAACTTCTGTGCGGTGCACGTTTGGCGCCTATTTTAATTTCATTACTTCTCACTATATGTCCTCAATTTTTATTTTGATTATATCATTTTTAGACTCAAGAATCGGACTTTATCCTACTAAAGCGAAAAATTTATAATATTTTTTGTTTTTACTCTTTACATTCATATATTTTTTGGCTATAATTCTATCCCATTTATGGCGTGATGCGGGCGTAGCTCAGGGGTAGAGCATAACCTTGCCAAGGTTAGGGTCGAGGGTTCGAATCCCTTCGCCCGCTCCATAAAATGAAGATCAATATTGATAAAATCTATAAATATGGATGTTGTCATTGCCCGGATGGTGGAATGGTAGACACAGGGGACTTAAAATCCCCCGGCTATTGCAGCCGTGCTGGTTCAAGTCCAGTTCCGGGCACCACTGAATATGTGGTGCCATCGCCAAGCGGTAAGGCCGCAGCCTGCAAAGCTGCTATCCCCGGTTCAAATCCGGGTGGCACCTCCATATTTTAATCACATCGGGAGATGGTAGAGCGGTTGAATACACCGGTCTTGAAAACCGGCGAGGGTAACACCTCCGGGGGTTCGAATCCCCCTCTCCCGGCCACTACTTTAAATATTCATTTTTCTAAATCAAGTCCTATAACTTTAAAAAATTATAACTAATTTTTAATACTACAATTTTTATATTATATTTTTAGAATCTTTATTATTCATTTGTTACAATTATTATGAAAATTGAAGGTAAATCAACGCAATAGCGGCAAATGTCATAAGCAGCAATGTTATAAATCCGAGTATGTTTGATATTTTTCCGTTAGTGTATTTGCCCATAACTTCTTTATTGTTACAAATATGCAATATTACTGCAATAAGTACAGGTGCCGTTAGCCCATAAAGAATTGCAGAATAGATCAATGCCTTAATTGGACTGATGCCTATATAGTTTAATGATAATCCTAAAATTAACGATATCGCTATTATGGTATAAAATGATTTTGCTTCGTTAAATTTATCATCAAGGCCTTGTTTCCATCCGAATGTTTCACAAAAAATATATGATAGTGAGCCGCTCAAAACCGGAATTGCTAAAAGTCCGGTGGCAATTATCCCAACTGCAAAAAGTAAATATGCTCCTTCTCCTGCAAGTGGCCGTAGTGCTTGAGCTGCTTGTTCAACGGTATCAATTTGATGAATGCCGCCTCTGAACAATACAGTGCCGGTTGTAAGAATGATGAACCACATTGTGACATTTGAAAGAAACATTCCAAAGTCGACATCTTGCTGCATTTCATGTATGATTTTTTTGTTTACCATCAAATGTTTTTTCTTATGCTTCATGTCTTCAGCTTCCATTGTTGCCTGCCAAAAGAATAGGTAAGGAGAAATGGTTGTTCCAAGTATTGCCACCAAAATACTGATAAAATCTTTGTCAAATTTTATAGATGGAATAAATGTGGCCTTAAAAATTTCTATCAGATCTTGTTTGTATAGGAATGGAACTATGAAATATACTATTAAAACGATACATAGATATTTTAAAATAGATGCTATTTTTTTATATGGCAGATAGATTATCAGAGCCAAAATAAGAAGAGTAAAAAAAACACTAAAGTATATAGCGTCGATAGAAGGAAATAATAAATTGCCAACAGCACCCATTCCCGCGATATCTGCTCCTATATTCATCACAATGGCTGGAAAACTAAAAAGCAGTGTTAGGTACAAAATAGGCTTTGAATAATATTGTTTCAATGTTCCCGTTAAGCCTTGCGATGTAACCATGCCTATTCTAGCACTCATTTCTTGGATCGAGGCCATAAGCGGAAAAGTAATAAGCGCGGCCCAAAGTGTGGCAAGCCCATATTGTGCACCGGCTTGAGAATAGGTTGCTATGCCTGATGGGTCATCATCGCTAGCGCCAGTGATCAGTCCAGGTCCAAGTTTTTTCCAAAAGCGTAATAGTTTGTTAGAAAATTTTTTATGTACCATCAAATATCCAGTAAAAGAATTTTTAAATTTCGGCTACTGTGCATCTTGGATTTTGACACACAACTTCTAGAGCTTTTTATATAGGTTGTGATTTTGGTCCATTGGACCAAAATCCTAATGTCCATTTTATCACAAAAACTTCTATTTTGTTGTTTTACAGTGCATGATATGGTATTAATAAGAAAAATCATATTTCTCATTAATCAAATTTTTTTCTTGTTTATATTGACTTTTAATAGTTAATGGAATATAGTAGAAGCATAATAAAATAACATGAGGAGGAATTATAAAAGAAATGGTTTCAAAATTTGTTGGTTTGTTAATAGATGCATTTGCTTTTGCAGATGTGGTAAAAGGATAAACGTCCATTTCCATTGCGGAAACTATAATAATGAAAAGGAAAAATTATGAAAAAGTTCACATTATCAGTAGTTACAGTATTATCAATGAGCGCATTCGCAATAGCAGGCGGAGATATAGAGCCAGTTGAGCCAGAAGTTGTAGTCCCTGCACCTGCACCGATAGTAGAAGATGATAGCGGTGTTTATCTGGGGGTTGCTTATAGTGCAGCAAGGTATAAAGGTGATTTTTATGCTGATTTTTATGATTCTATGGATTATTACCAAGTATTTGGAAAGTATGATGTAGATTTTAATGCCATAATGGCGCAAGCCGGATACAAATTCAATAAATATCTCGCATTAGAAGGTAGGTATTGGCATTCACTAGGAAGTCCTGAAGCCTCTGTTTCTGCGGATTATTATGTAAATTATGCTAATCCAGTAAATATTTCTGGCAGGGGTGGTGATCATAAAATGAAAGCATGGGGTATTTATGTCAAGCCTATGTACCCCGTAACTGATAAATTTGATATCTATGCATTGTTGGGTTACGGAAATGTTAAAATAAGTGAAGATTATTATGGTGAATTACTCGATGAAAATGATTTCCAATGGGGTATAGGTGCTTTATATAAATTTACTGAAAATCTTTCATTGTTTGTCGACTATGTACGTTTGTTAGACAAAAACGGTTCATTCATATATCATGACATATCCGGAGATTACAATGCAGACTTAGATAGTACCCTTTATACAATCAATGTCGGTTTAACATATAAATTTTAATCCTACCTTATCTGCCAAGGCGCGTATGCATGGCTTGGCAGGTAAATTCCTTCTTTTTAAACAACCATAATAGCTTGCATTTATTAAATTTTAAAAGCTTCTAAAAATCATTTAAACTCCATTTTTATTATTATTCTTGTTTTGTCACTTTATTCATCACAATGACTATTTCTATGAAGAAATAAAAAAAATGATACTTTTCATTAATTTTTAATTTTTTAATCATTTATATTGACATTCAAGTATTAATAGTGCTATAGTAGAAGTGTAATAAAACACTAAAAGGAGAAGTTATGAAAAAATTTAGCGGATCAGTAGTTGTTGGATTGTTATTAATGAGCGGACTTGCAGTAGCAGGTGGAGATATAGCTCCGGTTGAGCCGGAAGTTGTAGTTCCTGCGCCGGTAGTTATGGAAGATGAAAGCGGTTTTTATCTAGGGGTTGCGTATAGCAGAGCGGATTGGACGCGAGATTTTAATGGGTATAACCAAAGATATATTGATATAGGTACTGTTGCTCCGGATATTGTCAAAGGAAACCTTGTTGAATGGTCTGGAAAAGGAGATGTAGACTATAATGCTATTATGGCACAGGCCGGATATAAATTCAATAAATATATAGCTTTAGAAGGCAGATATTGGTGGTCTCTTGGCAATAGTGACAGGTCTGTTAAAGGAAGCTATACTGTAAATGGTGGAACTCCAACGTCTTTCGATTTTAATGTTGATTATGGTGAAAAGTTGAGAGCTTGGGGGATATACGCCAAGCCTATGTACCCGGTTACTGATAAATTGGATATTTATGCATTGTTAGGTGGCGGTAATGTCACATTGAAAAATGATTACTTCGACCGGCTTGATGAAAATGATTTCCAATGGGGTCTTGGTGCTTCATATAAGATCACTGACAATGTCTCCATATTCCTTGACTATGTAAATCTTCTTAACAAAGATGGCGGCATAGCGTGGGATACTAGTAATAATGGGACTGAAGTAGGTTCAATGGGCGAACATAATTGGAACGATAAAGTTTATACTGTTAACGTTGGTTTAACATATAAATTTTAATCTTCTTGCTTGACGACCAATTAATTGATTGTCAAGCATATTTCTCTCTGTTTAAATTTCTTTTTAAAATAAAATGATGCTTTTTATTAATTTTCGATTTTTTATCATTTATATTGACTTCTAATAGTAAATGGAGTATAGTTGGGACATAATAAAACAATATAAGGAGGAATTATAAAAGAAATGGTTTCGAAATTTGTTGGCTTGTTAATAGGTGCATTTGTTTTAGCAAATGGGGTAAAAGGATAAATATCCATTTCCATTACGGAAACTATAATAATGAAAAAGGAAAAATTATGAAAAAGTTCACATTATCAGTAGTTACAGTATTATCAATGAGTGCATTCGCAGTAGCGGGTGGAGATATAGAGCCGGTTGAGCCGGAAGTTGTAGTCCCTGCGCCTGCACCTGAACCGGTGGTAGTAGATGATAGTGGCTTATATCTGGGAGTTGCTTATAGTAGTGTTACTACTAAAGTAAATTTTGACTGGGCGACGGTTACTGGCATACCACTTGGCGACGGACAAGCAAAAGTTAGTAACGAATCTGCATTCATGGGACAAGCCGGATATCAATTTAATAAGTATTTTGCACTAGAAGGAAGGTATTGGTACGGCTCTAATTTAAAGGCATCATATAGTTATGACGATTTTAATGGCTCTCCTGGGTCTGGTGAATCAAATATAGATTTAAATGCTTATGGTATCTTTGCTAAACCAATGTTCCCGGTAACTGAGCAATTTAGTATTTACGGATTGGCAGGGTATGGTAATACTCAATTAAAAACAGATAATGCCGATGTTAAAACATTTTTGGGTACGGACAAAGTGTTAGATAAAAATGGTTTCCAATGGGGCGGAGGTGTAAGTTATGCAATAACAGACAATCTTTCGATATTTGCAGATTATGTAAATCTTGCTCATAGCGTAGACAAGAGTTATGATTTGGGAGGTGTTGTTGTTATTAATACTTCATTTAAAGATGTTTACACTATCAACGGCGGTCTAACATATAGATTTTAATCTTCTTGCTTGACGACCAATTAATTGATTGTCAAGCATATTTCTCTCTGTTTAAATCTCTTTTTAAAATGAAATGATACTTTTTATTAATTTCCTATTTTTTAATCATTTATATTGACTTTTAATAGTAAATGTAGTATAGTTGAAGTGTAATGAAACAATATAAGGAGGAATTATAAAAGAAATGGTTTCGAAATTTGTTGGTTTGTTAATAGATGCATTTGCTTTAGCAGATGGAATAAAAGGATAAACATCCATTTCCATTACGGAAACTATAATAATGAAAAGGAAAAATTATGAAAAAGTTCACATTATCAGTAGTTACAGTATTATCAATGAGTGCATTCGCAGTAGCGGGTGGAGATATAGAGCCGGTTGAGCCGGAAGTTGTAGTCCCTGCGCCTGCGCCGGTAATGGTTGAAGATGAAAGTGGTTTTTATCTAGGTGTCGCTTATAGCAGAGAAAAAACGAAAGAGGATTATGATGATACCCTTGATACTGGTACCGACCTGGAGAGAACAGTCGGGACGGGAAAGGTGGATTATAACGGTATCATGGCTCAAGCCGGATACAAGTTCAATAAATACATCGCATTAGAAGGCAGATATTGGTGGTCTTTAGGAAATAATGATTGGGACTGGTCAGAGAGCTATTATCTCAATGGTTCCCCGCACGGTAGCGCTTCAGGCAGCATTTCCGATGATGAAAAGTTAAAAGCTTGGGGTGTTTATGTCAAGCCTATGTACCCGGTAACCGATCAATTTGATATATATGCATTATTAGGTGGTGGCAATGTAAGATTGAGTGATAATGGCGGTAAATGGTTGGATGAAAATGATTTCCAATGGGGTCTTGGTGCTTCATATGAAATCACAGAGAACATCTCAATATTTGCTGACTATGTACGTTTGCTAGACAAAGACGGTTCAAGTACAACTATAGATCTAGAGCGGGAGAGTACTCTAACGTCCACTTGGGATGATACTGTATATACTATCAATGTCGGTTTGACATATAAATTTTAATCTTCTCATCCACCAAGCCATTAATGGCTTGGTGGATAAATTTCTTCTTTGATAATTTAACCCCCAAGTAAATAATAGCAATTTCATGGATTGCTTTGTGACTTTTAATTATACGAGGATATGTTATCGTCATACAGAACCCGAAACTCAGTCATCCTGAACTTGTTTCAGGATCTAAAAAGAGATGCTGAACTAAATTCAGCATGACAGGTTGTTGTGAATTGTTTTTTCACTTTGTTTATCGCAATGACTATCACTGCATATATTTAGTTTATCATATTTGTAATAAACGAATAACACTCCAACAGCCCTTGTCTAAACTTATGCTAAAATCTTGATAATAAAAACAATTATAATCAGGATATTTATTTGGCCGGAATTTTGGGATATTTAGCTGCACTTACTGATGATATAAGTTCACTCGCAGGTCAAACAATGGCTAGTAGCAGCAAGGCAGTTGCAAGTTCTTTGGATAATACATCCGTTATGCTTGATGATATAGCCACATATACCAAAATAGCAAGTGCTAAATCTTCCGGTGTTGTAGTAGATGATCTTGCTGCAATTGCAAATCTTACAAATGAAACCACAACTAGTATTTTGCAACAAGAGATAAAAAAGGCTCATTCTATAGAAGAACTAAAGTCTAATATTAAATCACTTGAACCAAAAACAAAACAAGTTGTATCAGAAGAATTGGAAAAGTTGCGTGAGTCCATAGGTGCTGAGGCCAAGAGAAAAGCAGCAGCTAGAGAACTGCCTATAGTATGGAAAATAGCCAAAGGAAGTATGCTTAACAAGGTTATTATTATACCCTTGATACTTATAATCAGTGCTATTGCGCCATGGCTCATGAAGCCAATTTTGATATTTGGTGGATTATATTTGAGCTATGAAGGGGTAGATAGTGTTTTGGAGAAATTCTTTGATCATCACGAAGCTCATGGTCAAAAAGAGACCATCGAAGAATTAAGTACGGAACATTTTGAGACACGCAAAGTCAAAAGTGCTATTAAAACAGATTTTATATTGTCATTGGAGATCATGGTATTAGCCCTTTCTCTTTTGAGTCATATTGAAATAATTACCAAATTAATCATTCTTGTTGCAGTAGGATTTATTACCACATTGGCAGTATATGGCATAGTGGCTTTTATTATCAAGCTAGATGATATAGGATTTTTCTTGCAAGCACGAACAAGCGGGTTGGCAAACAAAATCGGTGATAGCCTTGTATACACAGTTCCTCATCTTATTAAAAGTATTTCGATTATCGGCACAGTTGCCATGCTGGCTGTCGGCGGCGGTATAATCGCCCATCAAACCGGACTGTTTTACACCATCGAAGAGATGTTGCATCATTATTTTATTAGTTTGTATTGGCTTGCAATATTTATTCTAGAGACGGTTTTTGGTGCAATTATCGGATATATCACAGTTAAATTTATAAAAATTGCTGTTATTTTTAAACAAAAGATAAAAAACTTTTTTTAACTTTTTATATAAAAACTTCTGCGACAAACACTTTAGTTACTCTGCCTCCAAAACTGTATATTCCATCATTATAGTTTATATAGATCTCTTCTCCGCTTTTTGGAAACACCTGTATTTGTGATGATAAATCACCTTGCATATGCGCCCTTACAAAACAAGCTACCATTCCTGTGCCGCAAGCAAGCGTTTCATCTTCCACCCCCCGCTCATATGTTCTGACAAATAATTTGTCATCTTTTATGGTAGCGATGTTTACATTGGCATTGTATTTTTCTCTAAGCTCTCTTGCTTGCGTCAGATCAAACGAAGTAATATCATCTCTAAAGGTCACCAAGTGAGGCACCCCGGTATCTATAAGCCACCATGTTTCATTATGTTCAATTATTTGCTTATCTATGATCTTTGGAGGTACCATATCCGATACTACATAATCACCGTTTATTGTTGCATGTATTACGCCTGCGCCAGTGAGAAATATAGATTCATTTCCTATTGATATTCCCTTTTCATGCGCATAGTGTGCCACAGCTCTTGACGCATTGCCGCACATCGATGCTATACTGCCGTCACTATTATAAAATTCCCATTCAAAATCATATTTTTCGTGAGGGATCAGTACCACCATGCCGTCAGCTCCTACACCGCTATGTCTATGACAAAGTTTGATGGCCAGATCCGATCGGTCTTGTTTTTCTTCTGCATGAAATATTATAAAATCATTTCCGCTTGCGTTGTATTTTGTTACAGTCATTATTTGTCCTTGTAGTCATGCAAAATAATATAGCGAACTCTTTCGCATTCTTTTTGTAAATGTTTTAAATCTTTGCTATTGTCTATTACATATGTAGCAAGACGTTTTTTTTCTTCTATGTCCATTTGTGATTCTATGCGCTGTAAAGCCTCATATTCACTCAAAGCATTTCGTTTCATTAAGCGTTTTATTTGCTCGGTTTTTGGAGCATAGACGACCAATGATCTATCGATTTTGTACCTTTTGTTCTCAAAAAAAAGGGGAATATCTATAAAATATGGAAATCCACGTTTTTCTTCCTGGCTAGCAAGTGCTATGATTTTATCATAAATTATAGGGTGGAGCAAAGCTTCAAGCTCGCTTCTCATTTTGGCATTTGCAAATACTATTTTGCCAACCTCTTTTCTGTCTATCTTCTCATCTTTTACTATATGCGATCCAAACATAGATATTATAGCATCGCGCTGTTCATCAATAGTTTGATGGGCTATCTTGTCTGCGTCTATACATCTAAAGCCATACAATGACATAAAAGAAATGGTTGAGCTTTTTCCTACGGCGATCCCACCGGTCAAGGCAATGGCATGATCAAGTTTCATTAAGATTTAATAAGACCCAGATATTGTTTGCGTATATATGTCGGCATCACAAATGACGCAATGGCAATGTCTGAATTATAATAAAGAAAACCATCTGTTAGATCTGCTCTTTGAAGATTTATATCAGCTGTCGGATGATAAAAGTTACTTGCTAAATATGCGTATGAATAGTTGTCATCTTTGTCTATAAAACCGTATGGCATAACTATACGGAAATCTTCACCG
The DNA here is from genome assembly GCA_028715055.1 of Sulfurovaceae bacterium. Taxonomy (GTDB): domain Bacteria; phylum Campylobacterota; class Campylobacteria; order Campylobacterales; family Sulfurovaceae; genus BN30871. The sequence continues at coordinate 162,906 of JAQTLE010000003.1, forward strand.
AGTGCTTTTAATTCAGAAGTTGCTGCTGCGTTATCTTGTGTTAATGAGCTAGCCTTAATAGACATGACGCCTTTAGAGGTTAAAGCTCTTTTGGCAATGCCGCAAAATAATGGATCGGATAACATATTTTTGTCATCAACAATAATAACATCCAGACTGTTTTCTCCGATATCTGTTAGTTTGGCTATGGCTTCGTTGGACGAGAATTGCTCTGTGTGGATTTCTTTGTATTTTGCAATTTCGTCTGCAAGTTCTTTTTTATCACTGATTATAACTATATTTATTGGGTTCGCATGTGTACATACAGGTATGTGTATGAGCATTTCATATAATGAATTATTTTTTTGTTGCACTATAGATCCTTTGGTTTAGAAATCTGATTTTATCAAAAAAGTGTCAAAAAAAGTTTAATTTTTTAAAATATAAAAGTTTACAGTATCATTATGAGACAAATATATGACAGAAAATTATAGAAAAGTTGATTGATTTTGTAATTATGTCTTTAAAATTCGGCTTTGGCGATATTTTAGAGCTGTTATGATATTATTTTAAAAAATAAGGTTTTTTTCAATGTTTGTATTGCGTAGCATCCTTTTTTTTATATCTACGCTCATTTTGGTCATTATTTGTTATTATTATATAGATAGACCGGTGGCAGAATATTTTTATGCGCTAAGATCCACTGAAATAGTAATGTTTTTTAAAAAGATTACCAATTTTGGAAAAAGTGAATGGTTTCTAGTTCCTTCTATTTTATTGTATTTTTATTTTAACAAAACAGAACAATTTCGTAAGGCGCATATGGCGCTTTATTTTTTCATGACAAATGTAGTAGCCGGAATTGGAGTATGGTTTTTAAAGGTTCCGTTTGGTCGAATGAGACCAGGACTTTATTTAGAACAAAATCTTTATGGTTTTAGATGGTTCGAGATAGATCCTTATTCCTTATCTTTTCCTTCAGGGCACACGATCACGGTAATGTCTAGTGCAGTAGCTTTAAGTTTATTGTTTCCGCGTTGGAAATATTTGTTTTTGCCTTTGGGTATAATCGTGTCGTTTAGCAGAGTAGTAGTTGCAGCTCATTATGTAAGCGATGTTATTTTTGCTTTGTTTTTAGGCACGATGACGGCTATTGTACTGTATCGATATTATATTAGCAAAGGGTTATTATGAACACGAGACAGTATTCAATATCTTTATTGCTTTTTTTTATCTTGATCGCTTTTTTTATACCGTTGTCTCTTGCTCCGTTATTTGACTTGGATGAAGGGGCTTTTAGTGAGGCTACTAGGGAGATGATAGTAGGCAAAGATTATATTACTACTTATCTCAATGGTGAATTAAGATTTGACAAACCGATATTGATCTATTGGTTTCAACTTATTAGTGTCAAATTATTCGGACTAAATGAATTTGCATTGCGCCTCCCATCAGCAATTGCAGGAACTTTATGGGCCGGGGCTATTTATTTCTTTACTAAACGATTTTTTGACATAAGAACAGCTTTTTTTGCAACACTTTTTATGATCGTTTCTATTCAGATCAATATGATAGCAAAAGCAGCGATCGCAGATGCGTTATTGAATTTATTTATAGCTTTGAGTATGTTTTGTGTTTACTTGTTCTATGATCAACGAGGTAAAAAATATATATACTTTACTTTTTTATTTATGGCATTAGGTATGCTGACAAAAGGGCCGGTTGCAGTAATGATACCGTTTATAATAAGTTTTTTGTTTTTTGCATTTAAGAACGAGCTTAGACTATGGTTGAAAACTGTATTCAATCCAGTCGGATTATTGATTTTTTTAGCAGTAGCATCGCCTTGGTACATTGCTGAATATATTGCTCAAGGACAATTGTTTATTGACGGATTTTTCTTTAAACATAATATAAGCCGTTTTAGTTCTCCAATGGAATCACATAGCGGAAATATTTTTTATTTCGTACCTGTTTTAATTGTCGGATTAATGCCTTTTACTTATTTTGCTATCAAAGCATTGACAAATGTCAAAAATTATTTCAAAAGTGATTTAGAGTTTTATCTGCTTATCTGGTTTCTTTTTGTTTTTTTGTTTTTTTCATTTTCCGGGACAAAATTGCCGCATTATGTAATTTATGGCTATACACCGCTGTTTATTTTGGCCGGCTTGCAGTTTAAGAATAATTTTTCGAAAGCCTGGTTGGCATATCCGTTGCTGGTACTTCTTACTATCTTGCTTTTTTTACCGGAAATCGCTACTTTTTTCAAGGCAAATATTCATGATGCTTTGGCATCGGTTTTGATAGAAAATGCACTTGATAGTTTTGATGTTTTATATAGAGTGCTTATTGTAGGTACGATAGTTTTTATTGTATTGCTTTTGTTTTTAAAAGTAAAAAAAGATACATTTATCATAGGTATAGCTTTGTCAATGGTCATAAGTGTCAACTATATAGTCATTCCTGCTTATGGAAAATTAATGCAGCAGCCTATCAAGGAAGCGGCAATTTTGGCAAAAGATCGTGGATATAAAGATATAATTATGTACAAAGTAAATACTCCGACTTTTAATGTATATTATGAGAATTTGGTATCAAGAGACAAACCGCATCGTAATGATATTGTGTTTACAAAAGTTTCGAAATTAAAAGATTTCAAAAGTTATGAGGTTTTATACCAAAAAAATGGGTTTTGCTTAATAAGGGTAAAAGATGAGTAATACAAAAAAACTTTCATTGATAGTTCCGATGATGAATGAAGAGGCAAATGTTGCCCCATTGTTTCAAGCTGTGCGTTCGGCTTTGAAGGATATTGACTATGAGTTTATTTTGGTCGACGACGGTTCAACTGACAATACCGTCAATGAGATGAAACGTCTTAGCGATGAGCGGGTAAAAATCATTGTTTTCAATCGCAATTTTGGACAGACAACTGCGATGTCTGCTGGAATTGACGCAGCAACGGGTGAGCTTATAGCAACAATTGACGGAGATTTACAAAACGATCCCAGCGATATCCCTATAATGATGGCTAAACTTGAAAATGAAGGTTGGGATGTAGTTGCGGGACGAAGAGCCAATCGTCAAGACGGCATGTTTTTCCGTAAAATTCCAAGTAAAATAGCCAATTATATCATTCGTCGATCAACGGGAGTTTATCTCAATGACTATGGCTGTACGTTAAAAGTTTTTAAAAAAGATGTTGCAAAAAATCTAGGGCTTTATGGAGAACTCCACAGGTTTATTCCTATTTTAGCAAAAATGTATGGTGCCAAGATGGTTGAAATGGATGTCAAACACCATGCGCGTATTCATGGCGTTTCCAAATATGGATTGGGCCGGACATTCAAAGTGATGAGCGATTTGTTATTGATGCTTTTTATGCAAAAGTATCAGACCAAACCGATGCATCTTTTTGGAGGGCTTGGTATTGCTTCTTTGGGATTGGGCGTAATTATCAATTTTTACTTACTCATATTAAAACTATGCGGCGAAAATATAGGAAATCGTCCATTATTAACCTTGGGTATAGTTTTGTTGATAGCAGGTATTCAATTGATTACAACCGGATTTATAGCAGAGTTGATCATGAGAACTTATTTTGAATCACAAAATAAAACCCCATACACGATCAGAGAGATTTTTCTTGGATAAAAAAAGTAAAAATGTCATCAAAACCATACTCAAAGTAGGCTTTACTTTTTTGGCACTTTTTTTTGTCTTTTCCAAAGTTAATATTGATAAAGTTTTAATTGGTTTTAGCCATTCTGATAGTAAATTTTTGATCCTAGCATTTATTTTCTTCAATCTTTCTAAGATTTTGAGTTCGATACGGCTTAATATATATTTTTGCCATATAGGCCTAAAGATAACACAATTATATGCCCTGAGACTTTATTATATCGGGATGTTTTATAATCTATTTTTACCTACAGGCATAGGCGGGGATGGATATAAGATATATCTTCTTAATCGATTCGATCCTAATATCGGCATAAAAAAATTTATCACGGCTACACTTTTAGACAGAATCAGCGGTTTAGTTCCTTTGATTTTTTTTGCCGGATTATTGTTTTTAATAAGTGTTTATCATAATCTATTTTTTTGGCTTGATATAATCGTTGCAGTCGGTGTAATCGTCGCTTTCCCGGCTTTATATTTATTGATTTTTATTGCATTTAGATATTATCTTTCAGTTTTTTGGGAAACTACCTTTATGGGCGGATCGGTACAACTTTTACAACTTGTATCGGCATTTTTTATTGTTTATGCGATCGGTGCAGAAAATAATTTAATTGTTTTTTTGACTATTTTTTTATTATCATCAGTGATTGCAGTATTGCCGTTGAGCATTGGCGGAATTGGCATGCGAGAGATAACATTTATATATGGTCTAGGTTTTTTATCTTTGCCGGCTGATACCGGTGTAGTTTTTTCATTGTTATTTTTTTGTATTACCGCGCTTTCTTCATTTATAGGTATTTTATTAAAAAGCGAACCATAGTTTTTCGTGTCGGTACATCCTGCATACTTGATTATGTTATAATTATTGAAAAGGAGGTATGTCATGCAAGATATAAGCCAATTATTAGAAGTATTGCATTTTCGTCATGCATGTAAATTGTTTGATAATGATAAAAAAATCTCTAAAGAAAATCTAAATTTTATTTTAGAGTCTGCTAGGCTAGCTCCGTCATCATTTGGCATGGAGCATTGGCGTTTTATTGTTATCAAAAACCAAGAACTTAAAAAAATTTTGAAACCGTTTTGTTGGGATCAAGCCCAAATTACAACTTGTGATGCTCTCATTGCAATCGTTGCCAAACACAAGCTTGTTTCTACACCATCATATTATGAGGCTATGTTTGCCAGAAAAGGAATAGATGCAGATGCTACGCAGGCATATATAAAAAAGTATGCAAATTATATCCATGTTTTGCCATCTATTAAAGCATGGAGTGAAAAGCAATGTTATATTGCAGCATCGAATATCATGAATTATTCCGCAATGATAGGAATTGACAGTTGTCCGATAGAGGGCTTTGAGAGAGAAAACGTAGAAAAAGTTTTGGGCATTGACGATTCTAAAGAAAGTATGCCTCTCTTTGTTGCATTAGGATACAGAACTAATCTCCAAACGCCAAAGCATCGTTTACCATTAGACGAAATTGTTGAGATTGTAGAGTAATTTTCTTTTATTGCGATCAAGAATTAAATAGCTGATTAGTCAGCTATTTAATTCTTTTGCATGACATCATAATCGTATATGTCGTCCCTAAATTGTAAAGTTCCATTATAATCTACCCATGAAGTCAGATACACGATGTCAACAGGTATGCTTTGTTTTAGGCCTATACTTGTTTCTGTTTTGCCTTTTAGTATCTCATTGGCACGTTCCAAATTTACACCGCTATCAATTGAAGCAATAATTTTGAGTAATTCCATAGGCTCGGACAAGCGTATGCAGCCATGGCTAAATGCTCTCACGTCTTCATTGAACAGTTTCTTGGTTGGTGTATCATGCATATATACTGCAAAATTATTTGGAAATAAAAATTTAATTTTTCCCAAGGCATTTCCGTCTCCTGGCGGTTGGGCAAATCTAAAAGGGACCGTTTTGCTAAATTGGTATTGACTCCAATCAATGGTCGTCGGATCAATTTTTGGTTCATTTCTATCCCATCCGACTGTAACATCTATGTGTTCTTTTGTCAGGGCATGCGGATTTTTTAAAAGTTTCGGAATATATTCTTTTTGTATGATGCTCTGAGGAACATTCCAATACGGATTTAATATTATAATTGATAAACGGTTACTAAAAATAGGAGTGCGATGTTTTTTGTCACCCACAATAACTTTCATCTCTTTTCTTAATTTATTGTTTTCTATAAACGAAAATTTAAAATCAGGGATATTTATTATTATGTTTCTTTGTTCTAAACGGTGATTTAGCCATTTGATACGATCCATGTTGAGTCTGATTTTGGATATTCTTTGGTCTACGTTTTCTCCAAGAGCCTTGCTAGTTTTTTTATCGATAATGCCATTTGGGCTTATGCCATTGTTTTTTTGAAATTTCATTATAGCTTTTTGTAGACATGCATCATATGTTTGTGATGTTTTTGAAATATTGCAATTACCAAGCTCGCCTGTCAAACGCAATCTTTCTCTGATATCCGGAATTGCCGAATTGCTTTGACCTATTTTGATAGAACCTTTAACGGCCGGTATTTTTGCCCATCCGCCGTTTTGCCTTATTTCCATGTATTTAATAAGTTCATTATACATAAGATCATAATTAAATCCTTTTGGTGCCGCTCTATTTAGGGTATCAGCCAAACTCCCGTTTACGATAGCATCTTCCATAATATTTAATGAATTAAATGGACTCCCGTATGTGATCCAACCACCATTGATCTCTTCTTCATTTTTCGGATTTACCAATTTGCCTTTGAATGCACTCCAGTTGATATTACCGTTAAGCAAGTAGTCGACATATTCTTTATAAAGCTCGGCTATTTCAAATTCTAGTGTTATTTTTTGTGACATACTCAAATCCGTATATCCGCTTTTATTTTTTGCATATATTGCTAATGCATCTTGGCGAATTTTGGAATCTTGTTCAAGACTTTTGTCTGCGTCGATTTGTTTCAATAATTCAATGGAAAAATTTGAAAGGTTATCTTCGTGTGTCCAGACCGGCACAAAATATAATCTTGAATAAAATGATTTCAAAAAACTATTTGAAGGCTGTTTCTGAAGAGACGCTGAAATAATAGTTGAGGCTTCTTCATGAAATTCAGCCGATTGAGCAAATGAAAAAATCAAAGCATAAATAATTATGATACTTTTGATAAATCCAAGGCGGTTTGTTTTTAGTATCAAAAGATACTCCTTTTAAAAAAATATCGAAATTATATCAGATATCCGTGCAAGAAATACTTGTGATTAGTATTATTTATATTAAGTTTACTTCTATTTTTTTTGCTTCTTCATCTCTTATGGCAATAAAAGTTTGACCTGCGAAAATACCGAAAGTCTGTTTTGCCAGTGAGTGCGTTTTTAACTCTATCTCTTCACCCTTTAGCAGTCCAAAAGATGTCAATCTATCTTTTAGAGCTTTTGCTGCATGGATGCCTACAATGACGGCTCTTTGACCTTTTTGTAATTTATCTAGCGTCATACGCTCTTCCCTATGATCAAAAGTGCAATATGGTATGCTATAAAGCTGAGTAGCCATGCCGTTGTAGTAGTAAATACAAAAAGATATATTAGATATTTCCATCCGCCGGCTTCTCTGACAAATACCATGGAAGCCGCCAAGCATGGTAGATAGATCATCACAAAAACTATAAATGATACAGCAGACGCAAGTGGGATATTTTTTCTGATCTGCTTTATCAGTCCTTTGTTTTTTGCATCAACTTTATCGCCAAGTGAATATAGAACACCCAGAGTCGATACAACCACTTCTTTTGCGGCTAAACCCGTACTAAGCGCGATGCTCATTTTCCAGTCAAATCCCAATGGCGCAAATACAGGAGCTATGCTAGTACCTACGATACCAAGATAGCTATCTTTTAATATCTCTTGCTCATGGGTGTTTTCCATTAATGCTTTGGTTTTTTGGTCAGTCTGTTGTTTTAGTTGCATTTCAAATAGTTGCTCTTTGGGTTCATTTTTAGGATAATTACTCGCAAACCAAATAAGTATAGATGCTAATAGTATAAAGGTACCTGCTTTTTTAATATAACTTTTAGCTTGAAAGTACACTGTGTGCCAAATAAGTTTAAATGACGGCATACGATATTTAGGCATCTCCATTACAAATGGTTCATCGTTGCCTTTAAAAACAAATATTTTGAGGATCTTTGCCGCCAAAAGCCCAAACATCGCTCCAGCCAAGTAAATGACAAAAAGCATATTGCCTGCATCTTCTTTTGCAAAAAATGCGCCTACAAAAAGCACATATATAGGTAATCTTGCGCCGCAACTCATAAATCCTATAATAAAAAGTGTAATAAGCCTATCTTTTTCATTTTTTAGTGTTCTAGCTGCCATATATGCGGGCACGGAACATCCAAAACCGGTGACAAGCGGTATGAAGCTTTTGCCGTGAAGGCCGAACTTGTGAAAAAACCCATCAAGTAAAAAAGCTACTCTACTCATATATCCGGTAGTTTCAAGTAATGCGATACCCAAAAAGAGTATCAAAATATTTGGTAAAAACATGATAACCGAACCTACACCGGATATGATACCGTCTCCTAATAAAGAGCCCAGTTCTCCATTTCCAAGTATGGATTTTGCCAAATTGCTAAGCGCGACAAATATAGTATTGATCGCATCTGTGGGTAAAGCACCAAGCGTAAAAGTCAATTGAAAAAGCATCCACATAAAAAATATAAATATTGGTAAACCAAGATAAGGACTTATTAGAAGATTGTCAATTTTTTGGGTAGTGCTTTTTGCTTTCATGCCTTCAATTGACATTGCTTCCATTTTTGCACCTTTGGCAAAAGAGAAATGCTCATCTGCAAAAATTTGTTCTAGGTCTTTTGTTTCATAATGTATATATATGTGATCAAGACCCTCTCTTAATATCGGCAAAAGTTCTATCCATATAGGTTCTTGATTTATTGCATGATATACTGAACTATCTTCTTGAAGTAGTTTAATCGCTAGCCAGCGATAGGACGGTGCAAAGTGAGGCAAGTGATAGTTTTTGGCATTGAAAAATTCTATTACATTGTGTATCTCTTCTTCTATTGCATCGCTGTAAATAACTTTGCCATCACTATATGGCTTGCCGTACATATCTACAATAGTTTTTTTTAGCTCATCAATACCGGTTTTATTGGTAGTGCTTGTTTTGATACAAGTCACTCCCAATACAGCGCTGAGTTGTTTTTCATCTATGCGAATGCCTTCTTTGTCGGCTTCATCGATCATATTTAGAGCCACTATTACTTTTTTGCCCATTTCTAACAGTTGAGCCGTAAAGACCAAGTTTCTTTGCAAGTTGGTAGCATCAACGACATTGACTATGATATCATAGTCATCACTTTTCAAAAAGCTTTTAGTTACTTTTTCTTCAATAGTATATTCGTTTAGTGAATATGCCCCGGGAAGGTCTATGATATGTACTTCGTAATCTTGGCATGATATATTATCGCATATATTAAAGATGACTTCGGTTTTGTCAACTGTAACTCCCGAAAAGTTTCCAACCTTCAGCCTAGCATCAGAGATAGCGTTGATTAGCGAACTTTTACCAACATTTGGTTGCCCGGCCAATGCCACCACGATCTTTTTCATATAATTTGTCCTTCAATTACTATTTTGATAATAGTTATCGAAGAATATCAGCTTACATCTTAATCCGTTCTTAAATTGATAATCATTATTGAAATATTAGTACTAATCTTCAAGTGCTTCTTTTATCATTTCTTTGGAGCTGTTGTGTGAATTGATCTTGATTTTATCGTCTACAATGGTTACTCTGGTATCACCGCCGGTATATAGCATATTCAAGTACTTTTTGACTTTGCCGCTGTGTTTTTTGTCAACATCGTATTTTTTGAGGAATTTTTTTACACTTATCCATTTTGGTTCTGCAAGGTCTCGACTCATTACCATAGCGGATTTTTTTTGATGCTCCAATTGATAAGAATATATTTTTTTCATTTCCCCAAATGCTTCTTTTAGGAGTTCTATCTCGCTCCTAAATACATATGAGAGTTCTTTATTGCTCTCTTTTAAGTCATGTATGCGATTTTTGAGAGTTTCTATAGTTTCATTTTTGGCGTTTATGATAGTTTGGAATTCATTTGAAATAGTTCGCGATTGCCCAGAAGATGATGACTTTGATGTTGATGACTGTTGAGTAGAAACGGTGTTTTTAATTTTTTGTTTATTATCATCATCAATGACAATAAACAACTGGTCATTGACCTCTTTGGAGGCAAGTGAGCCTCTTTTGACCTTGGCATATATAGCCTGTCTAGAGATACCTGTTTCTTTAGCATAATCTGCCGGTTTGACTAGTCTTGACATTGTCATACCCTCCTGAAATATTTACTTTTTGGTTTCTTTTGCATGCTCAACACAATATCTTGCTTGTGGTTCGGCGCGCAATCGCTCGAGAGAAATCATTTCACCGTTTTTTTCGCATATACCATATGTTTCATTTTTGATCTTTGATAATGCATGGATAACTTCACTCAATTCGTGTTGTTGTTGCATTAGAAGTGCGGAATGATGCATGCTATCGCTTTCCAAAGAGGCCATATCTTCCATGTCGTCAATCTCGTCTTCGCTTGAGATCAATTCCATTTCATCTTTTATATGATCGATACTTGACTCTAGTTCTGCTTTCATAGCTTGTAAACGTTTTTCAAATTCTTGATAATCTATAGTTTCCATAATATCTCCTTTTTCATTCTGGTGATTCTTCTTTTACTTCTTTCCATTTACTCAGATCAGCCGGAAAGTTTTCGATCTCATTTTCGTATTCATCCCATTCGATATAACCTGTATCAAAATTTGCAACATCTTGTGCTGCAAATTCAGCACTTTCATAATCACCAAGCAATTCTTCATCTATCCAAAGTTCATACATTTTGTGCTGTACTTCTCTTATCTCAAATGTTCCGATATCTGTATTATAGGTATAAATATGCATATTACATCTCCTATTGTGAATACTTTCCATTATGATACCATAATCTGTCATCATAATATAATTTTCTAATCAATTTTTATGTTTGATTTTTATCAAAAATTGACAATATTAACAAGAGATTTTATGATTTTTATCATTGAACAATTTAAATTTTTTAGGACTATGTTCAAAGATATCAGTCGCTAATTTTAAAGCTTTTTTTGCAAGCCTTCGGTGTTCTTTGATTATATGTAATAGTAATATTTCAGAGCTTTTTAGATTTTTATTATTGTGCAGGTAATCTTCAAAAAATGTCAGATCATGGTATCTGCCTAGCATTGATGTCAATTTGTCAAGCTTTTGTTCACGTTTTTTTAGATGCTTGATATGATCTGTCAATAACTGGATCTGATACATATGATACTTAGCATATCTGCGAAACATATGGATATCTTTTACATCATGTGTCACAAGGGCTAGATTTAAATAATAATATGCTTTTTCATATGTTTTGTGGAATCCCATGTGCCAATCTTTTTTTGGATCGCTTGCTTTTTTCAAAATATCAAAATTATCCAATGCCATCAAGATAGATTGTTTGCAGATTTCAAGTTTTTGATCTATGTCTGGGCCGGCAATAGTTTTATTTTCTATATTTTTCTGCAAGGAAGTTTGTATATCTTTGTAATCATCCAAAGACAGTTTACATTTTTTAACTACCCATACAAAGGTATCATGCATAACTTTTATTTCGCGATCTTCTGAGAGAGTTTTGGAAAGGTCTTTGTAAAATTGTTTTTGGATCTTGAATAATTCTTTGTTTTCTAGCGAAGGTTTGACAAGATAAAGCAATGATCTTAATTTTTTTGACATTACTCTAATCGAATGAATTTTTTTATCTTTTGAAATAGAAGGTTCATCAATTTCTTTAGATACGACACTGAGCGTATTTTTCATAAATTCTAATGGATCAAATATGATCGGCTTCATTTGGTAGGACCTCCATTTGAAAGCATTTTTAAATGATACCATAAATTATATTGAAATAATCAATACACTTATATAATTTGATATAATTTATTTTTTGTGTCTATCGGTTGTACTGTTATGTTGAGATTTTTCTTTTAAGTTGCAAAGATCTTGGTATGCCCGTTTGAGTATTTTGTTTTCTGACATGAGAGAGATGATTTTTTGCTCTTTTTCGCTTTGAATGATCGTTTCGTCATATTGTAGCGCCTTGATCTGAGCATCTATAGCAGCCAGTGCAGTCTCAAGATGGCTTAGAGAAACCATGCAATTCCTTTTTTTTAATTATATCTCTGTTTTTCAAAAAAAATGAAATTAATCAAATAGATTAGGTCTTAGAAATAGATAAATATGTTTTTTGGCACAATAAAGTAGCCTGTCCCTATTATTCGATTATTCCTATTTATCTAGCTCTTCAATTCCAATATACTTCAAATATTGATATGTACCATCATAATATTTTTGATTACGTGTGTGATCTATTCCATCACCATCAGGAATATAGATCACCATACCCTGTCGCGCTCTTGTAAGTAGTACTCTATACGAATTTTTTAAATAATTTTTATCTGTTTCACTATTAATATTTTGGAATTTTGTCCCTTTAAAAGATTGATAATTCCATTTATTGTCATCAAAATAAAAATTTTCACCCCAAACCATACATGCCCAATCAATTTCTAATCCTTGTATGTCAAATTCTGTTGCAACATCTTCAAGAAAATATGAAGATCTAACATCATCTTTATCATTCAGAAACCAATATTCTACTGTTATTTCATTTTTGACATCAATCCCATAAGGTCTTAGCCTTCGAGCTCCAGAAGAAGCAACAAGACCATATCGCTCCGATCCTCTTGATTGTTCCATAATCCATTGTTTTGCACGATCAAAATCTCTGGTAATAAAAAGCGGGTAATCATTTTTGATTTCAAAATATAGTTTTTTTGCATCATCAATATCCAACTCCAATAAAGCATGTATAAAATCAGACAATTTCTCTGATCTAAATGAACGTACCGAAACAGACAAGTGCAAATCGTTTTTTTCAATTCCATTGTCATGAAGCCATGTTTTAATATTATCATTCGATATATAGTTTGTATTTTCGGTAATCAAAGATGAATAATAAATTTCCCAGTCACTAAAATGATTTTTAAAAGCTTCTATCCACTCTTGCAATCCTGCCTCGCCTGTATTGATTTCTTGACCTCCGCCAATTAAACAAATGACTGTACACCAATCTTGATGTCTATTCATAACGTCAATCAAAAACTCTGGCTCAGACATATCAAAATCATCTTTACCTTTTTTTCTTTTCATAAATGAACTTGCCTGTTCTTTTGTCCAAGCCCTTTGTGCCTCGTCAAACACAACGACTTTTTCAACAGGAGCTTTTTCAGACATTAAATTGTCATCCCTAAAGTGGTGGATATTTTGAATAAATGCACACGCTTTAATCGACGCTTCTTTTTTTGTTAATGGCTCATTTTTTTGTTTTGACATCAATACTTCATCTCTAATTAATGCTTCTCTTAACACACTCACCAATGGTCCATTTCCAGAAAGGAAAACAGCATGTTCGTCTTCATCGGTTTTCATTCTTTCATTAGCTATATTTAATCCTGCAAGTGTTTTACCAGCACCAGGGACACCCGTTACAAAACAAATAAATTTTTTATTGCTAAGCTTTGAAGATTCAATAATTTCATTAATACAGTCTGTTGTTTTACTGAGGTTGATTGTTCCAGAGTCTGAACGAGAAATTTCCTGTACATTATGCCCTCGATAAAGTGCTTGAGCTGCTTCAATGATAGTAGGTGTTGGTTTATAAATGCTTGATGCCCAATTATTTGGTTCAATAATTCCATTAGAAGAAGAATCTAAACATAAAGAAATAATTTCGTTCAAATTACTTTCATTTGCAAACAATGGAGCAAATAAATTATCTTGATAACACACTAATTTATTTTCTTTAGCAGGTGCACGTGTTGATATTAATATCGGTATTAATTTCGCTCTATGACTACCTTCATGAAAATTTTTAAGATCTAACGCATAATCCATAACTTGCTCAATTGCATATTTTGAATAACTATTATCACCTACTTTAAATTCAAGCACAAAAATTAAATCATTAATAATTAAAACGTTATCAACTCTTTTCCCCATTCTTGGGATTGAAAACTCAAAAAATACATGCCCATTTTCAAAGGTTTTTAATTGATCTTGCAAGATTATAATTTGTTTGAGCCATGCATTTTTTTGTAGTTCTTCGAGGGCATGGGAATGTTTTTGTGTTAATTGACCTAAAATTGTATTACTGTCATTTTGTATAAAATCACTTATAGTATTTGAATAATAGGCTCTCATATTGATTATTTATGCTCGTTTTGAATTCTACGTAGATTTATCATAAATTTCCTTCTATTAGTTGGAATATTGTATCGAATTTTTATAAGTTAATAAATGATTTGGTGATAAAAATCGTGTGATTGTATTATATAAAATATAAAGAATAAATCGGGATAGGCTACTTTTTGGTAGACTTCTTTGATTAGAAATATTGTATAAAAATTTTGTTAGCGAATGATATGATTATAAAAATGTAATTGTATTTATAGTGGTGTAGGTAAAAATAGGCACAATTTGGGCACAGTAGCCATTTTTGATTTAACAGTTGCCTTGTACAGGGGCTAGTTAGGTAGTGGCGGACAGAGGGGGATTCGAACCCCCGGTACTTTCGTACGGCCGCGTTCCAGGCGACTAGATTAAACCACTCTCCCATCTGTCCATTTATTACTCGGTGGAGTAATTAAGAATTGGAATTATATCTTAATATTTTTAAAGGAACTCTTTGCTATACTTCTATCTCTTTAGGCTACAAATAGGCGTTGAGAGCAGTGCAGCTGCTTTGAACGCCTCTTTCTAGACCTGTGCAATGACACTAAGGGAAACCGAGTCAGGATGGGAACATAGCAGCTCATCTCTTTTTGTTGTGTGCCGCAGGTATCTGGGGAGAGGTACTAAACCTCACTATCTTCTGTTATACTCCACTCATAAAACGGCATTGCCTCAAAACTAATATTTTCTATACTAAATTCATATTGATTGGCAACCGTTATCATCATGACCTTTTTTATCCCGTTTCGTTTATATATCGAAAATTTTTTTTGGCTTTTTGCCCACATGCCTTCTTCACTATCAAACGGTGCGGGGATGATAAGCGTAAGATCTGCCGTGACATATCCATGGATGCCAAGTGTTTCAAATCTTTCTTTGTGTTTTATGAGCGTCATAGCGATCGCAGAATCAAACTGCATCATAAATGTATGTTTGAATGTCATATATTTTGCTACCGCAGTATCATATATAATGAGCTTTTTGCCGCCCTTTTTGGATATATCATCTACAAAGTATATGAGTCCTTCATCTTGGAAAGATTTCAGGGTCAAATAGAGCCAATCTTTTGAGATCTTAAATTTCTCTTTAGCAAATGTATATATCTGGTTTACGCTTAGATGTTCGGTATGATGTTCTGCAAGTATCGAGAGAAGTTTGAATTCTTGTATATCAAATCTGCTTTGCATAAATTGCTTGAGTATGTTTTGATGGGATTTGTAAGCTTTTGTCATTATAGGCAATGTACCGGATTTGAGAAAATGGGTAAATGCATTGGTTTGTACGATTTGATTCTCAGAAGCCAAAAATTCTTCATAATCCAACGGCAATAGTTCAATGTTGTCAAAATCATCGATACTGCATGGTTCTCTTGATATTATAATAGTTTGATCGACTCTTGGCAATTTAAGATCGTGTTTATAAAAATGATCCACGATAAGCAGTTTGATACTATTTTGGATTATGTACTGTTGCAATTCCAATAAGGGGTTGAAAAGGAGATTTGGATCATCCATATCGATATAGAGTACGCTTTTTTTTTCAAATTGACTTATAAAATCAAACACTAAAGCTGTCTTGCCCGTACCTCTAGCACCGCATAAGTTGATATTTCCTGTCATAGGCAGTATGCATTTACGCGGTATAAAATAATCATTTGTGGGTGTATTGTTTTGTAAATATTCTAATAATTCCATGCAATCCTTCCTTGTGATAAGGAAATGTTTTTTAGAATTGTATCATTTTTTGCTTGTAAAGTCTTGAGGTTTTCAGATATTTTGGATATAATCTCCGTTCCAAATTATGTCGGTGTACGCCGACGAGTTCTTTATAAGGGTAAACAAATGGAAAGAATAAGACTTAAACTTAAAGCTTATGACCATCGTGTACTTGATAGATCAGTAGCATCTATCATAGACGCTGTCAAGCGAACTGGTGCGGAGATTAGAGGGCCGATTCCTATGCCAACTAACCTAAAACGCTATACTGTATTGAGATCACCTCACGTTAACAAAGACAGTCGTGAACAATTCGAAATCAGAATTCACGCAAGAATGATTGATATCGTTTCTGCTACAGGAGATACTATAGATTCACTTATGAAACTAGACCTAGCTCCTGAGATTGAAGTAGAAATAAGATCAATGGACAAATAAGGAGCAAGGAATGGAATTTATCGTAGAAAAAATCGGTATGAGCCGAACAATTAATGCAGAAAGTATTCCAGTCACTCTTCTTAAAGTGATTGATACAAAAGTATGTGAAGTAAGAGAAGACGGTAAAGCGTTAGTAGCTTACAACAGCAGCAAAAAACTAAACAAAAGCATAGAAGGCCAACAAGCTAAATTCGGCATCACAAAAGAGTTCAATAAGTTTATGACTATTGAAGTAGCAAGTGGCGTAGAAGCCGGTGCTTTAGATGTAACGCCTTTAGGAGAAGCTAATGTAGTTAAAACTACTTTAACAACTAAAGGTAAAGGTTTCCAAGGTGTTATCAAAAGACACGGATTCGCAGGAGGTCCAGGTGGTCATGGTTCTAGATTTCATAGAGCACCAGGATCAATCGGTAACTGTGAATGGCCGGGTCGTGTTAAGCCGGGTCAAAAAATGCCAGGTCAACACGGTAACACTCAAACAACAGTGAAAAACGATGTAATATCTTTTGATGCCGAAAATGGTATCTTAGTTCTCAAAGGTTCAATTCCTGGACACAACGGGGCTAGAGGATTAGTAAGGATTGTAAAATGAGTAACCCAGTATTAATTAAAAGCGATGCTCTTCCACAAGCATTTTTAGAAGTGCATCCGCACAATTTGTATCTTTACTGCAAGTCTTATGCAGCGTCAGTAAGATCAAATACAGCTAAAGCAAAAACACGCGCAGAAGTTAGCGGCGGCGGTAAAAAACCATTTGCACAAAAAGGCGGCGGTCGTGCTAGACAAGGTTCAATCAGAGCACCACACTATAAAGGCGGCGGTGTAGCATTCGGACCGACTAACAATCGTAACTATGACCTTAAAGTCAATAAAAAACAAAAGAAATTGGCTCTTTATCATGCTATCGCAGAAAAAGCAGCTAACGACAGATTGTTTGTAACAGATTCAGTTTTGATAGAATCTGCTAAAACTAAAGATGCGGTTGCTATGATCAATGCTCTTGGACAAAGAGATGTTCTTGTGGTAAAAGAAATGATCGATGATAAAACATTCTTGGCTTTCAGAAATGTGCCAAATGCTTATCTTATTGAAAGCAACGAGCTAAATGCTTATCTTGCGGCAGCATACAGTGCAATCGTAATAGAAAAAGCAGTATTTGAAAAATTAACAAAAGAGAGTTAAGATGGCAGATATTACAGATATTAAAACAATTATGTATACAGAGAAGAGCTTGGCTCTTCAAGAGACTGGCGTGATTGTAGTACAAACAACTCCAAAAATGACTAAAAACGGACTTAGAGAAGTATTTAGAGAATTTTTTGGTATCAGCCCACTTCGTATAAACTCAATGAGAGTAAACGGTAAAGTTAAACGTTTTAAAGGTATCCAAGGTAAAAGAAATGATGTAAAGAAATTTTACGTCAAGCTACCAGAAGATGCAAAAATTGAAAGTTTAGCGGTATAAGGATAGAACATGGCAATAAAAACATATAAACCATACACTCCAAGTCGTCGTTATATTACTAACCTTGATAACAGTGATATTACAGCGAAAGCAAGCGTAAGAAGTTTGCTAGTAAAACTTCCGGCAACTGCAGGAAGAAACAATAACGGCCGCATCACTTCTAGACATAAAGAAGCAGGTGCTAAAAAACTTTACCGTATCATAGATTTCAAAAGAAATAAATTTGGTATCGAAGGTACAGTAGCTACAATCGAGTACGATCCGAATAGAAACTGCAGAATCTGCCTAGTAAAATATGTAGACGGTGACAGAAGATATATCTTGCAACCAAAAGGCCTTAATGTAGGTGATAAAATCATCTCTGCGCACGGTGATATAGATATCAAAGCCGGAAATGCAATGAAATTGGCAAATATCCCAGTTGGTACTTTGGTTCATAATATTGAATTAAATCCTGGTCACGGCGGTCAAATGGCTAGAAGTGCCGGTGGTTATGCTCAAATTATGGGTAGAGACGGTAAATATGTATCTCTTAGACTTCCTTCTAGCGAAATGAGATATGTTCTTGGCGAATGTTTAGCAACTATCGGCGCTGTCGGTAATGAAGATTTTGCCAATATCGTAATCGGTAAAGCTGGTAGAAATCGTCATCTTGGTGTTAGACCACAAACTAGAGGATCTGCCATGAACCCAGTGGATCACCCACATGGTGGTGGTGAAGGTAAAACAGGTTCTTCAGGACATCCGGTTTCTCCATGGGGTACGCCAGCTAAAGGTTATAAAACTCGTAAGAAAAAAGCTAGTGATAAACTTATTATCGCTAAGAGAAAGAAATAAGGGGTTAGGATATGGCAAGATCAACTAAAAAAGGCCCATTTATCGATGAGCATCTAAAAAAGAAAGTTTTAAAAGCTAAAGAAGAAGGTTCAAATAAACCCATCAAAACTTGGTCAAGAAGATCTGTGATTTTCCCAGAATTCATTGGATTGACTATCAATGTACATAACGGCAGACAATTTATACCTGTGTTTGTAACAGAGAACCATGTTGGTTATAAATTGGGCGAATTTGCACCAACTAGAACATTCAAGGGCCACAAAGGTACCGTTCAGAAGAAAGTAGGATGATGAAAATGAGTAAAGCATTAGTAAAATACGTACGCGTTTCTCCAACCAAGGCGAGACTTATTGCACATGAAGTGCAAGGTATGAATGCTGAACTAGCACTTGCTAGCTTGGAATTTATGCCAAACAAAGCAGCAGGCATCATCTCAAAAGCGATTGCTTCAGCAGTTGCGAACGGTAGCTATGAGCCACAAGAAGTAGAAATTACAAGCTGTAGAGTAGATAAAGCTGCAGTTATCAAAAGATGGAGACCAAGAGCTAGAGGAACTGCTTCTAGAATTTTAAAACCAACTGCACATATATTAGTAGAAGTTGCTCCAAAAGTTGAAGCAGTTGCAGCACCAGTTAAAAAAGCTGAGCCAAAAGCAGAACCAAAAACTGCTACAAAAAAAGCTCCAGCAAAAAAAGTAGCTTCTGAAGAAGCGGCTGAGCCAAAAGCAAAAACTAAAAAAGCTGAGCCAAAAGCTAAAGCTGATGGAAAGGATGCATAAATATGGGACAAAAAGTAAATCCAATAGGTCTTAGACTTGGTATCAATCGTAACTGGGAATCAAGATGGTTTCCGGCAAAAAGCAGAGCTGTTACATTTATTGCAGAAGATTATAAAATCAGAAAATATCTTAAAAAAGAGCTTTTCTATGCGGGTGTAAGCAATATCATTATTGAAAGAACTGCGAAAAAAGTTCGTATCACAATAGTAACGGCACGTCCTGGTATCATCATCGGTAAGAAAGGTGGAGATATCGAAAAATTAAAAGAAACACTTGTCAAAATGGTCGGCAAAGATGTGGCTCTTAATATCAAAGAAGAAAAAAGACCACAAGCATCTGCTCAACTTGCTGCTGAAAGCATTGCTACTCAACTTGAGCGTCGTGTTGCTTTTAGAAGAGCTATGAAAAAAGTTATTCAAGGGGCATTAAAATCTGGCGCAAAAGGGATCAAAATCTCTGTTTCAGGCAGACTTGGCGGTGCTGAGATAGCTAGAACTGAGTGGTATCTTGAAGGTCGTGTGCCTTTGCATACACTAAGAGCTAAAATCGATTATGGTTTTGCAGAAGCTCACACAACTTATGGAATCATAGGTATCAAAGTGTGGATATTCAAAGGTGAAGTACTTCAAAAAGGTATCCAACCAGAACCACAAGAAGAGAAAAGAGAAGGCAGAAAGCCATCAAGAAGAAGAGGTGATAATCATGTTGATGCCTAAACGTACAAAATATAGAAAAGTTATGAAAGGCCGAAATAGAGGTAAAGCTTTTAGCGGTAACCGTATCGAATTCGGCGAATTTGCTATCAAAGCAATCGAAGCTGGCAGAATTGATTCAAGACAAATTGAAGCAGGTCGTATCTCAATGACTAGAAAAGTTGCCAGACAAGGTAAAAGTTGGATCAGAGTATTTCCAGCAAAACCTTTGACCAAAAAACCATTGGAAACAAGAATGGGTAAAGGTAAAGGTAGCGTTGAGAAATGGGTTATGAACATAGAGCCGGGTCGTATAATTTTTGAGCTAGCCGGCGTAAGTGAAGAATTGGCAAGAGAAGCTTTGGCTTTGGCTTGTTACAAATTCCCATTTAAAACAAAAATCATCTCTTTAAAGGACAGCAATGAAGTATATTGATTTAAAAGATAAAGCTGAAGCAGAACTTTTAGAGATGCTGAAAGCTAAAAAACTTGAGTTGTTCACATTGGGTGCAAAGCTTAAAACGATGCAACTTACAAACACAAGTGAATTAAGAATTGCGAAAAAAGATATCGCTAAAATCCAAACAGCCCTAAGCGCTGTTAGATCAAAGTAAAGGATCAAACATGCCAAAAAGAGAAATCACAGGAACTGTCATCAAAAAAGCAGGTGACAAAACAGCAACTGTTTTGGTAGAGAGAAAGGTGTTACATCCTAGATATCACAAAACAGTAAAAAGATTTAAAAAATATCTTGTACATGACGAAGCAAACACTGTCAATGTAGGAGATATGGTAAGTGCTATCGAGTGCAGACCATTATCAAAAACTAAAAGCTTTAGATTGCTCACTATTGTAAAAAGAGGAGAAATCTAATGATACAAAGTTTTACAAGATTAACAGTTGCTGATAATAGCGGCGCAAAAGAGATTATGTGTATCAAAGTTTTAGGCGGATCTAAAAGAAGATATGCAAGTGTTGGTGATGTTATCATCGCATCTGTAAAAAAAGCACTTCCAAACGGAAAAATTAAAAAAGGTAAAGTTGTAAAAGCTGTAGTAGTTCGTACAAAAAAAGAAGTTCATAGAGAAAATGGTACTCTAATTCGCTTTGATGACAACGCTGCAGTAATTATTGACGATAAAAGAGAGCCGATAGGAACTCGTATCTTCGGACCAGTAAGTCGTGAAACTAGATATGCAGGTTTTATGAAGATCGTATCATTGGCACCGGAGGTATGGTAATGAAAAAATTTAAAATAAAAAAAGGTGATAAAGTAACTATTATTGCCGGTGATGATAAAGGTAAAGTTGGAGAAGTTCTTCAAGTCCTTACAAAAAAAGATGCCGTTATCGTAGCAGGATGCAAAACAGCTAAAAAAGCAGTTAAGCCAACTGAAGAGAATAAAAATGGTGGTTTTGCATCTAAAGAAATGCCGATCCATATCTCTAATGTTAAAAAAGTAGAGGAATAATCCAATGAGTAGAATGAAGCAAAAGTACAATGACATCGTACCTGCATTGCGCGAAGCATGCGGTATTGCTAATCCGATGCAGACTCCTAAGCTTGAAAAGATTGTTATCAGTGTTGGTGCCGGTGAAGAAGGTAAGGACACAAAATTGATCCAAAATATGGCTGATACTATCAGTCTAATTGCAGGTCAAAAAGCAATCATTACAAATGCTAAAAAATCTGTCGCTGGATTTAAAGCTAGAGAAGGTGCTCCAAGTGGTATAAAAGTCACTTTGAGAGGTGCAAATATGTACAACTTCCTTGATAAACTTATCTCAATAGCA
Source organism: Sulfurovaceae bacterium (assembly GCA_028715055.1). Classification (GTDB taxonomy): domain Bacteria; phylum Campylobacterota; class Campylobacteria; order Campylobacterales; family Sulfurovaceae; genus BN30871. The sequence goes on from JAQTLE010000003.1 coordinate 184,698, forward strand.
CTTCCAAGAGTTAAAGACTTTAGAGGGGTTCCAAGACGTGGTTTTGATGGTAGAGGAAACTATAATTTCGGTTTGCAAGAACAATTGATGTTCCCAGAAGTTGTGTATGATAAAATCATAAAAACACACGGTATGAATATCACGGTTATTACAACTACAGATGATGACAAACAAGCATTCATGCTTTTAGAGAAGCTTGGTATGCCATTTGCGAAAGGAAGAAACTAATGGCTAAAAAATCAATGATCAATAAACAACAAAGAAAAGCTAAGTTTTCGACCCAAGCTTATACACGTTGTACAATTTGTGGTAGACCTCACTCAGTATATCAAGACTTTGGTATTTGCCGTGTGTGTTTAAGAAAAATGGCCAATGAAGGCCTCATCCCAGGCATGCGAAAAGCTAGCTGGTAATTAAGGAGTAAAAGATGATGACAGATATAATTGCAGACTCTCTTACTCGAATAAGAAATGCTGCACAAAGAAGATTGGATGTAACTACACTTTTACATGCAAACTCAGTTGAAGCAATTGTTTCTATTCTTGTAAACAAGGGCTACCTTGAGAGTTATAAAGTAAAAGAAGATGGTAATAAAAAAACTATCAAAGTAGTAATCAAATATGATGAAAACGGTAGAAGCATGATCAATGAGATCAAAAGAATCTCTAGCCCGGGTCGTCGTATTCATAAAGGTAAAGATGAGATCAAAACCTTTAAAAATGGTTATGGTACGCTAGTAATTTCAACTAGCCAAGGTGTACTTCCAAATGATGAAGCTTTCAAGCTTGGCATCGGCGGCGAAGTAATGTGTAGTGTGTGGTAAGGAGATAGTATGTCAAGAGTAGGAAAACAACCTGTAACAATTGAAAATGGTATCGATGTATCAATAGATGGCACTGAAATTGTAGCTAAAAAAGGCAATATCGAAAAAAGACTTGAAACACACGGTCGTGTTGAAGTTAAAATCGAAGACGGCAAAGTACAATTTGTAAAAAAAGGCGACGATAGACAAAGTGCTGCTTTTTGGGGTACTTACAGAGCTTTATTTAATAACATTATTATCGGTCTTGATAAAGGATTTACAAAATCACTTGAAATCAACGGTGTTGGTTACAGAGCTTCAATAGCAGGCGAAGTTCTAACATTGCAACTTGGTTTCTCGCATGACGTTATATATAATGTTCCAGCGGGTATCGAGATCAAAGTAGAAAAAAATATCATTACAATAAATGGTAGTGATAAACAAGCTGTTGGACAAGTAGCAGCTGAAATCAGAGATTTTAGACCGCCAGAGCCGTATAAAGGTAAAGGTGTAAAATACACAGATGAAGTGATCATCAGAAAAGCTGGTAAATCATCCGGCAAGAAAAAGTAAGGGGTTCTAGATGTTGAAAAGTATTCAAAAAAGAAAAAATAGACTCTTAGCCCAAAGAAAAGCAAGAGTTAGAGGTAAAATTTCTGGTATAGAAGCTATGCCAAGACTAACTGTTTTTAAGTCTAACAAACATTTTTATGCTCAAGCTATCAACGATACGCTTGGACATACTGTAGCTGCAGCTGACGGTAGAAAAATGGGGCTTAAAGCCAACAAAGAAGATGTCAAACAAATCGCTGCTGCAATGGCAGATGCATTAAAAAATGCAGGTATCGAAGCAGTAAAATTTGACAGAAATGGCTATCTCTATCACGGCGTAATTGCATCTTTTGCTGATGCTCTTAGAGACGCTGGTATTAAGTTGTAAGGATAAAAGATGGAAGCAATAAACAGAGAAAATTTTGAAGAAGCCATTGTAAATATCGGTCGTGTTACAAAAGTTGTTAAGGGTGGTAGAAGATTTAGATTTACTGCTCTTGTAGTTGTAGGCGATAAAAACGGTACAGTAGGTTATGGTTTTGGTAAAGCAAAAGAAGTTCCAGATGCTATCAAAAAAGCAGTAGATGATGCCTTTAAAAATCTTGTTAAGATTAATATCAAAGGTTCTACTATAGCTCATGATATTGAACATAAATTCAACGCAAGTCGTATATTACTAAGACCTGCTAGCGAAGGTACCGGTGTTATTGCCGGTGGTGCTGCACGTCCGGTTATCGAGCTTGCCGGTATCAAAGATATCCTTACTAAATCAATTGGTTCTAACAACCCAAATAACCTTGTGAGAGCAACTATCCAAGCTCTTTCAAGAATCAAATCATAAGGAGAGACGATGTCGTTGCATAATTTACAACCAGCAGTTGGCTCAACTAGAGACAACAAACGAATCGGTCGCGGTCAAGGTTCAGGAACAGGTAAAACTTCTGGAAAAGGTCATAAAGGTCAAAAAGCCAGAAAAGGTTACAACGAAAAAAGAGGTTTCGAAGGTGGTCAACAACCACTTTACAAAAGACTTCCTAAAGTTGGTTTTACTTCAAGAGTAGAGAAGCCATATGTAATTAATGTAGAAAAAGTAACTACAATTGCAGAACTTGCAGAAATTACAATGGAAAGTATCAAGGGTGTGTATAGATTGCAAAAGCATGTCACTAAAGTTAAACTTATCGGCGCTAGCGCTAAAACCCTTGCTTCTAAAATAAAAGATGAAGCTGTAACTACAAGCGGAAAATAATATGGAAAATCCTTTAGTCAAGAAAATTTTGATTACTTTAGGATTTCTGTTGGTCTACAGGGTGTTGGCATATATTCCAACACCAGGTGTCGATTTCGCAGTTATCAAAGAGTTCTTTGATACAAACACTAACAATGCCCTAGGTCTTGCTAATATGTTTAGTGGTAATGCAATCAAAAGACTTAGTATAATCTCATTGGGTATAATGCCTTATATCACAGCTTCAATCGTAATGGAACTACTCGCTGCAACATTTCCTGCACTCGGTCAAATGAAAAAAGAACGAGACGGTATGCAAAAATATATGCAGATTATTCGATATTTCACTATATTTATTACAGTTGTTCAAGCGATCGGTGTATCGATGGGATTACAAAGTATGACAGGACGTCATGGAGAAAGCGCAATTATTATTGATCATACGACTTTTACCGTTATAGCAGTATTTTCTATGTTAACAGGAACTATGCTTTTAATGTGGATCGGCGAGCAGATCACACAAAAAGGTATCGGCAACGGTATTTCATTGATTATTTTTGCAGGTATAGTATCTGGTATCCCATCAGCGATTTCAAATACAGTAAAAGCAGTAAATGCCGGCGAAATGAACTTCTTGGCAGTATTGGTGATATTGGCTATCATGTTTATTACAATTATTGCTATTATATATGTGGAATTAGGAGAAAGACGTGTTCCGATCTCTTATTCGCGTAAAACAATAGTTCAAAACCAACATAGAAGAGTTATGAACTATATACCAGTTAAAGTTAATCTTTCAGGTGTAATTCCACCAATTTTTGCAAGTGCAGTTATGATGTTTCCTCTTACAATGTTGCAAGCCAGTAAAAATCAATGGGCTATGAAAGTTACAGATTTTTTAACTCCGGGAGGAGTGGTTTTTAATACGGCAACATTTTTGATGATCATTTTCTTTGCATTCTTTTATGCATCGATCGCTTTTAATGCAAAAGATATATCTGATAATCTAAAAAGACAAGGCGGCTTTATTCCAGGTGTTAGACCAGGCGAGCATACAAAAGAATTTCTGAATGAAGTGGCTAGCAGATTGACTGGATTTGGTTCAGTTTACCTAGCTATTATTTCGACAATTCCATTCATATTTGTCAATCTTTTGGGTGCAAGTTTTTATTTTGGCGGAACTGCGATTTTGATCGTTATTCAAGTTGCTATGGATATGATGCGTAAAATAGAAGCCCAACGAACCATGAACCAATACAATATTTTGGGACATGTAGGTCTATAATGGCTATCCCTATTCGTAAACCTAACGAAATTGCCAAGCTCTCACGGGCTGGCGAGATTGTCGGAAATACATTACAATATCTTCAAAATAATATAAAAGCCGGTATGACACTCCAAGAGATCGATGCTATGGGCGAAGAGTTCATTAGATCATCGGGCGGCATACCATCTTTTAAAGGCTTATATGGATTTCCTTCATCTGTTTGTACATCTCTTAATGAAGTTGTAATACATGGAATTCCTTCGGCTCAAATCATAAAAGAAGGTGACATATTAGGACTTGATATAGGTGTCAAGTATGATGGATATTACGGAGACGCAGCCATTACTATGCCAATCGGCAATATAAGTAAAGAGGATGAGGCTTTAATAGCTTGTTCTAAAGATGCTTTATATCATGCTATCGGACAGATCAAGGAAGGTATGCGTTTTAAAGAGTTGTCCTATATTTTGGAACAATTTATTCTTTCAAAAGGTTTTTTGCCTCTTAGGGATTATTGCGGCCATGGCATAGGCGCTAAACCACATGATGAGCCTAATATTCCAAATTATGTTGATGGCAAACCAAATCAAGGCCCAAAGATACGCAATGGCATGGTTTTTTGCATAGAGCCTATGGTATGTCAAAAGAGCGGATCGCCTTTACATCTAGCGGATGATTGGTCGGTAGTTAGCGAGGATGGCCTAAGAACGAGTCATTATGAGCATCAAGTCGCAGTAATTGATGGAAGAGCAGTCATATTAACTAATCCATCAAATAGTCAGTGAGCCAAGTATTCAACTTGGACTTTGCTGAAGCTGTATTAAAATAATGTGAAAGGGAAAATTGATGGCAAAAGATGATGTCATAGAAATTGACGGTAAAGTTGTAGAAGCATTGCCTAATGCGACTTTTAGAGTAGAACTTGATAATGGACATATTATTTTATGTCACATAGCTGGCAAGATGCGTATGCACTATATCAAAATATTACCAGGGGATAAAGTAAAAATTGAACTTACTCCATATAGCTTGGACAAAGGGCGTATCACTTTTAGATATAAGTAATCTTTAATCTAAATTGCGGTATAATAATTGCCCTTTGACATTAATAAGGAAAAAGGAACTGCGAGAAGAGCCTTTGCATAATAGCACTGATTATCCAAGGGCTGGTTTGCTTATTATCTTAATATGATAATTGCTCAGCAATCCACGCAACAAAAAGTGCAAAACTATCACAGGAGTAACCCATGAAGGTTAGGGCGTCGGTAAAAAAGATGTGCGATGATTGTAAAATCATTAAACGTAACGGCATAGTACGCGTGATTTGTAAAAATCCAAAACATAAACAAAGACAAGGATAATTATGGCTCGTATTGCAGGTGTTGATTTGCCTCAAAAAAAGAGAATGGAATATGCTTTGACATATATATTTGGTATAGGTCTTCATACTTCACGCAAAATTCTTGATGCAACAGGTGTTGATTATAATAAAAGAGTTCATGAACTAAGCGATGCAGAAGCAGCGTTAATTCGTAATGAGATCCAAGACAATTATACAGTTGAAGGTGATCTACGTAAAAAAGTTATGATGGATATCAAAACTTTGATGGACTTAGGCAGCTATAGAGGACTTAGACACAGAAAAGGACTTCCTGTTCGTGGACAAAAAACAAAAACCAATGCAAGAACACGCAAAGGTAAAAGAAAAACCGTTGGTTCGGCGTGATAAGGAGTAGGGTAGTATGGCTAAGAAAAAAGTAAAAAAAAGTATAGCTAAAGGTGTAGTTTACGTAGCTGCAACTTTTAACAATACAGTTATCACAGTAACAGACGAAATGGGAAATGTTATTTCTTGGAGCAGTGCAGGTGCATTAGGTTTTAAAGGTAGTAAAAAATCTACTCCCTTTGCAGCACAACAAGCTGTCGAAGATGCATTGAATAAAGCAAAAGAAAACGGCGTTAAAGAGGTAGGAATTAAAGTTCAAGGTCCTGGAGCTGGTAGAGATACTGCTGTCAAGTCTATCGGAGCAACCGAAGGTATTCGTGTTACTTACCTTAAAGACATTACCCCGTTACCACACAACGGATGCAGACCTCCGAAAAAGAGAAGAGTATAATCACAGATTTTTATCTGTAGTGTGACTAATATTAATGAGTGCATTGATTATTCAATGCTTAGATTTTATAAAGATATATAAAAGGGTTTATGATGGCAAGATATAGAGGTCCAGTTGAAAAACTTGAGAGACGACTTGGCGTTGACCTTGGACTTAAGGGTGAAAGAAGACTAGCTGGCAAAAGCGCGTTAGAAAAAAGACCTTATGCACCGGGACAACACGGACAAAGAAGAACGAAGATAAGCGAATACGGTTTGCAACTTCGTGAAAAACAAAAAGCTAAATTTATGTATGGCGTAAGCGAAAAACAATTTCGTGCATTATTTGCAGAAGCCAACAGAAGAGAAGGCAATACAGGTAACTTACTTATTCAATTGTTAGAGCAAAGACTAGATAATGTAGTTTATCGAATGGGTTTTGCTACTACAAGAGCATTTGCTAGACAACTTGTAAACCATGGTCACGTATTGATCGATGGAAAAAGAGTTGATATTCCTTCTTGTAATGTTAGAGCAGGACAAAAAGTAGAAATCAGAGAAAAAAGCAAAGCTAATCCACAGATCGTTAGAGCTATGGAGCTTACCAATCAAACAGGTATGGTTGAATGGGTAAACGTGGATAAAGATAAGCTTTTTGGTATATTTTCTAGAATTCCTGAAAGAGAAGAGATTTCCATCCCAGTTGAAGAGCGTCTAATAGTTGAGCTTTATTCTAAATAATCGTATTAAAGGGGCTAACCAATGAGAAAAATTAAAGTCGCACCGTTTATGCCTACAGAAGTAGAAGTAAACGAATTGGGCACTAACAGAGCAGAGATAATAGCGTATCCTTTTGAAAATGGCTATGCTGTAACCCTAGCTCATCCACTTAGAAGACTTGTTTTAGGAAGTTCTATTGGATATGCACCAATATCAGTTAAGATTAAAAATGTTGCACATGAATTTGACAACATTAGAGGCATGCATGAAGATGTAGCCGTATTTATTATTAATCTTAAAAATATACGCTTCAAAATTAAAGAAGAAGAAAGAGATAGTGTAGAACTTAACTATACTTTTACAGGTCACAAAGAAGTTAAAGCTAGCGATCTTGCCAATGATTTGGTAGAGATCATAGACGGCAGCCTTCCGCTTGCTACACTTAACGAAGATGCAGAGCTTAGTTTTAGTTTGACTGTAGCAAAAGGTATCGGTTATGTAGCTAGCGAAGATCTTAAAGACCATGTAGATAATAGTGCAATCGCATTGGATGCATTTTTTACTCCTGTTAGAAAAGTCAATTATAGAATTGAAAATATGCTTGTCGAAGATAGTCCTAACTATGAAAAGATTATTTTTGACATCACGACTGACGGTCAAATTAGTCCAGTTGATGCATTTACGAATGCTTTGGAAACTATGAATAAACAACTTTCAATCTTTAATGGTGTCTTGAATGTAGATATTAATTCTTCTTTTACTAAAAAAAGCGGAGATGATAGTCAACTTAAACCATTCTTGAAAAGTGTTGACAATCTTGGCCTTAGTGCAAGATCATTCAATTCACTTGACAGAGAAGGTATTAAGTTTTTAGGTGAATTGGTATTGATGAGCGATATTGAGCTTAAAAATATCAAAAATCTTGGTAAAAAATCTCTTGACGAGATCACTGATTGTCTAGTAGAGCATGGCTTTGGAGCTGATTATACCCTTAGCGATTCACTAAGAGAATCATTAACAAAAAAAATAAAACAATTAAAAGGATAAGGCATGAGACATAGACATGGTTATAGAAAACTCGGTCGTACTTCTTCTCATAGAGCTGCTTTGCTAAAAAACCTTTCTATAGCTCTTACTAAAGAGGGTAGAATTGAGACTACTTTGCCTAAAGCAAAAGAGCTTAGAAGTTATTATGAAAAATTGATCACAAAAGCAAGTACAGGTGATTTGAATTCACATAGAGCAATTTTTGCTATGCTTCAAGACAAAGAGTGTACAAATAAACTTGTAACAGTAATAGCTCCTGAGTATAAAGATAGAAATGGCGGTTACACAAGAATCATCAAAACTCGTCTTAGAAAAGGTGATGCTGCTCCTATGGCAATCATAGAGCTAGTATAAATTTATTGAGACCTTTTGGTCTCAGTTTTCTGCTTTAAAACATTTACTTATTTATCACATAAAATTCCTATATTAATTAACAATTCTTTAACATATTAGATATATAATCTTTATTAAGGTTATTATTAGTTGTGTTATCAAAGGATTATCGTGCGAGCTGGTTGGTTATCGGCATTATTGCTATTAGGATCTATTGAGGCATTTGCATTATCTTCTCAAGAGATCGAAGCTATTCAGTTGCAGATAGCCAAAGATACACAGTCTGCCGTGTATGGAGTGATTAACAGGAGTAAAAAATGAGTTGTCATTGTCACCTGACCACTATAACCTGATGATAAACAAGATAAACTACATTCATCAAAATCCAGTAAAACGCGGATATGTAGATGAAGCTGTGCATTGGCGGTATAGTAGTGCAAGAGACTATGAAGGAAAGAAAGGATTTGTTGATGTTGAGCGGTTTTGGTAATTATACATTCCACCTCTCCCGAGGTGGAATGAGAGAAAACTAAATATCTAATAATATAAGCTAAATACATTATTATCATTTATATAGCTTATTTTTATTTGGAATAATTTTTTTGTAAAATAGCACAAAAAATGGATATTTTATGTTAGACAAAACGGAGATAAATTCAAACGAACTTATAGAATTGCTAGAAAAAAGAAAAAAAGCAGAAGCAGATTTTTTGCTTGTTGATGTAAGAGAAGATATGGAATATGTTAGGGGTTATATTGATGGTGTTGACATGCTAAAACCAACTTCTGAATTTAATCAATGGGCAGGAGAACTGTTCAATACATACAAAGATAAAAAGATAATATTTACATGCAGATCTGGCAACAGAAGCGGGCAAGTAACAAGTGTTTTTAAATCAAATGGACACAATGGAGCAATTAACCACAATGGCGGTATTATCTCATATGGCGGAGCAATAGCAAGACCGCAAAAGTGAACAATGTGAAAGTAGATAATTAATTTTCAATTCATTCCATATCTTATTAGACCTTTTGCGATCTTAGAGTTGTTTGATTCTCAAATGCAGAGGATATACTCGATATAAAATCATGACGCTTGACAATTTTTAAAATTTAGTATATAACCAAAACGGAAATAATCTAATGATTATGATATAATTCGACAAAAACTAAATTAAGGAAAAGAATAATGATTCCTTTTACAGATGAAGAGCTAGAACCAGCCGTCATCAATGTGATAGAAAAGGTAAGACCTTCCATCAAACTTGACGGTGGAGATATCAAACTAATAGGTATAAAAGACGGCAAAGTATTTGTGCAGCTTCAAGGCGCATGTGTAGGATGTGCTAGTAGTGGCACAACGCTTAAATATGGAGTAGAAAGACAGATGAAGATTTTAATACATCCAGATATTAGCGTTGTAAATGTACCAATAGGCAGTGAAGAAAAATGGAGTGAGCTAGCGTGAGTATTAATCAAGCAAGATTATTAAAACAAGCAGAAGCCCTTTTTTTAAAAGGAGAATATAAAAGCGCCCTTCAAACATATGGTATTCTCTTGAAAGAATTTCCAAAACTTGATGAAGCAAGAATGGGCATATATCTTAGTGATTTGGGGATGGAGAGTGATGATGAGGCTCAAGCTCTTTTTGATTACTATTATTCAATAAAAGATAAGCAAGAAGATGCCATAGGCATCATCAATGAAATCATAGAATCTCTTGATGCCTCTAAAAATACACTTCAAGAAATAATATCAAATCATATGTCGTCTCAACTTGAGTTAGATGGCATATCATACAGTGATTTCAAAAGCTTGATAAATACTAGAGGAGACTTCAAAAAAACATTTGAAGACATTATGTTTTCTACCAAGGTCGTAATTACAACTAAAGAAGAATTGGTTGATTTCATAAAAGAACTAAAAAATGGCGGATTTGATGAAATGGCTTTAAAATACATAGATGAATCAGCAAGTTTATTTGCAAATGATCAAGAAATCATGGAGCTTTACAAGTTGTTTGAAAAGGAAGTTAAATGAAAATCCCTTTTAACCTCAAAGGATACGCTTACATAACCGATGACACCAAATTGATACAACCTGACACAATTTTCCTAAAAACCTCTCAAAATAGCCATTACTTTGAAGCACTGTCTATTCTGCCGGAATTCATTACTCCAGAAGAATTAGTAAAGCTTTGGTGCATAGATAAATTAAAAGTGGTAGGGGTAACCGGTACAAACGGTAAAACTACTGTTACGGCTGCTATATATTCTCTGCTTTTGGACTTAAACGAAAAACCGGCATTACAAGGTACAAGAGGATTTTTTGCAGTAGAAGAGAGATTGGAAGAGAAGTCCATGACCACTCCATCCATATTTGAAACTTTGTATCATATGAAACGAGCATTGGACAAGGGATGTAATTACTTTATCATGGAAGTCAGTTCTCATGCAATTGAACAAAAAAGAATAGAAGGCATTGAATTTGCTCTCAAGATTCATACAAATGTCACAGCTGATCATCTGGATTATCATAAGACTATCGAAGAATATCGCAGAGTTAAGAGTCTATTTTTTGCTGATGAGGCACCAAAACTTCTCAATAAAGATGATATCGCACATATTGCATATAATCCGGTAAATGCCCAAAGCTACGGATTAGATCAGCCAGCGTCATTTAAAGTACAAGCATTTTCACTAAATGATGGGATTACCGCATTTGTTAAATATTTTGAACAAGAAGCTACATTCCATTCTCCTATGGTAGGATTATTCAACCTTTATAACCTTATGGCAGCTATAGGAGCCGTAACGATACTAACAGGCAAATCTTTGCAGGAAGTATGTGATGCTGTAGAGCATTTTGGCGGAGTGGCAGGGCGCATGGAAGTAATTAGCGCAGATCCGCTTGTAATTGTTGATTTTGCTCACACTGATGACGGAATGCTTCAAGTGTTGCAAAGCATGAAAGACAAGACATTATCAGTAGTATTCGGAGCCGGTGGCAACCGAGATAAATTAAAACGTCCACGCATGGGAGCAGTAGCTGGTAGATTTGCAAATAAAATATATGTCACTAGTGATAATCCTAGAGATGAAGAGCCTGAAGATATCATAAATGAGATAATAGAAGGTTTGACAGGTAAAGACAACGTGCAAGTATTTGTAGATCGCAAAGAAGCTATAAAAACTGCATTAAAAGAGCTAAACAAAGGCGATGCACTTTTGATTTTAGGTAAAGGCGATGAAGATTATCAAGAAATAAAAGGCGTGAAGCATCATTTCGATGATAGAGAAATAGTTAGAGAGTATCTGAGTATTTCTTAAAATACACTATAATACTTTTTTACAAATCTATATGTATATAAAGAGACGAATAAAAATAAAACACCTATAAATTTTGTAATATTTTCTAGCTCGAAACCTATTTTTGCAAAATATCCAACAAGATAAGTGGACACAGAAGCCACACCATTAAAAATCATATCATTATACGCCAATACTCTACCTAAATATTTATCTAAAACCTCATTTTGCAAAAGATAATAGGTATATGACCAAAGCGATGTGGTTATCATGCCCACAAAAAATATACTGAATATTGATAAATAAAAATCATTTTGTAAGTTTGCCCAAATTAATATAGTTATGGCTTGAAGTGCAAAAAACATCCACAGGTTGGCTTTGTTTATATATTTTCCGAATATAAAAGGCCCTATGCTAAGAGCAAATGCTCTAGAGGTATTGATAATACCGATAGACAGCGATGTTGCTATAAGATATTTGTATTTTGCATCAGCCAAAAGTGTCACTATAATATCAAAAACAGTAAGGCCGATCGAGGAATGAATAAGCATAAGATGGATTATTATTTTATTATTTTTGATATATAAAAGTGCATCTTTTATCATTTTTAATGGAGTATCTATATTTGTATTTGGGTTAATATTTATTTTAATACCTAAAAAAATAAAAAAAGCCAAAATATATAATGCAAAATCCGCCAAAATAGTTGTCTTAAATCCAAATAGATACATGCTGATGCCACCCAATGCCATACCCATAGCATAAGACACAGACCATATCATAGAATGTATGTCGTTTGTTTTTTTAAGAATGTCTCCTTTAATTATCTTTGGAAGCATAGACATTTCAGATGCAAAGATCAATGATGCCGCCCCTGATCTCATAAATATGTATGCTGATAATAGATAAATTTGCTCTTTAGAGTGTATAGTAGTGAACATAAGGGTCATTATCATTTCTGTTGTTAAAAAATATAAAACAAGTTTTTTGAATTTGAATCTATCTATTATATATCCGTTGATCGGGGAAAGTATCATACTCGGCAAAAAATACATAGCCAAAACTATACCGATCTGTAATTTTGTTAAACTTAACTCTATAAGTAAAGTAGAAATTGCTACAAAAGAAAAGAAAGAACCAAAATAGCTCAAAAACTGGACAGCTATTAGTTTAGACAAGACAGGATGTGTTATAACGTCTTTATATCTCATGATTTACCCAAATATTTTTTTAAACTATATTTATAGTACCATAAAAAACTTTGTTTGGAATTTTTCTAATTCTTAGATTTCATATTTGTTTAAAAAATTTTTGGTATTATTAGGAGAAAATTTGTCTTAATTAAGGAAAAATAATGAATTATGCATTACCGCAACCAGCTTTTTATATATTTAAATGTCAGCAAAGTGCACCCCCAGGCATGCCAAAACCAAGTTGCGTGAGTCAAAATAACCCTGAATCGCAACAATTATTTATGCACTTGGCCCAATCTCTTATGCAGCGCGGCATCATTTCTACAGTTCAACCAATCCAAACAGGCTGCATGAACAGATGTCAACAAGGTCCGGTTATGTTGGTAGAACCGGGACATACAATGTATGTAGGACTTACTAAAGAGAAGATAGAACGTATCATAGAAGAGCATATTTTGGGTGGGAAAGTAGTAGAAGAGTACGTGATAGATGCACAATTGTGGGGAGAACCAATAGACCCAAAAAGTTTGTTGCAACGTTAAAATCACAATTTTATAGTATAATTGCAAAAAACTTATCAACTAGTAATTAGTAAAATAACAATTGCTTATTGTTATTTTACTAAAATTGTTAGGTTTTAATATAAAAACTAAAGGTAAATATTGTTATGACCATTACTATGCTTTATAGTAAAATCCATCGTGCTACAGTAACAGATGCCAATTTAAATTACGTTGGCTCTATAACAATTGATAGTACATTATTGGAAGCTGCTGGAATGTTGGTTGGGCAAAAAGTAGATATCGTAAACATCAATAACGGAGAAAGATTTTCTACATATATAATAGCCGGTGAAGCCGGCAAGGGTGATATCTGCCTTAACGGTGCAGCCGCTAGAAAAGTTCATGTTGGAGATAAGATCATCATTATAGCTTACGCCCAAATGGATGCAAAGCAGGCATCTTCATATCAGCCGAAACTTGTTATTCTAGAAGATGAGGAAAATACCATAGCCCAAGTCTTAGAAGGATTGGAATAAATATGTTTAAAGGATTTGATATATCCAAGATGTCTCAAATGATGGCTAGCATGCAAGAAGACATGAAGCGCCTTCAAGAAGATGCCAAAAACAAAGAATTTACAGTAAGAGTCGGCGGCGGTATGGTAAATGTCACTATAAACGGCAACGCGGAAGTTTTGGATATATCCATAGATGATTCGCTTCTTGGCGATAAAGAATCATTGCAAATACTGCTAATCAGTGCCATGAATGATGCTTATAAAATGGTGGAAGACGATAAAAAAGCACAAGCTGCGCAAATGATGGGTGGAATTAACCCTTTTGGGTCATGAGACAGTTTAAATTCTAGTAGTATCGATTAGATAACTAAATTCTTTTGAAGTTTTAAGATAGGCTATTTTTCTAACCGTATTAGATGATTTGCCGTCTGTTTTAATAATTTTTTTCAAAATCGTCTTAATGTTATTCATTTTTTGCTCCTTTTTAAAATTATGTATTTTTCAACGAGATAAGTATATATATAAATTATTACAATACTATAACAATAGGAGATGGTATGCAATTATTGGCAAAGGCTATCGAGCAAGATTCTATTATGCAAGTAAAACAATTCCTTGATAATGGCATCGATTTGTCAAAAACCGTTGTGCTTGGAAACGAATATGATCTTGATGATCCAGATGAGATAAGCGTGCTATTTTTTGCGATTCGCAAGCATGCAAGTATAGACATGATCAAATTATTATTGGAGCATGGTGTGGATCTATTTGAGGTTGACAAAGAAGGCATAAGCAGTTTAGATGTTGCTATCAAGTTTAAGAGATATGATGTAGTGCAACTTTGTATAGACAGCGGGTTTGATCTCAATGCTACAAAAAGAAAAAGCGGCATAACTCCATTGATGCTGGCATCTTGTTTTAATGATATTGATATGTTGAAATTATTGCTTGAAAATGGAGCCAAAATCGATAATAAAGATAAATTTGGCATGAATGCCATAGAGTATGCTCAAAAAACAGGTCAGACAAAAACTGCAGAGTTTTTGGAAAGCAAAATAGAACAATAGTTAGAATGAAATAGTTTATTAATACTTTTCTTTTTAATAAAGAAAAGTAACAAAAGAAAAGCGTCATTACTCACGAACCGTTACGCATAATTTCTGCGAAGTCTCTCGAAATTATGCTGCTTTTCGAGCGCTCTTGTGACATTATAAAATTAGAACCAAGGTCTCATATCTAAGGCAATCGCCAACATATGCTATAATACGCAAAAAGAAAGTAATATATGAGTCAAAAAACCCTCCATCTAGTAAGTTTAGGCTGTACAAAAAATCTAGTTGATAGTGAAGTAATGTTAGGTCGTTTGAGCGATTACATACTCACTGACGACTCTGCAAATGCAGATGTCATCATAGTAAATACTTGTGGATTTATAGAAGCAGCAAAAGAAGAATCGCTTTCAACCATATTGAATCTTCATGAGCAACGCAAAAGCGATTCTTTGCTTGTAATGAGCGGTTGTTTGAGTGAACGTTATAAAAAAGAACTGCAAGAGCAGTTGCCTGAAGTTGATATATTCACAGGAGTAGGTGACTATGACAAGATAGACCAAATGATAAATGCAAAAAAAAGCATTTACAGTCCAGAAGTTTTCTTGGCAGATGAAAATTCGTCTAGAGTAGTTACCGGTTCAAATTATCATGCTTATATCAAGATAGCTGAAGGGTGCAATCAATCCTGTTCATTTTGTGCTATTCCTCATTTTAAAGGCAAGTTACACTCTAGGACTCTAAGTTCTATTGTTAAAGAAGTCACCAATCTTGCTGCAAAAGGATTTTGGGATTTTTCATTTATATCACAAGACAGTTCTAGTTACGGAAGGGATATAGGTTTTAAAGACGGTCTTATAGATTTGATCGATGCAGTTGAAGCTATAGAGGGTGTAAAAAGCGCTAGGATTTTATATCTATATCCAAGCACTACCAGTTTCAATCTAATTGACAAAATAGCTGATTCTAACACATTTCAGACATATTATGATATGCCTATCCAACATAGTGATGATAACATGTTAAAAACAATGAAAAGAGGATTTGGAGAGGAAAAGACTAAGTCGCTTCTTGATTATATGAAAAGCAAACCCAAAGCATTTATACGAACGACATTCATAGTTGGGCATCCAGGAGAGAGCGATGAAGCTTTTAATAGATTGCTTCAATACTGTAATGAATTTGGATTTGATAGATTTAATGTTTTTGAATATTCCAATGAAGAATCAACAAGTGCTTATAATATGGAGCAAAT
The DNA here is from genome assembly GCA_028715055.1 of Sulfurovaceae bacterium. Lineage (GTDB taxonomy): Bacteria > Campylobacterota > Campylobacteria > Campylobacterales > Sulfurovaceae > BN30871. Next base: position 200,567 of record JAQTLE010000003.1, read on the forward strand.
TCCAGCCAAGGTTATAGCTCAAAGAGCGAAAAAGCTTGGAGATGCTGCATCATCGATGACAACACTTTCATTGTCAAAGCTCGTTGGCACTTCAATATCTGTTGCCATAGACGGTGAAAGCAGTGAGCATGAATATCTGCTTAGTGCCAGACCATTATCTTGGGCAGTAGAGATAGATGGAGAGATATTGATAAATGATACCTCTGATTTGTCAATAACTTATGGCGCTGTGTATGAAGCACGGGTGACAGAGCTTGTTGGCGATAAGTTGTTGGCAACGCTTATTAAAAAACTATGAATTTATCACTGTCTGCGGCATATCCTCATCTAGTTGATAAAAAGCTGCTTCTTGCATTTTCCGGTGGCGTGGATTCGTCAGCGCTATTTTTTTTGTTGCAAGAAGCTGGGCTTAGAGCAGACTTGGCAATTGTTGATTATGGTTTGAGAGAACAAAGTAAAGATGAAGTGGCTTACGCCAAAGATTTGACCAAGGAATATAATTGCATCTGCCATATTGCTAAAGCTCCACATTTTGATAGTAATTTTGAAGCCAATGCAAGAACTTTTAGGTATGAGTTTTTCGAAAATTTGATCGAAGAACACAAATATGATGTACTGCTCACAGCCCATCAATTAAATGATCAGCTCGAATGGTTTCTTATGAGATTAACCAAGGGCGCCGGAGTATGTGAGCTAATAGGACTTGAATTTTTTACACAAAAAGAAAATTATCAAATAATTAGACCTCTGTTAGAATTTAGTAAAAAAGATTTGCAAGATTATTTAAATATTCATAAATATCGTTATTTTATCGATGAAAGCAATATTGATGAATCATATGAGCGAAATTATTTTCGTAAGTATTATAGTGATTCACTTATTGATAAATATAAAGACGGAATAAGAAGAAGCTTTAAGTATATAAGAGATGATATATCTGTACTTAAATATGGATTTGAAGAAGTTTTTGCATATAAAGATCTTAGGGTGATCAAATTACATGATATAAGATTAAAAGTAAAAGCAGTCGATTTGGCACTAAAAGAACTTGGTTATTTACTAAGCTCAGCCCAAAGAGAAGAGATAGAAAAAAATGATAATCTAGTTATAGGCGGACTTTGGGCTATAGGTTTGAGCGGAAGTAGGTTATATATTGCTCCATATCATAAAACAGTATTGCCAAAAGAGTTTAAAGAAATTTATAGATTAGCCAATATCCCGCCGCTTATAAGAGGATATTTATATATGGAGAATTTAGATAAAATAGTTGAATAATATGTGAATCATTTTTTAAAGAAGGCGTATTTATGAGATTAATTTTAATCGTATTAGTTTTTTTGTCAGTAATCGGATGCAAAGGAAAGATTTCTGATAATACCAATAAGAGCAGCAGTGAAAGGCAATATACTCAAGCGCAACTTCAAAACGCAAAACCAATATCAAATCAACAATTTAAAGAATTGACATCGCAAAGGATAGATGATTTCAGTAAAGAACAAATTTCCATGGGATATTCTGGCCTTTATTCGGCTGAAATCAGCTATGCGAATGATGATAAAAGAATATTGATTTCCATTGTAGACGGTGCCGGCAAAGATGGAAGCAATTTGATAGCCTTAATGAAACAAAGTGTTGATTCCAATATTGATATAAAAAATCAAAACGGATATATAAAGTCAACGTCAATAGACGGGATCAGAGCAGTTAAGGAAGAGATAAAATCAAAAAATAATATTGTTAATAAATTGACATTGATAATATCTGATAGATTTTTGTTGACAATAGTTGGTACAAATGTTGATATGGATAAATTAGAAGATATTGTCAAAAAGGAAGATTTAATATCCAAATTACAGAATCTGGCTCGATAGATTAAAAATATATTAAATATTAAATTAATATTTATTTTTTAAAAATCATAGTATAATATATTAACTCGGTATGAGAATTTCACTATGCATGGGGCTTAAATGAAAAAAAGTTATGCACTGCTCTTGGCAGTATTTTTAATGGTAAGCGGATGTCACAAAAAGACAGATTCATCTAGAGGATCAAGTGCACAAGTAAAAAGTGTTAAAGACATAAAAGATACTTTTGAAGAAGCCGGAAAGACTTCTGAAAATTTAAAAAAAGCTATCCCTGTATCAAATGAACAATTAAAAAAAATATTGCCTGAAAGCATAGACGGGCTAGAAAGAAAAAAATTCTCAATCGGACAGCTTGGTATGCATATTGCTGAAGCGCAATATGGAGATGAAGATAGAAAAATCTCGCTTTCCATTCTAGACGGCGCAGGAGATGCCGGAAGCGCCATGATAGCTATGATGCAAATAGGTATTAACACTGGCGGAGAAAGTGAAGATGAAAATGGATATGTTAAGCCAATTACCATAAATGGAAATAATGGCATGGAAGAACAAAAAAAATCAGGCGACATGATAACAAATAAAGTTACATTTATAATAGCAAATAGATTTATGCTTACGCTTGAAGGAAATGATATTGATACTGATAAGCTTGTAAGTATTATAAAAAGAGAAGATTTTATAGATAAGCTTGAAGATTTGGCAGATTAGATGTACCATATGATTGGTTCTCAAATTTGAAGCTTAGCTTCAAATTTGGCCTTCAGTCGCGAGAGCTCTCGCGACTAGTCGTTTCTTTTTAAACTTCTGTTTATTCAGAGTTCTCAATTTTTTTAGCCAATGGATGAGCTTTTGTATATTCTTCTAATTTTTTAGTACTCCCAAGACGGGTATAAATTTGAGTCGTTGCCATAGAAGAATGTCCCAATAGTTCGCTAACATCAGCTATCCTAGCACCACTATTCAGCAAATGTGTAGCAAAAGAATGTCGCAGCTGATGGGGTGTGGCTTTAATCCCATGAGAAGCGAAAAGTTTGGAAAGTTTATATCTAAGACCGGCTGCATTAAGCGGGGCTTTGTCTTTTTCAAATAAATATTTTTTCGGCATATATATATCTATATATTCTTTTAGTGTTGTTACAAGTTCAGGCAAGAGAGGCAATTCGCGTACTTTATTCCCTTTACCGCGGATTTGTACCCAACCTCCTTTAATATCGGATAATTTCAAGGAACTTAGCTCGCTGATCCTAAGTCCTAAGCCATAAAGCATATAAACTATAGTTTTTTCTTGTATGTTAGAAATACAAAGCACTTCTTTTAAGTGATTTTCTTCTATAGGTTTAGGTAATGTTTGTGGGACTTTTATAGAATCGTTAGGATGAAATGTGACACTTAAATTTTTTTGGTCATTTAAAAATTTGACAAATGAACGCAAAGCACTTAGTTTTTTGGCTATTGTTTTTTTATTGTTTTTGATGATCTTTAATCTAAAAGGTGTGATATCTATAGATATTTTACCATCATCATCTTGATTGATATGACTTGTTTCTATCATTTGCCTCAAAGCAATTTCATAAGTTATGATAGAAGCTTGGCTATATCCTCTTATTTGCCAAAGATAATCTAAGAAATCGTCACTTAAAGTAAAAAATTTCTCTTTCATTAGTATGTATTATATTATGGTATGCTTGAGCATAGCTTCTCTAAGTGCTTGTTTAGCATCATTTAGATCAAGCTCATTAAGTATGATACTTTGGACATATATATCTATTTTGCTAAATGGTTTTGGTATAACAAATCTGTCCCAACTACCAAACTGCCAATAGTTACTAGCTCTGAAATTTATTATGCATACCGGAAGTTTTAGTTTTTGAGCCAAGGAAACCACTCCGTCATTTAAATAATGTCTAGGTCCCCTTGGCCCATCTGGAGTAATGAGTACTTCGTTCCCTTCCCTAAGACAGTTAATAGATTCTAGCAATGCTCTTGCTCCACCTTTAGAAGTAGAACCTTTTATTGGTTTTATGTTTAGATAATTTATAGTATTTGCTACTATCATTCCGTCTTTGTGCACTGAAGCTATGGCAAAGGCATTTTGTTTTGAATGCAGCATTCGATAAGCTTGAGGCGATATAAAAAGCTCTCCATGCCAACAGGCCCATATGTATTGCCTATCATCTATTGTTGTTGCATAATGAATTTCTTTACGAGTTGTCAGCCAAATGAAACGCATAGAAAAATAAATCAAAAACGGTACAACATGAAGTTCTAACCAGTTAGAAAACTTTTTGATCATTTTTTACTCTCGATGACTATTCCGTCAAGCAGGCTGCGAGAAGTTTTGATAATTCTAACAGATTGGATGGTACCTAGAAGCTCTTCGCTTCCTTCTGCAAACACTAATTTCCCGTCATCGCTACGACCGGCAACCTTTCCATTCGGTTTCAATTCATCAAAATAGACTTCATGTATAGTATCAAGTTGCGCTTGCATTATCTCGTCTAGTATCCCAGTATGGCATTCTTGAAGTCTTGTGAGCCTAGATGATGATATATCCGAGTCTACTTGATCTTCATACTGGGCCGCCGGGGTATGCGGTCTGGGGGAGTATATAAATGAGAACATTTGGTCGAATCTGACATGTTCGAGTACATCAATAGTATCTTCAAAATCTTCATCGCTTTCGCCTGGGAATCCTACTATTATATCTGTAGAAATTGTAGCATTTGGTGCAAGCGAGCGAATCATTTCACAGCGATTTATAAACCATTCTTTTGTGTAGCCTCTTTTCATTGCTTTGAGTATTTTACTCGAGCCACTTTGCAATGGAACATGGATTTGTTTACATATTTTAGGATTGGATGCAAATTCCCGTATAAATTCATCATCCATATGAAGAGGATGAGGAGAGGTAAAGCGAATTCTCTCCAAACCATTTATGCGACTAATAGTTTGCAGTAAACTTGTAAAATCTTTTACTTCACTTGTCTGGCTAAATCTTCTGCCGTAATTGTTGACATTTTGACCAAGCAGCATAACTTCTTTGGCTCCACTCTCAACTGCTTTTTTGATCTCATTTACTATTAAATCGCTAGGGATAGATATTTCTTCACCTCTGGTAGTAGGCACTATACAAAATGTACATCCTTTATCGCACCCCATTGAAATGTTGACCATTGCTTTATATGGATTAGTTCGATATTCACCAAAAGCATATGTGCTATCGTCAAAGTTAGTATCTATCTCAACAGCATGTTTTTGGTGTAAAACTTTTGTGATCTTAGATACATTTCTAGCACCCAAAACAAAATCTACCATAGGAGCCCTGCGGATGATCTCAGTTCCAAGATGGCTTGCTGTGCATCCACACACGCCTATCTTAGCATTCGGTTTTTTGTTTTTAGAAAAAACTCCAATCTCAGAAAAGAGTTTTGCAACAGGTTTTTCTCGAACACTGCAAGTATTAATGATTATTAGATCGGCTTCGGCGATATCGGTAGTTAGTGAATAATTTTCATTTACAGATAATTCTGCGATAAGATGTTCGCTATCGCGGACATTCATAGCGCATCCTAACGTTTCTATGTAAAGTTTTTTTTGCATCAACTAAAGTTATATTATATGGACTTCATAGATGTACTCATTTTCATCCAGTCCGTACTTAACCTCTCTCATATATACACTGCATCCTTTTGCTTCGAAGTATTCAATAAGTTCTTTTAACTCTTTATGTGAGTTTTCTTTGTCAAAATAAAATATAGATTTGTCTGCTAACTCAGCTTCTATTTCTTCGATTTCTACAGCCTTTGGTCTAGCTTTTAGTGATGTTCTAGCAAGTTTTAGTTTCATATCAATCCTTATTATTTTATTCTATTTCTCAATGCTTAATTATCCCTATTATACTTAATTTTAGGTAAAGGTTCGTTGAGATATAATTCTATTCTACATATAAATGAATACCCCCACAAGAGATATTATTGTCATGTTATACCTTCTTTTGGTAGGAATATAGGTCATTTTATTTAATAAAAAAGGATAATTCTTGGAAAAGATTTTAGATACCATAGAAGCTATAGCACACGAAAAAAATATTACAAAAGAACAAGCTCTTGAAGCATTTAAAGAGGCTCTTATCAACACTGCAAAAAGATTAACTTCTCAGGATAGTATGTTTGAAGTTGTGATAGATCAGCAAAAAAAAGATTACAAAATTTATAAAACCATTTCTATAGTTGCAGATGAAGATGAGAGATTGCTAGCCGGATCCGATGCCTTTATGGCTTTAAGTACTGCTCAAGAATATGACAAATCAATTGAGATCGGCGATACTTTCAAATCAGAATTTATTTTGGAACAATATGGTCGTACAGCATCAGCTAATCTTTTTCGTGAATTAGAATATCATATCCAAAGACGCATTGAGCAAAGTTTGCTAGAGAGATATCAAGATAAAGTAGGTACTATAGTAATAGGTACGGTGACAAGAATAGACAGTGAAGAAAATACGTATGTTGAAATAGGTGAATTAAGAGGAGTATTGACTCTTCGCAATCGTATAAAAGGTGAAAAGTTTAAAGCAGGGGATACTATAAAAGCATTGCTTAGATATGTGAGTATCAATCCTAAATTCGGACTATTTTTAGAATTATCTCGTACATCGCCAAAATTTCTAGAAGCATTAATGGAACGTGAAGTGCCCGAGATTGCAGATGGTGTTCTAGAAATTACTAATTGTGCCAGAATTCCAGGCGAGAGAGCCAAAATAGCTCTAAGAGCATTACAATCAAATATTGATCCAGTAGGGGCAGCCGTAGGCGTAAAAGGTGTCAGGATCAATGCTGTAAGTGCTGAACTTATAGGCGAAAATATTGACTGTATCGAGTATTCTACAATACCTGAAATTTTTATTACCAGAGCTTTGAGCCCAGCGATTGTACAAACAATAAAAATAGAAGGACAAAAAGCTATTGTTTCAATTACAAGTGATCAAAAAGCAAAAGCAATCGGAAGAAGCGGTATAAATATACGTCTGGCTTCGATGTTAACAGGATATGCTATTGAACTTAATGAGATAGAAGGCAAAACAGCAGATACAGGCGAAACCAAAGAACATTCAAAAACTACAGATACTTCAGCGCTAGCAAATCTATTTAGATAATCTTTCAGATTCATGATAACTTATGTTGTTATCATGAATTATAATTTATAAAACCTATTTTTTTCTATATAAAATTTTTTGAAATATTAAATATTGCGATTATAAAAAATCATCTATTGTTACACGTTTACTTTGTATTCCATTTTGATTGTTTCCCAGTTGGCTTTGTTTATTTGTAGTATTTGCGGTATTTGCGTCAGCTGAATATGATGGAATATTATTGGCAGTATACTCTATATGTATAGGCGTTCCCACTTCAGCCCAATCGAAAATTTTTTGAGCGTTTTCTCTTGGTACTCTAATGCATCCATGCGAAGCTGGATAATCAGGAACATAACCTTGGTGTATAGCAACCCCATAATTAGTTACACGCAACATAAAAGGCATAGGAAGATTATATATGTTGGATATATGATGTACTTGTTTTTCTAAAACTTTAAAATTACCAGCCGGAGTACGGTAACCAGGTTTCCCTGTAGAGATACGGCTGTCCATGACGACTTGGCCATCTTCGATAGCATAGATTTTTTGTGCGCTCAAATCTATTATTATTTCTTTTCCCGCGAATGAATAAGTAGTCCACAATAATAAAGTAAATGCTATTTTATATGATTTCATATTAGCTTTCCTGTTTTTTTATTAATTCTTATGCAACACTATAAAAATTATATCATAAAATCTTTCGTTTTATTAATTTTTAAATTATATTTTAAATCCCATGCTTTTGCCGTCATTGTCGAAGCTTCCGCCAGATTCTTTTTCTATTTCTTCTTTAAAATCATTCATTGTAAACAAACTCTCTTCTCGTACCGCAACTTTGTAAGCTGTATTTTTTATAATAAGACTAATCTGAGCCCCTGTGAGCTCATAATTTGCTAAAGTATCTATTTCAAATCCATCTTCATAATCTGCATTTTCCGGGAGCATAAGCTGCCATAGCTGAATACGCTGTTTTTTGGTAGGTTTTTTGAATTCAATCTTATAATCAAAACGTCTAGAAAAAGCTTTGTCAATATTGCCGAGCAGATTTGTAGTGGCTATCAATACCCCTTCAAATCTTTCTATTTGTTCTAAAAATATATTTTGCATTTGATTATGCATTTTATCACTGCTGCTTCCTTGGCCTTCTACTCTACTGCTTAAGAATTGATCTGCTTCATTGAGTAGCAGTATAGGCTCGACCTTGGCTTTTTGGCTAAGAGTTTTAAAGTCATCAAATATTTTTCTTACATTTTTTTCACTTTCACCTACATACATAGAGAGAATCTTTGAACAATCAAAAGACAAAAGCGGTTTTTTTAAGGTTTTGGCTAAACTCATAGCAGTCATTGTTTTGCCTGTTCCGGCTGGTCCATAAAATATTATCTTTGCGTCTATGCCTTTTCTTTTTTCTTTGATACCCCATGCTTTTAATTTCGCATATACGTCTTTATCCATTTGCTTGATGATAGTCTCAAGAGTTTCTCTGGTTTTAGCGTGTAATACTACATCATCTAATGTGGTTGTCGGCTCAAAATATTCAAAGATCTCTTGTTCTTTGACGAGCATATCTAGTTTGAGTTTGGTTACTTTTTTCTTTTTATGAGGATGAATAATACGTTGAAGCACTTCTTCATTTATGAAAAATGAACGGCTAATGCCGCCGAACATATTAAGTATTTCATCATAATCTATAATCTCTTCACTTATAAGTTTTGAACCTTCTTCCAGCATTGCACGATTTTTAATTTTTTCATATTCATCAAAACTGACAAGCTCTATAAGACTGTTCATTTCTCGGAATTGTCCTTCTCCGGCACTGTATTCTTCTTTTAAAAGTGCCAGAAAAATTTTTTGTTCTTTGTCATCCAAATCTTTTTCTACAAAAAATTCTTCAACTACTATCGGTTCGGTAGTAACCTTGAGTCTTTCTTCTATCCTTTTTGTCAGAAGAGAAAGTTTATTTTTTAATCGTCCTATTGTCAAAGAGTTATCTCCAAAACCTTGCTTTGAGGTGGCAATGGAGTGGAGCAGTGTAACCATGTCAAATTGATCTTGCAGATATTCCAGATGATCTGTATATGGCTTGATCTCGGGGAGTAATATCTCCAAAGAACCTTCTTCCAAAAGACGAAGAAGCGAGATACTAGGCACTACGGAAGCTCCCAATAATTCAAGTTTGGAGCTTTCATGTGTTTTAACCTGCCCAAAACTGCTTTGTACTATCCAGCCGAGATCTATGAGATTTTTTATCATATCAAGATGATGTATATAATCATATCCTTCGGCCTCAAAGCATTCTTGTAACATCTCCAATACACTTACTTCTTCAATGCCTTTGGCATATCTACGGCATACATATTGTACCAGTAGTGCTTCGTCGGATGAACATTTAAGATGTTCGTATATTGAACTTTGCGTTGGGTCTTTGGCATTTAGAAATGCTATAAAATGTTCCAATTGTTTACCTTGTTTTTATTAAGAGTATAGCATAAAATAGTTATTAGTCTTTAATTTATTGTTATTTGGATGATAAAAATATCTATTATTTTCTAAAATATTATAGTATAATCAAATATGATTATTTACAACTTTTAAACGTAAAGTTGTGTTATAATAACTTTAAAAAAGGTGCGCATATGAAAAAAATATTATTTGTACTTCTTTTGAGCTTTTGTGCTTATGGAGAGAATTATGTAAAATTAGGTGACAATCAATATGCGAATGGCAACTTCGACAAAGCCATCGAATTTTATACTAAAGCTATTTCTATAAATCCAAATAATGCTATAGCTTATAATAATAGAGGATTGGTATACTATGAGCTAAAAGATTATTCCACGGCAATAAACAATTATAACAAAGCCATTTCTATGAAACCAAATGATCTTGGAACCATTATCAATAGAGGAGTTTCATATTCACGTTCAGGTGATTACAAAAATGCAAGTGCTGATGCAAGAAAAGCATGTCAATTAGGAGATTGTGAACTTCTCAATCAACTTAAGGACTATGGTTTATTAAGAGATTGAAGTTAGCATCATTATAACAAATTAAATCAAATAATATTGTTGGGCAAATGGTAATGCGGATATGATCTCACGCCTTACCAAATAATAACTTTTTTGGTATAATCCCAATTATTTTTATTCACAAAGTTGCCTATGAAGTCAATACTAAGTTTATTCACAAAAGTCAATCAAATTATTATTACATTAAATGCACCTCATGGCGTGCATTTGCGACCTAGCGCGACTATGGCCAAAATCGCAAAAGAATATAAATGTAAAACCACATTGATAATAGATGCTAAACAAGCTGACATAAAAAATATGAATGCGATACTCGCTCTTGGGTTACAAAATGGAGACAAGATAACCATAAAAACCAGAGGTAAAGATTCATTAGAAGCTATAAATGCACTACAAAATTTCCTATTAACCTTAGCTAACGATGAGACAGTACAAGAATCGACACAAGATTTACAAAATCCAAATTATGAAGGCAATATATCTGAAGGCAAAGGCATTTGCGGCGGAATAGCAATCGGCGTACCATATTTTTATGAAGCACAGTATTCTAAGAGTGGTCAAAACAATATTTCTTTTGATCAAGCATATTTATCTGCTTTAAAAGAACTTGAATCATTATCTGAAGATAACGATATATTTATAGCCCAAAAAGCCATATTGGAATCAATCTCTCATGCTTCATACGAAGAGTTCATCACAAGTATCGATGAAGCCACCAAGTCTTTAAAAGATACCGCCAATAAAGTCAAGATCGCAGATTATCAAGATATAGCTAGAAGAGTAATTAAGATTATGAATAATGAAAAGTCTTTATCCTTTCCGCATACCCCGTTTTTATTAATTGCCAAAGAGCTGCTTCCAAGCGATATAGCAAATCTAGCAAAAGAGAATATACAAGGTGTAATTGTGCGAGATCTACCTCCTCGTTCACACGCTGCATTGTTACTCAGAAGCTATAAGATACCAGCTATTAGTTTGGATATAACAAAATTAGAATCAACGGATACTGCGATGATACTAGATGGTTCACAGGGGATACTGGTAGTTGCTCCGACCAAAAGCGATTTGGAGAGTGCAAACAATGCAATAGCCGCTCAGTTTTCAAACTCTATGTCAGCAAATGAGAAAAGATTTGAGCCCGCAATTACAAAAAGCGGTAAACATATCAAAGTTTTGGCAAATATTACAGATAGAGCTTCTGCCATAGAGGCCAAAGAGGCCGGTTGCGAAGGCATAGGCCTGCTTAGAACTGAATTTTTATTTCGTGAAACTAAACCAACCCTTGATAAACAAGTAGAAGCCTATAAGTCTATATTTAGTCTTTTTGATGAAGTTACAGTACGGACTTTGGATGTAGGGGGAGATAAAAATCTCCCATATCTCACACTTCCGCATGAAGCCAATCCATTTTTGGGAGTGCGGGGCATAAGACTCTTTGATACACATTTGGAGCTTATAGAAGAACAACTTCTAGCCATTCTAAAGGCCAAGCAAAATGGGGAACTTAAGATCATGTTCCCTATGGTAGCAACCGTAGAAGAGTTTTTGCATGCACGTAACGTGACTATATCATTAGCTTCTAAGCATAATTTATCATTGGATGGTATATTGTTTGGCATCATGGTAGAAGTTCCTTCAGTACTATTTTTAATTGAAGAGTTTAATGAAGTGGTGGACTTTTATTCTATAGGTACAAATGATCTATCCCAATATCTATTTGCAATAGACAGAACCCATGCTACGCTTAATATAGACCCACATTCAAATGTACTATATGATGCTATCAAATATATACAAGAAAGGGCCACAAAGCCGGTAAGTACTTGTGGTGAATTGGCTAGTGATAGTGACGCTATAGAGAGATTGGTGGAAATAGGCATAAACACACTCGGTGTTACACCGGCAATGATACCTACCATAAAAGCAAGGATAAGAGATGTTTAGTTTTTTACAAAAGATAGGCAAAGCACTTATGACGCCGATCGCAGTTTTGCCTGTAGCAGCATTGCTATTGAGACTTGGTTTTGGGGATATATTTGACGGCACTGCAGCAACTATAATGAAAACAGCCGGAGAGAGTATATTTGGAAATCTTGACTTGCTATTTGGTATAGGTATAGCTTATGGCTTAGCCAAAAACAATGATGGTACAGCCGCTTTATCAGGTGCTGTTGGAGTATTGGTGGCCAAGGCAGTATATCTTGGGATAGACGCGAATCTCAAAATGGGAGTTTTTGTCGGTATTATAATGGGGGTTATAGCCGGGCTTTTATATAATCGCTTTCATGAAATTAAATTACCGGAATTTTTAGGATTTTTTGGCGGTAAAAGATTTGTGCCTATTGTTACAACTATCAGCGCAATTATTGTAGGGGTGCTTGCCGGATATTTTTGGCATTTCGCACAAGAAGGCATAGATGTTTTTTCTCATACTATCATAGGACTTGGGTGGGTTGGCACTTTTATCTACGGCACACTCAATCGTTTGCTGATTCCTCTTGGACTTCATCATATATTAAATAGTGTTTTTTGGTTCCAGCTAGGAGATTATACCTATATAAAAGATGGCGTTGCAACCGTAGCAAATGGTGATCTACATCGTTTTTTTGCTGGAGATAAGAGTGCAGGATTTTATATGTCGGGCTTTTATGTCGTGATGATGTTTGGACTTCCTGCTATGGCTTTGGCAATCTATCTGCGAACCCCACAAGAATATCGCAAAAGAGCAGGAGCGATTTTGGCCGGTGTGGCATTTACATCTTTTTTGACAGGGATCACTGAACCACTTGAATTTTTGTTTATTTTCACAGCGCCTGCGCTCTTTGTGTTGCATGCTTTGCTCACAGGACTTGCTCTTGCCTCGGCACAACTTCTTAATATTCATGCCGGTTTTGGATTTTCAGCAGGGCTTATCGACTATGTCATCAACTATAAGTTGGATCAAAATCCATTTCTCATATTACCCCTCGGACTTAGTTTTGCACTTATTTATTTTGTACTTTCTTATGTCTTACTTGGTTATTTGAAACCACAGTTATTTAGTGACAACATATCTTATGACAATAAAGACAAAGATGATAATTCAAATGTTCTTTCTTTCATAGAAGCGCTTGGAGGTGCTGATAATATCATAGAGACAAGCGCTTGTATCACAAGGCTCAGGATGACACTCAAAGACAATACACATATTGACAGTGCAGTGTTTACAACATTGGGGGCTAGTGGAGTTATTAAACCGGATGACAAATCCATACAGATAGTATTAGGAACCAAAGCAGAAAAAATAGCTGGGGAGATAAGAGATCAGCTAAACCGGTAAATAATTGAGATCTCTGAATAAAGAGAGGTCTCAAAAGAGCGACCAGTCGCGAGAGCTGACTGCTGAAGTCATAATTTGAAGCTTGGCTTTAAATTTGATTTAATCAGATGGTATAGTTATGTAACTTATGTTACAGACAATAGTTTTTATTTTGGTCATAATGTCTTTGTAAATAAACATAAAAAGGATTTACAATGATGTGCAACATAGGAAAAACCGACAGGATAATACGATTGGTTCTAGGAGCGGTTATTATAGGTTTGGGTGTTATGTATAATAGTTGGTGGGGAGCTATAGGCTTGATACCAATTATTACTGCTTTGATAGGCTGGTGTGGACTTTATGCAATTTTCGGTATCAATACCGGCTGTAAAACAAAAATAGATTAAAAAGTTTAAGATTTCCATGTTATATTTTTGTTACAATGTAACATGGAGTCTTCAATGCATTTATCCAGCTTTCCTTTTATAGAGGCAATTGACCAAGAATCACTTTCATTTATACAAAATCATATAAAACATATTTCTATACCCAAAAATAACATACTTTTTTATCAAGGTGATGTATGTAAAAATATCATGTGGCTTACAAAAGGAGAGATACGTCTTTACACCCAATCAGATGATATAGAAGAGTTTACATTATATATACTAAAAGCAGGAGAGCAATGCATAGTCAATACAGCTTCTCTCTTTTCGAACACGGGTGCTATAGCATCTGCTCAAAGCATCACTGATGTTGAAGGCTATGTTATTGATGATAATAGTGTCAAAAAACTTAGCAAAATGAGTGATGCATATCAAAGTTATCTTTTTTCTATATATCAGCTTCGTTTTGAGACATTAGCTTCTTTGATTAATGATATTAAATTTAAGCATTTGAATGTCAGGATCTTAGAATGGCTGCAAAAACAAGAAAACTATATGATAGAAGTAACACACGAACATATCGGTATAGAACTTGGAAGTTCGAGGGTGGTGGTGAGTCGTGTGCTCAAAGAATTAGAAAACAAAGGTCATATCATACTTCATCGTGGGAAAATAGAGATATTAAAGAAAGAAAAATAGCTTACAGTCTTAAAAGTCATTAATTTTTTCAATTCGCAATTTTTCCTTCATCTTTTTGCTATAATTTTTTAAAGGTTCATAAATGAAATATTTTCTATCTTTTATCTTTATTTTTGCATCATTTCTTTATGGTAGTGAAGCAGATATTATTATCAAAGAAGTCGAGGACAATCTTCGTGGTGATTTCATGTATGCAAAAATGCGTATGATTGTCACTAGTCAAAGAGAAAAGAGAACTGTTGAAATAGAGAGCTGGTCACAAAGTGATACAAAAAGTTTTATAAAAATCCTTTATCCCAAAAAAGATAGGGGTATAACCTTTTTAAAGCTTGATACACAAATGTGGCAATATATCCCAAAAATAGAACGCACGATAAAAATTCCTCCGTCAATGATGTTGCAAAGCTGGATGGGAAGTGATTTTACCAATGATGATATGGTCAAAGAAAGTTCAATGATCAAAGATTATGATGCAAGAATTATTTCAAAAACATCCGGAATTGCAACAATAGAACTTTTGCCAAAATCAAGCGCATCTGTCGTGTGGGGCAAAATCATTGTATATGTTGATCTACAAAATAAAGTACCTACAAAAGAGATCTATTATGATGACTTGATGAAAGAAGTGCGCATAATGAATTTTAGCAACATTCAACGGCATGGATCTCACAATATCCCAATGGTTATGGAACTAAAGCCACTTGATATCGAAAAAAAGAAAAACAGCACTAAGATTATATTTGAAATAGTGAATTATGATACGCCTATAGATGATTCTTATTTTAACAAAAATGCGCTAGAGCGATATTCAAATTAGGCAAAAGCTGATGCTTTTTTCCCTTGCGTTTAAAAATATTTTAGCTTCCAAGGGTCGTACATTTACAACATTTATTTTAAGTATGTTTACAACTATATTTTTTATAGTTTACGTTGCTTTTACAGATGGTACTCATGAGCAGATCATAAAAAATTCTGTTGAGATATATACCGGATATGCACATATTAATACCAAAGGATATCAAGAAGAATCAGATTATGACCATTTGATTGAAAATTCCAGACAGTTAGAGACATTTTTATCACGAGAATCTTTTATTTCGCAATTTTCACCTAGGTTTGAAACATATGTCCTGCTTTCTCAAAAGGATAAAACTGTCGGATCCATGCTTAGCGGTATTATTCCGTCACGAGAAACAAATTTAAGTTATCTTAAAAAATCCCTAATCAAAGGTTCATATCTCGAAGATAATGATACCAAAGCTATATATTTAGGTAGTGATCTAGCCAAACGGCTTTCTGTGGATGTTGGAGATGAGATCGCTATGATCGGATCTTCCCTTGACTATTCTACTGCGGCCGAACTTTTCAAAGTTAAAGGGATCTTTAAAACAGGACTTTTTGAGTTCGATTCAACCTCGGCCTTTGCCAACAAGGCCTACTTGGATCAAATCATGTTAAGTGAAAATAAAGCAAGTTATTTTGTTTTACGTTTTGTTGACAACGAAGCTGCAGAAGGTTATGTTAAAACACTAAATGAAAATCTCCCCAAAAACTATGAATCGCTAAGTTGGAAAGATCTTTTGTTCGATCTAGTGCAGCTAATGCAGGTAGATTCTTTATTTGGGTATATTTCGATCTCTGTATTTTTCTTTGTGATCTTCTTTGTAATAATGATCTTTAATTATGTAAATATTTATACGAGAGTAAGGCAAATAGGGCTTTTAAGAGCATTAGGAATGACTCCAAAAGACATAAAGACTCTACTTTTTAATGAATTATTTATCATCACGTTATTTAGTGTTATATTAGGAGCAGTGATAGGATCGTGGATTGCTTATTACTTTGAGGTCAATCCTATTACCATTCCCGGTTTGGCTGAGATGTATAAAGACTATGGCATTGTCGCTGATGTTATTCCTACACGATTTGATATTCCAACTATCATATGGAATACCTTCAGTATATTTGTATTGAATATCTCTTCTATATTTTATCCGATTTATAAGATCAATAAACTTAGTGTAATTGAGGCGATGCGCTATGTATAAGATAGCTTTCAATATAGCTTGGGAAAGTCTTATGAGACGAAAAACGCGTACATGGCTGGTTGTCACAATGATAGCTTTGAGCCTATCTGGGCTGCTTTTTTTGCAAGGACTATATGACGGCATGGTAACACATATGATTAGCACAGCAATTAGAAGCGATTCAGGCGATATATCGCTTTATGCCAAACAATATCGTTTAGAGAAAAATATTGATTATCATATTAAGAATATAGAGATGATTAAGTCATATCTTGATCATTTGGATGGTATAGACTCATATGCCATGCGTCTAGCTCAAGAAGGATTGGTAGCAACGGCACACAAATCACTCGGAGCTACCTTAAAAGGTGTTACTTTGGAAGATGAACATAGATTTGGAAAGTTTGATACTTTTTTATATAAAGGAAAGTTTGGTTTTGGTGCAAAAAATCAAAATGCAATTATCGGTTTTAAACTTGCCGAGAAACTCAAAGTAGACATAGGCAGTCGCCTCGTTTTTACTGCCCAAGACGCTACAGGCGAGATAAATGCAATTTCTTTTCGCATCATTGGAATAGTAAAGACAGGAAATATAGCTATAGATGAAGGTTCGGTGTTTGTTTCGATGGATACAATGTCTAAATTTTTAGATCTTTCTAAAAGTGCTACGCAAATTGCTATTCGCATTAAAGACTCATCGCAGATAAACAATATACAATATAAACTTAAAAAACATTTTCATACATTAGATGTAATGAGATGGGACGAGCTTTATCCTATGTTGATACAAATGCGCAAGATGATGGATCTATTTAATTGGATAAGTTATGCTATAGTTTTTTCTGTTGCAGCCCTGGGCATATTTGGTGTAATACTTGTATCTATTTTGGAGCGCATGAGAGAATTTAGCATTATGATGGCTATTGGAACATCTTATAAGATTATTCGTTATCAGATCATAAGTGAAGCGTTTGTCATGGCAATATCCGGATATCTGATCGGCGCATTTTTAGGATGGTGTTTTTTAATTTATACGGCAT
Organism: Sulfurovaceae bacterium; assembly: GCA_028715055.1. Lineage (GTDB taxonomy): Bacteria > Campylobacterota > Campylobacteria > Campylobacterales > Sulfurovaceae > BN30871. The sequence goes on from JAQTLE010000003.1 coordinate 218,054, forward strand.
CATCAGGGATAGATCTACGTTATTTTAAAGCAGGCTTAGAAAGCTTTGGACTTAATGCTATATTGTATGCAGATATTCGTTTTTATTACTTTTTGCAAGCCTTTAGTGCAGTATTTTTTGCTATTTTCCTGTCTGTCCTTTGGCCGTTGCATGTGCTTAAAAAGATTAAACCCATTGAGGTAATAAAAGGAAAAACAGTATGAAGCTTATCCATATATCCAAAACTTTTTTTCAAGGCTCACCTAAAGAGGTTAAAGCACTTGCAGATATAAACTTGACAATTGACAAAGGAGAGTTTACAACACTTAGCGGTGAATCAGGTTCCGGCAAAACAACATTGTTAAATATCATTGGTGGGCTTGAAAGACCGACACAAGGTTCAGTGTATATTGATGATATTGAATTGACAGCTCTTAATGATGAACAAATGGCAGCTTTTAGGCTTAATCATATCGGATTTGTGTTTCAAGCTTACAATCTTATTTCCGTATTTAATGTGAAGGAGAATATAGGGTTTATTATGAAACTTCTTGGCGATGAAGATACAAAGATCGATAAACGAATCGAAGAACTTGCTGCTATTTTACAGATTGAAGATATTTTAGATAAATTCCCCGATCAGATCAGCGGAGGACAGCAGCAGCGTGTAGCAGTTGCACGTGCCGTGGCATCCAGACCAAAATTGATCTTAGCAGATGAACCTACAGCTAATCTAGATTCAAAAAATAGCGAAAGACTTATAAAAATGCTTCGCACTTTAAATGAAAAAGAGCATATTACTGTTATCTTTGCTTCCCACGATAAATATGTTTTGGATCAATCAAAAAGAATAATCGTATTAGAGGATGGAGAAGTCATTGAAGACAATTAGTGTATTACTTGCTTTTACCGGTTTTATATGGGCATTTGAAAATGAATATAGCATAGAAAACACCAACTTTACACTTTCGGCAGTTCCGTATTCTTCCAATCAGGAAAGAATTTTTTACAACTATAACAGATTGAGATTTGATTATACGCTTAAGGAAGAAAATTGGTATATCAACTTTATCGGAGATATTGATAATTACTATGGCAAACAATACATACAAAGTGATGAGTATCAATTTTTTCGCACATTGCATGCCGACACCCCTTTTAAGATAGAAACTGACGCATTTGATTACGGAGGAGGAGAGTTATTTGGTCGTATTCACCGCCTAAATATTGGTTACAATGATGAAAAGCAACGCCTTGTCTTTGGGCTTCAAAAGATCACTATGGGAGTTGGGCGCATCTGGACGCCGACAGATCTTTTCAATCCACGCAACCCATTGGCACTTGAGCCTGACCAGATATATGGTGCTTACGCACTTTCTTATATTTATTCTTTAAATAAAACCACAGAGGCGATGGGAGTGATAAGTCAAAGAAATGATAATAGCTACAAATACGCCGGCAGGATCAAGGGCAATATAGGTTTTGCTGATGTCGCGTTGGATCTGCTACAAAGCGATGATGCCCAGATGATAGCTTATGAGCTTGAAGGTGATCTTTTTGATACCGGAGTTGAGTGGCGAAGCGAAGGCGGATATTTCAAAGATAAAATACTGGATAAAGCATTTTATCAAGGCATATTGGGTGTAGATTACGGCTTTCAAAATGGAGTTACTGCGGTACTCGAGTGGCTGCATAGCTCCAAAACTTATTCGGCTTTGGAAATTCTTGATATGCAAAATTCGACACTTGCCAATAATCGTTTTACATCTTCGGACTATTTGGGTTCATCACTAAGCTATGATTTTACTCTGGTGCTTCAAGGATCCATGAGCATGATATACAATCTAGATGATAATAGTTTATTTCTATCCCCGATTTTGGTATACAGCCTTGATGACGAAACTACGATTTCTTTGGGTGCTCTACTTTATGGCGGAAATGAAAAAAGTGAGTTTGGTAGTCTGGATCATCGTTATTATCTAAGACTAAAGAAAACATTTTAGTCATTTGATCCGTGTAAAAATAGATATAATTGCACATGCTAAAATACATAAATGGTTACAATACCCAGATAAAATTCCAGGTGCAAGCACTTATAGATCAAAACAAACTTGGGGAATATATACTTTCAAAATATCCTAAAATTCATTCATACACTACAGACAAAAGTCTATATGACTATGTGACGGGACTCAAAAATATTCACATGAAAAGTTCATCTCCTATCTCTAAAGTACTTTATGATACAAAGATACGGGATATCAAATCAGCACTTGGGATGCATACTTTTGTTTCACGTGTGCAAGGAGGAAAACTCAAAGCCAAAAATGAGATCCGCATATCACATGTTTTCAAAAAAGCTCCGGAACAGTTTTTGCGTATGATAGTTGCACATGAATTGGCACATCTTAAAGTTAAAGAACATGACAAGTCATTTTATAAATTATGTACACACATTGAACCATCGTATCATCAACTAGAGTTTGATGTACGGCTTTTTTTGATATACAAAGAACATTTTGGGGAGCTCTACAGTTTATGACCACTGTAATTATGATATTTATTTTGCCGATCGGTATCGTGATATATTTCTGGGATAAAAAAAATTACCGACAGGCTTTGGAGCTTTTTGAAAGCTTTATTCTAAAAATCAAAGATTCCGACCTTTCTGATGATAATATAATTAAAAACATAGAAATGATGTTTTATAAAAATGACTATAGTATCATCAAGCTGAAAAATGGGCATTTTATTGCGGAAAAGAAACATTTCAATATTGGGACATTGTTGATCATGTTTGGACTTATGAACGTCATCGGTTTAGTTTTATATCTCGTTTTTTACAAGTTCTTTTTGAAACCGCGGCAACTTTTGATAGACTTGAAATCTGACAATGTATTAAAAGCTCTTTGATACCGAACAAAATACGACAAGCTGTTCATATCAATTCTCATATACGCTAAACAATACCTTATGAATTTGAGAAAATCATTCTAAAAGAAATCGGTAAATTTTTTTGATTATATTTGAGTATTACATCCAAACTTAATATTAAGTTTAATATAATCTAAGCATGAATGAAGAATATCTTTTTTTAGAAACACATCATGACCATATTAAGATTATCTCCAAAGGCAAATGGACCCTCCAGTCAATAGAAGATATAGAAATGTTGCTGCATGAGGTACCGTATGATAAAAAAATCATTTGGGATGTTTCTGGTGTCAGTGAATTTGATAGTGCGGGGATACTTCTTTTTATAGAATATTTTAATTATTTTTCGTCAAAAACAAAAGTTGAGATCGTAGGATATACTCCCAAACAAAAAGAGATGTATGATCTGCTCAAAAAAGAACATGAACCAAAAGAAGCATTATCTAGGCATAAAGAAAGCTGGCTTGAAAATATAGGTAGACAAGCTATTGATTTTTATAAAGACATGAAAGAGTTGGTGCAGTTTTTGGGAGAACTTTATGTCAATTTCTTTTACACAATCTTGCATCCGAAAGAGTTTCGTTTTAAAGAGATGGTTTATCATATCTATCATTCAGGGTTTACTGCTATTACGATTGTTTCTATGACGTCATTTTTGGTAGGTATGGTCATTGCATACCAAGGTTCAGTGCAGCTGGCAAAATTTGGAGCTGATATATTTATCGTTGATACGGTCAGTATCTCTATGGTAAGGGAACTAGGTCCTATGATAACAGCTATCGTTATAGCCGGACGGAGTGGTTCAGCCTATACAGCCGAGATCGGTGCCATGAAAATTACAGAGGAGATCTCTGCGATGCGTACAATGGGGTTTGACCCTTATTCTTTTTTAGTAACGCCTCGTATCGTTGCCTTAATGATAGCATTACCACTACTTATATTTTTTGCAGATATTATGGGTATATTTGGTGGTATGTTCGCTTCAGGGATGCAACTGCATATCTCCGTGGATCAATTTATCAATAGATTATATGAAGTGCTTGAAATGAAACATTATATTCTGGGTATAATTAAAGGACCGGTATTTGCATTTCTTATAGCAGCAACAGGATGTTTTAGAGGATTCCAGGTCTCAGAAAATACTGAAAGTATAGGATTACATACGACTCAAAGCGTAGTTAATTCTATATTCCTGGTAATCGCTTTTGATGCTCTTTTCTCAGTGATTTATACGGAGTTTGATATATGAGTGTAATCGAAGCAAAAGGGATTGTTACAAAATTTGGAACAAGAACTATTCATGACGGCGTGAATTTGCATATCGATCAAAACGAGATCTATGCTATCGTGGGAGAGAGCGGCTCCGGGAAAACCGTATTGATGAAAGAGATGATCATGCTGCTAGAACCAACGTCGGGTGAGATGAATGTTCTTGGCGAGAATTTGGAGAATATCACTCCTCAAAAAGCACAAGATTTACGCAGAGAATGGGGTGTGCTTTTTCAATTTGGTGCACTTTTTTCTTCGCTGACCATCGCTGAAAATATAGAATTGCAACTCAAAGAATATACCGATATCTCAAAAAATATGAGAGATAAATTAATCCATTCAAAATTGGAACTGGTAGGATTGGAACCTTATGTAGGAGAATTGTATCCTTCAGAGCTTAGCGGAGGGATGATCAAAAGAGCAGCTTTGGCTCGTGCTTTGGCGATGGAGCCTAAATTGCTTTTTTTGGATGAACCTACATCGGGGTTGGATCCCATAGGAGCACGCAACTTTGATCAATTGATCGTGAGTTTGCGGAATCTTTTGGGGATCACCGTGGTGATGATCACCCACGATCTAGACAGTATGTTTAGTATTGTTGACAGGATGGCAGTATTGGCGGATAAACATGTAGTTGCAGAAGGTACGTTGGAAAATGTGTTACAATCACAACATCCATTTGTGGAAGCATATTTCAAAAACGAGTATACTAAAGAAAGATTCAAGGACAAGATTAAAGATGTATAATAGAATCAATTATTCGATCGTAGGCATTTTTGTATTACTCTTTGGCGCGGGTATGATATGGTTTGCTCTTTGGTTAGCAAAGTATGGTACACAAGATGAGTATGATACTTATAAGATAGAGATGAGAGAATCTGTTGCAGGACTCTCTAAAGATGGAACGGTCAAACTTCATGGAGTAGACGTTGGGAAAATCAAACAGATGGGTATCAATCCAAAAAATGTAGAAGTTGTTGAAATTTTATTGTATATTAAAAAAGGCACAGTTATAAAAGAGGACATGGTGGCGCATACACAAATGTATGGTGTGACCGGACTTTTATCTATCGAGATCGATGGCGGAACGAATGGAGCAAAGACTTTGCAGCCAACTGATACATATATTCCTATCATTAAAACAGAAGCTTCTTATTTTTCAAAGTTGAGTGATGATATTGAAGATATAAGCATACAAGGCAAAAAACTATTATCAGATAAAAATATAGAAACACTTACAAAAACATTGGAACATTTAGAAAAGATCTCATCCAAAGGCGAAGCAGTAGAACTCAAAGCGATTGATTCAATGGACCAGATAGATCAGACACTTAAAGAATTACAAGTTTCTTTTAAAAGAATGTCTGATGATTTTGGTTCTATGAAAAATAGAATAAATCCTACGGCTGAGAGTCTTATGACAACTTCTAATAATTTTAATAGAGTTACGCTAAAAGTAGAAAAGAGTTTGGATAGAGGAGATTATAATCTCAAAAAAATTCTAGAACCGGTGACAACAGACATGCAAGTGCTTTCAGGTCAGATAGATGATCTGGCCGGGGAACTCAAACAAAGTCCTAGTGATCTACTCTTTAAATCTAGAAAACCAACCAAGGGGCCGGGCGAATGAAATATATTTTATTGATAACAATATTTTTATCTATGCAAGGATGTACTATAAAAGAAGCACCCATGAAGGTATATACTCTTAATATCCATACAGATATAAAAGCCTATAGCTATAAATACAAAGATAAGATAATCAAGGTGTCATATCCCCAAAGCCTAAAAGAAAAAATAGGCCAAAACATGCAGTTTTCTTATAACGATGTCGAACAGGGAAATTATCAAAATGCTCAGTGGTCAAATACTTTAGGACAACTATTGCAAGGTATCTTTATCCAAACACTACAGCAAAGTGGACTTTTTGAAGGCGTTACTTCTTATAATTCCATAGCCCAAGAAGATTATAGATTAGAGAGTACGGTTTTTGATTTTTCTCATAGAGTTAGAGGTAGCACATCTGACGCCATTGTCTCAGTGCAATTTTCTCTTATAGATACTAATTCCGGGAAAATGGTCAAGAACAAGCTTTTTAGTTATGTGGTACCGACTGTTTCAACAGATTCAAAAGGATATGCAGATGCTACAAATGTAGCACTAGCCAAACTAAGCAAGGATTTGATAGCTTGGCTTGCGATGTAATTAGAGACCAAATATTATGTGAATTTTTATTGATCAGGTATGTTTCTGGGCGATAATGTTATTTTTAGATAGAGTAGAATAAAAGAAAAAAATCAGACTAAATATTTTTTATATTTTTTTATATTTATACATTATATATGATATATAATATCATTAGTGATACACGTAGTACACTTCGAGTATCATTTGTATTTGTTTAGGATGCAAACCAAGATAGGTCATGATTTAATATTGACATGAGAATATGTAAATATAAAAAGGAGCATATTATGGGAAATGTAGTATCAAGAAGAGATTTCTTAAGATATATGAGCATACTTGGAACAATGGTTTTTTATAGTGTTCCATTATATGCGAAAACTACAAAAGCGATAGTTAAGTATCAGTATACACCAAACAAAGGCAATTCGTGCAAGATGTGCATGCATTTTATTCCGGAAACCAATGAGTGCAAAATTGTTGAAGGAAGTATCTCTCCAAACGGTTGGTGCACAAGCTTTTTTAAAAATCCAAATTATAAACCTGCTTAAAAAAATTATCATATCTTTTTCGTTCCAATTGGTATAATTGGAACGAAAAAACTACCAAGTTATAACTATCATAAGCCTATATTTGCTTTAATATATCATTGTTTCACATTGTTACACTACTATATGCGATATATTCGAGGAGTTTTATTTTCACAAAGGAGTTTAATCATCTTTTGGATAATATACATGCATAGTAGAAAAGGATTCTCACCATCAAAAAGGGGTTTAATATGACGCATATTGTGACCGAACATCCCTATTTCGGGATATTTGTCTTATTTATTTTAACATTTGTTGCTTTTTCTGCGACTCTTAATTTGCAACGTTTTATAAGTAGAAAACTTGCAAGACGAGATACGGAAAAGTTAAAAATGTCTATCTATGAATGTGGTCCGGAGGTAACAAAACAACCAAACTCAATATCCGTGCAGTTTTATTTGATCGCACTTTTGTTTATTTTGTTTGATGTGGAGATTATCTTTATGTTTCCTTGGGCGGTAGATTTCAAAGCTCTAGGATTTTTCGGATTAGTAGAGATGATATTATTTATATTATTACTAACTATCGGTTTTATATATGCATGGAAGAAAGGAGCACTTGAATGGCACAGCATCAAGTAAATTACGCATCAACTGCAGGATTACCTGTGGCGTTAACTTCTGTTGATAAACTTGTCAACTGGGGTAGATCAAACTCACTTTGGCCTCTAACTTATGGACTGGCTTGTTGTGCTATCGAAATGATGGCAAGCGGTGCTGCTAGATTTGACTTTGACCGTTTTGGAACTATTTTTAGAGCGAGCCCGAGACAAGCAGATGTCATGATACTAGCAGGAACACTATCCAAAAAGCACGCTGAGTTCACGAGACGTCTTTATGACCAAATGCCAGAGCCAAAATGGGTAATTTCTATGGGAAGTTGTGCTAATACGGGCGGTATGTTCAATACTTATGCCACCGTTCAAGGGGTAGATAGAATCGTTCCTGTAGATATTTATCTGCCTGGATGTGCTCCAAGACCAGAAACTCTTCAATATGCCCTCATGATGCTCCAAAAGAAAATCAGAAGAGAATCTGCTAATATGAATAAAAATACTAAGCAAAGGTTAGTGTGATGAGAAAATACACTCCAAAAGATAATGTACAGGGTAAAGCTTACTACACAGATAGATTTTGGGTTGCTCCAAGAGTGCCTAGAACTTCTGTTGAAGAAGATAGTCATTTTGCAGATATAGTATCGGCGCTAAAAAAATATGCAAAAGATTCATACGTAGAAGTGGGGCAGCTAATCGTTCATATCAAACCTACAGACAATATATCAGCACTTTCTATACTAAAAGAAAAATGCGGATATACACAATGTTCTGAACTTAGTGCAGTTGATTATTTAGCTCAAGATGGAGAATTTGAGATCTTTTATCAAATGTTAAATGTCACAGAAGCTGCGAGAGTTCGTGTAGTTTGCCGTCTTAAGCAAGGTGAAGCGATAGAAAGCATCGTACCATTATTTAAAATGGCAAATTTTGCAGAGCGTGAGATGTTTGATATGTTCGGAATCGTTGCAAACAATCATCCATATCTCAAACGTATCTTGATGCCGGAAGACTGGTCAGGACATCCACTACTTAAAACATATCCTTTACAAGGCGATGAGGCAGCGTCATGGTATGAAGTAGACAAGATTTTCGGTAAGGAATATAGAGATATTATAGGATCAGAAAATAGAGACCCGGCTAAAATCGATAGATACGATACCAAACGTTTTTCAAGAGTAGGATATGAAGTACAATTTGATGCGGATATTTCCGGGGGTGAAAAAGAAAATCCTATTGAATACAGTAAGACAATTATGGCTAATTATCAAAAGCCATCTAAAAAGCTCAAAGAAAGAAGATAGGGGCAAAGAATGCAAGTAACAAATAAATTAACACCGTTTTTTGAAAATCTTAACTTTGAACGTAATGACAATATGATGGTTATAAACTTTGGACCACAACATCCATCTGCTCACGGTCAGCTTAGACTTGTTCTTGAACTCGATGGAGAGTTGGTCACAAAGGCATATCCTGACATCGGTTACCTTCACAGAGGGATCGAAAAAATGGCAGAAAATATGACTTATAATGAGTTTTTGCCTACTACAGATAGACTTGATTATATAGCATCTACAGCCAATAACTATGCATATGCTCATGCAGTAGAAAAATTGCTCGGCATTGAAGCTCCAAGAAGAGCACAAGTGATCCGAACTATGCTTTTAGAGCTTAATCGTATCATTTCTCACCTGTTTTTCTTGGCAACTCATGCACTTGATGTAGGAGCAATGTCAGTTTTCCTTTATGCATTTAGAGAGAGAGAATTTGCAATGGATCTCATGGAAGACTATTGCGGTGCTAGACTTACACATTCTGCTGTTCGTATCGGCGGAGTTCCTTTGGATCTGCCAAAAGGCTGGCTTGAGAATTTAGAAAAATTCCTAGATGCAATGCCTGCAAATATCAAACTTTACGAAGACTTATTGACTGAAAATAGAATTTGGAAAATGAGACTTGAAGATGTCGGTGTAATTTCAGGTGAAGATGCACTTAACTGGGGATGTACCGGAGTTATGCTAAGAGGTTCCGGAATCAAATATGACATCAGAAAAGAAGAGCCTTATGAGCTTTATGGTGAACTAGAATTTGACGTGCCCGTAAGTGATAGATGTGATAGTTATGGCAGATACCGCTTATATATGGAAGAGATGAAACAATCTATTAGAATAATTAAGCAGCTTATCCCTATGTATAGCGATACACAGCCTCAACTCATGGCTCATGCACCACAATATATCTCAGCTCCAAAAGAAGAGATCATGACACAAAATTATGCTCTTATGCAGCATTTTGTGCTTGTTACACAAGGTATGAGACCTCCGGTTGGTGAAGTTTATGTGCCTACAGAATCCCCAAAAGGAGAACTTGGATTTTATATTAAATCTGAAGGTGAGCCATATGCTTATCGTTTGAAATGTAGAGCACCAAGTTTCTTCCATGCGGGACTTTTGCAAGAGATACTTGTAGGGACATATATAGCTGACGTAGTAACCATCATAGGTAGTACAAACATCGTTTTCGGTGAAGTAGATCGTTAAGGAGAAGTAATGAAAAGATATGATTTAAGACATCTTCATGATGATTTTTATGGAAGAATGATGGAAATAATAAAAAATGATCTTGTTATAAATGAAGTCGGGATTTTTCTATTCGAGGTTGGTGATTTTAGCAGTGTTCAAAAAAGTGCTGATATGATCAAGGAAGCCGGTCATGAACTTATGAATTCTCTTAAATTCAATGAAGTTGATTGGACTATAGTAGTCAAGAAAAAAGGCAACTAATGGCGGGTGTACTTTTCTCAACATGGCGAGGTGAGTTCATAGACAATCGCAATAAAGTGATTGACGAGTGGACTCCTAGCGCTTTTGCTTTGCCAGAGAATTATACTGCCCATAAGGCTTCAAAAGCTTTTATTGGATGGGATGGTGTAGCATTGTTTGATAACGATATCGACGTTGTAAGACTTGCCAAAGAATATGCCGCACAATACCAAGTTTATTCTGAAGCCTGCGGTAGATGTGCGCCTGGCAGATGGGGCGGACGTATATTATATGATTTGCTAGATAAAATAGCCAGAGGTGAAGGATCATATAATGATATTGATCATCTCAAAGAGGTAAGCGAGACCATGATGGTCACCTCTAAATGTGAGATAGGACGCACTGTGCCAAAACCGATACTTGATTTGATGGAACATTTCAATGATGTATTTAGTGATCTGATTGACAATCACAAACCATCTAAGCACTATAATGCTGAAGTGAACTATATAGCAAAAGTAACAGCACCATGTACAGATATGTGTCCAGCTCATGTCGATATACCGGCTTATATAGAAGGAGTAAGAGATCTTCAGTTTAGTGATTCATTGTCTGCCACTCGTCAAACTATGCCACTAGCGCATACTTGCGGTCGTGTATGCCCACACCCATGCGAAGATGCTTGCAGAAGAGCTAATTTAGATAGCCCGGTTTCTATTATGGAGTTAAAAAGACTCGGAGCTGATTATGAGACAGATCATGCTCTTCCTTGGCAACATCCATATGATCCTAAACCTCTTAGAAATGATGGTAAAAAAGTAGCTATCATAGGAGCAGGGCCTGCCGGACTTACAGCAGCATATTATCTAGCATTAGAAGGTATAAAAGTAGATATATTTGAAGAACTTCCGGTTCTTGGCGGCGAAGTGGCAGTAGGCGTGCCTCAATATCGTATGCCGATAGAAAAATACAACAAAGATATAGAACTTGTCACTTCAATGGAAGCTGTAACAGTATATACAAATCATAGAGTAGATGCTGTGAGATTAAAAGAGATAGAGGCAGAGTATGACGCTACACTTCTTGCTTTTGGTACAAGATTATCCAAAAAAGTCGGAGCTGAAAACGAAAAGCATGATGTGGAAGGCTATTGGGGTGCAATATCTATGCTTGACAAGGTCAACTTATGGCATAAATACCGAATAGGAAGCCCGGCCGAGGAAGATCTCAAAGATAAAGTGGTAGTTTGTGTAGGCGGTGGATTTACATCCATGGACGTAGTACGTTGCTCTATCCGTGAAGGTGCAAAAAAAGTTATTATGCTTTATCGTCGTGATGAAAAAACCATTATAGGCAATACGACATATGAAGAATATCATGAAGCGGTTGAAGAAGGTGTTGAATTTATATTCCATTCTGCTGTTGAAAGAATATATGATGAAAACGGAAAAATAACCAAATTGCTTGTCAATCGTTTTGAATTGGTACCAGATCCAAATGGAGGAAGAGCTCAACTGCTCAAAGTAGAAGACGGGGATTTTGAAATAGAATGTGATTATCTGATCCCTGCTGTTTCTCAAGCAGCTGATCTGCAACTATTGCCTTCTGAGTGGGAACTTGCAATGACTTCGTGGGGCACACTTCTTACTAATGGCAAAGATTATATGACCTCACGTGAGGGACTTTTTGCAGCAGGAGATTGTGAATATGGCCCTATGACTATAGTCAATGCAGTAGGGCAAGCAAAAAGAGCAGCTTCGGTGATGGTCAGATATCTTGATACGGGCAAAATTAGTTTGAGTAATGATGAGATAATGGAAGACCATCTCAAAGCACTCAAAGTATATGACAAAAAAGAGAAAGTATCAGGTTGGATGCCGGGAATTGCCAGAAAGAGCAGTGAAAAACTTGGTGTAGATGAGAGAAAAGACAACAACAAAGAGGTAAATCTAGGCTTCACTGGCGAAGAAGCATTGAGAGAAGCGGAACGTTGTATGAGATGTTATTATATATCAATGGTGGCGGTATAATTATGGACATTAAACAAAATAAATCACAAAAAATTAATGTTACAATTGATGGTAAGGTGTGTGAAGCCACCACAGATGATACGATTTTGCGGATCGCAAGAAATAACGGTATCTATATACCTACAATGTGCTATTTAACTAAAGTGGAGCCAATAGCATCATGTCGTATGTGTGTTGTAGAGGTAGAAGGCATAGAAGGCGCGATTCTTTCTTGCCAATCTAGAACAACAGATGGCGCAGTTATAAATACAAAAAGCAAATATATAGATAAACAACGCCAAAACATTATGAAACTTTACAATGTAAATCATCCGCTCGAATGTGGAGTTTGCGATAAAAGCGGTGAGTGTGAACTTCAAAATAAAACGCTTGAATTCAATGTAAATGCTCAGAGCTTTACGACTAAAGATATGTTTCGACCTGTAGAAAATTGGGGTTTTGTATCATATGATCCTGCACTTTGTATCATGTGTGAAAAATGTGTCAGAGTCGCAAATGAAATCACTGGAAACGAAGCTTTACAAATAAACACAGGCGGTTATAAATCGAGAATTTTAAATGTCAAAAAAGATTTTAACGATTCTTCATTAGGCGAATCTGCCGCAGTATGTCCAGTCGGGGCACTGGTAAGTACTAACTTTAAATATACATCAAAAGCCTGGGAGCTAGATAAGATACCTGCAACTTGTGCTCATTGCAGTAGTGGGTGTTCATTGTATTATGAAGTCAAAAATGACAAAATTTACAGAGTTACCAATGATTTCGAATTTAGTTCATTGTGTGGAGCCGGAAGATTTGGTTTTGATTTTGCAAATGAAAATGTAAATAAAGATACACAAGCATTTACTAATGCCATAACTGCATTCAAAGAAGCAGATACCATTAGGTTCTCAGCTATTATTACCAATGAAGAAGCTCTCATTCTTCAAAAGTTCAAAGAGAAATATAAATATCGTTTGGTTTGTGATGAAGCATATGGATATCAAACATTTTTAAAAGCTTTTGGTAATGTAAGCGGAGAAAATCTATATAATGCGAATTTGAAAAGCTTGAGTAACTCGAAAGGCATCATTGTGCTTGGCAGTCGTATAAATGATGACAATCCGATGGTCAAATATCATATTACAATGGCAAGTAAAAGAAACAGTGCCAGAGTAGCATATATGCATCCGATTGAAGATGGCAATATCAGCAACATAGTTACTCAATTTATCAAATATGAAGTCGGAAGCGAAGAGGGGGTAACAGCACTTTTAGCAAATGCTTTGCTTCAAAATAAAGAGCTGCCTGGTAGTCTTAGAGACTTTTTGAATGATCTTGATATTGGAAACATTAGTGCAGAGAGCAATGTAGGAGAAGAAGAGCTTTCCATGCTGATGCAATCACTTGATAAAAAAGAAGGATTTACACTTGTGGTTGGAAGCGATCTGTATAATCATCCAAGAGCTGTCCAAATAGCAAAACTTATAGGTGCTATTCAAAAATATAGTGATTTTGATGTGCTTTTGGTACCACCGGCTACAAACGCACTAGGCATTGCACTTATCTGTACACTAGATGATGAAGTAGGCAAATATACAATAGGTTATAATGCTGTCGGTGATTTTGAATTAAGTTGTTTGGGCAATGGCGACTTGGATATGCCGGCACTTAATCAACAAGAAGGTACATTAACCACCATCGATAAAAGAGTGGCACCAACAAATGTAGCATTGTCATATAATGGCTATACATTAAATGATATTGCAAACACTTTGGGCCTTAATGCTAAATATACAATAGATTATACATCTATGTTGCCTAGCAAATCAGGCTTTAAAGTTATGGATTTTGATGAATTGCCTTTCAATTTTGACATGGTAGGAGTAGAACATCGCGGTTATCTTTTGTCGACTAAGTCTATTAAAAATATAGATACATTTGAAGAGATAGACGAAATTCCTACATATGATGGTGCTATTATTTATAGATGCAATGAAGCGAACCAATTTAATATGCTAACAAATCGTACAAAAGCATTTGATCAAAATGAGGTTTGTCTTAAAGGTTCAGCACAATTTGCAAATGCAGCAAAAGTTAAAGACGGAGATGAGATATCATATGTTGTTGATGGCATTAGATATAAACGTAAATTCAAACTCGATTCGTCACTGAAGGGTACTATAGCGCTGCACCCAAATTATGATATCAGATTAAGCAGTGCTTTGGTATCTTCATATAGATTTAGTCATTTGACTTTGGAGCAATAAAATGGGTGATACGATGAATGATAATGAAATAACATTAAAAATAGACGGAAAAATTTGCAAAGCACAAGAAGGGGAATATATCCTCAATGTAGCAAGAGCAAACGGTATATTCATACCAGCTATTTGCTATCTGACAAGATGTTCTCCTACGCTAGCATGTCGTATATGTTTGGTAGAAGCCGATGGCAAAAGAGTATATTCATGTAATACAAAAGCCAAAGATGGCATGGAAGTAACAGTAACCAATCAAGAGATCCTTGAAGAGCGCAGAGCTATCATGGAAGTTTATGATATAAATCATCCGCTTCAATGTGGCGTATGCGATCAAAGCGGATCTTGTGAATTGCAAAATTATACTCTTGAACTTGGGGTGGATTCACAATCATATACTATAGCTGATTCAAAAAGAGAAACTGCAAATTGGAGCAGTGTACTTCACTATGATCCGGCTTTGTGTATCGTATGTGAGAGATGTGTAACTATATGTAAAGACATGACAGGCGATAATGCACTTAGCACTACACCTAGAGGTGGAAGCGAGTTAAATAAAGAGTTAAAAGACAGTATGCCAAAAGATGCATATGCTATGTGGAACAAACTTCAAAAATCTCTAATCGCGCCTAGTAATGATACCGGCAATACGGATTGTAGTGATTGCGGAGAATGTATTGCTGTTTGTCCAACAGGAGCATTAGTTAGTAGAGATTTTGAATATACAAGTAATGCTTGGGAGCTCAAAAGAACTCCTGCAACATGTGCGCATTGCAGCAGCGGGTGTCAAATATATTATGAAACCAAACCAACTTCAATTTCCAATAGAGACGAAAAGATATATCGTGTTACAAATGAATGGAACTATATAACATTATGCGGAGCCGGCAGATTTGGCTATGATTTTGAAAATAGTACAGCTGTCAAAAATCAAGATGCATTTGCAAATGCTATCAGAGCATTTAAAGAAGCTAAAGCAATTAGATTTAATTCTATCATAACAAATGAAGAAGCTCTGATGCTTCAAACTCTCAAAGAGAAACTAAAAATCAAACTCATAAATCCAGAAGCAAGAGCTTTTCAAGAATTTTTGACCAGCTATAGCACAAGTTCTGGTAAAACTCTCTGGAATGGTAATTATAAAGAGATGATGAAGAATACTGATTTTATAATCAGTGTAGGTTCATCATTGCGTAATGACAATCCAAATGTCAGATATGTTTTTAATAATATTCAAAAGATGAACAAAGGTGCCGGACTTTATTTCCATCCAATCGGAGATAGCCTCATTGCAAATCTTGGTAAAAATGTGGCTTGTATAGAACATAAAGTTAACCGCGAAGAGGCTATATTGTATTGGATACTTGATCAATTTGCCGATAAAGATAAATTACCGGCCGATATTAGAGAATATTTAGTCGGTTTGCATACTAAGACTACCAAAATAGTTAGCGAAACCGTGATGGAAGATGTCAAAGAAACAGTTGTAGATGAGACGAGCGGCGAGAGCAAAGAGGTGACCAAAAAAGTACCAAAGACTATTCAAAAAGAGATAGAAGTAGATAGCAGTACTTTGCTTGAAGCATTTGAGGCTCCAGCTGATTTTGCAGATACATTAGAAAAGTTTTTGGGTAAAAAAGAGAGCTTTGCTTTGGTGGTTGGAGAAGATCTATATTTCCACCCACAAGCTGCTAATTTGGCAAACTTGGTAGCGCTCATCGAAAGCACAACAGAGCTAAAAGTCGCTATGATACCGCCAAAAACAAACTCGCTAGGCGTTGCTCTTATTTGTGAACTCGACGATGATATCAGTGGATATACAATCGGGTATAATGAAACCGGAGACTTTAGATTAAGTGCTCTTGGTGATGGAGATTTGGATATGCCAGCGCTTAATCAACAAGAAGGCACACTAACAAATATGCACAAACGTGTAGTGCCTACCAACGCAGCACTTTCTTATGATGGATATGAGCTAAATGACATTATGAATGTTCTAGGTTTTGGTAAAAGATTGGCTATAGATTGGACAAAAGCTTTACCGGTTAAAAAAGGCTTTAAATCCGTAGAGTTTGATGTATTACCAAACGGATACACGAATGATGGAGTTGAGCATAGAGGGTATATGCTAGAAGTTCAAAAAACTAAGACTACAGCTTCTAGCCCAGCTAAATTTACGATAAACGATATGAGTGGGGAGATAGCATATAGATGTAATCCACAACGTCAATTTAATGAATTCACAGCTAAAGCTCATCAGATTTTTGAACCGTTTGCATTATATGTAAGTCCGACAAAAGCTGATGACCTAGGTCAAAAAGTGGCACTTGATATTAATGGTAAGGAATTTATTTTGGATGTTGTAATTGACGATAAGATGAGTGGCGAGATTGTAAAATTGCCAGACTTCAAACACTCTAGTGAGATTTATGCCTTCTTTGGCAAAAATCGATTTAAACCAATAACTCTAAGGAAGGTATAAAGATGGATGCATTAGTTATAGGGACTATCATCAAGGTAGTTTTGGTATTACTTATAGTTTCAGCGCTTGCTGGCTTTGGTACATATATCGAAAGAAAGGTTTTGGCATTTATGCAAAGACGATTGGGGCCAACACATGTAGGTCCTTTTGGGTTATTGCAAATTGCCGCTGATGGTATTAAGCTTTTTACAAAAGAAGATATTATACCGCAGCATGCTAATAAATTTATCTTTAGTTTAGCTCCGGTTATCACTGCAGCTACAGCATTTATAGCATTGTCTGCTGTTCCGTTGTTCCCAACATTTGTAATACCTGAGTCATTGCCTCTTATTGGCGGTGCAATAGTACCATCAGTAATAGCCGATGTAAATATCGGAATTTTGTTTGTACTTGGCATGATGGCCGCAGGATTATATGGGCCATTGCTTGCCGGTATGGCACAAGCGAATAAATGGGGTATCTTGGGATCTGCTAGAACTGCTGTACAATTTTTGAGCTATGAAGTAGTAACAGGCCTTTCTGTGCTTGCTCCTATTATGCTTGTAGGATCTTTATCATTGATCGATTTTAATAGTGCACAAGCGGGAGGCATCGGTTCTTGGATAATTTGGCAGCAACCAGTTGCATTCGTACTATTTTTGATAGCCGGGTTTGCAGAGACGAACAGAACGCCGTTTGACCTATTGGAACATGAAGCAGAGATAATATCCGGATATGTTACAGAGTATAGCGGACTAAGATGGGGTATGTTCTTTATTGGAGAATATTCCAATATGTTTACTGTTAGTATTCTAGCAGCAGTTATATTTTGTGGCGGATATGGAGATTTAGGTTTCATTCCAGGATCATTAGCCCTTCTTCTAAAAGTCGTATTCTTTTTCTTTTTGATGCTATGGGTAAGAGCTTCTTGGCCTCACATTAGACCAGATCAGCTTATGTGGTTGTGCTGGAAAGTATTGATGCCGTTAGCAGTAGTAAATATTGTCATTACCGGCATTGTAGTCATGATATAGAGCGAGGAGATAATTATGCATGAAGAAATAATACATACAGAAAACAAACCAAAAGAGAAGCAAAACTATGTCATGCTAGACCTTGGGAAGTCACCGGAGTTTGGCTTGCCTGCATTTAAGCAAGTAGTAAAAAGATCTCTTAACGGTGAACTTTTTGTAGGACTATGGGTAACATTGAGAGAAATGGCCAAAACATTGTTTATGGGCGGTAAACATACCACTAAATACCCAATGGAAAAGTTGCCGATATCACCAAGATATCGTGCAATACATAATATGCTTAGACTTTTAGAGAGCGGACATTATAGATGTATAGGATGCGGGCTTTGCGAAAAGATCTGTATCTCTAATTGTATAGCAATGGATACAAGATATGACGAGAACCAACGCAAAGAAGTAAGTGAATATACAATAAATTTCGGCAGATGTATCTATTGTGGGTATTGCGCTGAAGTATGTCCTGAACTTGCAATTGTGCATGGCGGACGATATGAGACTGCAAGTGAACAACGAGCAAGTTTTTCATTGTTTGATGACATGCTTACGCCTATTGATATGTTAAAACAACAACAAGAGTTTCAAGGGTTTGGTTCTGTATCTCCAAACGCCGATGCAGCCATCAAAAAAACGCCATTAGCGTATTAAGGAGTCTATTTATGTTTGAACAAATTGCATTTTATCTTTTCTCATTTCTTACTATAGGACTTTTTTTAGTAACAGTATTTAGCAATAATATACTATATGCCATGACATCTTTGGCAGCAGGAATGGTGCTTATTGCCGGATTTTTCTTTTTGAATGGCGCTGATTTCTTGGGTGTTGTCCAAATTATTGTTTATGTAGGCGCTGTTATGGCACTTTATGCTTTTGGTATGATGTTCTTTAATGTCACAAAGGTTGTAAAAGAAAAAAATACCTCTAATCTTTTGGTCTTATTTTTGGGTGTTTCAATTGCCTTGCTTATGGTAATAATGTTTTTGTCGCCAATCGTTCCAGAAGCTATATTCGCTTCTGTACCGCCTGAACCAAATGCGACAAACCCAGAAGCTGTGGGTATGGTATTATTCAGCAAATACTTAGTTCCTTTTGAGGTATCAGCAGTTATGTTGCTTATAGCAATGATCGGCGGTATTATTTTAGCCGGCAAAAAAATGGATCAAAGTCTTACTAAAATAGAAGATGAAATTATCTCAGAGAAGGATGTAAAATGATAGGACTCAATCATTATCTTATAGTAGCCGGATTGCTTTTTGCAATAGGCCTTATCGGGGTGATTCGCAGAAGAAATTTACTTATGTTGTTTTTTGCTACAGAAATTATGCTAAATGCAGCCAATGTAGCTTTTGCTGCAACATCTCATTACTACAATGATTTATCAGGGCAAATGTTTGCATTTTTTATAATAGCCATAGCTGCTAGTGAAGTGGCTATCGGTTTGGGCCTGCTTATATTGCTGTATAAAAAACAAGGCACGCTTGATCTTGATGATCTAGCTACAATGAAAGGATAATCATGGAAAATTTAGTTTATATTGCCCTTTTTGCACCACTGGTTAGTTCGCTATTTGCCGGACTATTTGCCATGAGTCCAAGACAAATTTTTGTAGGTGTCGTTTCTTCATTTTTACTTTTTGTATCGTTTGTATCCTCTATCATATTAGGTTATCATATAGCTACAACCGGCGCAAGCGTACATGTAACCATGATGGATTGGATCAGCGTAGCTGATCTCTCAATTCCTTTCGGTTTTGTAGCAGATCAAGTAAGTGTTACCATGATGGTAGTTGTTAGCTTGGTTTCTACGGTCGTTCATATTTATTCGATCGGTTATATGGATCATGACAAAAGCTTTAATCGCTTCTTTTCTTATCTCTCAGCATTCGTGTTCTCGATGTTGATACTTGTTATGAGTGATAATTTTGCGGGTCTTTTTATTGGTTGGGAAGGCGTTGGTGTTTGTTCGTGGTTGCTAATCGGATTTTGGTATCATAAACCTGATGTCAGCAGAGAAGAGAATCCATCCATCTCTCCATCTTGGGCAGCAAATGAAGCCTTCATCATGAACCGTATAGCCGATCTTGGTATGCTTGTTGGTCTATTTATTATATTTTGGAATACAGGAAGCTTGAAATATGATGTAGTATTTGCTCAAATTCCAAGTCTTGCACCTGCGATAGTTACTGCGGCAGCTATGGCACTATTTATAGGCGCTATGGGTAAATCAGCTCAATTTCCGCTTCATACATGGCTAACTGACGCGATGGAAGGCCCTACACCTGTATCTGCTCTTATTCACGCAGCTACAATGGTTACGGCTGGTGTATTCTTGGTAATTCGTGCTAATCCTATATTTGCTGTAACTCCGGACGTGAGTTATTTCATAGCATCACTTGGTACATTTGTAGCATTTTTTGCTGCATCTATGGCATTAGTGAATCGTGATTTGAAACGTATCATTGCATTCTCTACATTATCACAATTAGGCTATATGTTTGCAGCCGCCGGGCTTGGTGCTTATTGGATAGCACTTTTTCATTTAGCTGCACATGCATTTTTTAAAGCCTTGCTATTTTTGGGAGCAGGAAATGTTATGCATGCAACGCATGGAGAGCTTGATATTTTTAAAATGGGTGGACTCAAGAAGAAAATGAGATGGACATATATCTATATGGGCCTTGCTTCTTTGGCGCTTGCCGGTATTCCTCCATTGGCTGGATTCTTTTCAAAAGATGCAATTATTGAAACTGCATTTGACAAAGGTACATTAATTTTGTGGGCTATGCTTGTAATAACAGCAGGTATGACAGCATTTTATAGTTTCAGACAAGTATTTTTGACATTTTCTGGTGACGAGAGATACAAAGAGTTTGGTATCCATCCTCATGAAATGTACAAGTTTGTACTTATTGCAATGTCTCCGTTGGCAATTTTAGCTGTTATTGCCGGATTCTTTAAAGATTGGTTTAATGCATTTATTATTAACTTATTGCCAAATTATGAGATGGGCGAACACACTCATCATTTAGCACTTATTCTGGGCGCTATTGTTTTATTTGTTGCAGTATCAGGTATTGTAATTGCATATATCAAATATGCCAAAGGCCTAAAAAGAAGCGAAAAAACAGAAAATAGTTTTGTTTATAAACTTCTTGCAAACCAATACTACATACCTCAAATTTATAGCGCTTTGATAAGCAAACCGTATTTTGAGATTTCTAAACTTATGTGGACAAAAGTGGATATGCGAATAGTAGATGCAACAGTAGACGGCATTGCAAAATTTATATACAAAAGCGGGGATGGTTCGCGTAAGATGCAAACAGGAAATCTATCAAATTATCTAAGTTGGATGGTTGGTGGAGCTTTGGTATTGTTGTTTGTAGCTATCGCAACATCTGTGATAGGGTAAGGAGAAATAATGAGTTATATTTTAAGTATATTGATATTTTTTCCAGCTATTGCTGGAATATTAGGATTTATTGTAGATAAAGGCAGTGCTAGAGTTTATGGTATCAGCATTGCTGCAATTGAATTTGTCCTGTCTTTGTGGTTATGGATGAATTTTGATACCAGTAGCGCATCCATACAATTTATAGAGTTTTTCCCTATCGTAAAAGATTTTGGTATTAATTATTATGTAGGCGTAGACGGTATTAGCTTGTTTTTGGTGGTTATGACTACATTTATGACACTTATCGGTATGGCTAGTATGACTATTAAAACCGAGATAAAAAACATGGTTGTTACTCTTTTATTCCTCGAGATGACTATGGTCGGTGTTTTTCTTGCTCTTGATGCTATTATATTTTATTTATTCTGGGAGCTTTCACTAGTACCTATGCTTTATATAATCGGTGCATGGGGTGGTCCACTTAGAGTTTATGCATCAATTAAGTTTTTCTTGTATACATTCTCAGGTTCGCTTATCATGCTCGTGGGCATGCTTTTTGTAGCATATAGTTTTTATAGTATTACAGGCGTATGGAGTTTCTCTCTTACAGATTGGTATGCACTTAAATTCGATTTGAATTATCAATTTTGGTTATTTTTAGCGTTTTTTATCGGTTTTGCCATCAAAGTACCTATGTTTCCATTCCATACATGGTTGCCATATGCACATGGTCAAGCTCCAACGATAGGTTCAGTTATTCTAGCAGCAGTATTGCTCAAAATGGGAACGTACGGATTTGTTAGATTTTCGCTTCCTATGTTCCCGGATGCCTCTGTAATGATGATCTTACCTATAGCGATTATCTCTATTATTATGATCATTTATACTGCTATGGTTGCATATGCTCAAGAAGATATGAAACAAGTGATCGCTTATTCTTCAGTATCGCACATGGGTATAATTATGATAGGTATTTTTGCAATGAACTCACAAGGTATCAGTGGTTCAATATTTCAAATGCTTTCACACGGTATAGTTTCCGGAGCTCTGTTCATGCTTGTTGGCGTCATATATGATAGAACACATACTAAGATAATGAGTAATTTTGGCGGATTGGCTTCAATTATGCCTAAGTATGCTTTGGTATTTGGTGTAATGCTAATGGCATCAGTTGGATTGCCTTTAACAATAGGATTTGTAGGTGAATTTTTAGTTTTAATCGGATTTTATAAAGTATCTCCGATCTTGACTGTGTTTGCAGGAACTTCTATTATTGTAGGCGCAGTTTACATGCTTTCTGTTTACAAAAAAAGCTTCTTTGGTGAAGTTACAAATGAAGAAAATAAAAAATTAAAAGATTTAAATTCAAAAGAGCTTTGGGCTTTTATACCGTTGGTTGCAGTAGTAATTTGGCTTGGTATTTATCCAAAACCTGTGTTAACTCCGATTGACAATAGTGTTCAAGCGATGTTAACATTTATGAAACAAAAGGCGATCACGTCTGAAGCAAAAAATATGATTGTAGCGACACAAACCGCTAAGGAGGCACAATAATGGTTACGCCAATACAAGTTTCAGTGCAGGAGTTAAATCTTCCTCTCTTGGCACCTATGTTAATTGCAATTGCTGGCGGATTGGGGATGCTTGTGATTGATTTATTTAAATCAAATCTTCATAAATCACTTTTTGTAATGCTAAGTATGATTATTTTATTGGCAGATATGATGGCGGTAGTTGGACTTACACCAAATCGTGGTTTTTTTGATCTGATATTAGTTGATGGCGTATCTATAGTGTCTCAGCTGTTGATCATTGTAGCTTCTATGCTTTTCATTCCTTTAGCGTTGACATCTAAGAGATTTCATGAGTTTTCGTATCCAGAATTTTTTGCGTTATTTATGTTTATGATCGCCGGGTTCCAATTCATGGTATCTACAGATAATCTAATATTGATTTTAGTAGGCATTGAAACTGCATCGTTGGCTCTTTATACACTTATAGCGATGCATAATAGAAGTAATTCTTTTGAGGCAGCTATCAAGTATTTTACAATGGGAGCGCTTGCTGCTGGTTTTTATTCAATGGGTTCTGCTGTGATCTATGCTACAACCGGCAGCATAGAACTTTGGCAAATTAAAGAAGCTTTGAGTATCAGTTCAAGCGAGACAAGTACTATTATTGCTATTGCAGGCGGAGCGGTCTTGCTTTTGGTTGCTTTTGCGTTTAAATTGTCTTTGTTCCCATTCCATACATGGGCACCGGATGTATATGAAGGAGCAAGTGCCCCATTAGCAGGATATATGTCAATAGTACCGAAAATCGCAGCATTCGCAGTCGCACTTAGAATTTTTAGTATTTATGTGAATTTGGGTATTGAATCCGTTCATACAATTATCTTAGTATTGGCAGTACTTACTATGACGTTAGCCAATATTATGGCATTGGTTCAAGAAGATGTAAAAAGAATGCTTGCTTATTCATCTATTTCTCATGCTGGTTTTGTAATGGCAGCATTGGCGCTCGGAACTACCAAGGGTAATACAGGGATATTCATCTATTATTCTTTATTTATGTTTACAAATCTAGGCGCATTTACTATGCTGTGGATTTCTCGGCATAAAAAACGTAAATTCTCTGATCGCTTTGACCATCCATATGAGAAATTTGCAGGGCTTATAAAAATAATGCCTCTAGGAGCCGTAGTGATGGGTCTATTTATGCTTTCTTTGGCTGGCGTACCACCATTTTCGATTTTTTGGGGGAAATTATACATCATGAGCGCAGCAGTTGATGCAGGATATGTCAAGCTCGCTATTATTATGGGACTTAATAGCGCCATTGCTGCTTACTATTATCTTAAACTTATTGTATATATGTTTCTTAAAGATCCGGTTTTCAATACCGATACAATATATTACAATATTTCTAAGCCACTTATGGTAATCATAGGTATCGCTGTAGTAGCGACTATAACATCTGTATTTTTCTTTGATGTGTTACTTTCGTATATTTATGGCATGATAAGCGCTAGCGGATTTTAAAATAAATTCTGTTGTCATTGCGAGCATAGCGTGGCAGTCCATCTTTTTATGGATCGCTTCACCTTATTTGCAATGATAGCAACTAATAAAATTAAAAACTATCCATAATCTCTTTATATATCTCTTTTATCCCCAACAACTTTTTATCTACAAACTGTGAGCGATTAAATGTAGTTTGTCTTTTTGCTAATTGAGCAGTATGAGTAGATATCTGCGTCATTAATTCATCTTTTGTTAATTTGCCATCTAAAAATTCCAGTGTTTCTTTGATACCGATAGATTTCATAGGATTTGGACTTCGTGTATATTTGGCTTCCAACATTTCTACCTCTTTGATAAGCCCGTCATTTATCATATTAATAGTTCTTTGTGCAATCCGTTCCCTTAGTATTTGTCTGTCGATTTGTATCTCATAGATAGGCAATGGAGCAGTAATGATAGAAATAGGAGGATTGGTTCTAAAATATTTGCTTGGCGGTGTTAAAGTTTGCAGATATAGCATCAAAGCTTTTTCTATTCTATATCTATCATTTGATTTGATTTTTGACATGTAGACAGGATCAATAGAATTTAAATATTCATATGCTTGTGACAGATCATTAAGAAAATTTGTCGTTTCAAGCTTGACATTATCACTAATATTCGGCATACTGCTTATGCCGACAAGCAACATTTTTAGATAAAAGCTACTTCCTCCGACTATAATAAGAGGCATTTGTTTTGAAAGTGCTTCACTATAGACTTTTTTGTAAAGTTCTATAAATAGTGTTACATCAAAAGGTTCGTTTGGTTTTAGTATGTCTATACCAAAATGTTCAATTCCGTCTCTTTCAAGCATAGTCGGTTTTGCAGATGCTATATCTATTCCTTTGTATATAGAAAGAGAATCAAGGGAAAGTATAACACCGTTTACCCCTTTGGCAATTTGCACGGCAAGTGCACTTTTTCCTGATGCGGTTGGACCTATTATAGCTATTTGGGATGGAATATTTTTCATAGGCATAATGATATCATAAAAATTGTAACCACCTTGTAATACTTTTAATATATATTTTCACATCTTTAAAAAAACGACAGGGAGAAAAAGATGAAAAAAATCGTATTGTCAGCTGTAGCAATAGCAACAATGGCATCATTTGGCAGTGCTTCTGAGCTAAGTGATCTCAAAGCACAAATGAAAGTTATGGCAGATAAGATAGCTGAGCTTGAAGCAAAACAAGAAAAACAAGCACAAGGTTCACAAGCCAAATCAGCGGGTACTGAAATTAAATCAAAAGTACCTGTAATAGAAATAGGCGGTAAAGATTATCTCGGTTTTGTTAGTAAAGATCCAGATAGCGGAGACAGAACAAATAAATTTGAAACCAGAAGAAACTATATAGATCTAAAAGGATTTTTTGCAGAAAATCCAAAAGACTATGTGAGAGCAACACTTGACGTATATCAAACAAGTGGCGGTAGCTGGGATACAAAATTAAAATATGCTTATCTATATCTAGACAATATTTTGCCAAATACCGGTGTGGAACTTGGTATGGTTCACAGACCTTGGATAGATTATGAAGAAAATAATGCTTGGCTATATCGCTCTGTATCAAAAGTTCTTGTTGAAGATTCGGTACATGGATCAGACTTTGTAAGTTCAGCAGATCTTGGTGCAAATTTCAAAACAAAAACTCCATACTTCTCAAGTGAAATCGGACTGTTTAACGGCGCAGGATATGACAAAGTTGAAAACGGTGCCGGCTTAAGTGAAGAGTGGAGACTTACAGGACATCTATTAGGTACCGGAGAAGCAAAAGTTACTAAAGATCTCCAGTATGCTAACGTATCATTCTTCGGTCAAAGAAGCCAAGATGATTTTATTAGAGGTGGAATAGACGGAGATTTCAATTGGTATGGCATACATGCAGTTTATAACCAACCAGAGTTTTTGATAGCCGGACAATATGTAAATTCAACAGATGGTGCAATAGCATATAAAGGCAGAGGATATGAATTTAACGGCGAGTATAGATTTCTACCTGATTGGAGTTTGATTGGAATGTATACAAATCAAAAATTAGATAGTGGTGATAAGAAAACAGGAAAATTGATCGGTGTAGCTTACGATCTGAATAAAAACGTCAAACTTATAGGGAATTACCTAAAAGAAACAAATCCTGATGCAACTAAAGCAGGCGATTCTATAATGGCAACTGCTGAGGTCAACTGGTAATAAATCAAAAATATACTCCTATTCGTTTTTCTCTTAGACACCCCTTTTTGAGTGTCTAAAGAAGTTAATCCTCATTTTGGCAACATTTTGGTAACATTTAAGTAATAGTTTTTTTATATACTGTTAGTTATCAATTTTGGAGGTCATATGTTTTTTCGTGACAATATATTTTTTGGTGGCATTTTCGCCATTGTAAGAGTAGGATAACTGCATGTCTGTAATTTGGGAAGCGCTGAATAATGTTAACACTATCACTATCGCCTTATTGCTTTTATCATTAGGTATTGCTCTATTTTTTGAAATGATCAATGGTTTTCATGATACTGCGAATGCTGTGGCAATGATAATTTATACAAATTCCATGGAGGCAAAATATTCTGTCATCATGTCTGGTATAATGAACTTTTTAGGTGTTATTCTAGGCGGTATTGGCGTTGCTTATGCCATAGTTCATTTATTGCCATTGGATATTATAGTCGCAACCAACCAAAAAGCTACGCTAGTTATGATCTATTCTCTGTTGATCTCCGCAGTTATATGGAATTTTGGAACATGGTATTTCGGTTTACCGGTTTCCAGTTCACATTCACTTATAGGATCTCTTATCGGAGTTAGCAGTGTATTTGGTGTTATGCACGGTTTTGATTTTTCACAAAGTGTGAATTGGAAAGCTTTATATGGCGTATTAACGGCATTGGCTCTTTCTCCGCTTTTGGGATTTGGTTTTGCATTTTTACTTATGAAGGTAACAAAAAAATTTATTAATAATCCAAAGTTTTATAAAACACCGGATTGTGAAGTGAAAAGAAAACGTCCTAATTTCTGGATGCGTATGGGGATAATCGCCACAGGTGCCGGGGTAAGTTTCGCGCACGGTTCGAATGATGGGCAAAAAGGGATCGGTATTATCATGATCATCCTTATCGGGATATTGCCGGCATATTACGCGATTGATATGAATTCACAACAATATACAATAAAGCAAACAAGGGATAGTGCCGAAAATTTAGCAAAGTTTTATTCCGACAATAACCAAACCCTTAACAAACTGGTAAGCGAAAAACGTCTCACTAGTGCACTTAAAACAAAAAATACGATTTCAGAATGCAATGTAAATCAAGTTTATGAAACAACATCTTTGATTGCTACTAAGCTCAATGGTATTAAATCGTATTCGGAACTTTCACCACAAGATCGTTGGAGTGTTCATACAGCTATTTTATGTTCGGATAACTTTTTTGCTCAAGTAGAAAAAAGATATTTGATAAAAGACAAGGATAAATCTGATTATATATCTACTCAACGAAAAATTTTGGTTTCAGCAACTGAATACGTCCCAAGTTGGGTAATTTTAGCAGTTGCATTTGCACTCAGTATCGGAACCATGATAGGTTATAGAAGAGTTGTTCATACAATCGGTGAAAAAATCGGATGTCAACCTATTAGTTATATGCAAGGCACAATTGCCCAAGCAATGGCAATGATGACTATTTTATTAGCAAACTTTTTTCATGCTCCTGTAAGTACTACGCATATCGTATCCAGTTCCGTTGCCGGATCAATGGTTGCAGACGAAGGTAAAGTGCAAAAAAGTACCGTGCAGACTATTCTACTTTCATGGATTTTCACCTTGCCAGTAACTGCACTGCTTGGCGCAGCGATTTATTATGGGCTTAATTTTATTTTTATAGCGAAATAAATTATATTAGTATTTTAGATTTTTATTATAATAAATACCGTATTTGGCTACAAAGCCAAATACCATTTTCACTTAAGCGCAAAAATTATAAATAATCATAGAATGATTATAACCTACCGCCAATTCTTGCAAATATCAATCTTGAGGCTATATCTTGAAGCCTATCTATGATCTTTGTATTTTTTCTTATATATTTTAGCAAATTTATATACTCATCACTAATTTCATGAACTTTGTTCATATTTTGCAATACATCTTTTTCTATCATTGAATAGATATCATCCGTTTTGCTAAACTCAATATCTATATTACTTTCCAGTTCTTTAAGTTTATCTTTGTCTGTTATTTCATATATCATTTCTATTGTATACTTTAGAGCTTGAATGGTACAACGATTTATTGCTAATGATTCTTTGATAATTTGTTTAAGCTGAGGATCTGCATCCGGGTTGCAAATTCTCATATTTTTTATATAATTTTTTTCATTTATGACAATTCTTTGCAAGGATGGTGTAATCTTCAGAAATGCCACCATTTCTCTGAGGTCTTTTGCCTCTGGAGCATATCTCACAAGTGTCGTGAGTACCAGATTGTCTATATCATCAAGTTCTTGGTTGATTCGTTTGTGCGGAATATTTACCTGGTCAAAACTCTTTTCATCACAAATTTCCAAAGCCTGAAGCGCAAGTTTTTGTGAAATTGTCAGATCATTCAAAATGCCTGCGGTCTTTTCTCTGATCTCTATAATTTTTTCATCTATTTTTAACATACTTTCTCCTGTTATATATTTATTTTTAACACAAAATTATCCAAATCTACCAGTGATATAATCTTCAGTTAATTTATTGGAAGGATTTAAAAAAATAGTCTCTGTTTTGTCAAATTCTATTAATTTTCCTAAATACATAAAAGCCGTATAATCACTTAAGCGGCTTGCTTGCTGCATATTATGTGTAACTATAGCGATAGATATATCTGATTTGAGTTCGGATATAAGCTCCTCTATGGATGCTGTAGATATAGGATCAAGCGCGGATGTAGGCTCATCGAAAAGCAAAACTTCTGGTTTCAGGGCTACGGCTCTGGCTATGCAAATCCTTTGTTGCTGACCTCCGCTCATGCCTAATGCGCTTTCGTGTAAACGATTTTTTGTTTCGTCCCATATAGCCGCGCCTTCGAGCGCTTTTTCTACTCTGTCTTGTAATTCTGTTTTGTTTTTAATCCCAGATAGTTTTAGGCCGTACGCAACATTATCAAATATACTCATAGGAAACGGTGTTGGTTTTTGAAAAATCATTCCAACGGTTTGACGAAGTTTTATAAGTTCATTTTCTTTTTTTAGTTCCAATATATTTTGCGGAATATTCGAATTGTCATAAAGTTCTATTTTACCTTCATATACATGTCCATCATATACATCGTGAATGCGATTCATACTACGAAGGAGAGTAGACTTCCCGCATCCACTAGGACCAATGAGAGCCGTGATTTTATTGCGTCGTATGGGCAATGTAATATTAGTCAAGGATGGTG
This sequence comes from Sulfurovaceae bacterium, assembly GCA_028715055.1. Lineage (GTDB taxonomy): Bacteria > Campylobacterota > Campylobacteria > Campylobacterales > Sulfurovaceae > BN30871. The sequence continues at coordinate 247,971 of JAQTLE010000003.1, forward strand.
CAATCGATCCCGGATATGTAAAAGTGAAATTATCTATTTTCATTGCCAAATTTTCTTGTTTCATACTCTATCGTTTCCTTTTTTGGTTTTTGTAGCATATCGCCCTATAAGATTTATCATTAATACAATCACAGTTAATACAAATGATGCTGCCCAAGCCAGCTCTCTGCTTGCATCATCTGGGAAAGTAGCCAAACTATAAATACTAACTGTCAACGACGGATATTGTCCGTTTAGATCCATGCTGAAAAACTGATTGTTGGCTGAAGTAAATAGTAATGGAGCAGTTTCTCCGATAATTCTGGCAAATGAAAGCAATATACCAGTAGTGATGCCAACTTTTGCAGCTTTAAGTATTATTTGCAATATGACCTTATGTTTGCTTCCTCCTAGAGCTATACCTGCTTCTCTAAGTTCTTGCGGCACTAGCGAAAGCATATTGTCCGTAGTGTTGATAATAATCGGCATCATCATTATCGCCAAAGCAACACTGCCAGCCCATCCGTTGTATGTATGAAATGGTGCTACCAAAAATACATAAACAAAAACGCCGATTATTATAGATGGCGCACTCATCATTACGTCGCTTAAATTGCGAAGGATTAAAGAAAGTTTGCTCTGGTTGCTGTATTCGCGCAAATAAATACCAGCCATCATTCCGAGTGGAACAGCTATTATAGTAGCCAAAAATGCCATAGTAAATTGCCCAATAAGCAAATTGCGTATGCCGCCATCTACTAAGTCGTTTGTAAATGTAGTTATATGAATACTAGATATTCCTTTGTATCCCAAAGTAATTAAGATCCAAAACAAAAAACCAATTCCTATCAGGGCAGAAACGGTTGAAAGAATCAATATTACTTTATTTAAAAAAAGTCTATTCATTTTGATTTCCTTCCTAAAAAGTAAAATTTAGCAAATGAAATTACACCAAAGCTGACCACAAATAGTATAAATGCCAGAAAGTACATACTTGATAGTTGTAGATCCATTGCTTCTGAAAAGTTGTTTGCAAGCAGTACAGGTATAGAAATAGTAGGATCAGTTAAATTGTGTGGAATACTTATGATAGAACCTATCAAAAATGCTACCGCCATAGTTTCACCCAGTGCACGACCCAATGCCAAAATAATAGATCCTATAATGCCCGACTTAGAATAAGGCATTACAACATCTTTTATTACTTCAAATTTAGTAGCACCCATTGCATAGGCCGATTCTTTGAGTATGCCCGGCGTTGTATTCATCGCATCTCTAGTTATCGCTGCCATAAAAGGAATTATCATTATTGCCAAAACAATACCTGCGGTCAAAAGCCCTACACCATTGCCACCGATATTTTTTTGTATAATCGGAGCAAAATAAAACAATCCCCACATTCCATATATTATACTTGGAATGGCAGCTAAAAGTTCTATTGCAATCGAGAAAGGCTTTACGAGGTTTCTGTGTGCTATTTCAGTAAGAAATATAGCAATGCCCATCGCCAAAGGAATGGCTATGATCATAGCTATAAATGTACTTAAAATAGTTCCTATGATAGGTATCAGCCCTCCAAATACTCCACCAAATCCATCTTCCCCTGTTTCCCATTTAGTCGTTATTAAAAAATTAAATCCAAATGTATCGATAGCATCTTTTGTATAAGTAAAAAGTACTGAGAATATGCCGATAAGTATAAATAATGTCAATAAAGCAGACAAAAAAGAAAACTGCTTAAAGAATTTTGCACCCATTATGAACCTTAGTATTTTATAAATTCAGATTATTATAGATGAAAATAGTAACAATTTGATAACAAGAATGTAATCAAATGGTGCATATGGCACCATTTGGAAGAAAGGATATTTATTTTATGTGTTTGCTAGCCCAATAAGATCTGATTTGATTTTTTGTAGATAATGGAAGCGATACATAACCAAGATCAGATACTTGTTTATCACCATGTGAATAAGCCCAGTCAAAGAAAGCTGTTACTTTTTTGTCTTTATCCACGTTTTCTGTTGGAAGCAATATGAATGTTGATGCTACGATAGGATATGATGTAGCGCCTTTTGGATCACCTATAACTGCATAAAAGTCATTCTTGGGAGACCATGTAGCATATTTTGCTGCGTCTTGGAAAGATTTTACAGTAGGTTTGATGAAATGACCCTCTTGGTTCTGTACTTGGGCAGCAGGAAGACCTAGTTTTATTTTATATGAATATTCTACATATCCTATAGAGTTTTTGATCTGTTGTATATTTGCAGATACACCAGAGTTAGATTTGCCCGCCACCAATTTAGGAGCTTGCCAAGTCGGCTCTTTACTTACTTTAAATGTCGGATCTATTTTATTTAAAAAGTATGTAAAGTTATAAGTAGTACCTGATTCATCTGCTCTAACAGCAACAGTGATTGGTTGATGAGGAAGTTTAAGTCCTTTGTTGTCTTTTGTTATGACAGCATCATTCCAGTATTGAGCTTTTCCAGAAAAAATCGCTGCAATCGCTGCTCTACTTAGTTTTAATTGACCATCTTTAACGCCATCAATATTATAGGCAAGTACTATAGAACCTATTACGGTCGGAAACATATATAGTTTTGCTGCTTTTAATTTTGCCTGTTCAAGCGGAGTATCAGAACCGCCAAAATCTACCATTCTTTTTGATATAGATGTTATTCCATCTCCAGAACCTGTCGATGTGTAATTCACTTGATTTTTAGTAGCACCATAGTATGCAGATGTCCATGCTTGGTATAGTGGAGCCGGGAAAGATGCTCCTCTTCCTTGTATAGAGTCCGCGTGAATCGAGCTGATAGCTACAGAAGCAACAACTGCCGATGTTATAAGTTTTTTCAATGTCATTTTTTTCCTTGAGCTTGAGAAAGTTTGATTATCCTCTCGGATCGGATGAAGTATAAAATAATCTGATAACATTTTGATTACATATGATAAGTCCAGATATCTACAAAAAAAGCTCAAATTGTTTTGTTATCATATTGTAATAATTATTCTATAAGATAATGCAGTTTGCTAGGAATATAGTATATCGTGCATTAAGCAGAACCAACTTGCAATATGATAGTTGTCACAGTAATTGACAAATCTCAACATAAGGATTTACATTGAAAAAAAACAAATCTAATGAAATTGAAATTCTAGTTATAGAAGATGAACCAGATGTGCTTGAATTGATCGAATACATACTTGCAAAAGAAGGCTATAAAGCCACCGGTTTTTTATCGACTGAGTATGTGGAACAATTTTTAGAAGAAGAAAGTCCATCATTGCTCATTGTAGATCGTAATCTTCCAGGTATAGAAGGTAGCAACTTTGTATCATATTTGCGCGACAATGGATATGAAGTGCCTGTAATATTTTTGACAGCTAAAAATGGTGACAAAGATATCTTGGATGGTTTTGATTCAGGCGGAGATGATTATATGACAAAGCCATTCAAGCCCGGTGAGTTAGTCGCCAGAGTAAAAGCATTATTAAAACGAAGCGGTATTGCGTTGCATCAAAAAATGCGTTACAGGGACATGGTGCTTGATTGTCAAAAACAAGAACTTAATATTGATAATTCTAAATTGTCATTGACAAATCTAGAGTTTAAATTGTTGATCACTTTTATAAAAAATTCCCATCAGACGCTTAGCAGAGATTTTTTACGCGATGAGGTTTGGGCGGATGATGGAAGCTTCAATGATAAAACTATAAATGTAGCATTAAATCGCCTTAAGAAAAAAATAGACCCATTAGATAATAAACATTATTTTGCACCAGTTTGGGGGATAGGATATAAACTCTCATAAGTATTGTTATCGAAATGTTTCTTTTCTAGTTTAATATATGATATATCTTAAATAGGAAATACTATGCAAGTACAAATAGAAAACTACATGCTTCATCATTATCCTAGGCTTTCGGCTGTTCCTGAAAAAATGCAAAAACTTCTTTTTAATGCCCTAAGAACTTTTTTTCATGAAAAACAGATCAACACATTTTTAGAAGCAAATTCTCATAAAGAGACCTTCGGATTTATTGAAGCCATACTCGACCATTTTAATATAAATATCGGTCTTCGCAAACAAGAACTTGATCATATACCTCCATATGGGAAAGTTATCATAATAGCAAATCATCCACTTGGCGCATTGGATGCATTGGCTTTGATACATTTGCTCAAAGATGTGCGTAAAGATATAAAAATAGTAGCTAATTCTTTTTTGAATCAATTTGAGCAACTAAAAGATATTATAATACCCGTCGATAATGTTCAAAACAGGACAGATAAAAGTTCACTAAAAGAGATATACGATGCTCTTGATAATAAAATGGCGGTCATTATATTTCCCTCTGGAGAAGTAAGCAGAGCCAGAGCGGATGGCATCAAAGATACTGCATGGAAAAACGGGTTTTTCAAAATCGCCTCCAAAACCCATACCCCTATATTGCCCATCTATATAAAAGCAAAAAATTCTAAAACATTTTATATGCTCTCATGGATAAATCATTCTTTTGCAACTGCAACATTACCTCACGAGATGTTTAAATCTTTTAAAAAAATCATAGATTTTAAAATAGGAAAAGTTATAGCCTATGATTCATATAACTTGGGCGGTTTATCCACGAAACAAAGCGTTAAATTGCTCCGTAAACATTTTTATCGTATAGCCAAAGGCCACAAAGAAATATTCAAAACACAAAATATCATAGCAACTCCAGAAGCAAGAGCTGAGCTTAAAAAAGGACTAAAAAACGCTATGGTACTCGGTAAGACTTTTGATGGTAAACAAATATTGCTTTATTCTACCAACACGGAAGATTGTGTGCTTAATGAAATAGGCAGACTAAGAGAGCTAAGTTTTCGTTTTGTAGGAGAAGGAAGCGGTAAAAAAAGAGATATTGATAATTTTGATATGTATTACCAGCATTTAATAGTATGGGATGATGAGGCACTTGAGATAGCTGGAGCATATAGAATAGGTTTAGGCAAAAATATATTAGAATCACATAGCACAGATGGTCTATATACTTCATTATTATTTGATTACAACTCTAAATTTGAATCTTATATCGCGCAAGGTATAGAACTAGGGCGTAGTTTTGTGCAGCCAAAATATTGGAATAGCAGAGCACTTGATTATCTATGGCAAGGTATTGGTGCATTTATAAAATCACATCCTCAAATCCGCTATCTTTTTGGAGCTGTAAGTTTGAGCGATTCATTTAATAATGAAGCCAAAGCTATGATAATAGAGTTCTATACTCATTATTTTGATTCAAAATATCCATTAGTAACCCATAAATATCCATATAAAATATCGCAAGATGCCAAAGACAGATGTAAGTCAATATTTGTTTACAATGATTACAAAAAAGATTTACAAATACTCAAAGAAGAGTTAGCCGCAATAGGATACTCAATACCTACATTATATAAGCAATACGGTGAAATATGCGAAGAAGGCGGTGTGCAATTTTTTGATTTTGGGTATGACAAAGATTTCGGTAACTGCATTGACGGATTCATATTGACAGATCTATCATTGCTTAAAGAAAATAAACGCAATAGGTATATCGGCATCTAAAACCTTATAATATTGTTTTTTTGATATAATATATCGTATGCTAAAAGAAAAAATAGAGATCTTGATTATTGAAGATGAAGAAGATATATTGGAGCTTGTAGAATATTTGCTTAAAAAAGAGGGATACAAGACCGCAGGCTTTTTATCTACAGAACATGTGCAGCAATTTTTGGATGAAGAGAGTCCATCTTTGATCATAGCAGATCGTAATCTTCCAAATGTTGAGGGCAGCGAGTTTATCTCAAATCTAAGAGACCAGGGATATACAATTCCAGTAATTTTTTTGAGCGCCAAAGATAAGCAGTCTGATATAGAAGATGGATTCGAAAGAGGTGGTGATGATTATATCACAAAGCCATTTCAGCCAAAAGAGTTTATACTAAGAGTCAATGCGCTTTTAAGAAGAACGGGGACTTTGGCCTCGCAGGATATAATCAGATATAAAGAGATCACTCTAAATCGTACAAAAAAAATAGTATCTGTTAAAAGTGAAGATATAGCTTTAACACAATTTGAATGCGATTTGTTATATTTTTTGATACAAAATGCCGGTAAAACTATAGAGAGAGAAATTTTGCACGATACATTATGGCAGGATAAAATGGAACATAGCAATTATAATGCTATGAACGTTGCGGTAAGCCGCCTTAAAAAGAAAATTGATCCAGAAGGTAAGCTTGGATATTTTCATGCCGTTTGGGGCATTGGATATAAATTTGAATAAAGAAAGGGGGATATGTGGAATTTAACGAATTTTTAGAACAGTTTAATAAAGATGAAACATACAAAAGAAAAGTATTTAAAAAATACTCAGATGCAGTACAAGAAGATTCACTAGAACCCTTCCAAGTAGAACTTATAAAGTTGCAAGATCATTTGGAAAAACATCAAAAAAAGTTGATAGTTCTTATAGAAGGCAGAGACGCTTCCGGTAAGGGCGGAGCAATTAGAAGAATTACTAGATATATGAATGAAAAACATTACCGTGTAGTTGCTCTTGGAAAACCTTCGGATGTGCAAAAAACACAATGGTATTTTCAAAGATACGTTGAGCAGTTTCCTCATGGCGGAGAAACAGTACTTTTTGATAGAAGCTGGTATAATCGTGCCATGGTAGAGCCTGTGTTTGGTTTTTGTACCAAAGAACAATATAAAACTTTTATAAAAAGTGTTCCGTTATTTGAAGCGGATTTGATAAATCATGGATTTTATTTTGTAAAAATATACTTTTCTGTCACAAAAGAAGAACAGCATATCAGATTTTTGGAGAGAGAACATAATCCTCTAAAACAATGGAAACTTAGCGAAATAGATATGCAGATGCAGGAAAAATGGGATGAATTCACTCTAATGAAATATGAAATGCTCAAGCGTACGCATACAGAGAAGACCCCTTGGGCGGTAATAAGAAGTGTAGATAAATTTAAAGCCAGACTTAATGCTATAAAAACTATTCTAAATCACGTTCCTTATGGGGGGCGCAATAATGAACTTGATTTTAGCGTAGATCCTGATATCGTACATGATGGACAAAGAGAGATAGAGATCATGGAAACAGATTTGCGTAATCAGGGTAAATTTATAGGATAAAAATCCGATCCATCGTAGGTACAATAGATCGGACAAAACAAGGAAGGAGTAAAAGAATTGTATGCAATATCTTTGCAACAATGTAATTATAACTCCTAACGGTAAATCAATATACAATAAAATAGAGAAAATAGTTAATGTATAATAAACAATTTTTATGTGGTATAGATGAAGCTGGTCGTGGGCCATTAGCCGGATCCCTAGTAATTGCCGGCGTTGTATTGCATCGCCATATAGAAGGCTTGATGGATTCAAAGAAGTTATCAGAAAAAAAAAGAGAATCTTTATATACTAAAATAATCCAAAATTCAAGATACCATATAGCTGTATATGATTCTAAGCAGATAGACGAAGTAGGCATGTCTGTATGTATTTCTATGGGCCTTAGAGAAATTATGTACCATTTGCCTGAGTGCGATTATCTATTTGATGGCAATTGCACTTTTGGAGTGCAAGGTATAACAACTATGATAAAAGCAGATGAGCAGATAACAGAAGTTAGTGCAGCTAGTATTTTAGCCAAAGTTACTAGGGATAGAATGATGATGGAATTGGCTTCTAGATATCCGGAGTACGAATTTGATAAACATAAAGGGTATGGAACAAAAGCACATATAGAGGCTATAATCAAATATGGCAGATGCGAATTGCACCGCAAGAGTTTTAAAATCAAAGGGATTGATTAGGTAGAAGTTGGTTTTCGTTCTTCCATACAACTATTTGACGACACTAGTTCATCATCATCGTGCTTGGTCAAGATGGATTCACCGAATTCCTACTTCAGGAGGAATGACGGGTTTGCAGTCACTGTGAGACTTTACAAAAGTCGTGGCAGTCCACTTTATGTTATGTGGATTGTTTCGTTACTTGCAATGACGGTCATCGTGCCAGATATTTGGATTGCGCATCCCGGTTTTTTCACAAGAATGACATTTCTTGTACGTATTTGTTGCTATTTATAGATCTTTTCCATATGCTCCATTTTGCTGCCAATATTTAGCAATACCATATCAGCAAGTACCAAAGCCATCATGGTTTCACAAACTACACTTCCTCTTATCGCAACACATGGGTCATGTCTGCCTTTGAGCGAACATATCGTCTCATTCCCATCTTTTGTAATTGTGCGTTGTTCTTGAAATATAGATGGAGTTGGTTTAAAGTATGTAGTTACTATTATATCATCACCATTACTTATTCCGCCAAGTATGCCGCCGGCTTTATTGGTCTCAAAACCTTGCGAACTTATCAAATCATTGTTTTGAGAGCCTTTAAGCGTTGCACTTTTTATTCCTTCTCCGATTTCAACGGCTTTGGCTGCATTTATACCCATCATGGCTTCAGCCAATACGGCATCAAGTTTATAATAAAGAGGCTCACCTAACCCGATAGGTACCCCGGTTGCTATTGTAAGTACGGAGCCGCCGATAGAATCATGAGCATTTTTTGCTTCTTCGATTGCTTGTATCTGCTCGCTTTCTATTGATTTGTCAAGAGCATGTATAAGACTTGTCTTGGCGTAATCAAAATCATTCGTTTTGCCTTCTATACCGCCTATAGCTTTTATACCGCTTTTAATATTGATACCTATAGTATTAAGCATTGATTTTGCTATCGCTCCAGCCGCAACTCTAGCTGCTGTTTCTCTGGCACTGCTTCGTCCACCGCCTCTATAATCTCTAATGCCATATTTGTGCCAATATGTAAAATCTGCATGTGCAGGACGAAAAATGTCTTTTACGGAGTCATAATCTTTGCTTTTTTGGTCTTCATTGTATATGATCATAGCAATAGGCGTTCCGGTGCTTTTGCCCTCGAAGACCCCAGATAGTATAGATACTTTGTCTCCCTCTTTGCGACCTGTTTCTAGACTGCTTTTACCGGGCCTTCTACGATCTAGCTCACTTTGGATAAATGATTCATCAATTGCTAGACCGGCTGGAACGCCATCTACTATACAGCCTAAAGCCGCACCATGGGATTCTCCAAAAGTAGTTAATGTAAATTTTTTACCAAAAGTATTCATTTATTTGCCTTGTGACAATATATTTAATGCAGTATGAGCAGCTTTTTGTTGGGCTTCTTTTTTGCTTTTGCCTTGTGCTGTAGCTATTTCTTTTCCATTTAACGTAAGGGCAATTTCAAATTCTTTTTTATGATCAGGTCCAAATGCGCGTATAAGTTCATAATCGGGTGTTACACCGTATTTTGCTTGAGTTAATTCTTGAAGAGCAGTTTTGTAGTCTCTAGAAAGAGTTTGCAAATCAATAGTAGGATAACAATCTTCCAATAATTTTATGACTATTTTCCTAGCTGTTTCTAATCCACCTTCTAAATAAATGGCGCCTATTATTGCTTCAAAAGCGTTAGATAACAAAGACGGTTTAGATCTACCGTCATTATTTTCTTCGGCAAGCGAAAGGTAGATGTGCTGTCCTAAATTTAATGTTTTTGCCAAAAGTGCAAATCCGTTTTCATTTACAAGTGATGCTCTTATTTTTGACAGTGTCCCTTCATCCGAATCTCTAAATCTATCATATAAATATTCGCCTACTATCAGATCTAATACTGCATCTCCCAAAAACTCAAGCCGCTCATTATTATAAGGCTTTTTAAAACTCCTATGAGTTAAAGCCTCAATAATCAATTGCTTGTCATTAAAAACATACCCTAATCGGCGTTCTAATTGACCATAATTATCCATTATTACTCCTTAATGTGGTCTTTATTATAGCATATTATGTGTTATTGTAAGTTAGAAGAGGGTGATACAAATTTTTATTTATTTGATTTAAAAAAGTGGGTTTAAGATATTGATAGAATCTTAATTTTGAGTATAGTTTGAAAAGCTATTTAATTTCAGCTGCCTGCTTTGTAATATTTTGATATACTGGTACCGAAGTCATCTCTATAGTCCTTGTGTTCTCTAGCATATTTTTCAGCACTTCCTACTCCTCCAAAGTGTGAAGCTATTAACATAGATTTGGCAAAAGATGGGTTGCTAAGGTCAAAACCTTTTTGTAAAAGTCTTTTGGTATTAAGTTTAAGCATAGTATCCATAGCTTTATCTTGCAAATCTACATTATTTAAAAAAGCTTGCTTTCCGCCTTCTATATTCCAATTTGATGGGTCATCTAGGAATTTTGTTAGATTATATCCATTTTTCCACATCACTTTTGCCGCTCTTGTTTTAGTTTCCATTGTATATGTCAAGGCTTTGTAATTTTCTAATTTAAGCAGCCCAATATCAACTAAGCTCATAGCACCAAATTGATATTTTCCTAAAAATCCGTTGCGATTTACTATATCGTGTTTACCCGATGACTCCATTTGTGATATGATGCTTTTTACTTCACTGTAAACATTTTCGTTTGCATTTGCAAATACCATCGCAATTATCAACATATATAAAAATTTCATTTTTGACTTCTATTGTGCCAATTCAATTTTGGCATTAAATACACCATTACCGACTACGTCAAGTTCTTTAGCTGCTGCATAAGATATGTCAAGCACTCTAGACTTTACAAACGGACCTCTATCATTCACCCTTACTATTACACTTTTATTTGTTTTGATATCGGTTACTTTGAGAAGTGTGCCAAATGGAAGACGAGGGTGTGCAGCTGTTTTTTTGCTGCTATCGAATTTCTCTCCGCTAGCAGTACGGCTGCTATCAAATCTTGAACCATACCAACTGCATTTTCCAGATGCATAACAAACATATTTTACTGATTCATTATTTTCAGTATTTGCAACATTTGTATCTTGCGCACTCTTAGTTACATTAACATCATTTGTTTCTGCAAACATACCAGTCACTATTAAGCATATCGAGAATATTTGTAAGCCTAGTCTACTCATAAGTGTTTCCTTTAAATTTTATAGCTTCTGCTTTTGCCATTTGATCACAAAGTTCATTTTCTATGTGTCCGTCATGTCCGCGTACCCATTCAGCACAGATTGTATGCAAACCGGAAACTTCTATATACATTTCCCATAGATCTACATTTTTTACTTTTGCAAAGTTTTTGGCGATCCAGCCAGACAACCATTTGTTGATAGCATTGACAACATAACTGCTATCTGAAATTATAGTCACATTACAAGGTTCTTTGAGGAGTTTTAAACCTTCAATAACGCCTAGAAGTTCCATTCGATTATTGGTAGTATGCACTTCACCGCCGCTAAAATGTTTACGATGTCCTTGGTATTCAAGTATTCCGCCATATCCTCCCGGTCCAGGATTTCCTAAACTTGAACCATCAGAGTAAAGAGTTATTGATTTGCGTTGTTGTTTTTGCAATTTGTTCCTCCACTTTTACCGAATTTATAGCTTTACAGTTGGGACATCTTTTAAAGCCTACTGGAAATATATGTTTGCAACTGTCACACATATATGAAAAATATAACTCCCCATCATTATAGCCATTGCTTTTGGCGATGGCAAGTATATCTAGACTAAATATATCACTAATTTGCGGTGGCGTATCGATAAAACCCTTTATGTAATATAGAGCTTTTAAAGATTCGTGAGCATTTATTATGTCTATGTCCAATTTGGCGCTATCTAGGAACCACAATATATCTAATATTTCTTTTGTATGATTTTCATCAAATATACTCCACGCTTTTAAATGATCATTACGGAAAAGATATTCCATAACAAGACGGTAAAGCGATGGATGTTGTTTGTAAAGTTCTAGCAATTTGAAGTTTTTGTCTTCTTTGTTGATTTTTTTATTTGCCATAAGTGCCTCTAATTCAAAAAAAGCTTCTAAATTACTCGTATCTTCCCCCATCGTTTTAAGAGGTATTAAAGTTTCTTGGGCTTTTTTAAAATCTTGCATCATCTCATATACAACACCAAGAGAGTATAGCACTTTTTGGCTTCTCGGTCTTTTAGATAATATATTTAGATAGATAATTTTTGCTCTTTCTAAAAAACCGGCATGCAAATAAGTATTGCCTAAGTGCTCCATAAGTTCAAGCTGTGGTAATTCTTCTTGAATATTTTTGATTAGATATAAATATATTTCAACAGCCTTTTGATATTCTCCATTATGTTCAAAAGCTTTAGCCAAAGTGGAAAGAGGAGCAAGCATATGTTCTTTGTAGACAAGATTTTTGGTATCAATATTAAATTCGCTGCTTTCGAATTTTTCTAAAAAACCTAAAAGTGAATTATGTTCTTTTTGTTTTTTATATATCTCCCATCCATATGCAGCCAATGCTATGATGAATCCCAAAAATACTATAAGCAAGATACTAAATAACGGGTCATTGTATCTTGGTAAAATGTTTTCCACTTTAGCGCCTCTTTTGTAATTTATTAGTTTGATTATATCAAATTTGCTTTAATGATGGGATGATGAGCATTAATAAGCATTTTTATGCGGTTTATTGCTAAAGAAAACTTACAATCTATTATACGGCACCTTTGTCACATTTCAAGAGTATCATATAAACTTTTACGATCGTATATTTTATACCGCTGCATTATTGAATAACGGCATAAATTAAATGATTTAAATAAGTTTTTGAGTAACTAAAAAGTATTACAGCACGATGCCAATCATCCAAAGTGTATATCAAATTTGATATAATGATAAAATGATAGATACAGCTTCGATTGAAATGCTCAAAAATACTATTGATATTGTTGATGTGATAGGCAATTATATAGAGCTTAAAAAAGCAGGCGCCAATTATAAGGCATGTTGCCCTTTTCACGGAGAAAATACACCATCTTTCGTTGTTAGCCCAAATAAGCAGATATACCATTGTTTTGGATGTGGGGTAGGCGGGGATAGTATCAAATTTGTGATGGAGCTGGAAAAACTATCTTATCCCGAAGCTGTAGAAAAACTGGCGACTATGTTCAATGTTTCACTTATATATAGTGAAGTTAAGGGCGACTATAGTGAAGCAAAAAGAGTGCTTGAAGCCATGCAAACATGGTATGTCAAAAATCTTAGCCATGCTAATAACGCTTTATCATATCTCCATAATCGTGGGATAAATCAAAATTCTATAGAGACATTCGGTATAGGTTTTGTGCCCTCAGGAAGTGAAGTGATGAATTTTCTTCACTCCACTTTTATTCCTCTCGGCGCTGCCGAGGAAGCCGGGGTTATAGCTACCGGAGAAGATGGCAGATACGCAAGACTTGTAGAGAGGATTACGTTCCCGATATATTCTACAAGCGGAGGACTTGTAGGGTTTGGCGGACGAACTATTTCTAATCATCCAGCCAAATATATCAATTCGCCGCAAACAAAACTATTTAATAAGTCACGTTTATTGTATGGTTATCATCAGGCTAAAGAACACATTTATGAATCACGCAAGATAATTATTTGTGAAGGTTATCTTGATGTGATCATGTTGCATCAAGGAGGTTTCAAAGAAGCAGTGGCCACTCTTGGTACAGCACTTACTAATGAGCATTTGCCGCTCCTTAGAAAAGGGGAGCCAAAGGTCATATTGGCGTATGATGGAGACAAAGCAGGAATTGCAGCTGCGCTCAAAGCCGCTCAAATGCTCTCAATTGCAGGATTTGACGGAGGGGTTGTGCTTTTCCCGAATGGACAAGACCCAGCTGATCTTATAGCAAAGAATGAAAGCGGCCTTGTAGCCAAATTATTTAGAGAATATAAGCCTCATATCGAGTTTGTTATAGAGAAACTCAGCAGTGGGTACGATCTCTCTAATCCAAAAGAAAAAGAGAGTGCATTTGGAGTTATACGGTCTTTTTTGGGTGGATTGAGCGATGTTTTGCAAGAGTCATATATACCTTTTGCTGCTTCTACGTTAGGAGTATCTGCCGCATTATTTGGCAAAGGCAAAAAAGTTCAAAGATTACAGACAGTATCCAGCCAAACAAAATATGATATAGAGCAACTTAGTCTTTTAAAAACATTATTGGAATATCCGAGGCTTATCAATGATGTGTTGGATATGATCCATCCTAAGATGTTTGGTATATATGAAGAATATTTTCATGCAGTTATCTCAGGAGATAACGAGCATCAACTTGTGCGTCAGCTTTTACTTAATGAAAATGCAAAAGTGATGAGCGAAACGGATCTGCAAAAAGCTTTGAGAAATTTTTTAATTAAATATTACAAAGATAAACGAAAAAGTATAATGATGGACAATACAGTATCTATGGGAAGAAAAATACTTCTTAATAATAAGATATGTAAAGAGATTATACCTAAGTTAGAAAGAGGAGAAATAGTAGAATATGAGAGCATTGGCATTATTTAGCGGAGGACTTGACAGCATGCTCGCAGCGAAAGTAGTCGCTGATATGGGTATTGAGGTTATAGCCTTGCATGTCAAGATAGGTTTTGGAAGCAAAAAAGACATAGAAGACATCTTGCGGCAAAGAGCATTGATAGCAGGAGCTTCATTGAAGACTATTGATGTAAGAGAAGAGTATATACAAAAAATCCTTTTCAATCCCATCCACGGATATGGAAAAAATTTCAATCCATGCATAGATTGTCATGCATATATGTTCCGCATAGCAAAAGAACTTATGAGCGAATTTGATGCATCATTTATTATTACCGGTGAGGTGTTGGGCCAGCGTCCTATGAGCCAAAGAAGCGATGCCTTAAGACATGTCAGCCGTTTAGCAAACGATATAAATGAAAAACTTATATTAAGACCGCTATCAGCCAAGCTAATGGAGCCTACTACTCCAGAGATAAAAGGATGGGTAGATCGGGAAAAACTGTTTGATATATCTGGAAGAGGCAGAGATAGACAAATAGCAATGGCTGCAGAGTATGGTTGGGAAGAATATGAAAGTCCAGGGGGCGGGTGTCTGCTAACGGATATACACTACAGTCAGCGCATAAAAGAGCATATTTCACACGATAGATTTGATGTAGAGGATATAGATATATTAAAATTTGGGCGACATTTCAGGCTTCCGGATAATGCCAAACTAATAGTAGGCAGAGACGAGATTGACAATGAGGCATTAAAAGGTATTGATAGCTGCAAATATATTCCCGTTACATTGCCAGTGATCGGTCCTTTTTCGCTTATCAGTGCAATGGCTTCGCCAGCAGACAAAGAATTAGCTGCCAAGATAGCCGTCACTTATGCCAAAAGCAAAAAAGATGAAGTTTATGATATAGCAGTAGGTGATGAGGTTTACCGTGCCACTCCTTTTGCTTCCAAGCAAGATACCCACCGCTATTTTTTCAACGCCTAAGCTATTTTTAGGCTTTGGTGGTATAAAATTTCAATTCCTAAGCTGTGGGGCATTAGCTCAGCTGGGAGAGCGCTTCGCTGGCAGCGAAGAGGTCAGCGGTTCGAGCCCGCTATGCTCCACCATTCTACAATCTAACACAATCCAATTTATATTCACTATAACTTAAAAGATATATTTAGCTACCATTATTTTACCTGTTTACTTTCGTTAAATATACATTAGGTAAACTTTTAAAAAATAAATAATAAATAGGCGATATTATGAAAAATTGGTTTTCCAAGTTGAATAAATGGGTGAAGTGGATTATTTGGCTGTTGTTAGCTACATTGACAGCGTTTGCAATAAAATATTTTTTCTTTCCCGCTGAAGTAGAAAACCCATACGTGACTGCTCCTGTGGTCAAAATGGACTTGGAAGATACAGTACTGGCTACCGGCGTAACAAATGCTTATAAGCAAGTAAGTGTAGGTGCTCAAGTTTCCGGTCAGATCAAATCTCTAAATGTCAAATTAGGACAAAACGTCAAAAAAGGAGATGTTCTAGCTGTAATAGATGCCCAAACACAAAGAAACAATTTGCAAAGTGCAGAGGCTCAACTAGTAAGCAATGAAGCTTCTTTGATTAGTCAAGAAGCTTCATTGCAAAAAGCTAAACTAGAATTTGATCGTCAAGCTATGATGATAAAAAGCGGAGCTACTTCTAAAGCAGAATATGACAGTGCCAAAGCTTCATTAGCTTTAGCCAAAGCAAATATAGCTAGCGCAAAAGCTGATATAAAACGTTCAAAGCTGACAATAGAAACTGCTAAGGTTTCTTTGGGATATACCGAAGTCCTAGCCCCAATGGATGGGACGGTGGTTTCTATAGCAGTAGAAGAGGGACAAACTGTCAATGCCAATCAAACTACACCTACCATACTTGTTCTTGCTGAGTTGGATAAGATGACTATAAAAGCAGAGATTTCTGAAGGAGACGTATCACGCCTTAAAGAAGGTATGGATGTTGACTTTACTATCCTGGGAGATAGCAATCATCATTATAAGACCAAACTCCGTTCTATTGATCCTGGACCAACTGCTCTAGTTGACAATAGTAATACAGATGTCAATACCCTTACTGATGCTATATACTATTATGGCATGATGGATGTACCAAATTTAGATAGAAAACTAAAAATAGCAATGACAACCCAGGTGACAATTTATGTAAATAAAGTCAACAATGTATTAGCTATCCCATCAGTTGCCCTTGGTGTGCAAAATAAAAAAGGCGAATATCAAGTAGAAGTGTTAAATAAAGACAACAAGATAGAAAAAAGATGGGTACGCATAGGAGTCAATAATAATATCAATGCACAGGTACTTTCAAATCTAAAAGAGAATGAAATGGTTATAGTGTCTCAAGCTGCAACAACTGTTAATGATTCAACTAAAGCTCGAGTACAATCTAGAATGTCAAGAATGGTGATGTGATATGTCACCAATTTTGGAAATCAAAAATCTTTATCGTAAATTTCCATCCGGAGATGATGAGGTAGCCGTACTAAAAGATATAAACCTTACCATAGAAGCCGGAGAGCTAGTCGCTATCATAGGACAATCGGGTTCTGGTAAAACTACTTTAATGAATATATTGGGATGTTTGGATCGTCCCAGTAGTGGAAGCTATAAGGTGCACGGTAAATCTACAGCCGATATGGAGCCGGATGAACTTGCTGAGCTTCGCAGAGAGCATTTCGGATTTATATTCCAACGCTATCATTTACTAGGAGACATGGATGCTTTGGGCAATGTGGAAGTACCTAGCATATATGCCAATTATTCATACGAAGAGAGAATAGAGAAGGCTAGCAAATTACTAACAAGACTTGGACTTGGGGAACGAATGAAGTATAAACCAGGTCAACTCTCAGGTGGTCAACAACAAAGAGTAAGTATAGCAAGAGCACTTATGAATGGTGGAGATATAATCCTGGCAGATGAGCCAACGGGAGCCTTGGATAGTCGTAGCGGTGAAGAAGTGATAGGAATATTGCAAGAACTTCACGCCGATGGCCATACTATCATCATAGTAACGCATGACATAAGTATAGCAAATACTGCTCATAGGATAATAGAGATAAAAGATGGAGAGATCATCTCTGATAAACGCACCAAGGACGTGGAATATCAAGCTAAAACCATTACGGATAATAAAATGCAAGTCACTCATCCTTGGGAAGGGGCAATAAATAGATTTAATGAAGCTTTTAAAATGGCATTTAAAGCTATGTTGGCTCATCGTATGCGTACATTCCTAACAATGTTAGGCATTATCATAGGTATAGCCTCCGTGGTATCGGTTATAGCATTAGGCGAGGGTTCGCGTCAAAAAATACTTAAAGATATAAGCAGTATGGGTACAAACACTATAAATATCTATCCAGGCAAGGGTTTTGGAGATCGTGATGCCAGGAAGATTCATACACTAACCGTAGCAGACGGTGAAATTTTAAAACAACAAAATTTTGTAGACAGTGTTACTCCAAGTGTAAATGATAGTGTCACAGTAAGATATAAAAATATCTCAATTGATGCCCAGATAAAAGGGGTAGGAGAAGATTTCTTTAAAGTAAAGGGAATAGAGATAGACAAAGGCATGATGTTTGATAGAAAATTGGTAGGAGAATATGCACAAGTAGCCGTCATAGATCCAATAACACAAAAAGAATTATTTGATGAAGATGTAGATCCTATAGGTAAAGTCATTATGTTAGGAAGCGTACCTGTGCGTATCATAGGATTAAGCAAAAAACTATCCAGTACCTTTATGGGAGCCGATACCTTAAATATTTGGGTGCCATACACTACTTTAATGAGCAGAATGCTTGGGCAATCATATCTTAACAATATTACGGTGAGAGTTTCTGATAATGTAACCAGTGCCGCAGCCGAAGCAGGTATAAATAAAATTTTGTTACAACGTCACAGAACACAAGATTTTTATCTGGCAAATCTAGATAGTATCCGTCAAACTATTGAGAGTACTACTGCTACAATGAGGTTGCTTATATCAATGATCGCCGCGATCGCTCTTGTTGTCGGCGGTATCGGGGTGATGAATATTATGCTGGTATCTGTAACTGAGCGTACAAGCGAAATAGGCATTCGTATGGCAGTAGGGGCGAGACAGAGTGACATCATGCAGCAATTTTTGATAGAATCAGTTGTGGTTTGTCTAATTGGCGGTGTGCTTGGAATTTCATTGGCACTTTTAATAGGACAGGTATTTGGACAAGTGAGCGATATGTTCAGTATGATTTTTTCAGTCAGCTCTATCATTTTTGCATTCGTTTGTTCTACACTTATAGGCGTTGTTTTTGGATTTATCCCGGCTAAGAATGCAGCCAAGCTTGATCCTGTAGTTGCACTCAATAGAGAATAGGATTTGAAGATGAATAAAATAAATATATCCATTATTTCGGCATTTTTATTATTTAGCGGATGCGCATCCAAAAATATAAGCATGCCAACTAATAATACTCGAAATATTTATAATGATACCAAATGGTGGGAGAATTTTAGACAAGCGGATTTGAATCTTTTGGTAGAAAATGCTTTAAAGCAAAATACCTCGCTAATAATAGCTAGCTACAAGCTCCAACAAGCTGAACTAAATGTGGATCTGGCAAGCAATAGCATGCTCCCAGTATTTTCTGGTTCACTAGAAGCCTCAAGCTCGCGACCTTTGGATAAGCATAGTGCTAGCACTAGGAGTGTAGGGGCAAATATAGGAGTAGGGTACGAGTTAGACCTCAGAGGTAAATTGTCTACTATTAAAAATATAAAAGAGCTTGAAGCATTAGCTACCGAGCAAGATCTGCAAGCAAGTAAACTTTTTATTGAAGGCGAGGTAGCCAAGTTATATTGGCAGCTTGCTTATTTTAACGAAAATATTTATCTATCACGTCAAAATATAGATTCATCTACAAAAATAGTCGATCTTATCAATACTAGATATAAAGCAGGAGCAGTATCTAAACTTGATCTTCTTTTGGCCGAGCGATCATTGGCCAGTCAAAAAGCATCTTATGAAAAATTGCTTCAATCTAAAGCAGAAGCTATGCATGCATTGGCAATAATATTGGACATAAAACCTGCTGAATATGACAATAAGTTACCAGATAGATTTCCTCTTGCTCCATTATCAAATATGCAAGCCAATATACCAGCGGATGTATTATCAAATAGACCGGATATGCACGCAGCTCAAATGAGATTAAAAGAATCAGGATTAAATATAGATGTAGCTAAGTCTAATTTTTATCCATCTTTTAACTTAACAGGTAGTATCGGTACCGGCTCAAATGCTTTAGCGGAAATATTCCGTAATCCTGTAGGTGTTTTGGGATTAAATATAATATTGCCTTTTTTAAATTGGAATGAAAACAGTATAAATCTTAAAATTTCAAAAGTAGCATATGAACAAGCCAAGGTCGAATTTCGCCAAAAGCTTTATAATGCCCTAGGAGAAGTCGAAGATGCATTGTCAGCAAATGAACAGTATGCATTGGAAGGGGAAGAGCTAAGACAAGCTTATTTGCAAGCTCAAGAAGCAGAAAAACTTTATGGGATAAGATATCGTGCAGGAGCCGCGAGTCTTAAAGATTGGCTTGATGCTGGGGAAACCGCAAGAAATACTCAGTTGTCATATGTTGAAAATCTTTATAGACAATATATCAATAGAGTTGATTTGTATTTGGCTCTTGGAGGATGATAATCTAAATTGTTTGATTAATGCCTCTGGCGGCGCGTCATTGCCAGAAACATTAAAAACAAAAGGGAGTAGGCTAGTCAAATACTAGAATGAAGTACTTATGGCACCAATTACATGATTTTCATCACTCAATCCTGCATCAGCATTAAAATTAGTATATGCTATGCTAGCAGTAAATTTGCCTATAGGTTTTGAAAATTTTATACTATAGTTGCTACCATAATTTTCATAATCGCCATAAGCTGCACAGAATGCTATATCATATGGTAAATTATATGCTGCATCAAGTTCCCAGTAATCAGACTTATCTAGACCGAATGGTGCATTTGTATTTAAATAATATTTACCGCTAAGTCCTAAATTTCCTATATTTTTGCTAAGACCAAAATATGCTTCTTGGAAATTTAAATCATGTGTGCTATTTGGATAATTATACGCAATATATCCCAGATCATAACCGATACCGGCCAACTCACCTTTATATCCGCCATATAGATCAAGTTCCATTGATGCTTCATAACCTGAAAATTCAACATTTGATCCCCATGTCCCGGCATAAAAACCTTTATAACCCAAATCAATTCCACCTTGAATAGCCGCTGAATTACTAGTTTGGCTCAGACCTCTCCACACATAATTGCTAGTTAAAGCCATATTCGCAGAATATGTAAAATCCGATTGTTCTGCAGCGACTATATCCCCATCGGCATATATAAAGCTGCTCATTGCCATGATTGCTATTAAACTTAATCTTTTAAATTTCATCTTTTTTCCTTCTTCTTATGATGTAACAAAGTATAACAACATATTGAGCATAAAATAGTAATATATATGATTAAAAATTAGGCAATAGAGAATAAATAATGTGACACCCAAAATGGGTGTCACGATTGTTATTTAACAATAGGTTGAGGAGTATTTTGAGTGCTTGCCGGAAGCATAGGATAAGTTATAACCGGTTTTCTTCCTGTAAGTGATTTTAGGAATGTTTCGATTTTGGCCGTATCTTCATCGCTGATTTCTGTACCGAGTTGAACTTTACCCATTGTTTGGATAGCTTCTTTTAGAGTCCAAATTTTGCCATTGTGGAAATACGGAGCTGTCTCTTCAACATTTCTAAGCGTTGGCACTTTAACCATTTTGTTTGCATCGCCTTTAAAGTCACCAACGTCTTTATATTGATATATTCCTTTTGCATCAAAAATTCGCATTTCCCCACCGAGTGCAATGCCGGTATGACATGCGGTACATCCTTTGTCTATAAATAGTTTTAAACCCTCTTTTTCTTTATCGGATAATGCATGGATATCCCCGTTCAAGAAATCATCAAATCTAGAAGGAGTAACCAATGTTCTTTCAAATAATCCTATAGTTCTTGCTATTAGCTCAAAAGTAATCTTTTCATTATCGCCATATGCTTTTTTAAACTCTTCTACATATGCAGGAATTGAAATCACTCTTAATGTCACTAGTTGTTTTGGAGAGGCCATTTCCGGACCTGCTTGCATTGGACCTTGAGCTTGATCTTCTAGGTGTTGACTTCTGCCATCCCAAAATTGTATTTTATTAAAAACTGAATTATAGACTGTCGGAGAGTTTAGGTGATGCGGATTGGCAGTCCATTTGTCACCAATAGCAGCTTCTAAACCATCCACTCCGCCAAGCGCAAGATTATGACAGGTATTACAGCTAATCAAATTGCTTTGAGATAATCTAGGGTCAAAATATAATTTTTTACCTAGCTCTATTTTATCTTCCGTGAAAGTATTATTTACGTCTTCGGTTAATTTTTTTAGAGCTTCTGTATCTTTTGGTATAGCTTTAAGCCCAGCTGCTAAAGCTTTTTTAGCAAGCTCGTCTGTTATTGCAAGAGTTGCGACTTTTGTCGGCATCGTATTGGCACTTATTGTGCTTTCATTATTTTCTGAAGATTTTTTTTGACATCCTGCTAATACAAGTAAAGAAATTAATCCTGCTGAGATTACGATCGACTTAGTTTTCATTATTTTTTTCTCCTCATTAAATTATGTATCTAAATTATACACTAATATAAAAAAATTTGTTACAAAATTATTTTTTTTAGATACAGTCATTTAGCAGATGGCCGAAAATATGGATCGTATTGTGATTATTCTTTAAATAAAAATTTATTAATGAAAACTATATTGATTATCTAGCAGTATTTATAAGAGAAACAAAGTTATTTACATCAAGAGAGGCACTGCCTACCAGCACCCCATCAACATTAGGAATAGAAGTTATATCTTTGATATTAGCAGTATTTACACTGCCGCCATACAAAAGTGGCTTTGAGCATAGTGCTTTTAATGCCTTATGTGTTGTGGCAATTTCAAGGTCAGTAGCACTTTTGCCTGTACCAATTGCCCATATAGGTTCATAGGCAATTATAAGATTTTTATAATTAGTATCAATTCCGGTAAACTGACCCGCTAAATAATCTATGACAACATTATCGCCTTGCTCGCGAATTTCCAGAGGCTCGCCTATGCAATATATTATCTCAAAATCATGCTCTTTAAAAAATGTGAATTTTTTTGCAATGTCTTCATCGGATTCTTTAAGAAGCTGTCTTCTTTCGCTGTGTCCTATCAAAATAGTTTTTATACCGAATTCTTCAAGCTGTTCAAGACCTATTTCTCCTGTGAATGCACCATTTCTTGCAGGATAAGCATTTTGTACCCCGATAGTTACATTGCTGTTATGAGATAGTATGGCAGTAGACGGTGGAAATAGGTAAAATTTGTCATTTTTATTGTTTGCAATTTTTTGTTCTAATTGTTCTAGATAAGCCAAAGTTGAGGCTCTAGTGTGGTTAGTTTTGAAATTTGCAGCAAATATCATTTAAGTACCGCGATACCCGGTAATATTTTACCTTCTATCAATTCCAGGCTTGCTCCACCACCTGTACTAACAAAACTCATCTCTTCTATATCCCCGGCTC
Organism: Sulfurovaceae bacterium; assembly: GCA_028715055.1. Lineage (GTDB taxonomy): Bacteria > Campylobacterota > Campylobacteria > Campylobacterales > Sulfurovaceae > BN30871. The sequence goes on from JAQTLE010000003.1 coordinate 271,090, forward strand.
TTGCTGTTACGTCGGCTGTATCTCCACCGCCTACTATGGTCGTAGCATGACTTTGAGCGATATTATGAGACATCATAATACTTCCTTTTGAGAATTTGTCTATTTCATATACGCCCATGGGACCATTCCACATTATCGTTTGTGCATCATTTAGTGCTTCTCTAAAAAGTCTGCTTGTAGCAGGTCCGATATCTAGTCCCATCCATTCTTTTGGGATCTCTTGAGATGGAAGGAATTTAATCATAGATTCACTGCTAAACTTATCTGCTACAACCAAGTCAACGGGTAGATAAAATTTTACACCTCGTGTCTTGGCTCTAGCCATGATCTTTTTTGCATCATCTAGTAGATCATCTTCGACTATAGATTTACCGATCTCAAGTCCTTGTGCTTTTAAGAATGTAAATGCCATCCCGCCGCCGATTACAATCTTGTCAACCTTTTCTACCAGATTTATAAGGGCTTGCAGTTTACCAGAAACTTTACTGCCACCTATGACGGCTACAAAAGGACGAGTTGGATTTTCTATTACTCTACTAAAGAAGTTGATCTCCTTATTCATCAAAAATCCAATTCCTCTATTTTCAGGAGCAAATTGTTGCGCAAGAGCATAGATAGAAGCATGTTTACGATGACAAGCACCAAAGGCATCATTGATATAAACATCAGCAAATGATGCCAGTTCTTTGGCAAAAGCTTCATCATTCGTTGTTTCTCCCGCTTCATATCGGAGATTTTCAAGAAGTAGTATTTCGCCCGGTTTTAAACTAGCCGCTTTGCTTTTGGCGTCCGGCCCTATTACGTCATCTGCCATTTTTATTTCATCATCAAGCTTAAGTAATTTACGAAGTCGAAGTTTTACAGGCTTGAGTGAATATTTATCTTCATATTTTCCAGGTTCGGGTCTTTCATAATGTGAAGCCAAGATTATCTTGCAATCTCTATCAAGACAATATCTAATGGTTGGCAGTGCCTCTCTGATACGTCTATCGTCAGTGATATTCCCTTCATCGTCTTTGGGTACATTAAAATCACATCTTATAAATACTCTTTTACCGTCTATATCTATATCTTTAATCGTTTTTGGCATATTTTTTCTCTATTTTTTACTTACATGAACTGCTAAATCGACCAAACGACAAGAGTATCCCCATTCATTGTCATACCAGGAGAGAACTTTTACCATATTGTCGCCAATTACTTGTATAGTATCCATTGCTACGACCGTACTAGTCTCTTCGCCTATAAAATCACTTGAAACTCTATATTCATTGTCAATACCCAAAATTCCTTTATGTGTGGTATTGCTTGCCACTTCAAAAGCTTTTTTGACATCATCAAGTGTAATATTTTTTTCTAAAGTTACAGTCAAATCTACTATAGAAACATCGGCAGTCGGAACTCTTATTGATTGTCCGTTGAGTTTGCCATTTAGTTTCGGTAATACTTTGCCGATAGCTTTAGCAGCTCCTGTTGTGGTAGGAACTAGATTAGCTGCGCCGGCTCTGCCTTTTCTCATATCTTTTTTACTTGGTTTGTGATCAAGTATTGGTTGTGAGCTGGTATAACTATGAATAGTCGTCATAAGCCCTTTTTTTATACCAAAATTATCATCAAGTACTTTTACAAGTGGAGCTAGACCATTTGTAGTGCAACTTGCATTTGAGATAATACTCTCGCCTTTGTATTCATTTTCATTTGCACCGATAACATAAGTAGCTGTATCATCCTTAGCAGGAGCAGAAAATATAACTTTTTTAACCCCATTATCAAGATATGGCTGCACACCTTCGGCTGTAAGAAACACTCCTGTACACTCCAAAACGATCTCGGCTCCAAGACTGGCAAAATCAAGTTCTTTTGGATCTCTACTGTCTAATATTTTGGCTTTGGTATTGCCCATATATATATAACCGTCAACAACTTTAACGTCATTTCTAGTACCGTGTACACTATCATATTTTAATCCATATTCAATAGTCTCATCAGATCCGCTAACATTAACTGCCACTAATTCTATATCATCTCTTTTCGATATGATTTTAGCTACACATTTGCCGATTCTTCCCAATCCGTTGATTGCGACTTTGACTGCCATACTCTCTCCTAAGCTTATGATTATTATGATAGAATTTCATTATTCTACAATAAATGAGGTTATTTTTTGGTTAAAAGCACTAAGGCTGTCGTAGCTATTTTTGGTGGGAGCTTCGATCCGCCACATTTGGGACATCAAGCAATAGCCAAAAAAGCATTGGAAAAGCTGGATATAGATTATCTCTTGATATTGCCTGTATATCAAAATCCTTTTAAAAAAGTTCCATTTGCATCATCTCAAAAACGATTGGGTTGGTGCAGAAAAGTATTTGATGACAAGCATATTATCGTAGATTCTTATGAGATAGATAATGAGATTTGCTACACTTATGAAAGTGTAGAGCATTTTAATTCTATTTATGATGTTCGTTACATAATAATAGGTGCTGATAATTTAGAAAAGATAACTCTATGGCGTAATTTTGAGTGGTTAAATGATACAATCATATGGGTAATAGTAACTAGAGGAGATAACCCTTTAAATACTACAGCTTTACGCTCATTTAAATTGCTTCATATTGATACGCCGATCAGTTCTACTTTTATAAGGGAGAATCGTGACATATCAAGTGTGGATGAAAAAATAAAACATGAAGTTGAAAAATACTTTGAAAGTAATTGATAAAAAATTAAGGGAAAAAATGACTACAAAAAGCATGGATGAAAGAATAGACGCTATTGTTAAAGTATTGGATGAAAAAAAAGCAGAAGATATAGAGGTATTTAATCTAGATAATGCTGATTATATTGCAAAAAGAGTAGTAATAGCTAATTCTCTTGGTGGTAAGCACACCGGGGCACTTTTTGACCATCTTAAAAATGAGCTAAAACCTCAAGGAGAAGTATTTTTGGGTTCAGATGTAAGTGATGAATGGGTAGTTGCAGATATGGGCGATATATTGGTACACATAATGATACCGCAATATCGTCAGCGTTATTCATTGGAAGCTTTTTTGAGCGAACTTACAGCTAAAAAACAAGATTGATATATTTTCAAAAATACATTATTTTGTAAAACTAGACCGCCACGACTTTTTGCAAAGTCTCGCAGTAATGAGAGTTTGTCATTGCGAGATGAAAAAACTGTAATAAACGACAATTGTTTTTCGTTTTAGGTTTGAAACCAAAGGCGATGTCTCAAAGAGACCGCCAAAGGCTGGACGAAGCAATCCATATTCTACGTCATGCTGAATTTATTTCAGCATCTCTATAATTTAGATCCTGAAACGAGTTCAGGATTTAAAAGACATGGATCTCAAAGACGATTGATGTCATTCCGTGCTACGACACGGAATCCATAAAAAAATGGATACCGAATCGAGTTCGGTATGACTGGAGTCTGTCATTGTGTATATATCACAACATTTTGCTTGCGATGACATGCTAATGTAAGTTGCAATAACACCCCGCTAAAGTTTATCCACAACCTCAATGCCAAGAATTGATAGACCTTGTTTAATTATATTTGCCGTCAAATTCGCCAATAGCAATCTGCTCATTTTTGTCTCAAAGTCAATGCCTTCTTTGAGGATAGGACTAGATTCATAAAATTGCATAAATAATGTCGCCAGCTCATAAAGGTAGCTCGTCAAATGATGAGGCATGGCGTCATCAGCGGTTTTGGTTAGTGTATCTTCAAATTCTAAAAGCGATATGCCAAGTTTATGTTCGATATCGTTTTTGATGACAATTTCTCCTTCTAGCTCTCCATCAAAACGACGCAAAATACTTTGGATCCTAGCATATGCATATTGCATATAAAGAGCTGTATTGCCATCAAAACTTAGCATCTTATCCCAATCAAATATATAATTTGATTCACGGTTTACTGACAGATCCGCATATTTCAAAGCACCGATTCCAACTACTTTAGCAGTATGCTCCAAGACATCGTTATCTAACTGTTCTTTACTTGATATCGTATCTTTTGCTCTGATTATTGCCTCGTCAAGCAAATGTATTAATTTGACTGTGCCACCATCTCTTGTTTTAAATGGTTTACCGCTTTTGTCCATCATCGTTCCAAAAGCTATGTGCTCTAAGCTTGTATTTTTATCGACGAAATTTGCTTCTTTGCTAACCCAAAATACTTGACGAAAATGTTCACCTTGTCTGGCATCAACTACATAGCATATACGTTTAGCATTTAATGTTTGGCTTCTATACCATAATGCAGCCAGATCTGTTGTTGCATACAGGTATCCACCATCACTTTTTTGGACGATGAGAGGCACTTCGCTATTTGGCAAAAATATACATTTTGCACCGTTGCTTAATTTTATAAGTCCTTTTGCTTCAAGTTCTTTGATAACCTGTGACAGCATATCATTATAGGCACTTTCTGCTCTTACATCTTCTTTTCTAAGCTTGACCCCGAGTTTATTGTAAACCTCTTCACAGTGTGTCAATGAAGTATCTATAAATTTTTGCCACAATCCTAGGCAGTAGCTATCACCGCTTTGAATCTTTACGACATATTCGCGCGCTTTATTGGCAAATGAAATATCTTCATCAAATTTTGCTTTGGCCAGCTTATAAAAGTGTTCTAAGTCTTTGAGCTCTTCGTAAGATCTGCCTTCGTTTTGTACTTCTTCCAGATATGCAATTAGCATACCAAATTGAGTACCCCAATCTCCTATATGGTTTTGGCGGATCACATCGTATCCCAAAAATTCAAATAGATTTGCAAGCGTATCGCCTATAATGGTAGAGCGCAGATGTCCTACATGCATCTCTTTTGCCATATTTGGTCCAGAATAATCTACTACAATTGTTTGATTTTTTTTATCTCTTGATATGCCTAGATTTATATCTTTGGATATTACATTTAATTCTTTTGAAAGCCAATCATTGCTTATCCAAATATTTATAAATCCCGGACCTGCAATCTCCACTTTTTCTATGATATTCAAAGTGATATGTTTAGTTATGTTTGTAGCAATTTCTCTAGGGTTTAATCCAAGTGATTTGGCTAGACTCATTGCACCATTGTATTGAAAATCACCAAATTCTTTACGTGTAGCATTCGTTACACTTTGCATTGGCGCATCTATATTTGCTTCATGTAAAGCAGATGATATAATATTGTTTATTGTTGATTTAAGTTTCATAAATTGTTCGTGTGAATAAAGCTAAGTTGCCGAGGCAACATTAACTGTTTTGAGTTGTTTTATCAGTTTTAATTTCTGATTTCTCTGAAGTAGATATCTCTTTAGTAGGTTTATTTTCTTCTTCTTCGTTTACTGCTTCTTTAAAGTTTTTAATCCCTTGTCCCAATCCTTTTGCCAGTTCAGGTATTTTTTTTGCTCCAAATAAAAGCACGATTACAGCCAATACTATCAGCCAATGCGTAATACTAAATGATCCCATTTTCTTTCCTTTGTGGTATTCTATGGGGCATTATACCCCATTTTGTCTAATTTTTCCAATATTTTACTATATTGTCTATTTCTTCATAGCTTCTTTTGAGTCTGGCAGCATTTGCTATAGTTATAAACTCTTTTGTTGCTTGTTCTATCGTTTCGTTTATAATTATAAAATCAAATTCTTTAATTGATTCTATCTCTTTTTTTGCATTTATTATGCGTCTTTGTATAATGTTTTTATCGTCAAGAGAACGAAGATTTAGCCTGCGTTCCAATTCGTTTAGAGTAGGAGGCGTGATAAAGATAGAAGTAGTAATGTCATTTAACAGTTTACGCACAAGGTTGTGTCCTTGTACATCTATGTCAAATATAACCAATCTGCCTTCATCTAAAGCTTTAATAACAGGTTTTAACGAAGTGCCATAATAATTATCATGGACTTTGGCATATTCCAAAAAATAACCAGCTTCTATATCTCTTTCAAATTCTTCTTTGCTTACGAAAAAATATTCTCTGCCATCCGCCTCTCCAGCTCTGGGAGTTCTTGTGGTAGTAGATATCGAAAAATAATAACTGCCTATATGTTGCGTGGCATTGTTAATAATAGTGCTTTTGCCAGCACCGCTAGGTCCGGAGAGTACCAAAATAGCCATTAAGACTCTTTTGGAAAACGGATACTAATAGTAATTTCCGCATCCGCCAAAAGCTTTTTGAGTTTTTTTGGTTTCATTTTTAGGAGTGCAAATAAAATTCTTTTTTCTTTTGATTCTTTATTTTTTTTAAACACATAAGATAAATTGTCTTCATATACTTGATTGCCATTACTAGCCTTAGGCTTTTCCAGAAGTTCTTTGATCTGTTCTATATCCCCGGCATTTAAAATTTTATTGCTGATCGGCTTTTGGGATATTGTTTCAGATGATGTATCAGAATTGATCAAATTAAATAATTGCGTTGGTAAAAATGGTTTTGAAAGAATTTTTGTTGTTTTTAATTCATCAAAAAAAGTTTTGACATTGGTCAATAATATTGTATTTTTATTTGATATCAATTCTGCCATATCAGGATTATAACAACCATCATCAATAATAAATAGATCATAATCTTCATTGATGGTATTTATATCATCAGTTTCTACAACGGTATGTTCAGTGTCTTTTATAGAGAGTTCTATCAGTTTTGAAACAACAGGATTTTTGTTGATAAGTGCTATTTTCATACCCATAATAAATACTCCATGAATCTTTTGTAAATATTGTATTATAAAATTGATTAAAAAGAAAAGATGGTACACCCATCAGGATTCGAACCTGAGACCTTCGGTACCGCAAACCGATGCTCTATCCAGCTAAGCTATGGATGCACTATATATGTAGAAGTCGAATTATATCCAATTATTGCTTAAAAACCATGTTTGATGACTAGATTTACTTTTATACCTTTCTTTTTACTAAAGAAAGGTAACCAAAGAAAAGCGTCACCACTCACGAACCGCTACGCTAGATTTTTGCGACATATGCTCAAAATCTCGCTGCTTTTCGAGCGTTCGGGTGACATTATTTTAAATGAATTGCTTCTTGTCTTGCAATGACACGCTATTATGTTTTTCTCATTAAATCCATAGGCTCGAATAGCTCTAATGCTTTCTTGTTGGAGATAAACGATAGGTTGTATGGATGTTCTAACTCTATGGCTTCAAAAGAGGAAATTATAGGCAAAGATTTATAGAGCTCTTTGGCCGCATTACCGAACAATATAAGTTTGACTTTGTGGCTATCAAGTGATGACAATAGATCAACCATGAATGATCTCCAAGCCTTAGCATGGATAGCAGAGCTTTGTTTGTCTGTAAAAACTAAAGATGTATTTAACAATAGCACACCATTGGTTTCAAAATTTTTTCTAAGCTCATCTATCGAATTGATAAGATTTGTTTTGTTTATTTTCTCTATAGCTTTAGGTGAAGTATCATCGATCTTTAAATCACCTCTGGCGACTAAAGCCATTTTTATAAAATTTCTTAGGCTTGTCGCACGATTAACTTCTTTGGATAAAGTTCCATTGGAGCCAAAGATCTCTTTGACTGCGCCGTCTATAAATGCATATCCTGATGCACTTTGCTTTCTTGGATATGGATCCTGCCCAAAAAGTACAAATCTTACATTATCTTTTGACATGGTACGAAATGCATTGAAGATATTTGTCTTTATGGGTATATATTCGGCATCTTTATTTAAAAAATCAAGATATTTATCATCTAAAGAACCAAGATCGATATCCCATGATTTATCTATATTATGTATTGCATTTTTCATTTCAACTCTTTTGTTATTGCAATGACAATATTGTAATGGAATGACAGACTCCTGTCATACCGAACTTGATTCGGTATCCACTTTTTTCATGGATTCCGTGTCGTAGCACGTAACGACAAAGACACTGAAATAAATTCAGCATGACAGAGAAGTTAGTCATCCTAAACCAAAACATCAATGATCACAAAAGCCAAAAACATAAATCCAAGATAACCATTAACCGTAAAAAATGCTTTGTCTATCTTGCTAAAATCTTTATGTACTATATAATGCTCGTATGATAGCATCACGGCACTTGTAATTATCGCTATTTGCGCGAAGAGTCCTAAATCGGCATCGATCACGAAAAGTGTCCAAAAAATTATTGTTAGGACATGAAAAACTGCAGCTATTATCATTGTTTTGGATGCTCCGAACTTTGATGGAATTGAATGCAGTCCGTGAGCTTTATCAAATTCCATATCTTGCAGAGAATAAAGCAGGTCAAATCCGGCAACCCAAAACATTACACCGATTGCCAGATAAATAGACCATAATGGGATCGTACCCAAAACGGCCACAGCTCCTGCGATCGGTGCAAGTCCTAGACTGACTCCAAGAACCAAGTGAGCCAAGGAGCTAAATCGTTTGAATATCGTATAAGCTCCCAGCACTATCAAAAATGGGATCGAGAGTTTCAAAGCTAAAGGATTGATGAGAAAACTCACAGCTATAAAAAGAAGTGCATTTAGAATTATAAACCCTACCATACCCGTAGAGCTTATGCGACCATCGACTGATGGTCTAGTAAGTGTGCGAGGATTTAAAACATCTATGTCACGATCCAAATAACGATTGACTCCCATGGCGAAGTTTCTGGCACTTACAGCTGCAAAAACTCCCAAGATGAGAAGTTTCCATCCAAACCAACCGTTTGCACTCACCAACATAGCTATAAATATAAAGGGTAAAGAAAATACAGAATGCTGGAACATTACCAGTTCAGAGAAATCGTTTATATATTTTGATACTTTGTTCATTTTCGTTCCTTATTATATTATCGGGTTGATTTTTCATCTTTGTTTATACTTTTCTTTTTATAAAGAAAAGTAACAAAAGAAAAGCGTCACCACTCACGAATCGCGACGTACGATTTTTGCGACACGTGCTCAAAATCGTCCTGCTTTTCGAGCGTTCGGGTTACATTATTTTCTAGAAACTGCTTCGTCATTTGATTTCTCGCAATGACTGTCATCGCGAACAAAGTGTGGCGATACATTCTCTTCATAAATGCGGGATCTTTATCTTACTATTGAGTGACCATGCAATTACTAGGACAAATACAGATACCACAAAAATATTTGTAACCAATCCACCTATATATAATAACCATAATATCCAAAGCAGTATAGCTCCAAGAGGAGTAGGAACCCCGGTAAAATATTTGGTGACCTCTCCCGCATCATTAGCTAGATTAAAGCTCACAAGTCTTCTAAGGCCACTTATCACATACCATATAAATATCAAACCGACAATTAATTTTATAAAACCATTGTCAAATTCAAGTGCAAAAAATAGAAAAAATGATGGCATGACTACAAATGAGAGAAAATCAGCGAAACTATCCAGTTGCACGCCAAATTCAGTGGATAGCCCATACTTACGGGCTACCTTGCCATCCATTATATCAAAAGCTCCTGCCATCCATGCGAGTACGGCAGCTATGGCAAATTCTTTTTGAGTGACCAGATATATAGCGATCATACCAGACGTGATATTGGCGAATGTAATTAGATTGGCTAGATTGAAGTGATAATTTGGTTCGAATAATTTCAATTTTTTCCTTATTTAGTTAATCTCGTCTTTGCGAGACTCAGAGATGTTTGTCTATACTTTTCTTTTTATAAAGAAAAGTAACAAAAGAAAAGCGTCACCACTCACGAATCACGACGCATAATTTCTGCGAAGCCTCTCGAAATTATGCTACTTTTCGAACGTTCGGGTGACATTATTTATTATATATTGCTACATATTTATTCACAACACTAATATAAGATAATAACAAAAAATGGATAAAAAAGAGGAGATAATAGGAGAAAAATAGGCATAAAAAAAGCCCAAGACCGAAGTCTTGAGCAAATATAACTTTAAGAAAAGATATTCTTAGAAGTTGTATCTAGCAACAACTCTAACAAGGTTAGCGTCACCAGCAACTACGTCAGAATAAACATAAGCAACAGCTGCGCTTAGGTTATCAAGAAGTGTAGTTGAGTAAACAAGGTCAAACTCGTTGAAGTCATTATACAATACAGGACCACCATTTTCATAAGCATATACACCAGTTAGGTTACCGCCAAGAACATCAGCGCCAGCAGTAACTACGAATTTATCCATATCTTTGCTAAGGTTAGCCGGGAAAACTTGGTTCAAAGCAGTATCAGTATAAAGAACAGATGTGCTACCTGTTAGACCATGCAAACTACCTACTTGGAACATACCAAGGTCAGAAGCATTTACGTGATCGTATGCTAAAGATACATTAACAACGTCAAGTTTACCGCTGATCATTGCACCAACTGCATTAGTATCATCAGTAAGTGCATCATCCATTACTGCACCACCTTGAATGCCTATGTTAGCCATACCTGCATTGTACTGTAGATCACCCCAAAGGATGTTAAGGTCATTACCTGGAGTTGCAACAAAGTCATTACCATAATACCATGAACCAGTCAATGTCAAATCAGCGATAGATTTGTTTTGAGCAGTAAGCATCCAAACACCGTTATCGTGATTTAGATCAGAGAAATAACTCATATCAGCAGCCATACCGTTGCGGTTAGCTCTATCTACCCATGCGCCAACAAGAACTGTGTCTGGAAGGTCTGTATTTACAAGAAGCACACCGTCGAAAGTATTTGCAAATACATTCCAATTTTCAGAGTAAGCAAACGGAGAAAGTGATTTTGGAAGCTCTTGTCTACCAGCTTTAAGTGATGTATTACCCATACCGTAAGTTAGGTAAAGTTGAGAGATCCAACCACCAGTAAGATTTCCTGCATCGCTTTGCATTATATTGCTTACAAGATAATGCTCTAGTCCAAGTGTAGCAAGACCGTCAAGTTGAGCACCGAAACCGATACCGGCAAAAACGTCAGAGTTTGTAGCTGTCAATTGAAGGCCAGCATCCGCGCTTGAAGCAGCTTGATCAAAAAGATCGCCAATACCAGCACCAGAAATACCAGCATCGTCAGTTTGATAGTAAACTACGCCTTGACCGCTAAATTTCCAATTTGATACAGCTACCGGAGCCGGTACGCTTACCGCTGGTTCAACTGGAGCGATATCGCCGCCCGCCATGATCATAGTAGAAGCTACTATTGAAAGTAACAAAGTTTTTTTCATTCTATACTCCTTTTTTGTTTTGAATGACCACAAGTATAACACAGAATATTTATAAATGTCAAGAAAATTAACGGAAAATTAATAAAAAAAAGTAGTTTTTATATCAAAGTCCGCAATACAGGGGCTTTGTAAGGAGTAAGATTTGTTTATAAATAGTTTATTTATGATTTTCTCTCTAAAAGTGGTGGCTCGAGGCGGAATCGAACCGTCGACACGCAGATTTTCAATCTGCTGCTCTACCGACTGAGCTATCGAGCCATTTTGAAGAGAGTGGAATTATAGCGTATAAAGTTTAAGGTTTGCTGAAATTAATGGATAATTAATGTAATTTCTTTGCTAGTCGCCACAAGGACAGACTTCCGCCATCCTGAACTTGTTTCAGGATCTTTAACTTGTTTTTTACTACCTTTTTATAAAGGTAGCGCCAAAAGCGTCACCACTCACGAACCGCGACGCTAGATTTTTGCGACATATGCTCAAAATCTCGCTGCTTTTCGAGCGTTCGGGCGACATCCACTCCGTCATGCCGAACTTGATTCGGTATCCACTCTCTTATGGATTCCGTGTTGTAGCACGGAATGACGGGGTCTACAACGCTTTAACGCTATTCATAAATACATCACCTCTTTCTTTGTAGGAGCTGAATTGATCCAAGCTCGCTGCTGCAGGAGAAAGTAGAGCTACCGAATCTAAAGTATGGTTTTTGCCAATTTCATGCACTGCATTTGCAACCGTATCACACTTGATAGCATTTAATTTATATTTTTTAGATAATTTTAAGAGTTTGTCTTGGTTTGCTCCTACAGTATATATAGTAGGATTGAATGGTTTGATAGCTATGAAAAGCTCATCGAGTTCAACTCCCTTGTCATCACCTCCGAGTATGAGATGAAGCGGTTTGTCACCATATACTTTAACTGCTTGGATAGTAGCATCCAGATTAGTAGCTTTGGAGTCATTTACCCAAAGGCGTCCCTTGGCATCTCTTAACTCTTCTTGACGATGCCCTTCTATAATAAAGGCATTCATGCATTCGTAGTCGATCTCATCATACAATACCTTGGTAACTGCAAGTGCAAGTAATGCATCTTGAAGAAATGCGCCTTTGAATCGCAGCTTGGATGCATCTATCCCAAAATAATTTGCCACAAATTCATTTGTATCATACTCTACTACAAAAGCATTGGTTTTAGGCAACGGCAAACCGGCTGGAACTAAGGCAAGTTCGCCTTCCCTCATCGTGAGAAGAGGTGCAAGTTTATCAGCAGTGTACCCCGCGGCACTACCATGCCAATCGAGATGATCAGGCGTAATAGGCAACAATAGGTATATATTTGGCGAAGCTGTGTGTGTGTAGTGAAGCGTAAATGAGCTTGTTTCCAGTACCCAAATAGGGGCGCCTGGATCAAGCTCAGCTAGCGGAGTACCGATATTGCCACCGCTAAGTGCCCCTCTTTTAGTCAGTAAATGAGTAACCATTTGAGTAGTAGTAGTTTTACCATTGGTGCCACTTATCCATATATTGTATGGCTTGTCTTTCATTTGGCCTAATATATAGTCGTATTCGCTTAATAAATATTTGGCGTTAGAGACCAAAGGATGAGACGGCTTGAAACTAGGTGTCATCACTTCCAAGCTGCTAGCATCCGGGTCGAATAGATGTGATGGTAATATTTGATTGCCACTTTCATCTATATAAGGCTCTTTCGTATTGTCATCAAAAAATGTACATCCACCGCCATGAAGTTTGGCAATAGCTTTGGTGGTCTTTCCGTATCCAAAAAGGGTAGGTTTTATATTATTATTGTTCATTTTGTTCCTTGATGACTTTTTGATGTTGGAATAATACCACCATTGCTATAAAAAATGGAATTTATCGTGTTTAGTCATCGCGAACAAAGTGCGGCAATCCGATTTCTTCATGGATTCCGGCTCAAAGTACGGAATGATAAAATTTTCGTCATGCTGAATTTAGTTCAGCATCTCTGTTTTAGATCCTGAAACAAGTTCAGGATGACTAAAAACACATTTTTTATTTTTATCTAATTTTTAAAGTTATAAGCGCTAAAACATTTGATAAAAATGCTACCATCCAAAAACGAACTATTATCTTGTTTTCTGCCCATTTTTTGAGTTCAAAATGATGATGAATTGGGGCCATGAGGAATATTCGTTGACCTCGAAGTTTATAGCTTCCCACTTGCAAAATAACAGAAACAGTTTCGGCAACAAAAACAAGCCCTATCAAAAGAAGTAAAACTTCACTTTTGCCTAAAATTGCCAAATATGCTATAAAACCGCCGGCAGCCAGACTGCCAGTATCTCCCATAAAGATCTCAGCAGGGTAGCAGTTGTACCACAAGAACCCTAGCAATGCACCCATAAATGCTCCAATTAATATAGTTACTTCTCCAACTCCGTTTATATGTGGAATGAGAAGATAATGACTAAGTTCAATATGCCCGGTAGCATATATTATAAATCCTAGAGTAGCAAGCGATATAGTAGATGGTACAGTTGCCAGCCCATCCAATCCATCTGTAAGATTTACTGCATTTGTAGTAGCCAAAAATACTATTACCCAAAATGGGATTGACACATAGCTCATATCAAATAATGGGGTTTTTAAAAATGGTATATAAAACTGTGTAGAAAAATGCATAAAAAATAACAGTCCGACCACCACAAGAGAAACTGCAATTTGAAGTAAAAATTTACCTCTAGGAGTGAGTCCTTCTAGATTGTTGCCTGACATTACCTTGCCTAAATCGTCTTTCAATCCTATGAAACCGAAACCTATGATGGTTACAAGTCCGCCTAATAGGTATAGATTGGTAAGATTGCCAGCTATCAATGTTGCAATTACAGCAGAGATCACGAATACTGCTCCGCCCATGGTCGGGGTATGTTTTTTGCCTTCATGCGCAGGTACATATTTGTTGATAGGTTGATTTGCTTTTTTGGCAATTGCCCAACGAATATAGCGAGGCATCAAAAAAAGCGACAATGATAGAGAGAGAAAAAAGGCGATACCGACCCTGACGGTGATATAACCAAAAAGTTTAAAAGACAGAAAATGGGCAAGAGCATAAAGCATTTACAAACTTCTTTTGTATGGAATTTTAGGCGTATTTTACTATCATTTTGATAAAACAAAGATATAAAAATAATAACAATAAAGCTTCATTTTTTTATCTTAAACCATATTTATCAATGAATTTGTTATAATAATATATTAGAGATTATGCAATATATTTATATTTCAAAAAAGAGAATTCATGACAGGCCAAAAAACATTACTCATTATTACAGACGGCATAGGGTATAAGCCAACAAGCCAATGCAATGCATTTGCAGATGCTACCAAGCCAACATATGATCGGCTTTTTGCTCATGTACCACATACTCTTATTTCTACCCATGGACTTAGCGTAGGATTGCCGGGTGGACAAATGGGTAATTCTGAGGTTGGGCATATGACTCTTGGAAGCGGTAGGATCTTGTATCAAGATCTGGTCAAGATTTCCAAAGCGTTAGATGATGGAAGCATGGCAAAAAATGAAGTTTTGCTAGAAGTTTTTGCTAAAAGCGATATTATTCATCTTATAGGTCTAATGAGTGATGGTGGTGTGCATTCTCATATAGAACATATCATAGGAGTTGCTAAAATAGCCAAGGCAAACGGGAAAAAAGTATGGCTGCATCTCATTACTGACGGTAGAGATGTAAGTCCTACATCAGCCCAGGAATATTTAGAGCAGGTAGAAGCTATATGTGATGAAAGCATTTCAATAGCCACCATAGGCGGTCGTTTCTATACTATGGATAGGGATAAGAGATGGGATAGGGTTGAACTTGGTTACAGAGCTATCGTAGAGGCAATACCAAAAACCTCATTTTGTCCAAGTGAATATATCAAGCAGAGTTATGCCAAGGGTGAGAATGATGAGTTTATAGAGCCTGCAGCATTTGATGAATATAACGGTATGACGGATGGGGATGGCGTTATCATGATGAATTTTCGATCCGATAGAGCAAGAGAAATCACTCAAGCTCTGGGGGATAGCGGATTTAGCGAGTTTGCTACTAAAGAATTAAAACTTCATATTGCTACTATGACGGCTTATGATGCCTCATTCCCATATCCTATAATGTTTCCAAAAGTTAATCCGTATAATACATTGGCCGAGGTTATAAGTCAAGCCGGACTTAGACAGATGCATACTGCTGAAACTGAAAAATATGCTCATGTGACTTTTTTCTTTAACGGTGGAGTAGAAGAGCCCATGAAAGGCGAAGACAGGGTACTGATACCAAGTCCGGATGTGCGTACATATGATATGAAGCCTGAAATGTCTGCTCCGCAGGTAGGAGAGGCCACCAAAAAAGCCATAAATGATGGATATGATTTTGTGGTAGTAAATTTCGCTAATGGCGATATGGTAGGGCATACAGGCAATTATGAAGCTGCAAAAGAAGCCGTCCAAGCAGTAGATAAAGAAATAGGCGAGATATTGGATGTCGCTGCAAAAAATAATTATGCAGTGATAATCACAAGCGATCATGGTAATTGTGAAGAGATGTGTGACCCGGAAGGACATGTTCTTACCAATCATACGGTCGGAGAAGTGTGGTGCTTTGTGGTAGCAAATGGTATTAAAAGCATCGTTAATAATGGTGGGCTGAATAATATAGCCCCTACGGTTTTGAAGCTTATGGGGTTAGAGATTCCAAAAGAGATGGATAAACCATTATTGTTGGGGTAGGGAAGTTCAGTCATCCTGAACTTGTTTCAGGATCTATAAAGAGTTTTTCTTTCACTACTTTTTTAGAAAAAGTAGCACAAAAAGCGTCATCCTCACGAACCGCTACGCAAGATTTTTGCGGCATATGCTCAAAATCTCGCTGCTTTTCGAACGTTTGGGTGACATTATTTTAAATGGATTGTTTTTTTCATCTTGTGGCGAATCATAAAATTAAGATAAAATCAATAAGGTAATAATTTTTTATGATATGATTTTATAAATGATTTTACGCAAGGACAATCTATGGAAACAAAAATCAAAGAATCGGTAGCTGTATTGCTAGCACATATCATCAAAAAAGATAAAAGAAGTATATCAAAAGAAGCGCCGTTATTTTGTTCCATATTGGGAGCAAATTTTGAATGTAGCCAAAAGGAAGCATCGTCTTTGTTGGAAAATGCTCTAAAGAGCGATTATGATCTAGAAGAGCATTTAGATATTATAAATCAGGCTTGCTGCAATGACAAATTAAGTAAAATGCATTTATTGGAACAATTGAATCATATTATATACTCAGATAAGATAACACCACAAGATTATGAAGAGTTCGAATATATTAAAAATCGTCTGTTTTCTTGCGAAGCATGAAATAAAATCAAAAAAGGAGAATTATGAAATTTACGGGTAAAAATGTATTAGTCACAGGTGCTAGCAGAGGAATAGGAGCAAAAATAGCTATTTCGTTAGCCGGATATGGATTAAAAGTGTGGATAAATTACCGCAGCGGGGAAGCCGGAGCACTTGAAGTCAAAAAAATTATAGAAGATGCCGGCGGTAAAGCTGAAATCATAGGATTTGATGTAAGTGACGAGATAGCTTTCGTAGAAGGAATCAAACATATTATAACAACTGACGGTGAGCTTAGTTATTTAGTAAATAATGCGGGTATTACAAATGACAAATTAGCACTTCGTATGAGCGGCGATGATTTTATGAGTGTAATAGAAGCCAATCTTAAATCTGCTTTCATAGGATGCAGAGAATCACTTAAAGCTATGAGCAAACAACGTTTTGGAGCAGTGGTAAATATTTCATCCATAGTAGGCGAGAGTGGAAATGTGGGACAAACTAATTATGCGGCGAGCAAGGGCGGTATGATAGCTATGAACAAGAGTTTTGCACTTGAAGGTGCGAGCAGAGGTATCAGGTTCAATACCATTACTCCCGGTTTCATAGCTACAGAGATGACTGAGGTGTTAAAAGATGAGATCAAAGCAGCATTTACTGCAAAAATACCATTAGCTAGATTTGGAGAAGCTTCAGAAGTTGCTGACGCAGTAGCATTTTTGCTAAGCGATCATGCCAGCTATATTACGGGCGAGACACTCAAAGTCAATGGCGGTATGTATCTATAAATTTTAGGAGAAGACATGCAAGCAAGATTATTATTATTGGAAGATGACAGATTGCTCAATGCAACCCTCAAAGATTTTCTAGAAGATGAAGGTTTTGGCGTAGATGCTGCATTTGATCCATATAGTGCATTTGATCTGACATACAAAAGAAAGTATGATTGTTATCTTTTGGATGTCAAATTGCCGTATGAGAGCGGATTTGATATGCTTTCGAAGTTGCGAAACAGCGGGGATATGACACCAGCCATGTTTATAACCTCTAAAAATGATACAGCGTCTTTACAACAAGGTTTTGACGTAGGAGCTGATGACTATCTTAAAAAACCTATTGATTTGGATGAATTATCATGTCGTGTGCGTGCTCTTCTCAAGCGACAAACCAGGGTTGAAAAGGTACCTGTAGGTGAATATTATTTTGATATATATAGTAAAAAACTTTTTAATGATAATGAAGAATTGGAGCTTAGTATAAAAGCCGGACAGCTTTTGCAGCTTTTGCTTGAAGCAAATGGTCGAGTGTTGACATTGGATGAAATCAAATCCGCTCTTTGGAGCAGCGCAAGCGAAGCAAGTGATGGTTCGCTTAGGGTCTATATCACACAGCTAAAAAAATATTTTGGTGACAGCATCCAAAATATCAGAGGTGTCGGATATTGTTTGGAAAGATAAAAAAAGAAATAATAATCGCCATTGTATTTTTTGAAGCTTTGATGATGTTGCTATGGACTATGTCATATTTTTTTTTGCAATCCTATGGTTTTTCATCTAGTTCATTATGGTTTTCTTTGGTATTGATGTTCGCAGCATCAATGATCTTAGGATATATATTTGCATCCTATCTTTTAGAATCAAAATATCAAATGGAACGAAATTTGATATTTATTACAGATGAAATAATCCATGAACTTAATATCCCACTAACTACTATCACTGCAAATACAAACATGCTTTCAAAAACAGCACAAACAGATAAAGATAAGGTCAGATTAGAGCGAATAGAACATGCCACGATCAGATTAAAAAGACTTTATGAATCATTAGTTTATACTATAACAAAAGAGATCACACCGGTACAAAAAGAGGAATTTGAACTCTCTAAAGTGATAAAAGAATGCAGTGAACCGTTTTTGGCCCAGGAAAGAAATGAGTTTATATTCGATTTGATGCCGATCAAAGTAATAGCGGATAAAATAGGGTTTGAACAGGTTTTAGAAAATATCATATCCAATGCTATGAAGCATTCGCCTATAGATAAACCTATAAATATTGTACTTCGTCCAAATAAACTAGAAATTATAGATAATGGCGATGGTATGGACGATACTGAAATGCTGCATATATACGAGAGGTACTATCAAGGAGATATTGAGAGCGACGGCAGGGGGATTGGCCTTGCTGTAGTCAAAAATTATTGTGACAACGAGGGCATAAATATAACAATTTATTCTAAAAAAGGAGAAGGTACAAGAGTGATTTTGGATATTTCTAAAATTATTACTCACTCTTAATACTAACTTAACATTTGTATGCAATACTTCTCTTACCCCTTTGTAAAAAACGTACCTAAAAGAATAAAAGATGAATAGCCATCGCTATATGATTGCTTTTGTCGGTAGTTTATTCATCTATATTTTTTTTGGGATTTTATTTTTCATTATTTCCCATTTTTCATATGATAATGATAATGTTATTAAAAAAGAATCGAAATTACATATAATATTAAATTTGAAGCAATTACAGAAATCACAGCCACAAAACAACCCATGCTGCTGTTCAACAAAACCCAAACAAGAACGACCCAAAACGGTTTCTAAAAATCCAACAGCATTCCAAAAAGCTAAACAAATATCAAAGCCAAAACAAGAAAAATCAGTATCCATAAGCAATAAACAAAGTACTTCATTATCAAAACAATACGCAATACCACAAGAAACCTCTGATATTGTAGCTCCAAATAAGATAGACAGTAGCGCATTTGAAGCCATGATAAAAAATCGTATCATACAAAATAAGTTTTATCCTCTAATTGCAAAAAATGCAGGTATAGAAGGGGTGGTAAATGCATCTTTTGTGATACTTCCGAACGGTAATGTTGGCGAGATCAGCGTAAACGGTTCAAATGCACTCAAGAGTGCAGCCAGAGAAGCAATTTACAGAGCATTTCCCATTGATGTGAGGAATTGCCCTGTAAATTTACCAATTACAATGCATATATCTTTACGTTATTCATTGGTTGAGTAAAATTACTATTATTTATATAATATATTAGTTATTGTAACAATATGCAAAAGCCCAAAAAGCAGTTTTTAGAAGTATTATTTATTATCTAAAATCAAAAAAGTTATATTTGTATTGCTTAAAAGTTATATTATTTTATTGTGCTTTTCGTTTTAGTTTGGTGCTTTTATGATTTTTTCGATATACTTCTGCGTATTATTTAATTATCAAGGAGTATCAAATGGCATTATTTGATGAAGTAAAAGACGTAGTTGTAGAGCAACTAAATGTTAGTCCAGATGAAGTAAAAGAAGAATCTAGATTCGTAGAAGATCTTGGTGCTGACAGTTTAGATGTTGTTGAGTTGGTTATGGCTCTTGAGGAAAAATTCGATATCGAAATTCCAGACGATCAAGCAGAAAAAATTGCAACTGTTGGTGATGCAATCAACTTTATCAATAATAACAAATAAGACATCGAAATGCCCCTTTGAATGGGGGGGATTGAATTGGCTTATGTAAAAAGTTTTTTTATTTTTTATATTAGCCAGAGCAAAGAATGAGGAGAAATCGTGAAACGAGTAGTAGTAACAGGTCTAGGTATGATAAACAGCTTAGGACATGACAAAGAGAGTTCTTTTGAAGCAATTGTAGCTGGTAAATGTGGTATTAAAACAATAGAGCTTTTTGATCCTACTGAGCAATCAGTTCGTATAGCAGGTGAAGTTGTAGGATTTGATCCAAATGAAGTAATGGATCCAAAAGAAGTTAAAAAAGCAGATAGATTTATCCATCTTGGCATAAAAGCAGCCAAAGAAGCTATGGCTGATGCAGCATTTACAGATGAGTATGATGGTGAGAGATTTGGTATTTCATCTGCTTCAGGCATAGGCGGACTTCCTAATATAGAGAAAAATTCACTTGTTTGCGAAGAAAAAGGCCCTCGTAGAATTTCTCCATTTTTTATACCATCGGCACTTGTAAATATGCTTGGCGGGTTTATATCAATAGATCATGGATTAAAAGGGCCAAATCTTTCATCTGTTACAGCATGTGCGGCCGGTACTCACGCTATCAATGAAGCAGCGAAAACTATTATGATAGGTGGAGCGGATAGAATGTTGGTAGTTGGCGCAGAATCTGCGATTTGTCCTGTAGGAATAGGCGGATTTGCATCTATGAAAGCACTTAGTACAAACAATGAAAATCCACAACAATCTTCTAGACCGTTTGATGCGGATAGAAATGGATTCGTAATGGGTGAGGGCGCTGGTGCATTAGTTCTTGAAGAGTATGAAGCTGCAGTAGCAAGAGGAGCTAAAATCTATGGAGAGATCATAGGTTTTGGCGAAAGCGGAGATGCAAATCACATTACTACGCCAATTGTAGATGGTCCGACACGTGCTATCAAAGCAGCAATGTCAATGGCAGGTAATCCAAAAGTAGATTACATCAATGCACACGGCACTAGCACTCCAGCTAATGATAAAAACGAGACAGCTGCTATCAAAAATGCATTTGGTTCTAATGTTCCAGCAGTTAGTTCTACAAAAGGTCAAATAGGCCATTGCCTTGGTGCTGCAGGGTCTATCGAAGCTGTAATAACTCTTATGGCCATGAGAGACAGTATTTTGCCTCCAACTATCAATTATACTACACCTGATCCGGATTGTGATTTGGATTATGTTCCTAACGAGGCAAGAAAAGCAAATATAGATGTTGCTATGAGCAATTCATTTGGCTTCGGCGGTACTAACGGCGTTGTTATTTTTAAAAAGATTTAAGGATTTCTTATGGTAACCTATCTTGATTTCGAAAAGCGTATCGAGCATCTAGATGAGGCTATAGAATCCGCTAAAGCAGGCGGAGATCAAAAAACTCTTGAAAAGCTACAGCATGATTTAGATAAAGAGGTGCAAAAAACTTATGGTAGCCTCAATGATTATCAAAAGCTTCAATTAGCTCGTCATCCGGATCGTCCATATGCACTTGATTATATTAGATTGATTTTAGAAAATAGTTATGAAATTCATGGTGATCGTGCATTTCGCGATGATACTGCACTTGTTTGTTATATCGGATGGATCGATGGCCATAAAACAATGGTTATAGGTGAACAAAAGGGAAGAGGTACAAAAAATAAAATCAAAAGAAATTTTGGTATGCCAAATCCAGAAGGCTATCGCAAAGCATTGCGTGCAGTTAGACTAGCTGAGAAATTTGATATACCAGTACTTTTATTAGTAGATACCCCTGGCGCTTATCCAGGGCTTGGAGCAGAAGAAAGAGGCCAAAGCGAAGCTATTGCTAGAAATCTATTTGAATTTACAAGTATCAAAGTACCACTTATTTCTGTAGTCATAGGTGAAGGTGGAAGCGGTGGAGCATTGGCTATTAGCGTTGCTGATAGACTTGCTATGATGAGATATTCTGTATATTCAGTTATTTCTCCTGAAGGTTGTTCGGCTATATTGTGGGATGATCCAAAAAAAGTTGAAGTTGCAACAAAAGCACTCAAAATTACACCTGATGATTTGTTGAAGCACCATCTTGTAGATGATGTACTAGATGAGCCATTGATCGGTGCCCATAGGGACAAACAAAGTGCTGCAAAAGTACTGAAAGCATACTACTTAAAATCATTAAAAGAGCTCCAAGCTTTGTCTACTGAAGACATGTTAGAAAAGAGATATATCAAGCTTACTTCTGTCGGCGCATATACTGAATAAATAGGTCTTGTATGATGCACGATATTGCCCAATGGATAGTTGATGCCATTGGTGGCGTCGGCTATATTGGTATATTCGTTTTGATGTTTTTGGAAAGCACTTTTATACCAATTCCAAGCGAAGTAGTTATGATACCTGCTGGTTATTTATCTCAAAAAGGAGAGATGAATTTTTTAATCGCTACACTTATGGGTGTGCTCGGTTCTCTAGGCGGAGCATTGTTTAATTATTTTTTTGCTTTGAAATACGGCAGAGCATTTTTGACAAAATATGGCAAATATATACTTCTTACTCCGGAAAAATTAGAAAAGCTTGAAGTTTTTTTCAATAAACACGGAGAAATATCTACATTTAGCGGCAGGCTGATTTTGGGTGTGCGGCATCTAATATCTATACCTGCCGGATATGCCAAGATGAATTTGTTCAAATTCTCTTCTTATACCATTTTAGGATCTGCTATTTGGGTATTGGTATTGATGTTCGTGGGTTATTTTGTTGGTTCAAACGAAGCGTTAGTCAAGCAATACCTAGGCCGCGCAACTACAATAGCTTTGGTATCTATCGTGGTTATAGCTATCATTTATGTATGGAAATTGGAAAAAGAAGTTTTAGAAGAAGATTAAGTTAATTATTGTTTGAGCCCTATCAAATCCCATTGTTAGGATTTGATAATTTAGACATTATGC
The DNA here is from genome assembly GCA_028715055.1 of Sulfurovaceae bacterium. Lineage (GTDB taxonomy): Bacteria > Campylobacterota > Campylobacteria > Campylobacterales > Sulfurovaceae > BN30871. Next base: position 294,042 of record JAQTLE010000003.1, read on the forward strand.
TTGTGCTTTTTTAAATTCTAAAATAAGTTTAAGTACTTCGTCTTTGAGAAGAAGTTTTTCTTTTTTGATTTCTTCGCGTTCTGCGTCACTCATATGAGCTCTACCTTCATCAACATCTTTTGCTATTTGATCAAGTTCATTGTGTTTTTCGAAAATTTTTGCAAAATGTGCATTTGATTCTCTGAGAGCAGTTATCTCATCTCTGTATTCATGTAACATAGTTATTCCTCATTATGTGATATTATTATTGTACCTTCTTTGTCTTTAGAGGAGTATTAAAATCTAAGTACGATATTCCGCATTTATCTTCACATAATCATAACTAAGATCGCAACCATAGCAAGTGTAGCTTCCGTTTCCAAGCCCCAAATTACAAGTAATTTTAAAACTATCTTGTTTCATGATCTTATATGCTTTTTCTTCTCGTTCTTTATCCAATTCTCTCTGCTCTCCTGAATAAATAAGCAAATTATCATAATAAATCACAAGCTTATCTTCATCGCATTCTATACCACTCGCTCCTATAGTAGAGGCTATTCTACCCCAGTTTGGATCTTCTCCAAAAAGTGCTGTTTTGACCAGCAAAGAATTACTAAGTAATATGCTGGCTTTTTTTGCCTCTTCGTCATTCGTAGCTCCGTTTACTTCGAAAGCAACGACTTTAGTAGCACCTTCACCATCGCGCAATATCATCATAGCTAGTTCAAACGTGATTTTTTTTAAGGCTTCTTTGAACGCATCTTTATCATATGCGCCACTTGTTTTGTTAGCTAGCAACAAAACCGTATCATTTGTAGATGTATCACCATCAACAGATATACGATTAAATGAACTTTCAACCGCAATTCCAAGCAATTCATCCATATCGTCTCTTGGAATATCTGCATCGGTTATGATGAAGCATAGCATAGTAGCCATTGCCGGATTTATCATGCCGGCACCTTTTGCAATTGCAGCTATATGAAATGAATTTCCATCATCTAGAGTGATTTTAAAACAAATCTCTTTTTTGAAGCTGTCAGTTGTCATGATAGCTCTAGCGGTTTTTTCACTATGTTTGGCATCAAAATCAAAGTTATCGAATGCATTGGCAAGCTTATGAATAGGCAGTCTGTATCCAATCACACCGGTAGAACTCATAATAGGATTGTGAAGATTGGTTTTGATTTTTAATTTATCAAAAAGAATATCGATATCTTCTATCCCTTTTGCTCCTGTCATTGCATTTGCATTTTTTGCATTTATGAGTATAAAATTGGTTTGAAAGCCTTCATCGTATCTTTGAAAATGTTTGATAGGAGCAGCTGCAAAGCGATTTGTAGTAAATCTTGCTACCACATCGCAAGGTTCGTTACTACGAATAAAAGCTACATCGCCATCTAATGAGCCATCATCATTTTTTTTGGTACGAAGACCCACATTGTAAGAATCACTAAAGAAACCTTGGACATTGTCAAGACCGTTTTTAATTGAAAGAATTTGAAACATTGGAGTTTCTCCAAATTAAATTTTGTAGTATAGAGTTAATAAATTGGTTAAAGAGCGACTAGTCGCGAGGGCACTCTGCCGAAGAGCTAATTTTGAGCTTTGCCCAAAATTAGTTATTTTCGATAGTTGCTTTTTGAGCTATTTTTTTCATAGTTCTAAGCGTAGAAGCAGCTACTTTGATTTTTTTTGTAGTACCGTCTTCTAGTGTAATTCTAAGTGTTCTTAGATTTGGAAGTTGTCTTCTTTTTGTTTTGTTGTTTGCGTGTGATACGTTATTTCCAGTTAATGGACCTTTGCCGCTTATTGCACATCTGTTTGCCATAATATCTGCCTTTATTTAAAGTAATGAATGTGATATTTTGTCTACGATATGGGACAAAATTGACATTTTTGTGTGCGATTATAGCCAAAATAGCCTAAAGATTGCTTAAATAAAAAATCTTTTTGTGTTATAATGTGGTCAAAAAAAAGGACATCTATGCTTGTAGCCCCTAGTATTCTTTCGGCCGATTTTGGCAATTTGGCTAGAGATGTAAAAGCCATTTGTGATGGTGGTTGCGATTTTGTGCATGTGGATGTTATGGACGGACATTTCGTGCCAAATCTAACAATAGGACCGGTAGTAGTAGAGTCTGTTGCTAAATCTACTATAAAACCTCTTGATATTCATTTGATGGTGGAAAATAATACTTTTTTTGTAGATCTATTTGCTCCATTTAAACCAGAATTTATTTCCTTTCATATAGAAGCCGAGAAACATCCTCATCGTTTAATTCAAAAGATCCGTTCTCTTGGTATTCGTCCAGCATTAGCATTAAATCCTCATACACTGCCCGAATCTATTGAATATTTATTAGAAGACGTGGATATGGTACTGCTTATGAGCGTAAATCCAGGATTTGGAGGCCAATCATTTATTCCATCCGTGCTAGAAAAAGCTAAAAAGCTCAAATCGCTGATAGAAATTAAAAATCCAAGATGTCTCATAGAGGTAGATGGCGGCGTAAGCGACAGAAATATAGAATTATTAAAAGAAGCCGGAGTGGATATAGTAGTAGCCGGGTCTTTTGTTTATAAATATCCAAGCGGCATAGCGCGAGCAATAAGTGCATTAAAATGAAAATAAAAATCTGCGGTATCACTAATCTTGAAGATGCGCTTGATTCGTGTAATGCAGGAGCAGATGCCCTCGGATTTGTGTTTTATGAAAAATCTCCTAGGTATGTTTTGCCGCAAAAAGCCAAGGAGATCATAAAAGAATTACCTCCGTTTGTAAAAACCATAGGACTTTTTGTAAATGTAAATATATCAGAGGTGGATGATATTTGTAATTTTGCAGGTATAGATATGGCTCAAATCCATTTTGATGCAGATGATGATTTTTTTACTAAGCTGCAGACGCCATATATACGAGTCATTAGAGCAACTTGCAAAGAAGACATAGAAAAATATAAAGATAGTTATATCATAGTCGATGCTTTTGTTGAGAGTTATGGCGGAGAAGGTAAAAGAGTAGCACTTGATTGGTTTGATGGGATGGATTGTTCCAAGATTATATTGGCAGGCGGATTGACCTCTGAAAATCTGATCGAATTAAAAGGCCATAATTTTTATGGAGTAGATGTCAGTTCCGGAGTAGAGATAAGCAAAGGCAAAAAAGATGTCACTAAAGTGAAAGAGTTTATAGCTAATGCAAAAAGTCTTTGAACAGCTCACAAAAACATTTCGCCATCATGGCGGCACGATCAGCCAAGAGACTTTTGATACTATTGTGTATAAACATACTACTCTTTTTGAAGAAAGTGATACTATTTTCTATCTGCTTCAAGCCTCAGGGTATCCTATAGAAAACTCAGAAGAGGGCGGGTATAGATACAAACCGTATTTTACTCCATACCACGAAGAGAGATTTTGTATAGTTGATATAGAGACCAATGGCAGCAAACCATCCTCCTCGCAGGTCATAGAAATAGGTGCGGTTATGATGCAGGGCGGAAAGATCATAGATAGATTTGAGACATTTGTAGAGTGCGCATTTTTACCCGATTATATCACAAAAGTAACTGGTATTGAACCCATTGATCTGCTTGGCGCCCCAAGTCCAAAAGAGGCATTGACGAGTTTGCGTCTTTTCATGGAAGATACTATATTTGTAGCTCATAATGCTAGTTTTGATGCCTCTTTTTTGTCTGCGTCATTCCATCGTCATGGGCTTGGTGATCTGGGTAATCCGATCATGTGCAGTATCGATCTGGCAAAACGGACTTTTGAGAGTGAAAGGTATGGGCTGGCATATCTCATAGAATCTTTGGCTATCCCAACCACTGTGCATCATAGAGCATATAGTGATGCTTTGTCGGCTTCTTATGTGATGCAAAAGAGCTTAGAGACTATTCCAGAACATGTCAGAAGCAGTGATGACCTGGTTAAATTTGCATCGTCGAGTCAAAAAGAGAGAAGAGCCAAAAAAGAGAGTAAAAGTTAGCTATCATTATTTTAACTAATATTGTCTACTTTTGGTTTATCAAATGGGAAACTATTATATGATTTTTTCTTTAGATACTTTTTTATAAAAGTATCGCAAAAATCGTCATCCTCTCGAATCGCGACGCGAGATTTTTGCGACATATGCTCAAAATCTCGCTGCTTTCAAGGTCGTTCGAATGACATCAATATTTTATTGATACTGGTTTTTGAATTTTACATACCTAGCAGCTGAGGCGTAAAGTTCCGCTACTTCTTCATCCGTAAGTTCCCGTACTACTTTAGCAGGGCTTCCCATTATGAGACTTCGCGGTGGAAATACTTTGTTTTTAGTCACCAATGCCCCGGCACCTACGATTGATTCTTTGCCGATGACCGCACCATCTAGTATAGTTGCACTCATGCCTATCAAACAAGCATCCTCGATAGTGCAGCCATGCAGCATGACGCGATGTCCGACTGTGACATCATTGCCTATAATAGTAGGATATCCATCGCTCATATCATCAAGTTTATGATGTGTGACATGCACCATACTAAGGTCTTGGATATTGCTTCTGTCTCCGATTTTTATATAATGCACGTCACCACGTACTACGCATCCGAACCATACTGCACTATCTTCACCCATTTCTACACGCCCGATGACGCTCGCACCTTCAGCTACCCAGCTATTAGCGCCAAGTTTTGGGGTATAGTTTTGAAAATTTGTTATCATATTTTTGCCTATATTTTTTTTGACATTATACAATAAAAACAGTCACCAGAACGCACCTTGAAAGCTAGATTTTATCAAGGCGGTTAGCCTAAATAAAATCGTGCGATTCGAGAAGGTGACGATTTTTGTACTACTTTTTCTAAAAAAGTAGTACAAAGAAAAATATTATAAAAATTGTTCAATACTTCGACAAGCTCAGTACGAACGGCTTTGCTTAATTACAAATTCTTTATCTTGGCTATTTGGTCACGCAACCTAGCTGCTTCTTCAAACTCCAAGTTTTTGGCAGCTGCAAGCATCTTGGCTTTTAATTCATTCATGAGTTTTTGTCTCTCGGCTTTGGGCATTTTATCAAGCTTATCTTTTTTATTATATAGCTCTCCATGCTCTTCTAACTTGAGATTGGCATCTAACTCTCTTATGGTAGTTTGAGGAGTTATTCCATGTTCTTCATTGTAAAGTTCTTGTTTTTCTCTGCGCTCGCTTGTGGTTTTGATGGTAAATTCCATAGCCGATGTTATGCGATTGGCATACATCAATACTTTTCCGTTTACATTTCTAGCAGCTCTTCCTGCTGTTTGTATTAGTGAAGTTTGGGAGCGCAGAAATCCTTCTTTGTCAGCATCAAGAATTGCAACAAGGCTCACTTCTGGTAAGTCAAGTCCTTCACGAAGCAAATTGATACCAATGAGTATATCAAATTCTCCAAGTCTCAAAGAACGGATGGTTTGATTTCTCTCAATGGCATCCATATCTGAGTGCATATGTCTAGCTTTTAGTCCCAGATCATTGTAATATATTGCTAGTTCTTGCGCCATTTTTTTAGTAAGCACTGTTACTAGCACCTTTTCGCCACGCTCTATAACACGCTTCATTTCATCATATAAGTGTTCTACTTGATGAGTGCTAGGAACTACTTCTATGAGAGGATCCAAAAGCCCAGTTGGGCGAACCACCTGACTAGCTATTACGCTGGAATATTCGAGTTCAAGAGGTGCTGGTGTAGCAGATACAAATAAATAATGAGGAGCTTTTTCTATAAACTCATCAAACATCAAAGGGCGGTTATCGAGTGCCGAAGGGAGTCTAAATCCATACTCTACTAGCACCTCTTTTCTACTCCTATCTCCTGCATACATTCCGCGAAATTGGGGCAGGCTTACATGTGATTCATCTACAATGACCAGATAATCTTCGCTCATAGCCTCGAAATAGTCTTGGAGTGAATATGGGGTTTCGCCCTCTTTTTTACCAGTTAGGTGCCTGGAATAATTCTCAATACCTTTGCACATACCTGTAGCTTCCAGCATTTCAAGGTCAAATTCGGTGCGTTGTTTGAGTCTGGCATATTCTACCATGCGACCCTCTCTCTCATAAAATGCCAATCTCTTACCTAGCTCGTCTTCTATATTTTTCATAGCAAGAGCTAGCTTTTCTTTGCCTACTATAAATTGATTGGCAGCGTATATGGTTACCACTTTTGGCGAAGTTCCTTTCTCGCCGGTCAAGGCATCGAAATAATACATATCTTCTATCTCATTGCCAAAAAACTCTATACGCAGAGCCTCTTCTTGATTATATGCCGGAAATATATCTACTACATCGCCATTGACCCTAAAATCCCCTCTATCAAAAAAATTATCATTTCTCTTGTACCCCATCTCTACCAGTCTAAGCAAAAGAGCTTTTTGTGGATAATTTTGACCGATCTCCAAGCTTTGCACCACAGAACTATAATCTTCGGGTGAACCAAGTCCATAGTTGGCAGATACCGAGGCTATGACTATGACATCTTTGTGGCTAAGCAAACTTGCTGTAGTACTCAAGCGCAAGCGTTCCAATTCTTCATTTATAGAGCTGTCTTTTTCTATGAAAAGGTCTTGGCGCGGTATGTAAGCTTCCGGCTGATAGTAGTCATAATAGCTTATGAAATACTCTACGCGATTGTCCGGAAAAAAGCTTCTAAATTCACTATATAGCTGAGCAGCCAATGTTTTGTTATGAGTCATGATGAGAGTCGGACGTTGGATAGTTTCTATGATCTTTGCCATAGTATATGTTTTGCCTGAGCCGGTAACTCCAAGCAGGGTTTGATAGCGATTACCATCCAATATAGAACTGCTCAATTGTTCTATGGCTTTTGGCTGGTCTCCTGAGGGAGCATAAGGACTATTAACTCGGAAAGGTTTTTTCAAAAAATTCTTCCTTCTATTTTGATATAACGCCAACAGCTTGTAATTACAAAGAGAGCGTCACTGCAAGACTTTGCAAAAGTCGCTGTTGTCCATTCTTTTTATGTATTGCTTTGTCGCTTTGGTCCTCGCAATGACGACTTCTTTTTAAATATTTGTGATATTATAACAAAATAAAATCACAACCCAAAGGCGAATATAAATGCATGCACTTCAAAAACTCCAAGATAAACTTGAAGAATTAAAAATCACGTTTGATTTATTAAAAGAAGAAAATGAAACGTTAAAAATGCAAATTTCTAATATAGTCCCATTGGAAGAAGAAATAGTAGTATTAAGACAAGAGCTTAGTCAAAAAGATGCAGAAATAGAAACTATTATTGCTAAAATAGAGGCACTACTGGAGTAGCGATGCAAAAAATAGCTATTACTATAAATGGTTCAAGATATGAATTTGAGGTCGATAATAAATTGGCAAAATTTATTATAGATGATCTAACCAATGCAGATCTAGCTTTTAATCAAGACAATAAAACCGATAAACTCCTCAAAGCATATCTTCGTTTAGCCAAACAAGTAAGCGAACAAGAAAGGCAAATAGACACCATCATATCCAAAATCGAAGATATGAATAAATAGAGTTTATTGCTAAAAATTTATCTTTTCTTGACATTATAGTTTTTTAGTATTACAATTGTAATAAGTTTTCACCAAAATGGTGGATTCTTATAATTTACTAAAACAGGAGTTAACATGAGAAGAGGTTTTACAATGATCGAATTGATCTTTGTTATTGTAATTATAGGAATTTTGGCAGCTGTTGCCATACCAAGACTAGCAGCAACTAGAGATGACGCAAGAGCGGCTACAATGCTTACCAACCTATCAACTTGTATTTCAGATGTTGGCGCTGCATATACAGCAAGAGGCGCTTTAGATACTACAATGCAATCTTGTACTGGAGTTACAAATGATGCTTGCTTTAAAGTAGCTGCAGGTACTGACGGTACTTCGATTGATGTTACTGTTGTTGGTACTGATGCAGCATGTACGGCAGCTTCTACTAAAGCGACTGCTCAAGGACTGATTACTAATCATCAGTTTGGCGGACAAGGCATACAGTAATCTTTCTAAATTTAAAAGAGGCTTTTTGCCTCTTTGTAATTTCTTCACAATCTATTCATTTTTACACTTTCAAACCAATTTTTTTGTATTTGTTTTTATGATATACTATGAATATCATTTTTAATTAGGAGCTTCATGAGAAAAGCTTTTACTTTAATAGAACTTGTTTTTGTTATTGTTGTCATAGGGATATTAGCATCTATTGCTATACCAAGGTTTGCAGTTACAAGAGACGATGCCAAGATAGTAAGCGCCAAGGCTACCATAGCATCAGTACGTTCAGCGCTCTCTACTGAGCGACAATTGCGTACGCTTAGAGGAGATTTTACTGCTATCACATCTATTGATAATGATGGAGTTGCGGACACCGCTATATCTACATTTAGTGCAGATAAAGATGGCAATAGTAATTCTGTTTTAGAATCAATAATTCCTGTGTGTGCCAATAATAGTGACAATGGTTGTTGGCAAGATTCACTACATTATCGTATGCCAGGAAGCGGGACTGTCGTAACATTTACATTGACAAACGGACAATTTAATTGTGATGTTACAGAGGCTAATTGCAAAAAATTAACACGATAATAACATTCTACGCTAAAAAATATTTTGTGGTATAATAAAATATCTATATTCAATCAAAAGAGTCAATCATTTATTACTATCACATCGCATTATTAAATTCATCGGCCCCAATATTTACATATCATTCTGCTGAGTCATTGGAGATCGGCTCTATAGTGCAAGTACCCGTAAAAAGCACAATCAAGGATGCTGTTGTATTAATAAAAACATCAAAGCCGGAGTTTGAGACATTGGCCGTGTCTGATATTACTAACAAGTATTACAATACTATGCAATTAGAGCTTGCCAGATTTATATCATCATATTATTTTTCATCAATATCTGAAGCATTGGCTTTGTTTATACCGTTTGAAAATGTGGAATGGAGAAAGGAGAAGGAAGAAGAAGACAATATGTCATTCCTGCGAAGGCAGGAATCCATTATGGATCCCCGTGTCAAGCACGAGGATGACGGAAAATTGAAGGCCGAGGACGATATGGTACTACTGCCCACCCTTACCGCCGCCCAACAAAAAGCATTGCAAGAGATTGAAACATACCAAAGAAGTTTACTCTTTGGAGTAACCGGCGCAGGGAAAACAGAGATATTTATACACCTAATAAACCAGGCTATAACCAATAACCAAAACGTGATAATGCTTATGCCGGAAATTGCCCTTACTCCTCAGATGCTTGAGCGTCTTAGTAAATATTTTGGCAATAATGTAGTTATCTGGCATTCGAAACTTACTAAAAATCAAAAAGAAAATATCTTGAGCCGTATTGCTTCAGGCGAAGTGCATATAGTTGCCGGAGCCAGGTCAGCTTTGTTTGTACCGCTCGAAAACATAGGACTGATAATTGTAGATGAAGAGCATGATGATAGCTATAAATCAATGACAAGGCCACGTTATCATGCTAGAGATGTAGCAGTATTGATAGGAGAAAAAATAGGAGCAAAAGTTGTATTGGCTTCTGCAACGCCGTCAGCTTCATCATATCACAAATATCCGATAGTCAGGCTCAAAGAAGCCTATATATCTACAGCCAAAAGCTATAAATTTATAAGCGGAGACAGTGTGAACAGTGAGTGTATAAAAGCACTCGACAACACAATAAAACAAAGTGAGCAAGCTATAGTATTTCTACCTACGCGCGGTAATTTTAAGTATCTTTATTGCCCGTCGTGCGGAACAACACACAAATGCCCGTTTTGCTCTGTAGGAATGGCGCTCCATCGTAATCATAAACATCTTAGATGTCATTATTGCGGCTATACAGAGTCGATAGCTCAAAGCTGCAGCGAATGCGGATATGCACCTTTGAGCAGTGAACGCATAGGCACAAAAGAGGCGATAGAACTTATAAACGAATCATTGCCCAAGGCAAGAGTAGTACAATTTGATAAAGACAGCATCACTACACCAAAGAAATTAGGTTTGGCTTTATCGCAATTGGCCAACAAAGAGACAGATATATTAGTAGGCACTCAGATGCTAAGCAAGGGTCATGATTACCCGGATATCACATTAAGTATAATCATGGGGCTTGATTACATGCTTGGCTTAGCTGATTATAGAGCCAAAGAAAGAGCGATCAGTTTATTGTTTCAGATAGCCGGAAGAAGCGGAAGAACTAAAGATGCTTTGATTTATATCCAAAGCTCGCATAGCCATTTCTTTGAACCGTTTTTGAGTGATTATGAACTGTTTTTGAGAGATGAGCTTGAATTTAGACGCATAGCATCATATCCTCCGTTTGTATCAATGGCTAGAGTGCTTATAGCTCATGCTAAGCCTGATGTAGCCGAAAAACAATTGAGCAATACTTTAGAGGCATTAAAAGGCTTTAATAATATCGAGATAATAGGATACGGCAAAGCTCCGGTCGAAAAGATAGCAAGTCGTTATCGATATCATATCTTGCTTCGTTCAAATAGCAAAAAAGCATTGCTTACTGCTCTTCATGCGATAGCAAAAAGAGGAATAGAAATAGACATGGACCCGGTGGATTTTTCGTAATTTATAGTTTTTGGTTCACTGTTTTTCTACCTTTCTTTTTAAAAAGAAAGGTAACCAAAGAAAAGCGTCACCACTCACGAACCGCAACGCAAGATTTTTGCGGCATATGCTCAAAATCTTGCTGCTTTTCGAGCGCTCGGGTGACATTGATTTATATAATAGAAGATAGTATTATAGTTTATTGTGATAAAATCACCTATATAATTATGAGCAGATGAAAGTACAAAATGCAAGAACGATACCCAACCAAAAAAATATTTGTAGGCAACGTAGCAGTTGGCGGAGATGCTCCAATATCTGTGCAGTCTATGACATTTAGCAATACTCATGATGTGAGTGCTACAGTAGAGCAGATAAACAGATTGCATTTTGCTGGAGCAGATATAGTGCGTGTAGCAGTGCCAACCATGGAAGATGCCTTGGCTCTTAAGGAAATAAAAGCTAATACTTCTTTGCCTATCATTGCCGATATTCACTTTAATTATCGTTTGGCTCTTGAAGCTGCCAAATGGGTAGACGGCATAAGATTTAACCCTGGCAATATCGGAGAAAAAAGTCGTATAAAAGAGATAGTCAAAGCATGCAAGGAACGAAATCTGCCTATACGCATAGGAGTAAATGCAGGTTCTCTTGAAAAGGAGTTTGAAGATAAATATGGTACTACTGCCGAAGGCATGGTAGCAAGCGCTGAGTATAATATTAAATTTTTGGAAGATCTGGATTTTACGGACATCAAAATATCACTTAAAGCCAGTGATGTTCAAAGAACAGTAGATGCGTATAGAATGTTAAGACCAAGAAATCATTATCCATTTCATCTGGGTGTTACAGAAGCAGGTACATTATTTCATGCGACCATCAAATCATCGATTGGGATAGGAGCATTGTTGCTTGATGGTATAGGTGATACCATGAGGGTATCAATAACCGGAGAACTTGAAGAGGAGATACGAGTTGCCAAAGCAATACTAAAAGATAGCGGCAGAGCAAAAGGCGGGATAAATATAATATCATGCCCAACATGCGGCAGGATAGAAGCTGACCTAGTAAGTGCGGTTGCTGAGGTAGAACGCCGCACAGCTCATATAACGGCACCTCTTGATATATCAGTAATGGGATGTGTAGTAAATGCTATAGGAGAAGCTAAACATGCCGATGTAGCTATAGCATTTGGAAAAGGGAGCGGACTTGTTATGGTCAAAGGCGAAATAGTAGCTAAGCTTCCTGAGCGAGAACTTGTAGATAGATTTATAATCGAAGTAGAGAATATGGCAAAAGGCGAATAATTATGGAAAATATGTACAATTTAAATATAGAGCGAGCTGTGCTCTCAGCGGTGCTCTTTGATCCGCAAATTTATGAAGAAGTAGCAAGCAGTCTAAAAGCAAAAGATTTTTACCTGCCATTTCATCAGTATCTCTTTACTGCTATGGAAGAATTAACAAGAGAAGATAAACCACTGGCTGAAGAGTTTTTGATATCCAAGCTTCAATCTATGGGCAAGTTTGATGAAGGGCTTATGATGGAAATGCTATCAGCAAACCCTATTACAGATACCAAAGCGTATATGGCAGAGATCAAAGCAAAGTCGATAAAAAGAGCTATAGTAACTTTAGCAACTGAGATAAAAAAAGTAACCATTGAAGATGATCTGTCAAGCGATGATGTGATGAATCTCGTAGAAAAGAAACTTTATGAGATAACACAAGAGAGTACCTCTCAAGATTTTAGAGATGCCAAAGCCATCACAATTGCAGCAATTGCTGAGATAGAACGACTAAAAGCAATGGGTAATTCAAAACTTATAGGTGTAGATACAGGCTTCCGTAATCTAAATGATAAGACAAGCGGTTTTGGCAAAGGAGACTTAGTAATAGTAGCCGCACGTCCGGCTATGGGTAAAACGGCACTTGTGTTAAATATGGCGCTTAAAGCGATCGAGAGAAATGAAGGTGTAGCATTTTTCTCACTCGAGATGCCTGCAGAGCAATTGATGCTTCGTATGCTTTCAGCTAAAACTTCAATACCTCTTCAAGCCCTTAGGGTAGGGGACCTAAAAGATGACGAATGGGAGAGAGTATCATCAGCTACTCATGAATTATCACAAAAAAAACTTTTTGTTGATGATGGCGGGTATGCTACTATTCATCATATCAGAAGTAAATTACGCAAGATCAAATCCCAACATCCTGAGATCTCTGCAGCATTTATAGACTACCTCCAGCTAATGGTGGGAGATGGCAAAAGAAGCGGAGATAATCGCCAACAAGAGATTTCAGAAATTTCAAGAGGCCTCAAACAGCTAGCAAGAGAACTCCAGATGCCCATAATCGCTCTTTCTCAGCTCAATCGTGGACTTGAAGCAAGAGAAAACAAACGACCAATGCTAAGCGATCTGCGTGAATCAGGGGCAATCGAACAAGATGCCGATATTATCCTTTTTGTTTATCGCGATGATGTTTACAGAGAGGCCAAAGAAAAAGAAAAAGAAATGAAGGCCAAAGCTGAAGGCAAAGATTACAAAAGCGAATATGTGCGAAAAACAGTTGAAGAAACCGAGTTAATTATAGGGAAGCAAAGAAATGGACCAACCGGTACAGTTAATCTAGAATTCCAAAAAAACTTTACTCGCTTTGTAGATGCGACGACAGGGCCTAAGCATGAAATTGTTTTTGAAATGAAAGAATCTACTATACATATGCCTCCTATTTGATAGATGAAACTAACTAAGCCGCAAATTTTTCCAACAACGAAATCATTTTGGATAGTTATGGCTATGTTTGCTGCCATACTAATAGCTCGCGTATTTTATTTTTATATTGAATATCAAGAATTTATCACAAAACCATTTTATTTTACATACGGGAACGTTATTAGTCTAGAACAAAAGTCTGATGCAACTTATCCTCATACTCTTTTAAAGATACATAGTGATGACGGACTTGAATTTTATATCAAATCGTATACCAAAATAGCAGAAGGTGCCAAGCGTCTTCGTGTGCAAATTTTTCCGGATGAAAAAATAAGTTTTCTAAAATATATCAGTACTTTTTTTGTCAAAGGAAAAGTAAAAGAAATAGTTCAAACAGAACAAACATTCAGAGATAAGATAATTTCTGATATTAGAAGTCAACATGCTGACAATGGTATCAAAAGTTTATATCCTGCTATGTTTTTTAATACTCCCGTAGACAAAGAACTCAGAGATAAAGTCATTGTTCTTGGCATCAGCCACCTTATAGCTCTGAGCGGGTTTAATCTAAGTATATTGTGGGGTGTGATTTATTATGGATTTTTCTGGCTATTTTATCGTCCATTGCAGCAACGATATTTTCCATATAGATATGCACTTTTTGATTTGGGATTGGTTTCTATAATATTTTTGGGAATTTATGTATATATGACTGATTTTTCTCCGTCACTTATACGGGCTTATCTTATGGTGGTTATAGGTTGGGGAATTTTATTGGCCGGTATGGAACTTGTAAGCTTTTCTTTTTTGGCTATTGTGGGTGCATTGCTATTGATTGTATTTCCGTCTTTGGTTTTATCTCTTAGTTTTTGGTTCTCAATAGCAGGAGTGTTTTATATATTTTTGATACTTCATTATAGCAAAGAAGTAAATAAACACATAATAGCTTGGCTTCTTATTCCACTTGGTGTTTTTGTTCTTATGCAGCCGATTGTGCATGGATTTTTTGGTGCAACGTCTGCTTATCAGCTTTTATCAATTCCTTTAGAATTTGTTTATATCGTTTTTTATCCAACTACAATGGTTTTGCATGTTATTGGATATGGCGGGATATTTGATAATGCATTATCGATGCTTTTTGCATTTCCGCCTCAAGAAACAACTGAAAATTTGTTGCCTTGGTGGGCACTAAGCGGATATGCTGCGCTCAGTCTTAGCGCTATAAAATATAAATATCTATTTTGGACTTTATGCGCTGTAACATTAGGATATAGTATCTATCTCTTTGCCTTCATTTAAAAGATGGCAAAATTTAGCTCCATGCAAGAATATTGCCCATGAGAGATAAATCCATAAAAAGAAAAACAGTAAAATGCTCACACTGCCATATATAGTGTTATATGCTTGGTTTCTAGAAATATATATGACAAATAGACTTTTTGATATATACCAAACAAAAGATGCTATAAATGAACTTGTCATTGACGCCCATGGCGCTATAGGACGATTTGGAGATATTTGATAAGCAGCAAAGAACATAACCCATGTAATTAAAAATGGTAAAATGGCTGCTATTACAGCATGAACATTTAATTTGTCTTCCAAATAAAAAGATATATAAATTGAACTACTTATGCCAATAGGAATTAAAATAATAAATAAAATATAAACTTTAAACGCTTCCCATAAACCTCTTTTTGGAGTTTCAAAAATATCATTTATAATGTAATCATAGGTTTTGAAAAACAGAATAACTGCAAATACGACATAAAAAGAACCTATTATGCCCAATTGATCTGAGTTATGTAAAAAAGATTCTAGCTGCTTTAAAATAATTTGTGAGTTTGCCGGTATCAAGACAGAGAATAAAAATAGTTTTAATTCCTCAAGAAGCGTATCAAAAATCGGTAGTACAGTAAATACTGATAATAATACCACCATAAGCGGTATGATAGCAAAAATAGTATCCCAACTAAGACTTGAGGCGTAATACCCTATCTTACTTTCAAAAAGTTCATAAAAAAAATCACGAACAAAAACGTAATAGTTTTTTAGTAGTTTTTTAAAATCTTCCTCCAATATTTATTCCTTGAAGTTATTTATTGTTTGGCAGTAATCCCATTTTTCCTGGATTGAGAATATTGTTCGGATCAAATGCTTTTTTTATGGCTTCAAACAATGCAAGTTCAGCTTCATTGAAAGCAATATTCATAAATGGGGCTTTGCTCATACCGATTCCGTGTTCTCCGCTCAAGGTTCCCCCCATCTCAACAACAGTTTTAAATATCTCTTCTATTGCATGATGTCCAAGTTCAAGTTGTTTTTCATCTTTGCCGTCAACCATGACATTTACATGTATATTGCCATCTCCGGAGTGGCCAAAGCATGGGACTTTAAGACCATATTTGTTTCCTATGGCATATATTGCTTTTAGAGCATCTGGCAGTTTGCTTCGCGGAACAGAGATATCTTCATTTAATTTTTTGGATCCGTAAATTGTAATAGATTGCGATGCATTACGTCTAGCAAACCAAAGTTTATCTCTTTCTTTTGCATCATGCGCAATATTAAAATCACTTGCCCCATTTTCTTTAAAAGAACGTTCAAGTGTTTGGAGTTGGAATTCTACCTCCTCGATCACATTGCCGTCCACATCGCCAATAAGCAATGCCCCGGCATTTTCAGGTAATTCAACTTTTAATTTTTCTTTTAATGCTTGCACTACCAAGCTATCCAAAAATTCCATAGCAACCGGATTTGCTCCAGCTGCGAGTGATTTGAAAACAGCATTCATTGCGTCTTCTACGGTAGGAAAAACTCCCATATATGCTTTTGTAAATTTTGGTTTTGGCAATAGTTTTAGTGTAATTTCTGTAATTACGCCCAAGGTTCCTTCACTAGCTATCAATATGCCTGCTACATTGTACCCGGCCACATCTTTAATGGTTCTTTTGCCGGCTCGTATTATATTTCCGTTTGCCAAAACAGCACGAAGAGCCATTACATAATCTTTTGTGATGCCGTATTTTGCAGCACGCATACCACCGGCATTTTCGCTTACATTTCCGCCAAGAGTAGAATACTCTTCGCTTGCAGGATCTGGCGGATAAAAAAGTCCGACTTCTTCGACAGCCCTTTGAAGATCTTTATTAACTACTCCAGGCTGTACAACGGCAACCAGATTTTGCATATCGATCTCTAGGATCTTGTTCATATGCTTTTCCATAGCCAGTATAATACCGCCGCTAGCCGGGAGCGCACCGCCTGTAAAACCGCTGCCGGCACCTCTGGCTGTTATGATTATGTTATTTGCATTGCAATAGCGAAGGATTTCGCTGACATCGCTTTCGTTTCTTGGAAAAACTACGGCATCAGGCTCGTATCTTGTGCGTGTCGCATCATAACTATATGCGATTAAATGGGCTTTGTCGCTATACACATTCTCTAAGCCTACGATATTTTCAAAGGCTTGTATATGAGTTTTGCTTATCACCTAATTTGCTCCACGTCATTATAATAATTATTATCAGAAGCCATACCAAACCAACCGGTTTTTATTTTTTTAAATCTTGTAAAAAATGGAATTTGCCCTTCGTTAGGAGTTTCCATAGCTTCTTGGGCAATAATTTGTTCGCTTACCGGATCATAAATTACTAAACCGCCTTTTTTTACTATAGCTATAAGGCCAACTTGGTAAGATTTCGCAAATGCTGCAAGGTTTTCTTTTGTTATATCTTTTTCTTTATTTTCCGACATGAATGCTGCATATAGGTCAGGATGGATCCACTTTTTGTTATATTTTGTTGTAATATTTTGATATGTTGCTTCATCGGGTGCCAATAGCATGACATTATCATAGAGATATCCACCGATTACTTTATCGCCCACGGCCACTTTTGTAGCAATATTTGGCAGGTTGCTATTTTCCATAAGAGGTTTATCTTGTATCTTGGCATTTCCATCCAATGAAGTTTGTACTACATATGTTGTAGCAGCTTCTAACCCTTCATCATATTTATGTATAACTATACCGCTCATGCCATTCGCCTGAAATGGTATTGATAATTGCAGCGTATTATTTTGAGTACTCGTTATTGTACTTTCGGTTGATGCAGGGAATAAATCTGCAAAAAGCGGTAAAGAAATTATCGCCATTAAAATAAACTTACGCATAAAAAATATCCTTAATATTAATTTATTATAAGATTATACACGTGAAATATTAAAATTTGCCTCTTTTTGTAGATTTTTTTGGCTATAATTTAGCAACATTAAACGCAAAATATTAGGACTAAATGAAAAAAATTATCATTTTATTGTTGATGATTTCTTCTTTGCTATGGGGAGCAAAAGTAACTCAACTCAAATGGAAATCTGGGGAAAAATTTTCTTCATATCTTCAAACTAAAAACATATCATTATCACTGTTAAAGTCTTTAGATGAGCTTGAGCAGCAAGTAGTAGGTGAGATTCAAGGCGGTCAAACATTTTATGAGATCAGAGACGACAAAGGCACTCTTGTTCGTGTATTGATACCTATCAGCTCTACGATGCAGATCAAACTTTCAAAAGATGCAAAATTAGATCAATATCGTTTTTCTATAGTGCCTATCAATTTTAAAGAAACTACATACTTTGGAAGTGTAAATATATCAAAAGATCTTTGGCGTGATATATCAAATCAAATACACAATGATAAATTGATCTTACAAATAAAAAAAGCACTTAGAAATAATCTTCCAAAACTTCAAAATGGAGATAATATATCTTTTGTATATGCACAAAAAACACTCGTTGGATATTTGTACGGCTCACCGAATGTATATATAATAAAAATAACACAAGGGACCAAAGAACAATTTATCTATGTCGATGATGAGGGCATTGGCCACAAAGAACCATATGAGACGGTATCATACATGACAGACGGTCCCGGGACTATTTTTAGAAGTTCCTCGCGATCATCAGTATCCAGTAGTGGAATATTTAGTATGCCGATTAGAAATCCTAGGATCACCTCGCCATTTTCTTTTGGGAGATATCATCCGGTATTGCATATTTATCGCCCACATTTTGGTGTAGATTTTGGAGCAAAAAGAGGTACGCCTATCATGTCCATAGGCAATGGAATTGTTACAGATGCCGGATGGCTTGGTGGTTATGGCAAGGCTATAAAAATTCAGCATAGCGGAGGATATGTTTCAATATACGGTCATTTGAGCGGATTCAGGATATCTGCCGGAGATAATGTCAGAGCAGGTGATATCATAGGATACAGCGGTAATACCGGCACAAGTACCGGTCCACATTTGCATCTGGGAATATACCTAAACAATTCGCCTATAAATCCAATGACAGTACTTGAAAAAGGAACTTCCGTTGTTGACACAATAATAGATACAGTAACTGAAGCAATAGGCAATGAAAGAGTGGCAGAAACTAAAAAAATACCTATATATAATGCCATAAAATATCGAGATATGTTGGAATCGGATATAAATAATAAAACTCCTTCATATGATTGGGATAAGTATGAAAGCCAAAGAGCTGATGCACAACTGGATGAGAATTTACAATGAAAATAACCGATTTTTCTCTTCAGCCACTTACAAATCCCAATTTTGTATTTACTTCTTTAGCAATATACACGCAAAACAGTATCAAAAAAAAATGGGAAATCGTAAAAGCACATGACAGTGTAGCCGTATTGCTTTATCATACTGCACGGAATGTTTTTGTGGTTGTAAAACAGTTTCGTCCTGCTGTCTATGCCAATGGCCACAATGCCGGTATGAGTATCGAGCTTTGTGCAGGAATAGTAGATAAAAATCTTTCACTTGAAAAAATAATTCAAGAAGAGATACTCGAAGAGTGCGGATATCATGTAGAGTTGCACGATATCCATAAAATAGCCTCTTTTTATACATCTGTAGGATTTGCAGGCAGTAAACAAATTTTATATTATGCCGAGATCGATGATTCTATGATGGTATCGTCCGGTGGCGGCGTAGATAATGAAATGATAGAGGTTGTTTATCTTGATATTGATGATGCTAAAACATTAATGTACGATGATGATGCTATTAAAACCCCAGGACTTTTATTTGCATTTTCTTGGTGGTTTTATAAAAAAGGAATTAATTACTAGCAGACACAATTTTATTTGTGGTATTGATTACCAATGATCATAGTTATAGCCTTATGATGAAAAAATATACAATTTTTTTAATTTTTAATCCATTTATATACACAGATTATAATATAATTTAAGCAAATAAATATAAAGGGATATTATGAAAACAAGTGCGCGAAATCAACTAAAAGGTACTATAACTGAGATCAAAAAAGGTCAAATTAATAGCGAAATCGTCCTTTCTATCGCAGACGGAGTTGTAATAAAAGCTATTGTTACTAATGAATCTGTAGACGAAATGGGTTTAGCGGTTGGCGATACTGCATATGCAATCATAAAAGCTTCATTTGTAATGGTTTCCAAAGATAAACCAACCAATATCAGCACACGTAATATCATCGGAACAAAAGTGATAGAAGTGAAAAACGGAATAGTGAATGGTGAACTTAAAATGGCAATGGGAGATCAAATATTGACCGCAGTTATTACTGAAGATGCAGTTGAAGATCTGGATTTTAAAGTAGGCGATACTGTTTATGCACTTATCAAAGCAAGTTTTATAATTTTAGCTAAATAACAACTTCTTTTTTCCTGAGCAATGCTCTGGAAAAATTTCATTTTATATAATTTATTTGGTTAATTTTATAACAAATATATTATTATTATTTTCATAATGATATTTAAATCCAAGGTGGAGTTTGTCCAAAATATTTTTAACTATATAAAGCCCAAGTCCGAATCCACTATTTCTTTTTTCTTCTTGAGAAAAAGGCTCTGTATAAAACGAAAGCGGATGCTTTAACATTTCTCCTTGCGATATGACTTCTATGCTGTTTTTTGTAGTTTTTAAGAGTACTTTTTTATTGGGACTGTATTTTATGCCGTTATCTAGAAGATTTTTAATAGCCAAACTAAGTAGTTTTACGTCCGTAAGAATTGTTCTGTCATAAATATTTATGATCTCACAACTTTTATCATTCATTAGTAGTTCTTGGCTTTTTTCTATTATATCAGTTATAGTTTTCATTTCAAGATGAGGTACAAATTTTTGCGTAGTTACTCTTTCTACCGTGGCCAACTCTTCTATGAGTTCGTTCATTCTTTCAAATGCACGTACTAATATATTTTTTGTTTCGGCATCATCCAAAGATTCAACTATGATCCTTCCTTTTGTAATAGGTGTTTTAAGCTCATGCATAATATTTCGCATAAAAAGATTTTTAGAAGCACTAAGTTGATTTATATGAAGTATCGCTTCATCAAAACTTTTGGCTATCTTGCCTATCTCATCATTGCTTTTATATGTTATTCTTTTTTGCATATTACCTTTTGCAAAAGCTTGTATCTCTTTGTTTAGTTTTTTTAGAGGTTTTAATTTTTTTAAGATAGCTATATACAAAAGCAGTAATATAGCTATTAAAAGTATGCCTATTGAAAGTCCAATCTGTAAGGTATAATTTTTTGGGCGATTATCTTGAAGCATTATATTATACCCAAGGCGTTGAACGTATATGTAGTGCGTTGTCGGGGTTTCAAATATTCTTACATTGCCAAGTAAAGATTGCCCACCAAAGACAGTTTTGCCATGTTTTTCTATATCATTTTTTGCAATTTCCAGATTTACGCTTTTAACTGAAAAATCTTTATATAGTTTATTTAATTCCTCCGGAGTCAAATTAAGTTGTATATTTGATAAAAAGGCATCGGCTATTAATTTATAATGATACATTTCATCAAGTTTATGTTTTTCTGTATTCCATGACCAAAACATAAAAAAAGTTGCTAATACTATAGCTATGGTCAATGAAAAAAGAAAATGGACAAAAGTAGTTACTGAAAGATTCTTCATTGACGGTCAGTTAGCATATATCCAATTCCGCGGACAGGCTTGATGTATGATTTTTCACTATCTATTTTGGCAATTTTTTGTCGTATACGTGATATAATAACATCTATGTTTTTGACAGAACTTTCATCATCTATATGTTCACTTTCATAAAGCAATTGCTCTCTAGAGATTGAACCGTTTTTATGTTTTATTAACATAGATAATATATCAAATTCTGCTGCTGTAAGCTCAAGCATTTCATTTTTAAATGTAATAATTCTAGATTTTTCGTCTATAGTAAAAATAGGAGTTTGTTTTATTGTTTCCTGAGTAGTATGCGTACGTCTTAATATGGTTTTGATTCTTGTTACGAGCTCTCTTGGATCATAAGGTTTTGGCATATAATCATCCGCACCTCTTTCGAGTCCTATGATTTTATCTGTAATATCGTCTCTGGCTGATGAAATAATGATAGGTATATTGGTGACTTCTCTGATCTTTGTGATCACTTCTAAACCATCCATGCCAGGGATCGTAAGATCCAATATGATCAAATCAAAATCATGTTGAGTTAAAAGCGAAAGTCCTATAAAAGGATCCTCCGCACCTATGACTTCCATATTATGCTTAGCTAAGTAATTAGAAAGTATTAAAGCCAATTCCGGGTCATCTTCTATAATTAAAATGCGTATTATGATAATTCCTTTGTATGCTTCTATGATATGATTAGCATCCCAATGACACCTTGCCGATTGAGATATACTCTCTTTTTACCGTTTATACTAAGAGCCTTACGAACTTCGTCAATATTAGAAATCGGTTTGTTCTCTATCTGTATAATAACATCTCCAACTTGAAAACCTTCTTGAGCTGCTTTAGTATTTGGTTTTATATCTGTTATTATGACGCCCTTGATATTGCCAAGTCTGAGTTTTTGTCTAATTTCAGGAGTAATTGTACTTAGTTTTAATCCATTTATGCTTTGAGATAACTGCGCAAGAGCCTTGTCCCTATCTTCGAGTTTCATAGATATATTTTGCGTGAGTTTGTTTCTATCTATGGTAAGATTAATTTGCTCAGATGGTTTTTTGTCTCCTATTATTTTTTGAAGTGCCGTTGGAGATTCTACGATCACTCCGTTCACAGCCGTTATTAAATCCCCTTTTTTAAGGCCGGCCTTTGATGCTGCGCTATTTGGCTCTACATTTGCTACTATAACACCATAGTCATGTGCATATAGACTAAATGATTTTTCTTCCAAAGGAGACAATGATACTCCCATATAGCCTCTACTTACTTTGCCGTTTTTTACTATTTGGGTTACAATGTTTTGCACCATATCTATAGGAATTGTAAATCCTATGCCGGCATTCCCACCGCTTTGAGAGTATATTGCAGAATTTATACCTATCAAAGCTCCTCTGCTGTCTACCAACGCACCGCCGGAATTGCCAGGATTGATCGATGCGTCTGTTTGTATAAAATTCTCATATTGATTTATTCCCATATTTTGCTTATTTAAAGCAGAAACTATTCCTTGTGTGACAGTTTCTCCAACACCAAATGGGTTACCTATGGCAAATACCATATCTCCGACCCTGACGTCTTCAATACGAGCTATTTTGATAGGTTTTAAATTTTTTGCATCTATTTTGATTACAGCCAGATCGCTGTCTTTATCTATACCGATAAGTTTTGCTTTGTATTCTTTTTTATTACTTGGCAAGGTTACTGTGATTTCTGTCGCATCTGCTACGACATGATAATTTGTAACAATAATGCCGTCACTAGTCAATATAACCCCAGAGCCGGCACCTTTAGGTATATATTCTTTTGGTATGGTTTGAGAGTATCTTGGATCTAAAAATTGCCTAAAAAGCGGATCATTAAATAAGTTTCTATATTCGTTCGGCTGCGCTTTCATTTTTGTATTTATATTTACTACGGCGCCGATAGAATCTTTAAGTATATCACTAAAGGATAATATTTGATTCGACGAAGGCACTGTTCTTGTTGGATTTGGTGAAGCTTCTTCAAATTGTAATTGTTCTGCCTCCGCATTATTTGTAAGGTATGCAATACCGCCTATGGCTATACTTGCAGCTGTGATAACAGCAAATATACTTTTGGATGATATAAAAGGTAATTTCATTTTATAGTTCCTTTTTGTAGTATTTTTTAGCTTTATATTGAAAGTATAAAGCTAAAAGGTTAATTGAATGTAAATGCCAACATGATATAATTTTGTTTCTAAAGGAGCATAGGTGGAATATTGGAATCATATATATGAACATTTTAATCCCATAGCATTTGATTTGGGTTTTATAAAAGTGCATTGGTATGGGATTATGTACGTTTTGGCGCTTATTACTGCACTTTGGTTCGCCAAATGGATAAATCGACATGATCATATCGGCATTCCGGAAGAAACCATAGACAGTTATTTTATATGGATAGAAGTCGGTGTAATTTTGGGTGCCAGATTGGGATATGTTTTGTTTTATGATCCGACACATTACTATATTTACAATCCATGGAAGATATTCAGTCCTTTTGATGCTGATGGTAATTTTGTCGGTATAAGCGGCATGAGTTATCATGGAGCAGTTATCGGGGCTTTCATATCAACTTATATTTATGGCCGCAAATATCCGCAGTATATATATAAATTATTTGATATAACTGCGCTTAGTATCCCGGTAGGTTATGTTTTTGGCCGTATCGGCAATTTTTTAAATCAAGAATTGGTAGGCGGCATGACTATGCAGCCTTGGGGTATTTATGTAAATGGAGTACTTCGTCATCCATCCCAATTATACGAAGCATTTTTAGAAGGTATAGTTATAGCCGTTATTCTTTTTGTGTTTCGCAATAAAAAACAATTTGATGGTGCGTTGATAGCTTTATATGGTATGCTTTATGGTTTGATGAGGTTTATAGTAGAGTTTTTTAGGATGCCGGATGTGCAGCTTGGCTATGTATGTTGTGGATGGATGAGCATGGGGCAGGTTATGAGTTTGGCTATGATGGTTTTCTTTTTTGGCATATATTTTGTATTAGGTAAGTTTTCTTTGAACCAAAATAAAAGATAAAATTATTTAATTATCTTCAGCGTTGTATTCTATATATACTTTCATCATGGCTATAAAGAATGTAGTTATAGCAGGCCCCAGGATAACCCCCCAAAAGCCATAACTGCTCATGCCGGCAAATATGGCAAAAAATATTATAAGTTCATTTATCTCAGAATTATTTTTCAAAAAATCTTTTTTTATAATTTTGATTATAATAGGCTTGATAAACGTGTCGGCTATGATCGATATAATAATAATAGAATATAACGCTAATATAGCAGCACCGTTAGCATTTCCATGAGACCACATATATAAGCTAATCGGTACCCACACGATTGTACCGCCAATAATCGGTATAAGCGATGCAAGTCCATATATGATACCAAACAAAAGTCCGTTAAATCCAAAAAAGCCTACAATCAGACCAAACAAAATACCCTCTAAAATAGCCGTAGCAATAGTAGAGTAAAATACAACTTCCATAGTAGAAGAGATTTCTCTGATCATTTTTGCATTGCGTGTTTTTGATAATGGCAATAATGAGTGCAGAAGGTTAAATAACCTATCGCCATAATAGTTCATGATATAGTAAAAAATAAGTACAAAAAACATATTTTTTAGAAATCCTATACCGGCTTGTCCCCAGCTTGTAAAATATGTAGTTGATTGCTGTATGTATGCTAAAAGTTGTTCGTTGCTTAAATTGTGCAATATCCATTCATTGGCATGAGGTATTCGCAGTGCTTGGTTTTTGAAATATTCCAATGTGTGCATTATGCCGGGTATATCGATCGTAGATGCATAGCTTACTCCGACTGTAGCTATATAAATTATAGGAGCAAATATAACAAGCGCCAGCAAAAGAGTTATAGACGCAGCTGCTAATCGTCTGGATTTTAAATAACTGTTTAATTTTTCCATAACATTATATGTAGCCATGAAAAGTAAAATAGCCACCACAACAGAGAGCAAAAATGGCTGATATATGCTATAAGCACCTAGCATAGCCATACCTATTAGGATCAATATAATGATTTGATTGTTATTCAAATAAACCATCCTTGCCATATGGGCTTTGGAGCTTGAAATATTCATAACTTTTTTGAGTTGCTATTCGTCCTCTGGCTGTTCTTTCGATAAAGCCGTTAGCTATGAGATAAGGCTCTAAAACGTCTTCTATGGTACCTTCATCTTCACTTAATGCGGCTCCTATAGTACCAAGCCCCATAGGCCTGCCCTTTGCACTCATTAGAAGTTCAAGCAATCTAATGTCTTGCTCATCAAATCCTAAATGATCGACTCCTAATTCATCTAGTGCATATTTGGTGGTTTCAAGCGAGATTTCATTTTCATTTGCTACTTCAGCAAAATCTCTTACCCTTTTTAGAAGTCTAAGAGCAATTCTGGGAGTTCCTCTGCTTCTTTTTGCTATTTCAAGAGCCGAATCGCTTTTTGTTGGTTTATCAAGTTTTAATGCAGCCTGTTCGACTATTTTTGCAAGTTCTTTTGGTGTATAAAATTGCATACGAAAATGCATACCAAATCTTTCTCTTAGAGGATTTGACAGCATGCCGGCTCTCGTGGTTGCTCCAATCAATGTAAATCTAGGCAAGTCAATTTTGACTGATTGGGCGGCAGGGCCGGAACCTATGATGATATCCAGCCTAAAATCTTCCATGGCAGGATATAGTATTTCCTCAATAGCCGGACTCATACGATGAATTTCATCAATAAAAAGCACATCGCCTTCTTCTATATTTGTAAGCAGCGCAGCCAAATCTCCGGCTTTTTCTATCATAGGAGCCGCAGTAGTCTTGATAGATGCACTCATTTGGATAGCTATTAGATTTGCCAGAGTGGTTTTACCAAGCCCCGGTGGTCCAAAAAATAAAATATGATCCAAAGCTTCAAAGCGCTTTTTGCTAGCTTCTATAAAAACTTGAAGGTTTTTTTTGATTTTCTCTTGACCTATATATTCTTCCCATAATATCGGCCTTAAAGAAACTTCTATGCCGCTATCACTTTCAAATTTTTCTATCTCTACAATTCGTTGCATCTATTTTTTTGTTTTTGCATATGGTTTTTTTGGTACTAGAGGTTTTAAGATAGTTATACGATTTATTACTATGCCTCTATTTATCATGGAATTTGCTATTGTACTGGCAAGATACTTTTGTTTTTCCGTGGTTACAGTGCCGGTAAGAAATATGCCTGCAGGTACACTCCCGGCTCTGATATTTGAACCTTTAAGCTCTTCACAGTTATTTAATGCCCGTTCTATATTACGAGTAAGAGAATTTGTAGTTCCTTGTACGGCGATATTGTTATTTTCAAAATTAGTCATTGCACATCCACTGATTAACCATGTCATACCAATCAAGATAATAATATTAATGATAGTTTTTTTCATCCGGTATCCTAATATCTGAAATTTTCGTTTGGAAATATTCCATTCTTGACTTCTGAGGCATATTGTTTCACAGCATCTCTTACCAAATTGCCACCTTTAATGTATGTTTTTACAAATTTTGGTACAAATGCTTCAAATAGTCCTAGCAAGTCACTCCATACCAGTACTTGGCCATCAACACCGTTTCCTGCACCTATGCCAATTGTTGGAATTGTCAGAGTGGCAGTAATCTCTGTGGCTACATCTGATTTTACACCTTCTATTATTATTGCTACAGCACCGGCTTCTTGTAGAGCCAAAGCATCGGCAATAATGCTTTGCTTTTCTTCTTCATTTTTGCCTTTAACACTATATCCGCCCTCGCTTCTTGCATTTTGCGGCTTTAGTCCGATATGACCAAATACCGCTATAGCATTATCTGTTAGATGTCGCACGATGTCTGCTTTTTCTTTACCGCCCTCTATTTTTACCGCATCTGCAGAGGTTTCTTGATAAACTCTTACAGCATTTTTTAGAGCTTGTTTTTTATCCATATAGCTGCCAAACGGCATATCTACGAGCAAAAAGCTTTTTTTTGCTCCCATCCCGACTGCTTGTGTATGATAGATCATCTGATCCATAGTGGCGCTCAGTGTGTCAGGTTTGCCGGCAAAACTCATATTTAGACTATCTCCTATGAGTATTACATCCACATGATCATCGAATAAAGAAGCAAACAAAGCATCATAAGCAGTTATCATGACGACGTTTTGATTGCCCTTCATTGATTGAAGAGTTTTGAGTGTAACTTTTTTATCCAAAGATACCCCTTTTGTATTTTGACTCTATTTTATCAAAAAAAAGTATAATATCATCATTGATTTCATACACAAAAGAGAAAAATTGAAAAAATTAGTCGCATATATTACCACAGGATTTCCGTCGCTTGAATTTACAGTAGATGCATCACATGCTCTAAAGGAGGCTGGGGTAGATAGTCTTGAACTCGGCGTACCTTTTTCTGATCCAGTAGCTGACGGGCCTGTCATAGAACAAGCAAATCTATTATCGCTTAGAAATGGGTTTAAGATCAGTCAGTTATTTGATGTTTCTAGACAAATAGCGCCGGTGATAGATACTTTATGGATGGGATATTTTAATTCGTTTTATCATAAAGGCTTTGATACTTTTATCAAAGAAGCAAAACAATCCGGAGTGAGTGGATTTATCATTCCTGATCTACCATACGAAGAAGCAGTGACGTACCAAAAACAGATGCGAGATAACGGCATGACTTTGATTGATTTTATAGCCCCTACTGATACACCAGAACGCATTGCCATGATAACTGCTAATGCGCAAAAGTTTATTTATTTGGTTGCTTATGCAGGAATTACAGGCAGCGGTAAAGCTGAATCATTGGATAGTGTGATATCTGAGATTCGCAAGTATTCAAATACTCCCATTTACGTAGGGTTCGGTGTAGATGAAAATACTGCTAAAGAGAAAGTTAAAGGCGTAGATGGAGTGATAGTGGGTTCCGCACTGGTAAAAGTACTTTTGGACGAACATTTAAATAACAATGAAAAATTAGCCAAAATCGGTCAAATTGCAAAAGCTATAAAAGAGAAGATAAACGAATAAGAAGTAAAAAGATACGGAATAACGCAATGAGTTATCCGTATCAATAAAGTTACTATTTTGTATCTTGATCTAATCTATCTTTGATAGCAAATAACAAAAATATAGCCAAAGCGCCCATAACGACTGTTACGATCTCTTGAAACATACTGCTAAGCCCCGCAAAGAAACCAACATTCGCCATATCAGACAATCCACCGATGATAGCAGCTGCTATACCGACTACTACAAATATAGTTACTACCACTTCTCCAAAAGTAAGTATAACGTCTCTAACTTGATGAGTAATAGGTTCAAAGAAATTTACTGTTTTTTCCGTAGCATTACCTAGTGTTTCAGAAAAGTGCACTCTTGCTTCATTTGCATCGTGAGCCAATTCTTCAATTTTTTCTTTTGTTGAAGCAGTGGCTTTTTTGGCTTTCGCTCCAAGCTCATTCGCATTTTCTTTTATATCGTCTTTTAGTTCGTTTGCCTTGCTTTTGATATCCGACATCTTTTTCCCTTTTTTAGTTTATGCTTTTGTTGTTTTTGTTGTTTTTGTTGTTTTAGAAACGGCAGTATTGCCAACCGGTTTTTTAGCTTTTTGAGCGGCAGTATTGGCTGCTTTTTTAGCAGTTTTTACAGCAGTTTCCAAACCTTCTTCGGCCTTAGCCTTAGCTTTAGATGCTTTTTCGCTCAATTCTTCCATGCCTTCTTCGGCCGCTTTTTTAGCTTTTTGAGTTGCACTGCTTACGCTTTTTTTGGCAGTACTAGTTGCTTTCTTTGCTTTTTTTACAGCAGTTTCCAAACCTTCTTCGGCCTTAGCCTTAGCTTTAGATACTTTTTCGCTCAATTCTTCCATGCCTTCTTCGGCCGCTTTTTTAGCTTTTTGAGTTGCACTGCTTACGCTTTTTTTGGCAGTACTAGTTGCTTTCTTTGCTTTTTTTACAGCAGTTTCCAAACCTTCTTCGGCCTTAGCCTTAGCTTTAGAT
>JAQTLE010000003.1:323461-374213 GCA_028715055.1 Sulfurovaceae bacterium
TTCTTCGGCCGCTTTTTTAGCTTTTTGAGTTGCACTGCTTACGCTTTTTTTGGCAGTACTAGTTGCTTTCTTTGCTTTTTTTACAGCAGTTTCCAAACCTTCTTCGGCCTTAGCCTTAGCTTTAGATGCTTTTTCGCTCAATTCTTCCATGCCTTCTTCGGCCGCTTTTTTAGCTTTTTTGCTAATTTCTACAGCATTTTCCTCAATCTCTTTGGCTGCTTCAGCACTTGCTTTGCTAGCTTTCCCAAACAATTTTTTAATCAAACCAAACATTGTAACACTCCTTCGTGCGCAGTTTCATTATCCAGTGCGATAATAATGATTATAACATAAATTATAAAAATGTGTCATAATTAATTGTGAGGATAATTATATTTTTAGCATGTAAGCTTTTAGCCACCATTTGGTACAATATCTCACTATAATCAAAAGAGGTTTATTATATGTTTGCACGATTTAGAAGAAACCGTATGCACCCTGTGTTAAGAGAAATGTTAACTGAAACACATTTACGGGTAGAAGATTTTATATATCCGTTATTTATTCGTAGTGGCAATGGTATAAAAAAAGAAATAAGCTCTATGCCCGGAGTGTTTCAAATGAGTATAGATGAAGCCGTCAAAGAATGCGGTGAACTAAAACATCTTGGGCTTAACGCGATCATTCTTTTTGGCATACCTGATGTCAAAGACAGTGTTGGAAGCGAAGCAATGTGCGAGCATAGTATCATAGCCGAGAGTATACGAGCTATTAAGGTTGCATATCCTGATATGTTTATTGTGACCGATTTGTGTTTTTGCGAATATACGGAACATGGACATTGTGGTGTTCTTGATCCTCATACTCATTCAGTAGATAATGATATAACGCTTAACAATTTAGCGCTCCAAGCCGTAGTCCACGCAAAAGCAGGTGTTGATATGATAGCACCTAGCGGCATGATGGATGGAATGATAACCGCGATTAGAAATGGGCTTGATGGTGCAGGTTTTGTAAACCTCCCCATTATGAGTTATTCAACCAAGTTCGCTTCGGCTTATTATGGTCCGTTTCGTGATGTGGCTGAATCTGCTCCAAGCTTTGGTGATAGACGTACCTATCAGATGAATCCGGCTAACCGTAGAGAAGCGATAAACGAAAGTATAGAAGACGAAGCAGAAGGTGCTGATATACTTATGGTCAAACCGGCCCTTGCTTACTTGGATATCATAAGAGATGTTAGAGAACATACTTCTAAGCCACTTGCAGCATATAATGTAAGCGGAGAATATGCGATGCTAAAAGCAGCAGCAAAAGCAGGGGTTATAGATTATGACAGGGTAATGATGGAGACATTACTTGGCATAAAAAGAGCAGGGGCAGATATTATTATTAGTTATCATGCCAAAGAAGCTGCAATTATTCTAAAGCAAGGTGCATGAAAGTTATGATAGAATCTTGCTTTTACTTCATGAGGATAGACATATGAGACACTTTTTGACAATAGCAGACTTTACAAAAGAAGAGTTATTAGAGATGATAGCTCTAGCTCAAAAGATCAAAGAACAAACGAAGAAAAAACAATTCGTGCCATATTTAGAACATCAAACTTTGGGTATGATCTTTGAGAAGAGTTCTACGCGAACCAGGGTCAGCTTTGAGACAGGAATTTATCAGCTTGGCGGAATTGGGCTGTTTTTGTCCAATAATGATATACAGCTAGGACGTGGAGAACCTCTGAAGGATACTGCTAGAGTCATTTCTCGTATGTTAGATATGGTGATGATCCGTACATTTGAACAAAGTCGTCTAGATGAATTTGCTGCATATTCAAAAGTACCTGTTATTAATGGGCTTAGCAATGAGTATCATCCTGTACAAATCATGACAGATTATTTCACACTTTTAGAGCTTGGCATATCCGATCCTGTAGTGGCATATGTCGGGGATGGTAATAACATAGCCCACTCATGGTTAATGTTGGCATCGAAACTGGGTCTTAACATTAGAATCGCTACACCAAAAGGCTATGAGTGTCAACAAAGTATTGTAGATGAGGTTATGAGTTTTGCTGAATTCAGCGGAGCTAAAATCACTTTTTCAAATGATCCAAAAGAAGCAGTCAAGAATGTAGATGTAGTGATCACAGATACTTGGATCTCAATGGGACAAGAGAGCGAAAAAGAGACAAAATTAAAAGCTTTTGACGGTTACATGGTTGATAATACCATGATGAGTCTAGCAAAATCAAGTGCTGTATTTATGCATTGCTTACCGGCTTATAGAGGATATGAAGTAAGCGAAGAAGTCTTTGAAGCGCACAGCGAGACTGTATTTTTGGAAGCAGAAAATAGACTTCATTTGCAAAAAGGCATTATGGTGTGGTTGGATAACCATCGTTGATTTTTGTAGCCTTTAATAATTGTATTTGAGGTTCACAAAGCTTATATAGCAGTCTAAAATATATCAGCAATTTAGAGGAAAAACAGTTGAGCAGTATAGATTTTGAAAAATTTGGCAAATATTCCAAGGCGGGCCCTAGATATACAAGTTATCCAACAGCATTGGAATTTAATGATGATTTTAAATATGAAAAATATATAGAATTTCTAGAATCTCCCAATAAAGATAAATTATCACTTTATATACATTTGCCTTTTTGCCGAAGTGCATGTTATTTTTGCGGATGCAATGTTGTCTTTACATCAAAAGAAGATAAGCTGGATAGATATGTCGATTATCTAAAAAAAGAAATTGATATCCTCGCTAAGCATCTTGATACAAATAGAGAAGTTATTCAGTTTCACTTTGGGGGTGGAACGCCTACTTATTATAGTGCTGAAAGTCTAGATGAGATAGTCAGTTATATCAAGAAAACTTTCCCAAATTGGAGCAAAGATGCTGAGATCAGCTGTGAGATAGACCCTAGATTTTTTAATGAAGATCAGATGAAAGTTTTTGTAAAACATGGGTTTAATCGTATTAGTTTTGGGGTACAAGATTTTGATGCAAAAGTCCAAGAAGCCATTCATAGGATACAACCATTCGAGCTTACCAAAAGTGCAGTTGACCTAGCTAGAAGATATGGCATAAATTCCATTAATATAGATTTGATATATGGTTTGCCTTATCAGACTTTCGATAGTTTCAAAAATACTTTAAAACTTGCATTTAGCCTGGAACCTGATAGATTGGCAGTATTTAACTATGCTCATGTGCCATGGCTGAAAAAAACTATGAGAAAATTTGATGAAACCACATTGCCTCATCCTAGCGTAAAGCTTGAGATCTTCAAATATACTATTGATTTTTTTGATAAAAACGGGTATAAGATGGTAGGCATGGATCACTTTGCCAAACCAAGCGATGAACTTTTCACTGCGATCGCAACAGGCGAATTGCATAGAAACTTTCAAGGATATACTACAAAGGGCGGAGCAAACTTGATAGGTATTGGACTTACAAGCATAGGAGAGGGCAAGAGATATTATGCCCAAAATACCAAAGATATGTGCGAGTATGAAAAAGCTATTGATAACGGAAAATTACCGTTTGAAAGAGGTGTGGTGTTAAATGATGATGATTTTATCAGAAAATCTGTAATTATGGAGCTTATGGCAAATTTCTCTATAGACATAAAAAGAGTTGAAGAACAGCACCATGTAGATTTCAAAAGCTATTTTTCTGATGCACTAAATGAACTTCAAGAATTTGTAGAAGCAGGACTCGTAGAGATAAATGATAACAAAATCCAAGCCAATTCAACAGGAGCTATGCTTATACGAAATATTGCTATGCCATTTGATGCATATATGAAAAAGTATGCCGGCACTAAAAAAAGTTTTTCAAAGACGGTATAGGCTTATATGAAAGAAACTAAAGATATTTTTGATTTTACTGCTACTAGCGAAGATTGTGTTAAGTGCGGAAAATGTATCCCTGTTTGTACTATCCATCAGATAAATCCGGATGAGGTTACCAGCCCGAGAGGATTTATTGATCTGCTCGGAGCATACCAAAGAGGTGATCTAGAGCTAGACAAAAATGCCAAAAATATCTTTGAGAGCTGTTTTTTGTGTACCAACTGTGTTGATGTATGTCCAAATTCGCTACCAACCGATATGGTCATAGAGGAAATTAGAGCGGATATTGCAGATAAATTTGGTATCGCATGGTTTAAGCGAGGTTTTTTCTGGCTGCTTAGACATCGTATCGTCATGGATATAGCAATGAAGTTTGGGTATATGTTCAAAACTTGTGCATTGGCTAGTGATGAAAAAGGTCGCGGACTTTTTGTACGATTTAGTCTGCCTATGGTCAAAAAAGGTAGGCTTCTTCCGTCCATGGCAAAGACAAGTTTTTTAAACAGCTACCCAGAAGAAATACCAGCTAAAAGCAAAGGCAAAAAACCTCGTGTTGCAATATTTATAGGATGTCTAGCAAACTATAATTACACTACTATCGGAGATAGTTTGGTAGAGATCTTGAGCAAACTTGAAATCGATGTTTTTATACCAAAAAAACAATTATGTTGTGGGGCTCCGGCATATTTCACCGGCGATACAAAAAGCGTAGAATATCTCATACTTAAAAATGTGGATTATTTCGAGACATTTATGGACGAGTGTGATGCGATGATCATCCCGGAAGCTACTTGCAGTGCAATGATAAAACATGACTGGGAGATCTTTTGTAAAAATAATGAGATGAATGAACTGATC
Organism: Sulfurovaceae bacterium; assembly: GCA_028715055.1. Lineage (GTDB taxonomy): Bacteria > Campylobacterota > Campylobacteria > Campylobacterales > Sulfurovaceae > BN30871. Next base: position 328,162 of record JAQTLE010000003.1, read on the forward strand.
CCGAGGATCCAAAAACTTCTTCCAAAAATTCACATGGCTACAGCGTGGCTACATGACAATACCGACCTTAAAGAACTTTTGGCGACCAAAGGCAAAAAGTTTGACGATATAGTAACTTATCATGATCCATGCCATGCTAGAAAAATGCAAGGCATCTACCAAGAGCCCAGAAATCTTTTGGCGCCAAACTATCCAATGGTAGAAATGAGCGATCCGAATCGTTGTTGCGGATTTGGCGGTGTTACCATGCAAACTGAAAAGTTTCATTTTGCCGAGCTTGCAGGCAAGCCAAAAGCAGCTATGATAGATGAAACCAAGGCAAAATATGTGGCTGCAGAATGCAGTGCATGTAGAGTACAGCTCAGTGAAGCTATGAGCGCTTGCGGCGTAGAGACTATATTTAAAAATCCACTGGAATTGATAGCCGAAGCATTAAAGTAAAAAGACCGATTTGGTTATTATCACAATTTTTTGAATAATAAACTCGCTATAATTAGTAGTATTCCATACTATTTTATAGGAGTCAAGATGAATAATTTACATACAAAACTTAATGAATATGTGATTAGATATGACGAGGCTTCACTCTCGGAACATCTGAAAACTTTGGTAGACGCAGCAGGGGAAGAAACAGCCCAATTATCTCCCGATGAACTTATAATCGATGACAGCACTATTTTACTCGATGTCAGAGAACCTGAAGAGTTTGCCAGCGGATATATCGAAGCAAAAAATATCTTGACTATTCCTAGGGGAAAGTTGGAATTTGTTGCTATTGATAAAATCGCCAAAGTTTACGGCGAAGATGCAAAAATTGTAACATATTGTCTCAAAGGTCCTAGAGGCGCTTTGGCAGCATCGCAGCTCAAAAAGTTGGGCTTTACTAATGTTTCAAATCTAAAAGGTGGACTTGCCTGTTGGCTTGAGAGCGGAAGAACTATCAAAAATTATCTAGGTGAACTAAGGCTTATTAAGTAATTAGTTTAATATATACTCAAATAGCTGCATATAAAAGTATATTGCAAATATGAAAAACATAGTTGTAAATAGTATCGCTTCTGTGGTCTTGGTAGGATTACACTTATATAGTGCTGCCATATTGACATTGTTTACTGCCAAAGGTACGGAAAGTTCCAGAAGTAAAATAACCGATACGTGAGGATTTAATTTAAATAACCAAATAGCTGCCAATCCTACTACTGGAAGTATGAAGTGCTTGACCGCGGTTATCTTGGTACAAAAACCATAATCTATAGTTCTTATCTTTATGTCAGCTAGATATATACCAAAGATCATAAGCTGCGTTACAATAGTCGCGTATGCGCCCATCTCTAAAAATTTATCAATGCTCGGATTGATCGCAATGCCTACAGCGTTGAATGCAATTGCAAATATAGCAAACCATAGAATAGGGATTTTGACTATCTGCATCAGTGATTGCTTGATGCTAAATTCGCCTTTGGCATAAAAAAATACTCCTATTGTATAGATAAAAAAGACATTTGCTATGTTTATGATACTGGTATATGCCACACTCTGCTCACCAAACAGCGCTATGCCAAGAGGAATACCCAGATTGCCCGTGTTGCCTATGAGAGATGCTGCTATAAATATAGATCTCTCTTTGGGGTCTTTGAGTATGTATTGTGAAGCAATGATAGAAAATAGTAACACAATACCTACTATCAGTAAATATACAAATGGAACGAGCAATAACTCTTGATTTATAGGTGTACGAGTCAGTCCCCAAAATGTAAGTATAGGTTGCAAGAAATATAAAGATATAAGTATGAGGGTCTGTTCGTTTATTTGTCTTTGGAATATTTTTTTGGCAATAAAGCCAAGCACGATAAATACATAGACCATCGCTATGGATATTAGTGCTTCCAATTGTGCTCTCTTTTATAGATCTTGATAGTATTTACTGCCGTCAACTGTTGTGTTGACAGTAAGTTTGGAAAAACTTTCTATATAATTCCAAAAATCATCTTTGAGATGTTGAGCTATATCTACCTTTTTTAGTGCTTCGCGCATAGCTCCTAGCCATTCAAGACGAGATTTTTCATAGATAGAGAAATCATCGTGCAGTCTTACCATATATTGATTTAGTTCCACGCCTCTGGTTTCTTCTTCATAAACTTTTGGCCCTCCGCAAAGTTGTATAAAAAATTTGCTGTTTCTTACTTTGACTTCGTCAAACTCTTCACGATCTTGAGGGAAGAAATGAGCAATGTCGCTTTCATATATGATGTCATAAAAATCATACATTAGTTTACGCATACCTTCTTCGCCTATAGCTTCATAAAATACCGGATCTGGTGCTTTGAAATGCACCTTTTCACCTTGAACTGTTGGACTTATTTTGTACATCCGTTTCCCTCTTTGTTATCTAAATTTTATAATGTCACCCGAACGTTCGAAAAGCAGCGAGATTTTGAGCATATGTCGCAAAAATCTAGCGTTGCGGTTCGTGAGCGGTACGCTTTTTGTGCTACTTTTATAAAAAAGTAGTGAAAGAAAAAATATAATATTTTAGACTCCGTATCGAGTACGGAGTGACTATAGTATTAAAATCTAATCACAATACCTCTTGAGCAAATCGTTATACGCATCGATGCGGCGATCTCGCAAAAATGGCCATATATCTCTTACTGCTTTTGTGCGGCCATGGTCAATATCAGCATAAAGTATCTCTTGGTTTTGATGGTTGGCATGAGCAATGAGTTCTCCTTGTGCCCCACAAACAAAACTATTCCCCCAAAATCGTATGCCATCTATGGCGCCGCAACTATCAGGCTCAAATCCGACACGATTGCACGAGAGGACCGGTATGCCATTTGCTATGGCATGAGAGCGTTGGATAGTTATCCATGCTTCTTTTTGTCTTTCTTTTTCTTCGATACAATCGCTATCAAACCATCCGATAGCTGTCGGATAGATGAGCATATCAGCACCTTTTAGACTCATGAGTCTGGCAGCTTCTGGGTACCACTGATCCCAACACACTAATACTCCAAGACGACCCACGCTTGTGTTGATAGGTTCAAACCCAAGATCCCCTGGGGTAAAATAAAATTTTTCATAAAATCCCGGATCATCCGGGATGTGCATCTTGCGATATTTGCCAGCTACGCTTCCGTCACGTTCAAATACTACTGCGGTATTGTGATATAACCCAGCCGCGCGTCGTTCAAATAGAGAGGTGACCAGCACTACTCTGTTTGTTTTGGCGACTTCTCCCCAAAATGCTACATCAGCCTTAAAATCAACGGCGTAATCAAAAAATGCAGTATCTTCGCTCTGGCAAAAGTATTCATTTTGGTGAAGTTCCTGAAGCACCACCAGATCTGCGCCGTTGCTCGAAGCTTCCTTTATCATTTTAGAGGTAGCTTGGATAGTCGCCTCTTTTGAGCCGTAGTATTTCTGCTGAATAAGTGCTACTTTCATTGCTTCCCTTTGTGATTTTTGATATTTTAACATAGTTTGACTTTGGAGTTTAGAATAGACATTTAATGATAAAAATAATTATAATGATTTCAGAGGTTATATTAATAAGTCATAAACAATAAAATATCTATTTTTTCAAATCACATATAGATTGCATCTCATCTATCAATGTACCTTTGCAATCGAGTCTGGCATCTATCCCATCATCTAATAGCTTAATGCGTTCATCTTCTTCTTTTGGGAAAAGTCCTAATACGCACTCTCCATTATCTCTGCACCAGTATATATCTTCAGGGGCATAATGAATCATTATTCCTCTATTGAGAGTGCATTGTGCATCTTTGTGCTGTAATCTTTTGATATTAATATTATTTGCCAAATTGGGACACGAGCGTACTAATTTTTTGAAAATAGAATGTTTTGGATTGGTTTGAATATCTATCAGTTTGTTTACGGTAATGATAGCAATAGTTTCAAGGTTTTTCGATTTCGTATTTGACATATCAAAATCATAGTTGTTTGGATAGAAGTCTGATTTGATAAATTTAATATTTGTTTCTTCTATAAGTTTTTTGCCTACTTTCTCTACTTTATTTATTTCTATAGTTTTAGTATTATCTTTATGTATATCTGCACACGAGATATCGTTATTTTTACATATTATTAAATCATTTGAAAATAAGCAGCTGAGAGTAAAAATAAAAACTATAACAGCATGATGTCTCATTTGAAATCCTTGAAAAAATATACTTTGAATTTATTATATCCCATTTTTCCATTAAAGAAAAAATGCAAGTAAATTAGTCAAATTATTATATTTAAAATTAATATCACGAATAGTATAATTATTTTATGGAGAATATATTCTTCAGTTATATTAGAAAGGGATGGTAAAATGAAAAAGATATTAATTTTATCAATGGCTACATTGATGATATCGTTTTTGACAGGTAAAAGTGGGATTATTACTGTTGCATATGCAGACAGTGCAATGGATCAATTGCAAGATGCAGATGAGTCAAGCAGTCAAGCTGCAGATGAAGCTGATCACGGGGATTATGAAGGTGCTCACAATGATGCAGGAGCATCATTTGACGGAAATAGTTATAATGATCCATCAGTAGTGGACCTGAGTGACAAACAAGGCGTAGTAGATCCTCAGGATCTCAAACAATATGATCCGCAAGATAACGGCGGACCAATAGAATAATTACACTGCTATTTGCATCGTAGAGCAATGCAGGCTTCCGCCTTGCTCTATTAGACGAAGACAATTTATAGGTATGATCTCTCTTTCGGGGAAAAGTGCTTTGAATGTTTCTCCGGCTGCTTTGTCCATAGGGTCATTGTAAGTCGGATAGAGTAGGGCATGATTAGTGATGAGGAAATTGGCATAGGTCGCGGGGAGTCTTTTGCCATCCTCGTCAAAGATAGCTGATGTCATCGGCAGCTCGACAAGATCATAAGGCTTGTTGTCAATAGTACGGAATTCACGTAATTGCGCTTCCATAAGAGATAATGCCTCATAATGCTCATCGCTTTTGTCATCACATTTTACATAAGTTATTGTCGTAGGGTTGACAAATCTAGCCAATGTATCAATATGGCTATCGGTGTCATCACCTGCCAAATAACCATGATCCAGCCACAAAAACCGCGTTGCTCCTAGATATTTTTTTAATTTTTCTTCAACTTCAGATTTGCTAAGACCGCCGTTTCTATTTGGATTACATAGGCACTCACTAGTTGTTAGCATCGTTCCATTTCCATCGCTCTCCAATGAGCCACCTTCTAATACTAGATCAATAGTTTCAAATGGAGTTGTTCCGAAATATCCTTTTTGGTGTAAAGCTTTATTGACATCATTGTCAAGATGTGCATCAAATTTACCACCCCATCCGTCAAATGTAAAATCAAGGAATTTGGTCTCACCGTCTTCTTCTGTGCTGATAACGCCGTAATCTCTAGTCCATGTATCATTGGTAGGAAGCTCTATAAATGTCATATTTGCCGTATTGCAAAATAGACTTGATATTGACTCTTTGTTGTCACATACGATGTAAACCGGTTCTTTATAAGCAATGGCTTGAGCGATGCGTACAAATACACTTAGAGCTGAATTTAGATCGTCACTCCAGTCACTTTTTTCATGAGGAAAAGAAAGCAAGACCGCTCTTTGTTTTTCCCATTCAGCCGGCATGCGTTTATTCATATTTTATCTCCAATGTTTTATATACAAAAGTGTATAATTGCTTATGGCATATATAACACTCAGTCGTTCAAATTTTTATCATAATCTTAGCCAAATTGCACTGAAAACCGGCTCTTTGGACAAGATAGCTATCGTACTTAAAGACAATGCATACGGGCATGGAGCAATTCCAATGGCACAAATGGCTAGCGAATTTGGGATTCGCAAGGCAGTAGTACGCAATTATAAAGAAGCTATAGAGATAGAACAATATTTTGATGATATCATCATACTTGGAGGAGAAATAGATCCTAAGCCAAACTTCTCTTTTACTATTAATTCCCTCGAAGCTCTCAAAGCGGTCCCATTTGATATCAGAATAGAACTTAAAGTCGATACAGGAATGCACCGAAATGGCATTATGCTAGATGAACTGGATGCTGCAATTGACATTATCAAAAAAAGAGAGTTAAAGTTAACTGGGGTCATGAGCCATTTTGCTAGTGCAGATGAGCTTGGAAGCGAATACTTCTATCAATACCAAAATTTCAAATATGCTAAAAATAAGATATTGAGCCAAGGTTTTGAAGGTGTGAGATTTCATATACATAATTCCGGCGGCATCTTACGATGCGGAGAGTTTGAAGAAGATCTAGTGCGCCTAGGGATCGGAGCTTATGGGTATAGCCATATGCCGCAATCTTTTGGCGATATGAATCTAAAACCCGTAATGAGTTTGTATGCCAAACGCGTATCCACTAGAATCCTGCGCAAAGGTGATAGAGTAGGGTATGGCGGAGAGTATATAGCACCTAGAGAGATGACAGTATCCACTTATGATATCGGTTATGGGGATGGCTGGAGACGCGGAAGTGCATTTGATCCATATATCACGCATGATAGCGGACCGATACTCGGTAAAGTGTCTATGGATCTTGTTTCACTTGAGGGTGATAAAGATGAGGTGTGCATCATGAGTGATGCCCTCAAAGCTTCTAAGCATTACCATACTATTAGCTATGAGATCACTTGTGCATTGCATCCTGGCATAGAGAGAATAGTTGTAGATTCTTAATTTAGATTCTCGTCTTAGCTACTTTTTTATAAAAGTAGCACAAAAATCGTCACCGCTCACGAACCGCGACGCATAATCTCTGCGAAGCTTCTCGATATTATGCTGCTTTTCGAGCGTTCGGGTGACATTATTTTTATAATAAATATGTGGATTCCTGCTTTCGCAGGAATGACAGGAAATATTGTATTATTCAGATGGGACTGCCACAACTTCCCCAAAGTCCAGCAATGACACCCATACTCTTAGCTTATGTACCCCACCCCCAACTTGACAAGCGGTCACAAAAGTGTTACAATCCCACTCATGTTTCCAAGACAACTTGGTTTCATCTCTTTTATGGGGGTGACTGGTTTCGACTGGAGCAGTATGGATTATGTGCATGTCGGACTGGGCAATTCCGTTACGCGGCCCAAATTGCTTAAACGCAAACAATACAAATTATCGTCCTGCTTACGCTGTAGCGTAAGTTTAACTTAACTTAGGACTGCCTTGCTACCGAGTGTCCTCATAGGTAGATTATAAGGTATCACATTATGATGACTTTTTCTTTGACTCGCCAAACCCAGAGAAGAACTTTTGGCTGGTCTTGTGTAGTTTTGGGTGTTGTACCAAGCAAGATAAGAACCAAACAACATTATCTAAGCATGTAGAGTCATAGTTTTAGCTGTTTTAGGACTGGGGTTCGATCCCCCACACCTCCACCAATATATAATCTAACAATTTCTAATAAATATAATTTAAGCCTCTGAAATACGAGGTTAATATTCTCTGGTACTATTTTTTAATCCAACAAAAGCTTTGAAAATGTAACGTTTAAATGGATATTTTTAATAGAATTAAACATGATATATCTAATAATACCTAGAGAGATGCTATCTGATGTTATGCAAAAGGAAGCAAAGTTAAAAAAGTATATACTCACAAAATAGATTATATAAAACAAATGTGAGCACTTTTAGAATAGCGAGAATAATTTTTAGATAAAACAAAAAAGGATCTAAATATGATTAAAATAATTATAGGGATCGTCATAATAAGTATTAATTTATATAGTGAAAATAATTGGGCACAAGAAGGAATAAATGAAGGTTTTAGACAAACAGCAAGATATATAACTGGAACAAAAAATGATGTAGATAAATGTTGGGAAAAATACTGGAGTTATGAATATAAAAGCAGTAGTTATTATCATAAAATAAATAATGAAAATACTCAAATGAAAAAAGTATTAGAGGCAAATCATATAAATTACATAGTAATACTAAATACATTAAAAACGGCATATATAAATGAAAACAAAGAACCTATAAAATATCAAAAAGAAAAAAGCACAAATAGCAAGATAGAAAACTGTAACAATCAATATGAAAACTTATACAACAGAAGAAACAATGAAATTATTAAACTAGAAAAAGAAAATAAAGAATTAAAAAGATTAATAACAACAAACAATCTGGGAATAGATGAAGAACCAAAACAAAAAAAGAAAATAAAAATTGAAATGAAATAAAAAATTTACTTGTTATTTTTAGAAGATTATCTACTATCCAAAAAATATTATTTGAGCCTCAAATATGAGGTTTATATTTCCAGAACTACTTTTCATCGTTCCCATCGTCCCAATGGGAACGCAGATATAAAACATCATAAAATCTTGTCTGCATAATCCTCATTTATGGGCATAGAATGAAACTGTCTAAAATTAGTTATAATTATTAAAAATAAGTATACGTTCCCATCATGATAGGAACGAGATTACAACTATAGGATGGAGGATTTTATGTCAACAACGATCAAAGCAAGCCTCAAGCGGCTAAACGATAATCAGGTTGAGTGGGAAGTTTATGGTACAACGGATTTGGAGCAACTCCATGTGTTTATGAGTGTACAAACTGATCTATACCCGCATCAAGTTGATTCTCATAGCTCTTATCAAAATGAGTATACCGGAAGAGGAATAATTGAAGTGCCTGGCAATATTAGGATTCCGTGGCACGCAAAAGCTATTGGATACCCTGGGGACCAAATGGCAACATTGAATGAAATTTTAGAAACAGGTGAGATTTTTTCTAGTGGATCAGAAACAGTAAAATAAATTTTGTTGATGTAGTGAAAAATAAGTATAAATTTATTCATTCCTTTCCGAAGAGACCATTGAAACGAGGGAAAGAGATACCTATAAATAAAGATAATGCCAAAATGGACATTTTTTTGATAGAATCAAACTATAACTTTTAGGATGAGCATATGAGATCAAACAAATCTATTAAAATTTTTATCCTTATGCTTCTGACTTGTTTTGTAAACGCTGAAACAACTATTGAGTCAAACGAACTTAATGAGCAAAATGATCTGTCTTATCAGCCTAAAGAGAACAATGCAACGGACAATATGAGTAAAGTTGACAAACTGATCTTGCTTGCAAAAAGTAAACTGGGCAGTAGCTATGAACCTACAAAAGCAGGACCGGATCATTTTGATTGTTCCGGATTTGTGTATTACATCTTCACAACTATCGGTATTTCTATTCCCCGCACGTCAATAGATCAGTCTGAAAGCGGTAAAAAGCTCTCTAGAGAGGAGTTGGAAAAAGGAGATATACTCTTTTTTGACACTTATGAGAGAAACCATGTCAATCATAGCGGGGTCTATCTAGGAGATGGGAAGTTTATCCACGCAAGTTCCGGTAAAGCCTACGGAGTCATAATCTCTGATCTGGATAAAGGATTTTATTTGGATAAATTTCGCTGGGGTATACGAAAAATAGAGGATGAGTCAAAGTAATCCATCCTGAGGAACGAGGAAAATTGAATTCTTTTTTCTCAACCCTTGTATTTCATTTCTGAGTTTGAAAAACAGTTCCGTTTTGAGACTAAAAAGTCTCGATATCAACCAATTCAACCATAGAACAATCTTTTTTGAATAACTTTTTAGCCGTAGCATCTTCTTCTGCTAAAACCAAAACATCTGCATAATCATCTTTACGCACTTCAAATGTTTGAATATCTTTTTTTGTAACTAATTCAATGGTCGTATTACTCTTATCAAAATTAATATCAATATTTCTATGCCCTTTGGCAAATTCATTTTTGATGAGCCTTAGTACATTTTCATTTTTTAATAAGTCTTCCATAGTTATAGAACTATAGAAGTCTCCATCACATAACACTTTGTATGATATCAAAATCCCACCATCCATTTATCTCTCCTTATTTGAACTAACATAGCCCTTAGCCAACTCGGGCAATAGCGCAATAGGAGATGATATTAATGCTCTATATTTCATTTTTTCTTAATTATCCCCTATCTGGCTTGATTAAGCTCCAATATTTTAGCGATGATATGTTGAGAATAGCCTTGTTGACAATCAAAGTTGTCGTTTTTCACCCAGCACTATATTTAATAATCGAAGAAAATAATTTTTTTTCCAGAGAACGAGGAAATAGGAGAATAATAGCAGTTTGCTTCCTTTAAGAGAAGCAAACTAAAGAATATTTAGAATTTGAAGTTTAAAGCGACATTAAAGGATCTACCCTTGCCGGCAAGAGCAGTATAAGTATTTGCCGAATAATCTACAACATCAATTCCACCAAGTGGTAACACATATGCATTATCAAATAGATTTGTCACCGCAAGATCAATGCTTGTATTTTTGCTGATCTTATAGTTGGTTCTAAGATCTACAAGCATATATCCTGATGTTGTCGGTTCTTTTCTGTCAGCATCTATTTTATCTTTTTTGCCTACAGCTACTAGATCGATGCCGTTCGTCCAGTTGCCTATAGATTGTTCCAAATAGATATTCGCATTCAAAGGCATGATATGATAAAGGTCACCCCCGTCTTCTCTATAGCCTTTTGTATATGTAATCGTTCCGCTTAGTGTCCCAAGACCGAAGCTATCATTATTCCATAATACCGCATCAGCACTTACATCTACACCATAAAGCGTTGCATCATGATTGGCAAATTGAAGATAATTAATACCGCCTGAAGTTCCTATTATGTCCGCGTCAATAAAATCTTTTACTTTCGTATAGTACGGCGTGACTTTCACATTCCAAGAGCCATCTCTATCTCCATGCCAAGTACCTGTCAGGCTTATGGTATCGGCGGTTTCTGGTTTCAGGTTGATATTTCCAACATAACCGTTACCATCACCAAACCAGTTGACCATACGCATATCCATCATCATCGGCATTGTAAGTGTGCCGCCATTCATCGCGGTATTGAGTCCTGCCCATGTATATCTTTCATAGATGTTTGGCGATCTTGTTTTGTGTGCAAATCCGATCTCGTAGTCATTAGACGGACTGTATTCATATGTTAGCATCGCAGTCACATCAATATTATGATCTGTCTTTTTATGATCAAGTGCATTGAAGATAGCCGCATCTATAGGATCGTTAATTGTTGAATTATATCCTACAACATCACCGGTATCCATTTTGACAATATCCGTGCGAATACCTACATTTGAACTAAGTTTCTCACTCCAGCTTGAAGTAGCTTCAGCAAAAAGTCCTAGTCTGTCTCTTTTCCCATCATTGATATTCCAAAAGGTATTCGGATACATTCCGGGTTTTTTATTAATCTCGTCAGGTGGCCACCAGTCATTAAGTCTGTAGTTGTCATAGTCACTTCCGATCTTGATCGTGTGTATCTCTGAAAGCGGGATAGTTGCAGCAATATTGTAGCCTGACTCTTTGGCTTCGGTATTCATCGGCATATTGCCGATTCTTTCAGAGAGAATTTTATTCATATAGTGTGTGGTTTTTTGGTGAAATGCATTTGCTTCTATTTTTGCAGAACCGATTTTGCCTTCATAACTTAGATTTTCGCTTGTTGCTTTGTTGTCAAGCATATCCATATATTCGTTTACAAAACCTTCATACGGAACTTCCTGGTGTCCAACACGAAGCGCAACAGTATCGTCTTCATTGATCTTGTATGCAAGTATTGCAGATTGGTCAATTCGCTTAAATAGTGTTGATTTGACTTTGTTGCCGTTGCCATCTTTGTAATCATCGGCTTTTTCAGACATGCCGGCATAGCTAAAGCTTAGCTTGTCGTTTGCAACGTCTATCGCAGAAGAGATACCACTATTATGTCCGTTGCTTTTACGATAAGATGAAGCCTCAAAACTTTGGAATGCGATTTTGTCATCTTTAGCAAATTTAGGCTTTTTGGTTTTGACTATGATCGATCCCCCGATACTATCTCCGCCTTCGCTAACCGGCGTGATACCAGCGACTGCTTTTATCTTTGCTACTTTAGATGGATCGACATATGATAGAGCCGGATTCATATGGTTTGGACAAGCGGATGTGATCTGCATGCCGTCTATGCTGGTTTTGATTCTGTCATCAGCCATGCCATGGATTGCAGGAAGTGCCGAAATACCGCCACCGGTATTCATGCTGACACCGGCTGTTTTTCCAAGCAGCATAGCCGTATCGCTTGGCAGAGATGCTTTATTTTGCGTAGTATTTGTATCGGCTTTGGCTTCTACGGCCACTTCGCCTAATTCAATGGTTGCCGCATTCGCTGTTACTATAAACGAAGCGGCAACAATTGACATTATTATTTTTTGCCCCATAAATTCTTCCCCTTTGTAAAAATAAACCTTGAATTCTACAAAAAAATTGTTAAGTGAATGTTAAATTTGTTAGGATTATTTAGGCAACATGGGTAGAATATAGATAAGAAATTTTCAATAGAACATAAAAACAAATGGCTTTGATCCGCTTGTAAAATCATCAATTTTCTTTTTACATTTTTTATAAAGTGGAGCAAAATTGTCATTCAAACAAATTACTAAAGCTTGTTCATGCATTACCGTAATAAGCCTTGCTTTTTAGTGCTGAAGTGACATATTTTATATATTCGCAAAAGGCGTAAGCCTTTCACAAAATCTATCTGACGCAGTCGAAGAAGTAATCTGTTTGTGCGATATTTTTGGTCTCTTCATCGAGCTGATCCAAGACAGCATTGGTAATCCAAGTAAGAAGATTCAATGCGCCCTTATATCCGCTGATAGAATATCTATGCAAATGGTGTCTATCAAAGATAGGGAAACCTATTCTAATAAGCGGGATGCCCGTATCTCTATAAAGCTCTTTGCCGTAAACGTTGCCTATCAAGAAATCTACAGGCTCAGTAAATAGAAGGCTTCTTAGGTGCCATAGGTCTTTATTTGCCCAGATATTACATTCATCTTTCCATAATGATTTGGACAAGATCTTTTTCATATCGTCTTCCCAGCCTTTGCGAGGAGCATTATGACACAAGATATGAGTAGGTATACCACCCATTTCTACTATGAATGATACAAGACCAAGCAAGAAATCAGGATCACCATAGATCGCAAACTTTTTGCCGTGCATATAAGGATAGCTGTCTTGCATAGCATCAACTAGTTGTGCTCTTAGTTTTTTGAGTTCTTCAGGAACCGGTTTGCCTGTCAGTTCGCTCAGTTTCATCACAAATGCATCAGTACCGCCTAGTCCGATAGGATTGGCAGTCACATATTCTTGTTTCCAAATATTTTTTATAGTTTTTGCTGTTTGGACAGTAGAATATTTTTGTAAACTGATAGTCGCTTTGGCATTGATAGCTGTTTTGGCGTCAGCAAGTGTAGTGCCTCCGCTATAGAGTTGGTATTCTCCTGCTCCAGTATTCCACTGAGCTTCATGGTCACCTATCATGACTATTTTGTCACTAAACATAGCTGCTATCTCTTTGACTTCTGCAAGTGAGCCAAGGTACGGTTCAAATCCAGGAATGATATTGATGCGTTCTTCATCCACAACTCTTTGAGAAACATCCGGATTTAGCTGCTCCAATATTGATTTTATCATATTATCATAGCCTGTTATATGGCTGCCGACAAAAGAAGGTGTATGAGCATGAGTAATAGCGACATTGTCCAATTCACCTTCTGCTTCTTCTATTGCACCTTGTACAAATGCATTGAGGTCATCACCGATAACTTCTGCCATACAAGTAGTGCTCACTGCTATCATGTCAGGTTTATACATCGCATTACAGTTTCTTAAACCATCTTTCATATTAGCAAGTCCGCCAAAAACCGCAGCACTTTCACTCATAGAATCGCTTACACAAGGAGTAGGCTCTTTGAAATGTCTAGTGAAATAACTTCTAAAATATGCTACACATCCATGGCTTCCATGTACATAAGGCATAGTATTTTCAAAACCAAGACTCGCCATGACAGCCCCTAGAGGTTGACATGCCTTAGCAGGGTTGACAGTGATCGCTTCACGAGAGAAGTTTTTCTCACGATAGTCCCAGCTTTTGGTCCACTCTGCGATCTCATCGACTTTTGATGGATCGATTGAGCCCATATTGCTTTCAAATTCTTTTTTATTTTTCAATACTTCTTGATATTCCGGTTTCAAGAAGAGTTTTTGTCCATTGACAATTTGTTCTACATTTTGCATATCAAGCTCCTTTCTCTTCTGTATCCCATGGTGCTTTAGTGTGGCTCCATACAGGTGAATTCATTGCCAGATCCATATCTTTGGCAAAGATAGCAAACGCATCATAGCCATGATAAGGACCACTATAATCCCATGAGTGCATTTGTCTGAAAGGAAGACCCATTTTTTGGAAAACATACTTCTCTTTAACACCACTTGCAACAAGATCCGGTTTTAGTTTTTTAACAAATGCTTCGAGTTCATACTCATTTACATCATCATATATTAGTGTGCTTCTAGATATCTCTTCTTTTGTTCGTTTATAGTCATCACCATGACCAAATTCATAACCGGTACCTACAACTTCCATACCCAAATCTTCATATGCTCCTATTACGTGTCTAGGTCTAAGTCCACCAACATAAAGCATGACAGTTTTGCCTTCTAATTTTGGTCTATATTTTGCGATGACTTGATCTGTCATAGCAGTATATTTGGCTATCACTTCTTCTGTTTTTGCCTGTACTGTTTCATCAAAACATGCAGCAATTTTACGAAGACTTTCTGTTGTTTTAGTCGGTCCAAAGAAGTTGTATTCTATCCAAGGCACTCCAAACTCTTGCTCCATGTGTCGTGCAATATAGTTCATTGAACGATAGCAGTGAAGCAGGTTCAGTTTTGCTTTGGGTGCTATCGCCATCTCTTTGTAAGTAGCATCACCACTCCATTGAGCGATAACCCTAAGACCCATTTCTTCAAGAAGGATTCTCGAACTCCAAGCATCACCGCCGATATTGTAGTCTCCTACAATGGCTACGTCATAAGGAGTGCTTTCAAAATCTTTTCTGGCACTATCATCTGGCATGATCTCATCTCTGATCATGTCATTTGCGATATGGTGCCCAAGTGATTGGCTAACACCTCTAAAACCTTCACAAGATACAGCAATAGTAGGTTTGGCACTATCGGCTTTGTGTTTTTTGGCAACAGCGTGGATATCATCACCGATCAATCCGATAGGACATTCTGATTGGATAGAAATACCATTATTAAGCGGGAAAAGAACATCGATCTCTTCAAGAGCCTTTTTAAGTTTTTTGTCTCCGCCAAAAACGATATCTTTTTCTGTAAAATCTGTACTAAAGTTCATCGTTACGAACGTATCGATACCTGTAGTTCCAATGTAATAGTTTCTTCTGCCGGCACGACTGTATTGCCCACAGCCTATTGGTCCATGAGAGATATGTATCATATCTTTCACAGGTCCCCATACGACGCCTTTTGAGCCTGCATATGCACAGCCTCTTTGGCTCATGACGCCAGGAACTGTTTGTTTATTGCTTCTTGAAGTATCACATGCTCCTTTGGATTCCTCCGGGGAATCAACACCAAGGTGTTTGGCACGATTTTTGCTGAGTTTTTCCGGATATGATTCCAATATTTCAGCGATTGCTTCTTTTTGTAAATTTTCTAAGTTTAGCGGACCCATCTGTTTTCTCCTTTTTTCTTAGAAATTATGCTATTTTGAGTCTATAAAGATTCATATCATCAAGTTTTCTGCATAATGCTTTTTCTTCTTCACCATCAACGGCTTTTGAAATCTCACTGATTTGATATTTATTTGTATAGTAAATCATTTTGAATCCATCTTTTTCCGGAACATCTGATTTGTTATAATAGTCTGCTAATGCAGTAAACAAGAATGATCCCGGTGTGACTGTAAATTTTTCTACGATCTCACCTTTGGCAGTTTCACCGGTTACTTCAATAGAAGATATACCGCTTAGATCACCGGCTTCTCCATTTACTTTTTCTATTACTTTATCCATACTTACGTCGTTGCCCATACTTGCTGGGAAGTGATAACCACATACAAACATTTTATTCTCCTTTTTACTATTTATTTTTTATGCTTCTTCAGCTCTTTTGCCGATTGCTTCTACTTCTACTTCTTCTTCTAGACCAAATTCCATCAACAAAGCTTCTAGGTCATCCATCTCGAGAGGAGTAGGAATAACTTTAAGATCATTTGCTATGATTTTTCTAGCCAATTCTCTATATTCCATTGCTTGTTCGCTGTTCGGAGCAAATTCAACAACAGTCATTCTTCTAAGCTCTGCTCTTTGAACATGGTTTGATCTCGGAACAAAGTGGATCATTTGTGTGCCGATTTGAGTCGCAAGGTTTTTAGCCAGATCATATTCTCTGTCTGTCATACGAGCATTACAGATAAGACCTGCTAGTCTAACACCGCCTGTGTTTGCGTACTTCAAAATACCTTTTGAGATATTATTGGCTGCATACATTGCCATCATCTCTCCAGACATAACGATATATATCTCTTGAGCTTTTCCTTCACGGATCGGCATAGCAAATCCGCCACATACAACGTCTCCTAGAACGTCATAACTTACGAAATCTAGCTCATCATCATATGCGCCTTCTTCTTCTAAGAAATTGATCGCTGTGATAACACCACGACCTGCACATCCAACTCCTGGCTCTGGTCCACCTGATTCTGTACACATGATGTAGCCATCAGTGATAGTTTCATCTTCTGGATTGAATTCACCGGCTCCCGGCTTACATACATCTTCGAGTTCCAGATCTTCTACAGTTCCAGCTTCGCTAGCTAGCTGCATGATAGTTGATTGTGCTTTCTCGTGCAAGATAAGTCTAGTAGAATCCGCTTTTGGATCACAGCCTACAATTAATATTTTTTGACCATAATAATGGCACATTGCTGCTAATGTGTTTTGGGATGTGGTTGATTTGCCAATCCCCCCTTTGCCATAAAATGCAATTTGTCGTAACGCTGCCATGGTATCTCCTTGAAATAAATTAAGTTACGAAAGAGATAATGCATATAGTGTTCCATAGAAAGTGTATATAAAGAAAAAATTGAAATATTGGTTCGATTTTGTAAAAATAAAATGTAGAATATTTTGGCAATAGTTCTATGGAATCGTTATATCTATAATATATTAGAAGATTTAAAAGTTTTGATTAATTCTGGCAAGCAAAACAGTGTACATTGTCATTGCAATTTTCGCAAGCCGGAGCAACTTCTCCGATACTGTCATAAATAAATTTTTTCCATAGCACGTCTTTTGGTTTTATAAGCAACGGAAAATGCATAGACATAAACTGGTGCATCTCCATGCGGTTTGCAAATCCCAAGTCTTGATATAGATGATTTTCAAGAAGAGATTGTTTGGCCACAAGAGGAGCAATGTGTTCACGGGAATAGTGACTGCTTGCGTGATCTTGCAGAAAACAGATAACTTTTTGTTCCAAATTCATGATAACCTCCTTATTTGTATTCATAGAGCCATTCCTTGTTGGTATATAATTCTTTTGAACCACAAAGGCGCATGTTCATCTTTTAGATAATAATATAAAGTATTATTTATCGATTCTATGGTTTCGTTTTCATTTGAAGACCTAAGAGGATATATACCGAAGCTTTGCAATAGAGTTGCCGCCTTTGGACCGATTTGAGCTACACATGCTATATTGCTGTCTTTTAGGCATTCGATTTTATAATCAAGCCTGTCTATCTCTTCTTCGAATTTTAAAGATGCATCGGATGTGCCAAGATCGTGAACCCCATTAGAATCTATCTTGTAGAGATAAAATTTTTCACACCAACCAAAATGCTCATTTACATGTACGCCGTCTTTGGATGCAAAAGCAATTTTCATAATAAGCTCCTTTATATATTTTGATTTGGGTTATGCTGCATAGATCTCTATACCTTCATCTATTAGAACTGTAAGGATATTTCTAATCATTTCGTATGTGCCTGTAGTCGAAAGCGAACATCCGGAACAACTACCCATATACAACATTCTTATTTCAATGTTTTGCATATTTTTGACTTCGAGAAGCAATATATCCCCGCCATCTTTAAGCAATGTAGGCTTGATGTGTTCGTCTATAGCTTCTTGGATCATGGTGAATTGAGTTTCGTTTGATTTAGAGCGAAAAATTTCATTATATTGTTCTTTCGGCAATTCAACATTTCTGCCAATTCCTCCTATCTTTGCCATAGCCATAGGATGTCCGTTTTTTGCTGCGAACAGCAGATACTCGAATCCTTCTTTTAAAAGATCGATATTGTCTTTTTTGTCTAAAAGCATAAGGGCTAATCTAAAATTTGCTCCAATGTGTCCATTTGAAGCTGCATGCTTAAAGTATGTCAACGTCAAAGCATCATCTTTTTCTACTCCTATGGCATTTTGATACATGAGAGCGACGTTATAATATGCAGAAGCATTATTGTAAATGATAGCTTGTTCAAACCAGTCTTTTGATAGCACAGGATCCTGTGCGACCCCTTCGCCTTTAAGATAAAGAAGACCGATATTTACCATAGCTTGATCATTGCCTCTTGAAGCTTCTTCTTTCCATATCAAAAAAGCTTTTTCATATTTTTTTTGTTTGTAAAATGCTAATGCTTGAACATGACTCATAAAACACCTTTGAGCTGAAATATAAAAAGTGAATGCAAAAAGTGTTCCATTGTGGAACGATTATTGCATAAGAGCTTATATTATTAGAAACGAGGTATTTGTATAATGGTCAACAAAAAACAGATAAAAGAACTTCTTAATGAGTCAGCTTGCAACCACAGCGAACAAAAAAAGAGCAGCTGTGATAGACCAAAGCCAGGAGCTACTAGCGGCGGATGTGCTTTTGAAGGGGCGCAGATCTCTTTATTTCCTTTTGCTGATGCAGTGCATTTGGTTCATGCACCTTCAACGTGTCTTGGCGCTTCTTGGGAGACAAGAGCAACACCGAGTAGTTATGATGGAGAAAACAATACTTATCTTGGATACTGCACAAACGTTACTCTCAATGATGTGATCTTTGGAGGTAATAAAAAATTGGAAGACTCTATAGAGTATATTATAAAGCATAAAAAACCAAAAGCAATCTTTGTGTATGAAACTTGTGTAACTGCCATGATAGGAGACGATATGGACAATATCGCTTCACGTATGGAGTTAAAGTATAGTATTCCCATAGTGGTCGTACATGCTCCTGGATTTGTAGGCAGCAAGAATCTAGGCTCAAGATTAGCCGGAGAAGCGGTGTTGGATAAACTCGTAGGTACCAAAGAGCCAAATGAGATTCATCCTTTTGGCATCAATCTCATTGGAGAATATAATGTCACGGGAGATATGTGGCAATATACTCCTATCTTGGAAAAAATAGGTATCAAGGTAGTATCCACTCTTGCAGGTGACGGCAGGATAGAGTCTATACAGACGGCGCATAGAGCGAAATTAAATGTCATAGTATGTGCCAAATCGCTCATAACGCTTTGCAGAAAAATGGAAGAGAGGTTTGGCATACCGTATATCTCGGTTTCGTTTTACGGCAAAAGGGATACATCTAATGCCTTGCGAAGCATTGTGGCTGCATTTAAAAATGAAGAGTTGTCAAAAAAAGCAGAAATCATTATAGCCGAGGAAGAAGAAGCGCTCGAAACAAAACTTCTTCCTTACAAAGAAGTATTAAAAGGCAAAAAGGCTATATTGAATACAGGAGGCAATAAATCATGGTCTATCGCTTCAGCTCTTCAGGATATCGGAATAGAGGTAGTAGCAACAAGTATAAATAAATCTACTTTGGAAGATATAGAAATCGCTAAACAATATGTTCCGATACTCATGAAATCTCCAGCCAATGAGCAAGCAAAACTCATAGATGAGCACAACGTAGATATTTTGCTTGCCGGCGGAAGAAGTTTATATACCGCTATCAAGAAAAAAATAGCTTTTGTTGATGTAAATCAAGAAAAAAAGGTTAGTTACGGAGCTTACGGGGGACTGGAAAATTTAGCAAAAGATGTTTGCGCTGCAGTTAAAAATCCGGTGTTCTCTATAGTTGGTACTCCCGCACCGTGGGATGGTTTGCATGAATAAACCATTAGAGATAAATCCGCTTAAGCTTTCTCAACCTATGGGCGCATTGTTGGCATTTTTGGGCATTAAAAATTGTATGCCGCTTATGCATGGAGCTCAAGGATGTGCATCTTTTTCTAAAGTATTTTTTACAAGACACTTTAATGATCCAATAGCCATACAAACTACTGCAGTCAATGATATAACAGCAGTGATAGATGGCGGAGATTACAGTATCAGTGAAGCAGTTAAAAACATAACCGCCAAAGTAACACCTGAACTCATAGGCTTATTTACAACCGGGCTTACAGAGACAAAGGGTGATGATATCAGAGGAGTGGCTTCGATTCTAAACCCGCAGCATAACATAGTTTATGTTCATACACCGGATTTCGAAGGAGGGCTGGAAAGCGGATATACCAAAACCATCGAAGCAATTATAGAGCAATTAGTCGAGCCGCAAGACCATATAGAAAAAAAAATAACATTAATCCCCCATGTAAGTATGACACCACTCGAAGTAGAAAGGGTAAAAGAGCAGATAGAGCTTTTTGGTTGGAGCGTATTTGCATTGCCCGATATCAGCGAATCACTTGATGGGCATTTGGGACTTAAGCAAGGAGCTTTGAGTAGTAACGGCATCTCAGTATCCGAGATACAAGGTCTAGGTTCATCACATGCGGTCATTACCATTGGAGCCTCTGTGCGTAATTGCGGTGAGAAATTATGCTCTAAAAATCAAAATATGCAGCACCTGCATTTTGATACTATTGGGGGCTTGCGTGCAAGTGATGCTTTTTATGGTGAGCTAATTAGTCTAAGTCATGTGCTCCGGCCTCATGCTTCTATTATGAGATGGAGAAAACGACTTCAAGATGCACTTCTAGATACGCATTTTATATTGGGTGGACTCAAGGTCGTTTTGGCGTGTGAGCCTGATCAAATGGTTTTGTTTTCTTCGATACTTACAGAAGCCGGAGCGAAGATCAAAGCAGCTATTTCTTCAACTAAAAGTGATGCATTAGACAAGATGCCGTCAAGTCATATAATTATTGGAGATCTTGATGATGCAGAAAGATTTTTGGATGAGTCTACACTGCTTATTACTAATTTTCATGGAGAAAGATTGTCAAAAAAATATAAAACTGCATTGATAATGAGAGGTTTCCCGGATTATGAAACATTAGGGAACCAACTGAAAGATGACATATTATATCAAGGCTCTACGCAATTTCTTTTTGAGGTTGCAAATTGTGTCTCTGTTCATAGTCATCATAATTAAAAATCCTATGGAACACTTTATGCATATAAAATATAAGAAATTAATTTACAAGGAGTGACAAATGAATATCCAAACCTCTTTTTTATCGAATGCTATAAAGGTTGCATTTGCGACGAATAACACTACGCATATCGATGCACATTTTGGTTCTGCCAAAGAGTTTCATATCTATGAGATTACAAACGATAGTTACAATTTTTATGGTGTAGTACCGATTGCATCTAAAGATACTGATCGCACTATTGAGCTTTTAGATGGTGTGGATATTGTATATTTTATCAATATCGGTCCGGCTGCCGCAGCCAAGATCATCAATCATGGTATTTTCCCAATCAAATATAAAGAATCGGTAAGTATCGATGAAGAGTTGGCAAAACTCATGAATATGTTAGGGAGCAATCCTCCTCCTTTTATCAAAAAAATATGTGAAAGAAAGGTTTCATAATGGAAAAATTGTTTATAAAAACTATGGTCGGGCAGATAAGAGCATTGGATCAATTCGGTACGTGGTCGCATAAAAGCGATATGGAATTATTAAGTGAAAAATATGTCAAAACCAAAGAAGATCTAAGAAATATTCCTGTCATTGCTGATATTGATGAGATGCAGATCAAAGAAATTCGTCTCATTTTCCAAGCACTTGCTCTCGCATTTGAGATGAAGACAGGAGTAATGTGTTCAGTAGTTATGGAGATGAGCCATGAAGGATTTGGAAGGGCAGTAGTCATAGCAGATCGCATAGTAATAGTTAATAAGTTTTTCAAAGATGCCCATCGTTATTCATTTCGCACCTATGATGCATTTATAGACGAAGGCGAAAAAATGTTAGAGGACGCATTGGCAATTTATCGAACTTATCAACTACAAAAGGAGTTGGCATGCTGAAAATAGGAATTTTTTGTGCATCGGCAGGCGGTAATAGTCTCAAAATAGCCGAAGCATTGAATGAAGCATTTGAAACTGATGATATCATTAATATGGAAGAAGATTTTGATGAGGTTGCACAACTTCTGGAGTATGATGTTTTGTTTATCGGAAGCTCGACATGGGGGCAAGGAGACGTACATCATAGCTGGGTGGATCCGCTTTTTGAAATTACTTTTGAAGATATTGATCTTAACGGAAAGACTGTAGCATTTTTTGGTGCAGGAGATAGTCAAAAGCATGGCGAGCATTTTTGTTCAGCGCTTGGTAAGCTTTACAAGATCTTTACTAATGCTGGAGCAAAAGCTGTCGGATTTATGCCAAAAGAGGAGTATAACTATGACTTTTCTTTGGCAGAAATAGATGGTAAATTGTGTGGTTTGGCAATAGATGAGCATAATGAGTCACAAAAGACAGATGTGCGGATTGAGCAATGGATTGAACAGCTTAATCAAGAGTTGCGATTATAAAAAAAGGAGAACAAAATGTTTTTAGTTGTAGCAGTTTTTAATGAATATAATTTAAAAGATGTCTTGGAAGACTTGTTTCAAAACAATATAGAAGGTGTTACTGTTTCACAAGTGGTAGGCAAAGGTTCCTATGGTGTCAAAGAAGCAGATCAACAATGCCCCGATCTTGTTGAAAAAGTCAAATTAGAAATAGTAGTTTCTGATGAAAAAAACAGAGCAATAGCCATGGAATGTATCAGAGCCAATTGCCAAGATCTTGGTAGGGGTGCGGGAAAAATGTGGTGGCTAGACGTGGGTGGGGTAGAACGTATTCGTACAGGAGAACAAAATGAAGAAGCTCTCACTACCCAAATCGATAAAAAAATCAAAAATATTCCTCTATCAGTAACCACAGCTATTGATACACCATGTAGTTAAAGGAGAAAAAATGCTTACATTATCATTGGAAGAGTTTTATCATTTAAGGGATGCTGAAGATTATTTTGAGTTTTTTGATATTGCTTATGATAAGTCACTGATAGGTGCCAAACGCTTTCATATACTAAAAGAGTACAGCATGATGATCAAAAAAGGAATGGATTATCTATCCAATGATGAGGGTAAAATGTTGGATTTTTTGAAATTCTCATTGCTCAAAGTTTATGGAAAATTTAAAGACGGATATGCTCCTAGTGCAGCAGAAGTGTGGAATATGTTTGAAAATGGCAAATTAAAAGGATGTGCAGCATGTACTCCGCAGCAAGGAAATAGCTGTGGATGCTAAAAGTGATATTAAACTTTATGATAGCGTAACAGCCAAGCGCTCAGGCAAAGATAGTGATGAACCGCTTTTTCATATAGGGCAAAAAGTTCGTCTTTTGGAAGATATTGTAAATGATGGTACGTATCCGCATGCTCCTATAGGTACTCTAATGATGCCAAAAGAAAGCATTGGATATGTCAAAACCATGGGTGAATTTTTACAAGTAATTCGAGTTTATGAAGTACATTTTTTAGGAGGTGAGCCGGTTGAAATTGTGGGATGCAGAGAACATGAATTAGAAGCAATGGAAGAATATGTAGATTCTATCCAGGAAGAGAGAGATTTTATTGAGGCACATCGTAAGCGTATGCAAGCTTTACATACCAAAAATAAATCTTAAAAAATGAGGAGCAAAGATCGCCAAAGTGATTTTCAAACAATTGATTAAAAATTATACATTATCTATGATGCTAAAATAGACAATCTGTTGTAAGATTATCAAAGATAAAACCGATCAATGTCAACAATATAATTAAAAAAACAAAGGAGATACAATGACAACACGTGTAGAGATTATTAATGACTTTTTGGCAATAAACGTCAAACCGGGGAGCACTATCCAAGATATCGTAGAGGCGAGCGGAAGTGCATTGCCTTTTGGATGCAGAGATGGTGAGTGCGGTACATGCGTAGTGGAGGTAGTACAAGGTATGGAGTTTTTGACTCCCAAAACTGATAAAGAAATCAAAGTACTAAAAGAAATTTGCTCAGGTACTTGTACTCCAAATTCAAGACTTTCATGCCAAATGAAAATAGCAAAACCAAGTGGCATCGTAAGATTGAAGTATTAAAATGCCCATATATTCAAAGTGAAAAGAAAAGGTAAGTTGCTATGAACTATAATCCAGGTCTAGCTGTAAAACAAAAACAGACCATACAACTTTCACTTCGAATGTGGCTACCGCTTTTACAAGCACCCCTCCAAGAACTAGATACACTATTAAAGGAGCATAGCTACGAAAATCCCTTCTTGGAACATACCTCTTCATTTGAAGTTAGTGATTCATCGCGATATGATGACGATAACAAGCGTGGGTTTATAGAGAATATAGGCACATACAAAGAATCACTATATGATAAACTTTTAGATCAAATATGCGAACCTATTTTTCCTACGCCAAGATCACAGAAGGTTGCATTGGAGATATTGCAGCATATAGAAAGTGATGGTTATTTTACAGGTGATATAGAGCAAATCGCCATCGAATGTAATACTACCGATGAGTTTGTAGAGACAATACGCAAACGGTTTGCATATCTTGAACCTTATGGAGTAGGTGCTATGAATAATGAAGAGTCATTTTTGTTCCAATTGGAGGCCATGGATGTGCCAAGTGGAATATATGAGCTTGCTTGTATCATAGTGAAAAACCTTAAGAATATAGACAAATACCATAAGCATCACTTTTTTGATGAAGCAATGCGTGTCATAAAAATGCTAAATCATCCGCCGGCTATAGATTATATAGATGATGAACCATATGTAATCCCTGATTTTTTCGTAGAAGTAGATGATGATATAACTATAAAGATCAATAACGATTATTATCCCGATATAGAGATAAAAGATCCATTTTTGGCTAAAAACAGTGAACTTAGATCAAAACTAAAAGAAGCAAAAGACTTAATAAGTCTTTTGGAGTTAAGAAAAGCAACGCTGTATAAACTTGTCATTAGTATCGTAGATAAACAGACAAGATTTTTTCTAGGCGGTGAACTAAAACCGTTGACTATGTCTGATATTGCATTAGAGCTTGGATTCGAAGAATCAACTATTAGCCGAGCAGTATCCAACAAATATCTTCAATGTGAACGTGGTACGTTTTCTTTGAAATCATTTTTTACAAATGCAATTACACATAATCTATCATCATCTGAAATTAAAAATTATGTGCAAGCACTAGTCGATAATGAATCTCATAATGCACCACTTACTGATGATGAGATCATGAGTAAAGTCACACAAAAATATGGGATCAGCATGGTAAGAAGAACCATTACTAAATATCGTAAACTTCTTGATATACCATCTTCGAAAGAGCGTAAGAAACTTTACACGTTTTCTTAATTTTTAATATCACATTTTTTTGTATCTATTTGTTCTATCAAGAGATCGATCTCTTCATAATCAATTTCTCCGGATTTTACCATTTCAAAAAGTCTCATTAGAGGACCTCTGCAACAAGCGGCATGATTGCACTGTGTGACTAGTTTTTTGGCTTTTTTATATGGCAGCGAAGAAGAGCAAAATATCTCTATAGCCTGTTTGACAGATTTATCTCCGCATTCACATATGATTTTATCTTCAAGCTTTTTCATATTTATCTCTTATGATAAAAAATCATGCTCCGCTCTCATTTTTATAACATCTTGCATAGCATCTTGGATCTTTTGGCTCAAAATCGGAAGTTTATTGTAATCTGTCCATATTGTATCTTCTACTATATCGTGAATCTCTCCGGCTATTTCAACAACTTTACGTTTGTATCCGGCAAATATTTTTTTTATCTCTTTTTCGTCTATTATTGTTTCCATGTTTACTCCTTTTGTTGTTTTATCCTAAAATGCATAGATCATATCTAATTGGAAGGCAGGAGGTTGCCGTAGATACATCAGGTGGTATGATTGTGTAAATTCAAACTTATACATTTCATACAGATCAGTAATTTCTCTAATAGTGCTAGGGATCAATGCTATCACTTTTTTTAAGCCTCTGTGATACAGCACTCCTCGTAAAAGTTTTTCAGCATCACTATATGCAGAAGCTTTCATGATCCATGGAGCAATTTTGATATATCTTTCTCCTAATGCATAAGAGTGCAAAAATCCATTGGGAGTGCAAAGAGGTAAAGAGGAGGGACGTTGCATAACTTCTTTTAAATAGTGCATTCTTTCCATGCAAAATGCTTGGATATCTAATTGATTGGCAACAGATAAGTAGTTTTCACCACTAATACTTTTGGCCGTGGCATGAGAAAAATGGAATGCTACTCCGCCGCCTTGATGAATAGCTTGATAAAACGAGGCATACTCTTTGAAATAAGCTTGCGAGAAAAGCTCTTTTTCGTACTCATTAGCAAGTACCAAGATCGGTTGCTCTTTTGTTGGGAGATTGCGAAGCAATAATCCTATTAGTCGCACTTTGGTCTCACTATCCAGTGTTTTGGTATAGTAGAAATTGTTGATCAAGATACTATTCTCCCAAGCGAAAGCACTAATAAAGCCGACTAGTTTATCATTATCATAAGCTCCAAAACATAAACTCATATTATATTTATATGTACGATAACATAAATGCTTATCGCACAAGAGTTCTTTGCTTAGCTGTGCCAAATCATTTTCAATATTAGGACGGATCCAACCTACGAACATAGATATAGCTCTTTAAGTTCAAATAGATTCAATACTTTTTTGCGGCCAGTTACGATTTCTCTTATTTTAGGTAGCATTCGAAATAAAGTAGATCTATCAGCACTTATACCGATAGATTTCAGATGATACCACAATGTAGATGTTCCTGAATGTTTGCCTATCGGAAAATCTCGATGCAGTCCAACTTCCTCTGGGCAAAAAGGTTCATAGGCATTAGAGTTCTTTATCATGCCATTGACATGTATGCCAGATTCATGAGCAAAGATATGCTCTCCTACGATAGGCAAATTGGCATCAATTGGTTTATTTGCTGCCTTGCTGACACATATGACAAGCTCTTGCAGCTTTTGGGCTTGCATCGTGCGAGAATCTCCAAATTGATGAACCAAACTCATCAATACTTGCTCAAAAGAGGCATTCCCGGCACGCTCGCCTAAGCCAATTACTGTGGTATTGGCACTTATGGCCCCCGCTTCAATACCAGCAATTGCATTGGCTGTTGCCATCCCAAAATCATTATGGGTATGCATCTCAATAGGAAGCAAGTCCCATGATGCGAGTGTAGATATTGCGTGATATGTTTTCATAGGTGTCAAAATACCTATAGTGTCGCAATAGCGAAATCTATCTGCCCCAAATTCAACTCCCAAAGAAAGTATTTCTTTGAGAAATGCTTCATTGGCTCTACTGGCATCTTCTCCGCCGATACATACAAAGAGACCCTCTTGTTTGGCAAGCTTAATTGTTTGTTCCAATGAAGATAGGAGTTTTGTTTTATTTCCTTTATATTTGATATCAATAAGCAAATCTGAAACAGGAATAGAGAGGTCAACAGCATTAACTCCACACGATAAAGATGCCTCCAGATCTTCTAGTACAGCTCTATTCCAGCTCATAATAGGAATGGGTAGATTTAGAGCTATAATCTCTTTGATATCTTGTACCTCTTTTTTTCCCATAGCAGGAATTCCGACTTCGAGCTCGTCAGCACCTGCTTCATAAAGCAGTTTGGCAATTTTAATTTTTTCATTTGTATTAAAAGCAACAAAAGGAGCTTGTTCGCCATCGCGTAAAGTAGTATCATTGATGCGTATCATTTATTACTCCTTTTAGTTTTTATAAATCAATATGCAAAAACTATTCCGTTACATTATCCTACCTCTTTGACCAATTGGAAAAAATATTTCTTCGTTGCTTCGAAAACCGATTTTTCGATAGGTTGTAAGGCATAACTATCATCACAAATTAATCCGATGGAGCCTAGCTCTTCCATTGGACATTCCCCTATTTTTTCAGTCAAAAGAATATCACAGTCTTTTAGTGTTTGCTTGATCTCTTCAATAGGATTATTGCCATGGCAATTTTCAGGACCACTGCAATATGCGCTCTCTATTTTACGGTGCATCACAAATTTGATAGCTTTATCTCCGGCTTCATAGATCAGAAATTCTTTTGCACTTCCAAAGTGCATATTGATCACACCTTCTCCAGAAGTTGTAACTGCAACTAGTTTGGTTTGGCCAGATGAACTTAATTGTTCTTTTGATGCTTGTTCTATCTTGATGCGTTCATTTGCATATTCAAG
The DNA here is from genome assembly GCA_028715055.1 of Sulfurovaceae bacterium. Classification (GTDB taxonomy): domain Bacteria; phylum Campylobacterota; class Campylobacteria; order Campylobacterales; family Sulfurovaceae; genus BN30871. The sequence continues at coordinate 356,663 of JAQTLE010000003.1, forward strand.
TGCCTTTCTCCATGTTTCTATTTTTTGATGCGTTTCTTGTCTGGCATGGATATTATATTTTTTCTCTAGGGTATCAAAATCCATAGCACCGAATGCTTCTCTGGTAAATTCGCTACCTCTATCTTCACCAATGAGCCCAACCGCGTCAGCTCTGCATTGTCTGCAATGGCTCATAAGCTTCATATCCATTCCGCATGCTTCTTGGGCTGCCATTACTTCTTGATCCGTTGCGCTTGGTACGCCACTTAAGCCAAATTTTGTTCCAAATTCTGGAGCTGAGAGCAATGGCATGATATTGTGCAAAAAGACATTTAGTTCTTTAAGCTTTTTGGCAACATTTGGTAGATCTTTATCGTTTACACCTGGGATGAGTACAGAATTTGCTTTTACCAATACACCTCTATCTGTAAGCATTTTGATGCCTTCTAGTTGTTTCTCAAGAAGTAATTTTGCACCTTCCTTACCTTTTAATTTGCGATGTTCCCAATGTATCCACGGATAGATCTTCGCACCTATTTTTCCTGTTTCATCTACAGTATTAATGGTCACAGTTACATGATCTACATTATATTTGATGATCTCATCGATATATTCAGGGAGTCTCAAACCATTTGTTGACAAGCACAGTTTCAGATCCGGAGCTTTTTCTTGCAATAATCTAAATGTAGTAAAAGTTTTATCCGGGTTAGCCAATGCATCCCCGGGTCCTGCAATACCGACAACTGAAAGCTGTTGTATCTCTCCGCCCACATAAAGCACTTTTTTGACAGCCTCTTCAGGACTAAGTTTACCGCTTGTAACTCCAGGCCTGCTTTCGTTCGAGCAGTCATATTTGCGATTACAATAGTTACATTGTATATTACACGCTGAAGCTACTGGTACATGTATTCTTGCATAATGCTGATGAGCTCCCTCGCTATAGCATGGATGATTGCTGATCTTGGCTTGTATCTCTAAAGCTTTTGGATCGTTTGGGTTAAAATTACTAGATGTTCCACATGCACAGCTCATCATTTCTCCTTTGTGTTATATATACTTATTCATAAAGTGTTCCTAGAGCACACTTTCATGAGATTCTCTGTCATTTATAGAGATATTTTCTCTAAATGGGCGAGGCTGCATCTCAGGAGATAGCATTCCTCTTTTTGGATGCACCCTGATAGAATATAAGCCTTGTGTCTGACCATCCATATAATATTGATGATACGATGCCGTGTACGGCATATCCCAAACTATTGCGCCTTCGGTTGGACATACATCGGCACATTTTGGCACGGTACTATCAACACATTCGATACATTTTTCAGGTTTAACATAAGTGTACTCTTTTGTATCAAGAGGACTATTGTCTGCGTTCACTATTGCTGTAGCCGGACACTCATCAATACATGTATCACAATTGATACAGCAATCTGTAATCATAACGGCCATATTGCTACCTACCAATCGCCAAGCATGGCATGTGATTGTCTATCACTTTGTGATACATGCTCTATAAATGACTGTTCTTTTACAGATGGGAGCATAAGGCCTTTTTTGTTGTGTACGCGAATCGCGTAAGTACCGTCGTTATTGCCATTTGTATAGTATGTTTCAAATTCCACGGTGTATGGCATATCCCATACTATGGCTCCTTGTGTAGGACAAGCCTCGGCACAGCGAGGTGAATCAGCATGTCCAACACACTCTACACAGCTTTCCGGTTTTACATAATATCTATTCCCATGAGGGTTTTTTTCATTTTTCTCATCCAAAATCGCTGCTACCGGGCATTCCATTGCACAAGCATCACAGGCGATACATTCATTTGTGATCATTACTGCCATTTGTTACTCCTTATATTTTAGGAGTTCTTATGCAAGTTTCATTCCATTGGATAAGAAGTTGTTGATATTTATAATATTTTACGGAACGGTACCATCGAAGATAAAGAAAAATGATTTTTTTTGTAAAACTTATGAGCTTTTATATTTATTCCGTCAGTTAGAAGTGTGATGCGTTTTAAACCTTGTGATCCAGCAAACTCAAGCGCATAATCCATCAGCATGGATCCGAAGCCTTTATTTTGATACTCATGATCGATTATCATATCTTCGAGTAATCCGACTTTTTCATTGAGGGCCGTAGAAAATGTATACAAAATCGTAACCATGCCAATGATTTTATCGGATACCTCAATGACTAATATATGTCCTAATTGCGGAGAATCAATAAGTGTTTTTAATGCATTTCCTTGTTTTTTTTGTTCATAAGAAAATTCTGCTTCTTGTTCAAAAAGAATCTTAAGTAAATCGCATAGCTCATAAATATCATCTAAAAGAGCTAGCCTTTGAGTGATCAATTGGCTTCCTTTTGAAGCTTATATTCCAGTTTGACAGCTTCTTTATTTTCGATAAATTCTTTAGTGATGATGCATTTTGAGATATTTGATTTTGATGGAAGATCAAATTGAAGCGGCAGCATGATTTTTTCTATAATTCCTCTTAGCCCTCTAGCCCCAACTTCTTTTTCTTCCGCAAGATTAGCAATATATTCAAGCGCGTCTTGTGTAAATTCCAAATCTATCCCATCAAGTTCAAAAAGAACCTCGTATTGTTTAATAATTGCATTTTGTGGCTCTTGTAAAACTCTGATAAGGTCTTGTGCGCTTAATGCGTTCAGTTTTGCGATTACAGGAATTCGTCCTATAAATTCAGGTATCATTCCAAATGCTATTAGATCTTTTGGCACAATATCTTTGGGTAATTGATCATTTTTTTCTTCTTTTAAAAAACCCATGGTATTTACGGTTTTTTTCTTTTGGTTTAAAACACCATTTTCTAAACCGACAAATGCTCCACCGCATATAAATAATACATGTGTTGTATCAAATATAATAGTTTCAGCTGATGAGTTTTTGCGTCCGCCTTTGATTGGTACATAAACTTCTGCGCCTTCTAGTATTTTTAGCAAACCTTGCTGCACCCCTTCGCCGGATACGTCACGCCCGCTTGTTGCGCTTTCGCTTTTATGTGCAATTTTGTCAATCTCGTCTATATAGACAATACCTTTTTGAGCTTTTTCTATATCATAATCAGCTGCAACCAATAACCTTGACAAGATTGATTCTACATCTTCTCCTACATATCCTGCTTCGGTTAATGCTGTCGCATCAGCTATCGCAAATGGAACATTCATGATTTTTGCCAAAGATTTTGCCAGTAATGTTTTACCGCTTCCTGTAGGGCCTATCAACAAAATATTACTTTTTTCTATCTCTATTTGTTTGATCTTTGGCTTATCGATTCGTTTATAATGATTGTACAATGCTACTGCTAAGACTTTTTTGGCTTCCTCTTGCCCGATCACATACTTGTCAAGATGTATTTTTATATCATGAGGAAGTGCAAGACCTTTTTGAAATTCCTCTTTATGATTTTCTAGTTGGAATCTATGCCATTCTTCGTGACATGTATCTATACATTCATTACAAATGTGTGCATTTTCTGCACTAAAAATTTTTGTCACATTGTCTATGCTTTTGCCACAGAAATCACAAATTTTATCGCTTTTCACTATAATCCTTTGATAAAATCCTCTAATCCAAGTGCTACCTTAGATAAATTATGAGTAGCGACAAATCGCTCTTCTTTTTTACTCAACAAATTTTTATCATCAACTATATAGCCGTCATTTAGTCCCAAAGTTAATTCATTGGCTACCATCCGATATGTATCTTTGGAAAAATCAACACCCAAAAACAGATATGATCTTCCTTCCTTGTACCTTTTTAATAAAGGTGGCATTGCAAACCCGGCCATAGCTTCTGTAAGCCAATCTACAAAATCGGCGTCACTGATAATAAAATTCTTTCGCGGCATAGTCGAACCTAGAGGTTTAAATAAGATCGGGATAGAAGTGTTTAAATCTTCTTTGTAGATTTCATTATAGTTTTTTGTATTTACGTCATATTTATAGATGATGAATCTATCCTGGCTGCCCATGATCCTAGAAATTCCAACTATCATGAAATGTTCTACATCTTCATATATTTTACAAGCGCTATCATCAAGATTGGTATCTATCATATATTTTGGTTGCACAGTTTTTAGATATTGATATATAGGCGGAAGTTCATATTGTTTAGAGCTGTAGATATGGTTTGTCATTTCAACTATAAATTCTCTGCCTTTTCGTTGCTCCAAGCTCATTGCTACTCTTGTATATTCATACATTAATCTTGTGCTCATAGGTCGATTATCATTAAGGGCGAGTGACATGCTGTCACTATCAAACGGCAATATGCTTCCATCGGATGCGATCGCACCTTTAAATACTCCCATACCTAAAAACGGTATCAAAGTACCATTTACTAACGTTTCTTTAATTTTATCCATGACATCCAACTCCTGTATATATAGAAAATGCTTTATTAAGTGCGATATGCAGCTTTTCTAAATTTATTCCATCTGACATGTCAGATGGAATATCGACATAAAAAACAGCACCATCTTTGCTGATCAAAAAAAGAGATTTACAAAGAAGATCAGTTAAGCTGCCTTCTATTATTTTTGTTCCATACCATGTACCAAATTCATCATAAGTATCATATGCCACCTGCAGGGCTTTTAAATGTTTTTGCAGCTTTTCAGCCCTTTGCCATGGTTTATTTATAATAAGATAACTTTGAATAGGAACCTGCGATTGACCTAGAAGTTCATCTATTTGCATGATCTCATTTTTAAATTCCAAATTAGGAACTGAAAACAAAATAGTCATATTAATATTTTTTGAACTTCTTTGGATTGTAAACTTATTGGCATTTGGAGTGCTTATTGCAATGTTTCTTGCCATATATCCTTCTTCCATAGCATCGTCTATTAGGGTTAATACTTCATCATGATAAGTTATTTTGTTAGACATTTTATTGCTCCTTTTATTTTTTGGATGCTAAAGCAGGTAAAAGCAGCTGCATTTCTTCAGCGCTAATTCCATCGTCACTGCCCATTAGAACTATTCTTTCGATTGTGTTTTCGAGTTCTCTGATATTGCCAGGCCACTTATATGACATGAGTTCGTTCATCGCTTCTTCGGTTATGACTATCTTTTTTTTGTGATTTTTCATTGAACGCTCCAAAAAGAAATTAACCAAAAGCTTTATATCTTCCCCTCTTTCTCTAAGAGGCGGCATATCTATCGGTATTACGTTTAGTCGGTAGTAGAGATCCTCGCGAAATTTTCCTTCTTTGACCATTTCTTCAAGATTTCGATTTGTTGCGGCTATCAATCTCACATTAACTTTAATAGTTTTACTACCTCCTATACGTTCAAATTCTCTCTCTTGAAGAACTCTTAAAAGTTTGACTTGTGCAGAAGCGGAAATATCTCCGATTTCATCTAGAAATAGCGTACCTCCATGTGCCAGCTCAAAACGTCCTTTACGCATTTCTTTTGCATCCGTAAAAGCACCTTTTTCATGTCCAAATAGTTCACTCTCTATTAAGCTATCAGCAATTGCGGCACAATTTATTTTTACGAACGGTTCATCTGCTCTCTTGCTTCGTTTATGAATCGCAGCAGCGACAAGTTCTTTGCCTGTACCGGTCTCTCCTCGCACAAGTACTGTTACATCACTTTGCGCTATGCGATTAATAATCTTATATATGATTTGCATTTGTGTGCTATCGCCGATAATATCTCCAAAATTATGTACTTTAGAATCCCATTCCATTTTGTAGTACTGTTTTAGGTCTTGGAGATGTTCTTTTTCTTGCGACAAAATATATTGTGCATGTAAAAAATGACCCAAAAGCGAACCTATAATAGAAAGAATTTTGACTGTCTCATCAAAATCAATCTCAGTAGATTTAGTCAAATTAGCTGCCAACACCCCCCATACTTTATTTTCTACAAGCATAGGTACTGCAATGTATGAGATAGTTTCAGCATTTCTATTCCCGGATTTGTTTAAAAATAATGTATCGTTATGAATATTTGCAATTACTATAGGTTCTTTGTTTTTGGCTGCTAATCCTGTAGCCCCTTCTCCTATATGATATTCTGACATTGCTTGCTGATATTTATTGAAGCCATTGGCTATATATATGTGCAGTTTCTCATCAGATTCAAGTCTATAAATAGCGCAATTTTCAAGTTGCAACGATTCTTTGAGGGCGGCTAGCGAGCGCTCGGCTGATTTAACTGCATCACGGGAGTCTGAGATATTCATAGCAATATCATAAAGTACGGATAACTCACGATTGCTTAGACAAGTTTTGCAGTTTGGCAGCATATACTTCCTTTTTATAATTTAATATGATTATATTATAAGATTATTGTTGGTATAAATATTTGCATTTTATGTCTATTTTTTCATCAATCCTCTATTTTTTTACATACAGCCTCTTTTGGGAGCTGTTTTATGCCAGGCTCGATCCACCAAAGCTCACCATTGCTTAATCGTACCTCTCCTCCCCATTTTTTATCTTGATCAAATTCGATCTCTTCTATTATCTCTTCCATATCTTTTTTTGCGATATAAAAATATATTTTGTCCTCTTTTTCTCTTATCATAACTTTTGCCATCTCTTCTCCTTTTTAATTATTTGAAAACCATTTTCTGATTTTGTATAAGAGCTGATTTTCTTTGAACCAAACCCTTAGTTGACCTTTGCTTAATTCTTTTACCATTATATTTTGTTGTTCGTTGTCATTACTTTGCGGGAAATCCTTGCGATAGTGAGAGCCTCGACTCTCATGTCGTTTCAGCGCCGACAATATTACCGCTTCGGCAATTTCTAGTGCATTTCGCAGTTCAAGTATGGCGATGAGTTCTACGTTATTTGTTCTTTCTTTGTTGACGCAGTGCAGTGTTGGCACTTCGCTTCTAAGGTAGCTTATGTAATCGTATGCTTTGATCAAGCCTTGTTCATCTCTTTGAATCCCGACATTATCAAACATAACTTTGCCTAAACTTATACGCATAGCATTAAAGTTTTTGGTCGTATCTGAGCTAAAAATATGATCAACTAATTTAATATCTTTTATTACATTGCGGTAATCTATAGGTAAAAAATCTTTTGTTTTGGAATGTGCCAAGGCTTTTTGCCCGGCCATTTCCCCAAAGACCATCCCCTCAAGCAAAGAATTTCCTCCTAGTCTATTGGCTCCGTGTACGCCGTTAGATGCACATTCTCCACAAGCAAACAATCCTTCTATATCGGTTTTGACCATATAGGTTTCAATCCCGCCCATAGTATAGTGAGCGACTGGCTTTATGGGCAGCAGTTCTTGACTTATATCAATACCGGCTTGCATGTAAGCTGTTTTATACAGTGCCGGAAGTTTGGTTTCTATAATCTCTTTAGGCAAGTGTCTTAGATCCAAAAATACTTCTTTGCCGTTTTCTATCTGATTCATTATGGATCTAGCGACTATATCTCTAGCACCAAGTTCATCTACAAATCTTTTTCCATCGCCATTAATAAGATATCCTCCTTCACCTCTGGCTGCTTCGCTTACTAAATAATTTGTTTTTACAAAACCTGTTGGATGAAATTGTACGAACTCCATGTCTTTTAAATGCAATCCCATTCTTAAACCAATAGCCAATAGGTCGCCAGTGTAGTCTTGTGCATTTGTACTGTATCCTCTATAGATCCCTGCATATCCTCCACCTGCTAAAATAACTGATTTTGCAGGATAAACAATTACTGAAGAATCAGATCTTCTGAGCGCGACAATACCGCTTATTTTGTGATCAAGTGTTGTTAGATTCATTGCAAAATTATTTACTAAAAACTTTATGCCTTTATCGTTTGCATTTTTTATCAAAACTTGAGTAATTTCTGCACCCGTTTTGTCACCGATAAAACATGTTCTTTTACTACGCCCACCGCCAAAACTTCTTTGTAATATATTCCCATGCTCATCGCGATCAAATTTTACGCCCATATTGACTAGTTTTTCTATCATCTTAGGTGCACGATAACACATATATGAGATAGTTTTTTTATCGCCAAGACCATAAGCTCCTATGAGCGTATCATTAATATGTTGTTCAATCGCTACAGAATCATCAGCATCCAATACCGCATTTATGCCCCCACTCGCAAGTGCACTATTTGATTTAAAGATATTTCCTTTCGTCATTACCGCAACTCTATTATTATCAGTTTTGGCTTCAATGGCTGCCATAAGCCCGGCTATTCCGCCTCCGATTACGATCACATCATACATCATCTTGGCAACCTGTATAGCAGATCATATTTACTGTTTTTTGCAGGACTAATGGTTGCAATTTTGCAATTTTGCTCCACATGATCTTGCCACCTTGTACTAAAGAGAGAACTAACTATCCCAGGCGTGGATCTTACGAACTGGAGAGCTAGCTGGATATCGTTTTCTAGTGTCATGCTTTCATCAAGCACAACGCCGATTTCAGCAGCAAAAGACTTTTTAAACAGATGCATTTGAAGCAATGATGAAGATGTTATAACTCCGATACCTAAACGATGAGCTGCTTGAATCAAGGTGCATTTATCGCCATTTATACTTTGGGTTTCTTGAGTATAGATATTTGTTTTTGCTAAATTGAATGGCGTTTGGATATAGGCAAAGCGGTGATTTTGGCCACCAACCTCTCTGGCAATAGAAACTAGCTTCTCTAAACTTATATGTTCTATTGTATCAGTGATAAAGGCATTCCATACTGCTACACCGTAATTTGCAAAGAGTCCTTCATCAGCCAATGTTTCAAATCGTTCGAAGATACTATAAATATTTTTATAAAATGTATCTTGTCCTAATCGAATGAGATGCATTTCTGGATTGTGCAAATAATATATATCGAGTTTGTCTATGCCTAGGTTAGCAAGGCTTCTTTTGCACGACCATTCCAAAAAATCCGGTGTCATACAATGCTGATCCAGCTCAATATCGTCTTTTGTTGCGAGACCAGAAGATATTATATGCTCATCGATCCATGCATACGGGTTGGAAGGGAATGGAAAATCAAGTGGAATAAATCCGCCTTTTGAGGCAATGATCAGAGATTTTCTATCAACCTTATTTGATAGAGATGCCAGGACTTTTCCTATCTCTTTTTCACTTTGACCGTAACGATAATTGCTTGCAGTATCTATATGGTTTATTCCGTTTAAAATAGCTTTGCTTAAAGGTTCTTCAAATGAAAATAGATAATTTTCTTCTTTATACGGTTCTGGCCTAAAAGTTCCTAATCCTAATTTAGAAAAAAGCAAATTACGATGTTGGGCATAAAAACCTTTATATTGTGAAAACCCTTTGGCGTATTTCAAAGTTTTTTCATGTGTAGCACTACTCATAAATAATCTCATTTTTTGATGAAAGATAATAAAATAATCTTCCGATCAATAAAAAATAACTTAAGATAGCTCCGCAGATAACATCAATCATCATATAATCCTTTTTGGAAATATGTCAATTGATATGCAAGAAGTATTCCACTAATAAGCTAAAACGATAAAATTATATATTAATATCAGGTTATGACTTTTTTAATAGCTTCGGATAGACAAAAAAATCTATATTTCCTTTATGGTCTTTAATATCTTCCCACTTTTTGATATCAAACTTGATAGCTACGATACCAAGTGTCGGTATATTATCAATTTTTTCATCTGCTAACATGTTGGCTAGATCAGTAAGTGCAGGATTGTGATTTACAAGAAAGATGTTTTTGTTTTTGTTTTTTTGATCTGACAAGATATCCAATATAGTTTTAGGATCAGGCATATAAAGCTCATCCATGTATTTTATATCTTTATTGTATTTGATTTTTTTAGATATTTTTTTTGCTGTTTTTTTGGCGCGTAATGCCGGACTTGAAAGTATTAAATCAGGTTTGATCTTTTTTTTCAAAAGATAAGAACTCATCGATTTCAAATCTTTAGATCCTCGTTTGGTTAGACCTCGATCAAGGTCGGCTATGTTTTCTTTGCTCCAGTCTGATTTGGCATGTCTGATAAAATATATGGTTTTCATATCATTGCTCCTGTGGTATTTATATTATTATAGCCAAAAATAGTGATCATATAATTATCAAAATATAAAATATTAAAACATAATTGTATTAAATTTTAACACCATTTGGATATAATCCTTTTCATGAAAACAAATATACAAATTTCAAGCACAGCATCATTGCCGACACGTCATGGAACATTTCGTATTCAGGCATTCAAAGACGGATGTCAAGAACATTTGGCTGTCTTTACAGATCCATTACCGGAAATTCCTCTAGTGCGTGTACATTCAGAGTGCGTAACAGGCGATGTCTTTGGTTCTCAAAAATGTGATTGCGGTTCGCAATTGGACGCTGCATTAAAAATGATAGCCGAACATGGTGGCATGGTCATATATCATCGTCAAGAAGGACGAAATATAGGATTACTCAACAAGGTCAATGCATATGCACTTCAAGATCAAGGTTTTGATACTGTAGCAGCCAATCACCAATTGGGTTTCCAAGCTGATGAAAGAACATATCATGCCATTGAATTTATATTGAATCATTTTGGATTGAAGAAAATAAAACTGATTACGAATAATCCAAAAAAAATAGAGAGTATAAAAGGTGTAGAGATAGTGCAAAGAGTACCTATTATTACGACGCCTACTGAAAACAATATAGGGTATTTAAAAGTCAAAAAAGAGCAAATGGGACATATGCTCTAATAATAAATTTGCAAAGGAGTTTATTTGAGCATAGCAAATAGTCTAATAGCAGATGGTATTGAGCTGGATAGTGTGACCATATCCAGGCTAGATAGATTTACATCATTGCTTTTAGAATGGAACAAGATACATAATCTAACAGGCGCAAAAGATAAAAAATCAGTATACGACAATATAACAGATGCTCTTTATCCGATCAATTTCATATCTTTTCCAAAAAATATCTTAGACGTTGGCACAGGAGCAGGATTCCCTGGTCTTGTGCTTGCTATTGCTCTGCCAAATTCAACATTTGTACTTAGTGAACCGCTTAAAAAAAGAGCATCATTTTTACGCTTTGTTATTATAGAACTTGGACTTAAAAATGTAAAAGTTGAAGCCAAAAGGGTAGAGGAGATAACCGAAATGTCTTTTGACATGATAACTTCAAGAGCAGTTACAAATACTAAATTTTTATTGCATCTTACACATGGTCTTAGAGATGCCGATACTCAATATTTGCTTTATAAGGGTAGCAGAGTATTTGATGAGATCGAAGATGTATCTGGCTGTCAGTTGGATTATGATATATTACAAAAAAATAGACGAAACTATCTATATATAAAGAGTGTTCATGTTGCTTAAATTTATAATAATCGGTTTATTGTTTTTTGGAATATATAAGCTTTTTGGCGGCAAATTATTACCAACAACACCATCGCAAAAAGATGTACAAAATATGTTAGAGTGTGATACATGTGGTACTTTTGTGTCCGAAAAGGATATGATCAGGTTTAGCGGCAGATTTTATTGCTCAAAAGCTTGTAAAGATAAGCATCAAGGATAATCCAATGTTAGTATTCGGCCATTCGTTAATCCCGTGTAAGCCTTGGTATACGGCAAGTTCAATTGATGATATTTTACAACCCCCCCCATCTAGCATAATTCTGATCTCAAATTTATCAGAAAATAGTGATATAGCTATGCATTGTAAGAAAAATGATTTACCTTTCGCCGTGAAAACAGAATCTATAAAAGACGCCGTAATAGCAGCAAATCTCGGCGCATCATATGCATTATGCGAGATAGAAAATACGCGAGAGATACAGCAAATTGCCAATGAATATTTATGGACAATGCGAATAATAACACCCATTAATGACGAAAATGAAATCGAATCCATTGCCTTGCAAGGCATAGACGGCGTTATATTTAAAAATTTTATTGTTTAAATACAAAGAAATTTCAAAAAATCAAATATTGCATTTGTCTTTTAAAACACAAGAATTTCATATTTTTGGTTTGGCAATTTTTAAAAAATGAAATAAAAGATACATACAAAATATATTATTGGAGATTGTAAGCTTTCTAAAAATCTTTTAAATGATAAATAACAATATAATATAATTTATTTTACTAAATATAGAAGGCAACGATGAGATCAAAAATACTTTCTTTGGATAGAAATATATGGATATTAAGTGTCAATAGTTTTTTTACTGATTTTTCTACTGAAATGATTTTACCGCTTTTCCCTATATTTATGGATAGATTTTTGCATGCAAGCAAATCAGAAATTGGATTTATTGAAGGGTTGGCAGAATTTACCGTAGCAATACTTATCGCGTTAAGCGGATTTTATTCTGACAGGATCGGCAAAAGAAAAGGATTGGCTGTTTTCGGTTATGGTTTTTCAAATCTAATAAAACCGCTTGCTTTTTTTGCCGACAGTATGATGTTTTTGGGCTTAGTGAGAGTAGGCGACAGAATAGGAAAGGGCATAAGAGTTGCACCAAGAGATGCACTTATAAGTCAATCAACATCAAAAAAAATAAGTGGTTTTGTATTTGGGTTAAGCAAAATGATGGATAGTGCCGGTGCATTGATCGGTTCACTCTTTGCTTCTTTGTTTTTATTTTATTTAGGTAATAGTGAGTTGACCTTTAGAGCCATCTTTCTTTTTAGTCTTGTACCAGGGTTGATATCTATGGCCATCTTAATATTTCTATTAAAAGATAAAACTTTTACGCCATCCAAGGAAAAATTATTTAGGCCATCAGAATTACCTTTTGAATTTTATTTGATTGTATTGTTTCAAGGTATCTTTTCTTTGCTTGCTATGAATTATTCATTTATGATTTTAAAAGCACAAGACAATGGAATGTCATTGGTTATTATCCCTATTGCTTATGCAGTTTACAATCTATTTGTCTCAATTTTTGCTATACCGATAGGCAGTTTTGCAGATAAGATCGGCAAAGCGACTATGCTTTCTTTTGTATATTTGGCATTTGGACTGAGTGCTATATTTATAAATTTAAAAATTGAATATACAACATGGATAGCATTTGTTATTTACGGCTTTGTCGGCGGTGGGTTTAATGCTCTTGCTAAGGCTATTATTTCTGATCTGACCCCTGTTCATTTTAAAGCTACTGCTTATGGAATTTATTATGGTTTTGTTGGTGTTTGTACATTTTTATCTTTATATTTTGCAGGCATAATATGGGATAATTTCGGTTCTACAATTTTGTTTAATATAACTATTTCAGGTTCGATTTTTCTTGCGTTGCTTTTATTTTTAAATAGAAAAATATGGCAAGATCATGCCGGTTTAGAAGAATTGTGATATATTCGGAATCATATTGATAAATAAATTGTATTTTTGGATAAATATACATTTTTTTAAGCGATTTTATTGACAAAAAATAATAATTGATTTATCATATAGATAGGATATTTTGTCCAGATCTCAAAAAAAGATACTTAAGGGTATTTTCAAAGGAAGAACCAATGAAATTAGAAAACACAATTATCATAGTTGCAGATTTAGGGGAGTTGAAAGCCTATAAAGTTCATGAAAATGACGGTTCGATCAGCGGAGAATTTAAAAATTCGTTTAGACTTGAGATGATTGCAGATGAGAATTTTATTGAGGGCAGAAAAAAAATGAGTGATTTGGTGAGTGATAGTTCCGGCAGACTGAAACATTATGCTTTGGAAGAAAAAGATAAAAGAGTTCTAAAAGATATAGTTCATGCTATAGAAGAGATTGTAGCCGATAAAAAACCAAAACAGATATTTTTAGCATTTCCGGAAGAATACAACCATCATTTAATGAAAAAACTAGAAGATAACATAAAAGATCTCATAACAAAAAATCTAATCCATGATCTGGTAAAAACAGATAAAAGCGAATTGCTATCACATTTTATAGATTAGATCAGAAAGTTGGATGCATGTATCAAAAGCAGCTATGATCTATTTTGTGCACTGAAAAAATTAGATTATTTACAAGCTACTAAAGATTTTTTATGGTGGCCAAATAACGGTACATTTGAAGTAGTTGTCGGAGCTATTTTGACACAACAAACAAAATGGGAGAGAGTAGAAGAGTCTTTGTGTAACCTCAAAAAAGCAGATCTTCTCTCCCCGGAAACATTAAAGAACGGAAATTTAGAGCAAATAACTCTTTGCATCAAACCTAGTGGATTTTATAACACAAAAGCACATAGGCTTAGATCCATTTGTGAAAATATGGTTAAAGATTTCGGTTCATTTGAAATATTTCAGAGAAATGTTTCCAGAGAATGGCTGCTCGCACAAAAAGGTATAGGCATGGAGAGTGCAGATTCTATACTTTGCTATGGATGCAAAAGAGAGATTTTTGTAGTTGATAGCTACACCACAAGACTTCTTCAAGCTTTTGGTTACGATTTAGATAATTATATGCAAATACAAGAATGGATACAAAAAGGCATAAAAGAAAATCTCCAAACAATAAAAGAACTTTATAGTGATAATTTGGATCTATCTTCTATATATGCTAGATTTCACGGTAAGATCGTCGAGTATGCCAAAAGACATATTCGCGGCCAAAATGTAGATATTAAACCGATAATAAATTTAATTAATTGAGAAAAACGCGACGATCTTTCAATACACCAAGATCGTCATTTTTCTTTACAGTTCTATAAAAAATCAACTGTTTACTTTTTCTTGATTTGTCATATCATCAAGATATTCACAAATAGGATCACGCGGATCATTGCAGAGCGGAATGGTTGTTGATGATATTAGGTGTTCTTTATCTTCAAATATTTTGGATGCATGTTCCCAGTTGGCCAAAAACCAGAAATTACTTACATATTTTGCACGCTCGTTTCTATAGTCGATATAATACGCATGTTCCCATACATCACATACAAGTAAAGGCGTTAAATGATGCTCTATAGGAGTATGCGCATTTGATGTTGCTTTGATGTATAATTTTTCATGTTCATCGACTACCAGCCAAGCCCAACCCGAACCAAATTGCCCTGTTGCTGCTTGTGCAAATTTTTCTTTGAAAACTTCCATAGAACCAAAATTATCTTCTAAGGCTTTTAGCAAAAGTGCCGATGGCTCTGTTTTTGTTGGACTTAAACATTCCCAGTAAAAATTATGATTAAATGCCTGTGCAGCATTATTAAAGATCGCTCCTTCGGATTGAAGTATGATTTGTTCCAACGTCATTTCATCATACTCAGTATTTTTGATCAGTTCATTTAATTTGTTGATATATCCTGCATGATGTTTGCCGTGATGATATCTCAGGGTTTCTTCGGAAATATATGGTGCCAAAGCATCCATCTCATAAGGTAATTTCATTAGCATATGTGTCATTGTTTCCTCCTATATTATTAATTAGGGACTGATAAACTTTAAGCCATATTTTTTGAATTTCAAAGATGACCACCTCTTAAACTCTTTAATATTATATCATACAAGTTAATATGTTTTTATATATAAAACAAATTCATTTTTTGAAATGCAAATGAAGTATTATTAAAATGTCAAATAAATTTTCCTTGCCATCTATATACCACACTTCTCATTTTTAGTATTGAATCAGTTCTTTTGAGTACTGAATAAGTTTTACTGTTTTAGCTGATATAGAGACTAGTTTTTTTGCTTCGGCTGTGCCATTATAAAATTGTTTAAACTCTGGCTTAAACGCCTTGAAATAATCTTGAAATTTATCAGAACCCAATACGCCGACTACCCAAAGAGTATCATCGCTTGCATGCTCCAATACTATAGATGCTAATGGTTGCGATGCCGGACCTGCTAGCACTTTTGCACCGGCTTTTGCATCATAAGCAGAAAGATGTGATGAACAAACAACAACGCCACTAGATGAATAAGCCATTGTTGGTTTAGTTTTAGGAACATATTGTATAAAACTATCATTTCGTGTAGGATGAGTTAATTGATGTGCACAAATAGCACTATATGCTACAATGGTGCGGTCTTTGCCTACACCGCTTTTCCAAACATACTCTTCACCCATTTCAGATTTCAACTTAACGTCTTGGTTGGTAGGTTCCGGTAGATCGATCAACATACATGGCGTTGAAGCATAAGGATAGTTAAAAACATATGTTACCTCTTTTTCAAGTGACGATGCTTTGATAGGTTTACCCGATTCATCAACTATCTGTGCTTTTTCATATGCTACATACAATTGCCCGTCTGCTGAATAAGCAGTTTCTGTTTGTTTCATTGTTCTTCTCCTTCTTTGGCATTGAATCAATTCTTTTTGAATACCAATTAACCGATATAAGGACCCATTTTTCTCATAAAACAAAGTCGCGCAATATAATATTTAGCTAAAAAGGTCTCTATAAAGACCATTCCCCCATTCTATAAGACCTTTACCTGCAGCAAGTCCTTCTGCTCCATCCCATTTTTCCATTGAACCGACATTTGCAAAACCAAATGATTTTTTAGCATCATCGTATGAATATTCTGCATGAATTGACATAGCACGCAATGGATCGCCTTCAACTGCTGAGTAGCAAACAGTAAGCGGAGATTTCCAATCTGCTCGGCTAAGATTTTCTCCGTTAAGATATTTCACTATATGCGCTGCAACGATCTTACCTTCAGTATTTGCAGTATTTCCGGATTTGCTGAAGCCCATAGGACGTGCATCACCTGCACAGAAAACATTTTTATCTCCAATAACTTGATAAGTGAACGGATCAATATTAGCTTCTCCTTTATTAAATGTACTATCTTTTGCCACACCGGCAATCTCAAGTAATTTATTGCCACGAACACGAGTATACAAAGCTGCATCAGTGAAGTTGATCTCTTCTCCCAACTCAGTAGTAATTTTTTGGTTATTCGGATCAATGCTCGTAATAGTTGTACTTGGCATATAAGTGATATAATCTTTATATAATTTATCAAACGCAGAGTGGAAACCATCGGCTTTGATCGTAATATTTGGATTTTCATCTAAAATAATTACTTTACCTTTGATATTATTGCGTTTCATGTAATCAGCGATCAAACAGCTGCGCTCATACGGTCCAGGTAAACAACGATAGTTACCGCCGGGTACCGTTTGTACAAATACGCTGCCGTCTTCTAAGTTTTCAATTTTAGATTTAAGTGATAATGTTTCACTGCCTGGAATAAATGCACCTGGGAATTTAGTTTTTAATGCGCTTTCTAGCTCTATGTCCCCTTTTGACCATCTTGAATAATCATAATCGATCCCGGGAGCTAGCACTAATACATCATATTTTAATGTACCTTCATTTGTATAAACTTTTTTTGATGTACGATCAATATCATAAACAGTAGCTTGCAAAAAGTTATAATTTCCATTACGAGCACCTTCTAGGAAATCATGTGTAATAAATTCAAGCGGAAGAATACCGGTAGCTACCAAGTTACTGATAAAACCGGACATAAAGACCGAACGCTTGTCTATCAAAACAACATCGATCTTCGGATTGCCTTTTTTGATATATTTTGCGATTGTAAGACCTGATGGTCCAGCTCCAACAATAACAACTCGTTTGCCTTTTGGTGCAGGAACCGG
>JAQTLE010000004.1 GCA_028715055.1 Sulfurovaceae bacterium
ACCCGTCATTTGGATATGGCGGTTATTGTTTGCCAAAAGATACTAAACAATTATTGGCCAATTATGCTGACGTACCAAGCAACATCATACGTGCGATTGTAGATGCAAATAGCACAAGAAAAGATTTCATAAGCGAAAGCATATTGAAAAAAAACCCTAAAATAGTAGGAATTTATCGCCTAGTCATGAAAGCAGGATCAGATAATTTTCGTTCTTCTGCAATACAAGGGATTATGAAGCGAATTAAGGCCAAAGGGATCGAAGTAGTCATTTATGAACCTACACTGCATGAAGATGAGTTTTTCCACTCTCGCGTTATTAGTGATCTAGAAGAGTTTAAAAAACTATCAAATGTTATTATAGCTAACCGCCATGCCGATATTTTAGATGATGTAAATGAAAAAGTTTATACAAGAGATCTTTTTGGGAATGATTAAGGGTAGTTTATAGCATGACCCAACACCACAAACGAATAGCAAAAAACACTATGTTTCTATACTTCCGTATGATTGTTATCATGGCGGTTAGTTTTTATACGGTTAGAGTTGTTCTAGATACACTTGGTGTGACAGACTTTGGTCTTTATAATCTTGTGGCTAGTTTTGTTATTCTTATGGCAGTTTTGAATAGTACTTTAACAGGAGGGACTCAAAGGTTTTTGACTTTTGAGATAGGTAAGGGCGACTTAGTTAAACTAAAACAGACTTTTTCAACTGCTATAGTTATACATATCGCCTTAGCTTTTTTCATTCTATTTTTAGGTGAGACAATAGGTCTTTGGTTTTTGTATGAAAAGATGAATATCCCAGTAGATAGATTTGATGTTGTGTTTTGGGTGTATCAGTTTGCTATAGCCTCAATGATGGTTACAGTTATGCAAGTACCTTATAACGCACTAATCATAGCTCATGAGAGGATGCATATATTTGCTTATGTAAGTATAGTTGAGGCTATTTTAAAACTTCTTGTGGTTTATTTATTGTTAGTTATCTCATTTGACAAGCTGATAGTTTATGGTGTTTTAATGTTTTTGGTTTCTTTATCAATGGCTATGTTTTATAGAATTTATGTGATGAGAAACTATGAAGAGTCCCATTTTTCACTCACATTTGATAAAGAGATAGTCAAATTCATGCTTCAATTTTCAGGTTGGAATCTATTTGGAACATTAGGTGCATTGCTCTCTAATCAAGGGATCAATATCATTTTAAATATCTTTTTTGGTCCAGTTGCTGTTGCTGCACATGCTATTTCGATGCAAGTAAGTAATGGATTAAATCAATTTGTAAACAGTTTCCAAACAGCTATAACACCTCAAATAACAAAGCTATACGCAGCAAATAGAATAGATGAACTAAATAACTTTTTATATCAAAATACTAAATATGCATTTTTGTTGCTCTGGATAGTTGTATTGCCGGTTTTTTTAAAGTTGGACTATGTTTTATCGGTTTGGTTGTCACAGATACCTCAAAATACAATTATCTTTACAAAATTGCTTATGATATATGGTCTAATGTATTCTTTTATACGTCCAATGGTGATGGCGATACAAGCTACTGGAAAAGTTAAAGGTATTCAAATGAGTGCAGGTATATTATTAATTTTAGTTTTGCCGATTTCATGGGTTTTGTTAGAAAATAATTTTCCTATATATTCTCCATTTGTCGTGATGTTGTGTATGTGGTTTTTTCATATTTTATTGGAAATATTTTTCTTAAAAAGATTAATAAATTTTTCAGCAATAACTTTTCTAAGAATATCCGTAGCTCCTCTTTTAATCATGATAAGCATATCTTTAATATCATTAAATTATTTATCCTATGTGATAGAAAATAATATCTATCAAATATTACTTTTTTTTGTAGTGTCAATGTTTGTGAATTTTGTTTTGATCTATTTTATAGGTATAGATTTACATACAAGAGAAAAAATAAAGCTCATGTTAGTAAATAAGTATAAACAACAAAGGAAATAGATGAGTTTCAATATTATCCAAACAACTGTGCTAAAAGATCAATGTATCGGTTGTGGAACTTGTGATGCTGTTTGCCCTGTAGATGTTTTAAAAATGGATTTTAATTCAATTGGTATGTATGAACCTGTTGAATCAGAAGGTTGTTTAGATAAATGCACACTTTGTATGGATGCTTGTCCTTTTGTAGAAGAAAATAAAGATGAAAAAGAGTTAGCAAAAAATATCTATGAAAATGAAGATAATATACTTTTTCATAAAGATTTGGGTTATTTTGTAAATACTTATGAAGTACATAAAAAAGATACTGCCGAAAGATTGAAATCAGCATCAGGTGGTGCAGGGCATTCAATATTGAAAAATTTACTTGAGCAACAATTTGTTGATACTGTATTAACAGTTGAATCAAACAATGATCCCGATAAGCTTTTTAAATTTTCTTATTTTAAAGAGATGAAAGAGTTGGAAAAAATAAGAGGGTCGGTATATTATCCTACCGAGATGTCTGAAGTACTAGACTATGTGATAAAAAATGATGGAAAATATGCGATAACCACACTTCCATGTTTTGCAAAAGCCATCAGACTTGCACAAGAGAAAAATAGTAAATTACGAAAAAGAATAAAGTTTGTAATAGGCCTTGTTTGTGGACAAATGAAAACAAAAGAGTTTATACATACTTTGGCAAAGAATGCAATAGGTACAGATAGACTGAAAACTGTAAATTTTAGAGTGAAACAAGAAAATAGATCAGCTATCAATTTTGCTTTTGAGTTTAAAAGTATTGATGAAGAGAAAGTGAATAGACTTTCGAATGCGGATATGCCTTCTAAATTATGGGGAAGCAGAGCCTTTACTCCCAACGCTTGTAATAGCTGTACTGATGTCTTTGCACATTGTGCAGATATAGTACTTATGGATGCATGGCTTCCTGAATATACAAAAGATTATAAAGGGCATACTTTAGTTGTAGCTCGTACAAATGAAATAGTAAATATTTTAGAAAACTCTTTAGATATTGAACTAAAAAAGATAGATTACAAAAAAGTTTTTTTATCTCAAAAACCTGTTGTAGATAATAAAAATGCTATTTTTTATGGGAGTAAAAATATTTTTATTCATAATATAAATAAGCATAAATTACAAATTCAAAAATTATCAAATGAAAACTATGAACTTAATAAACCTGTTATAAATATACTTTTTAATAAAATAAGACAAATACAAAAAATACACAGTTTTGTAATCTTACCTAAAAGAGTAGTTTTAAAAGTTTTTAGAATCCTAAAAGGAAGTAGATGAAAATAGGCATCCTCACCCTCCCTATAGCTGAAAACTACGGCGGTATTTTACAGGCTATTGCACTATATAGACTTTTGCACACCCAGGGGCATGAAGTGGTTTTGATCTATAAAAAGCATTATAGTAAATATGTATTATTGAAAAAAGTAATTAAAACAATGTTATTAAATATCCCATTTCATAATTTTAAAAATATTAAAACAAATTATAAACTAAATCAAGAAAGATTAGAAAGAAAAGCATTCCATCGACCTTTTGTTGAAAAAGAGATATTTAATATTAGTGAAGATTTATATACTAAAAAAGATTTAGAAGAGTTTGCAAAAAAAGAAAACTTTGATGCAGTTATAGTAGGAAGTGATCAGGTATGGAGAAAAGCTTATATAGATGATAAATATTATAAAAGCTATTTTCTGGATTTTGTCGATGGCAACAAAACAAAAAAGATAGCATGTGCGGCCTCTTTTGGAAAAGACTACTGGGAAGGTGAAGGCGATAGTGAGGATATAGCTAGACTGCTAAAAGATTTTACGGCTATATCTACCCGAGAGGCTTTGGGTGTGGATATATGCAAAAGTAGTTTTAGTTATAACGAAGCAAAACATGTATTGGATCCTACGCTTTTGATAGGCAAAGCGTTTTATATAGATGAGATCATCTCAAAGTATGATACTTCAAACATACCAAAAGGCGGGCTTGTTACTTATGTACTTGATGAAGCCAACGAAAAAAAAGAGATCATAGAGTTTGTACAAAAAAGAAAAGAGCTAAAAGGTTTGCATCACCTCAAAGGTTTTAATACTTCTGATGTAACCTTTTCGGTGCCACAGTGGGTTGCATCGTTTTCTAATGCTGATTTTATAGTGACAGATTCATTTCACGGGATGGTTTTCTCTATTATCTTTGAAAAAGAGTTTATAGTGATTGGAAATCCTAAAAGGGGTTTAGATAGATTTATATCGCTGCTTTCTTTGCTTGGTCTGGAAGATAGACTTGTTTTCAGTGTAAATGATTTGAATGATAAAAAACTAGAGAGTATTGACTATAGTAGAGTTAATAAGATTTTAGAAGATGAAAAGAAAAAGTCGTTGGAATTTTTGATGGGAGCCGTTGGATGACAAGTGAAAAGCAACCATTTTTTAGTGTAGTAATTCCGCTTTACAATAAACAAAATCATGTAAAAGAGACCATCAAATCCGTTCTGGGACAATCATTTCAGAATTTTGAAATAGTGGTGGTCAATGACGGCTCAACCGATGAGAGTACTAAAGTTGTTGAATCGATAGAAGATGATCGCATTCGACTTATTCACCAAGAAAATGCAGGAGTATCAGTAGCAAGAAATAGAGGCATAAGAGAAGCAAAATCAGAATATATCGCATTTTTGGATGCTGATGATATTTGGTTACCAGAGTTTTTAGAAACTATATATGAACTTATAAAAAAGTTTCCAAATGCTGGACTTTATGCTACGGCATTTAAAAAAAGAAAAGCAAATGGCGAAGAGAGTGCTATAAATATTCAAGGCTTACCGTCAAAGGACTATGTAGGACTAATTCCAAACTATTTTGAATCAATTGTAAAAGGAGACCTTTTAGTGTGTGCATCCGCTATATGTATTCCAAAAAAAGTATTTATAGGAAATGATATTTTGTTTCCTCCTGGTGAAAAGTATGGAGAAGATCAATATATTTGGGCTAGAGTTGCTCTTGAAAAAAAAATTGCTTATGATACTAATGTATGCGCGGTGTATTGTATAGATGCTGAAAATAATACTCAAACTGGTATAAATAAACTTAAAGACCCAAGAAGTTTTATTTTGCAACTAAAACACCATATGAAATTACAAGATGATAGAGAATTTAATTATTGGTTTAGTAAATATATTGAAAAACAAGTTTTTCGAGTTATAACAAGAAATATAAACAATGGGTATAGAATGTACGCTTTAAAACAGTTATTTAAATATAAACTTTCATTTATAAATACTTTAAAGCTAAGCATTAGACTTGCTATTCCACAGTTTTTAATAAGTCATTTAAAAAGGTTAAAGTAGATGATTGAAAATCATATCCTAAATTGCTACAAAAAAATAAACAAACTGAAAAAATCTAACTTTATTCTTACAAAAATAGTTAAAGTACTATTAATTAAGTATTATAATTTTATATTAAAATATTTCTTTGGTTCATTTATTTCGCACGATGCTAAGCTCGGTAATGGTATTAAGTTTCAACACTCTTTTCACGGAATATTTATATCTCAAAGTGCAGTAATTGGTAATAATGTAACAATTCTTCATCATAGTACTATTGGGTCAAACATATCAAAAATAGGGGGGAAGATGGAAGCACCAACTATTGAAGATGATGTATTTATAGGATGTAATGCTTGTATTATTGGAAAAACAACTATAGGAAAAGGCTCTAAAGTGGGAGCTGGGGTAGTGATTACTAATAAAAAGATTAAACCAAATTCAACTGTATATGTAAATAATTTAACTATTTTGGAGCAAAAATGATCGCGATTCACCACAGAAAAACAGGCTTTTCAGAAAAGTGGATAGAGTATTGTAAAAACAAGAATATAGCATACAAGATAGTTAATTGCTATGACAATGATATTATCGAACAACTAAAAGGGTGTGATGCTTTGATGTGGCATTGGCACCACACTGACTCTAAAGATATACTTTTTGCAAGACAACTTATATACTCTCTTGAAATGATGGGAAAAAAAGTTTTTCCAAATACCAAGACATCATGGCACTTTGATGATAAGCTTGGTCAAAAGTATTTATTAGAAGCTGTAGATTCTCCATTGATAAACAGTTATGTATATTATGATAAACACAGTGCACTCAACTGGATAGAAAAGACAACTTTTCCAAAAGTTTTTAAACTTCGAGGAGGTGCTGGAGCTGAAAATGTTAAATTAATTAATGACAAAAATGAAGCCAGAGGATATATAAAGAAAGCTTTTGGAAAGGGATTTGGGTTAAACAGGTTTGCCCCATTAAAAGAAAGAGTATGGCATTTCGAAAGAGACAAAAGTTTGAAGTCATTCATAAATATAGGCAGGGGTTTAGGTAGGGTCTTGCTTCCCAATAAAATCAAAAAAAACCTACCTGTTCAAAAACATTATATGTATGCTCAAGACTTTATTCCCGATAATGATAGTGATATCAGAGTTATAGTCATTGGCCAAAGAGCATTTGCCATTAAAAGAATGATTAGAAAAAATGATTTCAGAGCATCTGGAAGTGGAAATATTATTTATGATCCTAAACAGATACCATTAGAGTGCGTAAAGTTGGCTTTTGATACAACAAGAAAATTACAAGCCCAATGTATAGCATATGATTTTGTATTTTTGAAAGGCATTCCTAAAATAATTGAGATTAGCTATGCATTTAATAGAGAGGTTTACCTTGATTGTCCTGGTTATTGGAATAGTTCACTAGGGTGGATAGAAGGTAAGTTTTATCCAGAGTTTTTTATGGTTGAAGATATGATTGATATACTGCAAAATGAAATGGACAACTGATTATGTTCAAACTGTTTTCGGGTAAGACATTTTATTTATTTATTATTGTTTTTGTCGCAAGTCAAATAATATTTCCATTATCTAATAATGTATACATAAGTAATTTAATTAATATCTTTTTATTAATATACTTTTCAAGTTATTTGATAATTAAAAAAGAGATCAAACTGTCATATAATTATATTATTTTGGCCTATGGGGTATTTGTTCTACTTGCTTATATGAGCTTTTTCTGGACAGATTATATGGAAGACTCACAAATAATTAGCTTTAGTCTTTTAGTAATACTAATAGACTTAATTCTTATTTATAACTTGATTAGAAAATTTAATATTTCTGAAAGTGTACTGTACGGTGTTGTAATTGGTAATATTCCTAATTTATTAATCGCATTAGGTATATTTAGTTATGATACTGGTTATAAGTATAGCATGGTGCGTTTTGTGGGGACTGCTGCAAACCCCAATATAACTGCAATTTTTTTATTATTTTCTCTTTTTTCTTCTTTAATGCTTTTGGCGAATATCAAAAACTCTTTTGTTAAAGCTATTCTATCTATGAATCTTGTCTTGACAATATACACTATTGCTTTAACCGTTTCTAAAAAAGGTATATTGTTTGGTGTATTTATGATTTTAGCTTACTATTCAAGATATTTCTTTACAAAAAAATTCTTAATTGTAATAGTGTCAACTCTTGCTTTGGTTGTTATGCTCTGGGGAATCATAAAAGATAGTGCTTTTACTGATCAGAAATTTGACTTAATAATAAAAAGATTTGATGAGTTTGTGTATGTTGTATCAAGTGGTAATACTGCCGGGACGAGCACCGGTTACAGGTTAAAATTTATTTCAATAGGAGAAGATCTTATTGGCGACAAACCTCTTCTGGGGTATGGTGTAGGATCATTTAGCGAGGTTTCAGGCACTGGAGAGTATGCGCATAATAATTTTATAGAAGTAGCCGTTGGGTTAGGTATTATTGGTTTCTTTATCTATTATTCAATCTATTTTGTGTTGTTTTATAAACTTTATTTTTGCAAAAATAAAGAAAAATATCTTGTTGTCATTTTTGTATTCATATTATTATTAATGGATGCTGCCTTAGTTTCTTATAGCTTGAAATTATTATTAATTATGCTTCTATATTGTTATTGGTTTGTTGATCAGCATTGTGAGGGTAAAAAATGCAAGGTGAAATAACATTTTTCATTGGTTCATTAAGTAGTAGTGTAAAAGGTGTTTGTGTTAATGTTGCAAATGGACTTACTGATAGAGGATGGGATGTAAATTTAGTTTGCATGAATCTTAAGCGCAAAGAGCGTCTTGCTAGCGTTTCCGAGAAGATTAATTTGGTTGACCTTAATATCAGTCATTTTGCTTTTGGTTTTATACCTTTGTTAAAATATTTAAAGCAGAATAAAGTTAAAAATATTGTTAGCTTAAATAGAATCTGAGAGGGTATAAATTGAGAATAAACATATTATTTATCGTTCCCTCTATGAGAGGAGGAGGTGCGGAAAGAGTGATTTCCACTTTATTACAGCATCTAGATTATGATCGTTTTGACCTAAGCCTCGCATTAATTACCAAAGAAGGAAAATTTTTAGAGGATATACCCCATCATGTCAATATTATCGATTTGGATGCTAAAAGGGTTCGGAATTCTATCTTTAAGATCATCAAAACGATAAACACCGTTAAGCCAGATATCGTTTTTTCGACTTTAGGACATTTGAATTTACTAATATCAATTTTGCGACCTTTATTATCCAAGAGAATCATTTTTATCGGTCGTGAATCAAATACAGTAAGTGTTATCAATAAACAGAGTAAATACCCAAAAGTATTTGATTTTTTGTATAAAAACTTTTACAACAATTTTGACCATATAGTTGCGCAAGCAGAATATATGGAAAAAGATTTGGTAGAAAACTATCAGATTAAGGGTGAAAAAATCACAGTCATCAATAATCCCATCGATTTTGCAAAAATTGAAAAATTATCCGATCAAGCTACAGAGATATTGTTTGACACAAGCAAAATCAATCTTTTGGCGGTTGGAAGATTATCTTACCAAAAAGGGTTTGATACGCTTATTGAAATTTTTAATGAATTGGATGATCGATATGTTTTATCTATTTTGGGAGAAGGTCCAGATGAGGACAAATTAAAAGAGCTAATACAGCATTGTCATTTAGAATCAAAAGTAAAATTATTAGGATTCAAAAACAATCCATATCTTTACATGAAACAGGCAGATATTTTTGTTTTGAGCAGTAGGTTTGAAGGTTTCCCAAATGTAGTACTGGAGGCAAACGCGTGCGGTACTCCTGTCGTCGCTTTTGATTGTCCGGGAGGAACCGGTGAGATCATCGTAAATGGGCAAAACGGCTATTTGGCGAAGTGTCAAGATAAAAATGATTTTATTGCGAAATTAAAAAGTACCGATTTTAAAAAAAGGATAGAAAAAGAATATCTCAAAAAATTTGAGGTTGGAGAAATCATAAATCAATATGAAGCACTTTTTGAGAAGGTAATAAATGATTAAAAACGCATTTTTAATTAATTCTTTGACTTCCGGCGGTGCAGAAAAGATCGTTGTAACTCTGTTAAATAAGCTGATTGAAGAAAACATAGATATTGAATTGATTTGTTTAGAAAACAACAACTTTTACGAAGTGCAAAAGAATCTGAAAGTTACTTATTTATCAAATGTTGACGGTAATCATGGTGGAATAAAAAAACTTTTACTTATCCCTTATTTTGCGTATAAACTAAAAAAATACGTAACTGATAATAATATAGATATAGTTCAAAGTCATTTGTACAGGGCAAACTATATTAATGTATTTTCTCAATTATTGGGTTCAAAACATAAATCCCAGATAGTCAATCATGGTATTGCTAGCAGATATAAAACCAAAGGTATTTTGGGAAAAATCAATCTATTTTTAATAAAAAATTTATACTCGAAAGCAGATAAAATCATACTCATTTCTCAAGCGATGAAGAAAGATTTAAATGAATTACATAATTTTAAAAATGAGCAGTTGGTCATAAATAACCCATACGATATAAATCACATTTTAGATTTGAAAAAAGAAACGGTTTCTGATTTTTATTTTACAAAAGACAAAAGATATTTGATAACAATGGGCAGATTGATATCTTTGAAAAGATATCAAGATGTAATACGCTCGTTATCTTTTTTGCACAATGATATTGAGCTTGTCATGTTGGGGGATGGAAATCTAAAAGGTGAACTGATTGATTTGGCTAAATCTCTTCATTTGGAAAATAGGGTTCATTTTTTGGGAAATATTCTTAATCCGTTTAAGTATTTATCGAAAGCCGACATATTTATTCTCTCTTCTGAAACAGAAGGCTTTCCAAACTCTTTGATAGAAGCGTTGGCTTGTAATTTACCTGTAATTTCAACGGATTGCATTAGTGGTCCGAGAGAAATTCTTGCACCTGCAACAAACATATATCGGCAACTTTCGGATGATATAGAAATAGCTGAATACGGTATTCTATATCCTGTCGGCAAAGTGGAACAACTGACAAAAGCTATAAATATATTACTTGAAAATGATGATTTGAAAAATAATTTTATAAATAAGTCACTTGATAGAGCGAAAAACTTTTCTATAGAAAAAATAATTATAGACTACAAAAAGGTATTAGAAATTGACTAAAAAAATTACGATCGTATCCAACACCTCATGGAGCTTGTACAACTTTAGGCTGGAACTCGCGAGAAACATTAAAAACGCCGGATACGAGGTGGTCTTGATCGCTCCTCGTGACGAGTACAGCGATAGATTGAGCCAAGAGTTCGAATACCATGACGTATGGATGAATAACAAAGGGACAAACCCGAAAGAAGATATCAAGACAACCGTACAGTTTTACAAACTCTATAAACAAATAAAGCCTGATGCCGTACTGCATTACACCATCAAACCAAATATCTACGGGACGATAGCCTGCGATCTTCTGGGGATCAAAACGGTCAATAATATCGCGGGGCTCGGTACGCTTTTTATAAAACAAAATTTTGTGACCAAAATCGCTAAAGGGCTCTATAAATACTCGCAAAGCAAAGCCAATAAAATCTTTTTTCAAAACAACGATGACTATGAGATGTTTACAAGTGAGAGGTTGGTAGAACGGCATAAATGCGACGTATTGCCGGGCAGCGGAGTGGATACCCTCAGGTTTGAGGCGATAGAGCATCACAGAGAGGATGACACGTTTAGGTTTTTACTTATCGCACGTATGCTCTGGGACAAAGGCGTCGGCGAGTACGTAGAGGCTGCACGGATCATTAAAATGAATTATCCAAATATCCAATTCCAACTATTGGGTTTTTTGGACGTTGCCAATAACAGCGCTATTTCAAAAGAACAAATGCAAGAATGGGTAGATGAAGGATTGATTAATTATCTTGGTGTAAGCGATAATGTAAAAAATGAGATTGCCAAGGCGGATTGTATCGTACTGCCGTCATTTTACAGAGAAGGGACCCCTAGGACATTGCTGGAAGCGGCGAGCATGGCAAAACCGATCATCACGACGGATAATGTAGGATGCCGCGACGTAGTGGATGATAGCGTCAACGGGTATCTGTGCGAAGTAAGAAATGCGGCAGATTTGGCTGATAGGATGGAAAAAATAATCAATCTCAGCGAAGATGAGAGAGCAGCTATGGGACAGGCTGGCCGAAGAAAAATGATAAATGAGTTCGACGAAAAGATCGTCATTGACAAATATATCGAAGCAATCGAAGAGATCCTCACGTAAAGCAGGGTCAGAGGTTTACTTTACATGAGGGGGGGTAGTTTGATGTCTATTGTGGCCTCAAAAAACGGGCACCGAAAATATTTTTAGATTTGCACTTAGAATGGTTTTATCGTCTATTAAAAGAGCCTACTCGAATCGGTCGCCAGATGGTACTGGTAAAATTTTTATTGTTATTGATGTTAAGAAGATTATGAATATCAGTATTTTTAATAGAGTTGATTGGCAAAATCCGAAGAATATATATATTGATTTAAAGGAAAAAAATGGACACTAAAGCAATGGCAGATTTGATTGATTTCACACCTCTATTTCAGATAGGATTTATCTCAATTGCATACTGGTTTGTAGCGATTGCTACAAGTGTAATGTGGGGAATTTATGGTATAAATGAAGAAAACCAAAAAACATGTCTTAAAAAGACCGGGGTGTTTGTTTCAGAGTTTTTCGGATCTATGTTCGGATGGAGCTCCCTTTATCTTTTAATTGATAGGATTATGATGGGTCATGGCGATAATTTTGAGATATTTTTAGGGATTGTTGCTATTACCGGAATAGGTGGTTATGCATATCGTTTGGCAGATTGGCTTAGTAAAAGATCATGACAGTTAAAACTATTGCAACGAATATGTATAGCATTGCAAAAGAAAATTATACATGGAAAAAAATATCATCTCAGTATGCCGAATTATTTTAATTAAACAAGAGGAGTTTGTACATGCAAAGTAAATTTTCGGCATTATTATTGGCAGCAGGGAGTATAGCGTATGCTTCAGATTATCCTATATCACTGGATCACAACAATCTACGTCTCACCTATGAGAATGTGAAACTCCCAGGAGATGAGGATATGGGGCTTGTGGGATTGAACTATCAGATGCAATTGGGTGAGTATGGCTATGGTGGACTTGGAGTCTATGGTGCTGCGACTGGAGAACGTGGAGGCTTTTTCGTCGGTGGGTTTGAAGGAGGGTTGCGTTATCCGCTAAGTGAGCGTATCGAAGCCGAAGCAGGGTTGTTTGTCGGAGGTGGCGGTGGTGGCGCAGCTCCGCAAGGCGGAGGGCTGATGCTCCGTCCTCATGTAGGGTTAAGCTATGAGATTGAAAATATTCATGCGGGTGTGCAGCTCTCTCGCATTGAATTTCCAAACGGTGACATCAGCAGCACCCAGATCGTAGGGGTTATCGATATACCTTTCGAGTCGTTTAGATTGGATGGGGATTATGCAGGGGACCTACGGAATGTTGGACAAGAGATCGGCTCGTCATTGCACCGGTCACTGGATGGCAAAGTGGCCAGGCTCGGCATAGAAGTGCAGCATTATGAGCCTGCAGGAGATGTCCGCGCAACAGATGGTGCAGAGCAAAAATCATTTGAGACGGTAGGTGTGCGATATGAGCAGGCATTTGACGAACATTTCTCATGGCATATCACTACTGCCGGGGCTATGGGCGGTGAAAGTGACGGCTATGCTGAAGTATATGCTGGCACTGGGTGGCGTCAGCATATACTGGATACTCCTTTTTATTTGACAGCAGAAGGCTCAGTAGGCTTGGCTGGCGGAGGGCGTGTCTATACCGGTGGAGGGTCAATGATACGGGCTAAAGCAGGGATAGAGTGGATGATAGCACCAGCGTGGTCCATTGAAGCGCAAGGTGGGATAGTTGACTCCATCGATGGCGATTTCAAAGCTAGTACATTAGAAGTGGCGCTGGAACACAGCTTCGGTATCCTTGTCCCATCTCAGCAGCCAGATCTGTTTACAGGGGCTATTTCTCGCAGTGATTGGCGGCTGCAAACAGTGTATGAGAACTATTTTGATGCAGCCAGAAAGTCTCATAATGATGCTTCGGCAGGGCTGATAGGTTTGCAGGCGCAGAGCCTACAGGATGGATGGTATCTCTATGCCCGTGCAATGGGTGCCGTGAGCGGCGATGCAGGAGGATATGTAAGCGGAAGCTTGGGAGCAGGTGCTGAATATCCTCTAAGTGATACTATAGCATTATATGCCCAAGCAGGGCTTGGCGCTGCAGGAGGCGGCGGGATCGATGTGGGAGACGGCGCTATCGCTGAGGCTGAGGCAGGAATACGGTTTGGCGTAACGAAAAATATAGACCTCACCCTCTCAGGCGGAGCGATACGCAGCCTTAATGGTGGGCTTGAGAGTCCGACGATCTCGGCAGGAGTGGAGTATAAGTTCGGAACGCTTAATTGGTGATTAGTGAAAAAGCAGGGCTAGAGGCTTGCGTTTAAATTTATTATTTGTGGATTCTGGATCAAGTTCGGAATGACGGATTGTCGTCACTGCGAGACTTTGTAAAAGTCGCTGCAGTTTACTATTTATGGATCGCCACATTTCGTTTGCGATGACGAAAAAAGATCTATTAAATCAGCACCCCTGACTCTCCATGCCAAGCTGTAGTTCCTCGATAGCGCGGCGGTGTTCTGCGATCTCATTTTTGATATCTTCGCTGTCACTTTCCTGGGCATCCGGTGTACCTACATATACTTCCAGCTCTTTGCGTAGTCTACTAATCGCTTCTTGGTGTTCTTTGATCTCTTTACGTAATTGTTCACAGATATCTGGCATGTTTAACTCCTGTAAGTAGATAGTTTATTATATGATGTTATTTTTGAAGAGTTTCTGAATGGAGATTTCAATCAAAGCTATTATTTGTGGATCCCCGCCTTCGCGAGGATGACGGATATTGATGGATTCCGTGTCGTAGCACGGAATGACGTTATATATATAAAATAATGTCATTTGAACGTTCCTTGAAAGCCACGCTTGTGGCAGTAGTGCAAAAGCGAGCGTGTGCGATTCGCGAAAATGACGCTTTTTGCGCTACTTTTATAAAAAAGTAGTAAAAGAAAACTCACAAGATACTGAAATAAATTTAGTGTGACAGTTTAGTTTATGTATTTTTATACCTTTCTTTTTACAAAGAAAGGTAACCAAAGAAAATCGTCACCACTCACGAACCGTAACGCAATATTTCTGCGACATATGCTCAAAATATTTTTACTCTCCCTGCGTTCGGGCGACAGTATATATTTTTTATGGATTTATGGTAAAATTTGTTTAGTTTTAAAGGAGAAGCTATGAGATTAGAACCATATGAGATAAAAGCCATACAAGATAGCTTCATAAACAATTTTCATAGTGGAAAAATCTATCTTTTTGGCAGTCGTGTAGATGATAGCAAAAAAGGTGGAGATATAGATCTTTATATTGAACCCATAGAAACCCAAAAGCTTGCGAATAAAAAAATTGATTTTTTGGTTGACCTCAAATCAAAAATAGGTGATCAAAAGATAGATGTAGTCATCAATAGAGGTAAAAATGAGTTGATCGATCTGATAGCCAAACAGCAAGGAGTATTATTGTGGAAGAGCTAAAAGAGATTTTTAGAATAATAGATACTATGATGATAGGCTGTGATATTGATTATAAAGAATTAAAAACTAAGTTGATCGATGCGAAATTTTTTGACGATCATCAAAATGTGAGAATAGTAAATAGTTTTTTGTTTAATTACTCTAAAATACAAGATAAGATCGGCGCTAAGCTGCTCAAAAAAGTGTTGTATGTGCAAAAAGAGATCGATAATGAAAATATAAGCATGAAAGATGCTTTGAATCTTTTGGAAAAATTAGAAATAATCAAAGATAGCCATGCTTGGGACAGATTGAGGGAAATCCGAAATAATCTATCGCATGAATATCCGTACTGTATAGAAGAAAGGATAGAAAATATCAGTTTGGCAATGGAAGGGTACAAGATACTAACTGAGATATACTCAAATCTGAAAAAGTATTGCGAAATATAGGAAAAGCAGGGTCAGAGGTTTAGTCGTTGGTTTTTAGCGGCTCCGTCACTGCGAGACCTAAGGTGGTCGTGGCAGTCCACTCTCTATGTATCGCCACACTTCGTTCGCGATGACGAAAAAAGACATAAAGATTAAACTAGCACCCCTGGCTCTCCATGCCCATCTGCAGTTCTTCAATAGCTCTGCGGTGTTCTGCGATCTCATTTTTGATATCTTCGCTGTCACTTTCCTGTGCATCGGGTGTACCGACATAAACCTCTAACTCTTTGCGTAGTCTGCTGATCTCTTCTTGGTGCTTTTTGATCTCTTTACGTAATTGTTCACAGATATCTGGCATATTTCACTCCTGAATGTAGATAGTTTATTATATGATGTTATTTTTGAAGAGTTTCTGAATGGAGATTTCAATCAAAGCTATTATTTGTGGATCCTCGCCTTCGCGAGGATGACAGATATTGATGGATTCCGGATCAAGTCCGGTATGACGTTATATATATAAAATAATGTCATTTGAACGTTCCTTGAAAGCCACGCTTGTGGCAGTAGTGCAAAAGCGAGCGTGTGCGATTCGCGAAAATGACGATTTTGGAGCTACCTTTTTAAAAAGGTAGTAAAAAGAATATGGATTCCGGATCAAGTCCGGAATGACGGATCCGAATATGGATCCCAGGGTCAAGCCCGAGGATGACGGAGTGGTTATCTTTTTGTGGATCGCCACCTTCGCGAGGATGACGGATATTGATGGATGACAAGTGTACATATGCTACAATAAATAAAAAAAGAGCGAATCGTGAGATACATCTATATAATATCTTTTTTTGTGACAATATTTGTCATAGAATTTTTAGCTACAGCCACTAGAGGTGTAGAGTCTATAACTCTAGGATGGGATAAATTAAACCATTTTTTTGCATTTATGGTGTTGTATATATTGCTCTCGCTGGCTTTTCGAGATCTAAAAACGGTTTATAAAGTTTTGTTGCTTTTTGCTTTTGGATTGCAGATAGAGATAGTGCAGTCGTTTTTGCCATCTAGAGAATTTTCATATCTGGATATATCAGCCGATATAGTGGGCATTATGTTTGGACTTTTGATATACCATACATTGGTTCGTCATTCCGTGCTGCGACACGGAATCTAAAAAAAGTTATTTATTTGATACTTTTTTCTCACAGAGAATGCAAGCACAAGAGAAAAGTATCACAAAAGCGTCACACTCACAAACCGCGACGCATAATCTCTGCGAAGCCTACCTAGATTATGCTGCTTTTCGAGTGTTCGTATGACAATATATTTGTGGATTCCGGATCAAGTCCCCAATGACAAGTTTCGGGAATTGCTTCGTTTTTCACAATGACGTTGAAGGACTAGAAGAAGTAATACTGCTCACGCCTTATTCATTTTCTTCGAGATTCAAGCGTCCTTTTCCTTCTATCATAAATTGAAAAGAGTCATTTATAGGCATTTCGATAATGAAAAAAATTGATTTTTCGATTAAAAATATTACACAAAAACTACACACATAAATATCATAATATGCGATATATCAATTAAAGGAGATATTATGAGTCAAATACAAATAAAACATTTAGGCGCCATAGGTATTATTTCAGGTATATTATTGTTAACAGGATGTGTGGACAATCAAGTGCCATATTATTATTCAGATGCAGGTGTTAATGATGTTATAGGCGTATATGATACTCCTATATATATTGATAGACCTTATTATCATCATAGAAACAAATACTATTATGGCGGACAACATCATCATGATGGGAGCTATGATTATAAAGGCACTACATTGCAAGGCGGAGAATATCACGATGGACAAAATGGTGGAAGCAACAATTATCAAGGTAATACATTGCAAAGCGGACAATATAATGGTGGAAGCAATAATTATCAAGGCAATACATTGCAAGATGGACAACATAGCATAAGAAACCATTAAATCTTTATACTTATTTAATCTCGTTCCCATGCAGGAGTGAATCAACTCTTGCAATTGAACTTAATTAGGTATTTATTTATTATTTATGGATTCCGGATCAAGTCCGGAATGACTAGTTTCGTGAATTGCTTTGCCACTTCATGGCTCGCAATGATTGGATTCCTGTTTTTTCACAGGAATGACATAGACTAAAGGACTAGAAGAAGTAGTTTACCCCAACTGTACCAAGCATGCCTTGCTCATCTTTTTCAAGATTCCAGCGTGCTTTTCCTTCCATTATAAATTGGAAAGAGTCATACATTGGTATTTTGAGTCCAGCACCTAATAACATATTCCAATCATCGCGATTTGAAACATCGCTTATAGTACGATATCCAAGCCCTAGATCAGCAAATGGGATAACAGAATTGATGGGACTAAAATCATAACCAACACTGCCGATATAATCAACAACATTAACTTTTTGAGAGCCATAATCCGGATTTGTATATAATACTTCGCCTATGGCAGACCATTTATCCGTAAAATGGTAACCTACTCGCAACCCGGCACCTGGAAAATAATTGTCAAGAGCATCACCGCTTCCACCTTCAAAAATTGCTACACCTGACAAACCGACTTCCCATGGCTTTGCAATGGCATCCGCTTGTCCATAAACAGCACCACTCATTACTAACAAGGTGACTAATGATATTTTTTTTAACATAATATTCTCCTTCAATTTCAATGATTCTTTTTAATATTAAAACACATTAAATATTTAACCAAACTTAAAATGATTGCTTAAAATATAAATTTTTTTAAAATAAATTTATAATCTTCGGTGTTCTATTTTTGTGCATTTGCTTTGTACGACTTTTATGCCACTTTCTTGTGCTTTTGCGGCAGCTTCATTGTTCACAAGTCCTAGCTGAGTCCATACACAATACACATCACCTCTTGCTATGGCTTCATCTATCACTGAGGCTATCACTTCTGGTTTGCGAAAAATATCAACCATATCTATCTTGCATGGAATTTCGCTCAAGCTCCTATATACTTTTTCGCCTAGTATGGTCTCTTCTTTTGGATATACCGGTATTATAGTAAAGCCCGCGTTTTTGAGATATCGTGCAACCATATTACTGGCTTTCCTCTCATCGGGCGAGCATCCTATGATCGCGATTGTTTTAGTCTTGTCAAAAATATCTTTCATTTGTGCTTGGTCAGTATTGACAGTAGGAAATTCGCATTCCATTATTTTACTTCCTTGTTTGTAGGTTGGTCTGTTACCCCAATTAGGCACATACCTAAATTTTGAGAGCATCAGGGATAGTAAGATTTGGATAAAAAAAGTTAAAGGACTACCCCAAAGGTAATTCGAGACTTTTTTTGTTCAAAGATTGCTTGTCTTTCATGCTCCCAATAGGGTACAATGCTTTTGCACATACTCATCGTTAAAACTTCTCAACGTAGCTTTGGGCTATGCTTTCAAAGTTTCGCCTTGATTATGCACAAAATCATTTGTATCAAAACTTAGGTATGTATCTAATGGGGTAATATGTTATAATTGTATCCAATTATGGCAACAGGAAAATTAAATGTTAAATCTTGATACTATCAAAAAAGCAGCAAAAAGGATAGAAAAAGTTGCACATCATACACCTTTTTCTTATGCTCCTGTTTTGAGCAATTTAAGCGGTTATGACGTATATCTCAAAAATGAAAATCTTCAACGCACAGGGTCATTCAAACTTCGTGGAGCTTTCAATAAAATTGCAGCACTCGCAGAAGAGGGTAACACAAAAGGTGTGGTAGCAGCAAGTGCAGGAAATCATGCACAAGGAGTAGCGCTTGGCGCGGCACATTTTGGGCTTCTGGCCGCCATCGTTATGCCAGAATCAACACCGCTCAATAAGATACAAGGCGTAAAAGATTTTGGCGCAGAAGTCATATTGCATGGCTCTAATTATGATGAAGCTTATGCCTATGCCATAGATTACGCCAAAAACAACGATGCGAGTTTTGTGCATCCGTTTGCCGATGATGATGTTATGGCAGGACAAGGCACAATAGCATTGGAAATGCTCCAAGATATAAGCGATCTGGATGTGATCATCGTTCCGGTTGGCGGCGGCGGACTTATAAGCGGAGTCGCTACAGCAGCCAAAGCCATAAATCCGAAGATCAAAGTAATAGGAGTAGCTGCCAAAGGCGCTCCGGCAATGAAACAATCATTTGATGCCAAAAAACCTATAGATTCACTGCATGTCAAAACTATTGCAGATGGAATTGCCGTGAGAGATACTTCGCCCGTGACATTGGAATATATATTAAATAATGTAGATGATATAGTTTTGGTGCGCGAAGATGAGATAGCCAATGCGATTTTATTTTTGCTCGAAAAACAAAAAATACTTGTAGAAGGCGCTGGCGCTGTTGGAGTAGCTGCACTCATACATCATAAGTTGAAATTGCCTAAAAATAGCAAAATAGGCATAGTAGTCAGCGGCGGCAACATAGATGTAACTATGCTCTCTCTCATAATCGAAAAAGGGCTTATGAAATCAGCGAGAAAAATGAAGCTAATGGTAACGCTTGTAGATAAGCCCGGAGCATTGATGAGATTTACCGAGATACTAAGAAGTGTCGGAGCCAATATAGTACAGATCGGTTATGACAGGACTTCTATTGATCTTGAATTTGGCGATGCGCATGTATCTGTATCGTTAGAAACCAAAGGCGAAGCACATCAGGAAGAAATAAGAACCAAACTAAAACAAAACGGTTTTGTATTTAGCGAAGCGCACTAAATGATAGCTATTGATCTGGGTTCAAATACCTTGCGTGTATTGCAGATGGATTGTAGCAGCGGGGAATTTTTGTATGAGTATCAAAAAATTGTAAGAACTGCTGATAATCTCATTCACACCGGAGTGATCTCACTAGAGGCAAAAGACAGGATAATATGTGCTATCAATGAAGCGGCGTCGCATATCGATTTTACAAAAGATAAGATCAAAGCCGTTACCACGCAAGCCATGAGGGCAGCAAAAAACAGTTCCGAGATATTGGAAGAAATTTATAAAGAAACCGGAGTAAGATTTGAGATAATTGACGGATATACTGAAGCCAGACTTACTATATCGGCAGTTTTAAAACGTCTAGATATATTAGGCATCATGCCTAAAAATGGGTTTGCAATGATCGATATAGGCGGCGCATCTACCGAGATCGCTTTTGTATATGATGATGACATCGTAGCTCAAAGTTTTCCGATCGGCATAGTGACTTTGTCTCAAACTTATCCTAGCCTAGATAGATTAGAAAATATTTTGCCCGGTAAGATCAAAATAATAAACGACTATATACAAA
The DNA here is from genome assembly GCA_028715055.1 of Sulfurovaceae bacterium. Lineage (GTDB taxonomy): Bacteria > Campylobacterota > Campylobacteria > Campylobacterales > Sulfurovaceae > BN30871. The sequence goes on from JAQTLE010000004.1 coordinate 20,767, forward strand.
ACATTATAAGTCAAAAAGGTAAAGTTGATATGGTTGTAGCCACAGCAGGTACCCCAACCACAGTAGCTGCTATGAAAATAGGTTTGGATTTTGATACTTATGAGGCTTCCAAGATAAACGGCATGAAGCTTGATCTTTCTGATATGGATGAGCAACTTGAGAGATTACTCCATATGAGTGAAAATATGCGCCAGATTGCAGTAGGTACCGATAGGAGCGATCTTATAGCCACTGGGATAGTGTTGTTTAAATCACTATTAAAATTGCTTGGTAAAAACGAATGTGTCGTCGTCGATGACGGACTCAGAGAGGGCGTAGCTCTAGAAGGATGCAAAGCTATATGATGTCATACTGGATTTATTTCAGTATCTCTAATTTGTTTTTTCTTTACTACCTTTTTAGAAAAGGTAGCCCCAAAATCGTCACACTCACAAACCGCAACGCTAGATTTTTGCGGCATATGCTCAAAATCTAGCTGCTTTTCGAATGCTCGTGTGACATTATTTTATATATGTAACGTCATTCCTGCATAGGAGTGTGTATTTATCTTTTGTGATTAAGTATGCATCCCACGGAGACCGTGGGAACGAGATTTAATAATAGGTTTCACCTGCAAATTTGCTGATTTCTAAACTTTTTTTGCTATAATCAATCCCAAAACTATATCTTTGGAGAAGAGACCATGAAAATGAGTGGAGCACAAATGGTGTGCGAAGCACTCATCGCCGAGGGAGTTACAACCGTTTTTGGTTACCCCGGCGGTGCTATTATGAACGTATATGACGCAATCTATAAACAAAACGGATTTGAGCACATACTCAATCGCCATGAGCAAGCTGCAGTTCATGCAGCTGATGGTTATGCTAGAGCTACAGGTAAAGTCGGAGTTGCAATGGTGACAAGCGGACCTGGGTTTACTAATGCTATAACAGGTCTGGCAACTGCTTATATGGACTCTATACCTATGGTTGTCATATCCGGACAGGTTCCACTTTCTCTAATAGGCACAGACGGATTTCAAGAAGTAGATGCAGTAGGAATATCCAGATCTTGTACAAAGCACAATTATTTGGTAGGAAGCATAGAAGATCTGCCTCGTATAATCAAAGAAGCATTTTATATTGCCAATTCGGGTAGACCGGGTCCTGTACTTGTAGATATCCCAAAAGATATAACAGCAGAATATGGTGTATTTAATTATCCTGCCGAAGTAAATATTCCAACTTATCGTCCTGTTTCCAAAGGCAATGATAGACAGATCAAAAAAGCAGTCGATGCTATATTGGAATCAAAAAAACCACTTTTATATGTCGGTGGTGGAGTAGTTCTAGGCAATGCAAGTGATTTGGTGCGAGAATTTGCAAAATTAACTCAAATTCCGGCTGTTGAAACTTTGATGGCAAGAGGTGTTATGGGAAGCGATAATCCATTGTTGCTTGGTATGATAGGAATGCATGGAAATTACGCTTCAAATATGGCCATGAGCGAAACTGATTTGATCATATCACTTGGTGCTAGATTTGATGACAGGGTTACCGGAAAGCTCAGTGAATTTGCTAAGTATGCGCAAATAATACATATAGATATAGATCCTGCAAACATAGGAAAAATTGTAGATGTAGATTATCCTATAGTAGGTGATGTAAACGATGTATTGCAAAAAATGACTTCTCAATTGGTCGGAACTGTAAATCCGGATAGATATCAAGCTTGGAGAGAAATATTAGCAAGGTATGACGAGCTTCATCCGCTTAGTTATAACGATAGCGATGAGGTCATAAAACCACAATGGGCGATTCAGAGAATCGGAGAGATGCTAGGAAAAAAAGCTATCATCACATCTGATGTTGGACAACACCAGATGTGGGCAGCACAATTTTATCCATTCGATAGACCGCGGCAATGGATAAACTCCGGCGGTCTTGGTACTATGGGCTTTGGTTTCCCTGCAGCCTTAGGCGCTAAACGCGGCGTACCTGAAAAAACAGTTGTTAATATAACAGGCGATGGATCAATACTCATGAATATGCAAGAACTTATAACAGCAGCTGAGTATAATATCCCGGTAATCAATGTTATTCTTAATAATAACTTTTTGGGAATGGTAAGACAATGGCAGACATTCTTTTATGACAAGAGATATTCTGCGACTGATTTGAGTTTTCAGCCAAATTTCAAAGCCTTGGCTGAAGCATGCGGTGGTATAGGCTATGATGTAGCAACAAAAAAAGAGTTTGATGAAGCTATAAACGATGCCATCAAACAAAATAAAGTTTGTTTTGTGAATGTGGCTGTACATCGCTTCGAGAATGTACTACCTATGGTGCCGGCAGGTGGTGCATTGTATAATATGTTATTAGAGCACAAGGACCAATAATGCAAGAAGTCAGAAGAGTTATATCAGCTATCGTTATGAATGAAAGCTCAGTATTGGCAAGGGTTTCCGGGCTTTTTGCCGGACGCGGCTACAATATAGAATCACTTACAGTTGCTCCGATCCCAAATAGTGATCTTTCGCGTATCACTATAGTTACAAAAGGCAACCAAAGAATTATAGAACAAATTACAAAACAGCTTAATAAACTTATCTCTACGCTTAAAGTAATTGAGCATGAAGAGATGGTAGAAAAAGAGATGGTGTTGATCAAGTTTCCGGCTAGTGAGCATCTCTCAGATATTCAAGCACTTTGCCATGCTTATAATGGCGGAATCGTAAATGCCGGTGAAAATATTATAATAGCTATGGCTGCAGATGAATCTAAACGAATAGAACATTTTATAGAAGCATCACAAAGATACAATCCGCTTGAAATCGTACGAGGCGGCATTGTAGCCATAGAAAGGTAAGTGTAGATGTTACTTAGTGATATCATAGATAATATTGGTCTGTCTTTTGATGGCATAGATAAAGAGATCGTCGGCATTCACACATTAAGTGAAGCCGGCTCTAACCAGCTTAGCTTTTTTAATAACGATAAATATAAAGATGAACTCTCATCTACAAAGGCCGGCGCAGTTCTAATCGAAGAGAAATATGCACATTTATTGCCGCAAAATACCATAGCTATTATAACAAATGAACCGTATCTTAAACTCGCCCTTGCATCAAAACTTTTTGCATATAAGTTATCTACAAAAACCATTAAGCCTATTTTGGGCGATGAATGCGATATAGATAAAAGCGTGGTTTTTGGAACCAATGTAACAATAGGCGATCGTGTTACCATACTTGGCGGATGTTATATCGGAGATAATGTTACGATTGGTTCTGATACTTTGCTCCATCCAAATGTTACAATTTATCATCATACTATACTTGGTGACAAATGCATCATACATAGCGGCACGGTGATCGGAAGCGATGGATTTGGATTTGCACATACGCGAATGGGAGAGCATGTCAAAATATATCAAAACGGCAATGTCATCATAGAAAATGATGTAGAAATAGGTGCTAATTGTACGATCGATAGAGCCGTATTTGGTAGCACTTTTATAAGAAATGGTACCAAGATGGATAATCTTATCCAAGTGGGTCATAATTGTGATATAGGTGCATATAGTATAATTACAGGTCAAGTGGGGCTATCTGGTTCTTCTATATTAGGAAGAAATGTTGTAATGGGCGGACAAAGCGCAACTACGGGGCATTTGAAGATCGGTGATTTTGCTACAATTGCAGGTAGAGGCGTAGCGACCAAATCGCTTGAAGGCGGTAAAACATATGGCGGCTTCCCTGCTATAGAGCATAGTGTTTGGCTGCGCTCGCAAGCAAAATTAGCATCCTTGCTCAAAAAATCAAAATAGTGATATAATATTTTAAAAAATGGAGCAAACTATGGGTCAAATAATTAGAATAATCCAAGAAATTGATCTAGAAGGTACAACCAATGGATGTATAACAGTAGGTATTATAGCTGAGCCATATGGGATAGAAAGCCAAAGCGTAGCAAGTATAGGCGTTGCACTTCAAGGTAGTGCAAACGAGCCTGATTGGAAGGTTCATATTCCAAAAGAGAACATTGATGCAGTAATATCAGCATTGCAAGAGGCCAAAAAAAATTTATAACAATCATAGCCAAAAACAATTTACCGCCTCTTTAGTCTCACTCTGGTATAATCATTGATATTTTATTTTTTGGAGTAAAGATGAGTTACAGGCCTCATGATATAGAATCTAAATGGCAAAATTATTGGCTGGAGCATAAAAGTTTTGAACCAAGCGAAGATTTTACATTAGATAAAAAATACATATTAAGTATGTTTCCATTTCCTAGTGGAAGACTTCATATGGGGCATGTAAGAAACTATACTCTAAGCGATACATTTGCTAGATATTATCGTCAACAAGGTTTCAATGTACTTCATCCGATCGGTTTTGATAGCTTCGGCATGCCTGCAGAAAATGCAGCCATAAAGAACGGTTCTCATCCAAAAACATGGACTTATGATAATATAGATTATATGAAACGCGAGTTCGCTTCTTTGGGGTTCTCGTTTTCGCAAGACAGACAATTGGCCACTAGCGATGAATTGTATACCAAATTCGAGCAAGGCTTCATCATTGACATGTATGAAAAAGGTTTGCTTTATCGCAAAGAAGGTCTTCTTAATTGGTGTCCGAATGATTTGACAGTCCTAGCCAATGAACAAGTAGTAGATGGATGCTGTTGGAGATGTGATACGCCTATAGTCAAAAAAGAGATGAACCAATATTATTTCAAGATCACTCAGTATGCTGATGAGCTTCTAGAGGATCTCGCTAGTCTTGAAGGCGGTTGGCCTAAGCAAGTTCTCACTATGCAGGAAAATTGGATAGGAAAATCAAACGGCTTATCATTCGATCTGTTTTTTGATGAAGCAAGCAAAACAAAACTAAATAACAAATTTGATAGCTTTGATGTATTTACGACACGTCCTGATACGATTTACGGAGTATCTTATACTGCACTCGCGCCCGAACATCCGATAGTTTCATATATGATAGAAAATTCTCTTTTGAGTGAGGATGTGATCTCTCAAATACAAGAGATGAAAAACAGCTCATCGATAGATAGACAAAAAGAAAAAATCGGTGTGCCTTTAGGGATTTATGTTGTTCATCCTCTGACTGGAGAAAAAGTACCGGTTTGGGTGGCCAATTTCGTACTTATGGATTACGGCAGCGGTGCTGTGATGGCAGTACCTGCTCATGATGATAGAGATTTTGATTTTGCAAAGAAATACAACCTTCCTGTAAATGCTGTTATTAAGCCGCTTAGTGGTGAACTTAGCTTGGACCATGCTTATACGGAAGCCGGAATATTATTTAATTCAGCACAGTTTGACGGACTGAACTCTAAAGATGCTCAAGCTAAAATAATAGAATTTTTTGAGAATAAAAATATAGGCAAGAAAACTACCAATTACAAGTTGAAAGATTGGGGAGTGTCGCGTCAAAGATACTGGGGTGCTCCGATACCATTTGTGCATTGTGAATGTTGTGGGCTGGTAATGGAGAAAAAAGAAAATCTTCCTATCGCGCTGCCAGAAGATATAGAGATAACAGGAGAGGGCAATCCTCTAGAAAAGCATCCTACCTGGAAATATTGCAAATGTCCAAAATGTGGAGGAGATGCGATTAGAGAAACAGATACTATGGATACATTTGTAGAGTCTAGTTGGTATTTTCTTCGTTTTTGCGCATCACCAAGCAATTGGTTGCAAGAACCGTTTTCTAAAGAACAATTAAAATATTGGATGGGGGTCGACCATTACATAGGTGGTATAGAACATGCCGTGTTGCATCTTTTGTATGCTAGATTTTTCACTAAAGTTTTTAGAGATCTGGGATATTTGGATTTCGATGAGCCATTCGATAGACTTTTAACTCAAGGTATGGTATTAAAAGACGGTGCTAAAATGAGTAAATCCAAGGGAAATACAGTTGATCCTGATGCATTGATAGAACAATATGGTGCCGATACGGCTAGATTGTTTATACTTTTTGCTGCTCCTCCGACTCAAGAACTTGAATGGAATGATAGTGCAGTCGAAGGTGCATTTAAATTTATCAAGAGATTTTATGACAGAAGCGTCAATATTATTCCATGCGAAACAAAGCCGGTTATTGAGCATGATAAATTGTCAAAAGATGAAAAATTTGCTAGAAAAAAAGTTTATGAGGCACTTGTCAGAGCAAATGATGTTTACAATGAAAGATATACCTTTAATACCATGATAGCCGGCGTAATGGAAGCCATGAATGCGCTTAATGCTCAGGACAATAAGAGTGTTTGGAGCGAAGGGTATTGGGTGCTTTGTTCAATCATGGAACCTGTCATTCCTCATGTAGTAAGCGAAATTAGCCAAAAATACTTTGGTCTTAAAAATCTCGCACCTCAAGATATAGTGAGTGAAGTTTTTGTAGCCGATAACATTACTTACGGCATCTCTATCAATGGCAAAAACAGAGGAGAAATAGAAGTGGCGCTGAGCGTTCCAAGCGAAGAAATCATATCGCTTGCCAAAGAAGCGGTAGCAAAATGGTTGGATGGCATGAGCATAGTAAAAGAGATCGTTGTGCCCAATAAACTTGTAAATTTGGTAGTAAAACCATGCTGAAAATATATAGATCTTTGATAACAGCTTTGTTTGTTTTGTGGTTAGCCGGATGCGGATATCAGCCATCGTCTCATATGGTAAAAAAAATATTTGATGACAGTGTTTATGTAGAGGTACAAATAGATCCGAGTGAGCCTGAAAATGCTCCTTATCTAGCAGATGAACTTAGAAGGGTCATAATAACAAGATTTAATGGCAACATTGCTCCAAAAGAGCAAGCAAACAATGTGATCAAAGCTTCATATAAAGGCACTCAGTTCATACCATTGAGCTATGATAGATATGGATATACTACTCGTTATCAAACTATAGTCAATGTAGAATTTACCATAATTACCAAAACAGGTAAAAAAATTGTAAAAACTATTACAACAACAGATGAAGCAGGTATAAGCGAAAGCGCTTTACAAACATCAACCATGAGAATAGCTTCTATTAAGAATGGATTGGAAAAAGCTGTCGATGCATTTATGGCATATGTCAGTGCCAAGGGCGCAATCGAATAATGAATCCCAAACTCGATCTGTTACTTAGCACAAAACCTTTATATTATAAGCACATAGATTATAAACGTATAGGTTATGCTTTTGATATCATTGCTCCTCATATAAAAATACCAAAAGTGATACATATAGTAGGAACAAACGGCAAAGGAAGTACAGGACGCATGATGGCTCACATGCTATTTAATAGCGGATTTAACGTGGGCCATTACTCTTCACCTCATATATTAAAATTCAATGAAAGATTTTGGTTAAACGGCATTGATTGCACTGATGAGTTATTGCAAGATGCACATGAACGTCTTTATATGATTTTGGGTAAGGAACAAAGTGATGGCCTAAGTTATTTTGAATATACCACATTGCTGGCACTTTTTGTTTTTGAAAAGTGTGATTATATAGTTCTTGAAGCAGGAATGGGTGGAGAGTATGATGCGACAAATGTAGCGCCTAAAGTATTGAGCATAATAACTCCAATTGATTTAGATCATCAAGCATTTTTAGGATATAATATAAACGGTATTGCAAATACGAAATTAAAAAGTATTGATAAATTGGCAATTATTGCTCCTCAAATACACCCAGAAGTTATAGATATAGCAAATGAGATAGCATTAAAAAAAGATGCCAAAATATATTGTGTTACAAGAAAAACTTCATCGCAAATTTATGCGATAGAGCAAATTGCCAAAGAAAATCTATGGGGAGATTTTCTGATAGACAATGCTATCACAGCATGCAAAGCACTTGATGTGCTTGGTGTTGCATATGATGTGCTTAGTTTAAAGACATGGACTATGATGGGTAGATATTTTCCTTATGCTGCCAATATTCATATAGATGTGGGGCATAATCTATTGGCTGCAAAAGCAATATATAAATTAATAGATCGTCGGGTAAATCTTATCTATAATACATTGGAAGATAAGCCATACAAAGAAATATTGGAATTATTAAAACCAAAAATTCATAAGCTTTGGATCATAAATATAGATTCGCCTAGAGCATTACCCATTAAAACTTTAGAAAATACACTCAAAGAACTTGATATTACTTATGATTTTTTCAAAGGAATAATCGATACAAAACAAGAATATTTGGTTTTTGGTTCGTTTAGTGTAGCTGAAGCATTTTTAAAATACGAAGAATCAAAATGAAACATAGAATTATAATTTCAATCTCTGATATAAGAGGTACCAGGTCATATAGCATATCTAAGCTATTTAGAAGATTTATTTTTTGGATTATTGGATTTATTGTTTTTACTGCAGTTATTGGGGCTATTATTGTACCTATTTTGACAAATAAAATTATGGAATTGGCAACTCAAAATGAAATTTATCAGCATGATCTAGAAAATAAAATAGCAGATTATGAAAAATTGGGCGATAAATTTGAAGCTTTACAAGAAAAAATTACCGCCTATGAAAAAATGAGTAATCCGCCGCCGGTAATAAAACAAGAAACTATTCTTGCTTCAAAAAAAGTACTTACGCCAGAAGAAAGATTGGCTAGTTTAAAAAATATTTTAGAGCTAAAAAGATTTGTATTACAGCATATTCCAAATGGCTCTCCAATAGGAAGAGCAAGAATAGTATCCAGTTTTGGATATAGGGTCCATCCGATATTTAGAATTAAGAAAATGCATCTTGGTGTTGATTTGCAAGCCAATGTTGGAACACCTGTTTATGCCGCTGCCAACGGGATAGTCACTAGGGTAGTAGATAGAGATGTCGGAGGATATGGTAAGCTAATAGTAATTAGGCACAAGTACGGCTTTGGTACAGCATATGCGCATCTATCCAAGGCAAAAGTAGATATCGGTGATATTGTCAAAAAAGGTCAATTGATCGCATTGAGTGGCAATACCGGCACTTCAACAGGACCGCATCTACACTATGAAGTACACTATAAAGGGAATGCTATAAACCCTAGTCCGTTTATTAGTTGGAGTATGGTAAACTACAATAAAATATTTAAACAACAAAAGGATATTCCATGGGAATCTTTGGTAAAAAGAATTCAAAGTTAAGCTCATACAATGCAACAATAATAGCTGATGATTGTAATATAGTAGGCGGTATTACATCTCAAAGCGATGTTGTTATAAACGGAAAATTTGAGGGCGTTATATCATCAAATCAAACCATAACAGTAGGGGAAAAGGGAGAGTTATACGGAGAGGTCAAAACAGATACTATCGTCATAGGCGGACTGGTTGATGGTATTATTGATGCGACCATGATTCATATACTTTCCACAGGCAAGGCAGTAGGTCAATTGATATATTCAAAGATCACCATAGAAGAGAATGGCTTCTTTGATGGGAAAACTGCAGTAAAAGGAAACTCTCTTCAAAGTCGATATACCGAAATAGAAAATAAGTACCATAATCTTATCGATACTAAAATAGTTCATACCGACATTCCTCATGAAAATCACAAATAGGAAATATTGCCAATTTTATGTATTCTAGTGCCATTTATGATTTTCTAATCTCTTTACCAAAGAGACAAAATTCTCCTCTGGTACTATTGTGTAATGATGATAAAGAAGCGTTACAGATAAGCCACATAGCTGCCCTAGCTCATATTGATGCATTTGTATTGCCGTCTCTTCGTATATCTTTAGGCGAAGACCTGCGTCCATACCAAGAAGAGCTAGGCAGTTTGCTTGTACAGCTCGATTCATATTATCGTTCAAATAATCCAAAAGTACTTATTGTTCCGGCTCGTACACTTATATTACCTTTTCCAAAACAAGATTATTTTGACATTTTTACTATAGCTTTTGGGGACAAGGTAAGTTCTTCTGCAAAAGAGATATTTTATAGTTGGGGTTATCATTTTGTAGATATCGTTACAGGCAAGGGCGAAGTTTCTTTTCGAGGCGATATACTAGATGTCTATCCTCTTGATGCTGATATGCCTTATCGTATATCTCTTTTTGGAGATGAAGTAGAAAGCATTAGAAGATTTGATGTATCGACTCAAAAAAGCAATAAAGATGAACTCGAAGAGATAGTGATCCATCCTGCATTTTTGGCACTTAATTCTACGCAGTATGAGGCTTTAAAAAATAGAGCCCAGACAGTCTCATATGAAACATTCGTAAAAGATATAGATTCCATGGGTTGGTGGGTATTGGATGATCTGGGCTATAAACCGTTAGATGTTTTTCAACCTATTGCTATGACGCATTTGGATGAAGAAATTAGTTTGGAAAATATCCAAATCGTATCCGAATCAAAAAAATACCGTGATATAGAAGTAACTGATATAAATAAACTTCTTGCTACTCACAAAGAAAAGAAAATCACGGTAATTGCAAAGAATGAGAGTGTTGTTCGTGGCAGCATGCTTGATTCATTTGATGGATTAAATTTTGTTTATCAAGACGGTATCATAAATATTTTAAGTTCTGACGAGCTGATAGTTTCATTAAATACACCCATAAAGCCAAAAAGAGTAAAAAAAAGCATACTTGTTCTTGATGAATTAAAGCCTGGGGAATATGTAGTACATGAAACACACGGTGTCGGTCTTTTCAAAGCCATAGAAAAGCGGGAAGTTTTAGGCGCAGTACGTGAGTTTGTAGTTATTGCATATCAAAATGAAGATTTGCTTTTGGTTCCCGTGGAAAACCTGGATGTTATTGACAGGTATGTAGCCGAAGGCGGGGCATTACCGGCTATCGATAGACTGGGCAAGATGAGCTTTAGAAATCTCAAAGAAAAAGTTAGAGAGAAATTATTTGCCATTGCTTCAGACATAGTTAATTTATCGGCCAAACGGCATCTTTCTAAAGGTATTAAAATCACGCTTGACGGGTCATTGTATGCTGACTTTATGAACAAGGCAGGTTTTATTCATACCGAAGATCAAGAAGAGGCGATCAGTTCTATACTAGCAGAGATGTCAAGCGGACAAATGATGGACAGATTGCTTAGTGCGGATGTTGGATTTGGCAAAACTGAAGTGGCAATGTGCGCGATATTCGCGGTTGTTAAAAGCGGTTATCAAGCTTGTATGATAGCCCCGACCACATTACTTAGTTCTCAACATTTCAAAAGTCTAAAAGAAAGATTATCCCCATATGGTATAAGTGTTGCAAAACTCGATAGATTTTGCACTTCCAAAGAAAAAAATGCGACCATCAAGGGACTTAAAGAAGGAGTTATAGATGTGGTTGTGGGGACCCATGCTCTTCTGGGGGCTGAATTTGAACGACTAGCCCTTGTCGTAATAGATGAAGAACATAAGTTCGGTGTCAAACAAAAAGAGAGCCTCAAAGAGATGGCTAGCAATGTGCATCTGCTCAGTATGAGCGCTACGCCTATCCCAAGAAGCCTTAATCTGGCACTATCAAGTGTAAAAACGTTTAGCGAGATTCTTACTCCTCCTTTGGAGCGTGTAGGAGTGCGTACATTTGTCAAGAGTTATGATGAGAAACTTTTAAAAGAAGCATTTTTGCGAGAGATCAGAAGAGGCGGACAGATATTTTATGTATATAATTCCATTGCATCTATAGACTCAAAAAAGAAAGAATTGCTTAATATTTTACCAAGTTTGCGTATAGCAGTTCTTCATTCTCAAATAAGCGCCAAAGAAACAGAAGATGAGATGATGAAATTCGAAGCAGGTGAATATGATGTGTTGCTTTCAACTTCTATAGTAGAATCAGGAATACATATGCCGCATGCCAACACTATGATAGTTGACGGTGCAGAGAATTTCGGGATGGCTGATCTCCATCAACTCAGGGGTAGAGTGGGGCGTGGAGCAAAAGAAGGATATTGTTATTTCGTAGTAGCAGACAAAATGAGACTCACTGACCTTGCTAAACGTCGGCTTCTTGCTCTTGAGTCGCATTCTGATCTTGGCAGTGGAGCAGTGCTTGCATTCCATGATCTGGAGATCAGGGGTGGCGGCAATATCATCGGAGAAGCCCAAAGCGGACATATAAAACAGATAGGATACGGATTGTATCTAAGAATGTTGGAAGAGGCCATCAAACAACTTAGTGGCATTCAACAAGAAAAAAGAAAAAGCGTTGAGGTCAAACTGGCAGTTGATGCTTATCTGAATGAAGAACTTATCAGTGAAGATAGACTTAGACTTGAGCTTTATCGCAGACTTGCACTTAGTGAAAATATAGGTGATGTATATGAAATTGCCAGCGAAATAGAAGATAGATTTGGAAGACTTGATACTATGAGTAGACAATTTATAGATATTATGGCTATTAAATTGCTAGCAAGCAAAAAAGGTATATCAAAAGTCTCTAGTTACGGAGAAAATGTATTTATAGAGTTTGAAGACGAAAATAAAGCCAGACTAACTCTAAAATCCCCTAGCAAAGATGACGATGATATCATAGCCACTGCTTTTGGATATTTGAGATAGTTAATTTTCTATTAAATTCAAAACTATATACTTATATCAACATTTATACAGGGGAGATCAAGTGACTAATAACCAAAATATTATAAATTCTATCAAGCAAGAGATAGGCAAAGCAGTAGTTGGCCAGGAAAAGATGATAGAAGCATTGCTTGTGGGGTTATTATGCAGAGGCCACATATTGCTTGAAGGTGTACCCGGACTTGCCAAGACCACTACCGTTAATGCACTTGCACAGTGCCTTGGACTGCATTTCAGCAGGGTACAGTTCACTCCGGATCTTTTACCGAGTGACATCATAGGTACACAGATCTATGATCCGTCCAATAATTCTTTTAAGATAAAAAAAGGCCCCGTTTTTACAAATTTGTTACTAGCTGATGAGATAAACAGAGCCCCTGCAAAGGTACAATCGGCACTTTTAGAAGTTATGCAAGAAAAACAAGTAACTATAGCCGATGAAAGCTTCAAGCTTTCTCCCCCGTTTCTTGTAATGGCTACGCAAAATCCTATAGAACATGAAGGTGCATATGCACTTCCAGAAGCGCAACTTGATAGATTTATGATGAAGGTAGTAGTAGGTTACAATACCAAAGAAGAAGAACTCCAGATCGCTAGACGAGTGGCAAATTCTACTTTTGAAAAAGTAAATCAAGTCGTGGATATGTCAAAACTTGAAAGTGTAACCAAAGAGATGATGGAGGTACATTTAGATCCTGAGATAGAAGCGTATATGGTTGATATCGTTATGGCTACAAGAGAACCGAAATCTTATGGGCTGGATGATTTGCAACCTTTGATAGAATTTGGTGCATCTCCAAGAGCAAGCATAGATCTTTATAAAGCATCAAGAGCCGTGGCCTATCTAAAAGGTCAATCTTATGTATCTCCTGTCGAGATAGCATATATAGCAAAAGAAGTGCTGAGACATCGCATTATTTTGAGTTATGAGGCACAAGCAAGCGGCATTGACCAAGATTATATAGTATCAAAGATCTTAGCCGGCATTCCAACCCCATAAATGATATTTTTATGCATTTAGATACCAAAAAATTATTGCTTAAGACCCAAAAACAAGTCTATTCTGAAAGACTTGGCAATCACATATCCAAATTTTATGGCGAGGGGTTTGAATTTAGTGAATTGCGCGAATATGAATACGGCGACGACGTACGTAGAATAGACTGGAAAACGACGGCAAAAATAGGCAAGCCATATGTCAAATTATATTTCGAGGAGAGGGAGCTTAATGTTGTCATCGCCACTATGATGGGAGGATCCAGTTATTTTGGCACCTTTAGGCAAAAATGCGATGTTATGCGCGAAATTACGGCTCTTATCGGCATTAGTGCAATAAGCGAAAACGATAGGTTTTCACACTTTTTGTTCGCTGATAAACTTATAGAATGGAGTAAGCCAAGCAAACAGAGATTTTCATTATATCAAGCATTAGAACAGATGAATAGTTTTGAAATGCTCGGCAAAGTAAGTAACTATCCTGGAATGGTGCAAACATTGTGGACTTATTTAAACAAAAAGGCACTTTTGTATATTATAAGCGACGGCATCGGGGATATTGATCTTGGGAGATTATCAAAAAAACATGATGTGGTACTGATCATAGTTAGAGACAGATTCGAAGAAGATCCGCAAGAACTCGGTTTTTTGCGTCTTGTTGATATGGAAAGCACTCAAAGCTATTTAGGTAATATGGATAATGATGCTGTTTATAATTATAAAAAAGCATTAGCAATGAACGATGCAAAATTAATTGCAAATTGTAAAAAATACGGTATTCGTATTCTTAAAGTATATACCCATGAAAATATATATCTCAAATTGTTGCAAAGTATGAGATAGACAATGAGTCAGCTTAGAGATATCAAACCGTATTTGGCTTATAATGAATGGCTTTATTGGACCATGACAATTTTGGGTATGTTAGCTCTATTGATATTTATAGGCATTGTTTGGTGGAGCATATCAAAATGGCTCTTGAGCAGAGAACATAATATTAGAAAAAAATATTTTCAAGCTATCAAAAGTGTTGATTGGTCAAATCCCAAAAGAGCAGCTTATAGCATAACATATTATGGAAGATTATTAGCAAAAGATGCTAGAAGTGCAGAGATATTTGATCAACTTGAACCAATGCTGCAGGAATATAAATACAAAAAAGATGTGCCATCAGTTAATGATGAGACTTTGAGTCATTATAATCTTTTTATTCAGGTGCTTGATGTTTAGTTTTGAATATCCATGGGCATTGGCTCTTATTTTTATCTTTATCATATGTGATATATGGTGCAAAGAACGAAATGATGCTATATTTTTTCCTCATGTATCTTTTTTGTTTTTAAAAAAAAGCAATAAAACGCCTATTTTAAATATTTTTAAATGGGTCGGGATATCATCAGCTATTATTGCTCTAGCCTCTCCGGTAATTACTGATCATCAAAATTTTGATATAAAAGATAGTAAAGATATAGTGTTTGTACTTGATGCCGGAGAATCAATGAGAGAGAATGTTATTGATGCTTTTGGATCAAAACAGAACAGATTTGAAATAGCCAAAAAAACAATCAATGACTTTATATCTAAGCGAACAAATGATCGCATGGGACTTGTAGTATTTGGAGATACAGCACTTATTGCATCTCCGCTTACATTTGATGCCGAACTTTTGAAATCTATATTGAATCTTCAAGAGATCGGAGAAGCAGGTCAAAAAACTGCGATCAATGACGCGATCATGCAAAGTTATGGCATGCTTTCTAGAAGCGATACAAAATCT
Organism: Sulfurovaceae bacterium; assembly: GCA_028715055.1. GTDB lineage: Bacteria > Campylobacterota > Campylobacteria > Campylobacterales > Sulfurovaceae > BN30871. The sequence continues at coordinate 36,069 of JAQTLE010000004.1, forward strand.
AAAATAGTTATTTTGCTTACAGGTGGCATAGACAATCAAAGTGAAGTTAGTAAAGATGAATTATTATCAATCATATCCAAATACAAAAATACACTCTATACTATTGGTTTTGGCAATAAATATGATGCTGCTTATCTACAAGAATTGGCAAAAGCCGGTCATGGAATGGCATTTGAAGCTAGGAATAAATTAATGTTATCTAAAATATACAGTGAGATAAACAAAAAAGAAACCAAAATGCTCGATACAAAACCCAAAAAGCATTATGTATATTTGTATCTATATCCTCTTTTTATAAGTTGGTTGAGTTTGCTTTTTTGGATATATTTTCGTAACGTAAAGGGTATATAAGATGGTGCATTTTGTATACCCTTATCTATTTTGGATCTTGGTCATTCCTTTTGCAGTTTTTGCTTTTCTCGTAACGACAAATAAAAGCAAAATCGATAGATTATTTGATCCGCAAGTCCTTGAAAAAATTCGTGTTGATGCAAATAATGTCCCCCAAGTGATGAGGAATGTATTATTTTTTATAGCGTTATTTTTTATGATAGTCGCAATGGCAAGACCGGTTATAGATAGAGGTGAAATAAAAACACCCATAAATGGATCAAAAGTTGTGTTGGCTATTGATATCTCAGGTTCCATGAGAAGCAGAGATAATTATCCAAATCGCTTAGAATTTGCCAAGCGAAAGGTAAAAGCATTACTTCAAGAGATGAATGGTGATGAGGTGGCATTGGTAGCATTTGCCGATAACTCATTTTTGGCAGCTCCATTTACTACGGATATTGTTGCTTTGCAAAATATACTTGATGGCATAAATATTAACCCAGCGAATATCGGTTCTACAAATTTTACATCCTTTGGAGAAATGATAGCTTTTTTGACAAATGACAAGCAAAACAAAACAGCTATCGTTATTAGTGATGGAGGAGACGAAAGGGATTTGATGGATTTCGAAAGCTTGCTACGCAAAAATAATATTAAACTATTTGTTCTTTTGGTCGGCAGTAAAAACGGTTCAGCGGTTTTGGATGCTAATAGTAAACCTTTTATATTGCCGAACGGTAAAATAGCTTTTACAAATAGAAATGATGCACTAGGAAGTATCGCATTACAGCAAAACGGCGCATATATGATAGCTTCACATGATGATAAAGATATAAAAGAATTAGCAGATATTTTACACAGATCTAACATAATTGAAAATAATTCGTCTGATACCATAAGGGATCGGCAGGAACTATTTTATTATCCGGTCGGTATTTCTCTTGTTTTATTGTTATTTGCATGGAGCTCGATACCCGTAAGGACAAAAAAATGAAAAAAATTGTCCGTATATTTTTATTTTTATCTGTAGTAACCTATGCAGGTTTTCTTGATTTTTTAGATAGGCATAATGCTTGGATCGCATATAAAAATAAAGAATATCATAAAAGCACAAGCATTTTATATTCACTCGATAAAACACAGCAAGATTGGTATAACTTAGGAAATAGCTACTACAAAGAAGGAAAATACAAAGAAGCCATAAATGCATATGAAAAAGCGCAAAACAGTGTTAACAAATATTATAATATCGGCAATAGTTATTTTAAATTAGAAGATTTTGATAGTTCGATAAAATCATACGAACAAGCACTTAAAGTTCAAAAAGATCAAGATGCACAACATAATTTAGAACTTGCAAAAATACAACAAAAGAAAAGCCGTCAAAAACAAGATCAAAAATCTAAACAAGCAGAAAAACGATTGCAAAACAACAAGCAAGACAACATACAGCAAAATAAGTTAAAATATATGTTAGAAGAACTAAAAAATAAAAAGATCCCGACTATTATGTATGTGATCAATCCAACCCAAAGGAATCAAAATGATGCAAAACCTTGGTAAAATTTTTATTTTATTTCTTTTCTTTGTAAGTTTTTCAAACGCAAATGCTTCCATAGAAATGATAGCCGGTAAAAAATCCTTGAATTTGGGAGAATCGTTGGTCGTATCTGTGATAATTACAAAAAGTGCAGATATAGACAGACAGTCTATAAAATATATCCAGCCATCTTTTGATGGTTTTATCTCAAAAGAAATAAGCAAAAAAATCACACTCAAAAGAGATGCATATGAAATTACACAAATTGACTATTTGCTTATCGCACAAAAACCGGGAAACTATATCATAGATCCTGCAAATGTGACTGTTGTCACAAAAAATAACGGCTTGCGCAGATTTTTTGATCTGTTGTTTAATCGTAAACCCGCCGTTCAAAAAATTAGTTCGAATATGTTATCTATTACCATAAAACCTTTGTTAAATTCAGTACAATTAGTTGGCGATTTCAATATAACTACTCAACTAAATACTATGAACACAAAAGCAAATATGCCTGTTGTGCTATCTTTGAAGATCTCCGGCATCGGCGCTGTTGATGATTTTGGTGGACTCGATTATAATATCGATGGTATAACAATTTATTCTAAAAAGCCTAAAATTACACAAAATATTATAGGTACCGATATACACTCTAGCTATACAAAAGAATATGTTTTTATGGGCGATCATGATTTCACTATTCCATCTCGCAATATCATGATATATGATACTAAGACAAACAAGGTTGAGACTACAATTATACCATCCTATGATATTAAAGTGATAGACTCTAAGCGATCTATTGTTTCACGGTTTATTGAAAATTATAATTCCAAAGAGAATATGCCATCTAAATTTTGGGTTGGTTTTTTGATAGGAGTGTTTTGTATGGTTTTTATATGGTTTGCAATTTACAAAAGAAGAAATGCCAAATAGAACAATTATAAAATATCGTGTAAGCTATTGGCATCAGTCATCCACTTTTTAATCCCGTCCCAATTTTCATCATTAAGCATTTTTTCAAAAGCGTCAAGTTCTTGTTTGAAATGCTTGACAGAATCAAGTACATTTATTCTGTTTTGTCTAAATATACTTTCCCACATAACAGGAGAGCTTTTGGCAATTCTGCTCATATCGCGAAATCCTCCGCCAGCAAGCGCTACAATGCTTTTTGGATCTTCTTGGCGCATGACCGTATTTGCCAATGCGTAGCTGATAGCATGCGGCATGTGAGAAATAAAAGCAGCATGTTGGTCATGAGAAGTGCTATCCATATATATAATATTCATCCCGAGTGCTTCATAGAGATTTTTAACAACTTCTTGTTGATGTTCGCCGCTTTTATCTACATCACAAAGTACAACAGTTTTTCCGTTATACAATCCATCAATTGCAGCAGTAGGCCCGCTTTTTTCAGTACCTGTCATCGGATGTGTGGCAACAAAATTTGAGCGAATTGCATCTGGAATGCTGTCACATATTAACTTTTTTGTGCTTCCCATATCAATTATTGTAGTATTTTGCGAGATATTATTTATTTGTTTTATTATTGATATTATGCTATCTACCGGGATCGCAAGAATAGCAAGATCGCATTGCCAAATCTCTTCTATGTTATCAGCCAATCTATCAACTAGATTTAAATCTTTTGCTTCTTTAATATGAGTCAAATTGTGGTCATAACCGACGATGCTGGTTTGGGGGTATAGTTTTTTTAGACTCAAACCTATGGAGCCTCCCATCAGCCCCAAACCAACAATACCGATTGAACGCACACCCATTTTTTACCTTTAACTCTAAAATAATGTCAAATTATATCATAAGGCTAAAAAAAACAGATTTATTATGAAATTTTAGGTTAAAACACGATAAACTAATGACCATATTATGCTTTGATTATTTATTAATTTAATGCTAATTTAACCAAAAAGGTATTTGTATGATTAAAAAAACTTCTTTATTATGGATGTCAATTGGCTCAATGCTAATAGCTCAGAATATCACTAAGATCGAGTATGATGGTTTACATAGCTTATCACCAAATACAATCGCTGAAATTAGCGGCATAAAAGTTGGCGACACTTTATCTGAATCGAAAATTCAAGAATCCGTTAAAAATCTTTCGGATCAAGGATATTTTAAAGATGTGCGGGTAGAAACCAAAGATGGCGGAGTAATAGTATATCATTTTGTTGAAAAACTTGCCATTGCAAATGCACAGATCAATGGATACGGATCAGACGAAGAAAGCAATAAACTTATAGAAGAGATGGGGCTCAAAAGAGGTGAATTGCTTGATGACGCAAAAATGCAAAAAGCAAAAGAGGTACTACAAGCAAAACTAGCCAAAGACGGGATATATGATGCTACTGTAGATGTGAAGACTGAAGCTGTCGGAGAAGGAAGCGTATCTTTGATATTTGATGTCAAAAAAGGCGAGAAGGTCAAAATAGCAAAAGTTATCTTTAACGGCATTCATGCACTTAGCAAAAGTGATTTAGAATCGAGTTTGGTTAACAAAGAAGAAGATTTTTTGGGTTGGCTACCATTTAGAAATAATGGGGTAGCTAATTTGTCTCAGTTGGAAAATGATGTTTATAGAATAAAAGACACATACATGAAATACGGCTATATTGATGCGCAAATTAGCAAACCGAATGTGCAGGTCGATAGTACAAATCATGCGACAATTGAATACAATATAGTTGAAGGTAACAGATACAATGTTGGAGATATTTCTATAATTCAATCTGTTGAAGGATTGGATAATAATAAACTTTCAGATGGACTTTCTCTTAAAAAAGGAAAAGTTTTTAATATAGATAAAATGCGGCATGATATCACATTTCTTCAAGAACAAACAGCTAATCTGGGATATGCCTTTGCAACTGTAGTCCCACAATTTGCCAAAAATGATTCAAATGATGCCGTAAATATACAATTTGTTATTACCCCTGGCACAAAAGTAACAATAAACGATGTAATAGTTTCAGGCAATAATCAAACACAAGATAGCGTAGTTAGACGATATATATATCTAGCTCCCGGAGATTTATTTAGTCAGACTGATTTAAAAGACAGTAAAAATGCACTTGGCAGAACAGGGTTTTTTGAAAAATATGATATTGTGCCGCAAAAATTAAGTGAAGACAAAATGAATTTATTGGTAAATGTCAAAGAAGCACCTACCGGTTCTTTTGCAATTGGGGGCGGATACGGCAGTTATGAAGGGGCAATGATAAATGCAAGTGTCTCTGATAGCAATATTTTTGGGACAGGAATTGATACAAGTTTCGGAGTCGATTATTCTAAAGTATCAACCAATTTCAATCTGCATCTTGCAAACCCGAGAGTTTGGGATTCATTGTACAGCTTGTCATTGGATTTAAGCAAGAAAAAGTACGATTTTACTGACTATTCACTTGATCAATCAAGCGGTTCTTTGACTGCCGGCAGACAGTTTCTGAGAAATTTTTACGCATATGGAGGAATTACATATTCAGACAATCAATCTGAAATTATCAATCCGGATAACGTAGATCCAATTTATAGACTTTTATATAATGACAAATATAAAAAAGCAGCCGGCATTTTGGGTATCAAATTTGATAATACAGACGATTATTATACACCAAGAAACGGTTTTATAGCCAGTCTTAATGCCGAGATTGCTGCATTGGACGGTACATTAAATGAGGATCATAAATTGCCTGAAAATGGAGGATATACTGATTTTGGCGATTTTGTAAAATTTAATGCCAAATTTGGAGCTTATTATGGTTTACAAGATGCGATCGATTATGATCTGATCTTAAGATATAAAGCTAGAGTAGGTTATCTTAGCTCAACTGACGGTTATGTACCGGTAGCTGAAAGATTATTTTTGGGCGGCGTAGGAAGTCTTAGAGGTTATGATTCATATTCTGTTTCTCCAACAATAGAAAATGCTACCGGCACTATAAGCAGAGTAGGCGGTACTAAATCATTTTCAAATAGCATAGAAGCCAGCATTCCTGTTTCTGAAGAAGCAAAAATTCGCTTGACCTTCTTTGCAGATTACGGCATTATAGGTTCAGATGATTTTTATGGGCATAGTTACGATAACATAAACAGAAGTTCTGCCGGAGCTGTGGTAGAATGGATTTCGCCATTTGGACCTATAAATTTTGTATTTGCCAAAGCTATTAATCCTAAAGACGGTGATATGACTTCAAGCTTTGAATTTAGTATGGGATCTAAATTTTAGTATTTTAATATATTGCAAAGGTTATGCCAAGCCTTTGCAATATATCAATCAACTTTAAATCAATAATCTACAATTATTTATTTAATAATTCAATATACGATTTTAATAGTCTTTAGCAATAAAAAGGATTAAATAAAAGAGATTTGTGATGGGATATGCTGTGTATCTTTTATGATAATTGCAAAACTTGTAGGTTTACGGATCTCTTTAATTGCTTCTTTGATCAGATATAATGGTTTATCAGAATATATGGTGAGTGTTTGATTATCATATGTAAATCCAATTTTTGCTTCATGCGAATACTCTATTATCAATAATGAAAGTATAAAAATAAAGCTATACCATTTCATAGTTTTTTTGCTTGGCAGAAGATCATTGTATTTTTTATATAAAGATTTTTTGATTTTAGCACTTTTTCCAGCCCTTAGCAGTGTAGCTATAAAAATCATTTGTTTGTGCGTAAATCCATAATTTAATTCTTGCAAAGCAATATAAAATGAGTGTCTATTTGCTTTATATATGTTAAGATTTTTGCCAATATCACTCAAACTCAAAGCTGATAAAAGTTCATTTTTGTATTCTGTTTCAAATTCAAAATGTTCTATACATAGGTCATATAGTTTTTTAGCAACTTGTTTTTTTAGTTGTAACGTTTTTGAGCTTGGATCGAATCTGTCTAAAATATTTTGTAAGCTGGGATTTGTATCTTTAGGAAATATAAAATTATTATTTTTTAGTAATCTAGTTAAAAAAACACCTTCTCTAACTCCAACGCCGCTTGTCATTATTATTTTAGTCTGCATATGTGCAATAATTTCCAAGAAAATAATAGTACCTTCTCTAATGGTATCATATCTATCTTTTTTGAGTGCAAAATATTTAAGACCTTTTGCACTGCTTTTTGTTATATTTTCCAGATATTCTTGATATGTTTCAAGGTCATATACAAATCCGTGAAGTTTATTTATTGGATACATGGATTCTTGCATAATGGCATCAGCAATGGCTCTTGTTGTTCCTCCGATGCCGATAACTAAGTCATGTTTGAAATTATCAGGCAGGCTAAATAATTCATTTTTAATAAACTCTTTTGCGTCATCAATTGGTCTATTGTTGTCGAAAAAAAGTTCTTTTATTCTAACTGTACCTATATTTAAAGAATAGGTATCTATGATCTTACCATTCTTGATCAACGTCAAATCAGATGATCCGCCACCGATATCTAGAGTTATACCATTTTCGCATGGAAGTAGATTTGCGACTGCAATTCCGCCATATAAAGCTTCTTGCTTGCCGTCTATTATTTTTATTTGTATGCCAAGTTCATTTTTGATGAGAGATATAAATTCTTTTGCATTCGGGGCATCTCTCAGAGCAGAAGTTGCAACGCAAATGACATTATTTGTAGAAAATTTTTGGATCGTTTGAGCAAAGGCGCTAAGAGCTAAAAATGCTCTTTTTATGCCAATAGGCTGCAAGTAACCGTTATTGCTATAAGCACCTTCGCCTATACGAACCTTGCTTTTTTGTTCGCATATCAATCTAAAGCCAAAACGGCTACTGCGTTCAAAGATAACGAGTCTTGCTGAGTTTGACCCTATATCTATGATAGCAGTTCGTTTTGCCATAATGAAGTTATTCTTCGTTTTGTAGCTGCTCGTACTTGAACATCAATTCGTCAGTATTTTCTATATTATTTGGATCTGGTATTATGCAGTCGACAGGACATACTGCAATACATGAAGGTTCATCATAATATCCAACACATTCTGTACAACGATCTGGATCTATGAAATATACCGGTTCACTTTCTTCAATTGCTTCATTTGGACACTCTTCACGGCATGCGTCACATGCAATACACTCATCACCAATCATTAAAGCCATATATAATTCCTCGTATAATAAATTTTAAGAGTTATAACCCATTAAAGCTTATTATTTATTTAAAATTAAAAAATGTTTTATTTTTTCGTCATTTCAACAGGAAGGATCAATGACGCTATGGCACCATTTCCTTTTGTTCTATTTTTGAGTGATATGGTAGCTCTTAATGCTTGTGCTGCACTTTGAGCCAAGAAAAGCCCAAGTCCAACGCCTTGAGATTCTTTTGTTCTTACAAATGGTGCAAATAAATCTTTGCTTTCATCTATGCCGCAACCTTCGTCTATAACCTCGATAATAAAATCATGTTTTTTCAATTTGCTTTTAAGTAAGACGTTTTTTCCTTCAGGAGTAAATTTGAGAGCATTTTGAACAAAATTTTGAACAATTTGGGTAAGTAGTAATGGTTGGATCGTTACCATAAGACTTTTTGGCGATAGTTCATAAGAGAAATGTTTTTTTTGACTTTGAGCCAATATATTAAAACCATCCATTTTTTGATACAAAAATGAGATAATATCAATATTTTGCGGTGTTTCTAGCTGTGCTCCTTCTGCGCGTCCAAATTCCAATATCGAAGATACTGTTTTATTCATTTCGTCAATAGAAGTAATGTTTTGCGCTAAAGCCTCTTTTAGCATTTCAATCGTGCTATCTTTTTTTAGCAGTGTAACTTGATTTTTAGTTTTCATAACTGCAAGCGGGGTTTTTAATTCATGTGCACTTCCGATAAAAAGCTCTTTTTTGTATTTAATAAAATTTTGAATGCGCAATAATAAACGGTTGAGTGTTTTACCAAGAGGTTGAAATTCACTTGGAAGAGATGAGAGATCTATGCTTTGAAGCATATTTTCATCCATTTTTGATAATTTGTTATTTAATGTTTTTATAGGATTTAAAAGCATATTTGACAAGAAAAAAGCATAAATGATGATTATAACCATAGTAATAGCGCTCAAAAAAAGGATAGCCCTATAAACTTCAGCTTGTAATTTCTTCGCTTGAGTAACATCTGTTTTTATGATAAGGTAGCTTTCTGCTCCAGTAATCGTATGAGTGCGATATGGAATACGCATCTCCATAATATGATGTCCTTGATTGTCTTTGTATCTTATGATGTCTGTTACTGAAGGATTGTCACTTTTTATTGTTACTATATTTGCTTCGATATTGAGTGTTTGTCTTAAAACTTCTTGTTGGGTCGATACGGTTTGTTCAATGTCAGGATATGTAGCAAAAAGATAATTTGCATGTTTGATAATGCTGTCTTCAAGTTGTTTATCTGTACTATAACTGATATACGCATAAAGAATAGTAGAAAAGAAGACTAGAAGCGTTGCCATGGCAACGCTAAGTTGTAGTAAAAAATGAACCCTTATACTTTTTTTGGAAAACAAAACCTATAGCCTCTTCTGCGTACTGTTTCAATTGTTGTTATGCCAAGTGGTTTATCCATTTTTTGGCGAATTTGATTTATAGCAACTTCTATTACGTTTGGAGTAACAAGCTCCGGCTCTTCCCAGATGGCATCAAGAAGCTGTTCTTTTGATACGATCTGATCTTTGTGCATTGCCAAATGAGTTAGAACTTCAAAAGGTTTACCTTTTAATTCTATTTCTTTGCCGTCGTATATGATTTTTTCTTCTTCAGGATTAATTACAAGATTGCCTATCTCCAAAATATTGGAACCACCGAAACGTAGTTTAGCTTCTATTCTGACCAATAAAACTTCAAAATCAAACGGTTTTTTAATATAATCATCTGCTCCGGCTCGCAATGCTTCGATTTCGCTTTCTCTGTCATCTCTGGCTGAAAGCATGATAATAGAAGTTTTGGGAGAACTGGATTTTATATCTTTGATTATATCCATACCATTTCCATCCGGCAACATCCAATCTAACAGTACTAAATCATAATTTCTGATACCCAAATAATATTTGCCGTCATTCAGATTTTCTGCAACATCGTTTTGGTACCCAAACTCTTTGAGTCCATCGGAGAGTGTTTTGCTTAGTGTTACTTCATCTTCGATAATTAATATTCTCATACTAGACTCCATTCTGGGTTTAAGTTTTTTTTAATTATAGCAAAAAAATAGAGTTTTGTATGTAATTTTTTAAAAAATCCACTCTTGGCTTATGCCGACATGACAATTTGATAATATATCCGGTTTTGTTAATTCGATAAAAAGTTTATCTATTTTAGGAAAATTATTATGTATTATATTTTTTAGCCCAATTAACGCATCTTCAAGCAAGCCATATTGTTTTGATGTAAGCTCGACAGTTATGAGATCGGTCATATCCGCATAATTTACAAAAGATCGATCTTCCTTGTAGTCATAGGATGCTTCTAAGTCTATCATTAGTCTTTGGGCGATATTTCTTTCATGCTCGAGTATGCCTATAATGACATTGATTTCAAGTTTTTTGATATGGATTGTCATCAGACAACTTTGCCTTCTTCTTTTTTCAAAAGTCTCATAATATTTGGAATATGTTTATAAAGAACTATCCAAGCAATGATCCAAACTGGTGCATGAGGAATTTGCGGAGTAATTATATAACTAGCAATCAATAGTGCAATTAAGGCTATCAAAGATGATAATGATGAAATTTTAAGAAATTTAGCGCTGATAAACCAAACTACAAAAGCAACAATGGTCGGTAGCGGTATCATAACAGCAAAAACTCCTAAAGCCGTAGCAACTCCCTTGCCTCCTTCGAATCCCAAAAAAGGTGAAAAGCAATGTCCAATCACACTAAGCAATGCTATTGTCCATAGTATGTCTTCATCGGCACCATATAGCATAGCTATTAGAAGTATTATTGCTCCCTTGAGAGCATCAAGAGCTAGGGTTGCAGCTCCTAATTTTTTGGCTAATGACGGATTAGTTTCTTTAACAACTCTGAGTACATTGGTAGCGCCAATATTTCTGCTGCCGGCACTTTTGATATCAACTCCGGCAAATTGTTTTGCCAGAATGTATCCAAACGGAATCCCCCCAATAATATAAGCAAGAAAATAAAAAAGTAAATTTTGATTTATAAAGTCCATGGTCGCTCCAGATGTTATGTTAATGCAATTTTATCCGATTTTAGATAAAATAGCTCCAATTTTATACTAGTTGGTATCCAAAAGATAACAAAAAGGGCAAATATGGATTATAAAAAAGAAATAGAAAGGCTTAAAGCTGCATTACCGGTTACAATAGTGGCTCATTATTATCAAAGAGATGAAGTTTTTGAAGCTGCAGATATTATAGGGGATTCATTGGAGCTTGCCAGAAAATGTCAAAATGATCCAAATGAATGGATAGTGTTTTGCGGCGTAGGTTTTATGGGTCAAAGTGTTAAGATTATTGCCCCAGAAAAAAGAGTCCTTATGCCCAAAGTCGCTTGTTGCGCAATGGCGAAAATGATTGATGGTAGTGATTTTGATAAAAGCGTAGCTTACATGATAGAACACGAGATATCAAAAGAAAATATTTTACCTATAACATATATAAATTCCGATGCAAGTGTCAAGGCAAAAGTAGGAGAAATGGGAGGCATGGTATGCACAAGTGCGAATGCTTATAAAATAATAAACAAAGGATTAGAGAGCGGCAAAAAGATATTATTCGTTCCTGATCGTTGTCTGGGGCAAAATTTTGCTATTCAGATGGGGCTTCGTTCCTGTGTTATCGGAGAAGGTAAATGCGATCCAAAAGAAAACGACATCATTTGTTTTAACGGTTTTTGTTCGGTTCATCAGCTATTTACCCCTGAGGATGTAGAGTTTTATCGCAAAAAATATCCCGGTATTAAAATAGCAGTTCATCCTGAATGCGATCCAAAAGTAACAGCATTGGCTGATTTTGTCGGATCAACTTCGCAGCTTATCAAATATGTAAATGAACTTGATATTGATCAAAAAGTTGCCGTCGGAACCGAGTATAATCTTGTAAATCGAATGAGAAAAGCCAATACATATGTTTTATCTTCTACTAAGCCGGAGTGTCCTACAATGAATGAGACAACACTAGAAGATTTATACCGCACTCTAAAATCTATAGAAGACGGCAATCCGATAAATGAAATTTTTGTAGATGAGCATACCAGTAAATATGCCAAATTAGCACTGACAAGAATGCTTGAAGTACAATAAGGGAGTCATGATGCACAAAGAGTCTTTTGTTAGAACCGTAGTTGCCGAAGATGTTGGCAGAGGAGATTTGTTCTCATTTTTTGGAGAATCTAAAAATATTACGGCTTATATCGTTTCAAAAAGCAACGGCGTATTTGCCGGAAGAGAATACATAGATGTATTTTCAAATCTTTATTCAATTGATATTAAGTGGAACATAGATGACAAAGAAGAATTTTTTGCCGGAAACAAGCTATTTTTTATCAAAGGGGACAATAAAACAATATTGTCTCTTGAGAGGTCGATTCTCAATATTGTATTGCATGCGAGTTCAATTGCTACGCTAACATCAAAATACGTTAAAGCACTCGAAGACACAGGTGTTAAACTCTTAGATACTCGCAAAACAAGACCAATGCTTCGTGTTTTTGAAAAGTATGCAGTCAGATGCGGCGGCGGCATAAATCATCGTATGGGATTAGATGATGCGCTTATGCTAAAAGATACTCATTTGGCTACTATAAATGATTTGCCCGGATACATTAAACAGGCCCGTAAAAGTATACCGTTTACAACTGCAATAGAAATAGAGTCAGAGAGCGTAGAAATGGCGCAAAAGGCAATGGCCGCAGGTGCCGATATCGTGATGTGCGACAATATGAGCATAGAACAAATGAAAGAGGTAGTCGGCTTTAGAAATGCCAATTATTCTAATGTATTGCTTGAAGCAAGCGGCAATATTACGCTTGACACTATCAAAAATGTCGCCTTATCAGGAGTTGATGCTATTTCAACAGGCAGCATAGTACACCAGGCAAACTGGATTGATCTTTCCATGAAAATAGAAAGCTAATGAAAAATATGTGAGTTTATAGTATAATTCATTTATTATAATACAAGCAAGAATAATTAATTATTTATAAAAAGAAAGGCCGAAATGCAACAAAGAACCATTAAAAAACCTGTGGAAGCAGTCGGTATCGGTTTGCATAAAGGTGAGCCTATTAGATTAAGATTGGAGCCAATGGGAGCTAATAGCGGTATAATATTTTATCGTGAAGATATAGCTCTTACTATTCCTTTGAAACCATCTAGTGTTATAGATACTCAAATGGCAACAGTAATAGGAAACGAACAAGGGTTTATATCTACAGTAGAGCATTTTTTGTCAGCTATATATGCTTACGGCATAGACAATCTTAGAGTTATAGTAGATGGCAATGAGATGCCGATCATGGATGGTTCGGCTATTTCGTTTTGTTTGCTGCTTGATGAAGCCGGTATACAAACGCTCGATGTTCCTAAAAAGATAATGCGAATTTTGAAACCTGTTGAAGTTAGAGATGGAGACAAATTTGTACGTTTTATTCCGAGCGATAAAGCAACTTTTGATTTTAAAATATATTTTGAACACCCTGCGATAGCAGAACAATCATACTCTTTTACTCTCAGTACTAAGAGTTTTATAGATCAAATAGCAAGAGCAAGAACTTTTGGATTTGCAAAAGATATACAATATCTACAAAGTAAAAATCTTGCTTTGGGCGCAAATCTTCAAAATGCAATAGGATTGGATGAGCACAAGATCCTCAATCCTGAAGGTTTGCGTTTTGATAATGAATTTGTAAGACATAAAATATTGGATGCTATGGGTGATATGATGGTTGGAGGATGCGCGATACTTGGTGCTTATGAGTCCTTTGCCGGAAGTCACAAGCTAAATGCACAGCTCATAGCAAAACTTAAAGAAGAGAGCTATAATTATGAAATGGTGGGCGTAGATGCAGTACAAAGCAGAGAATTTGAAAAAAGCTTCGCAACAGCATAATATCCTGATCATACCAATTGCTTCTCCATTTTTGATCGGACTTTACTGTGATGGAAAATTGATGCAAGAATGGAGTTCAGAAGGGAAAATTTCAGATACTCTTTTGCCATTGCTAGTGCCGATATTGGATAGCTATGATATAAAATCGATTATATATACCAATGGCCCGGGAAGTCATATGGCAACAAAACTCACATTTGTAACACTAAAAACTATAGAAATTGCAAAAGGTATACCTTGCATAGGATGCAGTGGTTTTGATTGCAACGATAACGGTCCAATAAAAGCCGTAGGCAATCTATACTTTGTCAAAGAAAAAGAGACTATAATAACAAAAAAATTTGACAAGGTGCCAAATGTGTCCTTTGCATTGCCTAAAAAACTTCAAGATATTAAACTTGATTTTTATGCTATGCCATTGCATGTTTTGCCGGCAGTATAAAGGGTAAAATTTGTTTGTAAGTGTTCCTGCTACTAGCGCTAATCTCGGTCCAGGATTTGATTCATTAGGCTTGGCAATAGATTTACGCAATGAGGTGATCATCAAACCGTCAACATTTCTAAGTCTGGCTACTCACGGGGAAGGAGCTGATAATGTTAAAATTCGTAAAAATCTTCTTTTTTTAGATATATTTTCCACTCACTATAAGAGATTAACAAACAAAGAAGACGTATTTCGTTTTGAATTTTTAAATCGTATTCCTATATCAAGAGGACTTGGAAGTTCTTCGGCTGTTATTGTAGCAGCATTAGCATGTGCATATACAGCAGCAGGTGCTTCTTATACTAAAAGAGAGCTGTTAAACTTGGCTCTTACATATGAAAAACATCCGGATAATATTACGCCTGCGGTAATGGGCGGGTTTAATGTCGCTTGTGTAGAAGATGGTCGTGTGTATAGCAAAAAAAGACGTTTGCCGGATTATTTAAAAGCTGTGCTTGTTGTTCCTAATAGGACAATATCTACAGCCAAATCTCGTACAGCGCTTCCAAAAGCTTATTCAAAAGACGATGCGGTATATTCTCTGTCAAGATCATCTTATATGACCGCACTTTTTATGAGTGAATCATGGGATTTGCTTCGTATAGCATCTAAAGATAAGTTGCATCAAACTAGACGAATGAAGATGATGCCTGAACTTTTTGAAGTTCAAAAAATCGCTCTCAAGGAAGGTGCTTTGATGAGTACGCTTTCTGGAAGCGGATCTACGTTTTTTAATTTATGCTATGACTCTGATACCAAAAAAATTTCACAAGCTCTGCAAAACAGCTTCCCGGAATTTAGAGTATTTGTCTGTGGTTTAGACAATTACGGCGTTATAGCAAAGAGTTAAACTCTTTTTAGGTATAATACACGATGTCAAAAAGAGAACCTATAAGAATGTGTATCGCTTGTAGACAAAGGGCTTCTCAGCATACTCTCATAAGATTAAAGCATAAAGAGACTGATATTGTTTCATACGATGGTAGCGGTAGAAGCTTTTATCTTTGCAATATATGCGCACAAGATAAAAAAAAGAAAAAAGGGTTAGCAAAACGCTTCAAAATAAATGAAGCCGATGTTGACAAGTTATTAAAGGAGATTGATGGATAAGGTTAAAATCCAAGATGTTGCTGCCGAAGTAGGGCTTTCGAATGCTGAAGTATTAGACAAGGCAATAGAATTAGGCTTTGCAGTTAAGGTGGCTTCCAGCCCTATTAGCATGGAAAACGCAGAAGTATTGTTTAATTATATCGTTAGCGGTGAATTGCCAAAAGAATTTAAAAAACCGGCTAAAAAATCAGCTAGCATTAAAAGTGAAAAAATAGAAGAAGAATCTGTTCCAGCTGATATTGCCAAAGAAGAAGAAAAGCCAGAGGCTAAAGCTGCAGTAAAAGAAAAAGCAAAACCTTCTATGATTTCAAGCTCGATCAAAGTAACTCCAAAAGCAACAGCGCAAGAGTTACAAGATAAAGAGACAAATATACTTGCAGGCATGACAATAGTCAAACAAAAAACACAAACACCAGCGGCTACAAAGCAAATAGCTACAGCTATTCAAGAAGCTCCTAAAAAGAAAAAACCAAAAAAAGTTATTAATTCAAAAGAAAGCGGTTCAAAACTAGATATCGAAGATAGAGAATTTATGGGTAGCGGTTTTGAGCTTTTTGATGAGCAAGAAGTAGTATTGTTGGATTTCTCTGATAAAAATATTTATGAAGAGATGAAACGACAAGAGCAAAAAAGAAAAGAAGAACAAGAAAAACGACCTACACGCTTTTCGCAAGTTTTTAATCAACAGACTACTATGAGACGAGGCGGTAAAAAACGCAAAAGATATATAAAATCTGATGACAACCAAGAGCAAGTAACTGCGATCGAGATACCGGAAAATGTCAGAGTTTATGAGTTCGCAGAAAAAGTAGGCAAAAGTGTAGGAGAAGTCGTAAAAGTTCTTTTTGCCTTAGGTAAAATGGTTACTAAAAATGACTTTTTGGACAAAGATGATATTGAGATATTATCAGACGAATTTGGTGTAGAAGTAACTACTATTAATCCACTAGATGCTCTTGATTATGTAGGTGCATACGATGAGATACAAGATGAAAATATAGCGGAGAGACCGCCAGTAATTACAATCATGGGACACGTTGACCATGGTAAAACTTCACTTTTGGATAAAATTCGTTCAACAAAAGTAGCCGCCAAAGAAGCAGGCGGGATCACTCAGCATGTTGGTGCATATCAAATAGAGAAAAATGGCAAAAAAATTACCTTTATAGATACTCCGGGCCACGAAGCATTTACAGAGATGCGTTCTCGTGGAGCACAAGCAACAGATATCGTTATTATAGTCGTAGCTGCCGATGATGGTGTAATGCCTCAAACCAAAGAAGCTATAAATCACGCCAAAGCAGCCGGTGTTCCTATCATTGTAGCTATAACAAAAATGGACAAAGAGAGTGCAAATCCTGATATGGTAAAAGCTCAATTATCTGAACTTGCTATTACTCCGGTCGATTGGGGCGGCGATTATGAATTTGTCCCAGTTTCATCACATACCGGACTTGGAATTGAAGAGCTTTTAGATGTAATTTTGCTACAAGCTGAAATAATGGAACTAACTGCTGATCCATCTAGAAACGCCAAAGCAATCGTTGTTGAAAGTTCTTTGGAAAAAGGTTTTGGACCGGTAGCAAATATCATAGTAAAAAATGGAACACTTCGAGTTGGTGATAATGTAATTGTCGGTAAAACGTATGGTCGTATAAAAGCTATCAAGCTTGATAATGGGGCTGATGCTAAAGAGATCGGACCAAGCACACCAGCTGCAATAGTAGGCTTAAATGAAGTTCCTGGAGCAGGTGATATTCTTGTGGCTATGGATAGCGAAAAAGAAGTTAGAGAATTAGCAACCAAAAGAGCAGAATATGACAGGGCAAAACAATTGTCTAAGAGTACAAAAGCATCTTTGGATGATCTGACAGCGCTTATTACCGAAGGTCAGCTAAAAGCATTACCAATAATATTAAAAGCCGATGTTCAAGGGTCTCTTGAAGCAATTAAAGGCAGCCTTGAAAAACTTAGAAATGAAGAAGTTAAAGTTAATATAATTCACGAAGGTGTAGGTGGAATTACGGAGAGTGATGTTACACTAGCAAGTGCCGGTGGGCATGTGGTAATACTCGGATTTAATGTCAAAGCTAATAGCAGCGTAGGACAAAAAGCAAAAGAGTTAGGCGTAGAGATCAGAACATATTCTGTAATTTATCAATTATTGGATGATGTTAGGGATTTACTAGGCGGAATGATGAGTCCTGTAATTAGTGAAGAAGCTACTGGACAAGCAGAAGTTAGAGAAACTTTCACTGTAGCCAAAGTAGGTACTATTGCCGGTTGTAAAGTAATAAGCGGCAGTATAAAACGTGGAAGTAAGGCTAGAGTGTTAAGAGGCGATAATGTTATTTATGAAGGAACAATATCTTCACTTAAACGATTCAGCGATGATGTTAGAGAAGTTAAAAACGGATATGAATGCGGTATTATGTTTGATGGATTTAATGATATGCAAGCCGGAGATATTATAGAATCATTTAAAAACGTTGAGGAACAAGCGACGCTATGACGCAAGAAGAGATCAAAAGACATAGAGTAGAATCTATTCTAAAAGAGATTATACCGGAGGCTTTAGGCACCCTGGATGATCCTTTGCTAAATACATTAGGTGTTACAGATGTGGTTTGTTCCAAAGGCCGCAGTGATGCCAAAGTTTATTTGGATAAATCTGTATTAAGTGCAGATGAACAAAAAATAATATTAAAAAAACTTCATTCTCTTTCAAACTATATTCAAAATCATTGCAAACAAACTGAAGGATGGTTCAAATCGCCGCATATGACATTTGAATTTGATGAACAGCCGGATAAAATTGATCATTTAGAAAAATTATTTGCTAAAATTCACAAAGAGATAGAGGGTGATGATGAAAAATGAGATTAGAGATTCTATTGCAAAGATAGTCGATTCTTTTGGCGCAAAATTATATGATATAGAAACAGTTACTGAATTTGATGATACTATTTTGCGAGTAATGATCATAAAAGAAGGCGGTGTTAATCTAGATCTTTGTGCTGACATATCTCGTGAACTTTCACTGTTTTTAGATGTAAATCCACCAATGGAACAAGCATATAGATTGGAAGTCAGCTCTCCTGGAATTGAAAGAAGACTTACAAAACCATATCATTTTCAGAACTCTATCGGAGAAAAAGTAAAGCTTAAAATAACCGATGAAGGGCAAATTATCGGTATGCTAAAAAACGTCGATGATATAGGAATAGTTATCGAGGTTGATGGTGTTGATAGAAAGATAAATTATTCTCAAATCAACAAAGCACGAACATATTTTGAGTGGTAAAGGCAAGATGTGGATGAGCTATATATGCGCCTTGCTTTACAGGCTGGATGGGAATATCAAGGATTAGCATATCCAAATCCCGGTGTTGGTGCAGTAATAACCAAGAATGGGAAATTACTTTGCATTGCTGCTCATGAAAAATCGGGAAGTTCTCATGCGGAAGTATTGGCACTTCTAGGTGCTTATGAATACATAAGCGGTAAAACAATAGAATTTGACAGACAAAATGCTTTTCTTGCTCATCAATTTTTACGTTCTTTGCCAAACAGTTTTTTTAAAGATTGTACAGCCTATGTAACTCTTGAGCCTTGCAATCATACAGGCAAAACTACATCATGTGCTACTTTGCTCATTGATTTAAAAATCAAATCCGTTTATATTGCAACGATTGACCCTGTTCCTAGTCATTCAGGCGGTGCAAAAAGAATGCAAGAAAGTGGTATCGATGTGCATATCGGACTATTGCAAAAAGAAGCCGATGAACTTATAGAACCATTTTCTATTTGGCAAAAAAGGGCTTTTGTACTGTTCAAATTGGCACAAACCACAAATGGCAGGATCACTAATGGAGTGATTAGTTCTGAAGTCTCCAGGATACATACCCATAAACTTCGCAGCGTTGCTTCTAAATTAGCAATTGGCGGCAATACTGTCAGAGTAGATAGGCCCACGCTTGATTGCAGAATGATAGACGCCAAGGCACCTGATCTGTTTATTTATACAACAGATAAGGATAATATTGACAAAAATATTCCCCTGTTTAACATTCAAAATAGAAATGTTAGTTTAGGCGACAATTTGGATTTTCTTCAAACCCCATCTTTTGTATTAGTCGAGGGCGGAGAAGGCATGTTAAAAGCTTGGCAAGATAAGATAGATTGGCTTTTGATATATCAAGCACCAATGTTAGATTCTAAACGTTTATCGTATAATATAGATATGAAACTAAAAACCTTACACCATAAAAATATAGGAGACGATTTGATAATATGGAGCAAAAAGATATGAGTAACAACACAGATAAACAACAAAAAATTATAGGGATGTTTGACGATATTGCTCCAACATATGATATTGCAAATAGGGTTCTTAGTTTCGGTATTGATAAACAATGGAGAAAAAAGGGTTGTGATAAAGCATATGAGATATTAGGCAAAAAAAAGATCAGCCAAATTGTAGATGTAGCTTGCGGTACAGGCGATTTATTGTTGTATTGGAAGGCTAGGGCAGATAAATTCGGTATCAGTGTCGATAAATATACAGGTGTAGACCCATCTGTTGGAATGCTAGAAGTTGCCAAAGAAAAAGTCTCTTTTGCAAACTTTATTGAAGGGCAAGCTCAGGCACTCCCTTTTGAAGATAAAAGTTGTGATATAGTTTCTATTTCTTACGGTATTAGAAATGTTGTGGATAGAGCTAAAGGACTTAGTGAATTTTATCGCGTACTAAATGATGGCGGCATGGTCGTTATATTGGAATTTACCAAACAAGAAAAGGGCGGTTTGATGTCTAAAATAGTGGATTTGTATATGAAAAAAATACTTCCGGCCATAGGAGGACTTGTTTCACACAATTATGCAGCATATCGTTATTTGCCTGATTCTATAGAAGAGTTTTTGACTACGCAGATGCTGGAAAATGAACTTAAAGATACCGGTTTTGATGTGAAGTACGTAAAATCATTTTCAATGGGCATATCTACGCTTATAGTTGCGCAAAAGCCGTTAGCATAGGATCGTTTCTATGGTTTTAAATGCAATGATGAGCGTTTCATCGCTCAATAATAAAATCAAATCATTGCTAGAAACTACTTTTATGCATATATTGGTAGAAGGCGAAGTTTCATCGGCAACATATCATACAAGCGGACATCTATATTTTACTATCAAAGACAATGATAGTTCGTTAAAATGTGTGATGTTCAAATCCGGTGCAGTTAAACTCAAATTTCGCATAGAAGTTGGCATGCATATTGTTATAGAAGGCTCGTTAGGTGTTTTTGTACCTAGAGGAGAATATCAATTTTATGCTGTTCACATAGAACCCTACGGTCAAGGAGCATTAGCTCTTGCATATGAACAGCTCAAAGAAAAGTTGTCACAAAAAGGTTATTTTGATGTTTTAAAAAAGAAACCAATCCCAAAAATCATCAATTCATTAGCACTAGTAACAGCTAAAGAAAGTGCGGCCTTGCATGATATGCTAAAGATAATCGACAAAAGATGGCCGCTTTTAAAAGTGACTATCATAGATACTTTGGTGCAAGGTGATATGGCACCATCGCAGATAGCCAAAGCTATTAAATACGCAGATACTATTAATGTTGATGTTATTGTCGTTGGTAGGGGTGGAGGAAGTAGTGAAGACCTTTGGGCATTTAATAGCGAAATGGTAGCTGACGCTATATTTGAAGCCAATACTCCGATAGTAAGTGCTGTCGGACATGAAATAGATGTAATGATAAGCGACTTTGTAGCAGACTTGAGAGCCCCAACTCCAAGTGCAGCGATGGAAATGATACTTCCGGATAAACAAGAAATACTGCAGGTACTAGACAATTACATAGAAGATCTTAGAAATAATATGGTTAGAAACTTCTCATTGCTTGATAAACAATCAGAAAATATACTTGAACATATACTTCGAAATTCTCCACATCATAAGATAGCCAATATGGAACAGCAATATGGTGAAATCAAAGATGATATTATGCGCATGTCAAGATTTTTGATGAGCAATTTTGTAAAACTTCCAAACGAATTAGCATTAAATTTAAAAAAACAGTTTGCCTTGGTATTACATCAAAAAGAATATTTGCTTGAAGAGCTAAAGAAACACTATATTTTATCAAATCCGGCACTTCGTTGCACAGAAGGATGGGCACAAGTTTTAGTAGATAATCATCTAAGTAAACTTGAAAATATAAATGCCGGAGATAGATTTATATTAGAAGACAGCACGGTAAAAATGACTGTGAATTGTATAGAAAAGCAACCTATAATAAGATAGGATCGTTATAGATATTTCTCCAACACTTTTGGTATTAAAATAGTTCCATCTTCTTGTTGATAGTTTTCCATGATAGCTATCAATGTTCTTCCGACTGCAAGTGCGGAACCGTTAAGAGTGTGCACAAGATTATTTTTTCCATCTTCTTTATATCGTATCTTGGCTCTTCTTGCTTGAAAATCTCTTGTGTTTGAGATCGAAGATATTTCGCGATATTGGTTTTGACCTGGAAGCCACACTTCAATATCTACAGTTTTTGCAGCGCTAAAGCCAAGATCGCCTCCGCAAAGCATTACTAATCTGTGAGGCAACTTAAGAGCACTCAGCAGGTCAGAAGCATTTTGTACCATCATTTCGAAAATCTCATCACTACTATTCGGATGTGATAAAGCTACCATTTCTACTTTGTCAAATTGATGCTGGCGTATCATGCCTCTTGTATCTCTTCCGGCACTTCCGGCTTCTTTTCTAAAACACGGAGTGTAAGCTGTCATCAAAATAGGTAGGTCTTTGTCATTTATGATTTCATCATTATATAGATTTGTCAATGGCACTTCAGCAGTTGGTATAAGATATAGGTCCTCATCTTCTATGCGAAATAGATCATCTTCGAATTTTGGAAGCTGACCGGTGCCTTTTAGCATAGAAGCATTATTCATTAGCGGAAGATTAAATTCTTCGAATCCGTTTTTGCGGTTAAAATCTAAAAAGAAATTGATAAGAGCTCTCTCTATTCTGGCACCTTCTCCTCTTAAAACAGAAAAACGGCTTTTTGCTAGCTTGACTCCTCTTTCGAAATCTATCCAGCCGCAACTTGATGCTAGGTCCCAATGTTCTTTTGGAGTAAAGTTAAATGTTCTAGGCTCAAGTACTTTTTTTAATTCTATATTGTCATTTTCATCAGCACCTTCAGGCACATTATCATCAGGGAAATTCGGAACGATAAAGCTAAGTTCTTCTAGTTTGCTCTCAGCAATTCTAGCAGTTTCAAGTAGAGCAGGCAATTTTGTTTTTAATTCGTCAATTTGTGTTTTTAGTTCAGTTGTATCCAAGTTTTTTTGTTTGTATTCGCCAAATTGTTTTGATAGTTTGTTTTGCTCTGCTTTGCTGACTTCATAAGCAGCATTTGCTTCTTTGAGTGAAGTAAATAGATTTTTTAATTCTTCGAGTGTGTCTTTACTGACACCTTTTTTGGCCAGCTTGCTACTAGCTTCTTCAAAATTATTTTGTATATATTTTAAATCTATCATACTTAACCTTGGTAAAATGTTTTTTGGAATTATAGTAAAAAAGTATTAGAAATGAGTTGAATTTGATGAAAATTAGTGGTAGCAAGAGGGGGACTCGAACCCCCGACCTCCGGCTTATGAGACCAGCGCTCTAACCAGCTGAGCTACCTTGCCACACTTAAAAAGTTTTAAGAGACGGCATTTTATCTAAAGTTAACTAAATTGTCAATACTTTTATGCTTTTTATGTACATTTTTATCTTAATTATAAAACAAATTATATTAACTTGAGTCTATGTGACTCATAATTATTGCATAAAATTACTAATGATATCTTGACATTTATAATAAAATCAATTATAATTCATTTCGTAAAAATAAAAATATATTTAAAGGAATAATTATGGGATTTACTCCATTAGCAAATAGAGTACTCGTCGAACGAAAAGAAGAGTCAAATACTACAGCAAGTGGTATAATCATTCCGGATAATGCAAAGGAAAAACCGCTTCAAGGAAAAGCAATTGCAGTTGGGCCTGATGCGGAAGGCATAAAAGCCGGAGACACAGTAGTTTTTGGTAAATATACAGGCACTGAGATTACTATCGATAATCAAGAGTATCTTATCTTAACGAGTGATGATATATTAGGTCTGCTTTCATAAAAAAGGTTTTTTAATCTTTTAACAAAGCTAAAATCAAGTCTTAAGCTTATCTACTTAAGATCAATCGCTCTGAGATAATTTTGATTTCGGAGCTTTATCAAAAATAATATATTTTTAAAGGATTTATAATGGCAAAAGAGATATTTTTTTCAGACACGGCAAGAAATGGATTATATGAAGGCGTTAAAAAGCTTGCAGATGCAGTAAAAGTTACCATGGGGCCAAGAGGACGTAATGTGCTTATCCAAAAAAGCTACGGTGCTCCGCACATCACAAAAGATGGCGTTAGTGTAGCTAGAGAAATAGAACTTCCAGATAGCCTAGAAAATATGGGTGCTTCACTTGTGAGAGAAGTAGCTAGTAAAACTGCAGATGAAGCAGGTGATGGAACCACTACGGCTACGCTTTTAGCTCATTCTATTTTCAAAGAAGGTCTTAGAAATATAACTGCAGGAGCAAATCCGATCGAAGTCAAAAGAGGAATGGATAAAGCAAGTGCAGCAATAATTGAAGAGCTTAAAAAAATCTCAAAAGAAGTAAAAGATAAAAAAGAAATAGCTCAAGTAGCTACAATTTCTGCAAATTCCGATTATGCTATCGGTGATTTGATAGCTGAGGCTATGGAAAAAGTAGGAAAAGACGGAGTTATCACAGTAGAAGAGGCAAAAGGCATTAATGATGGCCTTGAAGTAGTAGAAGGTATGCAATTTGATAGAGGTTATTTATCTCCATATTTTGTGACAAATACCGAAAAAATGAGTTGTGAACTTGAACATCCTATGCTTCTTATCACTGATACAAAGATCACTTCGTTAAAAGATCTTATTCCTGTTCTTGAACAAATCCAAAAGACAGGCAAACCACTTTTGATCATTTCTGACGATGTAGAGGGTGAAGCATTGGCTACTTTGGTACTTAACCGTCTAAAAGGTGTACTAAATATTGCAGCAGTCAAAGCTCCTGGATTTGGCGATCGCAAAAAAGAGATGCTAAAAGATATAGCAACGCTCACAGGAGCTACTGTGATCACCGAAGAGCTTGGATTGAGTCTAGATAAAGCAACTTTGGCTGATCTTGGCCAGGCAGCTAGAATTGTTATAGATAAAGACAATACAGTGATCGTTGACGGCAAAGGTGATAGCCATGCGGTCAAAGCTAGGGTAGGTGAGATCAGGGCACAAATCGAAAAAACTACAAGCGAATATGATAAAGAAAAACTACAAGAAAGACTTGCTAAATTAGCAGGCGGTGTAGCTGTCATCAAAGTAGGAGCTGCAACTGAGACTGAGATGAAAGAGAAAAAAGACAGAGTCGATGATGCTTTGTCTGCTACTAAAGCAGCTGTTGAAGAAGGTATCGTTATAGGCGGCGGCGCAGCACTTATCAAAGCAGCCAAAAATGTTAAACTCAATCTCGCCGGAGATGAAAAAGTTGGCTCAGAGATCATTCTTAGAGCTATTCAAGCTCCTATGAAGCAAATTGCTGAGAATGCAGGGTATGATGCCGGTGTAGTGGTAGATAAGGTGCTTAACAATAAAGACGCTAATTTCGGTTTTAATGCTGCAAGCGGCGAGTATGTAGATATGTTCGAAGCTGGTATCATAGATCCGTTCAAAGTTGAGCGTGTAGCTCTGCAAAATGCTACAAGCGTAGCTAGCTTGCTTCTAACTACTGAAGCTACGATAGGTGAGATCAAAGAAAACAAACCAGCTCCTGCTATGCCTGATATGGGTGGCATGGGCGGAATGTATTAATCTACAATTCTCCTCTCTTTTTTTGCCCCACTCGGGGCAGTTTATTATTCCAATTATGTACTTACTTTGATTTCACAAAACTTCAAAAATCTCTTGTATGATGCATTTGCCATCTATATAAATTTCAGCTTGAAAAATATCAGCTTTTGAGTATGTTGCCACACCTTTTGGAGTGCCGCTCATGATGATATCCCCATCTTCTAAACTCATAAAAGTTTGTATCTCTTGCAGGATTTCAAGAGGCTTATAGATCATAAGCTCATATGTTGCATGCTGCTGTAGATGATCATTTATGTACAGCTTCATCTCTAGAGTTTCCAAGTTTCCATCTAGGGATATGAATTTACCAAGTACGCAAGAGCCGTCAAATCCTTTCGCTCTTTCCCATGGCAATCCTTTGGCTTTCAAGTGGTTTTGAATATCTGCTTTTGTAAGATCTAGCCCAAAACCTATTCCTTTGAGTTTTTTATCAATAATTAAAAAACATATTTCACCTTCAAATCTGCAATCATTTTGATAAAATTTTAGATTATTTGTAATTGCGGAATTCGGTTTATTAAACAACACCATATTTTCCGGTATTTCATTGCCAAGCTCATAAATATGTTCAACGTAATTTCGGCCTATGCATACTACTTTTGATGGCGTTATTGCTTTGTTATTGAATTGTACTGTTTGCATTATTTTTTTTGGTTTCCAGCCATTTTTCAAAAGGCAAAAGAGAATCTATAGGTTTTGGCTCTGTTTTTGATATTTCAGCAAGATTTTTAACCCCCATAGATAAAAGATATTGCAAGTGACTATCAAAAGAAGCTTCTTCTATAATGTAAATATCTTTTTTGTGGACTTCAAACATAAATCCGCCGCTTGGTACAGGTGACAATGAAAGAGAAACTGTATAGTGATCTTTAATGATACTCTCTTTTTGGGAATACATAAGCCCGATGTTGTAGCTATCATTGTTCCCAAAACCGGAAATTGCAACCACCAAAACTTTTGTATCTCCTTTTTTTGATGAGTTGAAAATCCCGATCATATCCTTAACTGTTTGATATCCTGGAATTTTAGCAACCAATCTTCCAAAAAGCATGGCAAGCCTTGTCTCTATAAGAAAACCGAAAATGTAGAGAATTAAAATAAAGATAATTACGGCAATAGCAATCCAAAAAGGCTTATTATCTCCAGGTGTAAATCCTATAGGAGTAAATACATATAAATTTACAAAAGATTGTATAGTATTATATATCCAAAAAAGTATGACAATCACTAGTGCCGCAGGAAGGACACCAAAGAGTCCCTTGATAACTCTTTGAGTAAAATGCGAAATTATAATATCTCGAATTTTCATTTATATACCACTATCATGGCAAGAATTTTTAAGAGCTAGTTTGTCTTCCATGCTAAGATAGCTATTGAGCGCTCCAATATACGCTCTTGCGCTTGCAAGCATAGTATCAAGACTTAGTCCATGACCGATTATAGCCGGTTTATTATCATTGAACATTACTTTTACAGTAACATTTGCCAAGGCATCTTTGCCTTTTGAAACCGATGTTACTTTATAATCAAGCAATGTGCCTTGATATCCGGTTATCCTATCTATGGTTTTAAATACGGCATCTATCGTACCTCCGCCGATCCCTGCATCCGTGATCTCTTTATTATCATGCTTGATCGTTACGGCTGCACTCGGCACTCCGCCTGTGGAATCCATTAATTGCATTGCTATAAGTTCAAAAGTCTTTTCTACATGAGTCATCTCGCTTGTGACAAGCGCTCTTATATCATCATCGTAGATTTCTTTTTTCTTGTCTGCTAATTCTTTAAATCTGTCAAATGTGCTATTTAAGCTTTCATCGTCAAGTTCAAATCCAAGTTTTGCAAGTTTGTCTTTAAATGCTGCTCTGCCTGAATGTTTGCCAAGAACAAGCGTATCTTCCATATCAAGGCCGATATCTTCCGGACGGATGATCTCATAAGTTTGTTTGTTTTTCAACATCCCGTCTTGGTGTATGCCGCTTTCATGTGCAAAAGCGTTTTTACCTACTATTGCTTTATTTGGCTGAGGTTCTATGCCGGTTATATTTGCTATCAAACGGCTTGTTGGATATATCTCTTTTGTATTGATACGTGTATCAAGTCCTTTAAATACATCTTGACGTGTTTTTATAGCCATGACTATCTCTTCAAGAGCAGCGTTTCCTGCTCTCTCGCCAAGCCCATTGATAGTGCATTCTATCTGCCTAGCACCATTTAATATGCTTTCCAATGAATTTGCCACACCAAGGCCTAAGTCATTGTGATTATGTACAGATATGATAGCTCTGCCTTTGGTGTATTCGCTCATCTCTTTGACTATTGCACCGATCTCAAAAGGCAATAGAAAGCCCACAGTGTCTGGCAAATTGATCGTACTGGCCCCTGCATCTATAACAGCATCGATTATTTCTTTCAAAAATCCCATATCGCTTCGTCCGGCATCTTCGCAGCTAAACTCTATATCATTTACAAAGGTTTTGGCATAGCTTACGGCATGGACAGCTCTTTTTATGACTTCATCAGGTGCCATTTTAAGTTTATATTCCATATGGATTGGGCTGGTCGCTATAAAAGTATGTATTCTTTTTAATGGCGCTTTAGCTATAGCATCTCCAGCGGCTTTTACGTCATTGTCAGTTGCTCTGGCTAGCGAACACACAGTTGAATGAATGATCTTTTGTGCTATTAAGCTGATCGCATCAAAATCTCCAGGGCTGGCTGCAGCAAAACCTGCTTCTATGATATCCACACCTAATCGTTCCAATTGAGAAGCTATTTGTATCTTTTCTTCCGTATTCATGGATGCTCCCGGGCTTTGCTCTCCATCTCTTAATGTGGTATCAAATATTTTTATCATCTCAGTTTGCATTTTGTATTTACCTTTGTCTTCATAAAAACACCTGTTTACGGTGTAAAAATTGTTTAATTGTACCCTAAAAGGGTAGAAAAAATAGAATGAAAATCGTTATTTATTATAGAGAAATTGAGAGTAGCAGGAGAGAAGTAGCTGCTTTGGCAAATGGTACGGTAATCATTGAAAATTTCATTTTCTCTCCTTGGTAAATTGTATTTTACGGGATTATATCTTATTTTTTTTGCAATTTCAAGTTGCAACTTAAAAACATTATAAAATACATTAACTTTTCTAATGAATCATATATCGTATGCGAAATGACATTTAAAATTTGATATTATTAGAAATCATTTTCAAGGAACAACCTTTTGGCTACCAAAGAACACATATTAGATATATTAAATTACCAATTTCTCATTATAGATGGAGCAATGGGAACACAGATTCAAGATTTGAAGATCCCGGCTAGTGCTTGGCTTGACGAGCGGGGCAACTCCCAAGAAGGGTGCAATGAACTTCTTAATGATACAGCACCTGATCTTATTAGACAAATACACAAACGCTACGCTATGGCAGGGGCAAATCTAATCTCAACAAATACATTTGGGACAATGCCATGGGTGCTTGATGAGTACGGCATTAGCAATAGGTCATATGAATTATCTCGCAAAGGAGCCGAGCTTGTCAAAAGCGTATGCGATGAGTTTCAAAGCGAGCAAAGTCCAAGGTTTGTGTTGGGTTCTATCGGACCGGGGACTAAGCTCCCTTCTTTGGGGCATATTGATTATGACGAGATGTATGAAGGATTTTTAGAAGTTGCTCTTGGGCTGATAGATGGCGGATGCGATATCTTTTTGCTAGAGACTTGTCAAGATCCATTGCAGATAAAAGCAGCTCTTCATGCATGCGAGGAGGCAAACGCTCAACGTGGTGTGAAATTACCGGTCATGGTATCAGCAACTATAGAACTAAGCGGTACGATGTTAATCGGTACAGACGCTACTACTCTTATGACTATACTAGAGCCGTTTGATATCCTATCAATTGGATTCAACTGCGGAACTGGGCCAGATCAAGTCAAAAAACATCTTGGACTTTTAAGTGAAATATCTAAATTCCCGCTTTCTATTCATGCCAATGCCGGGCTCCCTCAAAACAGAGGAGGATATACTTATTATCCTATGGGGCCGGATGAGTTTGCTGCAAAGCAAAAAGAATTTACACTGCTTGATGGAATTTCATTTTTGGGGGGTTGTTGCGGTACAACACCACAACATATTTTAGCACTTTCCAAAGCGCTAAAAGGCGAAAAGCCAAAACCTCCAATAGGGAGCATTAAGCCATCTATTGCTTCATTGTTTAATAGTGTAGAGCTTGTCCAGACTCCCGCGCCTCTGCTCATAGGTGAACGCAGTAATGCTACAGGTTCAAAAGCATTTAGAGAACTCATCATAGCCAGTGATTATGAAGGCACACTTAGTGTCGGACAGGCTCAAGTCAGAGATGGAGCGCATTGCTTGGATGTCAACGTAGAGTTTGCAGGAAGAGATGGCGCATCGGATATGCGTGAGGTCATGAAACTCTATAATCAAAAGATCTCAATACCTCTCATGCCCGATGCCACCAGAGTAAATACCACAGAAGAAGCTCTAAAGGCAATAGGTGGAAAGCCTATAATCAATTCAGTGAACTTAGAGGATGGAGAAGAAAAACTTGATGCTATTTGTCATTTAGCCAAAAAGTTCGGTACAGCGCTTGTATGTCTAGTCATCGACGAAAAGGGTATGGCAAAAACAACTGAAGATAAGATGAGGATAGCTGAGCGCATATATGACTTGTGTGTCAATCGTCACGGCATAGATCCATCAAACCTTATCTTCGATATGTTGACTTTTACAGTTGGAAGCGGTGATTTGGAATATCGTGATGCTGCGATCCAAACGATCGGTGCTATCAGACAGCTTCATGTCAAATATCCTGCAGTTGGCTCAACGTTGGGGCTTTCTAATATCTCTTTTGGACTCAGTGCAAACGCTAGAGTTTTTCTCAATTCGGTATTTTTACACCATTGTATCGAAGCTGGTATGACAAGCGTAATTATAAATGTAAAACATATAGTGCCGTTATCAAAGATGAGCGATGAAGATAGGACTATTTGTGAAGAGTTGCTTTTCTCTCCAGATGACCAGTCCCTGTTTAAATTTATCAATCATTTCAGCGACAAAACCATCGATAGTACTGTGAGTGATGAGGCATATGAAGCTTTGAGCGACGAAGAGAAGATAGCTAGGCTGTTAATTGACGGAGATAAAGAGCGAATGATTCCTCTTGTGACAAAAGCCAAAGATCATATATCAGCAGACAAGATAGTCAATGAGATATTGATCGATGCGATGAAAGAAGTCGGCGAGCTTTTTGGAAGTGGTAAAATGCAGCTTCCGTTTGTACTTCAATCAGCAGAAACCATGAAAACAACCGTTGATTTTCTAAATCCTTATCTTACCAAGCAGGAAAAAAGTACCAAAACAGCTTTGGTCATAGGTACGGTCAAAGGTGATGTGCATGATGTAGGTAAAAACCTAGTGGACATAATCTTGACAAATAATGGCTTTAAAGTATTCAATATCGGCATCAAAAAAGAGCTTGATGAATATCTGGAAGTCCTTAAAAACGAAGAGATCCATGCTATAGGCATGAGTGGACTGCTCGTTAAATCAACAGCAGTGATGAGAGACAACCTAGAAGCCATGGCAAGCGAGGGCATCACAATACCTGTGCTATTGGGTGGCGCAGCGCTTACTAGAAGCTTTGTCGATGATTTTTGCCGACCTATCTACAAAGGAGCAATATTTTATTGCCGCGACGCATTTGATGGTGTTATCGCTATGAGCAGGATAGAGAAATTTATTGAAGACCGAAGTGTTGGACTTGATGACCGTTTGGCCGGAGATATGATTGAACATGATAGAAAAGAAGTCAAAGAGGCAATAATCCCTTCATTTGATAAACTTAAAATGCCTTCTATCGTTCCAGTCCCTACGCCTCCATTTTGGGGCAGAAGGGTATTGCGCCATGAGCAGCTCGATTTTGACATGGTAACGCAATGGGTCAACAAAAGAAGTCTCTTTAAAATGCACTGGGGATATACAAGTCGCGGCATGAGCAAAGAAGCATATAAACAAATTTTGGAAACAAAAGTATATCCGGCATACGATAGGATAAAAAAAGAGATAATCTCTCGCGGACTTTTTGAGCCTACTATAATATATGGATATTATCCATGCAGAAGTAATGATAAAGAGTTGTTGCTTTTTGATGAGAGCGAGGGATGGAATAATGACGCAGATGCAAATCGAGAACCACTGAATGAGATAATAGGCAGAGCTAAATATCAATTTACTTTCCCGAGACAGCGCAGGGTGCCTCATCGTGCATTGAGTGATTTTTTCTCTCACACTAGAGATGATGTCATAGGTATCTCTTGCGTGAGTGTAGGAGATAAATTTAGTGAATACGAAAAAGAGCTTTATGACAAGGGTGAGTACCTGGAATATAATTTAGTGCATGGATTCGGTGTTGAATTAGCTGAAGCATTAGCCGAGATAGTACACAAACAGATCCGTCTTGATCTTAATATTGCCAGCCAAGATGAGGGCTTTAGTCTACGCGATGTGAGAATGAACAGATACCAAGGAGCTAGATACAGCTTTGGTTATCCTGCATGTCCAGACCTGGAGCCTAGCCGTATCATCTTTGATCTGCTTCGTCCTGAAGAGTTTGGTATCACATTAAGCGAGACATTTCAGATACATCCAGAGCAGAGTACGACTGCACTTGTCGTGCATCATAAAGAAGCTAGTTATTATGCTGTTTGATTTAAATAAACAAGGATAAATATATGATATATTATTTAACTAAAATAATTATTACAACAATTTTAATAGTGATTATTTCTGAAATATCAAAGCGAAATACATTGATAGGTAGTATTTTAGCTTCTATTCCATTGGTATCTGTATTGGCAATGATTTGGCTGTATGTTGATACAAATAATTCTACAAAAGTAATTGAACTTTCTAACAGCATAATGGTTCTGATTATTCCGTCATTGACTTTATTTATTGCTTTGCCGATATTGATAAAAAAAGGATTTTCTTTTTATCCAAGTTTGTTAATTTCTATTATTTTGACAATATTTGCTTATTATCTGATAATTTTAATTAGTGAAAAATTAGGTATTAAATTATAAATAGAGCATTGCAATAGCAGAATATTTTTGCATACTCTTTATATATAAAGTTAAATATTTTATATGTCGGCTTATGTTAAACTCACCACGAACGAGTAGTTCGTTATGAATAGATTCTTGGATTATTTGGATTTTGTTTCTAATGCTTTTTTTTGCTCAGGCGTAAGCAGATCGTACATTTTCTCGATTTGGTCAGCTTTTTTTGCCGACATATTATCGCTCATATCGGCATATTTTGTCATGAAAACCTCGCGGTCAAATTTACCGTCATGAAATGCTGCCATCATTGGTTTACCATTGTCTTGCATCATTTCGGCTTTTTCTTTGTGCCACTGCATCATAAGTTCATTCATTTTGATGCGTTGTTCTTGTGTTAGATCAAGATTCATGATAGCAGGCATTGGTCCTTCGCAGCTACATCTGCCCATCATTTGTCCTTTGCCGCCGCACATCATTTTTCCATTACCAGAACCCATTTTGCATGTTTTTGGAGCTGCCATTGCAACTGTAGCGGCAACCGTCAAGATAGCTATTAAATAACCTTTTTTATTCATCATTGTTCCTTTTAATTTATCGAGATCTATTATATCAAATAAAAGAGAAAAATTATCTCTTTTTCGATTTTTTTGCAGATTCAACTCTTGCTATTTTTGGACCTCTTTTTGTTGCATATTTTGGTTGGACCAGCTCTTTTTTCTTTTTATTTCCAAATGCACCATCTGCTTTCCTTGGTTTTTCCGCCTCTTTTGTAAGGCTTTTCCCTCGTGTCTTAGTAGTCTCTGTTATCGTTGCCGATCCAAAGCCTTTGACCGTAATATGTTCCGGTTTTTTGCCAAGCATAGTTTCTATTTTTCTCCAAGATATTTGTTCTGTGGTCGATAGAAGCGTGATCGCTACTCCATCTTTGCCTGCACGGCCTGTTCTGCCGATGCGGTGTATGTAGTCATTCGGGATATGTGGGATATCATAATTGATAATGACACCCAAGTCGTCGATATCCAATCCGCGTGCTGCTATATCTGTTGCCACTAGAATTTTTATCTCACCTGAACGGAAATCTTTTAAAGCACGGTCTCTAGCTCCATGCTTTTTGTCTCCATGAATGGTCGCACATGGCAAGCCACTATCTTTTAAATGCCGGCTTACTTCGTCTGCAATAACCTTAGTGCGAGTAAAAACCAGCACTTGCGGGTAATTATTGGAACCGATAATGAAAGAAAGAAGCTCACTTTTTTTCTCTTTTTCTATAGGATGAACGATTTGGCGTATTGTTAGATCAGCAGGCGAGAGATTGTCTATCTCGACCAAGAGAGGTTTTTTTAGGATTTTTTCACTAAGCCTTTTAACTGCACCGGTCATCGTCGCAGAAAATAAAATAGTTTGGCGTTTTGGAGGTAATAGATCTATGATCTGCTCTACCTCTCGTATAAATCCCATGTCCAAAATCGTATCGGCTTCATCAAGTACTAGAAATTGTAATTTTGAAAGTGGGATATGCCCTTGGCGGTTTAGCTCAATAAAACGCCCAGGAGTGGCAACAATGATGTCAGCCCCCTTTTCTAACGATGCAATTTGTTTGCTTATATTTATACCGCCAGAAATATTAAGGATTCGGAGTTCCGTTTCCAAGGCAAAGCTTCTGATGGCCAATGTGATCTGATCAGAGAGTTCACGAGTAGGAACGATAACCAAAGCCTGAACTCGTGCAAGTTCGTCAGAGTTTGCTTTGTTAATCATTTGCAAAATAGGCAATGAGTATGCAGCAGTTTTTCCAGTGCCTGTTTGGGCAGCACCCAAAATGTCACGCCCTTGCAATATCAATGGCATTGCCTTAGCTTGAATCGGAGTGGGAATCGTGTACCCCAAAGAGGCTATATTTTTTTGTAGTTGAATATTTAAAGTTTTGAATGGCATTTGCTACCTTTGTATTATATTAATAGATATTTACAGTGCCGATTTATTTGATTAAACTTGAAGCAGGGCATTGAAGAATAGTGTGATTATATCACAAAAATGCATTTATAGCCCAAAGCTATTATATGTATAGCTTTCAATTATTATTTATTTTTTTATATCAATATGGTCGCATAATAATGTATTCAGTATAATTTTTATATTTTTAAATAGAACCAACTAACAAAAATTGACAAAGGAGAGTAGGAGTATATGAATTTTCGCGACCGGTGCTATTCACTTTTGCTTCAAATCCCAAAAGGTAAAGTAACTACATATCAAGCAATTGCTCACGCATTAGGTAGTAGGGCGTACAGAGCAGTAGGCACTGCAATGGCAAAAAATCAAAACCCTATAAATGTGCCTTGCCATAGAGTAGTCAAGAATAATAGGGAGGTCGGCAACTATTCTCTAGGCATAGATAAAAAGATAGAACTTCTTACAAATGAAGGAATTGAGATAAAAAATGGCAAAATAGCTAATTTTGCCGATGTGTTTTACGATTTTTTATAATCTTACAAGATTTTGGACTCTTTGTACAGTATCGTTTTTTGATAGTACGAGTCTTAGGATACTTTGCTCAATAGCTTCAAGAGAATGAGGAATTTTTGCATCAAAATATATCATCTCACCATCATGAAGCACTATACTTTTTCCTAGCGAACTGATAGTTACTTCTCCTTGAAGTACCATGATAGTTATCGCTCCTGGAGCTATATGCTCTTGCATGATATTGTCCTTTGCCATACAGATACGGATCTCTTTGCTGTTAGGAGTTTCCAACATCTTTGTTATTTTAGGTGTTGTATCAAAATGAAGATTTTCCAAAAAAGCTACTTTTGTCATCTAGCAGCCTTTACTCATGCAGATAAATTGAGCAGTGATGGTGTCCATGGTCATGATGTGAGTATGTAGCCAATCAATCATTGAGCCCAAAAAGTAGTCATGCAGTAACTCATTATTTTTGGTACCAAACCACTGTGATGCAATACGCTGCACCTCATTAAATACTCTTATATGTTCACTCTCGTGCATAGCAAATGCAGGAAAGCCCACTTCACGCATGAGTCTTTCTTCATTTCCAAAATGTCTTCTTGTATGGTCTATAATCTCATGCAAACAAGTTGCTATAGAGTCATAATCATTTGGAGAGTTTTTTAACAATTCTTCAAGTGTATTGAGTAGTGTAGCTTCTTCATGATGCACACTGTTCATCTCGTCGAATGCAACTTGTGGCAGGTTCGAATGATCTATCATTATATTTATCCTTGTTTTTCAGGAAGCATATACTATAGTATGAATAAAAATATTGATTATGGTTAAGATTATATGAATTTTAAAGAGATTTCACTTTTTGCATCGTTGGATGATGAGACACTCGAGTATTTGGGAACTACAGCCAAAAAAAGAGAATTAGAAGCATATAAAATACTTTTTTATGCCGGCGAACAGCCAAAACGATTTTTGATATTAGCTAGCGGTGAAGTAGAAGTCTATAAACATGACAAAAAAGGCAATGAGATCATAATGGGTCAATTTATAGCACCTTCGCTCATTGCAGAAATGCCGACATTGAAAGGTATTCCTTATCCGGCTACTGCCAGATGTAAAAGTGATGTCGAGATGTATGAGATAGACTTTGAAAGTATTCAGGATTATATATCTAAAACTTCTTCTTTATCACAGATATTTATAAGTTCGCTGACTCAAAAAATACAGCATTTAGAAAGTGTTTTAAGATATGCCACCATTTCGAATGCATCTGCGCGTGCAGCAACTTTTTTGATAGATAATGAACATCAATTGCACCAAATCACTCAACGCCAAATTGCTTCAAATATCATGCTTACACCAGAGGGGTTGTCAAGAATTCTAAAGTGTTTCAAAAAGGATGGGCTAATCGAAGTACGTGTTAAAAAGCTATATATTGTTGATCGAGAGAGGCTGCTGAAGATTGCAAACTAGAGTGTTCCTATTTTTGTAGCAGTTATAAATATATATTCACGTCCGGTTATAGTGACACGAAATTTTTTTTGTTGAAGGTATTTTTTGGCAAATATGACATCATTGAACAACAGTGACATTTCAGAATAATTATAGTTCGGTGCTTTTGCACCATATATAAGTTCGCCGCCCATCCATCTGCTATTTGGAAATCCAAGTATGATAGCTCCATTTTCATTCATATAGTTTTGCACCAAATTCATCAAAAACGGTTTATAATTAATACTAGGACTTTGAAGTGTGCCTATGGAAATGATAATGTCAAATTTGCCGATGTCTAATTTATCGATATCGTTTATATCTATTTTGAAAAAAGATGCTTTAGGAAATTTTTCTTTTGCTTGCATTAATGCTGAGTTTGAATGATCTATTCCAACTAAATTCATTTCTTCAAATAGATGTTTTTGTGTTAAGCTTTTGATAATGTCAAATTCATCTGCTCTATTGACGCCGAGATTTAATATGCTTTTTCTTTTTTCGATTTTAACAGCTTTTAATGCCTTTGAATAATGATAAATAAAAGTCGGTTCTTCATTTTTATGTATATTTGCAAAAATAGAATCTGCGCCGTATTTTTCTTCTTTTATATTTATTGGAGCCGTATGAAAAGAATCGTTTATGTTTAGTTTTTGAAATGTTATGATTATCGTGTGTTCTTGACTTTTGATAGGTGTTTGTATCTTGCATCTGAGTAGTTCAGCTAAGTTTACCCAAGCTTTGTATCCGCGATATATATAATGTTTTCCATCAATAAAAATAGGCTCACCGCTAAAAGACCTAGAGATGATATCCGGATTTATCACTTCAAAACTTACAATATTTGAAGTTTGAAGCGATATTTTTAGCTCTTCTATTATCTCAATAAGCGGCTGAGTAGTAAATGAGATCATTTGGTTTTTTCTGAGTTTCCTACAATGCTTGAGATTATTCCGTTTTCATCTCTATTTTCTGCTATTATCACTCCAACTATATGAATAATTACAAATATCAAAATTCCATTATAAAGAAGTTCATGAATTTCTTTAATGCTTTCTCCTAAATCTTTTCCGATATTGAAAAATTCATGAAAATTCAACAAAAGCCCTGTTGCAGCTATAGCAAACATCATAGCATAAAATATCAAATACAATGAACTGGCTATTTTATGGTGTATTGTTTTTTGGGAACAGTTTTGATAATTTTGTTTTCCGCTATTAGTAAAAAACAGCATAATCCTCCAAATTACCAAAGCAGCCAAGCCATAGCCCAACCAAATATGCCAATCCCACATCGGCGAACTAATAGCTCTAGCTATAGATATTGCTTGGTCTTTGTCTATTGTTATGTTTAAATCATCAAGTTTATCCATAATAATTGCACCATTTGCTCTTGAGTTGAGAAAAGTTTCTCTTAAAAAAACAGTACCAAGCAAACCAAAAATCACTATAGCATTTAACCAATGCCATATTCTAAAATTTAAAGACCATTGTTTCATTGTAAATCCTTTTTTTATATATTCCAAATTATATATTAATTATATTAACGATATTTAATAAGCATTGAATTCTGTTTCATATTTTCATATAACAATTTACTATATCCAAGATTAGTCAAGTTCAGCCAATTGGGTATCATATTTGGCACTAATTTCATCGAATTTCTCAGTAATTGTTCCTAGTTTCTCAAAATATTCTTCTATCTCACTATTTATTTTTGAGATAATTTGAGAAAATTCTATAATTTCTGAATTATCGACGTTGTTTGTTGCCTCGGTAAGCCTTTGATTATTGATTTCTAGCTGTTTTTCCAATTTTATAATTTTCTCTTCGCAAACATCCATCTCTTTTTTATAAGGGGATATCTCTTTGCTTTTTGCTTGTACTAGATTAGATCTAAGCAGTTTTCGTTCTTTTTTATCGAGTTTGGGCTTGGTTTTTTTTGGTTTGGACGCACCATCTTCTTCCTCCCAGCCTATTTTCTCCAAAAATTCATCATAAGTACCGTCAAAATACTCAGCTCTTCCCTCGTGGAAGATTATTAGTGCATCAGCTAAACGTCTTAGAAGCATCTCTGAATGTGTTACCATGATCACTGCACCTTCAAAAGATTCTACAGCATCACAAAGTGCGTCGATCGATTGCATGTCTAGATGGTTTGTAGGTTCATCTAGCAGCAGCAAGTTTGCAGGGGTTGCTATGATCTTTCCAAGCATAACGCGACTTCGCTCCCCCCCAGAGAGTACTTCTATCTTTTTTTCTGCCAGATCACCGCTAAACATCATTGTTCCGCAAATTGCTCTTACTTGGGCAATGCCTAGTTTTTTATCTACAGAACTTATTTCATCTATTATTGTGTTTTGGGTGTTGAGTCTTTCGATATTGGTCTGTCCAAAGTGCGCAATAGTTGTAGATGGATGAAAAGTTATCTCTCCTTGCTGCTTTGGAAGTTCACCCGCGATATAATTAAGCAAAGTAGATTTACCTTTCCCATTCTTCCCTATTATTGCGAGACATTTCCCGTTTTCCAATGAAAAGGTAAGGTGTTCAAATAACGGCAGCTTCGGATCATATCCAAAGCCCAGATCTTCAGCGCGAAGCACTACTTTTGCAGGCGTTTCTTTATAGTTAAAATTAAATGATAGAGAGTTTTCGTTTTCTAAGCTCTCCATTTCTTCCATTTTTTCTAAAGCCTTGACTTTTGACTGAGCTAGTGCAGCAGTAGAAGCA
This sequence comes from Sulfurovaceae bacterium, assembly GCA_028715055.1. GTDB lineage: Bacteria > Campylobacterota > Campylobacteria > Campylobacterales > Sulfurovaceae > BN30871. The sequence continues at coordinate 75,385 of JAQTLE010000004.1, forward strand.
CGCGCTTTGTTTCTTGCTATAAACTCTTCGAGTTCTTTGCGTTTTTTCTCTTGATTGAGGCGTGTCTTTTCGTAGGTTTCATCTTGGAGAGCCAAAGTCTCATAATATTTTTTGGTATCCCCTTGTATTATATAAAGCCCTTTACGCTGGATGCCCATCGTATGAGTAGTAACGCTATCCATAAACTCACGATCATGCGTGATAAGTATTACTTCTCCGTCAAATTCACGGATGAATTGCTTGAGCCAACGCAAGGAAAGAATATCGAGGTAGTTTGTAGGTTCATCTAGCAATAGCATATTTGGCTCAGTTGCAAGAAGTTTAGCTAGATTAATACGTATTTGATAACCGCCTGAAAAGCTCAAAGGATCCTTGTCTAGGTCTTCAGCACTAAATCCAAGTCCGAAAAGGATCTTTTCTATTTTATAAAAATTATACTGCTCATCTTCGCTAAGTACTTGTGCACACTCTTCGTGTATAGTAGGCTTGGTGAATTCCAAATGTTGACGCAAAGTACCTATGCGGTAATTTTTTGGGATACTCACCTCTCCTTCATCATAACTTTCTTCACCCAATATTATCTTAAAAAGTGTAGATTTGCCAGTACCATTACGGCCTATTAGTCCTATTTTTTGTCCTTTTGACATTTGTAAGTTTAGGCCATTAAATAAAGTTTGACCACCAAAACTTTTGGTTATATTGGTTAGTTGTATCATGATTTATCCGTTTATGAGCAGTAGATTTTTTTGGAATTATAATATAATGCGTTAAAAAAAGAGTCATGATGTCAAAAATACTAGAGTATTTTAAGATTATTGCTGAAATTCCTCATTGCAGCAAACACACCAAAGCTTTGAGAGATTTTTTAGTAGATTTTGGCAAACAATACGGATACAATACAGAAGTAGATAGCATAGATAATATTCTTATATATAAAGGAAAACCGCGTCTTGCACTGCAAGCACATTATGATATGGTTTGCATGGGTGAAGCACCAAATATCGAGATTTACGAAGAAAATGGATGGCTAAAAGCCAAGAATTCATCATTGGGAGCTGATAATGGCATAGCTATAGCAATGATGATGGTACTCATAGAAGAGGGGCACGAGCTTGAGTTTTTGTTAACATCTGATGAAGAGATAGGTCTTGTGGGTGCAAATGGAGTGGAATTTGAACTCCAAAGCAGATATATGCTTAATCTTGATAGTGAATCAGAATCAGAAGTTTACATTGGGTGTGCAGGTGGAGTTGATATCAAAGCCTCAAAGAGCATAAATATGATCATAAATAGTGATGAATGTTATGAAATAAGCATTTTGGATTTGCCGGGTGGGCATTCAGGTGTAGATATAGACAAAGATATTCCAAATGCTATTATGGAATTAGTTCAATTTTTGAATGGCAATGATGTAAAATTGATCAAAATGAGTGGAGGAGAGAGAATAAACTCTATACCCGCAAATGCAAGAGCTATTGTCTCTAGCAGTTTACAATTAATATCCAATGATATTTTTACTGTCAGAAGGATAGAGAGTTTACCGCATAAAATTGAAGAATCCATAACTTCTGTTTTGGCAAATTTTCAAAATGGTGTACTAAGCTTTAATGATATGCTCGATATTCCGCAAGTCAGTCAAAACATAGGCATTATAAGCATACTAGACGATGTTTTGACAATCGAAGTCAGTATAAGAGCCATGAGTATGGATGAACTTGATCTTCAAGCTAAAGTCACTGTAAATTATTTTAGAGATGCGGGGTTTGAAGTTTATAAGAGAGATAAATATCCGGCATGGAATCCTGAAGAAAATAATTTTACAGCATTGAGTGCAAAATGCATACATAAAGTTTTTGGGAAAAGTACATATAAAGCTATCCACGCCGGACTTGAGTGCGGTGTGTTGAAACAAAAATATCCGCATATGCTGTTTGCATCTATGGGACCAACTATAATATATCCTCACTCTACTAGAGAGTCAGTAAATTTAGAATCTGTAGAGAAAACCTTTGAAGTGCTAAAAAAAATAATTCAAGAGGTTGCTTGAGTCTAATCTTTTAAAGACTAAATCGGATATTACACCTTGAATCGTTCTTTGCTTTTGCAATATGATTTCAAGAAACACTCTTCGCACAAGGGATTAATAGCCTTGCAATGATATCTCCCAAAAAGCACCATTGCTTGATGGAGCCTATGTAGGTCCGTTTTAAACTTTTTGGTTAAGTCCTCTTCTGTTTTAATAGCAGTTTTAGCATCACTAAGTCCAAGTCTATGAGCCACTCTAAATACATGGGTATCGACTGCCATTAGATTTGCACCGGTAAATTCAAGCATTACTACATTCGCTGTTTTTTGTCCTACACCTGCTAGAGTCATTAATTTTTTTTGTTCAAGAGGTATATTTCCGCCATGATTTTCTGCTACATCCTTTGCCATTTTGATGAGGTTTGTTGCTTTATTGTTAAAAAATGAGCATGTGTTTATGAGAGATTTTACATCGTTTATATTCGCGTTTGCCAGATCATATATAGTGGGATATACAGTAAAAAATGCAGGTGTAATTATATTTACTCTTTTGTCTGTACATTGGGCAGATAGCATGACTGCTATGAGCAATTCATAAAGATTGGTGTATTTTAGTTCGGATATGCTATTTGGATAATTTTTTAAAAATAACTCTTTTATAGCTTTTATTTCTAATTTTGTTGCTTTTTTTATCATTTTGTCTTTCTGATTAAATGTTTTTATTAATGTATGATTTACATAGATTAGGTAATATATCAAAAATAGTACAAAAGGAAAATAAAATATGTACAGTTTTCTTAAAACGGCTCTATTTTTTTTATCTGTTTTAATGCTTGCTAATGCTAGTGATGTAATTGTAACAGTAAATAATAAGCCTATCACAGTAGATGACGCTAAGCAATTTTTGGCATCATCAAATACAAATTTGCAATTTTCTTCTCTTTCTCAAGAGCAAAAATTAGCTGTTGTGGAGAGATTGGTAGAAAGAGAACTTTTTGCCGAGGCAGCAAAAAATGCTAAAATCGATCAGAGTCCGCAGTTTAATAAAGAGCTAGAAAGAATTAAAAAAGAATTGATGATAAATTTGTGGATTAAAAGCCAAATTGATTCTATGATCATTAGCGATGGAGAAGCCAGAGATTTTTATGATAATAATAAGGAGAAATTCACAGAACCGACCCGTATAAGAGCAAGGCACATAGTAGTAAATACCAAAAAAGAAGCAAACAGTATTATAGCAGCACTTAAGCCTCTAAGTGGAGATTTGTTAAAACGTACTTTTATAGCTATAGCTTCTAATAGTTCGCTTGATGCTACTCGCACGAGAGGTGGTGATCTTGGTGAATTTTCAAAAGAACAAATGAGTCCTGATTTTTCCAAGGTCGCATGGAATTTGGATGCTGGCCATATATCATTAGCGCCTATTCAAACCCCGATGGGATATCATATTATTTATGTAGAACAAAAGCTTCAACCAAGAGTAATTCCTTATAACGAAGCGAAGAAAGATATCGTGTTTTCTTTGAAGCAAAAACAATTTGGCGTATATCTTGCCCAATTGGCAAAAGAGTTTAAAAGAACGGCCAAAATTGTCGTTTCGAGGTCATTAATACAAGGCAAATAATCATTATTATATATTAATGATTGATTTACCAAGATTGTGTATAATTCCAACAAATTAAAAAAAAGAGGAAATAAATGAAAAAAGTTTTATTAGTAACAAGTATAAGCGCATTATTGGCTACATCAATTTTTGCAGATAATGTTGTAGGTTCTGTAAATGGTATACCTATTTATCAATCAGAAGCAGAAAATGCTATAAAAGTTCTTTCAGGCGGTAAAACAACTTATGGCCAATTAAAACCTGAAGAGAAAAAACAACTTGTAAATATTCTTGCTCCAAGCAAACTCGTTGAAAAAGCAGCAAAAAATGAACTTAGCGAAAAAGAAAAAACTGCTGCAATATCAGCAATGTGGATGCAAAAAAAGATGGCCGGTGTTGGTGCAACCGACAGCGAAGCACAAGCAATCTATGACAAAATAAAAGCATCTAGTAAAGATCAAAGCAAAGTTCCTACGTTTGATAAAGTAAAAGAGAGCATTAAAATGCAAATTAGACAAAATAAAGTGATCAAATCATTGATGAGCGGTGCAAAAATTGTAGCTAAATAGGAGATAGTATGTCATTGCTTAGTCAAATTAAAGCCGGAGTTGTAACCGGCGATGATTTACAAATCCTATTTAATACAGCAAAAAAAGATGGTTATGCCATCCCTGCCGTTAATGTTGTAGGGACCGATTCTGTAAATGCTGCCCTTGAGGCTGCTGCAAAAGCAAAATCACCGATCATCATACAATTTTCAAACGGAGGCGGCGTATTTTGGGGCGGTAAAGGCTTATCGTCGGATAAATCTGCCGCATTGGGCGCAATTGCGGGAGCATTGCATGTTCATGTCCTTGCAGAAGCTTATGGAGTTCCTGTGGTTCTTCATACCGACCATGCAGCCAAAAAGTTACTTCCGTGGATAGATATGCTGCTCGATGCTAGTGAAAAATATTTTGCTTCGCACGGCAAACCGTTGTTTTCATCTCATATGCTTGACCTGTCTGAGGAGCCTCTAGAAGAGAATATCGCAATATGTAAAAAATATTTAACAAGAATGGATAAGCTCGGTATGACGCTCGAGATAGAACTCGGTGTAACAGGCGGCGAAGAAGATGGAGTGGATAACAGCAGCGTTGACAACTCTTTGCTTTATACCCAACCCCAAGAAGTTGCGTATGCTTACAAAGAATTAAGCGAAGTTAGCAATAGATTTACTATAGCGGCATCTTTTGGAAATGTGCATGGCGTATATAAACCCGGCAATGTAATTTTGACACCGTCCATATTGGACAATTCTCAAAAATACATTCAAAAACAATTTAATACTATAGAAAAACCGGTTAATTTTGTATTTCATGGCGGTTCAGGCTCAGAACTTAGCGATATCAGAGAAGCTATATCTTATGGTGTAGTCAAAATGAATATCGATACTGATACCCAATGGGCTTTTTGGGATGGCGTAAGAGGTTATGAGAAAAAATATCATGACTATCTTCAAGGGCAGATCGGCAATCCAGACGGTGAAGATAAACCGAATAAAAATTATTACGATCCGCGCAAATGGCTACGAGCCGGAGAAGAAGCAATGGTAGCCAGACTTCTTCAGGCATATGAAGATTTAAATTGTATTGCAAAAAATTAATATTATTTGCAAGATCTTAAACTATTTTTACCTACGCCCATAGAGAATATCTCTTTAGACGGGCACAACTTTTATCTTAAGAGGGATGATCTTATTCATCCTGATTTTTCGGGCAACAAAGCTCGGAAACTTTACTACTTTTTAATTAACGATTTCCCAAATATATCAAAGATAATCTCTTATGGCTCTGCACAATCAAATGCCATGTATTCATTATCTGTGCTTGCCAATATAAAAGGTTGGGAGTTTGAGTATATTGTCGACCATATAGCCGATTTTTTGAGAGAAAATCCTCACGGAAATTACGCCAAAGCTTTAGCTAATGGCATGAAATTGATAGTAAATAATGAATATGTATCAAATAATACTCAGAGTCATGATAATGGAATTTTATTTATAGAAGAAGGCGGCAGGCAAAAAGAGGCCGGTTACGGTCTGGAAACAATGGCAAAAGAGATAATTGATTGGCAAATAACAAACAATGTTCAAAAATTAAATATTTTTTTGCCGTCAGGAACTGGAACAACGGCTCTTTTTTTACAAAAACATTGTTATTTATTGAATGCCGAAGTCAAAACAATTATACACACTACGCCCTGCGTAGGAAATTCGGATTATCTAAAAGAACAATTTTTTATGCTTGAAAGTGATGAGAGGCTTCATCCAACTATTTTAGAGCCGCAAAAAAAGTGGCATTTTAGTAAACTTTATAGGGAACATTATAAAATTTGGCTAAAATTACATCAACAAACAGGTATAGAGTTTGATATGCTTTATGACCCGATAGGATGGCAAGTGCTTTTGGCAAATATGGACAAACTTGATGGAGAGATTATGTATATTCATCAAGGAGGAGTGCTTGGCAACGAAAGCATGCTGCCACGATATCAAAGAAAATACAAGGATATGGTATGAAGATAATTCAGAGCAATGATGTAAAGTTTGAAACAGAGTTTGCTGAACTTTTGCAACGAGGAAAAATGGATATAGATGGAGTTTCTGCTATCGTTTCCAATCTTCTAAAAGAGATAAAAAATAACGGCAATAAAGCAGTCAAAGAGCAAATAGCTAAATTTGACAGATGGACTCCTATAAATGACGAAGACCTAAATATATCAGTTGATGATATGAAAAAAGCATATGACAACCTAGATAATGAGCTTAGGGATGCTATGCATTTGGCTTACAATCGCATAGAATCGTATCATCAAAAACTTATGCCTAAAACTTGGATGGATGAAGAGCCAAACGGCATAATACTCGGTCAAAAGATCACGGCCGTTGATAGAGCAGGGCTTTATATACCAGGCGGAAAGGCTGCATATCCAAGCTCATTACTAATGAACGCGGTTCCTGCGATCGTTGCAGGCGTAAAAGAGATCGTAGTATGCACTCCGGCTCCTGATAACGAGATAAATGAATTATTGTTGGCTGCTTGTCATCTATGCAAAGTAACCAAAGTGTTCAAAGTAGGTGGAGCTTCGGCAATCGGTGCTATGGCTTATGGGACAGAGACTATACCAAAAGTAGATGTCATCACCGGACCTGGCAATATTTTTGTAGCTACTGCAAAAAAACTAGTGTACGGAGAAGTAAATATAGATATGATAGCAGGACCTAGCGAGATAGGAATACTTGCAGATATGAGTGCAAGAGCAGATTATATAGCCATGGATCTACTCTCTCAAGCAGAGCATGATGAGATGGCAAGTTCTATCTTGATTACTACAAGCATGGAATTAGCCAGCAAGGTAAGCGATCAAGTTGAGGTTTATTTAAAAACCTTATCCAGAGAAAGTATAGCTAGAAAATCGATAGAAGAAAGAGGCGCTATTATTGTGACATCAACTATGAGCCAAGCAGTAGAGTTAATGAATGAGATAGCCCCGGAACATCTTGAGGTTATGACAGCTGATCCTATGAGCCTGCTTGATAGCATACGTCATGCCGGAGCTATATTCTTGGGTGAAAACACTCCTGAACCTATCGGAGATTACATAGCAGGGCCAAATCATACTTTACCTACAGGCGGAACTGCTAAGTTTTATTCACCTCTAAGCGTTGAACACTTTTTAAAAAAATCTTCGATTATTTCAATGAGCAAACAAGGTATCAACGAGCTAGGAAATGCATGTGCCTTGATAGCTCATACCGAAGGTCTTACAGCCCATGAAGCAAGCGTGAGAATGAGATTATCATAAGATAAAACTTCTCATTCATTTTGATTTAAAATACAAAAAGGTTTCAAATGCAGCTTGAAAATTCAAATATAAAAAATGCGATACTAAAAGGCGGACTTGGACTTGGTTTCTTGCTCGTGTTTATAGTATCGTGGATATTTGATCTTTCATCATCGGTTTTTATAGGATTTTTGGCTCTTGTTATGGCTGTACTTTTTATGAATGGCTTGGCCCAAATAGATATTATAGTAGATAAAAATAATCCCAGATGGTGGAAAAACAATATAATATTAAGAACGTTGCATCATATTCATGGCGAAGGTGAACTAGCAGGTATTTGGGTAGGAGTCATACTTTTTGCATATCTTTATTTCCACGGCGAATCTTCTGCAGTTCATTTGCCTTTGGCTGCGGCATTGGGACTCTCAGGCATCATGGCAGCAGCCAATATAGCTACCAAAAGAATAATTCCCATCATGAACTTGCTAGAAAGGTTTGTAGGGGTATGGGGAGCTGTTTGGATAGGCTCTATGCTGTCTACTCTCACGGGTGCTGCATCTTCGGTATTTGTCTCCAGATATCTTCTGGACAGGGTAGAAGCCAAAGACAAAGATGAAGTTGCACTTAGGCTTTCAGCCGGTATAGGTCTAGGTAACGGCATATTACCGTTTGTAGCGCCTCCTGTCCTTATAGTGTGGGCAAGTTTGCAAGAAAGACTTGGATGGGGTTTGCTTGACCTATTTTTGATGGTAGGATTGATAGGCATCATATATAGCGGATACATCACGCACCATATCAAAGATCTGGTCAAAGATATAGAGGTTAGACCAAAAGCTTCTTTTTTTAGTATTGAGCTCGGCGTGCTTGTATTGATAGTATTAGGAAATATTATTGCGTATACTTCGCCGTGGATGATGATATTTAATGCATTGGTCTCATTGGCAGGCGCTTACCTAGGCGAAGATAACAATAGTAAATGGCAGCCTATCATCTTGGGCGGATTGCTTATGGCCTTGGAGATTATCGGACATACTGCAGAGCCTTTTGTATATTTGGTTATAACTTCAGCTTTACCTCAAAGCATGCCTATCTTGGCTCTTGGTGTGATACTGTTTTTGATGTCGGCTTGGACTTCTCATGTGGCTGATAATGCATTAGCTAGCAGGATATTTATAGGTACACTTTTTGGTATGGGATATGTCGGTGCGCAGATGGATTTTTTGGTGGCATCCGTTCTTATCGGAGCGTTATTCGGCGGATTTTTGCTCATTCCTGCCAATATACCAAATTTTCCTATCGCTAGGATATTTGGCATAGAATCAGGCGCATGGTTCAAAGCAGGACTAAAGATATATTGGACTACTGTGATACCTCTAGCTTGGATAGTAGGACTTTATTTCCTAGTATAAGGCAAGATGCCTTATACCTAATTGGATATATGCTAGCTAGAATTTTTCTTAACTATGTTTTATTTTTAAACAGGACTTAATTGTTTGAAATTGCATAAAAGGAGTGGCGCGGCGGACGGGGCTCGAACCCGCGACCCCCTGCGTGACAGGCAGGTAATCTAACCAGCTGATCTACCGCCGCATGGTTTGTTTTTGTAATGTTGAATGTTAAATTAGTTCATAACTCATCATTCAACATTAGTATCGATGGTGGTCCCTGCAAGACTCGAACTTGCGACATCTACCTTGTAAGGGTAGCGCTCTACCAACTGAGCTAAGAGACCTTAAAAGCAAACTATGTTTGCGTGAGCCGTCTGCTGAAGACAATAAATACACAGACTTTGGCGACCCTTAGAGGATTTGAACCTCTGTGTCTGCGTTGAAAACGCAACATCCTTGGCCACTAGATGAAAGGGTCATCTAGATCCAAACAGTCATAAAAAAAGCGATATATTCGCATGAGTCAACTATTTGAAGTTAACTTTAGTGGTGTCCCGTCTAGGATTCGAACCTAGGGCCCATTCATTAAAAGTGAATTGCTCTACCAACTGAGCTAACGAGACATAAAGTGGCGCGGCGGACGGGGCTCGAACCCGCGACCCCCTGCGTGACAGGCAGGTAATCTAACCAGCTGATCTACCGCCGCACCGAAAATCTAATTTAAATGGTGGTCCCTGCAAGACTCGAACTTGCGACATCTACCTTGTAAGGGTAGCGCTCTACCAACTGAGCTAAGAGACCAAAGGCTGAAATTATAGCAATCTTTACTTTAATTTCTAATTTAATTTTTAAAAAAATCTCTAAATTTTTTTAAGTTAACTTTTTTAAAGATAACTTGGTGGTGTCCCGTCTAGGATTCGAACCTAGGGCCCATTCATTAAAAGTGAATTGCTCTACCAACTGAGCTAACGAGACATTTATTTAAGAGTCGGCATTATAGCTTATTTACCATCTATTGTCAAGGTAAAAAGCCTCTTAAAAAATAATTTTCATCTCTTTTGCCAATAATTTTACCGCAAAATCCACCGAAGCATTCTGTACAGCCACCCTGTCGCCTTCAAACAAACAGTGATGCACGATATTTCCGTTTGGTGAAAGCATACCTATATATACTGTGCCTACAGGCTTAGTAATAGTAGCACCAGTAGGCCCTGCTATCCCAGAAATTGCTATCGCATAATCACAGTTTGTCATTTTTTGGATACCGATCAGCATTTGAGCTACGCATTCGCGGCTTACCGCTCCGAATTGTTCTAGTATGCTTGTCTCTACACCAAGCCAGCGGTGCTTTATCTCATTGCTATATGACACTACTGAGCCGTTGAGCACTCTAGATACGCCTGAAATCGCAGTAAACTTGGATACCAGCAACCCACCTGTGCAACTCTCTGCGAAAGAGATGGTTTGGTTGCTCTTTTTCAAAGCTTTTATGATGGCGATTATCTGATCTGTAAGTTCATCTTTTTTCATATGATTATTGTAGCATAGTTTGCAACTTGTTTCTCTTTTTTATTATAATATGAAAAATAACATAAGGAGTGATTCATGAAACCATTTTCAACAAAAGGTGCTTTTAGTTGGTTTGAGCTGCTTACTAGTGATATTGAGGGTGCAAAAAAGTTTTATGGAGAGTTGTTCGGATGGAGTTTTAAAAAAGCTGATAATGTAGATTTTGATTACAATGTTGTTTCTTTGAATGGTCAAGAAATGGCAGGTATCATGGATATAAAACATTGCGGCGATAATAAAATTCCTCCGCATTGGGGAAACTATATAACCGTGCACGATATAAGAGCAACTTTACAAAAAGCACAAAAGCTTGGAGCGAATGTGATAGTGGAGATCACTCCTATTCCAAAAGTAGGGGATTTTGCTATCATTCAAGATCCGCAAGGTGCTGTTATATCCATGATAGAATATAAGATGGTGAGCGAGTAAAAAACGTCCTTAAAATGCAAAATAGCTCTAAAAAAATATTTACAAACCGAAAAATATAGTTGCAAAAAAGTAGTTTGCATTTTCCAAGATGGATAGATTGTCATTTGAGATGATGGCGAAGTTATAATATGTACTAGCTTCATAATAGAAGTTTAGTATAAGTATGGTAAACTTAAATAATTAATACTAAATTAGTCTCCGGGGACATCATGGCACTGTTTTCATCTTCTCTCATTCGTGATTACTCTATGGACGAAGCACTTATCGCAACTCGTTGGGCAAATTTCCAAAAATTCCTATCTAAAATAGATAAAGAGATAAACCAAATGGTGTATAAACTCTATGGGCTTACAGATGATGAGATAAATATTGCAGAAATGATATGAACAAATACCAATTCCCTTTAAAAGATGAAAAAGAGTTTGAATCATTAATTAATGATTTGTGCGAAGAAAAATACGGCATTGAATTTCAAGTTTATGGGAGAAGAGGTCAAAAACAAAGTGGAATTGATGGGCTTTCTTTTTCGAATAATGAAAAACAAATTGTTTATCAATGCAAAAACAAACTAATAGCTAGAGATGATACAAAAATTCAAGCTGAGCTTTTAAAAGACATAGAAGATGAAGTTAAATCGGCTAGTACAAAATTTACCAACATAGATACATTTATTTTTGCGAACTCTTTTAAGCAAGACACTGTTTTGCAAGATAAAGCGACAAAATTAGCATCTCAATATGGCTTTACTATCGTTGTATGGAGCTGGGAAGAGATTGAAGGATTACTTGAAAAATATCCAAAAGTAGCAAAACACTATTACTCTTGGGCATTTGACAAAAGTATACTAAGTGAAAATGATATAAAACAAAAATTTCATGAAAATTCTCTGATTTTACTTTCCTCATCAAATTTATATATTGAAAAAAGTTTTATTGAAATGTCTGAATTTGATGAGATTTTTGAGTTTATAAATAGTGAAAATTATAAAGATAATTTACTGGTTCTAACAGGAAAAGCGGGTATCGGTAAAACTGCAATACTCAGCAAGATACAAAGTCATCTTATAGAAAACAATATGGCATACATAAGTATCAAAAGCGATAAATTCGATATAGACAGCAGAGAATCCTTTTCTAAAATTTTTGGGGTTGAAAATATTTTACACTCTGTAAAACAGTTAGCTAGGAAAGAAAAAGTTATCATATTAATAGACCAACTGGATGCCCTGTCTTTAACTATGTCATCAAATCAAAAAATGATCAATTTAATTTTAGAGTTTATTGAGCAGTTAAAGTATATCTCCAATGTAAAAATTATTGTTTCTATCCGTGAATATGATTTAAAAAATGATCCTCTATTCAAAAATTTGGAAGATTCCAATATTATCAGAACGCAACTATTGAGTTTTGAATATGTCAATGGCAAACTCCAATCTTTTGTAAAAGATTCTACAACATTAAGCAATACCTTAATCGAGTTATTACGGACACCTTTACATCTCTCGATTTTTATAGATCTATATCCTGATGACAATAGTTGTATATCCATAAAAACTCTACAAGACTTATATAACAATTTTTGGGAACAAAAAGTTAATAGTAAGTCGATAGAGAGAACTTCGAGACAGAAAATTATTGAGTTATTGAATTCAGTAGTTCATAAAATGAATGAATTGAAAAAAATTGAAGTTCCTGCTTTGTATTTTGAAGATGAATTTAAAGAAGAAATGAGTCTTTTATTGAGCAATGGTATTTTCAAACAAGAGAATCACAAAATCTCATTTTTTCATCAAACTTTTTATGATTATGTATTTGCTAGGGATTTTGCCAAAAAAGGTATATCTTTATTTGAGTATATTTTAACAACATCCCAAGATTTGAGTATAAGGGAACAATTCAAACAGATTATTCAGTTTTTGAGAGGGACTGATCCGGAAAAATATTTATTGGAACTTGACAATATTTTATATTCAGAGCGAGTTCGATTCCATATCAAGCTTTTATTGATTTCATATCTAGGAAGTCTTGAAAATCCAACTGCAGAAGAGTTTTCATTTATTCAAAAACTTTTTAGAGATGATAAAAATTTTGAAAAGTATTTTATTGAGAGTTGGATTTCTGCTGATTGGCTGATCTATTTTAAAGAAGCTGGTTTTTTTAATAATGCAAATTTTCAAAAATATAACCTACAGAATAGATTAGAAACTTTTATAAACAAAGAAACAGATTTGGTATTTGATATATTGGATAATTGCCAATGTGAAGAGAAAATAAAAAACCCTTCAATCATTAATTGCTTAAGTAGATTAGACAACTGGCATGATACAAGCTTTGAAATATTTAAAAAGTATCACTTTTTATTATATGAAGGAGATATTCATTACTATGACTTAAAAAAGCTTTATCAAAAAATATATCAACTTGATCAAAAATATGCTACAAACATATTTTTTGATTTTTTAAATAAACGAATCGATACAGTAGAAGATCATGATAAGAAAGAGTTATTAGACCTTGATTGGTATGAGATATTTGAATTTTTATTAGAACAAAATAATACAGAAATATTGCAAAAACTATTAGGGTCAATTTATAAAATTAGTAAAAAATTTTTAAATGAATATTCTAAAAGAGAGTTTTTGATTACTGATAAGGTATTTGATTTTTCTATGTGGCAAATTGAAGAATTACATAAAAGCTCATGGGAGATATATCGGAAAACTCTCAATAAGGTATCTCAGTTAGCCATAGATAACAAAGATAGTTTTTTAGAACTTATCAAACCATATCAAGATACTCATTATCTTTCGCTTATTACATTTCTAATATTTGGATATTCTAAAACTCCTCATGAATATAGAAGCGAAATATTGAAATTATTTACAAATGTAAAGCTTTTAGAAGAACTAGATTTTTCTTATGATAATGGATATGAATTTGCATTACTATTGAATAAGTCTTTTCTACTTTTTAATGAAATAGAACAAAAACAAATTTTTAACTCTATAATACAAGTAAATCCAGAATGGCAAAATAAACGGTTTATAGGCAAATATGGGAATGATAAATCCGTATATCAAGGTACATTTAGAGGATTACAAAAATATGAACTTTTATTTCAACTCGAGATAGAAGATATAAAAAAATTTGGTTATTTCAAAGAGTTTTGTGAATTACAAAGAAAGTTTTATTGGTATAAGTTAGAAAAACCACATAAGGCAAGAGGAGGATTTATAGGAGCACCTTTATCGGATGATATTTACAACAAAATGAGTTTAGATAATTGGCTTCACTCAATGAAAGTATTTGATGGAAAAAAATCAAGAAAAAGCGAGGTTTTGGTTTTAAGAGGTGGCAAATCAGAACATTCTCTACAGTTTGAAAAAAAGGTTGCAGAAAACCCAGATAATTTTTTTGATTTTTTATTACAACTAAAATCAGAAAATATTCATCCAGATTATTTGTCTGCCGGGCTGAATGGACTTATCACAGCGAAATATTACGAGGAAAAAATTTTAAAGATTATTCATTTATATTCAGATATTGATGATAGATGGTTAAAAAGAACTATACTAAAAGCTATAAAATATTTAATAAGTAAAGATAAGTTCGATGTAAATTTAATAGATATTTTAGAAGTTAATAAAGATATAAGATATCAAGGTCTAGTAAGAGATGAAAATAAATTTCAAACTATACATGATCATATGTCTAGTTCAATAAATTCTTTTGAAGGTGATTTTGCAGAATTACTGCCTTTAATTTATAAACATGTATTTAAAGATGAAAATAGCAGAAATAGAGTTTTAAATCTTATTAATGAAGTTATTGCAAAAAATATTGACTTTGTAATATTTGGTTTGCTAAGAACAATAGGAAATATCGAATCTGTTGATAGACCTTTATTTGTAAAGCTACTAATTGATTTAATTAATAAAGATGAAACAGGACAAGTTGCAATTTATTCTTTACAAAATTTTCATTATCTATATATGAACAAATTTATTTCAAAAGAAGAAGTAGTAGCTTATATCAGAAAATGTATATCTTTTACGAAGCTTGTAAAAGATAGAGAAGATTCAACATGCATAAATAATTTGGGAATGTATTTATATTTTTACTATTTACATGAAGATGATGAAATTTTTGAGGAATTACTTAACGAAGGAATAGATTCAAACTCTCAAGTTATTCATGGAGTATTACGTCAAATTTTTGAACGAGAAATATATTCAAAAGACAAAGAAAAAGTTGAAAAATCAAAAATGTTTATTTTAAAATTTAAAGATAATAAAGCAAATGATTATTTTTATACACTTGATTTAGTAAAAATGAATGGACTAAATTTTATTCAAAATGACTTTGAATTTGTAAAAAGTTTAGCATCATCTCTTCATATAAAGCAAGATGTAAAAAGTTTTATTGAGTATCTTCAAAATGAGTATCATTTAGATACAAATATCGCTGAAAAAATATTTGAACTTTTAGCAGAGCTAATACAAAATATAGATTCTGTTAAAGATGTTGGTTATTATGACTCACGACCATTGATTGAGTTTATTTTGGAGCTTAACACAAGAACTAAATCCGATGAAAAAAAATTAGAGATTTTAAATTTGATAGATAAATTTTTAATAAGTGATACGCTAAGATTTAGTACAAAATCAGCAATGGGGTGAGATTTAATAACATTTCTCATGCATTAATAAATGGGTCAGGTAATGTTGATGTTACAAATAACTTTATAGACTCCGAAAATATAGGTGTCAGGTAATGCTGATGCTACAAATAACTTCTTAGACTCCGCAATGACAATATAGATACTGAAACGAGTTCAGCATTATAAAGATTCCCACCCTTCCGACGCGGTTACACTTTCCAACAATCATATAATAACACTTAAAATCACAATAGGCTAAAAATATGACGATTTGACATATTTCACAATTTTACTCAACTTTTTCATTATCATCATAAAATATATGTCAAATTGTAGGAGGTTACAATGGATGAATTGATAATGCAAGGCGAAATAAATAGTAGAATATTTAATTTACGCAGTAGGCAGATTATGCTAGATGCGGACTTGGCAGAACTTTATGGTGTAGAGACAAAATATCTTAAACGGCAAGTACAAAGAAATTTTGAGCGTTTTAATGAAGAAGATTTTATGTTTGTGCTCTCAAGAGAAGAGTTTGGATTTTTGCGGAGCCAAATTGGCACCTCAAATTTTTCTAAAACTAGAGCAATGCCGTTTGCATTCACGGAGCAAGGAGTATATATGCTAGCAACCGTTATTAATAGTCCAATAGCAATAAGCACGACTAAAAATATAATGCGCACATTTGCAAAACTCAGAGAATTTTCAAAACACTATAACATACTGGCAAAGCAAATTATAGAGCTTGATAAAAAACATGATAAGCAATACAAGGAGTTAAAAAATGCTCTTGATGAACTTGTCAACAATGCTGCACTTGCAGATGAGCATGTGATAGGGTTTATAAAATAAATGATATGAAATACAGAAGGAGTTTTTAGGCGAAAATGACAACTTTTTAGACTCCATATCAAGTACAAAGCAGCACAAAACATAAATTGCAACATTTTGTCTTCAATGATATCTTCCGCCCCCTCAGTCGACGCGGTCGCACTTTCCTACAATGATATCATGACACTTAAAATCATAATAGGTTTAAAATATTGCATTTTTACATATTTTTTAATATTTTTTATCTCCAAAGTTATAATTTACGACATACCATAAACGAGGACATATTGACATAGTATGAATAAACGATTTGATGAATAGAATAGGGATGGTTGATAAGGAAAATTTTAAAATAATTCAAGAAAAAATAAAGGGGTTGATTGGACCCGCTTAAAAAAGCGGGTGTGCCCGAAGGCAAATTGTAAGAAATTATACAATATTTCAAAAACTGTGTAAAGTGGAAAATGATTACTCTCAGCAAAAAACATTAGTAGACATTCATAATTTACCAGCGCCTTTGCAATTATTACGATTTTTGCATTACTTTTTCTAAAAAGTAGTAAAGAAAAATTAATCCAAAAATCACACCAAAACCAAACCTTAATCCACTTTTGGGTATAATCACCACAATTTAGAGACCGAAGGCATAATGATATGATAGATTATAAAGATACGCTTTTACTTCCGCAGACAGATTTTCCAATGCGTGGAAACCTGCCTCAAAATGAGCCGGTCAGATACGCTGCATGGAAGAAAGACGGTGTATATGAGCAGATGAAAACTCTAAGAGAAGGAAAGCCTAGCTTTACGCTTCATGACGGTCCTCCGTATGCCAACGGCACTATCCATATCGGACATGCACTCAATAAAATACTTAAAGACATAGTGGTGAAATATCACTATTTCCAAGGCAAATCAGTTCGTTTCGTTCCAGGTTGGGATTGTCATGGATTGCCTATCGAGCAAAAAGTAGAAGAGAGCATCGGCAAAGAAGCAAAAGAAGCTATGCCTGCTTCTCAGTTTCGTTCGCTTTGTCGTGAACATGCCTCAAAATTCGTAGCTATCCAAAAAGAAGGATTTGAATCTCTGGGCGTAGTGGCTGATTGGGATAATCCTTATGTGACTATGGATTTCAAATTTGAAGCCAATATCTATAGAACATTATGTGAAGTAGCAAGTAAAGGTTTGCTCATAGAACGCCATAAACCGATCTTCTGGTCATGGGCTGCCCAAACTGCACTTGCTGATGCAGAGGTAGAGTACAAAGACAAAGAAGATTACTCGATATACGTGGCTTTTGAATTAAGCGACAAAACAAAAGAAGAACTCGAAATCCATGGTAAAGCAGCGATAGTTATCTGGACCACGACGCCATGGACATTGCCTGCAAATACCGGTATATCGCTAAATCCGGACGAGATGTATGTCATCAGTGAAGATGGGTACATCGTGGCTGAAAGCAGATATGGAGCATTATCCGAGATGGGTATCATAGGCAAACATTCAGGCAGAAAAATTGCCGCTAGAGAACTAGAAAATCATATCGCTATCAATCCATTGAATGACAGAAATTCAACTATCGTTTTGGGCGAACACGTAATGCTTGACGGCGGTACCGGTGCTGTACATACCGCTCCCGGGCATGGAGAAGACGACTATCGCGTAGGACTCAAGTATGATCTAGAAGTGCTTATGCCCGTGGATGAAAAAGGGTGTTATGACGAGAGTATAGTAGGGCATCATTTGCTTCCAAATCCAAGCGAATTTGTAGGCATGCATATATTTAAAGCAAACGCTCCTATCTTGGAACTGCTTGGAGATGCGCTTTTGCATCAAAGCAAGTTCGTTCACTCATATCCGCATTGCTGGAGAACAAAAAAACCGCTTATCTACAGAGCAACGAATCAATGGTTCATATCTGTGGACGCCAAACCTAAAGGCGAAGAAAATACTTTGCGCGAGATCGCACTCGAGGAAGTAGCAAATACCACATTCTATCCGGCTTGGGGTAGAGGTAGACTTGAAGGCATGATAGAGCAGCGTCCTGACTGGTGTATATCGCGTCAGAGATCATGGGGTGTGCCAATAGCATTTTTCCGTGTCAAAAAGACAAAAGAAGTTATCTTTGATGAAAAGGTGCTCAATTTCACAGCTATGATATTTGATAGTCACGGTTGTGATGCATGGTATGATATGCCAATATCCCAGTTGCTATATCCAGGCAGCGGATACGACCCGGAAGATCTTGAAAAGATCACTGATATTTTGGATGTTTGGTTTGATAGCGGTTCTACTTGGAACAGTGTGCTAAAAAGCTCGAACTACGACGCGGGACAATATCCTGCCGATCTATACCTAGAAGGCAGCGATCAGCATAGAGGATGGTTCCAAAGCTCATTGCTTCTTTCAACTGCAGTCAATCATCATGCTCCATATAAAGCTCTGCTTACTCATGGATTTACCGTCGATGAAAAAGGTGAAAAGATGAGTAAGTCCAAAGGCAATGTCGTAGCTCCTGATGAAGTGACAAAAGAGTTTGGCTCTGAGATCTTGCGTCTTTGGGTAGCGCTCAGTGATTATCAAAGTGATCTAAAGATCTCATCCGCAATTCTCAAGCAAACAGCAGAGCAGTACAGAAAGATCCGTAATACATTTAGATTTTTGCTCGCAAATATCAATGACCTAGAAAACATCGTTGATAACGATAAATTCGGCGAGCTAGACAGATGGATACTTGCAAGCGCAAAAAAAGTATTTGATGAAGTCAAAGTGAATTTTGACAATTACGATTTCTTGCGCGGATTTGCGATACTCAATCATTTCTTGACAAACGATCTTAGTGCTATATATATGGATATCTGCAAAGACAGACTTTATTGTGACAGCATAAACGGAGATGCTAGACGCTCAGCACAAAGCGCAATGGCGCTTATCGCTAAAAGCATGCTAGCTCTAGTAGCGCCGGTTCTTACTTATACAGCTGATGAGATACTTGATTTTGCTCCGGCTATGCTAAAAGGAAATGCAAAAAATATATTTGAATTTGAATATATTCAGCTGCCTGAGGTCTGCTCTGATCTTGATGTGACGATACTAGCCGATATGAGAGATGCATTTTCCGAGGAGATAGATAAGCTCAAAAAAGAGAAGATCATCAAATCCACATTGGAAGTCGAGCTTGTGAGCGAAGATGTAGATTTTGATTTTAGCGATCAAAAAGATCTTGAAGATTGGTTCATGGTATCTGATGTTAAAAAATACGGCACTTCTAAAATATTGGCCTCATTTGAAGTAGGTGGAAAAATATTTGAGATAGCTGCAGCATCACAACACAAATGCCCTAGATGCTGGAGATATAAAAGCACAGCCGAAAATGAACTTTGCAGTAGATGCGACGAGGTGATTAATGCTTGATCTATCAAAACCGGTATCTAGTGAAGTGATTGTCAGTTCGATCGGATTTATATTCGTGCTTATAAGCATAGGTTTATTGATAGTAAAATATTATGAAAAAAGATACATTAAGGAGCAAAAGTGATCACACTTAAAGAAGCGCTTTCAAAAACCAAAGAGGAATTGAGCGAAATCAAAAATGAACTTGAAGCCAAGGCAAAAGCAAGCGGGTTAAATGCTTATGTAGGGTTTGAAAGTTCAGGTGAAGGCGTGCCTATCCTTATCAAGGACAATATCCAAGTAAACGGATGGAGCGTCACAAGCGGTTCTAAAATCCTTCAAGGGTATGTTGCTCCTTATGATGCCACGGTTATTACCAAGTTAAAAGAAAATGGAATGATGGCATTTGGAAGATCAAACATGGATGAGTTTGCGATGGGAAGCACTACTGAGAGCAGTTTTTATGGGATCACCAAAAACCCTCATGATCCATCCAGAGTTCCAGGTGGAAGTTCAGGCGGAGCTGCTGCGGCAGTAGGCGGCGGTATAGCAATTGCTGCTCTTGGAAGTGATACAGGTGGCTCTATTCGTCAGCCTGCAGCATATTGCGGATGCGTGGGAATGAAACCGACTTACGGCAGGGTCAGCCGTTATGGTTTGGCTGCTTATGCATCATCATTGGATCAAATCGGGCCTATTACTCAAAATGTAGAAGACGCTGCAATACTTTATGATATCATCAAAGGACATGATCCAAAAGATTCTACAAGCGCAGAACACGAAGATCAAAAAACGGTAATAGATGCCAACAGAAAGCTCACTATCGCAGTCATCGATAACTATATAAGCGAAGCGAGTAGTGATATTCAAAAAGCTTATAGTGATACGGTAAAAGCACTGCAAGATGCAGGGCATACGATAGTTCATAAAAATATGCAAAATACCAAATACGACATTGCGACATATTATATACTAGCAACCGCTGAAGCTGCGACGAACTTGGCTAGATTCGATGGGATCAGATACGGCAGAAGAGCAGAAGCCAACAATGTCTCAGATTTATATTATAATACTAGAAGCGAAGGTTTCGGCGATGAAGTAAAAAGACGGATCTTGCTAGGTAATTTCGTATTGTCATCAGGATATTATGATGCTTATTATCTCAAAGCACAAAGAGTAAGACACCTTATCCGTGATGAATTTAATGCTATATTTAGTGAAGCTGATCTTATACTCTCTCCGGTTGCTCCTAATGTGGCCCCTAAGATCGGAGCGGTACATGATCCGCTAGAAATGTATAAAAGTGATATGTATACAATAGCTATAAATCTAGCAGGCCTTCCTGCGATTTCGCTTCCTGTGGCAAAAAATGATGAGGGTATGCCAGTCGGATTACAGCTTATCGCTAAAGCATTCGATGAGCAGACGCTTTTCGATGGTGCGGCGAGTATGGAAAAAGCTGTAAATTATCAATACGATTTTACAGCTAAGATATAGTGAGATGAGTTTTTAAATAACTTTGCTCTTGCAAGAAAATCAATAATAAAAGAGGAGGATAATAAAATGAGAATCAAACAAAAAGCTTTGACATTTGAAGATGTATTGCTGGTACCGCAACATTCAACCGTGCTGCCAAAAGAGGTAAGTGTAACTACAATGTTAACAAAAAGAGTAAGTCTAAATATACCTATCATATCGGCTGCAATGGATACAGTTACGGAATATAAAGCTGCAATTGCTATGGCTAGACTAGGCGGTATTGGCGTCATACACAAAAATATGGACATCGAAACTCAGGCTTTGCAAGTCAGAAAAGTTAAAAAATCAGAAAGCGGCGTAATCATAGATCCTATTTTTATATATCCTGATGCAAAGGTAGCAGAAGCCGATGCTCTTATGCGTGAGTATCATATATCAGGCGTACCGGTGGTCGATCAAGATAAATTTTTAATAGGGATACTCACAAATCGTGATATGCGTTTTATCAGCGATATGAGTTTGCCTATAAAAGACGTGATGACTCCTGCACCTCTGATCACTGCAAAAATCGGTACAACTCTTGAAGAAGCAGCCAAAGTATTACAGCAGCATAAAATTGAAAAACTTCCTATAGTAGATGATGAAGGCAAATTAAAAGGTCTTATCACTATCAAAGATATAGAGAAAAAAGTACAGCATCCTCTTGCAAACAAAGATGCGTTTGGCAGACTTAGGGTAGCTGCTGCTATCGGAGTCGGACAGATTGATCGTGCTAGAGCATTGGTAGCAGCCGGAGTGGATGTACTTGTGCTTGATTCTGCTCATGGGCACTCACAAGGCATTATTGATACGGTTAAACAGATCAAAGCCGAACTGGATATCGACGTAATCGCTGGAAACATAGCTACAGGTGAAGCGGCTAGGGATCTTATTGAAGCCGGAGCTGACGCGGTAAAAGTGGGTATCGGACCAGGATCGATTTGTACTACACGTATAGTAGCAGGTGTTGGTGTACCTCAAATATCTGCTATAGACAATGTTGCTCTTGTGGCAAATCCGCTTGGTGTGCCTGTAATTGCTGATGGCGGAATAAAATATTCAGGCGATGTAGCCAAAGCACTTGCAGTAGGTGCTAGCTCTGTTATGCTTGGTTCTGTATTGGCCGGTACATATGAGGCTCCTGGCGAGATGATAATCTTTAATGGCAGACAATTCAAAGAATACAGAGGTATGGGAAGTATCGGAGCTATGACCAAAGGAAGTACCGATAGATATTTCCAAGAGGGCACAGCTGCTGATAAGCTAGTGCCTGAAGGTATCGAAGGACGTGTTCCATACCGTGGCAAAATAGCCGATGTAATTCATCAGATGATAGGTGGTTTGCGCAGCTCTATGGGATATTGCGGTTCTAAAGATATTCCTACGTTCTGGGAAAAGGCTGAGTTTGTAGAGATCACAAGTGCCGGGCTTAGAGAAAGTCATGTACACGACGTAACAATCACAAAAGAGTCCCCAAACTATTACGGACAATAAAAAACAAATGAAGCATATGCTTCATTTGTTTAATAAAATAAATTATTATATTTTAGATACAATTTGTCTAATATAAAAAAAGGAAAAAATATGTCTCCTTTCGTTTCTATGCTTATACCTGCTATCATAGCATCCCTCGGTGGATTTTTAGCAGTATTTTGGAATCCTTCACATCATACCCGTAGTCATATACAACATTTTGCTGCAGGTGTCATATTGGCTGCTCTTGCTGTGGAAATCCTGCCTGAAATCGGTCGTGAACATGCACACTGGTGGGTGCTTGTGAGTTCATTTGCTATTGGTGGTATATTGATGTATATCATGAAACTTTGGACTATGGGCCTTGAAGCCAAAAATGAACACGGAAAAGGTCTCAATTACGGTCTAATAGCAGCCGTGTTTATGGATGTGTCAGTAGATGGCTTCTTGATAGGAGCAGGATTTGCGGCTAATGGAGAAACCGGCCTTGTGTTGGCTCTGGGGCTTTCGGTTGAGTTATTATTCTTGGGGTTGTCGTTAATATCAGATGTTATCAAAGGCTGGCGTGTAGTAATGATGAGCGTCTTGCTTGCTTTGACAGTATTGGCATTTTCGCTTTTAGGTTATTATTTGCTTGCGGGTGCATCGGTTGATATTATCAGTGCTATTTTGTCGTTTGGTGTGGCAGCACTGCTTTATCTAGTCACAGATGAGCTTCTAGTCGAGGCTCATATCATAGAAGAAAAACCATCATCAACACTATGGCTTTTTACCGGATTTCTTATATTTTGGGGTATTCAATTAGCTAGTGCATAAGATTTTTTTGTTTATGCACTATGAAATCAAAATAGCCATCCGCTGTATTTGAACAGATCAAATACAGTACCTCATTATAATTTTTAAAAAATCTACACCGAAAAAATTCTCTTAAATCTTTTATTTTACAAAATGTAAATTTTTTGTAAAGATGTATATTTGGTCTATTTACAACTTCAATCTAATATGGCATTATCAAACTAATAAGGAGAAAATATGAAAAAATATATTTTAGGCATGACACTATGTGTCATAAGTATAAATGCCGGTGGATTCAACCCACCTATGCAAGCATACATCAATACGCTCAAAACCCAGGCTAAACAAGCAGACACCGGTTTTAGTGATTTTGATGCCAAAAGAGGTGAAAAGATTTTCCTCTCCAAGCATATAGGCAAAAGAGGTACCGAAGTTTCTTGTGCTAGTTGTCATTCTCAAAATTTGACAAGTGCCGGTAAAAATCCTGTTACGAATAAATCGATCAAACCGTTGGCTCCAAGTGCAAATCCTTCGAGGCTGACCGAGGTTGCAGAAGTTCAAAAGTGGTTAAAAAGAAATTTCAATGATGTCTATAAACGAGAAGGAACCGCACAAGAAAAAGGCGATGTTCTATACTACATCAAGTCTAAATAAGGAGTAACAAATGCATAAAAAAATTATTATTTCAGCAATTTTACTTTCTGGTATCGTTTTTGCAGATGAAGGCGGCAGGGATGTAGCTCCTGCTAAAAATACAATGTATCTTAAAGAGTGTGCCAGCTGTCACTTCGGATATCAGCCAGGGCTGCTTCCAAAACGTTCATGGACCAAAATGATGAATAATTTGGATAACCATTTTGGTACTGACGCTTCATTGGATCCAAAGACTAAGGCATATATAACCAGATACCTGACTCTAAATAGTGCCGACAGTGTTAATGCGGGAGGATATAAAAGAAGCTATAAGATAAATAATTCCATTTCGACAAATCAAGCACCGCTCAGGATTTCACAAACACCATATTTTTTACGTGAACATCGCGAGGTACCTAAGCAAGCCATAACTCAAAAAGCTGTCGGAAGTTTAGCAAATTGTACAGCATGTCATACAACTGCGTTTGAAGGATCATATAGCGAAAGAGCCATAAAGATTCCAAATTTTAGAAATTGGGAAGAGGAAGGGGATGATGACTAGAAGCTATATTTGGCCTCTAGGCAATAGAATATCCCATGTTTTAATGATAGTGCTTTTTGCAGCAGCTTATCTCTCAGGAGATAGCGATGAGCTTTTGCGCTATCATGTGATATTCGGTATTGTTTTTGCCATATTGATATTGTTTCGTATAGGCTGGGGATTGTTTGGTCCCAATTATTCAAAATTTAGAGATTTTGATCTAAGTCTAACAAATCTCAAAAGCTATTTGGTATCTGTATTTACCAAACATGAAAAATATGTAGGCCACAATCCGGCATCAAGTTTCGCTATTATCACCATGATAATAGTGAGTATTTTGGCTATATTTAGCGGACTTTTGGATTATGGCGTGAGTGAAAATCATGGAGTTTTTGCATTTTTGCATCAAGGTAATTATGAAGATATGGAGATATTTGAAGAGCTTCACGAAGTGCTTGTAAATATCTTTTTGGGTATTGTATTGGTGCATATAGCGGGCAGCTTGATGGATAAGTTTGTCCAAAAAGGCGATGCCGTGGATTCAATGATATCGGGTTTTAAATCAACACCGACATATATTGGCATCAGTACGAATGTAGCACAAAAGGCATATCAAGTACTTTGGATAGTTATAGCACTTGCTTCTTTGGTTTATCTGTTTGGCTTTAAAGATAATCTATTAACTGTTAATTATAATAAGCCTACAGATTACGCCAAAGTTAATCCTGCATTTTATAATGAATGCGGGAGTTGTCATATTGCTTATCCTCCTTACTTGCTGCCAAAAGCATCTTGGGTTAAAATGATGGATAATTTGGAAAATCATTTTGGCGATGATGCCAGCTTGGATGAGCAAACAAAAGCAGTTATCCTTGATTTTTTGGTCAAAAACAGCAGTGATAGTTCTACTCATCAAGATGCTATAAAAATCAGAAAAAGTCTTGAAGGAGAAAAACAAACTATCATAGCTATCAGCCAAACTCCGTTTTGGAAAGCTAAGCATAAGGATATAGATAGTAGAGTTTTTAAATCGAACAAGGTCAAAAGTAAAGCAAACTGTCAAGCTTGTCATATAGATATAGAAAAGGGCATGCTGGAAAATGATCTTATAAAAATGCCAAAGGGCGTGTGATATGAAAATTATATTGGCTTTTTTACTCTTTCTTGGTATCGCATTAGCTGATGATGATCATCATTACTACAAAAAAGATCTGACATTTTTGCAACTTACAGATGAGCAAAAAGAACCGGTCAAGCAGATACTGAAAAATTATAGAGAACAGGTAAGAGAGTATAAAGTATACGAACACGATTTGCTTAAACAAAAACAGTCTGTTTTTCTATCGAAGAATTTTGACGCATCAAAAATAGAGCGGATCAATAAAAATTTGGAACTCAAAGCATCCATAATAGAGATCGATCTGCTTTCAAGTATTCACAAGATTCTTAACAATGAGCAAAGAAAGAAATTTGCAAATTACATAGACGAGTGGGAGATAGAATGAATATATTACTCGTAGAAGATAATCTAGAAATGCAAAAGCTATTGACAGAATATCTTGAAAACTATGGGTATGACGTAAAGGCCTTTGATGAGCCTATGGGTGCATTGGATGCATTGAGAAACAGCGGTAATTTTGATTTAGTTATACTTGATCTGATGCTGCCAAAAATGGATGGATTTGATGTGTGTAAAACAGTTCGAGGCATAAGCGATATTCCTATAATCATATCTAGCGCTAGAGGTAATCTGAGCGATAAGATGGTGGCTTTTGAGTATGGCGCGGATGATTATCTAGCCAAGCCATATGAACCAAAAGAGCTTATATTACGTATAGATGCTATATTTCGCAGGATAAATAGAAGAACCGGCATCCGTAAGATCGGAGAGTTTCAAATAGATGAGCATAAAATGGAGATAACGCATGAAGATTATGTGCTTGAACTTACTAAAATAGAGTACGAGATATTATCTTTGCTTTTGGCAAACCCGAAAGTACCAATTTCAAGAGAGACAATAGCAAATTATATAGGCGCAGATTATTCTTTTGAGAGAGCAATTGATATGCATATATCGAACATTAGAAATAAGCTCTTTGATGACCCCAAAAATCCCAAATACATAAAGTCTATTTGGGGGGTTGGGTATAAGTTTATAGGATAAGAAGTGTCTATATTTCATAAAATTATCATACTTTTTGTTATCAGTATATCTTTGATGAGCATACTTTCATTCCGGACAAATGAGATATTGACCCAAAATATAGAGACATCACAACAAAGTAGATATACACAAGCTTCTCAAGTATTGTTTGATAGTTTTGTCAAAGGTGATATAGCTACACTTGAGAATAAAGCAAAAGAGTTGGGATATGTCAAAGTTGAGCACAAAAGAAGTTCTGCTGCTAGGGTAATATATAGCACAAAAACATCTTTTGGGGCAATAGAGATATATAAAGATGAAGGTCTTTATTATCTTGACATGAGATATCTAGATGATAAAGTAGTGTTTTTTGACCAGTCGCAAACTGAAAATATTTGGCAAAAAGGTTTTTTGAATTTTTTCCTTGTTGCCGATATAGTTATTTTGATCTTAATGTTTGTGATCATACTTGGAATATTAAGACCGCTTAGAAGTATATCTAGAGGTATAGAGAAGTTCGGAGGCGGTGATTATAAGTATAGATTAAAATCAAACAGTAAAAACAATGATGAGATATCAAAGTTGAAAATACAGTTTAATACGATGGCACAAAACATAGAAACACTCATAACTTCTAGGGAGCAGTTCTTAGCAGACATCAGCCATGAGCTTAGAACCCCAATAGCTCAAGCTAAACTTTCTTTAGAAATGCTTGAGCACAGTAGATACAAGCAGAGCCTGACCAAATCCATTGAGCAGATAGATATACTTACTCATGAACTTTTGGGTATTGAGAGATTAAGGTCAGGCAATTTGGAATTAAAGAAACAAATAATATCAATTAAACAAGTTTTACTAGAAGCACTTTCACGCATATTTGCAAATGAAGAAGAGATAATTATAGAGCAGGAAGAGACATTTGATATCAATGCAGATGTTGATTATCTTTCAATGGCAATCAAAAATCTCATAGATAATGCACTAAAATACAAGACTCATGGCGCTGTGCATATAGCAATCAAAAAAGATACTCTGGAGATAAGAAATTTTTCACAACCTTTATCAAAGGAACTAACATACTATACCCAGCCATTTACTAGAGGAGAGCAGCAAATCGGAACAGGATATGGTTTGGGACTGAATATAGTCGGTAGAATACTTAGCTATCATGGATTTGGGTTTAAATATGATTATAAAGACGGACAAAGTATATTCATTATCAAATTTTAAAAATAATACTAATTTACTACAGATTTAATAACGTCCCAGAAATAGGCAAATAATCATAATATGTACTAAAATACTTGACATTATCTTTTTTTTATACTATAGTAACATTAAATATTAAAATATAAGGAAAGATAATGGAAAAAGAGACGATCGCGCTTCATGCCGGATATGACCAAAAAGCTGGTTTTGGCACAATGAGTGTACCTATCTTTCAAACCACTGCATATGATTTTAGAGATAGTGAGCATGCAGCCAATCTGTTTGCACTAAAAGAGCTGGGGCCGATATATACCAGACTTACCAATCCAACTACTGACGTTTTAGAGACAAGATATGCCGAGCTGGAAGGCGGAGCAGCTGCTATATGTACAGCATCAGGACAAGCTGCTATTTTTTATGCGATAGCCAATGTAGCTGAAGCCGGCGACAATATAATTATATCTGACAAGCTTTATGGTGGTTCAGTTACATTGCTTACTCACACAATAAAACGCTTTGGAATCGAAGCGCGGATCTTTAAAAGCAGTGATGCTGGCAATTTAGAGGGATTGATAGATGATAAAACAAAAGCAATATATTTTGAATCATTATCTAATCCACAAATTGCGATTGCTGATATAGATACTATTGTAGAGGTTGCTAAAAAACATGGAGTGCTTACCATATGTGATAATACAGTAGCCACGGCTTCACTATTTAATCCAATTGCATGGGGTGTTGATATAGTAGTTCATTCTACTTCTAAATATACAAACGGACAAGGCACAGCAATCGGCGGTATAGTAGTAGAAAGAAATGGACTAAATGAATTTTTCAAAACGTCGTCTAGATATAGTCATTTTAATACTCCCGATGAAAGTTATCATGGACTTGTATACACTGATGTGCCATTGCCTAATTTTTGTTTGCGTATCAGGCTTTCTTTGCTTCGTGATATCGGAGCTGCACAAGCACCGTTTAATTCGTGGTTGCTTATACAAGGACTAGAAACATTGGATCTCAGGGTGCAAAAACATTCAGATAATACGCTGGAAATTGCAAAATTTCTAGAATCGCATCCAAAAGTTAAATCAGTTAATTACCCAGGACTAGAAAGTCATAGTGATTATGCCAAAGCTCAAAAATATTTTAAAGACGGTAAAGCTTCAGGATTACTTTCTTTTGATGTTGGAAGTTTTGAAGAAGCAAAAAATATCATTGACGGCGTCAAACTTTTTAGCGTAGTGGTAAACATAGGAGACAGCAAATCCCTCATTGTTCATCCGGCGAGCACGACCCATTCGCAAATGACAGCAAAAGAGCTTTTAAGCGCAGGGATCAACCCCGCTACTATAAGACTTAGTATCGGATTAGAAAATACAAAAGATCTAATAGACGATCTTGCCAAAGCATTGGAGCTATAATGGCGCTAGTTTCTTCTAAAGGCATATATGGATTGAATGCCATGTATGAACTTTTGAAACATGACGGCAATATGCCGCTTCGTGCAAGCCAAATTGCTATAAATACAGATATTCCCCTTGGCTATCTCGAACAATTGCTCGGCAAGTTAAAAAGAGCAGGTTTGGTTGAGAGTATCAGAGGCGTAAAAGGGGGATTTTTATTATCTAAATCGCCCAGCGATATACTTATCAAAGACATCATTATAGCGCTTGAAGGCGAGATAAAAGTGGTAGATGATAAGAGCAACTGTCATATATTAAATCTATTTTTTGATGACATTAGCAGCGGAATAGCGACCATGTTAAATTTAAGTCTGGTAGATTTCAAAAAATACCAAGAAAGATATAATTCTTCTTTGCATTATGATATATAGGAAATTCAAATGAAATATGCACAAAATGTTACTGAACTTGTGGGTAATACACCGTTGGTTAAACTTAAAAAAGCAAGTTTAAATGATGCTTTAGTATTGGGCAAATGCGAGTTCATGAATCCGACTCATTCCGTCAAAGACAGGATAGGAATCGCAATGATAGATGATGCAATAAATAAAGGTCTTATAACGCCGGACACTACTATAATAGAGCCTACAAGCGGTAATACGGGAATAGGTTTAGCTTCGGTATGTGCAGCTAAGAATTTGAAATTGATCTTGACCATGCCTAGTTCCATGAGCATTGAAAGACAAAAGTTGCTAAAAGCCCTAGGAGCGACTATAGTGCTAACCGATTCATCTAAAGGCATGAGCGGTGCGATCTCAATGGCAAATGAACTTAATGATAGTACGCCAAATTCTATAATACTTCAACAATTTGCCAACCAAAGCAATCCTGCAGTACATCGCGCTACAACAGCGCAGGAGATATGGCGCGATACAGATGGCAAGGTCGATATCGTAGTGGCCGCCGTAGGAACTGGCGGTACAATTACAGGTATCGGAGAGAAATTACTAGAGCTCAATCCAAATATTCGTATTATAGCTGTAGAACCTAGTGCTTCACCAGTACTTAGCGGAGGTTCTCCAGCTCCACATGCGATACAAGGAATAGGAGCAGGATTTGTGCCATCTGTACTCAATACACATATTTATAATGAGATCATTAAAGTAAGTAATGAAGATGCGATCCATACAGCCAGAAATTTGGCAAAAGAAGAGGGGTTGCTTGTCGGTATCTCAAGCGGCGCAAATGTATTTGCCGCCTCTCAGGTTGCAAACAGAGAAGAAAATAAAGGCAAAACGATAGTAACTATTCTTTGCGATACCGGAGAGAGATATCTAAGTACGGCATTGTATAATGAAGACAATTAACTTTAATTAGTATTTAATAAAAAATTAATTATTTATAATAGATTATACAGTTAAGTTTTATGCTATTTTTTTAGCAATATAATATACCAAAGCATAATAAAATATTTGGGAAAAAATATGAAAAAATTTTTGATTGGTATTTTTATATTGACTAGCTTGGCATTGATAAATGGATGTGCTGTAAAGAGCAGCAAAATCAAAGCCGAATATATATCTCCTGTACAGTATCAATCATTTGAATGCACCAAGATATTAGATGAGATGCAAAGGGTTTCAGTCAGAACTGATGAACTTTCAAAAATACAAGACAAAGCTGCACATGACGATACCGTAAAAACAATAATGGGTGTGTTGATTTTTTCAGGAATAATACTCACCAATCAGAAAAAAACAGGAAACGAACCTGAAATTGCCCAATTGAAAGGCAAGTACGAAGCACTCGAAGAAATTTCATTGCAAAAACATTGCCAAAACATTGCCAAAAAATAAATAAATATTTTACTATGTAGAATTAATTCAGTTTTTTTAAAATATACAATATATATTAATTTTCTTATCCTAAAGTCATTTTGGGTACAATAAGCAAAATATTATTCCCAAAAGCAGTTTATGAAGATAACCACCAAACAAGCACATTTTAGCAGTCCGCTTTATCTTGAGAGCGGTCGTATATTAGAGCCATACACCATAGCGTATGAAACCTATGGTGAACTCAATGATGATAAAAGCAATGTAATATTGGTATGCCATGCACTAAGTGGTTCTCATCACGCAGCAGGTACTTATGAAGGTGAAAAAAAGGCCGGTTGGTGGGATGGACTCATAGGTGATGGTAAAGCTGTGGATACAACCAAGTTTTTTGTGATATGTTCAAATGTCATAGGTAGCTGCTTTGGAACCACCGGCCCTATGAGTGATAATTATCCGTCGCATCAGCCATTCCGTCTAAAATTTCCTGTAGTAACTATCAAGGATATGGTGAGAGCTCAAATACATTTGCTTTCACATCTGGGTATATATCGCTTAAAAGCTATCATAGGCGGCTCTATGGGCGGTATGCAGGCACTTCAATTTGCAGTTGATTATCCAAATCTGGCAGATCATATTATTTCTATGGCAGCTACATATGCTACGCGACCATGGACAATAGCTTTTAATAAAGTTGCCGTAGAAGCTATCAGAACTGACCCTAGATTTGAGGATGGGAATTATGCAAAAGACGCTTTTAAAGAAGAAGGGCTTAGTGGTCTGGCTATTGGAAGAATAGCTGGACATATTTCATTTCTCTCTCCAAAATCAATGGATAAAAAGTTTGATAGAAATTATGTAAGTACTGATGGACTTTTTGAGCTTTTTGGCAGGTATGAAGCAGAGAGATATATGGAGTACAATACGACAAACTTTAGTCGTAATTTTGATCCGCTAAGCTACCTATATATAGTCAAAGCTATTAATACCTTTAGTCTATCTCGCGGATATGATTCGCTGCATGATGCCATTTCGCGTATAAAATCAAATGTGCATCTATTTAGTTTCAGATCAGACTTTCTATTTTTTCCAGAAGAGATGGAACATATTTATAAGATGATGAAACGCAATGGGCAATCATGTAGTTATAAAGAAGTAGATAGCGATTATGGGCATGATGCATTTTTGGTAGAAATTGATAAATTTGAAGATGATATCAGGAATATATTGGGAGATAAACAATGAAGACTGAAACTTTTGAAGATAAAATAGCCGGCGCTAAAGGCATCATAGAAAAATTAATGCGTCAAGATATTCCACTAGAAGAGAGTGTTAAACTTTATGAAGACGGATTAAAAACCATCAAAGAAGCCCAAAAAATGCTCGAAGAGGCAAAAGCAAAAATAACCATTATAGAACAAGACAGCATCAAGGCCAGGGAGTGAAAACACTAGTAGTGGCATCATTGCAACTCCAGACACTGGGGATGAATGGTTCTAAACTAGATTTTTATTTTAAAAATGCTCACTCCAGAGGTGCTAGATTGATTGTTTTTGGAGAATATGTATTAAATCATTTTTACAAAGAGTTGGCAAATATGCCAGCATCCATGGTGATAGAGCAAACAAATAAACATTTGACACTTTTGAAATCTTTGGCAAAAAAATACGATATGACCGTTATAGCTCCTATTATTTTGTATAAAAAAAACGGTTACCTCAAGGTAATTGCGAAGATAACATCAAAACAAGTTTCTTATTATGAACAACAAATTCTCATATCATATGCTCATTGGGATGAGCAGAATTTTTTTATTAACAAAATAAAACCGCTTAAATCCCCGATGGTTTTTTCAATAGACGGTTTTAGGGTTATGGTAATGGCAGGTTTCGAATTGCATTTTCCAGAGCTCTGGAAATTTGTAAGAGAAAAAAAGATAGATTTGGTAGTGCTTCCAACATCTTCAACGTTTGGTTCGCATAATCGCTGGAGAGAGATCATTAAAACGCAAGCATTTTTATATGGATGTTATGTGCTTAGAGCAAATCGCTTAGGCGAGTATAATAGCAAAGATATTAAATGGCGTTTTTACGGAGATAGTATGCTGGTTAATCCGGACGGCGAAGTCGATATGATGTTAGAAGACAAAGAATCTATGCTAATTGAAGAGATAAGCAAAAAATTCGTGCGAGAACATCACAAGGCATGGCAATTTGAAAAAGCATTGCAAATAAGACAATAAAGGAGTTGTCATGATACAAAAATCATATTTTCACAGACAAATTCAGCTTTGGGGCGAAACTACTCAAGAACTATTGGCTACTAAAAAAATAGCCATAATAGGCAGCGGCGGGCTTGGTTCTTCATTGGCTTTGGCCCTTGGGACTAGCGGTATAGGCGAGATCGATATGATCGATTTCGACACTATTGCATTACATAATATACACCGTCAAATTGCTTTTACATTAAAAGATGAAGGAAAGTATAAATCAAAAGTCGTAAGTCATTTAATAAAATCCAAAAATCCTTTTGTTAAAACACAGGGCCTCGTGATGGATTTTGGAGAATTTAGTCATCTTGGCAAAAGATATGACCTTATTCTTGATGC
Source organism: Sulfurovaceae bacterium (assembly GCA_028715055.1). Taxonomy (GTDB): domain Bacteria; phylum Campylobacterota; class Campylobacteria; order Campylobacterales; family Sulfurovaceae; genus BN30871. The sequence goes on from JAQTLE010000004.1 coordinate 109,268, forward strand.
CAGCGACAATTTTGATACTAGGCACCAGATAGATGAGTATTCTAATGAATCTGGTATACCTTGGATATATGCAAGCGTAGAAGCATTTGTAGGGCAGGTCTGTTTTTTTGAGCGTGGAAGATTTACTACATTTAATACGCCCCCTCACATACCAAGCGGTATAGCTGCACCAATGGTTATGCAAGTGGCTTCGCTTGAGGCAAATTTAGCTTTGCGTTATCTAGCAGGATTGAAAGTCACAAGAGATAAGCTCTATTATCTTTATTATGATGAATTTGGTGAATTCGTAATGCAAAAGTTTGGTTTGCCGACAACATAATTTTCGTTATAAATCTAAAGAAAAATGGTAAAATACGGATCAAATAATATAATTAAGGTTGATACATGAATATAATATCTACACAGAATGCCCCGCAAGCAATCGGACCATACTCTCAAGCAATTGAAGTTAATGGAATGATTTATACATCAGGACAGATTGGACTTATGCCAAACGGCGAGATGGCCGGAAATGGTATCATTTCACAAACCAATCAAGTTCTTAAAAATCTAAAAGCAGTTTTAGAAACAGGCGGAAGTTCTTTGGATAATGTTGTAAAAACCACTATTTTTTTAGCCGACATGGATGATTTTGTGGCGGTTAATGAGATCTATGCGGAATATTTCGGCACTCATAAGCCAGCACGCAGCACAGTAGCAGCAAAAACTTTACCAAAAAATGCACTTGTTGAGATAGAATGTATAGCTGTGGCTGGCCATTAACTTTAGGTTTTTGAATATGTTGATTAAAAATAGTTTAATTTAAAAAAGATTAAAGCTTATTTTGATATAATCACACACTTTTAATACCAAGTAAGAAATTAATAAAGGGTTTGCAATGTACGCAATCATTAAAGCAAGTGGGCAACAATTCAAAGTCCAAGAGGGCGATATCGTCTGTTTTGACAACATGAATTTAGAGCCTAAAAGTGCTGTAGAATTCAAAGAAGTTTTAGCACTAGATAACGGTACTTTGACTGTAGGTACTCCTTTTGTAGCGGGTGCAGTAGTTAAAGGTGAGGTCATCAACGAAGGTCGTGACAAAAAAGTCATCATCTATAAAAAACGAAGAAGAAAAGATTCTAAACTTAAAAGAGGTTTTAGAAGAGATTTCACTCGTGTAAGAATCACAAGTATAGCGTAAGGAGCATTTTATGGCACATAAGAAAGGTCAAGGATCTACCCAAAATAACAGAGACTCAGCTGGTCGTCGTTTAGGTGTAAAAAAATTTGGCGGTGAGGCAGTAATTCCTGGCAACATCATCATCAGACAAAGAGGTACAAAAGTACATCCTGGTAATGGCGTAGGCATGGGTAAAGACCACACTATCTTTGCACTTATTGAAGGTGTAGTTAAATTTGAAAACCGCACTTCAACTCAGAAAAAAGTTTCTGTAGTTCCAGCGTAACACTTCTTCCAAGAAGCCTCTTTGGCTTCTTGCATTTTTTATTATTTCTCAATTCATTCATCCACAATTCGATTTTTATTTAGGCATTGTTAGGTCTATTTTGGATATAATAAATCAATTTTCTAATTAAACCATAAGATATCAAAAGGTTAAGCATATATGTTTGTAGATAGAGTAGAACTAACTGTCAGTTCAGGTAAAGGCGGAGCAGGAGCAGTATCATTTTGGACGGAGAAGTTCGTAGCTCAAGGCGGACCTGATGGTGGTGATGGCGGTAGAGGAGGTTCTGTATATATTCAAGTGGATAATAATACCGACACTTTAACAGCACTAAGAGGAAAGCACCACATCAAAGCCAAGAATGGACGTCCAGGTGAGGGTAGAAAAAAATATGGCAAAAGCGGTGAAGATGTTACTATTAGTGTGCCTCCAGGAACGCAGATCTTTGATGTTGAGACGGGAGAATTACTGCTTGACTTAACAGAAGTCGGCGCTAATATCAAATTGTTTGAAGGCGGCAAGGGTGGGCTTGGAAATATGCACTTTAAAAATTCCAGCAACCAACGCCCTACATATGCCCAACCAGGGCTTCCTGGAATCACTAAGCAAGTTAGATTTGAAATGAAGCTTATTGCCGATGTCGGACTTGTAGGATATCCTAATGTTGGAAAGTCTACGCTTATTTCTGTGTTATCAAATGCTAGGCCAGAAATTGCTAATTATGAATTCACTACACTTGTCCCAAAATTGGGAGTGATTGAATATAGTGATTATGAATCTTTTGTTATGGCAGATATTCCAGGTATCATAGAAGGCGCTAGCGAAGGGAGAGGATTGGGGCATGAGTTTTTAAGACATATAGAGCGTACAGGCACGCTTCTTTTTATGATAGATGCCAGCAATTATAGAGCTATGGATTATCAATACGTCACACTTCAAGAAGAGCTGGATAAATATTCTAATGTGCTTGGGAGAAAAGCATTTGGTATAGCTATCACCAAAATAGACGCTCTTGGCCATGATGAAACAAACGAAGTAATAAAAGAATTTTTAGATACTATCGGTTTGAAGCCAAATGATAATTTGGCAATGTATCATCCAAATAGCAAATATTTATCCTATGGAAATATTGAGATTGATGCACCTCGCTTTGTATTGCCTATATCATCGGTGTCTCACATAAATACCGAACCTTTACGTTATATACTCGGAGATTTTGTTAAACAACAAAAAAGTCAATCGGAGCAGTAATTATGAAAAGAATCGTTATTAAAGTGGGCTCGCATGTACTTACCGAAAACGGTAAGATATCTAAAGACAGAATGGCATCTTTAGTCGAGTTGATCGCCTCATTGCAACATACAAATAAAGAGATCATATTGGTAAGCTCTGGTGCTGTATCATCCGGATATACTCAACTAAAACTTGATAAATCTTTTATTCCAAACAAACAAGCTCTTGCTGCCATAGGCCAACCGTTGTTGCTTAGAATGTATCAAGAAAAGTTTGGGAAATTTAATATGCTATGTTCGCAAATACTTTTGACTGCATCTGACCTAGATTCACGCAAACGTACAGAACATGCAAAACAAGCCATAGAGGTATTGCTGGCTAATAAAGTGATCCCTATTATAAATGAAAACGATGTTACCGCCACTGAAGAGTTGGTTTTTGGAGACAACGATAGATTATCAGCGCACGTTGCGTATCATTTTGATGCCGATATATTAGTTATTTTGTCAGACATAGACGGATACTATGACAAAGATCCTAGAAAATTTGTCGATGCTATTGTCTTCAAAGAACATGGATTTTTGGATAAAAAATCACTGACCAGCGAGCATACTCCAAATAATGAATTTGCAACCGGTGGTATAGTTACCAAGCTTCAATCTGCTCAGTTTTTGCTAGAAAACGGTAAAGCCATGTTTTTAGCAAGCGGTTTCGATCTTAGTGATATCAAAAGCTTCTTAATCGATGGCATACAACGCGGCGGTACGTTGTTTAGAGTTTGACAATCATTATCTAAACAACTTTTGCCATAGCCTGTTATTCCATTAGATCATAACAAAATTTTTGGTATTATTGCACTATATCACATTACTTAAAAGATCATCATGAAAAATATCGTATATATGGGCACACCAGAGTATGCCAAAGTTATATTGGAAGCTATATTAAAAAATAGTGAATTTAAAGTAACCCTTGTTCTTACGCAGCCAGACCGTCCAGTAGGCAGACATCAAGAGCTCATGCCGCCTCCTGTTAAGTCTTTGGCATTAGAATTTGATTTGCCTATTTTGCAACCACAAAATCTAAAAGAAAACGGTGTTTATGAAGCCATAGTAGAGGCTAAACCGGATTTTATCGTAGTAGCCGCATTTGGACAGCTTTTGCCAAGATCTATTCTTGATATTGCACCATGCATCAACCTCCATGCTTCGTTGCTTCCTATGTATCGTGGAGCCAGTCCTGTGCAACAATCATTGCTAAATGGAGATAAATTTACCGGAATTACTGCTATGATGATCGAAGAAGGACTCGACAGTGGGCCTATGCTGGCATATAGATATTTTAAAATCCCAGATGATATGGTCGTATCAGACTTAATGGATCAATTGAGCAATGATGCTGCGCTTTTGATAGTAGATGTGCTTAAAAATTTTGACAATCTAAATCCGATCAAACAAACCACGGCAGCAGCAACACATTGTCACAAAATAGCAAAAAGCGACGGAGAGATAAAATTTGAAAATGCGCTTGATGTATCAAATAAATATCGTGCATTCTATAGCTGGCCAGGAGTATTTACGACAAACGGGCTTAAAATCTTAGAACTCAAGATTATCGAGAAAGAGAGCCAAAACAAAGCCGGAGAGATATTAGCAATTGAAAAAGATGATATTATAGTAGGATGCAGTGTCGGTTCAATCAAGATATCATCATTGCAACCACCATCTAAAAAAGCCATGATTGCTAAGGCTTATCTAGTAGGAAGGGGGCTGAAGGTTGGAGATACTCTCGTTTGATTCGCTACCATCTACCCAGCATTATCTTGTAGATGAAATAAAAAGCAATAGAATTCAAGCCCCGATAGCTGTTATAGCAGACGAACAAACACATGGCATAGGCAGCAGAACAAATGAATGGCATGGAGTAAAAGGCAATTTTTTTGCTTCATTTGCATTTTGTGTATCTGATTTGCCGTCCGATATGCCGCTGGCTTCAGCATCCATATATTTTGCGCATATTATGAAAGAAATATTATGTGACATGAAAGATGGTATTTGGCTTAAGTGGCCTAATGATATATATCTTAATGAATACAAAATAGGAGGCGTAATAACGCAAAAAATTGATCAAAATTTAGTATGCGGCATCGGAATAAATCTTTTGAAAGCCCAAGAACCGTATACAAGTTTGGATATAAATATTAGTTCTTTTTTTCTTTTGGAAAAATATATAAAAGAGATAGAAAAATTTCCAAAATGGAAGGAAGTTTTTAGAAAGGTTAAGCTAGAATTTGAAAACAACAGAGAATACTTTGTTCATATCAAAGATAATAAGAAAAGCTTATCAAATGCCATGCTGTGCGATGATGGATCGCTTATATTAGATGGAGAAAAGGTATTTAGTTTAAGATGAAAGAGATTATATGTATTGCAAATCAGAAGGGCGGTGTCGGAAAGACTACTACAGCAGTTAATTTAGCAGCTTCTTTGGCAGCAAAAAAGAAAAAAGTATTACTTCTAGATATAGATCCGCAGTCAAATGCGACTACGAGTCTAGGCTTTCATAGAAATGACTATGAATTTAATATCTTGCATGTTATGAACGGTTCAAAAAATATTTCACAAGTCACTATACAGACACATATGGAGTCACTATTTTTGGTACCTTCAAATATAGGTCTAGTCAGCATTGAAAAAGAGTTTTATGATCCAAATAAACAAAATCGTGAATTGATGCTTAAAGATAAATTAGCAGAAGTTAAAGATGTTTATGATTATATAATAATAGATTCTCCACCAGCACTTGGACCGATCACGATCAACGCGCTTAGTGCATCAGATTCTGTAATTATTCCTATTCAGTGTGAATTTTTTGCATTGGAAGGTTTGGCGCAATTGCTTAGTACTATAAATATGCTTCGTAAAACAATTAATCCAAAACTTGCAATAAAAGGCTTTTTGCCTACCATGTATTCTAATCAGAATAATCTTTCTAAGCAAGTATTGGAAGATCTTGGTCACCATTTTAAAAATCAATTGTTCTATTTTAAAAAGAACAAAGAGTGCATAGTGGTTCCGCGCAATGTAAAAATAGCCGAAAGTCCAAGTTTTGGTAAACCTATCAGGGAATATTCATTTGATTCGAAAGGCAGCATAGCATACGAAGAATTAGCTAGCGTGATTGCAGGGAGGTAGTTATGGCACTTGGAAGGGGACTTGGAGCTATATTGGAAGAAGTAGAAGAGGCATATAGTAAAAATTTTGATAGCATAGATTCTTTGACTTTGGATGATGCTAAAGCAAGAATTGAAGATATTGATGTAGCTCTTGTAGTTCCAAATCCATATCAGCCTCGTAAATATTTTGATGATGAAGCGCTAAAAGAGCTTAGTGAATCAATAACTCAGCATGGGCTTCTTCAGCCTATTGTAGTCATAAAAAAAGATAACGGTTATTTGTTGGTAGCAGGTGAAAGACGTTTGAGAGCACATAAGCTTGCAAATCTTTCTACTGTAAAAGCTATAGTCGTTCAAGTTGATATTGATAATATAAAATTAAGAGAATTAGCACTTGTTGAAAATATTCAAAGAGAAGATCTAAATCCGATAGAATTAGCTAATTCATATTCAGAATTAATCGAAGTACACAATATTACACATGATGAGCTATCCAATGTAGTACACAAAAGCCGTTCGCAAATAACAAATACTCTACGTCTTTTGTCTTTAATCCCGGAAGTGCAGGAAAATTTAGTAAATGGCAAAATAACACAAGGTCATGCCAAAATACTAGTAGGACTTTCTCCTGAAAAACAAAAAATCGCATCATCAACTATTATCGGTCAAAAACTCAGCGTTAGAGATACTGAAAATTTAATAAAAGGCTACAAACAACCTGAAGCCGCCAAAAATCCCAAAAAATTACCGTTATTTACACTCAAAGAACATACTTTATTACTTAAAAAAATACTTCCTATAAAACACAAAATCAAAGGCAATCGTATAGAAATAGAATTTGCCAATGAAGACGAGTTTGCAAACTTTGTACAAATACTAAAAAAAGCTTGAAAATTTAACCAAAGTATTACCTCTATAATGGTAGAATAATGCGAAATTATAAGAGGAGTGGACATGCTTGATATACATCTTCCTTTGATGGTGTTTGTCTTTGTGGTCTTGATGACTCTTTTGTTTTTATTGAATCGTATTTTATATAAACCGCTTATCGGTTTTATGGATGAACGAAATCAGTCAATAGCAAAAGATTTAGAGTCCAGCAAAAACCTTTCTGGGGACAGCGAAGAATTGCACGCGAAAGCAATGCAAATCATAAATGATGCCAAAACAGAAGCAACGGCTATTAGACAAAAAGCAATAGATGAAGCTAAATTGGTAGCACAGGGCAAAATAGATGCCAAACAAAATGAACTTGAAGCGACATATAATACTTTTGCAAAAAATCTTGCAAAAGAGAAAAATGCACTTAAAGATTCTCTTTTGGCGCAAATGCCTTTATTTAAAGATGGTATAAAAGCCAAATTAAGTAAGTTTTAGGAGGCTGGATGAAAAATAAATTTATAGCAATAATAGGCTTATTGATTGTTCCAGCAATTTTGTTTGCTAGCGGCGAGCAAGAGGGTTCAGCACAAGCTGCTAAATACCTTGCTATGACCGGCAGGGAAACGGACTTTGTCCCAAGAATATTTAACTTCTTGATTTTTGCAGGGATACTTTATTATTTATTGGCTGATAAACTAAAAAGCTTCTTGGTAGGTCGCCAGGAAGGAATTGCAAATCAGCTTAAAGATATTGAAGATAGATTGCAATTGGCAAAAAAACAACAAAAAGATGCACAAGCTTTAGTCAAAGATAGCGATAAAAAAGCTAAAGAGATTATAGCAGATGCTAAAAAAGAAGCTTTGTTTTTATCTGACAAGATCATGCAAAACAATGTGCAAGAACTATCATTTTTGGATAAGCAACTTGAAGAAAAAATGGAACTTGAATCAAGAAAAAGCGCCAGAGAGACTATAAACGAAGTTCTAAGCGAAAATATCACAAATGATGATATTGCTATTAGCGAAGGTAAAATAGTATCAATGGTTAGTAATAAGGTGGTGGCATAATGGAAGAGTTAGTAGCGCAAAGATATGCAAAAGCTATTTTTGCTATCAAAGATTCTGGATTGATAAGTCAATATGCCGATATATTAACACAACTGTCAAAAGCCTTCGATAGTACACCAGCTATAGTTAATGGCCTTAATTCGCCATTATTGAGTGATACATCAAAAACGCAAAGTATTCTTGATGCACTTGGTAAAACTGCTGATGTAAAATTAACCAATTTTATTAAAGTTCTAGGGGAAAACAAAAGATTGGCTTTGATTCCATCGATTGCTAAAATTGTAAACTCTGAACTTCAAAAAGAGCAAAATAGTTATCAGGGGGTTATTAAAAGCAAGAAAAGTTTGGACAAATCAGAAGTTGCCGAACTTGAAAAAGCTTTAGCCAAATATACAGGGTCTAAAATTTCATTGGTTCAAGAATCTAGTGATTTTGAAGGTTTTCGTGTAGCAGTAGAGGATTTGGGTATTGAGGTAAACTTCTCTAAACAGAGAGTTAAAGAACAATTAATCGATTATATCAATCGATCTTTATAAGTCATTATATTAAAGTAAAGGAGTAGCAGTGGCAGTTAAATTACAAGCAGATGAGATTAGTTCTATCATAAAAGAAAGAATCGAAAATTTTCAAATTGATTTAGATATAAACGAAGTAGGAAAAGTAGTAGGTATTGCAGACGGTGTTTCTACAGTTTATGGATTGAACAATGTTATGGCAGGGGAACTCGTAGAATTTGAAAACGGCAAAGAAGGAATGGTTCTTAACCTTGAAGAAGCAAGTGTTGGTGTAGTTGTTCTTGGATCAACAACCGGCATTAAAGAAGGTATGAGCGTAAAAAGAAGAGGCGAACTTCTTAAAGTTCCTGTTGGCGAAGCAATGATCGGAAGAGTTGTAAATGCACTTGGAGCACCAATTGACGGCAAAGGCGCTATCGCAGCAACAGAAAGCCGTTTTGTTGAAGAAAAAGCTCCTGGTATCATGGCTAGAAAATCAGTTCATGAACCGCTTCAAACAGGTATCAAAGCAATCGATGCTCTTGTTCCGGTTGGTAGAGGACAAAGAGAACTTATTATCGGGGACAGACAAACAGGTAAAACAACTATCGCAATAGATACTATCATCAACCAAAAAGGTCAAGATGTTGTATGTATATATGTAGCTATCGGTCAAAAACAATCAACTGTTGCAGCTACAGTTAAAAAACTTGAAGAATACGGCGCTATGGATTATACAATTATCGTTAATGCGGGTGCGTCTGAATCAGCGGCATTGCAATTCCTTGCTCCATATGCAGGTGTTACAATGGCCGAATACTTTAGAGATAATGGCAAACATGCTGTAATTTTCTATGATGACCTTTCTAAACATGCAGTAGCTTATCGTGAAATGTCACTTATTCTTAGACGTCCTCCAGGTCGTGAAGCTTATCCAGGAGATGTATTCTATCTACACTCAAGACTTCTTGAGAGAGCAGCTAAATTGAATGATGAGCTTGGTGCTGGTTCTATTACAGCTTTCCCTATCATTGAGACACAAGCAGGGGATGTATCAGCGTATATCCCTACAAACGTAATTTCTATTACAGATGGTCAAATATTTCTAGAGACTGACCTATTCAACTCAGGTATTAGACCAGCTATCAACGTTGGATTATCCGTTTCTCGTGTTGGTGGTGCAGCTCAAATAAAAGCTACTAAACAAGTAGCAGGTACTTTGAGACTTGACCTTGCATCATATAGAGAGCTTCAAGCATTTGCTCAATTTGCATCTGATCTTGATGAACACAGCAGACAACAACTTGAGCGTGGACAAAGAATGGTAGAGGTTCTTAAACAACCTCCTTATTCTCCTGTAGCTATTGAAAAACAAGTTGCTGTTATTTATGCCGGTGCAAAAGGTTATCTTGATAGCATCCCAGCATCAAAAGTAACTAAATTTGAAGCTGAACTATTGAACTTTATTGATACAAAATATCCTAAAGTTTTAGAGAACATTAGAACTAGTCAAAAAATTGATGATGAGACTGAAGCACAATTACGAAAAGCAATTGAAGATTTCAAAGAATCATTTAGCGCATAAGGGTATATCATGGCAAGTTTAAAAGATATTAAGCGTAAGATTAAAAGTGTTAAAAACACAGAAAAAACTACGCGCGCCATGAAGCTTGTCTCTTCTGCAAAACTTAAAAGAACAGAGGAGCTTGCGAAAAAATCAAAAGTTTATGCAGCCAAGCTTACTGAACTGCTTAGTGAAATCGCAAGAAAGATGGCTGGTGAAAATGCAAATGGTTTGGACTTGCCTTATTTTAGAGAAGTTCAAAACCCAAAAAACGTTGATATAGTTTTTGTTACAGCGGATAAGGGTCTTTGCGGAGGCTTTAACGCTCAAACTATAAAAAGAGTTAATGCTCTTAGAAAAGAGCTTGAAGCTAGTGGTACAAAAGTAAAACTCAGAGCAGTTGGTAGAAAAGGGATTGACTATTTTCGTTTCAATGGAGTTGCATTAAGCAATGAAGTTCTTGGGCTTAGTTCTTCTCCCGATTTCGAGAGAGCATCAGATTTGATTGGCCAAATAGCTCAAGATTATGTTGATGGCAATAGTGATAAGATTATTTTGATCCACAATGGCTATGTCAATATGATCACACAAGAAGTAAGACAATCGCAAGTTTTGCCGGTTGATCATAATTCATTGAGCCTAGATAATATTTCTACTTCAGAGTTGGAAGTTGAGCCGGATGAAGACAATACTTTATTGGAAGGATTAATCAAACGGTATATTGAATATACTATGTATTATTCGTTGATCGATTCACTTGCAGCTGAACATAGTGCAAGGATGCAAGCAATGGATTCGGCAACAAACAATGCAAAAGAGATGGTTAAATCTCTTTCCGTTAAATATAATAGAGCTAGACAAGAAGCGATTACTACTGAACTTATAGAGATAATCAGTGGTATGGAATCAATGAAATAACAAGAGGAGAGGAAAGATAATGATAGGAAAAGTAGTACAAGTCCTGGGTCCAGTAATCGATGTAGATTTTACAGATTATTTACCAGAGATCAATGAAGCGCTAGAAACTGTATTTACAGTTGATGGCAAAGAACATAAATTGGTATTAGAAGTAGCAGCACAATTAGGTGATAATCGTGTTAGAACAATCGCTATGGATATGAGTGAAGGTGTCTACAGAGGACAAGAAGTCAGAGCAACAGGCGATTCAATAAAAGTTCCAGTTGGTCCAGAAGTATTGGGTAGAATATTCAATGTAATCGGTGATGTTGTTGATAATGGCGCACCTGTAGAAGCAAAACAATATTGGTCAATTCACAGAGATCCACCTCCTTTTGAAGAGCAAAGCACAAAAACTGAGGTTTTTGAAACAGGTATCAAAGTTGTTGACCTTCTAGCCCCTTATTCTAAAGGTGGTAAAGTTGGACTATTTGGTGGTGCCGGTGTTGGTAAAACAGTTATCATTATGGAGCTTATCAATAACGTTGCTATGAAACATAGCGGTTATTCTGTATTTGCCGGTGTTGGTGAGAGAACTCGTGAAGGAAATGACCTTTATCATGAAATGAAAGAGTCAAACGTACTTGACAAAGTTGCACTGTGCTATGGACAAATGAGTGAACCACCGGGAGCAAGAAACAGAATTGCGCTTACTGGTCTTACAATGGCTGAGTATTTCCGTGACGAGATGGGCCTAGATGTATTGATGTTTATAGATAATATTTTTAGATTTTCACAATCTGGTGCCGAGATGTCAGCACTTTTAGGTCGTATTCCATCAGCTGTTGGTTATCAACCAACATTAGCAGGTGAAATGGGAAGATTGCAAGAAAGAATAACGTCGACTAAAAAAGGTTCTATTACATCAGTTCAAGCTGTTTATGTACCAGCCGATGACTTGACTGACCCGGCTCCTGCTTCTGTTTTTGCTCACCTTGATGCTACAACAGTTCTTAACCGTTCAATTGCTGAAAAAGGTATTTACCCAGCAGTTGACCCACTAGATTCAACTTCTAGAATGCTCGATCCGCAAATTATCGGAGAAGATCACTATAAAGTAGCTCGTGGCGTACAACAAATGTTACAAAAATATAAAGATTTGCAAGATATCATTGCTATTCTTGGTATGGATGAACTTAGTGAAGATGATAAACTTGTTGTTGATAGAGCTAGAAAAATTGAAAAATTCCTATCTCAACCATTCCACGTTGCAGAAGTGTTTACAGGAAGTCCTGGCGTATATGTTACTATTGATGAGACTATAGCAGGATTTAAAGGACTTCTTGAAGGTAAATATGATGAGATGCCAGAAGCTGCCTTCTATATGGTTGGAGATATGAATGAAGCTATTGCTAAATTTGAAAAAATGAAAGCAAAAGCTTAATCCTTAAAGGAATATTATGGAACTTATGAAGCTTGAAATCGTTACACCCGATGGTGTAATTTTTGACAATGATGTCAAGCAGGTTACTTTGCCTGGAAGTGAAGGAGAATTTGGTGTTTTGCCAAAACATGCTACTTTGGTTTCAATTCTTAGTACCGGCGTAATTATCATTGAAACAGCTCAAAATAAAGATATTTTAGTAGCCATCAATTCTGGATATGTTAAAGTCGATGAGACAAAAGTTACATGTATAGTTGATGGCGCAGTATCATTATCTGAAGAAGATAATGAATTGGCAAGAGCAATTGAAGATGCAAAAGCACTTCTTAAAAGTACTGAAGCTTCCAGTATGGCTATCGCCGCTGCAGTAAGCAAAGTAGAACACATAGGGAAGTCTAGATAATTGTTTAATTCAGTAACTCAGTATTTTTCCCAAAGTAGTGCTATCACTATTTTGGTTTTATTGATTCTTTCTGTCTATTTTATAATTACTTTTTGGGTATTTATAGACCGTTTTAAGTTACTGAATAAACGCATTAATATAGAAACCGATTCACTAAAAGCCATTTATATGGGCTTGTCTAATTCTGTAAGCAAATCATCATTATTATATGCATATCTTGGCAAAGTAAACAATCCAAACTCGATCATACTTGAAGCAGCAGCTTCTGATGCAGTGCGAATTTCTACACGTAATTTAACACTTCTTTCGATTATAGCATCGACATCTCCTTTTATTGGTCTTTTTGGAACCGTGATCGGTATATTGCAAACTTTTAGCAAACTGGGTAATCAAGCAAGCGCAGCATTAAATGTCGTAGCTCCTGCAATATCTGAAGCATTGGTTGCAACTGCAGCGGGTATATTGGTAGCTATTTTTGCTTATAGTTTTCATCTGATACTAAAACGCAAGGCATACGAGCTTAGTTCTCTTTTAACATCACAATCAAAAATGATGTTGGCTCAAATTGATAATAAAACCGAGGCTTAAATGTTTAACTGGGATGATGATCCGGATTTAAATATTACTCCGCTGATGGACGTCATGTTGGTACTTATGGCAATATTGATGATAGCAGCTCCTACTATAACTTATCAAGAACAAATTACTCTACCGCAAGGTTCTAAGCAAAGCCAAACTCAAAAAAGTGATACTGTTACTATACGTATGGATAAAAATAAAAATATATACATAGATAATGATATATATTCATTAGAAACTTTTTCTAGTAGATTTACAAATAATTCACATCTTGATCCAAAAACATATATATATATTCGTGCCGATGAGTCATTGCCATATAAAGACATTATGTTTCTTTTAAAAAGTATAAAAACTGCCGGCTTTCAAAATGTATCACTGATCACAGAATAATTTATGAGAAAAGCATATACATTAACTAGCGGTATCATTGCTGTCGCTATATATATAAGTATTGTAGGATTGCTTTTTTGGTATTTTAGTTATAAATCAAAAGAAGAAGATTTTACAACAAAAAATGAACAGATTGTCGCAGTTGATCTATCAAGCATGCCATCAACAAAAAATAAATCAAATGAAAATTCAAAATTAAATCAAACAAAACAAGAAGAAAAACCACTAGCCAGTGAACTTTCGATAAAACAACAAAAAGAAATAACATTGCCTCAAGAACAGGTAGAAAATAATTTAAAATCAAAACCAAAAGAAATTAGAGTACAAAAAAAAGCAGAACCTATACCGGTTGAAAAACCAAAAGAAATAGTAACCAAAATAAAAAAACAAGAAATAAAAAAAATCCAAAATGATCAATTAATACAAAACAAAAATAATAAACCTAAAAATACCGGTGATTTGTTTGCAAATATTAAATCGGATGCGCCTATCACACCGGTTTCTAAACCTAAGCCATTAGCTTCAAAACAATCAACGCAAACAAATACTGCAAAATCCACATCCAATGCAGCATCTGAACTTATCAACAATGAATTTGGTAAAAATGGCAATAAAGGGGTTGAAGATGCATATAAATCAAGAGTAAAATCTATTTTACAAGGATGGCCTGCTCAAAGCAGTTACGCAGGAGAGAGAGCTAAAATATCTTTTGTCATACAACCAAATGGTGATTTTGATTTTAAAATTATAAAACCATCGTCTAATGAAGAATTCAATCAAGGATTGGTACAATATCTTAAGCAACTTCAGAAAGTAGGCTTTGGACCTCATGCAGGTTCGAGAGCATATTTGTTTGATGTAGATTTTATTGCGGAGAGGTAATTATGCGTTTTTTATTTTCAATAATACTATTTTTAACCGTTTTAATGGGAGATAGCGATGCCGAATTGACTATCAAAAAACATGTAGATAGCCGCAGTAAAATAGCACTTGCAGATGGAAGTGCTTCAATAGACGGCGATATTGCAAAAAAAGTTTTTTTTCTTTTTCAGAATGATTTGAAATTAAGCGGCAATTTTAGTGCAGATGGCAAACATTATGTAATGTCATATAATTCTGATATTTTACCTGCCGATATAAAGTTAAACGAATACACTTTGAAATATCAATTGCAAAATTCAAGCGGCGCCAATCTAACGGTTGCGTTAGTGCAAAACAACAATGGAGTAAAATTATTTCAAAAAAATTATTCTATATCTGCATTTAACAAATATCCGTTTTTAGTGCATAAAGCCGTAAGTGATATTAATCATATATTGGGATACAATAGTATAAATTGGATGAATCGTTTGATCTTATTTACAAGATATTCAGCCCCAAAACAAAGTGAAATAATACTATCTGATTATACATTTACATATAAGCAACCGGTTATTAGAGGCGGGCTCAATCTTTTTCCGAAATGGGCTGATGCAACGCAAAGCAGTTTTTATTATACATCAATCGATAGATCGAGACCTACTCTTTATAAGTACAATCTCAATAGTGGTACCAAAAGTGCGATTACATCATCAGAAGGCATGCTGGTTTGTTCTGATGTTAGCAGGGATGGCTCTAAATTGCTTTTAACCATGGCACCATATGGACAACCGGATATTTATGAGTTTAATTTGGCAACAAAGACCAACGTTCGTCTTACCGATTTTGGAGGCATTGATGTTGGCGGGCAATATTTATCCGGAGAAAAACAAATAGTATTTGTCTCAAATAGACTTGGATATCCAAATATTTTTAAAAAATATTTAACAGATCCTTCCGTATCACAAATAGTATTTAGAGGCAAGAACAATAATGGCTGTGATGCATTTGGAAATAAAATAGTATATTCATCTAGAGAAAGCAGCGAACGATTTAATAGTAATACATTTAATATTTATTTGATTTCCGGCGCAGGAACTATGCCATTAACAAGTTCAGGCGATAATCAATTTCCCAGATTTTCAAATGATGGCAATATGATTTTATATGTTAAGCAACAAGGTGGTAAGAGTTTGGCCGGATATATTAATTTAAATACTAATCAAAGTGAGCTTTTTGGTATAGGAAGCAAAGTGCAATCTATTGATTGGTAATTTTATGGTAATATCGTAATAAACATTTAATTTTAAAGGACCAAAATGAAAAAAACAATCTTTCTTGTGCCAGCTATATTATTATTTTTATTTACAGGATGTTCGCAAAATGCACCGGAGTTAAACACGGATATACCAAACAATAATATTTCTGATGTTCCGTCAATGGGTGGTGGAGCGGGTAGTGGTGTAAATATCTCGGAGAATGGCGAAGGAGCCAATGCAGATGCACTTAAAGCAAAAATGAGTCCAAGCGGCGGCTTGCCAAATGATGGAACATACAATAATAGCAGTGATGGTTTTCAAAGTGTATATTTTGGATTCGGAGATTTTACCATAGTAAATGACATGCAAAAGGCAATTGATAAAAATATACAAAGACTAAAAAGTTATAACGGCAATATCAAAATAGAAGGTAATTGTGACGAATTTGGCACTGATGAATTTAACTATGCGCTTGGACTAAAAAGAGCCAAAGCTGTCAAAGATGCATTGGTTGCACAAGGTGTATCTGCTGATAGATTTACCATAATTTCATTAGGCGAGAGTACCCCTGTTTGCACAGAAGCTACCGATGAATGTTATGCCCAAAATCGAAGAGTAGATTTACGCCAACAATAAGAGTATTATTGATGAATGAAAAAATATTTTTAGGAATTTTTGGCTTATTGTGTTTTTGTACATTTTCTTATGGCGCAGAAGCTCCGGTTTCAAATAATACAGCACTGCTGGAACAAAAAATACAAGAACAAAATGAACGCATAGATGGGCTTACGAGTATTGTTGAGGGATTGAATACTAAAATAAGTGAATTGGAAGAAATAAATAATAATTCCGATTCAAAAAATGATAAAAAATTGATCGAAGATCTAGGTAAAATGATAGACGACATCAATTCTAAATGCGTAACAAAAGACGAATTGAAAAAGATCCTAGATGAGCATTCAAATAAATATGATTCTGCTGCATCTATTCCAGATAAAACCAAAGCATATGATAATGGAATTTTGTTTTTTAGAAATAAACAATATGATAAAGCAAAAGAACAATTTTTAGCAGCAGATAAACAAGGATATAAATCCGCAGCGACCAATTATTATATGGGTGAAATTGCTTATTATGAAAAGAGATATAAAGATGCAATTTTTTATTTTAAAAAAAGTGCTAAACTGGACGATCAAGCAAACTACATAGATATTTTATTATTGCATACAGCTATTTCATTAGAAAATACAAATGACAAATCTCAAGCTAAACTTTTTTATGAAACAATTATAGAAAAGTTTCCAATAAAAGATAGTGCAAAAATAGCCAAAAAACGATTAGATGGAATGATGTGAAGTTGAAAAAAACCATTTAATATAAAAGATAAGGGCTTGTAAAGTTTGCTTGGCTAAAATGACACAAAATTATTATACGGAGAAAAATATGATTATTGCAAAAGAAAATACTGTCGTATCTTTAGGGTACAGTTTAAGCGAAGCCGGCAAAAACGATATAATTGATAGTAATATTGGTTCGGCCCCTTTAGAGTTTATTACAGGCAAAGGGCATATCATACCAGGACTAGAGAATGCATTGGTAGGTATGAAAATTGGTGAAAAAGGCGATATTTTAGTAAAAGCAGCTGAGGCTTACGGTGAGATAAACCCAGAAGCTATGCAAGTTCTACCAAGAGACCAGTTTGAAGGTATTGATCTTAAAGAAGGCATGACACTTTACGGTCAAGGCGAGCATGGTCAAACTGTACAAGTTATTGTAAAATCATTTAATGATGATGAAGTAACACTTGATTTTAATCATCCGTTAGCCGGCAAAGACCTACTTTTTACAATAGAAGTAATTGATGCTAGAGAAGCTACTGCAGAAGAAGCTATGACTGGTCAATTGGCATGTGATACTGATGGTGGCTGTTGTGGCGGTCATGATCATGATCATAGCCATAGCAACAGCGGTTGTTGTGGTGGCGGACATTGCCATTAACACTTGGTGCAAACTCCCTTTTAGGGAGAGTTGCTCAGAATTCTTCGTTTAAATTATTATTTTCATAATACTAGCTTAACTAACCTTTTTTCTTTCATTTTATAACAAAACTCTCAAATTTTTTTACTATAATTCCAATAAATTTTTATATCTATTTAGGAAAATATATGGTAATTAAAATCGATACACAATCTAAAGAATTTCAAGAAGAATATGCAAAAACAGTATCTTTTACGGATAAAGTTTGCAATCAATTCGGATTTGCATATAACCCTGAAGATGAAATAAACGAATCAGTCAAAACCGGGCTTACTAGAAATAAGTTAATTTATGGCAAAAGATATTGCCCATGCTTTATGGTAGAAGGCGAAACCGAAGAGGCAAGAAAAGCAGCTGATAATAGAGTATGCCCATGCAAACCGGCTCTTGAGCATGAGATTAAAAATGACGGACATTGTCATTGTGGTATATTTTGTACTCCTGAATATGTTGCAAGACATACTATTGAAAATAATGCGGCTCAGGTATCTCATACGCATTCACGCGGATTGTCAAAAGAAGAATGTTTGGCACTTTTAGATCAAAATGATTTGGATTCTGATGAGCTAGAATCATTAATTGAAGCTAGAGAAATAGGTCTTGTTGATTTTATACTTGTGGATGTCAGAGAATGGATGGAAAACAAAGGTGAAAGAATAACAGGTACTGATTTCTTGATTCCAACAACTTCATTTTACCAAGCTCTTTCACAAATAGATGAGAAAAAAGATGCGAATATCATAGTTTATTGTTTTAGTGGCAGCAGAAGTGCGTATTGTCAGCAAATTATGAAAAAAATGGGATATGGAAAAGTAACAAACCTTGCATATGGAATAGTTTCATATAAAGGTCAAACTCAAAGAGGATAGTGTATGGACTACACTATCTTTATTTAAAATAGCTCAAACTTTAGATTTTTTATTCAAAGCAAGTATTAAAATAATACAAAAAATCAACCATAGCATAAATTGATTTGTAAATGGAAAAATCAAAAAAAATGCTATGATGCCTATCATTATAGCTGCAATTGCAAAACTCAATATAAAAAAAGTACCGATTATTAAACCAATAAATAGCAATATAAATCCAAATATAATCCAATGCCACCATAAAGCTAAAAACATTTCATCTCCTAATAATGTTTTAAATATTGTATCATAAAAATAGATTTAAATAAAAAATATTTCGACGCCAATATGTGCTCTTTTTAATGCAAATTCTTTACACTAAACGATGACATGGTATAATATCTTACTATTTATAATCATGTAATTAAAGGAAAAATATGTCATTAAAATGTGCGTTTGTATTCCCTGGCCAAGGTTCACAGGCAATGGGTATGGGGAAAGATTTCTTTGAAAATTCAGGGGCTGCAAAAGAGATGTTTGCTAGTGCAAAAGAAAGAACAGGTATTGATTTTGAAACTCTTTTATTTACAGAAAATGAAAATCTATCTCAAACCGCATTTACACAGCCTGCAATATTATTAGTGAGCGCAATAGCAAACAGACTTTTTGTAGAACAAACGAGTATTGTTCCTGTGCTTACTCTTGGACATTCTTTGGGTGAGTTTTCTGCCCTTGTGGCTTCAGGCGCTCTTGATGCAATCGACGCAGTAGAGCTTGTAAATCTTCGTGGTAAATTGATGGCCGAAGCATGTTCAAAACAAGAAGTAGGCATGCTGGTTTCGCTTGGACTTGATGATGCAACCGTTGAAGGTATTTGTGAGAATGCTAGAGCTAATGGCAAGCAAGTATGGGCTGTTAATTACAATTCAGATGGTCAGATAGTAATTGCAGGTATCAAAAAAGATCTTGAAGAATTAGTTGATGTTTTAAAAGAAGCAAAAGCAAAAAGAGCGATGCTTCTAAATATGTCAGTAGCCTCACATTGTCCACTTCTGAATAGTGCGGTTGAGCCATTGGAAGTAAAACTGCAAGAAATGCTAAAAGAAAGTTTTATAGCCCCGGTAATATCAAATGTTACGGCACAGCCATATAATACAAAAGCAGAAGCTTTGGAATTGCTTCCAAAACAACTTGTTATGCCTGTACTTTATAAGCAATCAATTGCAAATATTGATAATGATGTAGATTGTTATATAGAATTTGGACACGGCAATGTACTTAAAGGACTCAATAAAAGCTCAACTTCTAAACCACATTTTAATGTAAGCGATATGGCAAGCCTTGAGGCTACTATCGCTGCACTTAAAGAAATGCAATGAAAATAGCAATAATTGGAGCAATGAGAGAGGAGATAGATCCTCTTTTATCACATATGGACAGCGTAGAAGAGATACATTATGCTAACAATGTATATTACGAAGCTTCGTATAAAGGCAAAGAACTTGTCATTGCATATTCTAAGATAGGCAAGGTATTCTCTGCACTTACTGCGACTATTTTAATAGAAAAATTTGGATGCAAGACGCTTCTTTTTTCTGGCGTAGCAGGAGCCATAAGCGGCGAATTAAAGATAGGTGATCTAATAATTGCAGACGGATTGTGCCAACACGATCTTGATATCACAGCTTTTGGGCATCCATATGGATTTGTACCAGAAGGTGAAGTGTGTATACCAACCGATATGTGTCTTAGAAATATTGCACACGAAGTTGCTAAAGCAAAAGGCATATCATTAAAAGAAGGAATCATAGCCACAGGAGATCAATTCGTAGCTTCAAGCGAAAGAAAAAATTGGGTAGGAGATACATTTAAAGCAGCAGCTTTAGAGATGGAAGGCGCGAGCGTAGCCGTGGTATGTGACGCGCTTGGTATCCCATTTTTTATACTAAGAGCTATTAGTGATACTGCCAATGATGAAGCCGGGGTTGATTTTGATATATTTTTAGAGAGTTCAGCTAAAATAAGTGCTGAATTTATATTGGATATGGTAGAACGCATTTGAAAGATACGGAAGAAAAAAAATCTATCAGCGTAAGCAAAAAACTTTTACGCATAGTAGGCAAAACAAATGCTTCGTTTAAGTTGATAAATGAAGGCGATAAAGTACTTGTCGGACTTAGTGGCGGCAAGGATTCTTTAGCACTCGTGCATATTATAAAGCATATTCAAAGACATGCGCCATTTTCATTTGAATACGAAGCGTGTACGATTAATTACGGAATGCCAAATGAACAATATGAAGCATTGTCGGCACATTGTAAAGAACATGGAATACCTCATAATGTCTACGAAACCAATATATTTGACATCTCTCAAGATGCAATACGCCCAAATAGTTCTTTTTGTAGTTATTTTTCGCGAATGAGAAGAGGTGCTTTGTATACTTATGCGCAAAATGGCGGATTTAATAAAGTAGCCTTGGGACACCATCTAGATGATGCCGTGGAGAGTTTTTTTATGAATATGTTTTATAATGGAACAATGAGAAGCTTAGCTCCTATTTATAAGACAGAAAGAGGATTTCATCTAATCCGTCCTCTCATACAAGCAAGAGAATCACAAACTAGAGCTTTTGTAGAAGATAATGCTCTTGTGGCGATAGGAGATGAAGCATGTCCTGCTATGTTGAAAAATGTTAAGATGCCATTTGCTAGAGCCAAGACCAAAGAGTGGCTCTTGGATATGGAAAAAGATAATAAAAATCTTTTTAAGATGATGCAAGCATCATTATCTCATATACATGATGACACGTTTTTGGATCCTACGAGATGGAAAAGAGATGATATATGATAAATGCAGAACAATTTGTTGCCAATGAGTCCGGTAGGATAGATAAGATATTAGCATTGCACTTAAATGTCAGCCGTAATCAAATAGAAAAGTTTATAGAAAAAGGTTTTGTAAAAACCAATAATAAAGATGTAACAAAAACAAGCCATAAAGTATATATAGGTGATATAGTGTCATATTCTTTGCCAGAAGTTGAAAAAAAAGAAGCGATAAAAGTTGATTTTGATATAGAAGTGCTTTATGAAGATGAACACTTGATGGTAGTAAATAAGCCAAGTGGACTTGTAGTTCATCCTGCGCCAAGCGTCAAAGAACCGACTCTTGTTGATTGGCTTGTCCAAAGAGGTGTATCTCTTTCTACGCTTTCTGGAGAAGAGAGACATGGTATAGTTCATCGTATAGACAAAGAAACAACAGGAGCTTTAGTGGTCGCTAAGAGCAATGAAGCTCATGAGGCACTAAGTCGTCAGCTTGAAGATAAAAGCATGGGGAGATACTATATAGCTTTAATAGATTATCCGCTCAAAGATTCATGCATGGTAGAAGCTCCGATAGGCAGAAGTGTTCATAATCGTTTGAAGATGGGAGTGGCCGAAGAAGGTAAAGGCAAAAGCGCAAAAAGTGCTTTTGCGAAATTGGCGATAAATGATAATAATATCGAATTAATCGCAGCCAAATTATATACTGGCAGGACACATCAGATAAGAGTTCATCTAGCTACTCTTGGACGGCATATTTTGGGCGATGTTCTGTATGGATATAAAGGTAAAGAAATGCCAAGAGTATTTTTACATGCCAGATTGCTTTATTTTATACATCCAATAAGCGGACAAAAGATGGAATTGGAGGCGCCGCTATTTGATGATATGAGAGATTTTATATCCAATCAATTTGGTAACGATAAATTTGAAATATTAAAAAAAGATAATCTTCAAGGAGTTTTCGGTGCCGCACATTAAAGTAACACCAATATCAAAACAAGAGCTTGCTAATCGTGCTGAGAAACATAGTGAGCTTATAGAATTTATAGCACGCTCAGAAAATTATCCAGAAACACTTATAGGCATAAATTATCAAAATGAGAAATTTTTATTGGTATATAAATATACCAACGATGAAGCTATGCTTAAGTACGAAAAGATTACAAGACCACTTAAATTAACACTTCTTAAAGAAGCAATCGGATTGGTTGCGAACATATTAGAACTCAATATATTAAGCTCTAATATAGTTGATATCCGCCATAAACAACCTTTATTTGCATCAAAATATTTTAAAAGAATAGAAGATTTTATAGATATTAAATTCGAGCATAAAAGTATAGCTATTGAAGTCGGTTTTGGAAGCGGAAGACATATTTTATATCAAGCCAAACAAAATCCGCAAACTTTATTTATAGGTATCGAGATTCATACCCCATCGGCCGGACAATTATTAAAACAAATTGAAATCCAAGGGTTGTCAAATATATGGGTAGTTAATTATGATGCCAGACTTTTTTTGGAGATGTTGCCATCAAATATCTGCAAACAAATTTTTGTTCACTTTCCTGTACCTTGGGATAAAAAACCGTCACGCAGAGTAATAGGAGATGAGTTTACGAGTGAAGCCATGAGAGTATT
Source organism: Sulfurovaceae bacterium (assembly GCA_028715055.1). Lineage (GTDB taxonomy): Bacteria > Campylobacterota > Campylobacteria > Campylobacterales > Sulfurovaceae > BN30871. The sequence continues at coordinate 132,321 of JAQTLE010000004.1, forward strand.
GGATATCGACGGTACTTTTGAGCTTCGCACGGATAGCGATCTTTATTATGAGTACGCATTACATACTTTTAGTAAACTACCAAAACTAAAAATGGAAATAAAGAAAAATTATGCTTTGCCAATCATAAGTAAATATGAAGCAAGATGGCAAAGACAATCAAAAGATATTTATGATGTAACTCTATTATGCGACGAAAAATCAAACAAAAAACAAGAAAAATATGATTTTAATTGTTCTGATTTGAGATATAATATTGATATAGACAAGCAATTACCACGAACCAGTCAAGTTCATGATGATTATTTTATACATTTTGAAAGATTATATAAAATGAATATGGATACACTTTTGATTAAATGCGCATTTGGTAGTTTTGCTAGACCGGAACATAAATATATAATTGTTAATAAAAATAGTTGCGAATATTATCCATCGCTGCCTATCCCATCTCATGCTAACTATAAAGCACATTTGGCAATCAAGGAGTTTTTGAATGGCTAATGTTGTTATACAAGCTTCGGATTTGACTCTTGCATACAATAATGGTAAAAATGAAATTATAAAAAATGCTAATTTTTCTATCAAAAAAGGAGAATTTGTATTTATTACAGGACCAAGCGGAAGCGGTAAATCAACATTGCTTAAATCTTTTTATGGCCATATAAAGCCGACCCATGGAAGTCTGATGGTCGGCGGATTAGATTTGGCAAAAATATCAAATTCAAAACTTCAAGAACTTAGAACTCATATGGGTATCGTCTTCCAAGATTATAAATTGGTCAACGAATGGACCGTTGCTAAAAATGTTGTATTGCCTTTAATGATAGCAGGATATTCTATAGATATGCAGCATACCCAGGCTCAAAGATTATTACGACATGTAAAATTATCGGAATATGCCAATATGTACCCGTATGAGCTTAGTGGCGGTGAACAGCAAAGAGTGGGAATTGCCAGGGCATTAGCAAAAAATCCGATGCTTATTTTAGCCGATGAACCAACCGGAAATTTGGATGAATATTCATCCAATGTTATTTGGGATTTAATGGAAAATGCATGCCAGCAACTAGAAACTACGGTAGTAGTAGTTACACATAGGATACCTACCGTGTTTTCGTTGCAATATAGACATTTTATTATTGAAAATAAGGGTGTTTATGAAGTTCATTAAAGATCACATCATGTTTATTTTGCCACTTGTTGCAATTTTGCTTGGGATCGAGTTTTTTTTGGTGTTCGACAGAATGACCGCTAGTTATGAACAACGTCTTAGAGATGGATATTCTATGTTGGTTGTAAGTAAAGAACCGATGACATTGCAAGAACTTCAATCAATAAATTCCAATATAGGCAAAAGTACAAAAATAGAAAAAAATGAGATTCTTAAAGAGGTTTCTTTAGGTCAAAATCCACAAGATACTCAAGAGATATTAAATGCTTTACCAAATTTTTATATTATAAAATTAGCAAAATATTTAGATACATCTGCTCTTGATAATTTGGAAAAAGATTTGATGGCGAGCAAAAAAATAAAAAGAGTAGAAACTTTTGGAAATAGCTATAGCTCTAATTATAAACTTTTCAGTTTCATAAAATTCATACTGAAAGTATTTATTATTTTTATGAGCGTAGTGAGTCTGTTTTTGGTGATCAAACAAATGGAAGTATGGGGTTATGTTCACAGGGAAAGAATGCAGGTTATGGAGATTTTTGGAGCACCGATAATGCTTAGAAGCGGAATATTGTTTAAAGTTGCAATAGTTGATGCATTGATCTCTACTTCTATAATAGTATTGTTTTTCTTATATTTAAAATACCAATTGGCAGGAATCAGCGAAGTAGATGCTTTGATGAATAATAGCGAATTATTGTTCCAGCCAAGTGACGCATTTATTTTATTGGCTTGCGCTATTGTCATTGTGATAATTTCGGTATATATTGTGGTGTTTTCTTCCAGGGAGAAAGAGGCGTGAAAATCATCATAGCCATTAGTGTTATAGTTGTTAGCTTATTATTTGCAACATCTACAACCCAAAAGATCAAAGAGTCAAAAAAGGCTATGAGGCAAAGCGCAAATCAGGTAAAGAATGTTCAATTAAAGTTAGCAGGAACTAAGCAAAATATTACAAAAGCAAAAAAAGAAATTAAGTTAATTGATGGAAAATTGACAGAATTGTCGCAAAATTATATATATACAGAAGATGAATATTTAAAGGTTTCAAAAGAAGCAAAAGAGTATGATGAAATGCTTGTAAAAATAAATCAAATTCTTAAAACCAAACATGATGCTCTTATATCACTTTTTGCAGAACAACTTTCTCTGACAGCAGCTATGAAACAATTTAAAGATACTACACAATCATCGGTAATTTCACAAGAAGTGTATGAACAATACAAATTACACAATCAAAAGAAAATATTATTATTGGAAAGAGAGATATTATCTCTTGAAGCTACCAAGGCAAATAAATTAAAAATAGCCAACAATGCCAAACAAAAACTTGGCATTATTACAAAGCAAAGAAAAACTTTTGCTACACAAAAAGTAAATCAAGAAAAAATGGTAGAAAAGTTTAACAAAGATGAAGAGAGATATCAAGCCCAGTTGGAAAGCATTACAAAAAGACAAGATGCATTACGCTCTACTTTGCTAAAACTTAACATTTTAAGAACAAATGAAGTTGCCGAAGCCCGCCGTAGAGAATTGGCACAACAAGAAGCAATTGCATTGGAGGCTGCACGTAAAAAAAGACTGAGAACGCAGGAAATGAATGCAAAAAATTATGAGAGAGAAACCGGCAAGAAAGTAGATATGGAAACTCTCGAAGCAAGCAAACAAAGTGACAGAGTTAGGCAAATTAATTCTTCTTATCAAGAGCAGCAGACATTCAATTATCAAGGCAACAAAACCATATCTCCTATATTGGGAGCAAGTGTGATTAAAAGATTTGGTACCTATCTGGATCCGGTATATAAAATAAAGATTTTTAACGAGTCAGTTACTTTGCAAGCACCATCACCTGACTCTCAAGTGGTAAGCGTATTGGACGGTAAGGTCGTTTATGCCGGAAATAGCAGCATGCTTGGCAAAGTTGTTGTTATTGCGCATAGTGGAAATTTACATACTGTTTATGCCGGTTTGTCAAAAATTCCGCCTACTATTAATACTGGAACCACCGTTTCTAGAGGATATACCATAGGGAAAGTTTCAAGAAGACTTATTTTTGAAGCTATAAAAAATTCTTTGAATATCGATCCGCTTAAGTTGATACAGATTTAATCATTTTCAACATCTTCTAATAGACTTTTTGGTATACTCGCGTTAAATCAAAGAGGTATATATCCGTGGTAAAACGAATTTTAGTAAAATTTTCTGGTGAAGCGTTGGCTGGTGAAAATGGATACGGTATTGATACTCAAATCCTGAATTATATAGCTAGTGAAATTAAAGAACTTGTGGATAATGGCATCCAAGTCGGAATAGTAGTTGGCGGAGGTAATATTATAAGAGGTGTTAGTGCGGCTGCAGACGGCATTATTAAGCGAACAAGCGGTGATTATATGGGAATGTTGGCTACCGTTATAAATGGCGTGGCTATCCAAGAAGCATTAGAGCATATAGGACTTGATGCGAGATTGCAATCTGCTATCGATATGCACGAAATCGGCGAATCATTTATAGTGCGTCGTGCTAGAAGACACTTAGAAAAAGGCAGAGTTGTTATTTTTGCAGGCGGAACAGGCAATCCGTATTTTACTACAGATACGGCAGCAACTCTTAGAGCTTCAGAGATCGAGGCTGAGGTTTTGATCAAAGCAACAAAAGTTGACGGTGTTTATGATAAGGATCCGAATAAATATAGTGATGCTGTAAAACTAAATACTCTTAGCTATGATCAAGCATTAAAAGATCATATTAGAGTTATGGATGATACAGCTATAGCTTTGGCAAAAGAAAATGGACTTCCGATTTTGGTATGCGATATGTTCAAAAAAGGTAATTTGCTTGATATAGCAAAAGGCAATTATTCACACTGCTCTATAGTGAAATAATTTTAAAAGGATAAATATAATGATAAGAACAGAACAAATTACGGCAAAAGCACTAGAAAAAGTAGGATTTGATAGATATCTTTTATCAGCTGCAGTTGGCAAAAGAGCTGAGGAAATTTCTAATGGAGCTCAACCTTTGGTTGAAGCCGATATTAAAAAAATGAAATATACTGATATTGCATTGCTTGAGATTGCAGAAGGAAAAATTATAGTTCATTACGAGAGTTAATCTGTCGTGAATATTTTTCTAAAAAATATCAAGAGTTGTCGTGATATACAAACAGCTAAAGAGCTGTTGTTCGGGCAATTATCAGATTGTTCATCTTCTACAATAAAAGCACTTGATGTTGCCATGGAGGCACATAAATATCAACTGAGAAAAAGCGGTGAACCGTATATAGTTCATCCTATTTTAGTGGCAGCCATTACCGCTTTTGTCAGTAATGATGAGATAATGATACAAGCAGCACTATTACATGATGTAGTAGAAGACACTTCGCTTAGTATAGAAAATATTACAAAAGACTTTGGCGAAGATGTAGCACATTTAGTTGAAGGCCTTACAAAAATTGTAGCCATAAGAGATGAAAAACTCGTTTCTTCGAAATCAAATGAAAAACTTTTAGGTTCAGCTCTTTCTTTTCGTAAAATGCTTATAGCATCTATACATGATGTAAGGATTTTGGTTATCAAATTGTGTGACAGACTTCACAATATGCTTACCATTGATGCATTGGACAAGGATAAGCAAAAAAGAATAGCAGAAGAGACTTTGGTAGTTTATGCTCCAATTGCTCATAGGCTAGGAATTTCGCGATTAAAAAACACATTAGAGGATTTGAGTTTCGAGGTAATTTATCCTGACGATTATAAAAAAATTTCTGATTATCTAGAATCAAATCATCAGAATATCCAAGTCAAATTAAATTCATTTGTATCCAAAGTAAAAGATACATTGCATAATGACGGTATTTTGACCAAACATTTCAAAATATTTGGCCGTGTTAAACATCATTATTCCATTTATCTTAAAATGCATCGAAAAGGTATTGATATAGACGAAGTTCTTGATCTGCTTGCAATAAGAGTAATTGTTAATGATCCTATTGAATGCTATAAAGTTTTAGGCTCGATGCATTTGCATTTCACTCCTCTTATATCCCGTTTTAAAGATTATATCGCTTTGCCCAAAGAAAACGGTTATCAAACCATACATACAACACTTTTTGATGAGCAAGGCATAGTAGAGGTTCAAACAAGAACCAAGCAAATGCATAAATTAGCCGAATATGGAGTTGCAGCACATTGGAAATATAAAGAAGGCGATTCTGCAATTAAGCTTGAATGGCTAGAAGGCTTGCAATATCAAAATGAGTCGGCCGAAGAGTTTTATGAGCTTGCCAAGGGAGATCTGTTTAGTGAAGATATCGCAGTATTTTCGCCCAAAGGCGATAACTATACACTACCTAAAGGTTCGGTGGCAATGGATTTTGCGTATGCAGTTCATTCTCATATCGGGGCGAAAGCAACCGGTGCGATCGTTAATAAGCAAAAAGTATCATTGCTTAGTCCTCTTAAAAATGGAGATATTGTACGTATTGAAACCGGCGATGAACCTAATTTTCACTGTTCGTGGATTGATAGCGTCAAAACATCTCGTGCAAAAGAAGGCATAAGAAGTCGCTGCAAAGCTAGACTAAAAGAGTGTGATACATATAGTGCAAATAATATATTGGTTACTATTTTTGATAACAGGGTGGAGGATATTGAACCCATTATTGAAGAATTGCATTTGAAAGATAATATATATCGTGCAGCGACGCAGTTGGATTTTTTAAAAGATACTATATATAAAATTGCTGAGCGCATTGGCACAAAAGAAGTTAGATCTTGGGAAGTTTTCAAAAAAGGATACAAAAAACTTTTTACAAAAACAATTGAACTTTTCGAGTTTTTTGGGAACAAGAATGTCTATAATGTAGAATTTGACTATTGTTGTCATCCTAAGATGAATGACCAGATCGTAGCTTTCTTTGAAAATGATAAAGTCATAGTACACCATAAACTATGCAAAAAAGCATATCAAAAGATGCATGACAATACGCCTATGGTTTATGTGTCCTGGAAGAATTCTAAACTTTCAAAATATCGTCTTATAATAAGCCTTCAAAATCAAAAAGGCGTTTTAGCACAGCTTCTTACGACTTTATCTAAGATGAATTTGAATCTTATTAGTATTGAGCTCGGTATTAATCGTAGTGATAAAGCTGAATATTGTAAAATTGATGTAGAAAGCGTGGAGAGTAAAAAATCTGTTTTGGAAAGTAAGATATCAAAAGAATATAAGCTAATAGAGATAATTAGTCTTAGTGATGCTTATAGCAATTAAACAAAAGAGGGGATTGATGATACAAAAGGCACTTGGAGAAATAAAACGAGGGACATCGGAGATAATCGATTTGGAATATATTGAAAAATTGGTTACCAGATATTATACAGAGGGCAAGACATACACCGTAAAAGTTGGTTTTGACCCAACAGGCGCTGATTTGCACTTGGGACATACTGTACTTTTGCATAAATTAAAAATATTTCAAAAACATGGCGCAACTGTACAGCTTATAATAGGGGATTTTACTGCAACTATCGGAGATCCAACCGGCAAAAGCGAAACTAGAAAAGTAATGGACAGAGATACGATTATTGCAAACGCAAAAACATATCAAGATCAAGCATTCTTGATCTTAGACAGAGACAAAACAGAGATTTTTTATAATTCTGTTTGGTTTGACAAGCTTGGAGCTGCAGGACTTGTAGGTTTGAGTACGTTATTTAGCGTAGCAAGAATGCTCGAACGTGATGACTTTGAAAAGCGATACAAAGCCGGACAGAGCATATCCATATCAGAATTTCTTTATCCGTTACTACAGGGTTATGATAGTGTTGAACTCAAAAGCGATATTGAAATAGGTGGAACCGATCAAAAATTTAATTTACTTATGGGTAGACATCTGCAGCGTTCATATAATATCAAAAAAGAACAAGCAGTCATCACAATGCCGATACTTGAAGGACTTGATGGTGTACAAAAAATGAGTAAGTCCTTGGATAATTATATCGGTATCACAGAAAACCCAAATACAATTTATGCGAAAGTTTTGTCAATTTCTGATACTCTTATGTGGCGCTATTATGAGCTGCTTAGCACAAAAACGCTCGACGAGATCGCTTTATTGAAAAAAGGCGTTGAGGATGGTAGCATACATCCAAAAATTGTTAAAGAAAATTTAGCAATAGAGCTTGTTGCAAGGTTTTATAATGAAGAGTTGGCTAATATAGCGAAAGAGGAATTTGACAAGGTTTTCAAATCAAATGAAGTTCCTTCTGAAATGTCCGAATTTATATTCGAGACTCCAATATGGATATGTAAAGCGTTAGTCGATGCCAATATCGAACCTTCTACTTCGCAGGCTAGAAGGGATATTGCACAAGGTGCTATTAAGATCAATCAAGAAAAATTAGTTGATGATCAATTGCAACTTGAAAACGGGGAGTATATAGTTCAAGTTGGAAAAAGAAAATTTGCAAAAATAAAGGTATTATAGTGGCATTCGCACCTCTAAAAATTGGAAAATATACCATAGATATACCCATTGTACAAGGCGGTATGGGAGTTGGTGTTAGTTGGGATCAATTAGCAGGTTCTGTTTCTCGCGAAGGAGGACTTGGTGTGATCAGTGCTGTTGGTACTGGTATTTATGAAAATTGTGCATATGCCGATAAACTGGCTGGTGACAATCGTCCTGTTGAAGCAGAAAATTTCTATTCGGCAAAAGCATTGAGCGTTATTTTTGAAAATGCCCGTAAAATTTGCGGAGATAAACCGCTAGCATGTAATATCATGTATGCTATGAATGATTACAAAAGGGTAGTTGAGGATGCTTGCAGAGCTGGAGCTAATATTATTATCACCGGAGCAGGGCTGCCTCTTACTTTGCCTGAATGTGTCAAAGATTTTCCGGATGTTGCCATAGTTCCTATCGTATCAACTGCAAAAGCACTTAAGATTTTGTGCAAAAGATGGGAAAAAAGCCATGGTAGACTACCTGACGCAGTCATAGTAGAGGGCCCTCTTAGCGGCGGGCATCAAGGCTTTAAATATGAAGAATGTTTTTTGCCTGAAAACCAACTAGAAGCTATATTGCCACCGGTTATTGAAGAAGCAAAAGAGTGGGGGGATATTCCTGTTATTGCAGCTGGAGGAATATGGAATCATGAGGACATAGAACGAATGTTTGCCTTAGGAGCAAGAGGAGTACAATTGGGTACGAGATTCATAGGTACTATGGAGTGCGACGCCAGTGATGTTTTTAAGCAAACTATCATTAATGCAACAAAAGAAGATATTCAGCTTTTTAAATCACCGGTAGGTTATCCCGCTAGAGGTGTAAAAACAAATCTTCATAAAATTATAGAAGAGGGCACTGCTCCAAAAGTAGCATGTATTTCAAATTGTGTTGCTCCTTGCCATAGAGGCGAAGAAGCAAAAGCTGTCGGATATTGTATAGCTGACAGACTGAGCGATGCTTATTATGGAGATTTAAACAAAGGATTGTTTTTTACCGGTGCAAACGGTTATAGATTATCAGAAATTATAACAGTAAAAGAATTGATGCATAAACTTGTATTTGGAGAAAAGGAATAATATAAATATGATCTTGAGATTCTTTTTTGTTAATATAATATTTGCATATACTTTTATTTATGCAATAAATATTTTAGAAAAAGTGTCATTGGATAATGAAGTATTGGAGTTACAATTTAATTCGGCTATAAGCAGTGATCAAATATATAATTTTAATATCAATAATCCGTACAGGCAGGTATTCGATTTTGAAAATGCCATTATAGGCAAGGATATAGGTACAGTTGATGCCAATAAAACGGTTCGTATAGCACAAAACAATCCGACTAAGATAAGGATTGTGATCAATGGTGAGCTTGGCGGCAAGCCATATTTTTCTCCTTCCAAAAAAACATATAAAATACCATTAAAACTAAAAAAGAATGAAAAAACATTTTGTTATGCAGATATACAAGAACCAAAAAAAATAGATAATTCTGAGAATAACAAAATTAACGATAAAAATAATATAAATGATCAAGAAATCAAAAATGAAAATCATGATGCAATATCCTATGGTTCAAGTTGTGGCGATGTAGTAGTAATCGATGCAGGTCATGGCGGTAAAGACCCAGGTGCAATCAGCGACGGAAAAAAAGAAAAAGATGCCGTACTTGCGATGGCAAAAAAATTAGGTAAAACATTAACTGATAGAGGATATAAAGTATATTTGACGCGTGATGATGATTACTTTATAACCTTGGAGCAAAGAACGAAGATAGCCGATCGCAAAGATGCAAAAATCTTTGTTTCGCTTCATTGCAATGCAGCACCAAATGATAAATATTTCATGCACGGAGTCGAAACGTTTTTTTTGCAAAATACACGTGACGAAAGAAGTCGCAGAGTTGCAGAGAGAGAGAATAGTTCAGTATTGCAAGGCACAGACAATAGAAGCAAACACGTAATACTCAATGCGGTTTTATCTGGTCCAAAAATTATACTTTCAAATAAATTAGCAATCGATATTCAGAAAAATTTGCTTAAAAATTTAGGTGCTCGTGACAGTGGAGTTCGAAGCGCACCTTTTTGGGTATTAGTCGGCGCTAGTAGGCCATCTGTGTTGGTGGAGATCGGATATATTACGAATCCAGAGGAGCAGATCAAACTTTTTGATCCATCATATCAAGAAAGAGTGGCTAAGGGTATAGCAGACGGAATAGGAAGATATTTAGCCAATCGAAAAGAAGAGATAGATAATTAGACCATTAATTAGTTCTCAAATTTTAAGCGAAGCTCAAAATTAGGTCTTTGGCAGACGGCTCTCGTGACTAGTCACTACAAAATATTTTTAGTGTTCAGATGAAGATGGGACCGCAGTCCCATGAGAGATATTATTTGTAGTTTTTGATAGCTTTTTCTAATATAGCTGTTGCTTCGGCCTTACCTTGGAAACCAGTAACTTTTACCCATTTATTTGGTTCAAGTGCTTTATATGTTTCAAAGAAATTTTTGATACGATTTTGTGTATGCACAGGAATATCATTAAGATCTTGAATGTTGTCATAAGTTGGGTCTATTTTACTTGATGGAACTGCAATTAGTTTTTCATCTCCGCCCTTTTCATCTTCTGTTAAAAGTACACCCACAAGTCTGCATTTGATTACGCTGCCTGCCTGAAGCACATAATCACAAAGTACCAATATATCAGCTGGATCGCCATCGTCTGAAAGAGTATTTGGCACAAAACCGTAATTTGCAGGATAATGCATAGCTGAATATAAAACTCTATCAACCATAATAGCGCCGCTATCTTTATCTAGTTCATATTTGATATTTGAATTTAGAGGTACTTCGATAACCACTTTTACTTCATCCGGGTTTTTACCGTAACCTATTTTGTCTATATTCATATTTATGTCCTTGAAAAATTTTGAAAATATTATCATAATTATGTTTAAGACGATAAGTAGTCTTAACTCGTTCCATATCTTGTTTAAACAAGATATGGAACGAGGCGAGTGTTTGGAGTGGTGCTGCATAATATAGAAATAGTTTAGCAACATCATTGTTACATGGTCACTATGTCTTAAATAAAACTAATAAAAAATCAGTAAGCAGATTTTAATTATTCATTTTAAACATAATGATGTAAAAATTACTGTTACTTTAAGATAGAGGTGAGCGTATGTCAATAACAACAGTAAAATCCTACACTATCCGATTGCATCGTATACTCAAAGCAGTACCTGAACGGGTCTACCGGGCTTTTCTTGATGCAGATGCAATATCAAAATGGCTTCCGCCAAATGGCTTTACATGTAATGTGCATCATATGGAGACAAAGGTTGGCGGTACCTACAAGATGTCATTTGCAAACTTCACTACCGGCAAGAGCCAATCTTTTGGCGGTGAGTACCTTGAATTGATACCACATGAACGAATTCGCTATTCAGACAGGTTTGACGACCCGAATCTGCCTGGTGAAATGTATACGACGATTACCTTGAAGCAAGTATCTGTTGGAACAGAATTAAACATAGTGCAAGATGGAGTACCCTCTGTCATCCCGGAAGATGCTTGCTATCTGGGCTGGCAAGAATCGCTTGCTCTTCTAATGAAATTGGTCGAGGCGGAGATTTTGGACGAATCATAAGATTGAAACATATAACGTACTACAGGAAAATTTCAAGCTTGATATATTTACTTAAAGAAAAAGAGGTTTAGATGTCTTTCATGGCATCTTTTAATCAAGCTTAACCTTATAAGGAGAATGCCATGTTTGACAATAAACAATTTTTGAAACATACTGCAGGTGGCGGCAAGTCCAACCAGGAGTGGTGGCCTAACCAGTTAAAACTAGATATCTTGCACCAACACTGTTCACTATCTAATCCTATGGGAGAGGATTTTAACTATGCGGAAGAATTCAAAACTTTAGATCTAGAAGCTGTGAAAAAAGATCTTAGAGCCATAATGACAGACTCACAGGATTGGTGGCCGGCAGACTTTGGGCATTATGGGCCACTTTTTATTCGTATGGCATGGCATAGTGCCGGTACTTATCGTACCGGCGATGGGCGTGGAGGAGGCGGCAATGGGAATCAGCGTTTTGCACCGTTGAACAGCTGGCCCGATAATATCAACCTTGACAAAGCCCGTAGGCTAATTTGGCCAGTCAAACAAAAGTATGGTCGAAAAATCTCCTGGGCGGATCTTATGATTCTGACCGGTAACGTTGCATTGGAGTCAATGGGCTTCAAAACCTTTGGATTTGGCGGTGGACGCGTGGATATATGGGAACCTGAAAAAGATATCTATTGGGGTAGAGAAAACACCTGGCTGGATGATGAGCGATATGCGGGTGATCATGAAGAGTTGGAAAACCCTCTTGCAGCAGTTCAAATGGGACTGATTTATGTTAACCCCGAAGGTCCTAATGGAAAACCTGACCCACTCAAAGCAGCCAAAGATATTCGTGAAACCTTTGCACGTATGGCTATGAATGACGAAGAGACTGTGGCACTTATCGCGGGCGGTCATTCTTTTGGTAAATGTCATGGTGCTGGTAATGCGTCACATGTAGGTCCTGAACCTGAAGCAGCAGGCATTGAAGAGCAGGGTTGTGGCTGGAAAAGCAGTTTTGGCACGGGAAAAGGTCCCGATGCAATCTCTAGCGGTCTGGAAGTTACATGGACTTCTACGCCAACACAATGGAGTAATAATTTCTTTGAGAACCTTTTTGGCTACGAGTGGGAACTCATAAAAAGTCCTGCGGGAGCTTATCAATGGAGAGCAAAAGATGGTGCTGGCGCTGATGCAATTCCTGACGCTTATGAATCATCAAAGCGCCGTGCACCAACGATGCTGACTACAGACCTCTCTTTACGATTTGATCCCATTTATGAAAAGATCTCAAGACATTTTTTTGAAAACCATGATGAGTTCACAGATGCATTTGCAAGGGCTTGGTTTAAGCTAACGCACCGTGATTTGGGTCCACGGTCATGTTATCTTGGTCAGGAAGTCCCTGATGAGGAACTTATATGGCAAGATCCTATTCCTGCACGTGATCATAAACTGATCGATGGAAAAGATATCATTTATTTAAAAGAAAAGATCCTTGATTCCGGACTTTCTATTTCGGAACTTGTTTCAACGGCTTGGGCATCAGCTTCTACTTTTCGTGGTTCTGACAATCGCGGTGGCGCTAACGGTGCCCGTATTCGCCTTGCACCGCAGAAAGACTGGGAAGTAAATCAGCCGAAAAAACTTGCACGAGCGCTTGCTACATTTGAAGGCATACAACACGAGTTTAATGATGCACAGTCTGGCGACAAGAAAGTTTCACTCGCTGATTTGATCGTTTTAGCAGGTTGTGCAGGTATTGAACAAGCAGCAAAAAATGCCGGACATGAAGTCACTGTCCCTTTCACACCAGGTCGTATGGACGCTTTGCAAGAGCAGACTGATATAGCATCTTTCGCTGTCCTTGAACCGATAGCAGATGGCTTCCGCAACTATCTAAAGGGTAAATACTCCGTGACAGCCGAAGAACTTCTGGTAGATCGAGCGCAATTATTGACTCTTACTGCACCAGAAATGACAGTTCTAGTTGGCGGTATGCGTGTTTTAAATACAAATGTAGGCGGGACTCAGCATGGTGTCTTCACTGATAGTCCAGAATCACTTACTAACGATTTTTTCGTTAATCTGCTTGATATGAATACTGTATGGAAATCGGTATCGGAAGATAAAGATTTATTTGCAGGGCATGATCGTAAAACAGATGAGCAAAAGTGGACTGCGAGTCGTATAGATCTGATCTTCGGATCAAATTCACAGTTACGGGCCTTGGCTGAAGTATACGCAAGCTTTGATGCTCAGAAAAAATTTGTTCATGACTTTGTCGCTGCATGGACCAAGGTGATGAATCTGGATCGATTTGATCTAGCCAATAAAGATACATAACCTTGCATTTAAAAAGTGCTTTTTGCATTGCTAGAATAACAATGTAAAGGGTGCGGGTTGAAAGATCCATGCTGCACTTTTGTTTGGTTCCTATCGTTTTTCAACTAGGAACCATACTTAATTATTAGCTATCGATCTATAATCCAATGCAAATTTATGAATAATTTCACATATTGAAAGCTCTATATAAACTACCATCAAGGATGATTGAAGCGATGAATATGACTGACCCATATATTTTCGAGTAGATTTTGATTATATAAATGAGACGAGAAGATAGAATATATCGTTAGTTTTAATTTTCATCTTCATCATGCAAAGCATATGAAATATTTTTCGCATCAAGCATTTGGGTAAACATCTCAAATGCATTTTTTGCCTCAGTATCATCATCTGATGCTATTGATAATATGACTCTAGGACCATCGCTGTAAATTTTTGGCAAAGATGAGCATTCTATATGTTTTGGTAATGATTCCATGGTCTCAATGAGTTCGCTCTCTTTACATAGTGCTGTCAAAGTATAACGATATATTTTCCGCGGAGTGATATTGAGTTTGACGAGGATATCTTTGATCATCGGATGACTCATCTCAGGAAACCCAGGCACAAAAAAGAAACGGTCAAACATACTAAATGCAGGCATTTTATTAAATGGATTTTCTATGATATGTGCTTCAAGGGGCAAGTCGGCCATTTTGATAGCATGAGGATATGCTTTATCACCCAATGCGGATTCTATTATGGATTTTGCCTCTTTATGTTGATATAATTTCCCATCACTCAATGCCTCAGATGCTGCTTGCCTGGTATAATCATCGGGAGTTGAACCGATGCCGCCAAAGCTAAAAACTATGCTATTTGGCAACGAATTAAGCCAATTGAGTGTTGATATGATGAGATTTGGCTCGTCTGCTATAATGACAGAGCCTTTAAGTGTATAGCCATATTTGGCAAGTTCCGTTGAGAGAAATTCAAAATGCTTATCGGTACGACGGCGATTTAAGATCTCCGTCCCTATGATAAGCGCATAGAAATTCAATCTTTACTCTTCGATATAGTTTTTGAGTTTTCTGCCGACTTTCGGGTGTTTTAGTTTTTTGATAGCCGATGATTCTATTTGTCTGACTCTTTCTCTGGTAACATTTAGTTCTTTGCCTATCTCTTCGAGCGTTCTGTCACTTTCATCATCTAAAAGCCCAAATCTCATTCTAATAACTGCTCTTTCACGTTCATTTAGCTGTTCAAGCACTTCATCAATTTGGTTATTAAGGTCATCTCGAAGCACTTCTTCTGTCGGGCTTAGTGTGTTTTTATCCTCGATGAAATCACCAAATCTTCCATCATCTTCATCTCCTACAGGAGATTCTAAGCTGACCGGTTCTTTTGTGATCTTAATGACATTTCTTACTTTGTCGACAGATAATCCTATCTCTTTTGCTATTGTTTCCATATCAGGTTCAGCACCGTTTTCTTGGATATATTTGCGTGTCACTTTATTGATGCGGTTTATAGTCTCGATCATGTGAATAGGTATTCTGATGGTTCTTGCCTGATCGGCAATAGCTCTACTGATCGCTTGACGTATCCACCATGTCGCATATGTTGAAAATTTATATCCTTTTTCATATTCAAATTTATCAACGGCTTTCATAAGGCCAATATTGCCTTCTTGAATAAGATCCAAAAACGGCAATCCGCGATTGGTGTATCTTTTTGCTATGGATACAACCAGTCTGAGGTTTGATTTTGCCATTCTGGTTTTTGCTTTTTCGCTTTTGGCTTTTCCTAGTCTGATCTGATTTAAAATTTCAGCCAATTTTTCCGGGCTAAGATCAAAACCGCCCTTACTGGCTTCTCTAGTTTCAAAAAGTTTTTTGATCTCCACATATGTGCTCACCATTGTAGCTTCAGGTACGGCAAGTGCGATCTCTTCTTTGTCCATATTTATAATGTTTTTTAGAATTTTTTGGTGATTTTTGAGAAGTATCTCATTGAATAATGGAAGTTTATATTCCAATCTTTTCAATTCTTTATCAAAACTATCATCACTTTTTAGTGCAGTCTCCATTGCTTTTACTAATTCATTTATAAGTTTACTTGTTGGCCCAAGTTGCAATAAAGCATCTTTGAGCTGTTCTTTTTTGAAAGCAACTTTAAGTCTTTCAAAAAATAGCAATTCGGATTCTTCTTCGCCTTTTTCTTCGATCATTTTTATGAGTTCATTGCGTGATTTCATCCACTCTTTTTTTGCTTTTTCAAGTGTTTTGAAGCTTTCAAGTACTTGTTGCACTCTTTTGTCATCTTTTACAGGCTTTGGCTTAGACTCTTCGGCTCCATTACTTTCGCCATCTTCGTTATTTGTTTCATCAGCTTCTTCGATTTCAGTTTCTTCTTCTGTATCCGCATCTTCAAAACTTTTAAATAACTCTTTAACGCGTCTTTCACGATTGAGCAAAGGTTCTCTATATTTTATTATATACCCAACTAGATATGGCACAGAGCAAATCGCATCAATGATGATATCTTCACCTTCTTCTATTTGAACGCTAAGGTCAACTTCTTCTTCTTTTGTCAGAAGAGGTATTTTGCCCATTTCTCTTAGATACATCCTTACTGGACTATCACTTCTACTCCATTCTAAAAGTTCTTTTTCTTTTGCAAAATCAAATTCTTCTTCTAAATTGCCATCATGGTTTTTTTTGCGTAATAGCTCTTTATTCACGTCTTGTTGTTTTATTGTAGCGTTTTTTGCATACTCAGAAGCACTTATAACATTTATTTGTTTATCTTGAGTGATTTTATATATTTTTTTTGCTTGAGCGCCTGTGATAGGTTTTGCAAATTCTTTGGCTATGTTTTCATATGTTATAACATCGCTCTTTTTTTTGGCACTTAATATTTCTTCTATTCTGGTTATGCTATCTTTTTCTGCCATTATTATGAATCCTTGATTTGGTATTTTGGAAGCTCTTATTGCTATTTGATTTTATAATAAGAGATATAACTTTTTCTGTTTTTAAATTGATTTTATAATTGAGCCATATTATACCGAAATTTTTTTAATAGCATCAGCTTTTACAGGTTTTTTATTATTCTAATGGCTCCATTGTTTGGCACTTTATGTAAATTTTAGATATAATCGCCCAAATTTAAGACAAAAGGATAGCTTGTGCAAGGTAAAGTTTGGAAGTTTGGAGAAAATATTGATACTGATTTGATAATCGCAGCAAGGTATCTAAATACAAGTGATCCAAAAGAGCTAGCCAAGCATGTGATGGAGGATGCCGATCCGAAGTTTGTTTCGAAAATGAGTGTCGGAGACATCATAGTTGCAGGCGAAAATTTTGGATGCGGAAGCAGTCGCGAGCATGCTCCTATCGCACTCAAAGCAGCCGGAATAAGCGCTGTTATTGCTCCTACATTTGCTAGGATTTTTTATAGAAATGCATTTAATATGGGATTGCCGATATTCGAATTAGCTGAAGCAAATGAGATAAATGAAGACGATACTATAAGAATAGATATGGATAAAGGCGAAGTTATAAATATAACGCAAGCCAAAACGTACAAGTTTATCCCGATCCCTGAATTCATGCAGTCTTTGGTTGATGCCGGAGGACTTATAGAATTTGCAAAAAAAGAGTTAGGAAAATAATATGGCGAAAAAATATAAAATAGGTGTAATACGAGGTGACGGTATCGGGCCGGAGATAATAGATGAGGCTATTAAAGTCTTAGAAGCTGTTGCGCCAAGTTGTGATTTGGAATTTGAATATCGAGAAATGTTATTGGGCGGTGCTGCCATAGATGCAACAGGCGTACCATTTCCTGATGATACAAAAAACGGCGTAAAAGAGTGTGACGCAGTACTTTTTGGAGCGATAGGCGGTCCAAAATGGGATAATTTGGAACGACATCTTAGACCGGAGAGTGGGTTATTGGCATTAAGAGCCGAGATGGGAACATTTGCCAATTTACGTCCTGCTATAGTTTATGACGAGCTTGTAAATGCTTCTACGCTCAAACCCGAAGTCGTGCAAGGCGTTGACATAATGGTAGTAAGAGAGTTAACCGGTGGAATTTATTTTGGCAAACCAAGAGAATATCTAAAAGACTATGCTTATAACACTATGATCTATACAAGACCTGAAGTAGAACGCATAGCCAAAGTAGCTTTTGAAATAGCCATGAAGCGAGATAAGCGTATATGTTCTGTCGATAAAGCAAATGTTTTAGAAGTAAGTCAATTTTGGAGAGATATAGTTGAAGAAGTCGCACTAAATTATCCCGAAGTCGAGCTATCGCATATGTATGTAGATAATGCCGCAATGCAGCTTATTCGTAATCCAAAACAGTTTGATGTGATCCTTACTGGTAATATTTTTGGAGACATATTGTCTGACGCTGCTAGTATGCTAAGCGGATCTATTGGGCTTCTTCCAAGTGCAAGTACGGGTGAAGGCGTAGGACTTTATGAGCCTATACATGGCTCTGCCCCTGATATTGCCGGACTTGGCATTGCCAATCCTCTTGCTACAATATCAAGTGCTGCTATGATGCTTAAATATGCTTTCGGCGAACTTGAAGCTGCTGATAAAATAGATAATGCTATCAAGAAAGTTCTCAAAGAGGGTTATCGTACCGGCGATATAGGTGCATATGATGCAAAAGTCCTATGCAATTGCAAAGAGATGGGTGACATAGTTGCTAAATATGCTTTAGCATAATTATAAGGATAATGATCGATGGAAGATACAGCAAAAGCTAGAGTACTTATAGATTGCGAAGATGCTAAAGGGTTGGTATATAAAATTTCAAAAGTTTTTTTTGATCGTAATTTGAACATAGAAAGCAATAGAGAATTTGTTGAACCCGAAAATGGACGCTTTTTTATGAGAACGGTAGTCTCTGGAGAATTTGAGGCCAAAAACTTAGAAGAAGAACTAAAAGCCATATTACCAGAAAATGCAAATACTAGAGTTATTCTTCCTAGGCGTAAAAAAATAGTTATATTGGTTACTAAAGAATCTCATGCATTAGGCGATATTCTTATTCGTCATGCTGATGGAGAACTTGATGCTGACATCGAAGCTGTCATTGCAAACCATGATACATTAAAACATTTGGTGCGCCGATTTGATATACCGTTTTTTCATATCAGTGCTGATGGAATGAATAGAGATGAGCATGAAAAACTTGTCATTGATGTGCTTAAAAGCATAGATTTTGATTATATGGTGTTAGCAAAATACATGAGGATACTTACTCCTAATTTCGTGTCAAATTTTGCCGGCAAAATTATAAATATTCATCACTCATTTTTGCCTGCTTTCATAGGAGCGAATCCATATAAGCAAGCCTATGATAGAGGTGTAAAGATTATAGGTGCAACTGCACACTTTGTAACTAACGACCTTGATGAAGGGCCTATTATAGCCCAAGATGTAATTCCTGTTAATCACAGATTTGATTGGCGCGATATGCAGCGTGCCGGCAAAGACGTAGAAAAGATCGTGCTTTCTCGTGCATTATCGCTTGTGATTAATGACCGCGTATTTGTAAACGGTAACAAGACGATAGTTTTTTAATGTTCAATATAGTCTTAATTCATCCTCAAATTCCGCCAAATACAGGCACAATAGGCAGATTATGCGTTAATATGGGAGCAACACTGCATCTAGTTAAACCGCTTGGATTTTCAATTGACGACAAAGAGGTCAAACGTGCGGGACTTGATTACTGGCACAAGCTTGACTTAAAGGTCTGGGAGAGTTTAGAAGAGTTTTTGATGGCACATCCTATAGATGAACATTTTCATCTGGCAACTACAAAGACAGATAAGTTGTATTTTGAATCAACATATAAAAATGGCGATTTTTTATTATTCGGTTCCGAGGTTAGCGGTATACCGTCTGATATATTAGAAGCAAATAAAGATCAATGTATAACCATACCAATGACAAAAGACGGAAGAAGCCTTAATTTGGCTCTTAGTGTAGGCATCATATCTTATGAGGCTCTTAGACAAAATTATAATATTTTCAAGGAGATTAACAAATGAGCATAGGCGAGATATTTTATATAATAGCATTAGTGTTATTTGTCGGCATTACTTTTGTTATTATTCGTAACTTTTACAGCAATAAATTTAATCCGAATGGAAATGGCTTAGAAGATCTCGATAACGATAACTCGTCTAATTAACCCTCTATTTACTAAACATTTGTTACAATAATCCCAATCTTTCCTTAGGAATCTAGTTAATGACGCAATCTTTATTTATAGAAATCGGAGTTGAAGAGCTCCCGGCTATTCCATTATTGAAAATCCTTGATAATATTAGAACTTCTTGGCAAAATATACTTAAAAAAAATTCTTTAGAATGTGAATTTGAGTTTTATTACACACCTAGACGTTTAGTACTGATGCACAAATCCATGCCAATAACTCAATCAAGTAGTATAATAGAGCTTGTGGGTCCACCATTGAACGTAGCTATGCAAGATGGTAAGCCAACACAAGCCGGTATCGGTTTTGCTGCCAAATGCGGTGTTTCTTTTGATAGTCTTACAACACGTGAAGAAAAAGGCAGAGAAGTACTTTTTTATTCTAATACAGTAAATGGTAAAGAAACAGTTAGTTTGCTTGAAGGCATGCTGCTAGAGTGGATAAATTCTATGGCATTTGGTAAAATGATGAGATGGGCAAGTAGAAGCGATGAGTTTATACGTCCTATTCGCTGGCTTCAAGTAAGATTTGGCAACAATGTGGTTCCGGTAGAACTTTTTGGCGTCAAAAGTGGTGCTGCAACTTTTGTGCATCGCATGGTAAATACCAACAGCATAAAAGTGCCCGATACGACTTTATATGAAGATATATTAAAAAATGGTGCAGTTATACTAAAACCTGATAACAGAAAAGCTTTGATCTTAGCAGATTTTGATGATATAGAGCAAACCCAAAGTGTAGAAATAGAAAGAGACGAAGATCTGCTTGCCGAAGTAGTAGCTATCACAGAAAATCCAAAAGCGCTTTTAGGTACGTTTGATGCAGGTTTCTTGCGTCTGCCCCCTGAAGTTATAATTACTTCCATGAAAGAGCATCAAAGGTATTTTCCTGTTTTCAAAAATGGCAAATTGTCAAACAACTTCGTAGTAGTCAGCAATGCTGTTACGGATGATTATTCTAAAGTAATAGAGGGCAATCAAAGAGTATTGAAGCCAAGACTCACAGATGCTCTTTTCTTTTATGATAATGATTTAAAAAGAGGGCTTAGCATAGAAGGTCTTGAAAAAGTACAATTTATGGATGGACTTGGATCACTTAAAGATAAGATAGACAGAGAAGAAAAAATAGCCCTGTATCTTGTAGAAAAATATAGCGATAAATTTGATAGAAAATTAGATATTTTAAAACCGCTTATGAGCGAAGCCATGCGTTTGGCAAAAGCAGATCTAACCAGTGAAATGGTATATGAGTTTACAGAGCTCCAAGGGCTTATGGGATATTATTATGCTACAGCACTTGGAAAAGAAACCGAGATTTGTGAAGCCATAAAAGAGCAATATATGCCAGTAGGCGAGGGCGCAGAACTTCCGGGTGCTCTTTTTAGCGCTATAGTTGCTATGGCTATAAAGCTTGATACAATATTGGGACTTTTTAGTGTAGGTAAAATTCCTACCGGTTCTAAAGATCCATTTGCTCTACGCCGTGCGGTAAATGGAATCGTTCGTATCTTGGTAAAATACGATTTGCCTTTTGATATAAAAAGTACAATTTCTGATTTGTCATTAAACTATCAGTCATTTGATTTGGAAAATTTATCATCTTTTATCATAGAGAGAATATATAAATCCATAGATGCAAATCCGTCCATCATAACTTCTGTTCTAGCTTCGGGCGAGAGAGATGTTTGTGAAATATTCAAAAAAGCTTTGGCTTTGAACTCTATAGTTTCTAGAGATGATTTCAAGAACATTTCTAGTACTTTCAAAAGGGTTGCAAATATCTCTTGCGATAGCGGTAAAACGGAAGTCAATACTGCTCTATTTTCACAAAATGAAGAAAAAGAATTATATAATGAGTTTACAGCTGTATCAAATGCTTCATATGATAGCTATGAAAAGAAGTTAGGCGCACTATTTGGGCTCAAAAATAGTCTTGATACTTATTTTGATAATGTAATGGTAAATAGCGACGATGAAGTACTTAAATTGAATCGTCAAGCTACAATAGGAGCTATTTATAATAGTTTTAAAAGTATTGCAGATATAAAAGAAATCACAATATAAAATGCCAATAAGATCCTATGATACCATTATTATCGGTGCTGGGATCGCAGGTACAAGTGCAGCATATTTTTTAAATGAATTAGGACAAAAAGTGCTTGTGCTGGACAAAAACGGAATTGCCAGTGGCGGAAGTGGAGCTGCAGGGGCATTTATATCTCCAAAGATCGGAGTAAACTCTCCGATCAAAGATCTAACAGATGATGCATTTTCATATTCTTACTCGTTTTACTCTAAAAAATTTCCGGAATATTATCATGCCACAGGTATAATAAGGCTGCCAAAAGATAGTATAGATGCATCCAAAATCCCATACTATTCACAATTTAATAAAGCCAAAAATAAGTCATTAAGTTCTGAAGAACTATCCAAACTTCATATTCAAACCATTTTTGACGGTACATTGTTCACAGAAGCAGGGACTTGCGATACAGTAGAGCTTTGCAACATACTTCTAAAAAATATTGATTTTAAACTTTTAGAGGTTAAAAATATAGATTTTATAGATGATAGATGGCATGTTGAAGGTTTTGATGCAAAAAATCTGGTACTTGCTACCGGATTTGAGAATAATTTAGTTGATATAAAATATATGGGTATAAAAGGTACATGGGGCAATAGGGCGGATTTTTCTACTTCTTTGCCGCTAAAATTTTCACTTCATGAGGGTTTATCTATCTCGGCCAATATGAATGGCATTATCAAAATAGGTGCCACTCACGAACTTGAAGTTAAAGTCCCGAAATCTTGCGATCAATCCAAAGCCATGGAATTAAAAAATCGTGCCTCTAGGTTAATTGATACAAGTGATTTTGAACTTTTGCAAACTCATTGTGGCATGAGAAGCGGAAGTAGAGATTTTGCTCCGGTTGTAGGCAAAGTTATAGATGTAACTAAAATGCTAAATTATCCAAATATCTTAAATGGCAGAAAATATCCGCTTTCTTATATCGACAATCTTTATATTTTAAATGGACTTGGAGCCAGAGGATTTGTATTGGCTCCGTATTTAGCCAATGAATTAGCTTTAAATATCGTAAATGGTTTAGAAATAGACAGCAGAGTAAATCCGGATAGACTTTTTTGGAATTGGGTGCGAAAGATAAATATATAATTATTCAGTTTTTATGCTTTTTCCCACTTTGGCTTTTCTTCTATGGCAGGGAAGCCGTCAAGCAATTCTTGCGGTTGGAATTTCGGTTTATAGGCAAATGCTTTGCATCCTTCCACCCAATAACCCAAATAAACCCATTTGAGGCCTAGTTGCTTGGCAAGCTCTATTTGATAAAGCAGAGAAAAAGTACCAAGTGACAGTTCATCAAAATCAGGATCGTAATAACAGTAAATAGCACTTATGCCGTCTTCTAATATATCAATCAAGTCTACACATACAAGTTTTTCTCCTTGAAAATACAGTACTTCCCTGCCAAAATCTTCAGCACCGTCTACAAAGTTTTCATAATATTCTTTGTGTGATATCGAACGATATTTCCAGCCGTCTTTATCTTGTTTGTAATAATGATATCGATTATATAGATCTAGATGATGTTTGGTTAGGCTTGGTCGCCCAACTATGATTTGTGTTTGTGAATTTCGTTTGATAGCCTTTTTTTGGCTTTTGGTAATAGTAAAGTTTTCTACATCGATCCTAAGGCTTTTACATTCATTGCAACCATTGCATGTAGGATGAAAATAATATTTTCCAAATCTTCTCCAACCTCTTTTTATTACCGCTGATGTAAATATCATATTCGGCTCATTTATGTATTTGTATTTCATTCGCACCATCTTATTGGGCAAATAAGAACATTCATAATCAAGCATAGAAAAATCAGTTGACGGCGGATATAAACTTTGATTTTTATTCATAAACGCGATTATACTTGAAATGTAGTAAAATTACAACAAAAAAAGAGACCGATATGCTTCTTTATCAATCGCCTAGTGGATATTGCTATAATAGTGATTCTATATTTCTTGTTCATTTTATATCTTTTTTTGCTCCCAAAGGAAGGATGCTTGATGTGGGATGTGGAGTCGGCATTGTTGGTCTTGTATTGAGTAGTAAATTTGGCGTGACACCTTCCATTATAGATAAGCAATTATCAATGATAGAATATGCCGGCCATAACTACGGCATAAATCAAATAACCGTAGAGACGCATAATATGGATTTTTTGGATTTTAAGCCTTCTTTACCGTTTGATATCGTAGTATCTAATCCTCCATTCTATGCCGATGGAGTGATAAAAAGTGAAAATAATAGTTTGCATATAGCTAGATATGCCACACATTTACCTCTTGATGATTTTTTTGCAAAAGTACACAAGATACTATCTCCGCAAGGCAGATTTTTTTTCTGTTATGATGCTAAGCAGATAGGTGATATTTTTAGTTCGCTAAAGAAATATCATTTGACACCTGAAGTTGTGAGATTCGTACATTCAAAAAGCGAAAAAGAGTCTAAATTGGCTCTCTTTGCTTGTCGCCATAATTCAAAGGCATCTACAAAAGTGCTGCCTCCATTGATTATTTTTGAAAAAAATGATATATATACAAAAGAAGCTAAAGAAGCATTTGAATTTGCATCTACGCATAGTATAAAAGCGCAAAGGGGTTAAGAGGATGGCTGAATTTAAAGAAGGATATAATTATTGCTTTGATCCTTCAAAGTGTTCCACTTGCGGCGGGCATTGCTGCAGGGGGGAAAGCGGTTATATTTGGGTTAAGCCGGAAGAAATAAGATGCATTGCAGATCATTTAACGCTAAGTGTAGAAGATTTTGCTACAATATATATAAAAAAAGTAGGACATCGCTATTCATTGATAGAAAAACAGCTTGGCGAGAATGATCACGCATGTATTTTTTTTGATGAAAAAAACGAACAATGTTCAATATATGATGCAAGGCCGGTGCAATGCTGTACATTCCCATTTTGGGAACAATTTAAAAATAATGAAGACGAGGTGAGACAAGAGTGTCCGGGAATCGTATAATAACTATCATACTTTCATTTTTGTTGGTTTTAGCACTTTCTTTTATAAGCTTAAAATTATGGGTATATACTCATCCTCAAGATTTTGGAAATATTAGCAACGCGCAGCCCATGTCTTTGGATATTACTACAGAAGATGATCACATCATGCAAGGTTTGTGGTATGAAGAAGAAGGAGATTATGCAAATAGCTATAAAGTTTTTGATAAATTATATAATGCCAATCATTCCAAAGCATATTTGCTAAAAAAAATTCATCTTTCTCTCATGATGAATAAAAATCTAGATATCGCAAATAAAGAGCTTGAAGACCTTTATGCAAAAAATCCAAATGATATAGAAGTATTGAGATTGCTTGTAACGCTTCATTTGATACAAAAGAATTTTTCTGCAGCCAAAAATGAAGCAGAACACCTTATTTCTATATCAAATGATCCGATGGATGTAGAGATAGCTTCCAATGCTATGCTGTATGCTAATGATCCAAATAAAGCGCTCGCAATGCTCAAAAAGCTTTATGACGAGACAAAAAGTGAGGATATAGCTATGAGAATAGCAATTATACTCTCTGATATGTATCACGAATATTATCAAGCAATTGATATATTAGAAGAACATAGTTCGCAGTTTGAAAGCCAAAATACTCTTTATGAAAAATTATTGGAGCTATATGCAAAAACCGATAATTCGGAAGGTGTTATTAAAACAGCGCACACTCTTTATAATACTACGCGAGATACAAAATATTTAAATCGCATCGTTATGGTAGCTTGGAAATATTACAAAGGCGGTGAATGCCAAAAAGCACAAAATGCTATTCAAGATATTAATAACATAAAAGTTTTAAAAGACCCAGAGACTATAGGACAATGGCGAAAAATACGTGAGTGTACTCCTTTAATATCAAACACAACGATACAAGTACATAAGTAGCTCTAAGCTATAATGCTACAAATTTTTTAAGGGTTCCGTAGATGCCAAAAATACTTCAAGAGATTATAAAAAAAACAAAAGAAGATCTAGAAAAAAGAAAAATTGATTTCCCATTAGAGTGGCTCGGCCGTTCATTGGCATTCAATCCTTTTATGCCAAAAGATGTCAAAAGTGCCCTTCGTTCTACTCCTGAAAATCCGTATCGTATCATTGCAGAAGTTAAAAAGGCAAGTCCAAGCAAGGGTGTTATTAGAGAGGATTTTGATCCTGTCCGCATAGCTCAAGCTTATGAAAAGGGCGGAGCAGACGCGCTTTCTATACTCACCGAGCCTCATTATTTTCAAGGAGACAAAGAATATCTCAGTATGGTTCGCCGCTATGTAAACATACCATTATTGCGCAAAGATTTTATAGTAGATAAATATCAGCTAGTCGAAGCTCTTGCATATGGCGCGGATTTTGTACTTCTGATCGCAGCAGCTTTGAGCAGAAAAGAACTCAAAGAACTATACGAGTATGCTCTTCATTTAGGTCTTGATGTGCTCGTAGAGGTGCACGACAAGAGCGATCTGATCAAGGCTATGTTTGCCGGAGCAAATATCATAGGCATAAATCATCGCAATCTAGAAACTTTCGAGATGGATATGAGCTTGAGCGAAAAGCTTATACCGCTCATTCCAAACGGCAAGATCATAGTAGCTGAAAGCGGAATTGATAGCCACGAGACGGTCGTAGAACTCTCCAAGATAGGAGCGGACGCGTTTTTAGTAGGTGAACATTTTATGCGCCAAGATGACATTACCAAAGCTATTCATGATCTAAAATATGGCAGTTAATTAATTCAGATGATGTATGCATTTTTTTCTATTTTTTTAATAGTTATTGCATTTTTTCATCTTTACACCTATAAAAGATTCGTACAAAAAGTAACTTTCTCCAAAAACATCAAAAGATTTTTTACTATATTTCTTGTTCTGAATTTTTTGGGTGTTATAGGTTATATGTTTTTTAGATATACGCACAACATTCCAAGTTGGCTATATTTTATATTTTCGCTTCCTCTAGGCATAATTTTTTTATTTTTTTGCTTGACCGTACTGTATGACATAACAAATCAATCTTTTAATCTGATACCGATATCAAACAATAGAAGGCATTTCTTTAAGAAGACATTGGATTTTCTTACAGTGGGAGCAGGGCTGTCTCTAACTGCCGAATCAATGTATGAAGCCAGACAGATCGTCATAGAAAATGTCGATATCAAGATTAAGAATCTAAAAACTCCGTATAATATCGTTCAGATCAGCGACATTCATATGGGCGGATTGATAGGCTTTAATTTTATGAAAGAGCTTGTCGCGAAAGTAAATAAGCTCGATCCTGACCTTATAGTCATAACAGGCGATCTGGTAGATATCGATATAAAGTATGCCATAAAAGCATTGGATGAGCTTAAGAATTTGAGATCTGTGTATGGGACATATTTTATAGTCGGCAATCATGAGTATTTTTATGATATAAAAGATATTTTAGATACGGTTAGATCGCTTGGCATCAAAACGCTCGAAAATAGTTCGGTATATATAGGCGACAAACCAGAGGGCTTTTATCTTCTTGGGGTGCATGATCTATTTGGCTATCGGACAGGAAATTATGAGCCAGATCTAGCCAAAGCAGTGAAGATGACAAGCGAAGATTCGCCTCGTATCCTTCTAGCGCATCAGCCGTTATTTGTAGATGAAGCGCAGAATTTCGATATAGACCTTATGCTGAGCGGCCATACTCATGGCGGCCAGATATATCCGTTTAAATTATTTGTAGCCTTGCAACAACCGTATATATCCGGACTTCATCAGCATAATGACAGGCTTCAAATATATGTCAACAGAGGCACAGGGTATTGGGGGCCGCCTATGAGGCTAGGTGTGAGCAGTGAGATAACAAATATCAGACTTTTGCCGAGTTGAGTTTATTTTACAACTCTCCTCTAAATGCTTGATCCAAGATGGATGCTTTGAGGGCTTTAAGCTCATCATCTTGTCGTTCTGAACTAGTTTGTTCCCATTTCGTTTCGGAATCTCATCAGAATCTCTAAAAAGTGGAAATTCAATGCCAGACCCCTATATCCTGATTTTTTACAAACTTAGTTACCGTTGCTCTATTTACTTTTAATTTTCTTGCCATTGCGCTATAAGACATACCATTATCCAGCATGCGATTAATTTTTTCTTGGTGTATCGCCAATTTATGCTTCTCTGCCTTTGTTTTAGCACCTATTGGACGACCAAGAATTACCCCTTCAGCTTTTTTTCTAGCTAGTGCCTCTTTTGTTCTTTGTGATATTAGATTCCTCTCTATCTCTGCAGACAAACCAAATGCAAAAGCCAAAACTTTTGAGCTTATATCATCGCCGAGACGATAGTTATCCTTGATAGTCCAAATATGCACCTCCTTTTTCATGCACTCATTGAGTATTGACATAATCATAAGCAAGCTTCTGCCAAGCCTTGAAAGTTCAGAACATATAAGTGTATCGCTTTTTTTCATTTTTCTAAGCAATCCGCCAAGCTTTCTGTCGTCTGCTTCTTTTGTGCCAGATATAGTCTCCTCTATCCACCTATCTATAATGATTTCTTTTCTTTTGCAAAACTCGTTGATTTCAAACCTTTGGTTTTCAACTGTTTGTTTATCGCTACTGACCCTTATGTATCCATAAATCATTTCATCCCTTTTTTTGTAAAATATAATACAAAAATTGACTAAATAAAAAGACCGATTTTACGTGGCAGGGATATAAAAAGATATAG
>JAQTLE010000005.1 GCA_028715055.1 Sulfurovaceae bacterium
AAACTCCTTCTAGTTTGGCAAAGTGATTTGTGGCTTCTACAAATCCTTTTACGCTTCCGCAATCAAATCTTTTACCTTTAAATTTATAAGCAATTACCCTTCCTTCTTTGGCTTGAGTCAGCAAGGCATCAGTGATTTGTATCTCTCCGCCTTTTCCTGGTTTTGTATTTCTTAATATATCAAATATGTCAGGCGTAAGTATATATCTACCTATAATTGCTAGATTACTAGGAGCATCTACTGGATCCGGTTTTTCAACCATATCTGTAACACGATATATATCTTGATTTCCATCCACTAATTTCCCGGCTATTACGCCGTATTTGTTCGTCTCTTCTTTTGGGATCTCTTCTATTGCCACTATAGAACATTGATATTGTTCATAAATATCGACCATTTGGGACAATACTCCTTTTTTGTCATCTTCACATAGATCATCTGCTAGAATAACAGCAAAAGGTTGATTTCCTATGAGAGTTTCTCCAGTGAGTATGGCATGGCCTAGGCCTTTCATTTCTATCTGTCTTGTATATGAAAATGTACATTGATCTATCAAAGAACGGATTTCGTCTAGATATTCTTCTTTTGAGGTTCCTTGGATTTGATGCTCTAGTTCATACGATACATCAAAATGATCTTCTATTGCTCTCTTTCCTCTTCCTGTGACTATTGCCATAGTGCTTATGCCAGCTTCAAGAGCCTCTTCTACTCCGTATTGAATAAGAGGTTTTGTGAGGATCGGCAGCATCTCCTTTGGCATAGCTTTGGTGGCAGGCAGAAATCTTGTTCCGTATCCTGCTGCTGGAAATAAGCATTTTTTTATCATTGTTGGCCTTTCAGTTTTTGTAATTTATTTTTGAGAATTATTTTTCCTAGTTCAACGCTCGGTTGATTATAAGTATCAACATTTATAAGTTGTCCTACCAAAGATGTAAGCAATTCATAATAATATATAAGTTCTCCTATGCTGTGTCCATCCACGGCTTTAATGGTAATTTCATCAAGAGGAATGCTATCTTGTGCTTTTAGTGCTTCAAATGTTGCGTCACATTGCATATTTATAAGCTTATGAAATTCTATCTTGTTAATAATATCGAGCGATTCTAGGTACGGCAATGAAATATTGGGAATAGTAAGTTCATCTTTGAAATCGGCTATCTTTATAAAAGTTGCTGTTTTATCTCTAGTACCTTCCATGAGCAGTTGTAAAAAGGAGTGTTGATCTTTTGGCCCTATGAGTCCTACTGGAGTAAGCCCAACATTAAATGCACTATTTAGTTGCTTTTTACCTAAGCTTTCTCCCCATAGCTGCACAAACCATTCGCAAAAATATCTAAGTGTTTCAGAATAAGCAAATATGCAACTTATATGGTATGCAGTATGATTTTTGGCATAAAAAAACGCTTTATTTAAAAGTATCTCTTTTATATAGCCATCATTAAAAAAGCTCATTTCTATTTCTTTAGCACCATCCAAGATAGCTTGTATGTCAATGCCGGTAAGTGCAAGAGGCAATAATCCTGCTGCGCTTAGTACTGAAAATCTTCCACCGACATTGGCCGGTATGTTGAATACTTTAGCTTTTATTTCATCGGCAAATTTTTCCAATGGCGAATCTTTATCAGTAACAAATGTAAAGTATTCATGATTGTTTTGTAGGGAATAGATATATTTAAAAACCGCAATGGTTTCAATGGTAGTGCCGGATTTGCTAATAACCAAAAAGTGGCTTTTTGATATATCAATTTGTGATAAGGTATGAGCTATGGATATAGGATCAGTACTTTCAAAAAATATTAATTTCCTTTTTGTGCAATTAATAGGCTTTAAAAATTCATATATAGCTTTTGCTCCAAGAGAGCTTCCTCCTATCCCCAAAACTACAATATACTCTATGTTGCCGTCAAACGATGAAGCATATTCCAATATAGACGATATATCTTGATTTGGAAGGTTATAGTATCCTATGCTATCTTGTTCTATTTTTATATTTTCAAAAAGCTTTTTTTTTGCTTCAATGTTATTTTTGCTAATGTCAAAATAAAGTCTATTTTTCATATCATTTCTTTTGCTTGAAGTATGAGTCGACCTAATTTTTCTTCATAAAGTTTTGCCAAATCTTCATGTGTCGATTCAAATCTTGTTACAAGAACAGGGGTAGTATTGCTAGCTCTTACCAGTCCCCAGCCATGTTCAAAGTTGACTCTTACGCCATCAACATCGATAATATTTTGAATAGCAGGAAAATCATAAGGAGGATTTTGGAGTAATATTTTTAGCTTCTCCATTATGGCAAATTTTTCATTTTCTGTGGTTTCGACTTTTATCTCTTCGGTAGAATAAAGTTTAGGAAGCTTTTCTATTTCAGCATCCAAGTCAAGACCGCTTTTTATAAGTTCAAGAACTCTCAAGGTTGCATATATAGCATCATCAAATCCAAAATATCTATCTGCGAAAAAGACATGCCCACTTACTTCACAAGCAAGTTGGGCATTAAGTTCTTTCATTTTTACCTTGAGATTTGAGTGTCCTGTTTTGTACATTACAGCTTTGCCGTATCGGTTGATAGTATCATACATTACACTTGAGCATTTCACTTCACCTATAACGGTCGGATTTTGCATTTGGCTAGATAAAAGAATGGCTAATATATCACCTTTGATATTATGTTTTTTAGTTAAAACTGCAATTCTATCTGCATCGCCGTCATAAGCAAAACCTATTTCAAAATCACCTTTAAGTTCTTTTTTAATATCTATTAAATTTTTTTCAACAGTCGGATCAGGGTGATGATTTGGGAATGTTCCGTCAGGCTCAGTAAAAAGTGATTTATAATCAAGGTCAAGTGCATCAAAAATATCGGTAATTACGGTACCGGCTACTCCGTTACCGCAATCAATGATGATTTTTTTATTCATACCTTTTAAATGAGAAAAATGCTCGATTATAAAGTTGATATAGTCATTTTTGGTATTAATGAAAGTGGTAGCAGCATTGTCATTGATGACCATATCTTGATTTGCGATGACTTCATCTCCGAGAGTATAAATATCATCTCCAAAAAATGGTTTTTTATTAAGTGTGATTTTAAATCCGTTATACTCGCTTGGGTTGTGTGAACCTGTTATCATAATAGAAGCGTTAACAGGCTTATCAATGTTTGCCGGTTTTACAAAATTGGCAAAATAATTAACCGGCGTTGCTACCATACCCATATCAAGTACCATGCATTCGGCTTTATTTAATCCACTTGTCAAATAATCTCTAAGAATAGGCGAATGAGTTCTTGCATCATATCCTATAGCCACAACACCGCCAATAATTTTTATTTTTTGACCTAAAAAAAAGCCTATCAGTTTGACGCTTTGTTCATTTAATTCGCTTTCAAATATACCGCGAATGTCATATTCTCTAAAAATTGATTTTGTCACTTTCGCTTTATTTATCATCTTAATCCGCTGGTCTATAATTTTCTTTTTTTTCTTTTTGAGATTTTTTCTTTTCTTCCATCATTGCAGCGTCACGCAACTCTTCTTCATTGTCATATCTTGCGCCGTCTATAAATTTGGATTGATCATCAAATTGTCCTGTTTTTAGTCCCCAAAGAAGTGCTATAAGACCCAATGCGCCCAAAAATGTTGATACGCTTAGCATCAGTATCATAATGTTGCTACTCATTTTTATTTCCTTTATTAAATTTAATGCGTTTGATTCTAATAGAATTGCCCACTACTATAAGTGAACTTAGACTCATAGATAAAGCAGATACAAGAGGATAGACAAATCCCATTACGGCTAATGGTACCGCTATTATATTATACACTATTGAAAAACTAAGGTTTTCTTTGATAGCTTGATATGTTCGTTTGGATATGCGATATGCTTCTGCGATTTTTTGTGGTTTTTCATCTAGCAATACGACATCGCTTACATTTATAGCTATATCTGCTCCGCTTCCCATTGCTATTGCAATATCTGCTTTAGCTAGTGCAATTGAATCATTTATGCCATCGCCTACCATAATTACTCTTTCACCTTTTGCATGAAAATCATCGATAAGTTTCGCTTTGTCTTGAGGCAGTAAACTATGGTAAACATTATCGATACCGGCTTCTTTTGCTATAGCATTTGCACTTAATGCATGATCTCCTGTGAGCATTACAACTTTAAGACCAAGAGATTTTAATGTCAATAAGGCTTCTTTGGCACCAATTCTAAGTTTATCGCTAAGCTCAAATGATGCTACAAGCACTCCGTCTATTGCAAAAAAGAATAATGAATGTTTTGATGAAAGTGTAGTCTTTATGCCAAGTTCTTTCATAAAAGCATCATTTCCGCCGGCAATAGAATGAGTATCGTATTTGGCCATTATGCCTTTGGCTTGCAATGTTTGCATCTCTTTTAATTTTAGTTCATGGAGGTTATTGTTTTGTTCTTCCAAAAATATCTTGATTCCTTGGCTTATTGGATGGTTTGATGAAATTACCAATGAATACAAAAGATTGTAGTCAAATTCTTGATGAGTAATAGCATTTACAACAGAAGGTTTTCCTTCTGTGATCGTACCTGTTTTGTCGATCGCGACCATCGTGCTTTTTGCCATATTTTCTAGAAAAGTAGCTTCTTTAAATAGTATTCCTCTTTTTGCTGCTACACTGATACCAACTAGAGTCGACATCGGAGTGGCAAGCCCCAAAGCACATGGGCAAGCAATTACAATAACCGATATAGATATGATGAGCGCTTTTTCAAAATTATTGTCATATAGATACCAACCAATAAATGTTGCTATAGCAATAGTAAGTATTACTACTGAAAAATAACCGGAAATGCTATTGGCAAGCTGTTCTATTTTTGGTTTTTTTGTTACTGATTCTTCAAGAAGTGTAACTATAGAATGCAGCAATGAATTCGAAGCATCTTTTGTGGCTCTGTATCGTATTACACTGTCTAAACAAATAGAGCCGCTGAGTATAGCATCACCCTCTTGTTTATACAGAGGAATACTTTCTCCGGTAAGTGAACTCTCATCGAATGATCCGGCACCATCTGTAATGATACCGTCTATTACGATTTTTTCTCCAGCCCTAACTTCTATTATGTCACCTATGGCTATATTTTCTACTGCAACCAAACTTTTGATTCCATTATGAACTACCATAACCTCCGTTGGTATTGTGCTTGTAAGAAGATCAAGTGTATCAACAGCATGTTTTTTGCTAAGCACTTCTAAGTATTTGCCGACAAGTACAAAAGTAATGATCATTACAACAGAATCAAAATACACTTCACCATGTTTGCTGATCATCGCGTATATGGAGTATATATAAGCCAATGTAGCTCCGGTAGCTACGAGTGTATCCATATTTACTATACGATTTTTATAGCCATAGTATGCGCCGCGGAAAAATACCGATCCGCTATAAAAAAGTACCGGAGTGGCCAATACAAATTCCGCAACATTGAGTATGTCTTTGAATCTTTGCTCGATACCTGTAAAATATCCGGCATACTGTGCTACTGCTATCCACATGATATTCATCATACCAAATACAGCTACCAAAATTCTCGCATAATAATCTCTGCGTGTTTTCGTGGCTCTTTCTTCTTGCAAGGCCGGATCATAAGGAAAAGCATCATATCCTATAGAGCGAATGGTTTGTATGATTTGTGAAAGTCCGATAGTTTCATTGTCCCATATAATTTTTGCTTTGTTATTTGTGTAGTTTATTGTAGCTTCTATAATGCCATCGGTTTTGTGAAGAACTTTTTCATTGAGCCATACACAAGCAGAGCAGTGAATTCCTTCTATGATAAGGTTTATCTCATTAGATCCGTCATGGTGTATTTTGACATATTTCTTGCGAAATCCATCTAGGTCAAATCGTTCTAGATCATCTCGCGGTACATTTGTAGGCGGAGTAAGCGTCGCTCCTCCTAATTTGGCATAAAAAGTATCTAGCCCTTCGTTTCTAAGCAGATGATAGACTCCTTGGCAACCATGGCAACAGAAATAACAAATATCCCCATTTACTTCTTCTATTATCATTGCGCTTTCATCAAATATCAAATTACAATGGGTACATTTTACTTTTGCCAATGCCGAGCCTTATTTTTTTAAAGTTGTTTATTTTACCAGAATAATAAATAGAACTTGTTTATTTAAAAGATTTGATATTTTAAGAGTCAAGATAGTATAATGCTTTTATAAACTTATGGCAATTTGTCTATTTTATCTTCATAAACGTATATCCCATGCAATCAAGAGGAATAATGAGCGATCAAAAAAAACCCAATCATAACAATCGTAAAAACAGAACACATGTACCGGTAGAAGGTTACAAAGTAGAAGAATTACAACAAAAACCATTAACACAACTACTCGAAATCGCAGAAGAGATGAAGGTTGAAAATCCACACGAGCTGCCTAGAAGAGATCTTATATTTGAAATACTTAAATCACAAGTCAGTCAAGGCGGATATATATTATTCACCGGTATCTTGGAGCTCATGAGCGATGGTTACGGCTTTTTGCGTTCTGTAGATAGTAACTTTGCAAATTCTAGCAATGATACATATGTGAGCAGCACACAAATAAAGTTATTTTCACTTCGTAGCGGTGACGTGGTTACCGGTCAAGTGCGTCCGCCAAAAGATCAAGAAAAATACTATGCACTTCTTAAAATTGAAGCTATCAACTATTTATCGCCTGAAATATCAAAACAACGGCCGCTATTTGACAACCTTACGCCATTATATGCATGTGAACAACTTAAGCTTGAATATAATCCAATGAAACTTACAGGACGAGTATTGGATCTATTTACTCCGATAGGAAAAGGTCAAAGAGCCTTAATAGTAGCTCCTCCTCGCACCGGTAAAACAGAACTTCTTAAAGAGCTTGCTCATGGAATTACTTATAATAATCCGGATGCTTCACTAATGGTTCTGCTCGTTGATGAGAGACCAGAAGAGGTTACAGATATGCAGCGTTCGGTAAAAGGAGAAGTATATAGCTCTACTTTTGACTTGCCTGCTCAAAATCATGTTAGAACGGCTGAAATGGTTATAGAAAAAGCTAAAAGACGTGTTGAGCTTGGCAGAGATGTTATTATATTGCTCGATTCCATTACAAGACTAGCCAGAGCCTACAATACAGTCACTCCAAGTTCGGGTAAAGTACTTTCCGGCGGTGTAGATGCGAATGCATTACATAAACCAAAAAGATTTTTTGGAGCAGCTAGAAACATAGAAGAGGGCGGAAGCTTGACAATTATAGCAACTGCACTTATAGAAACCGGCAGCAGAATGGATGAGGTAATATTTGAAGAGTTTAAAGGTACAGGAAACTCGGAAGTAATCCTTAGCCGTTATATTGCTGATCGTCGTATATATCCTGCCATTGATGTTATCAAATCAGGAACAAGAAAAGAAGAACTTTTATTAAGTCCGGATAAATTGCAAAAAGTATGGGCTATTAGAAATGCCATGCAGAGCATGGAAGAGGTCGAAGGACTTAAATTCCTATTCTCTAAAATGCTTAAGACCAAAAATAATGAAGAATTCCTGTCTATAATGAACGACGGTGCGTAGTTTATAAATGACTGTCGGTGTATTTGACTCTGGCTTGGGAGGTCTAACGGTAGTTAGTGCTATGCTTAGACACTTAAAAGGTATCGACATCTATTATATAGCAGATACTTCCAATGCACCTTACGGTGAGAAAACCAAAGAGCAGATAACGGACTTTAGTATTGCCATTACCGAATATCTTATTCATAATTACAAAATTGATGCGCTTGTGGTTGCCTGTAATACAGCAACAAGTGCAGCCATAGCTGAACTTAGAGAAAAATACCCACATCTTATTGTCGTTGGGACAGAACCTGGACTTAAACCCGCTATTTCTCATAGTAAGACCAAAAAAGTAGGGATATTAGCTACCCCCGCAACGTTAAACGGGGATAAATATAAAAGTTTGGTCAATGAGCTTAGCAATCAATATTCAGTTGAAGTTTTTGAGCAAGCTTGTGATGGCTTGGTCCAGCAGATAGAAAAAGGTGAAACAGATACTCCAAAAACTATATCTATGTTACAGCATTGGCTAGCTCCTATGAAGGAGGCAAATGTAGATACAATTGTGCTGGGATGCACGCATTATCCATTGGTAAGTAAAACAATAGAAAAAGTCATGAGCCATCCGGTTACATTAGTACAAACTGCTGATGCTATATCAATGAGACTTTTGTGTTTGCTAGAAGAAAAAGGTCATATCAATACCGGCGAAGATCATCTATATATTGCATCAACAGGACCGATACAGTCTGATATGGTAGAACATATATTGGACAAGAAAATGGATATAAAAAGAATTAGTTTATAATATTTTATAATTTTGGTAGATGCCAATTTCTATAAAAAGCAATAAGTCTTAATACAACACCGCCAATAAATACAGTTAAAATAGAAGCACTATTTAATAAATTCGCTAAATGCAATATATAAAGTATGATCCCAACAAGCAAAGCTATGCTGCCATAAAAATCGCTTTTTAACAACAATGGTATTTCATTTAATAACATATCTCTTACAACTCCGCCGCCGACAGCGGTTATAAGAGCTAAAAACATCACTCCAATGACGTGAAAATTTACACCAATACCCAAAAGGGCACCTGTTATTGCAAATGAAACCAATCCTAAAGTATCGGAAAAAATAAACAGATAATGGCTTTCTATTTCGCTTTTTCGGTGTAATTTAAATAAAAGACCGATACTGACAACACCAATAACAAGCAATGCAGGCAAGAAATGAGTGAAGCTCATAGGTGGTCTGTCTATGATAATATCACGTATGACCCCGCCGCCAAGTGCTGTCAAAAAAGAAATTATAAAAAGCCCTAGCAGATCAAGACGATTTTTTTTGGCAATAAAGAGTCCACTTAATGTAAATGCAACGATTCCTATACTATCAGCTATGAGTAATAGTATATCATTGTTCATCTATCTCAGGCCTACCGCATCTTTTACAGTTCTTAGTTTTATTTGAGCTATTTTTTTGACTTTTGATGCTCCGTTTTCTAGTATTTCTTCAACTATATGCGGATTTGCTTCATAATAGGCTCTTTTTTCTCTGGCTTCTGCGAATTCATTCCAGATAAGCTCTTTTAGATATTTTTTGAAATGCCCATATCCTTCCTGCCCGCTTTGATATCTAGCTTGAAGCTCTTTTCTTCCTTTCATATCCAAAAACAAAGATGCAAGTGCATATACATTACAACTGCTAAAATCCAACGGTTCACCTAGAGGAGTAGATGTAGTTACTATTTTATTACATTGTTTTTGCAATTCTTTTTCATCCATAAATATATCTATAGTATTGCCATAGCTCTTGCTCATCTTGTCACCATCGATCCCTGGAATGGTAGCAAGCTCATCTTCGACGATATACTCAGGGAGCGTAAATATGTCACCATATTCATTATTGAACTTTGTAGCTATATCGCGTGTGATCTCAACATGTTGTATTTGGTCTTTACCTACAGGGATCTTTTGAGAATCGAGTAATAATATATCAGCCGCCATAAGTACCGGATATGAGAAAAGTGCATGATTAGACGGTATTCCCTTTGCTACTTTATCTTTATAGCTATGGGCGCGTTCAAGTAATCCCATCGGAGTAAATTTTGATAATATCCAATATAGTTCAAGCACTTCAGGCACATCACTTTGTATCCAAAAAGTAGTCTTGTTTGGATCAATCCCTAAGGATAGATAATCGATTGCTGCGTCATGAGTATATTGTCTTAATAAATTAGCATCAGTTGAACTGGTCAATGAATGATAATTGGCTATAAAAGTAAAAAGCTCATGTTCTTCTTGGAGTTTTATCATGGGCTTCATTGCCCCGAAATAATTTCCAATGTGCAATTTTCCGCTAGCTTGGATACCTGTTAATATACGCATTTGACCCCTTTTTTACTCTTCGTTTTCATCGTCTCTCTCGCCTCGTTTTCTTGCTATTATTTCAAGCGGCACACCCTCGAAATCAAACTTTTCTCTTAAAAAGTTTGCCAAATATCTCTTGTAGCTAAAGTGAATATATTCAGGACGATTTGATACTAACGCTATACGAGGAGGTTTGCTGTCATATTGTGTGGCAAATTTTATCTTGACTGACGCTCCATTATGCGATGGAACATGGTGACGGCCTATTGCTTCACGAATGACATCATTTAGTTTAGCTGTAGGTATCCTCATGGAATACCTCTCATAGATCTTGACTATCTCATCCATGATTTTATGTACTCTCATTCCGGTTTTAGCAGATATTGTGATGAGTGATGCATAGTGTAAAAATTTGAGTTTATATCGTACATCAGCTACAGCTTCTTCATATGATTTGTCTTCTCTCAAATCCCACTTGTTCAGCACTATTAGACATGCCAAGCGATATTTTTCTATAAGGCCGGCTACTCTCTCATCTAGTTCGCTAACCCCTTGCGTAGCATCAATTACTAACAAGACCAAATTAGCTTTTTCAAGCATGTCGGTTGTGCGGCCAAGAGCAAATTTCTCAATTCCAAGTATCTTACTTCGGCGACGAATACCAGCAGTATCAATAAACGTTATATCATAATCCCCATATTCTATAGTCTCATCAACCGGATCTATTGTGGTACCTGCTACATCACTTACTACAGAGCGTTCTTCTTTAAGTAAAGCATTTAATAAAGAGCTTTTCCCGGTATTTACACGCCCAATGATAGCTACTTTGATATGTTTGTCATCTTCTTCCGGTTGTTGTGCTATTTGTTCTTCATCAAAAAGCGGATCAAACTCTTCTTGCATAGCTATAGTATTTTCTACTTTAGGCGGAATGTATTTCTCCAGCCATTGATAAAATGGTACAAATTTGCGATTATGACTTACAGAAACCGCGAAACTCACTTCCGGCCCAAATGACATAAATTCCCAAAATCTTTCTTGTTCTTCTTTGTCGTTGTCTATTTTGTTTACTATTAATGCTAGCGGTTTGCCTAATTTTTGTAGACGATAAAACAATAGTCTATCTTCTTCATCAGGAAGCATTTTACCATCCACCATATAGAGTATAATATCAGCACTCTGGGCAGCTTTTAGCGATAGTTCGCCGACTTTTGAAAAGAGTGCACTGCTGTCATCTATACCACCTGTGTCTATGACTTCAAATTCTCTGTTTTCTGATATTGTTACTATTCTTTTTTTGATATCTCTGGTAGTACCGGCTACATCGGATGTGATAGCATCTCTTTGCTTTGCCAGACGATTAAAAAGAGAACTTTTGCCTACATTTGGGCGTCCGAGTATGGCTACTTTTTTCATATTTATCCTATCTTTATTTGGTAGATATTATACCATAACAAGTTATAAGGAGTGATTGTGATACAATTTCACATTTATGTCACAACTTATTTGCATAATTTAATCAATTAATTAATATAGCAATTAAGAGGAATTAGATTTGAAAAAACTATTTTTATTTATATTATTTTTTTTAGGCAGTTTTATATATGCAAAAAGCATTGATGTTAATTACAGTGTTAGTTTTGGAATACTGGGTGAGCTTGGCAAGGCAAACGTATATCTTTATGAATCCGGCAATAGCTATTCAATAGATATTAGAGCCAAAACCACAGGAATGGTCAATATAATGAGCGGTAACCGTCAGGAGAGCCATACTAGCAAAGGCCATGTAATAAATGGTAAGTATGTATCAGATAACTATACGGTGATGATATCTTATAGAAACAAAATTAAACAAAAAATATACATCATAAATCATCAAACAAAAACTGTAATAAAAAGAATTATCAAAAAAGAAAACGGCAGAGTGATATCGGATAAAAGCGAAAAGCTACCATTTTATAGTTCCAATGATCTATTATCAATGTATATGAATATGCCCAAACTTATATCTCCATCTTCAGACAAGGCCAAAGCTTATCATTTTAAAGCAGTAGGAGCCGAAAATCAGGATGGAAATATAGATATATTTGTTCCTGCTGTCCCAAGTTTGCCAAGATATAAACAAGAACTTGGAAATAAAGGACATTGGTACTTTACAGCTATTATAAATCAACCGATCTTTGCTAGCAAAAGAGGGGAATTCATGATATCTATGGATAAAGACGGCGTGACACAAAAAGCAGTATTGCAAGACCTTGTATTGTTTGGCGATTTGGTAGCCAGAAAGATAGATTGATCTTTTGTCTCACCATAATAGTCCGAAAGAATTTGGTATATGCAAGGAAACGATAATTATTGCTTCAACGGATTTTTCATTAATGCTAGGGGGGCTTTGTTCTCTTTTTGGAGAATGATTCGATCTATATAAATTGCATTTTATCGTTTCCTTGCTCGGCAATTTAATGTTCAAAAATAAATTGCCGATACATGAATAATAATGGATGAGTATTAATCTGGTGTTAATATATAAGAAAATAAATAAAATAAAAGATTTAATAGTGTTTATGACTATTTAAAATTTTAAGAGATAGTCGTAATCTTTTTGGTATAATCGTGATAATTATATTTGAGGAGAGATTGCTATGATATTAATAGCCGGACCATGTGTATTAGAAAGCAGAGAAAGTGTCATGCGAATAGCAGAGGCACTTAGTGTTTACAATGAAGATTGTACCAAAGATTTCTATTTCAAAGCCAGCTTTGATAAAGCAAACCGCACAAGCATAGACAGTTTTCGTGGCCCAGGGCTTGATGAGGGATTGAAGATATTGCAAGAAGTCAAAGATACATTCGGTTATAAGATACTCACTGATGTACATGAAGCATCGCAGCCAAAAAGTGTTGCTGAGGTAGTTGATGTGCTTCAAATACCTGCATTTTTGTGTCGCCAAACCGATTTGCTAGTCGCTGCAGCGAAGACAAACGCGGTTGTAAATATCAAAAAAGGACAATTTCTTGCTCCTCAAGCAATGGCACATTCTGTAGGTAAAGTTCTAAAAACTAGAGGATACGAAGGTAAACCAAACTATGAAGCAGCACAAAAATATGGTGTTTGGTTATGTGAACGAGGAAGTACGTTCGGATACGGCAACTTGGTAGTTGATATGCGCGGACT
The DNA here is from genome assembly GCA_028715055.1 of Sulfurovaceae bacterium. GTDB lineage: Bacteria > Campylobacterota > Campylobacteria > Campylobacterales > Sulfurovaceae > BN30871. The sequence continues at coordinate 13,123 of JAQTLE010000005.1, forward strand.
TGCAATAATGAGAGAGTTTGCACCGGTCATTTTCGATGCCACACATTCTGTACAGATGCCGGCAAGCGGAGATGCTAGCAGTGGAGGCGATAGTTCATTTATTCCGTATCTTAGCCGTGCTGCTGCTGCTGCAGGTGTAGATGGATTTTTCTTTGAGACGCATTTTGATCCTAATATTGCTCTTAGTGATGGCCCAAATATGATACAATTAGACAAATTAGCGGATCTAATAGAACAAATTGATGCTATTAGAGCTATAGTAGAATAAAATTTAAGTATAAAAGGAAAGATAAAATGAAAATAGTAGAAGGTAAATTGCAAGTAGATACTACTAAAAAAGTAGCTATTATAAATGCTAGATTTAACCATTTTATAACAGATAGTCTAGTTGACGGAGCAAAAGATGCATATGCCAGACATGGAGGAGATGCTAGCAAATTGGATCTTATACTTGTGCCCGGAGCATTTGAGATACCTTTTGCGCTTGATCGTGCATTGAGCACCGGCAAATATGATGCTGTATGTTGTCTGGGAGCAGTTATCAGAGGTGCAACACCTCATTTTGATTATGTTGCTGCTGAAACTACTAAAGGTGTAGCAAGCGTGACGCTAAAATATGGCAAACCTGCTACTTTTGGGGTACTTACTGTTGATACAATAGAGCAAGCAATAGAGAGAGCCGGCACGAAAGCCGGCAACAAAGGTGCTGAAGCAATGGTAAGTCTTATTGAAATGATAAATCTTTATAGCGAACTTGTGTAATGGCTACTAGACATCAGGCACGAAGTGCAGTCGTTGGGTTGCTATATGCGTATGATTTGGGTAATGAAACTATTAGCGAATTTTTTGATGATATACTTGAAGAACAAAAGATAAGAAATAAACAAAAAGATTTTTCAAAAGAACTTTTTGCCGGAACTATTGCAAATCTAGATAAAATCGATAGTGAGATAGACAAACATTTGGCAAGTTGGGATATGAGCAGTATCGGCAAAGTCGAAAAAGCTATAATGAGGCTTGGAGCATATGAGATACTTATTGCAGGTACAGACAGAGCAATAATTATAAACGAGGCTGTAGAACTAGCAAAAAACCTGGCAGATGAAAAGTCACCGTCGTTTATCAATGGCGTTCTTGATGCTATAGGCAAAGAGTGATATAAAATGAGAATGAGTATAGATGAAGCTATAGAGCTCATAGAACATGGCGATCTAAAGACTTTAGGCCGCATGGCATATGAGCGCAAAAAAGAGCTTCATCCTCAAGGTATCACTACATATATTGTAGATAGAAACATAAACTACACCAATGTATGTTGGGTAGATTGTAAGTTTTGTGCTTTTTATCGGCATGAAAAAGAATCAGACGGTTATATACTTTCTTTTGATGAGATAGATCAAAAAATCGAAGAATTAATAGCTATAGGAGGTACTCAGATCTTATTTCAAGGTGGCGTACATCCAAAACTTGAAATCGAATGGTATGAGGATCTGGTAGAACATATACACAATAAGTATCCGACAATAACTATCCATGGTTTTTCTGCCATTGAAATAGATTATATAGCTAGACGCTCCGGGCTTAGCGTAAGAGATGTATTGCTTCGTCTTAAAGCCAAAGGCCTTAGTTCTATTCCTGGAGCCGGAGCAGAGATACTCAGCGATAGAGTCAGGGATATCATAGCACCAAAGAAACTTGGCAAAGACAAATGGCTTGAAGTGCATCGCGAAGCGCATAAACTTGGCATAATGTCAACAGCAACCATGATGTTCGGCACGGTGGAAACTACTAGAGAGATTGTTGAACATTGGGATCATGTTCGTTCTCTTCAAGATGAAACCAATGGGTTTAGAGCATTTATCATGTGGTCATTTCAAAGCTCAAACACGCAGCTCAAAGTTGAAATCCCAAGCATAGAAAAACAATCATCAAATCGTTATCTAAGACTTTTAGCAGTAGCTAGGCTCTTTTTTGACAATGTTAAAAACATTCAAAGTTCTTGGGTTACGCAAGGAAGCTATATAGGTCAGATGGCTTTGCTTTATGGTGCTAATGATTTAGGCTCAACAATGATGGAAGAGAATGTGGTAGCAGCCGCAGGCGTTACAAATGCCATGAATCAGGATGAAATGATTCGACTCATCAGCGATATCGGTGAAAAACCTGCAAAGCGTAATACTGCTTATGAGATCTTGGAGAGGTTTTGATATTCCGATTAATTTATACTTTGATATTTTTGATTTTTACAGGAGATGCTATGGCTGCGACTATTACTGATATTGACATAAAAGGAGAAAAGGTTCCTTTTGTGTTTGAAGAAAGTTCTCAGCTGCCCATAGTTTCTTTGCAGATCGTGTTTCAAAATAGTGGGCAGCTTAACACTTCTCATGATGGTTTGGCAGAAATGAGTGCCAAATTATTAGGAGAAGGTACAAAATCTGATGGGAGCATAGTGTTTGCTACAAAGTTGGAAGATAAAGCTATACAAATATCAGCATATACAAGCAGAGAAAATTTTATAATAGTTGTAAGCAGCTTAAAAAGCGAATTTAAAGATGCTACTTTGCTATTAAAAGATTTGTTAAAAGACCCGAATTATACTGCAGGGGCTTTATCAAAAATCAAGAGACAAAAACAAGGATGGCTTAATCAGAAGAAAAGCGATTTTGATTATCAAGCCGGAGTGCTTTTAAGACAAACATTATTCGCTTCCACGCCGCTTGCTAGACCATATGAAGGTACCGAGGAAAGCATAAAATCGATCAGTTTGAAAGATATACGCTCATTTATAAACACACACCTTGGGTATAATAATGCAATTGTAGTTATGGGTGGCGATATAACACAAAAAGAAGCAGAAACTACTACAAAAGACATATTGACTTTATTGCCAAAAGTAGATACTACACCACTCACCGCTATAACGGCTTCTAGTGAACAAAAAATAAATTATATCTACAATGATGATACTAGACAAGCATATATATATTTTGGTTCGCCTTTTGATTATTCATATCAAAATAAAGATCAATATAAGGCCAAAATAATGGAATATATTCTTGGCAGTGCCGGATTTGGAAGCCGAATTATGGAAGAGATACGGGTTAAAAGAGGTTTGGCATATAGTGCATATGCATCTTTGCAACGTACTAAAATATCTAATTATCTAACCGGTTATCTACAAACTAAGTTAGAAAATGAAGAAGGCGCGAAAGCATTGGTAAAAGAAGTTATAAGTGAGTTTGTAACTAAAGGCATAACAAAAGAAGAACTTGAAGATGCTAAAGAATTTCTAGTAGGCAGTGAAGCACTCCGCAATGAGACACTTTCTCAAAGACTCAATCGTACTTTTGACGATTATTATTATGGTCGTCCTCAAGATTTTTCTAAAGAGCAGAACGAGAAAATCATGAGCGTAACTCTAAAAGAGATGAATGAGTTTATAGCAGCTCATCCAGAGATTACAAAACTTTCATTTGGGATAGTTACAAAGAAGTAGACTTGGCACTTTGTCTCTCATCATCCTGAACTTAAAAGTCGATAAATAAAGTCAAACTGCTTTGACTTTATGAGCTTTAAACCAAAAGCGATGTTCCAAAGAGAGACCGCTAAAGGAAAGAATTATAATTTTTGATACTGAAATAAATTCAGTATGACTGCTATTGGAATTTAGTATTAAAATATAAAATTCATATGTCATATTTTTGACAATTTCTATGCTTTTTGGATAATATAGCACTAGGACACCCCTTTTGGTTATTAAAAAGGCATAAAATGCAAAATCATCATGCCGAGCTTTTTCGTAAACTTCACATTTCAAGTTTATTAGATTTGGCTTTTTTGGTATCGGCTAGATACAAGTATACTACTTTTAGCAGAGAACTTGTATTAGGCGATATACTGACTGCTGAAAAATGTGAAGCAGATTTAATAGTGCTAGACACTCTTGACAGAACCGGACTATCGCATCTATTAATGAGTAGCATTGCAGAAAAGGCAATCAGACATTCCACAAAACCAACATTCATTGTGCCACCCAAACCATGATAGAAAAACTTCTTCCCAACACACATAACACGACAGAGACACTTCAAAGGTCTATTTTTAAAACCATTAGTTACAGAGTGGTTATTTTAATTTTTGACTTTATTTCGATTTATTTGTTTACTGGACAAATTAAAGTAGCATTTGGTTTTATGATTGTGAGCAATATCTATACGACTTTTGGTTATTTTTTTCATGAGAGAATTTGGGACAAAATAAAGTGGGGCAAAATAATTTATAAAAAAACTGACAAATAATTAATCGACACAATTCAATAGACAATTGCATGCAGCCTCAAAAACTAATTCAAAGATGCGATATCATTACGGAGATCATAAAACTTTTATTTGGCATAGTTACGAAAGCAAAATAAGTTTAATATATTTAAGATGTCATTTTGTCATATTTTTGACAATGTTTATAGCTTTTTGATAATATAACAATAGTTATCCAAAAGGCATAAAATGCAAACCAATAATACAGAGCTTTTTCGTAAACTTCATATTACTTCTTTATTGGATTTAGCTTTGTTGGTGCCGGTAGGATATAGCGATACTACATTAAGCAAAGAACTTGTAATTGGCCGCACATTGACTGTCGAAGCATTTGTAAAAAGTGTACAAAGACAAAGAGATATGCTCCATGTTATCTTTGATCTGCCTGCGTTTAACCATAAAGTCAGTGCTACATTTTTTCATGTGACACCTTATCATTTATCTACATTTATACCAAATTCATCACATTATATACAAGGTAAACTAAGTGAGTATCAGGGCTTTTTACAATTATCACAACCAAAAAAGATAAATAAGCCCAACTGCATAATACCAAAGTATAAAACAGTGTTGAAAAATTCCGAGATGATAGGATTGGTATCTTCAATGTTATCATATGAAAAGCTTATAAATGAAGGTTTAACTCCTAATGAAGCAAATATTATTATGATGCTTCATGCTCCAAAAAGCTTGGATTTGATATTTGAACAAAAAAATTTCAAATCACACATAATTCATATCCTCAAAACCGTAGAAGCATTTAATCATTTTAAAAAACTTAGCGGCAAGAGAATAGATTTTCCGGCAACTGCAGTTTTAAATGGAGATGAAACAAAATTTATAGATAGTTTGCCGTTTATCCTAACGGATGAACAACTCAAAACTATACGAGAAATAAAATCAGATATTTCAAATATACATAAAGCTGCCAAGCGTATGATAGTAGGTGATGTAGGAAGCGGTAAAACCATGGTTATATTAGCTTCTGCTGTTATGGCATTACCAAAAAAGAGTATTTTGATGGCTCCAACTTCATTGCTCGCATTGCAACTCTATGAAGAGGCTGTAAAATATTTGCCAAAAAGTATGAAAATATCTCTTGTCATGCAAGGTAAAATGATAGGAGATTATCGCGAGTCGGATTTTATTATCGGTACGCATGCTTTGCTTTACAAGGATGATCTACCGGAAATTGACCTGGTAATTATAGACGAACAACATCGTTTTGGCACAGCGCAACGCCATGCGCTTGAAAAACTTTCTTCAAGAGGCAAAGCAAAAGCTCATATGTTGCAGTTTTCCGCTACTCCAATACCTCGCACTCAAGCTATGATGGATTCAGCTCTCATTGATATAAGTCTCATTACTACTACCCCGTTTGCTAAAAGTATTACAACAAAGGTTATATCAAAAGAAGATTTTTCAACATTGCTGTCTCATATAAAAGAAGAGATCGCACTTCATCATCAGGTACTTATAGTTTATCCGCTTGTGGAACAAAGTGAACAGATACCATATCAATCATTGGAAGAGGCAAGGGGTTTTTGGGAAAAAAATTTTGATAATGTTTTTGTAACGCATGGCAAAGACAAAGAGAAAGAAGAGGTACTTTTGGATTTCAGGGAGCATGGTGATATATTGCTAGCTACTACAGTTGTCGAGGTTGGCATATCTTTACCTAGGCTTACCGTGGTTATTATAGTAGGAGCTGAGAGATTGGGGCTTGCTACGCTTCATCAATTAAGGGGTAGGGTTGGCAGGCTGGGTTTAAAAAGTTGGTGTTATTTATATACTCATAACAAAACCAATGAAAGGCTAGAATCATTTGCAAAAACCATGAGCGGATTTGAAATAGCAAAACTTGATCTGCAATATCGTAATAGCGGAGATATATTAGAAGGCACAATACAGAGTGGGCAAAAATTTAGATGGCTTGATATGGCAACAGACGAAAATATAGTAGCAAGTGCAAAAGAAAGATTTAGTAGTTAGTTTTGAAAGTCTCAAGCACCATTACGTTGCATGAGACTTTTGAGGGCATAAATCAATAAAGTCCGAACTTGCCATCAGCTCGCTTATACATTACTCTTAGATTTCCGTCAATATCGTTAAATACTATAAATTGTCTTTTTTTTTCATCTTTGAGGGCTTGAATAGCCTCGTCAAAATCTATAGGTTTATGAAGTTCTAAGTCCATCGGTACGATTTCTACATCTTCATCCTTTATACCGCCAAATTCACTTACAGCTTCTGCTTCTGCACCCAAATCTTTGAAGCTCATAATTTTATGGTTTTTTATTTTATCCGCATGCCTTCTGAGTGTTTTTTTGGCTCTTTCTATAGCAACATCAATAGCACCATATACATCTTTGTCTCTTTGAGATATGACTACGCTATTTTTATCTTTGAGATTTATGACAAACTCTACCATGAATCCTTTTTTGCCATTTTTTTCTTCGCTAGATATAAGTGTAGCCGCTGATATGATGTCTAAATTGTATTTATCTAAACCATCAATTGCACTACTAGCATAAGCTTTAATAGGTTCGGTCAATTCAAAATGTCGTCCCACAATACTTCTGTTCATCTTGTTTCCTTTGGAATACCTAATATGTAGATAACTCTACAATCTTATTTTATTCCTATATGCTTAATGAATGATAAATGAATAGCTAAATTTTTTGAAGTGTGCGACGATGATATGTGATAGCTGGAGCATTCGCGCCGCTTGTGGCTATATGTTCCGGATCTTTGTAGATTACATATACGTCTATAATAATATCCGGCACACTACCAAGAGGTACTGACGGCATACTAAGAGTATTTAATACTATGCTACAAGGCGGAAGGGAATTTGCCGTCGTTCCATTACCTATATAAGATATTATTGTATTTACTTCATATCCAGAGCCGTCATTATAATTACCAATTGTCCCATGGATAGTGTTTACGCAATTATTGTTTTTTGTGCGATTATAATCAAGCACAGACATAATAGCTAGCTCCGTATAGCTTTTGGCATACAAGGCTGCTTGTTCATGGCGGTATTGCGTAGTAGTATTATGGGTAGTAGTTGCTGCCATATTCAGTACTAGCATCGATATAGTTGCCAAAAGCACAATAACAAAAATTGCCGTAACCATAGAAAATGCTTTTCTCATCGTACAACCGCCTTTTCTTTACATAATGTGATCGGTTTTACATTTGCACCATTGCCTATTGGTTGCTGAACGCATATTTTAAATCTAATGGTATTGTCATATTGTGAAAATTTAAATACAGAAACATTATTTAAGAGCAATGCACTAGACCCATTTGTATATTGCTCGCCTTCCCATGGTTGATAATTATAATATAATCTCAAGTCGTATACATCGTTTTTCCCATCACCGTCGATGTCTCTATAGTTTTCTTGGACTATAGCATAAGCGCTCCAAGATAATGCATATTGCTCTGCACGGATTTTTGGATTATTATTTCCAAATGTGAGCATAGGCGTGGCACCAGCAGTACCATATGCTTTTATGGCACAAGCCGTATTGCCTACTACTAAACCTATGCAGTTTGGATTATATTTTATTGTATTGTCATAATCATCTGTTTTGAAAAATATAGCCGGTTTGTTTCCGGTAAAATTTGCGGTAGTAAAATTAACACCATTATTTGAGAGATTAGCTATGATAGCCTGAGAAATTCCCATATTGCTTCCAGGAGTCGGACATCCCGTGCGGGTAGAGTTCTTTTCAGCACAATATCCGCTCCATCCAGGCGTTGCAGCAGCTTCGAAGCTATCCCCATCTACCCCTATCCATTCTAAAGTAGTATGTATATCATCACCATTTTTTAAGTCTCTAAGAATTATATAATCATTAAACGGATTAGCAGGGTTTTTTGCAACTATGGTCCAAGGAATGGCATAACTAAGACGATTTGATATTTGCATAGCGGCCAATTCGGTCTTCGCAGATGAGTTGCTGACTGCTTTTTGAGATATATAGGTCCCCAATACTCTAGCTATTATAGAAGAACCTATAGAAGCCACAATTCCCAAAACAATAATTACAAAAATTAGTTCTATCATAGAAAATGCATATCTGAATTTATTTTTCATTTTATGGACCTATTGTATTGGGAATCGCTGAGCCTATATTGCAGCTAAACGCATCGAGACGGATGTTTTTGTTTGCAAATGTAGGCTCTGCAGATGTGAGAGTGAGTGATATCCGTTTTATATTGCTGGTTGCACCTCCAAGGTTTGCAGCAGTTGGATTATAATTAAATGTAGTAGTGGGAGCCAGAATAATAGAATCACCTATATAATCTACAGTAGATATCATATTAATATTTATATCTATGTAATCACCGGTGCTAGTGGTGGTATTTTCAGTACGATATATACTAACTGTTGTATTGAAATTATTATAATCATCCATATCATTTTCTACACCGTCTGCGAAGTTGGCAGGTGCCGTGGCATATAGTTCCGTACCAATTGTGCTTCTATAAGTTCTACCATCAGAGTTTAACCCGGCTTTTGTAGTAAAATTATGAGAATCTGTTATTAGTATGGGCGAGCCCAGTGATGTGTTTGTATCGCTCTCATCCCAGAATTTTCCCATAATAAGCTGCATTTGTGAAGCAGCAGCAGCCACCGATTCTTGCATAATAGCACTATCTTCGCTTCTAGATGATTGAGCTGTGATCATGGGAATGCTGAGCAACACAATACCCATTACAACAATAGAAAATATAAGCTCTATCATCGCTACAGCTTTTCTATTTTTGTATAGCTTTATTACCATGATAGTCTATTGGTATTTGGTGTCGGTCTTGTCTTAATAACATTACCGGTTTTACCTACTCCGGCCCACTCATACTCAGTTGTAGTGAATTTTATATCAAAAAATGGATTACCATTTTGGGCTATATCAGGATGGTATTTGAGCCACAAGTCAGGAATTATAGTAATGCGTACTAATTGCGGGCGTATATTCATAGGATAACCTATGGTTACCGGGTTGGTAGCGCCGTTATTTACAAATTTGATATTAGCATGTGGTGTTATGGTCGTCGATGTCTTGCTGGCACTAAGACTTTGTATCAATCCGGAGGCATCTGCTAAATGGGCATTTACTTTATACCAATTTGTATCAATATTATTTGGCGTGCCTATTAATGTGCTATATTGGGTACAGTTTTGATCGCAATATGCCAATGCGTACATAGTGGCTTTTGTATTGAGAGTTAGTACGCTTGGTGTATTTTTTTCAAAAGGTGTATAAACTCTGCCATACAAGAAAGTATATGTCTGATTGTATGTGACGTTGCCTTCCGGATGAAAATCATTTTTCATATTTGCCAAAGCATTTATTTCTGTGCCGCTATCATTTATGAGCATAGCTTTTAATGCTTTATAAAATATGCGTATAGGATTTAATACTTTGTCCAAAATCTTTGGTATATTGTAAAGTATCTGCAGATTACTGGTTCCATTGTTGTCTTTGAGAAATTTAGTCTTTGAAATCATTATAAATGCAGATCTATTGACATCCCCAAAAGAATAGCTTTTATCACTATTGGACTCGATCCGATATCCCAATCTCACATTTGTTTCTGTATGATCATTGAGATTTTCAGCTATCATGACATCCGGTCCTGAACTGTTAAAATCTAACTGCAGGTTGATATTTTCTGCTGCACATCCATTTACAAAATTGGTAGTAACACTATTTTTTGCATTTATAGCACTGAGTGATCCATTCAAATCTACCGCCATATTTGGAGTTTGTTTCAAATCGCTCATATAAAGCCAATCTGATGCCCCATTTCTAGGCAGATGACCAAGCACCATAGATGACACATTGATTCCATATGGTTCAAAACGAATAGGTATATTGCTAAAATTTGCTGTGCCTTTATCTGAACTAGTCGCACAACCTACTTTATAATTTTCAGAATCGCTACTCCCTGTTATACAATCAATTAGATTTTGAAATCCGGCAAATCTTGGCTTTATCGAGGTATCCCAGTCCACTCTTGTCCATGCATTATCTATCATCCAAACATTATAGTTTCCTATATTATCCCTGTATAGCATATCCCTGGCGCTGTTTGTGCCACTAATCAACACGCTGGTTCTAAGTTGTCTATGTGTAGTGTCATTGCAAGTATTTATATTATCATTGAATGCAATTGCCAGTAAATTCCCCGTACTCTTAATTAGGCTAAGATCACTATTTGGAATGATAGTTTCATTTGCATTGATATTATAATACCCATCTGCTAGAGCATTGGAATTGTATCTGGTAGCATTTATCTCTATGGGATAATTATATCCGCTTACTAGATTTTTTATAGTAGGATTATTTTGATTGCCAGTTATCCATTTTTTGGTTAAATTCGCACCCTGATTATTATCTCCCACTCTAAGCCTGAGTCCATCCGGCCGAATAGCAAAATTGTCTCTAGAGCATGTTGCACGCGCATAATTTCCAGCCAAGCATGCATAGCATTGTCTTTCGCTATTAGTTGTTTTGCAAAAATTGGCACACGTTGTATCACCATATTTTTTATAATATTGGGTATAAATACTTTTATAGCAAGATGCCGGTGTACAATGATACTCAACTATACTATTATCGTCTTTATATTTAAATGCCCATACTCGCATCGCAGCATTCTTGATGGCTTTGTTTGGAGTCAAAGAAAATGTTGCACCGCTTGCCTGATTGTTTAAATATACAGTTTGATTGACATCTACTGATTTGAAGCTTCTGCAATTTGTTGTATTATAAGATGTTTCATTAATATTACCGGCATCGACAAGCTCTATTGCTACATCACCATCGAATGCAGTCTTTGTTATATAATCCTGTTTATAAAAAACCGCTCGCAGATTAAATGGCCTGCCTGTTACTTGGGTATAGAGTCTATAGTCTCCATTCGTGTAATCAGGTGTGTTTCTTTCGACATTGAAGTTGCCGAATATTGGAAATGGAGTAGTAGCACATGGACCTATCTGGCCTCTATATTGTTGCCCATTTTTTGTATACACTCCATAAAGGTTTTGACCGCTAAAAATATTTACACTTAGTAAAGATGCATTATAAATTGAGTGAAGGCCATTCGGACCATAATTGGGCATGGGTTGATAAACTATACCGCGATCCAAGACCCCCAAAATTCCACCTAGATCTATTAGACTTTGTTCGTTGCAATTGCCAGACACATTGTCGATGCCGCAACCTCTTAAGACACCAACGTTTAAACCAGATAGGTCAATAACAGCTGTCATGTCTGTTAAATTATCTATGCTTAGATTGCGGATAGAAATGGTTTGTGTGTGAAATAAGCATATCCCAAGTATACAAAGTCCTGTCTCTGTCGGTTGTTCATAGCAGAGGTCATTTGCATTTTCAACAATAGGCAGATTGCTAGCAGGACTGCTTTGATTTATAGCTGTAGCAGCCCAAATAGCTAGACTAAAAAAAAGTAACGATATGATGATGAGCAACCATTTCTTTGAAGCTTTAATAGTTTTCGTCTTATCTCCTTTTTGGCGCTAACTCCACTATCACATTTATATAATAATAGTATTAAATAAATTAAAATTTTATTAAGAAAAAAGAGAAAGATAGATTCCCATATTTATAGGAATGAGAGCGCTTGGTATCTTTGTCCTTTATGCATTTGTAAATACCCATTATTTATGCTTTTGAGTAACCTCAAAAGCATGTTGTATTGCTTTGATAAATGCATCCCTTGCGCCACCTTCTTCCAAAGCAGCATATCCGGCTGCAGTGGTGCCTGCCGGACTCATCACGCTATCTTTGATAAGCGCTGGATGTAAATTTGCCAGAAGTGGAGCAAAACCTTTGAACAAAGACCGAACTAATTTCATACTGTCATCACGTTTAAGTCCTTGTTTGACCCCTCCGTCCATCATTGCTTCAGCAATGAGCGCTAGATAAGCCGGTCCGCTTCCCGCAATTGCCGTGGCAATATCAAGTTCTTTTTCGCTGTCCAACCAAAATGCATCGCCTATGGCACCAAATATTTTTAAAGCCTCGTTTTTTAGATCCTTGGATCCTACTAGTGTGGTAGTAGATACACCAAAAGCAGCTGAAACATTTGGCATGGCACGAATAATATGTTTGGCGTCAATTGCATCAGCCAAAGTTTTAATTGGAGTGCTTGCCAATATGGATATAAGGGAAGTTGCTTCTCCTTTTAAATTCGTAGCGACTTCATTAAGTGCATAAGGTTTGACACATAAAAGTACAGTTTTTCCCGTAATATCATAATTTTCAATAGAGTGTATATCTATTTGTTTATCTAATTTTGAAGCAAGTAGTTTGGCTTTCGATATATCTTTGGCGACGATCTCTAATTCATAATATTCTTGAAGTCCTACGCTAAGTGCCGTAGCCATTGCACCGCTTCCTATAATGGTGAGTTTCATTTATTATCCTTGAAAAATTGAATCTTCTTACGCTATATCTCCAGGTTCAAAGTCGATTTGAGGTCCAAAGACAAGGCGTATTTGCACTAAATGCCATATAAACTATACCATGGTGCAAATTAAAGAGTTCTATTATAAGTATTGTAACAAAAATCATAAACTTTTTACCTTTTTTAGGTATGATACTAAGATACAACAAACACAATAAAAGACATACAGAGGTAATTTGTGATGAAAACTAGACGAATATGGTTACTGATATCATTTTTGACAATTACATTAATTCTTGGCGGATGTGCATCCAAAAATAAAGAAGGCGCAGAATATGGCAAAAGTGCTGAGTATTGGTATCAGCAAATAGGAGATAGCATAGCTAAAAATAGTCTTGATAAAGCAGATAAATATTTTGTATCACTAAAAAGCGAGCACCCGGAATCTCCTTTGGTAGAGACAGCAAATACAATGATAGCACATGCCCATATGGAAAAAGAAGAATATTTATTAGCCGGTTATTTTTTTGATGAATATACAAAAAGATTTGGTGGCTTTAGTATGGCAGAATACGTAGAATTTATGAAAATAAAAGCTTCTTTTTTGGGTGTCAAAAAATATTATAGAGATCAAAAACTTATAATGGATACTATAACTAACGGTGAGAATTATTTGTTAACTTATCCAAATTCTCAATATGCCCCACTGGTTAAAAATATGGTTATACGTCTCAAAATGAGCCAATACCTACTTAATGAAGATATAGCTTCTTTATATGATCGCACAGGTAAAGAAGCAGCAGCTAAAATCTATAGAGAAAAAAATAATGCTTATCCTATAAAAATGGAAGATATTGCTAAACCTAAAGAAGGTTTTTTTGACTATATATTTTGATAATTAATAATTTATTTTATTTGAAAAACGAGTATAAAAAAGGAGGAAATACTTATGCATTTAAGTGATTATGACTCTTTTCCAACATCGCTTCCCGTTGTTGTAGAAGATGAGATTTTTTTATATCCATTTATGATCAGTCCTATATTTTTGACATCACAAAAAGATATAGATGCGGCATCGCATTCTATGGAAAACAATTCTTTGTTATTGGTGGTATGTTCAAAAAACGGTAAAGAAGGCAGTAGAAATCAAGATGATCTTTATAGGGTCGGTGTCATAGGCTCAATTATGCGCAAGGTCCAATTGCCTGACGGTAGAGTCAAGATATTATTCCAAGGGTTATCAAAAGGCGAGATAATTGCCTTTGAAGATGCAGAATTTAATCAAGCTTTGGTATCTGTTATAGAGCCGTTGCCATATAATCAACTTAAAATAGATGCATTATTGGATATGTTAAGAGACAAAGTCAAAGTATTATCATCTATCAATTCAAATTTTCCGGCAGACTTAGTAAGAGCGATAGAGGATAACGGTGAGCCTTATCGTATAGCTGATCTAGTATCTTCTATGTTAAAACTTGACAAGGAAAGTGCTTACAGATTATATGTTGAAAATGATATAGAAAAACGGCTTATCGCTCTTATTGATATAATTAATGCCCAGGTAGAATCAGCAAAAGTTCAAAAAGAGATTCGTAATAAAGTTAATACAAAAATTGAACAGCACAATAAAGAATATTTTTTAAAAGAGCAGCTCAAACAGATACAAAAAGAGCTAGGAAGTGATACTCAAAAAGAAGAGGAAATAGCAAATTTTAGGGAAAAAATAGAAGCTATTAAACCATATGTTAATGAAGATGCATATAAAGAAATAAACAAACAATTAGATCGTTTATCTAGGACACACCCGGATAGTGCGGATGCTAATATCTTGCAAAGTTATCTTGAATGGGTATTGGAGATGCCGTTTGGCAAGTTCAATAAAAAAAAGGTAGACGTAAGTGAAGTATCAAAAAAATTAGATGAAGATCATTATTCGCTTGAGAAGCCAAAAGACAGGATATTGGAATTTTTTTCCGTTAAATCTTTGGCTCAAATGCGGAAACTTAGCGGTAAAGATACAAACGGGGCAATTTTGTGTTTTGCAGGACCTCCCGGTGTTGGTAAAACGTCATTGGCAAATTCTATCGCTACTGCATTGAAAAGACCGCTTGTCCGTATAGCTCTTGGTGGGCTAGAAGATGTAAATGAGCTTAGAGGACATCGTAGAACATATGTAGGAGCTATGCCCGGACGTATAGTACAAGGTTTTATAGAAGCTAAAAAAATGGATCCGGTAATAGTGCTTGATGAGATAGATAAAGTAGGTAGAACTTCCAGGGGTGATCCGACATCTGTATTGCTGGAGATTTTGGATCCTGAACAAAATTCTCATTTTAGAGATTATTATCTCAATTTCAGTATCGATTTGAGTAAAGCCATATTTATTGCAACTGCCAATGATGTGAGTAAGATCCCGGCACCACTAAGGGATAGAATGGAGTTTATAACGCTTAGCAGCTATACTCCAAAAGAGAAATTCGAGATTGCAAAGAGATATCTGATACCGCAAGAACTTAAAAAACATGCTTTGAAAAAAGATGAGGTTACTATCGCAGATAATGCATTAAAAGATCTCATTGAAGAATATACAAGAGAAGCAGGTGTAAGAAATCTACGACGCAAAATAGCAGGTATTATGCGTAAAAGTGCTAGATTATTGCTAGAAAATAAAAAAAAGAAAAATATTCATATTACAATGAAAAATCTTGAAAACTTTGCTGAAAAAAAAGTATTTGAGATAGTCGCGGTAGATAGCGAACCTAGGATCGGCGTAGTGAATGGTTTGGCGTGGACGGCCGTAGGCGGTGATGTATTGACCATAGAAGCCATTAAGCTCAAAGGTAAGGGAACATTGCAGCTGACCGGAAGCTTGGGCGATGTAATGAAAGAATCAGCTCATATAGCCTATAGTGTAGTTAAAATACTAATTGATCAAAATAAATTAGAAGTTGATGGCGATGCTGAAGTTGAAGAGGGCAAAGAAAATTTAGAATATTATAAAAGATTTGATTTGCACCTACATGTACCAGAAGGAGCTACTCCAAAAGACGGACCAAGTGCGGGTATTGCTATGGTTACGGCTATTGCTTCAATATTGAGCGGCAAAGGTGTAGATAGCAGAGTGGCTATGACAGGAGAAGTTACTTTGACCGGGAAAGTATTACCTATAGGCGGACTGAAAGAAAAACTAATTGCAGCTTATAAAGCAGGCGTTAAAAAGGCTTTGATCCCGACTAAAAATTTTGAAAGAGACATGGATGAGATCCCTCTAGAGGTAAAAAATCATGTAGATATTATTCCGGTCTCAACTGTAGAAGAGGTACTAAAAATCGCTTTAGTAAAGTAATACTCTGACTATTTCGAGCTTCAGCCTTTTTGGCTTGCAAGCTCTTCTAAAATATTATTAGTTATAACTTTTACATCTTCGTTTATATCCGCATCTATTTTTTCTATTGTTTCTTCATCTGTGATAACTATATCAAACGTGCCATTTTGCAATGCATCCAATAACACTTCAGGATCATTTGTTATCGTAGTCGTATATCCCATGTTTTGTGCCATTTTTTCTACTATTTTATTTTCCAGATCAATAGTTTTAGCTATCAAAACATTACCTATTGATTTGTTAGAATCATTATGTGTTTCATTTTCTAAAGAGGCAGGATGGGTATCATTTGTAGCCATATATTTGGATAATATTGCTTTTATATCAGAAAGGCTAACAGGCTTGAGAAGAATATCTTGATCATTAAAACCTAATTGTAGTAATTTATCTGTATTTGTCGGTTGGCTTATTGGAATAAGTTTTGTTTTGTCGGTTTTTGTCAAGGCTTCAATGATTTCCGGTTCAGCTTTATCGATATCTATCAAGCAAAATTTGCATTTATTTTTTTCTCTTAAAGAATCTAGCTTATTGATCGATTGGAATGTTTTTACTTTTGTGCCGAAAAATTTGAGATATTTTTCTATGTAATTATTTAGCTTGGAAGGAATATCATCACTTTCATAAAGACCTATCATCATACCAGAATAAGCATCTTCCAGGCTGGAATTTTCTATTGTTATTTCCTCTATAGGAAATGTGAGATAAAAAGTTGTGCCAATATCTTTTGAGCTTTCAACTTCTAGATCGCCACCCATGCTGCGCGCGAGTTTATTAGAAGTTACAAGTCCAAAGCCCTTAGCTGTTTCCACTGTATCTAGAGGGATGTCTTTAGAAAAAGATTCAAAAATAAGTTCTTGTTGTTCTTGTGTCATGCCGACACCATTGTCTTGAACTTTTATCAAAAGTGTACTTGTAACGACATTTTCGTGAAACTCTTCATTTATTTTGTTGAGCTCAACATTTATTTCGCCATCAGGATTTGTAAATTCGATAGCATTGCTAAGTAGATTTATCATGATTTCTTTGATTTTATCTAGATCACCATTTAGTTTAGGGCTGATCCTTGGATCTATATAAAAATTGAAATTTATATTTTTATCACTTGCGTTTGCCGCAAATATTTTCAAAATGCTTTCAAATTCTTCAAATGAATCAAATACAATATTTTCTAAATTTATTTTATTGCTTTGTGTTTCCGGTATTTGAAGTATATTATCTATAATTGCAAGAATATTTTCAGAGCTTTTTTCAATAATCAAAATAAATTCTTGTTGCTCTTCATCTATATCGCTATTTTTCATAAGCTCTGAAAATCCGATTATTATGTCTAAATATGTTCCAATTTCTGTAACCATAGATTTATTTTTTTGGTAAGAATCTATAATATTTTCTAGTTTAGCATAAGCTTGACTTCGGCCTTCATATGTATCTAGTTTTAAAGCAGAAATATCATTTTCCCCATTAAATAGTTTAACCAGTTCTGTAGTATTTTTTGTTTCTTGATTTGACGTTATATATCCATATATTAATAATAACAAACCAAAGAAAATCACACTTCCATAAATAGCAATTGTTATCAATTGATTTTGGTTGTTTGCATCAAAATTCATGGTTATATTCCATAACGGATAGCCGGCTAAACCGATCATTATCAAAATTGGCAATAAACTTATGAGGTTTAATCTATTTATTATGCTCATGATATTTCCTTTTATGCATTTTTTATAAGATTTTCAAAAGACAGGAACTGAGCCCAATATTTCTTGAAAAGCGGCTCTACTTTCTCAATCTCTTCATTAGAGTGCAGCTCATAAAGCGACATGGCAAGAGGGGTAATATACAAATTGTTAGCGACTCTTTTGAGTAAACGAGCAATTTTTTTTGCTGTTTCAATATCACCTTTTTTATACGAATCCAATAGATTACCGGTTTCTGTGTGACATTGTTCTATAAAATCTTTTATAAAATCTTTTACTATATCATCTGGAAGAGACAATTTTTTTGCCGCCTCATCAAGCGTAAAATCAAATTCTACAGGGGTAACACCGGATAGGTCTATAAATAAAGCAGATTTTAGTTTCGGATTTTCATTTTCGGTTGCTTCGTCTCTTTTTTCAGACTCATTTTGGTCAATTGCGCTTTGTTTAGAGTCAATGTTTTCCAAAGTAATTTCTGATATTTCATTATTTGATGAAAATTGATCTATCGCGTTGTAAAAATTATCGATATTTTCTTGATTTGCATCGGATTTTAATAATGCAACAAGATTTGAAATATCTTCTGGCAAATAAAGTACATCTGACAAGTGCATCAAAAAGTTAATAGCAGATTTTTTTGTTTCTTCATCCTGACCTTCTAGATCATTTTTGAGAGATTTTGCCGTTTGTAAATATTCTTGTAAAAATGAAATATAATCGGTTTTTGACAGTCCGATTTTCTGACTTATCGCTTCAATATCTATTTTTGATACTTTTGGGTCATTATTTGTTGCGATGTTGGTTTCTTGATGTATATTATCTTGCTCGATATTGTTGGGGTTGTTTATTTCAGATTCATGTAGTGCTTGTGTCTCGGTGTGGGCAGTTTGTTCTTGATCTATGTTTTGAGGAATATCAGATATTTCTCTGGTTTCATGAAATATAATTTCTTCCAAAATAAAATCATCAAAATCATTGAAATCATCTTTTAAGTCTTTATTCTTCTGTGTATGGATAGGTTTATTATTTTTTAATGGATTTTCTTTTTGTTTACTGATAGTTTCGTTAATAATATTTTGATCGGTTTTTATTTCATTTTTTATAAGTTCTGGCAAAATCTCTATAATTTTGCTTTGAGACAACAAACCGTTAACATCAAAGCTTTTTATTGGGTAAATTTGCACATCTCCTAAATTGCCAATGATGATCTCTTCTTTTTCGAAAGCAATATCTATATCCCCGATACTAATTTTCCGGTAAAGTTCCATGATATTATCTAGTTTTAATAATGAGAAAAACTCTTGATCAGCAGCTATTATGTCTTTATTTTGATTGATGATGCAATACATGATCCTAAACTCCTTGTTAGTCTTATCTTTTAGGAAGTACGATGTTACTATATTTTGCAAAACGATGGATATAACGATACTATAATAAAGTTAAAAAAAACAATGAATACATGATAAATTAATACAATAAGACATAAGTTCTAAAATTCTTTGATTATTTTAGCTATTTTTTCATTCGTAATAGTAGACAAGTCATCAAAAGATGCATTGCGTATGGCTTCAAAAGAACCAAAATGGTTCAAAAGTTTGGTCAGTGTAGCTTTGCCTATACCTTTTTTTTCCAGTAGTTGGCTTTGTACCATGATCTTTCTCTTTTTTTGTCGATGAAAGTCAATCGCATATCTGTGTGATTCATCTCTGAGCTTTTGGACAAATTGAAGTCTTTCATCTGTCGATAGCAGTGAAAATTTATCGTTGATCGTATAAATAGTATCTTTTGCCGCGCCTTTGGCCCTATGAGCTTTTGCATCTATTTTTTCTTTGGCAATCGCAATTACATCTATGGTTACCCCAGCATTTTTTAAGAGTTCTTTTGCAAGATTCAATTGTGCTATCCCACCATCTAATATCCAAAGATTAGGAGGCGGATTTTCTCCAAAGTCATTTATGCGTCTACTTATCATCTCTCTCATCTGCCCATACTCATCTTTGGCTTCAAGTGTAAATCTGCGATAACTATTTTTATCCCACCCGCCTTCATTCCATACAACCATTGCTCCTACGCTGGCTTCTCCTTGGTGGTGAGAATTGTCGAATATCTCTATGCGGTACGGAAGATCTTGCAGTTCAAAAATAGTTGCGATTTTATGTTCTATATCATTATCGTGCAATCTTGATTTTTGATTTAATAGTTCTTTGGCATTGGTAAGTGCGAGATCTATGATCTTTGCTTTATATCCTCTTTGGGGCTTGGCAATGGATATTTTTTTGTCAAATCTTTTTGATAATAATTGCGAAAGTTCATCCATGCTTTCAAAATTATCAGCGACTATTATATTATTAGGGACATCAGGCGTAAAGGCTTGATATGCAGACATGATCGTTTGTGCATATGCTTCGTTTGGATCATAAAATTCATTGAACCTAAAGAAACTATGATCGCTTGAGATAACTTTTCCGTCGCGTATAAACAACTTGACGATAACGCCTCTGTCGTGTGTAGCAAATATAGCGATAGCATCACAATTTTCAAGTGACGCCGCATCCAGATTGGAAAAAAGAGTAAGAGAAGCTATTGTTTGCTGCGCATCTCTAATTTTTGCAGCTTCTTCATATCGTTCTTGAGAGGCTAATTGCACCATTCTTTGGCTCAAGGCTTCTAGTAAATTTTGACGTTTTATAATATTTTCTTTGGCGTTTTGAACTATCTTTGCATACTCGTCTGCATTTATCTTTTTTTCGCATGGGGCTAGGCATTTGCCTATTTGATGAAAAAGACAAACTTTTTTACCTTTAATGCAGCTCTTTTTTTGCACAAGAGGATACACTTCGTAAAGTGCATCCAACAAAACCTTGGCTCCTGATGGGAATGGTCCGTAGTATGTTATATTTTTGCCTTTGATAATTTTTCTGGTTATTTCAAATCTCGGAAAAGACTCTGATTCGTCTATGCATATATAAGGATATGTTTTATCATCTCTAAGCAAGATATTGTATTTTGGTTTAAGTTGTTTTATTAACGAATTTTCAAGTATAAGCGCATCTTCTTCACTCTCAACTACTATGTATTCTAACGAAGTAACTTCGCTTAGCATTTTAATAAGTCGATGAGATAGAGTAGGATTTGGCATAAGTTGCGGCATAAAACGCCAATAGCTTTTTACTCTGTTTTTGAGATTTTTGGCTTTGCCTACATATAAAAGTTTGCCATTGATATCAAAATATTGATATATACCTGCATTATGTGGAAGTGTTCGGATTATTGATTGCATTTGATATCTTGTACTATACGAGAAAAAAGATTTTTTAGATCTTCGTCTAGATAATCAAATTCGAAATTACCTTGTGCTTTTTCGCCATAATGAGGCACTGTATCTAGAATATCATCTATTTTAGGCAAATAGTGTTTTGAGATAAAAAATTCAATTTGTTTAATTTTGGGAAAACTACATTCATTGTCATGCTTAGAAAGCTCCATTAATATACTTTTTAATAAATCTTTATTATAATCAAGTTCCATTTTATATCCTGGATGTGAAAGAGCAATCAGGAGAATGTCATTTTTAATGGTTACGAAAGCTATAGCCTTTCTAAAACGTTGTGGGAGCAGTGCTAAAAATTTACCATAGCATTTATATCGAACAAGGGGGACAAATTGGGATTGTCGCATCAACTCGGAAAAAATATTTTTAGCTGTTTTCATGTAATAATTATATCATCTATTTGCTGTTTATTCTTATCTGGATGCGGATATAAAACCCCGCTAAAATATATGCCTGATAACAATATCTCTATGCAAAATAAAGGAAAATAGATGCCAAAATATGATGTTATCATAATAGGAGCAGGCATAGCAGGATTGTATGCTGCCATGAATCTGCCAAAGAGCAAAAAAGTGCTTGTCCTATGTAAAGATATTCCATGGGAATGTAATACATTTTATGCTCAAGGCGGTATAGTAACAGCATTGAATGAAGCAGATATAGCAGTGCATGTACATGACACCATAGAAGCTGGAGCTCATCATAATCTCAAAAAAATTGTTCAGATATTGTCCGAGAACTCATTAAAAACCACAGCAGATATCATAGCTAAAGGTATGATATTTGATACTGATGTCAAGGGTAATCTATTATATACCAAAGAAGCAGCGCACTCAGTACCTAGAATACTACATGCAGGCGGTGATGCTACAGGTAGATACCTACATCATTTTATGATGGCGCAAAATCCTCATCATTTGGAGCAAAATGCGCTTGTTTATGATCTTCTTATAGAAGACGGCAGGTGCTTCGGTGTCAAAGCTACTATCAACTATCAGCCTGTTTCTTTATATTCAGATACGGTTATTATAGCTAGCGGCGGAGTAGGTTCGCTTTATGAGTATAATACAAATTCCAGAACGGTAAGTGCAGATATCCATGGTATATGCGTGGAAAAAGGCATCGCTTTAAAAGATATGGAATTTATGCAGTTTCATCCTACGGTTTTTACAAAGACACCGTATGCGAGAAAACTGCTTCTTACCGAAGCATTGCGTGGGGAAGGTGCTCATGTGGTAAATGAAGCCGGAGAGAGAATATTATTCGAATATGACGAGAGAGGAGAACTTGCTAGCCGTGATATAGTATCTCGCGGCATATTTGATTATAAACGTCGTACCAAGGAAGAGGTTTATTTGGATTTTTCCATGTTTAAACCTAAATGGTTTCATGAGAGATTTCCAAATATTACACGTACCTTTGCTTCGGTAGGATTCGATTTTCCAAAAGATCGTGTACCGATTTCTCCGGCTTTTCACTATGCCAATGGCGGTATAGCATGCAATAGCCACGGCATAGTCCCCGGAATTAAGGGGCTTTATGTCATAGGCGAAGCAGCACGAACCGGAGTACATGGAGCAAATAGATTGGCATCAAATTCTTTATTAGAAGGAATGGTGTTTGCCAAAAGAGCAGCAGACCACATATTGTCACATGAGTCATCGACCACAGTTATGCCAAAATTTGACAAAGATTACGTCAATATTTTACATAAAGAAAGCGACAAAGAATATAAACATAAACTTCGTCAAATTATGTGGGATGAGGTAGGGATTATACGTACTACCAAAGGTTTGCATCATGCTAGAAACTTCATATATGATTTGAAAAACCGTGAGATCGGGCGATTATTGCAACTAAGGCTTAATACTGCTGCAGCTATCGTTGATGCTGCACTTTCACGCAAAGAATCGCTCGGCACCCATTACATAGAAGAAGAAGAACAAGATATTTAGATATTTTATTCTTTTTTATCCATAATTAAAAAAACTTTCAAAATAATTTTTTATAATAAGTTATTATTTTTTGATATAATGATTTGAGATTATGAAAAAAAGGATATATTATGGGTATATTTGATTTTGGAGAAACCATAAACGGCTACGAAATTAAAGTCATAAATGAAAGAGTTGCCAGAGCAGGTGCTGGAATACTTTTTGCCATAGGCCTTATTACATTTATTAACTCATTTTTGACGCATGATTTTATTTTGGCAAAAGTATTTATAACGTTTTTTATGTTCGATTTTTTTGTGAGAGTTTTTATAAATCCTAAATTTTCGCCAAGTCTGATCTTGGGTTATTTTTTTGTTAGAGGACAAACCCCGGAATATGTCGGAGCAAGTCAAAAAAGATTTGCTTGGAGCATAGGATTTGTTTTGGCTCTTGTTATGTTTTTTATAGTTGTAGTGTTTGAGGTTATGACACCTATCAAGATAGCTATTTGTATGATTTGTCTTATTTTATTATTTAGCGAAAGTGCATTTGGAATATGTTTGGGATGTAAAATATATAATTTTTTGAATAAAAAGACAATGTATTGTGCCGGCGGTTGTGAGACACATTATTCTCCTAAAATATCATTTATGCAATGGACGATAGAGTTGATGACTATAACTGCTATTATTTTTGGATTTACATATTTTAATAATATTAAAGAAATCACAAACGGATGGAAATCTCATATATCAAATATTAAATACGAAAAGCCATGTAGTAGTTGCAATAAAGCTATAGGACAAAATAATAAAATGAACGACGAACATATGAATCATAGTATGTGAAACAAATAAAAAGCGATATTTTTATATAATAGCATATAAACAATAAATAGGAATATCAATGAAAAATGTACCCATAGTGATATTAGACTTTGGATCTCAATATACACAGCTGATCGCAAGAAAGCTTAGAGAGAGCGGAGTCTACTGCGAAGTGGTTCCATATCGCGAAAAACTTGAAGACATAACAAGACGCAAACCGCAAGGTATCATACTTTCAGGCGGTCCGGCTTCTGTATATTCCGAGGATGCTTATAAGCCAGATAACGGTATTTGGGATCTTGGATTACCGATACTTGGCATCTGTTATGGTATGCAGCTCATCACTCAACATTTTGGCGGTGAGGTAGTGCCTGCAGATCATCATGAGTATGGCAAAGCAAAGCTTAACATTATTAAGAATTCTCCAATATTTGATGGAGTAAATAATGACTCTATCGTATGGATGAGCCATGGAGACAAAGCTGTATCTATTCCAGCCGGATTTGAAGCTATTGGTGTGAGTGAAAACTCTCCATATGCTGCAATAGCAAACGAAGACAAAAAACTATATGCTTTCCAATTTCACCCAGAAGTACATCACTCCGTAGAGGGTGTGACTATGCTCAAAAACTTTGCTAAACATATCTGCGGATGTGAAAGCACTTGGAATATGGGCAGCTTTGCTAAAGAAAAAATTGCACAAATTAAGGCACAGGTAGGGACACGAAAAGTGCTTTGCGGAGTAAGCGGTGGGGTGGATAGCTCTGTAGTAGCCGCACTTTTACATGAAGCATTGCCGGCAGATCAGTTGGTGTGCGTATTTGTAGATCAGGGTTTATTGCGTAAAGATGAAGCTTCTCAAGTACAAGATATGTTCCGTATGCTAGGAATTAATCTTATTACTATTAATGCACAAAAATTATTTTTGGATAAATTAGCCGGAGTGACCGATCCTGAGCGAAAACGTAAGATCATCGGCGAAACTTTCATAGAAGTATTTGATGAAGAAGCGAAAAAACATACAGATGTGTCATTTTTGGCCCAAGGCACGCTTTATACCGATGTTATCGAGTCGGTTTCCGTAAAAGGTCCATCAAAGACTATTAAATCACACCATAATGTAGGTGGACTGCCTGATTGGATGACATTTGAGCTGGTTGAGCCTCTTAGAGAGATATTTAAAGATGAGGTTCGGAAACTTGGACTTGAACTCGGACTACCAAAGGATATGATAGGCCGTCATCCATTCCCTGGTCCCGGGCTTGCTATCCGTGTAATGGGCGAGGTAAATGAAAATGCTTTGAGACTTATCAGAGAAAGTGATGCCATTATGCAGCAAGAGCTAAAATCAAGCGGATATTATGATAAAGTCTGGCAGGCATTCACGGTACTTCTAAATGTCAGTTCAGTTGGAGTCATGGGTGATAATCGTACTTATGATAATACTGTATGTGTACGTATGGTAGAATCAGTCGATGGTATGACAGCGACCTTTGCTCATATTCCTCATGATATACTAGAAGGCATTAGCCGCAGGATCATTAATGAGATAGATGGCATTAACCGTGTAGTGTATGATATAAGCTCTAAGCCGCCGGCAACAATCGAGTGGGAATAATTTATCTCTTATTTTACTTCATATGCACAAGATTTACTCAGTCACCTACCAAAATGTAGGCTCTTTCGTAAATCTTGCACATCTAAAGCAAACCAAGAGTAAATTTGTCATCCTGAACTTGTTTCAGGATCTACCACACCTCTTGTTCTTCTAAAAATAGCTCTTTTTCTCGAAAGTAATTTCATGCTCCTTTGTTGAGTATTGCACATTTTGTAGGGACGAACCTATGTGTTCGCCCAATGTTTTTAGTAAGTTCCTTCGCAACAACATGCAAATCTAATACAATCCAAATACTAAATAAACTAAAAGTAAAATTTTAAATGGTAGATACATAGGTATATCTCAATAATAAACATAGCAAAAATACATTTTTTAACTAATATTATCTATAAGAATAAAAAATAATAAATTTTTTTGAAAAAATTGCACAAATCTTCCACATTTGTACTATAATATATAATGGAAAGCATAAGCTTTGCATTATATCACTAAAGGAGATGTTATGAGTAAAATACAAATTAAGCATTTAGGTGCGATCGGTATTGTTTCCGGTGTGTTATTGTTGTCTGGGTGTTCGAATACAGGATCATTTCTTGGCGGGGCAGTCGTTGGTGCTGCGCTCATGAATGTATATGATCATCCTCGATATCACGATAGACCTTATTATTATTATAATAATCAATACTATTATGGTGGAGAATATCGCAATGGATATTACTACCATAATGGCCATAGATTGCATGGCGGGCATTATTATTATCATTAAAGATAAATTCTCAACCATGGGCATTTTGCCTATGGGTACTTCTATTTAAAATAAAAAAATGAATAGTTTTCTTTTTTATTTCTCTCTACTTTAGGGTTGCCCCTCCATAGCTAAATTTATGGATATCCTATCAAATAAGACATGACAAATTTCTTCAATCCTTTCATGCTGAACATATCTCATCATATAGACAAAAAAACAAATTTATAATTATATATTATATTTATTATTTATACAACATTAGAAATAAAAATAATAATTTTTTTTGAAAAACTGCACAAAATCTTCATATTTGTACTATAATATGGTATATATCATTAAAGGAGATATTATGAGTAGAATAAAAATTACGCAGTTAGCTGTAATCGGTATTGTTTCTGGCATGTTGTTCTTTACTGGGTGTACTCGCAGCGAGCAAGCATTTGTTACAGGCGCTGTTGTTGGAGCTGTGGTCGTGGGTGCATTTGATCATCCTCGATATCGTGATAGACCTTATTATCATTATAACAATCAATACTATTATGGAGGAAGGTATCAAGACGGATACTATTATTATCAAGATCAAAGATTTTATGGTGGACGTTATTACCCATACCCATAGGCATTTTGCCTATGGCTTTCTTTTAAAATAAATTAAGTATAACTCTCTTTTTTCTCTTTATTTTTCATTTTTTAAAATCTAAATAATATTTCTTAATCTCACTCCAATTGTGCTATAGTAATGCGTATAACAGTCGATCTTGTGAGAATTTATACCTATTTATTCTTTTTGTTGGATTTAAAAATATAAAAATAAACCCTTAGTCGTATTAACTCAATATTATTATTAAACTTAACTAAACTTCTTGCAAAATTTGTTAAAATGTATTATAATTCTCCCAAAATTATTTTTTAAAGGAATATACATTATGGCAAAAAGACAATATCAAACTGAAATAGGTCAATTACTACATCTTATGACCCATTCTTTGTATTCAAATAAAGAAATATTTGTCCGAGAATTGGTATCAAATGCTAGTGATGCTATAGATAAATTTAATTATTTTCATTTAACTGACGAAAAATTTAAAAGTGAAGAATGGAACGGTAAAATATTTATCACAACAGATAAAGACGACAATTCAATTACTATAGGCGATAATGGTATCGGAATGAATGAAGATGACTTGATAGCCAATATAGGAACAATTGCTAAATCGGGCACGAAATCATTCGTAGAAAATCTCACAGGCGATGCCAAAAAAGACAGTAATCTGATCGGACAATTTGGCGTTGGATTCTATTCTGTATTTATGGTAGCTTCGAGTGTGGATGTTATTACTAAGAAGGCTGGAGAAGAGCAAGCATATAAATTCAGCAGTGACGGTACAGGAGAATTTGAAATAGTACCTGTCACCAAAGAGTCCCACGGTACGATCATTTATATTAAACTAAAAGATGACGAAAAAGAATTCACTAGTCCATGGAGAATCAAAGAGATAGTCAAAAAATACTCTAACCATATAGCATATCCTATAATTCTAAATTATAAGGAAGATGAGACAACAGGTGAGGGTGATAACAAAAAAACAGAGACTGTCAATAAAAGCGAGCAAGTAAACGCTGCCAAAGCATTATGGACTATGAGCAAAACTGAGCTTAAAAAAGATGATTACATAGAGTTTTATAAAAGCATATCCCATAATGATAGTGAACCGTTAACTTATTTGCATAATAAAGCCGAAGGCGCAAATGAATATACTACACTTTTTTATATCCCACGCAAAGCACCTATGGATATGTATAGAGCAGATTATGAACCTGGCGTTAAGCTATATGTCAAAAGAGTATTTATCACTGATAGCGACAAAGAGCTATTGCCTCCGTATTTAAGATTTGTGCGAGGAGTTATCGATTCATCTGATCTGCCTTTGAATGTAAGCCGCGAGATATTGCAGGAAAATCGAATACTGGCTAATATCAAACAAGGCTCAACGAAAAAAATACTCCAAGCCATCTCCAAGCTTGAAGGTGAAGATATGGACATATTTACAGTAGAATATAATCGTGTCATCAAAGAAGGTATTTATAGCGATTATATGAACAAAGAATTGCTGCTTGATATTGTGAGATATAAAAGTTCAAGCCAAGACGGGCTTGTGAGTTTAGAAAGTTACATTAGCCGTGGCAACAGCGAGAAAAAAGAGATCTATTATATCATAGCAGAAAATGAGAAAATAGCTAAAGCCTCTCCGCTTCTTGAGGCATATAAAAAAGCCGGTATCGAAGTACTCATCATGGATGATAGAGAAGTAGATGAGATAGTAACCCCATCAATTGGAAGCTATGAAGAGTGGAGTTTTAAAGATATATCTTCCATAGAAGCTCCTTCAAGCAAAAGCACAGAAGAACAAGCGGCTATCAGCGAAAGCATGAAGCCGCTTGTTGAAAAAATAAAAGAAGTTTTAGGCGATGCCATCAAAGAAGTTAAAGTCTCTTCTAGACTTACCGATAGTCCCGCTTGTGTTATAAAAGATAGTTCTGATCCGATGGCAAGTATGGCTCACCTTTTTAGACAAATGGGACAAGAGGTGCCAGCAACTCCTCTGATACTCGAGATAAATCCGGATAATGATATGATCAAAAAACTCTCAAATTTGGAAGACAAAAATATGTTTGACGATATGGCATGGGTTTTATTAGATAGTGCCAAAATAGCAGAAGGATTAGATGTGGACGAGAAGTCGCAATTTGCACAAAGAGTAGCAAGAATAGCCAGTAAAGCTTTGTAGTTATTTATTATTACTGCGAGCGTAGCTCAGCAGGCCATTTGAAATAATGTCATGATCGCATCATTGTGAAAAGATTTAAACAAAGTCAAAACATATTCTGCTTGGCAAAAGAACATTATAAAAAAATAATTATTTGCCGAAGTACTTGCGATTATGACGATTTATATGCTACTTTTTCTGAAAAAGTAGCATATAAAAAAACATCCTTGCTGACAAGAAAATACAAAAACATCTAAAATTATCATTTTGCAATGTAACCTTTTTGTTACTGTTTACAAATAAAATCTCCTTATGCAATACAGATCAATATTCATATCAGATATTCATTTAGGCACCAGGTTTTCAAAGGCAGAGGAATTTTTAAATTTCCTTAAACACACTGAATCAGAAAATCTCATTTTTGTAGGCGACATTATAGATGGATGGGCAATAAAGAGAAAATTCAGATGGCTTCAAACACATTCTGATATCATCCAAAAAGTTCTCAAAAAAGCTAGAAAAGGTACAAAAGTATTTTTTATTACCGGAAATCATGATGAATTTTTGCGGCCGTTTGCTCCGCTTTTGATGGGAGATAACTTAGAGATCGTAAATGAGTTAAGCTATACCAGTGTCAACGGCAAGCAGTACTTGATCACTCATGGAGATTTTTTCGATAGTATTACAATGACTCATAGATGGCTGGCAATTGCAGGTGATATAGGTTATGATTTTGTATTATTTATAAATCATATACTTAATGAATTCCGCAAAAAATGCGGCATCAAAAGATATTGGTCGTTTTCAAAATATATCAAAGACAATGTCAAAAGTTCAGTAAGTTTCGTTAACAATTTTGAAGAGATATTAGCAACCCATGCAAAACACAAAAAATATGACGGTGTAGTATGCGGACATATTCATAAACCGGAATCCAAGATGATAGAAGATATAATGTACTATAATTGTGGTGATTGGGTTGAAAATTGCAGTGCTGTCGTGGAGCATCATGACGGCAGATTTGAGATAATTCGTTGGGAGCATATATGAGCGAAATATCACTTGCGCTTTCAGGCGGAGCAGCTAGAGGTGCTTACCATTTAGGTGTTCTGCAATATATTGATGATATGAATATAAAAATAAAATATATTTGTGGGACATCTATAGGAGCTGTAATCGGCACGAGTTATGCTGCAGGAGTGAGTCCGCGCAGACAACTGGAGATTTTCAAATCAAAAGAATTCAGGGAAGCAATATCTTTTAATTTTTTTCGCAAATCTATATTTAGAATCAATTCTAAAGCTGCCATATTCAATGAATTGCTTCCGATAGATAATTTAGAAGAATTAAACATTCCTGTTTTTTTCACAGCAGTGGATTTAATTAGCGGCAAAGAGTTATATTATTCGAGTGGAAAAGTTCCAGAAATTTGCATGGCATTTTCAGCGCTTATTCCTCTATTCCCTCCGGTTAAATACAATGAACTACTATTAGGAGACGGCGGTATCATAAACCATATGCCAATTAATCCTCTTCAAGAGCATCCATATCCTATAGTGGGTGTTAATCTTCATCCTCTTACAATATCGCATAATCAAAATAATATTTTTGATTTTCTAAAAAGTTCAATATATCTCAAAACATATTCCAATTCCGGGGATAGTCAAAACAAATGTGATGTTTTTATTACAAATGACAAGCTTCGTGATTATTCACTTTTTTCATTTAAACATTTTGATGAATTATTTGATATGGGGTATCTTGATGCAGCAGATTCGCTTGATATTTACGCTACAATGCCGGACTAAATATATCTTGGTTTACAAGGAGCGTTATTTTGGTTAAAGCTTTAATTTTTATTGTCATAATGTTTATAGGTTTTCAATTTATAACAATTGATACCAAAGAAAATTTACCTACCAATCCAAAAGATGAGATTGCAGTCAGCAACGATATAAAGACAATACTCAAAAGATCATGTTATGATTGCCATTCAAATAATACCACGATTCCTTGGTATGGAAATATAGCTCCATCTTCAT
Source organism: Sulfurovaceae bacterium (assembly GCA_028715055.1). Lineage (GTDB taxonomy): Bacteria > Campylobacterota > Campylobacteria > Campylobacterales > Sulfurovaceae > BN30871. The sequence continues at coordinate 44,243 of JAQTLE010000005.1, forward strand.
GGCTTGTAAGGTCACACATAAATGATGGTAGAAAAATACTGAATTTTTCAGAATTCAATAAATATGATGTTGAAAAACAAAAAGACCTATTTGACAGAATAGGAGGAGCTGTAGTTATCAGAATGCCGCTTCCTAGTTATGTCTGGATGCACCCAAAAGCAGAGTTGAGTCAAGAAGACAGAGACAAACTTAAAGCTTGGAGTGAAAGTGAATATCAAGCTAGGTAGAACTATATTTTATTTTTGTAAATATATGTTAAAATTTTATATTATGAATAATAAAGGATAATTTTTGGGCGTTCAAATCTCATCGCAAAAAAAAGCTACTATCATTTCAAGCAGTACCGCTTTTTTGTTGGTATGTATCAAATTTACCGCAGGTTTGCTTAGTGGATCAGTTGCAGTATTGGCTTCTGCTATTGATTCGTCACTTGATTTTATCGTTTCAATGTTTAATTTTTTTGCTATAAAAAAAGCCGAAGAGGATCCAACTAGCAATTTCCAATACGGTAAAGGCAAGATACAAGGAATAGCAGCAGTTATTGAAGGTACTGTTATATCCCTTTCAGGATTATATATCATATATGAAGCAATTAAAAAAATAGTAACCGGCGGTAAGACAGAGTTGCTTGGGCCTTCCATTATTATTATGATCTTTTCTATATCAATTACTTTTTTCTTGGTTCGTTATTTGCTGCATGTGGCAGATAAAACAGCTAATATAGTTATAAAGTCAGATGCTCTTCATTATTCTACTGACCTTTGGAGTAATGGTGTAACTCTTTTGGCATTGGTGTCGGTATGGATTACGGGAGAAAATATAATAGATGCAATATTTGGTTTTGGTATCGGCGTTTATATTATATATTCTGCCAGTGAGATCATAATAGATGGAACAAAAATATTGCTTGATCATGCTCTACCGGAGGACGAGGTGGATACTATACACAGTATACTTGATAAGCATCCGGAAATCACTAGTTATCATTGGCTTAAAACCCGCACCAACGGTAGTGTAAATTTCGTAGAATTTCATATGGTTTTGCAACCGAATATGTTGCTACTGGAAGCTCATCGCATAGCCGATCAGGTCGAAAAACAAATAATGGCCATTGACCCGCTTAAGAAATGGGTTATAACACCGCACTTTGATCCATATGATGATAAGGATATAAATGATGCTTTGTTTGCCAATGGCACCATTTAAGGATAAAGCATAAAATGATATATCTTCTTTCTTCCTCATATCATAATGAGGTAGATAATTTGCCTATGATAGAATTTTTGCCGATCGCGGACAATATAGATTTATCACATGCGGATATATTATTATTCACTTCAAAAAATGCAGTTGTCATAACAAATAAGATAAATCCGGCATGGAAAAAATTGGCTTCAATAGCAATAGGAAGCCAGACAGCAAAAGCTATAGAGGAACTTGGCGGAATGACTATTGAAATTGATGAATCATTTTATGTTTCTAATTTAGCCAAAATGATTGCAGAAAAATTTGCTAATAAGAACATATTGTATCTTCGTCCTCAAAAAATAGCCTCCGATGATATATCATCCTTGAAAGATCTGGGTATAAATATCACAGAAAAAATCATATATGAAACAAAATGCAAGATATATGATATAAAGGATAGGCCGCCTCTGGGTTCTATTATAATAGCCACTTCGCCGTCAACTATAAAATGTTTTATGAAAAATTTCGGTTCTTTAGATCGATATAAAATCATTGCAATTGGAACTACCACCGCAGCATCTTTGCCCAAAGGTATAGATTTTAAAATACCACCCAAGCCTTTAATATCTGAGTGCATAAAACTCGCAAAAGAGATGTTAGATATGCAAAATAAACCCATCTCTAACCGCAAATAGGATATAATTATTTACTTGCCTGGGTGGTTCGATTACTGCAACACGTGGTCCAACATATTTCTTTGGCGGGACAAGTAGTAAATCCGTGTGTGGGTGGTGTCGTTTGAGCTAGTTTTAGCGAGAGATTGCCCCCTAAAGATTTCTCTCTCCTGCACCGTTGGCTTTATAGGGCCGACTTCAAGCAGAACGGCTACTTGGGTAAGTATACTTCAAATTTATGATATCCTAAGGTCATTATAAATTTGAAGTAATAAACTAAAACAAGGAATTAACCGATGGACATTCTCATTATCGGCAACGGAGGCAGAGAGTACTCCATGGGACTTGCATTGCGCAATGATCCAAAAGTAGGCAAACTTTATTTTGCTCCAGGAAACGGCGCAACAGATAATTTAGGCACAAACATACCTTCGGGTGACTATGAAGTGTTGGCAGATTTTGTTCAAGCAAATAATATAGAGCTTACCATTGTAGGTCCGGAAGCTCCACTAGTTGCCGGGATCGTAGATATATTTAAGGCTAGAGGATTGAATATATTCGGTCCGACTGCAGTAGCTGCACAGCTAGAAGGTTCTAAGATCTTTATGAAAAATTTTTTAGCTCGTCATAATATTCCTACCGCTAGATATATAGAAACAGATTCATTAGAAAAAGCATATAAATTTATAGAAACACTTACTCCTCCAATAGTCGTCAAAGCAGATGGTTTATGCGGAGGCAAAGGTGTTATCATAGCCAAAAGCCAAGAAGAAGCGAAAAAAGAAGCTGGAAAAATGCTTTCAGGCAACGCATTTGGTGAAGCAGGCAAAGCTATAGTAATTGAAGAATTCCTTGATGGATATGAGCTTTCAGTTTTTGCTATTTGCGATGGCAAAGATTTTGTCATATTGCCAGCAGCCCAGGATCACAAAAGACTTCTTGATAATGACGAAGGTCCAAATACAGGTGGAATGGGTGCATATGTACCGACACCTCTTGTTAATGATGAGATTTACCGCAAACTAGAAGAGAGAGTTGTTAAGCCAACGCTTGCCGGAATGCAAGCTGAAGGGATGCCATTTACCGGCGTACTGTTTATGGGTGTGATGGTAGTAAAAGACGAGCCGATTATATTAGAGTATAATGTAAGATTTGGAGATCCTGAGTGCGAAGAGATTATGCCTTTGCTAAAATCACCTAGCGAACTATTTTACAAAGCAGCTACAGGACATTTAGAAGATGCAAATATAGAATTTTACGACAAATATGCAGTGGGTGTAGTCATGGCAAGTAAAAATTATCCATATAAAGAGTCCGTTCCTGCGGAAATCATCATAGACAATATAGTCCATGATGATATATTAGCTAATGCACATATATCTTTTGCGGGCGTCACAAAAGGAGAAGACGGCAAACTATATGCAACGGGTGGCAGAGTGCTTGTATGCGTAGGAGTAGGCGATAGTATAGCCGAGGCCCAAAGAAGAGCGTATATGCTATGCGGACAAGTGCATTTTGCTGGCAAACAATGCAGAAGCGATATAGCATATCAGGCATTAAATTTAAAGAGTTAATCATGGATATCGCTCCAATCAAAAAAAGAATATGGTCTTTTATTATCGATGATTTTATAGTATCTATGTTGATTTTTATCATATTTTATGAGCAATTAATTCATTTAACGAATATGGAAGCACTTAGCCAATTTATGAATAATAATTTTTTTGTTATTGTACTTGTTAAACTTATTTATCATTGGTTTTTTGTATGGCAGAGCGGCATGACTATGGGTAATTTGGTATTGAAAATTCGCGTTGTCGATGAAGATAGCGGTAATTTATTGTTGTGGCATAAAGCATTGTTAAGATCCGCATTTAGGCTGATTAGCGAAGCAGCTTTTTATTTAGGCTTTTTGGTTGCATTTTTCTCTCCAAAAGTACAAACCATGCATGATAAATTTTCAAATGCAGTTGTAGTGAATGCATAAATTATTATCAGTTGCAGCTTCTTTTTTCTTATTGTCGCAAGTGGGATATTCAGATGAATTGACAAATAATATTGAATTTATGGCAGGAAACATTGATGCTACCAAGACAACTGCGGCAGCCAATGATGACGTACTGATATTTTATGATGATAGCGTACTTAGATCCGACAACGCTTTTTTTGATAAAAATACAAATATTCTTGTGCTTGATGGCAATACAGAATCAATCGGATACAAACAGATAAAAGAACAAAGCGATCATGCTACAATAAATGTTGTCGACAAAGACACGACATTTGACAATCTTTTTTTGATGAATGAAAATAATATTTGGCTCTATACAGATGATGCAACAAAAAAAGGCGATACATATTTCCTTGGCAATACTTTGCTATCTAGCTGCTGCATCCAAAAACCGCTTTGGAAAATAGTTTTTGACCATTCTGTTTATGATGACAAAGCAGAATATATGAAACTATACGGCGCCAAACTTTATATGTGGGATATGCCTGTTTTTTATTTGCCTTATTTAGGATTTACTACGAATAGAGAAAGAAGCAGCGGACTTCTTTTTCCACGGTTTGGATCTAGCGGAGATCAAGGATTCATATATGAACAACCTATATTTTTAGCTTATGCTCCAAATTGGGATATAGAGTTAGATCCGCAAATTCGTACTAAAAGAAGTATCGGAGCCTACGCAACGCTTAGGTTTGCTGATAGTGCTGATTCTAGTGGAGAATTGAGGATAGGCGATTTTAGAGATTTTGATGATTATCAAAATTCCCATAATCTAAAATATCAAAACCACTACGGAGTCGAACTTTTATATGATTCATCAAAGTTTTTTGATAACCTTCCTTTAGACTTCAAAGATGGGCTTTTTATTAACGGCATTTATCTTAACGATATAGATTACATCAATTTGCAAAAATCTAAATTTAGTCATTTTGGTGTTTCATCATTTCAAGAAAGCAGATTGAATTATTTTTTAAATAATGAAGACTACTACGCCGGGATGAATGCCAAGTATTTTATAGACACACTTAAAACTTCCAATAATGATACTTTGCAGATCCTTCCGGCTGTTCAGCTACATAAATATTATGATTCGGTAGGTTTTTTGCCTGTGTATTATAGTGCAGATGTTTCATTGGACAATTATTTTCGTCCAAATGGAACCACCCTTAGACAAGCAGAATTTAATTTGCCATTAGAGTGGAGTACACCATTTTTGGATGATTATCTCCACTTGAGCTTATCTGAAGAACTTTATGGGTCAAAATTATTTTTTGGAAATGTTTTGACTGGAGAAGATAATTTTGAATTTTTAACAAACGTCAATAAAATTAAATTATATAGTGATCTAACAAAATCTTACCATGATTTCATTCATGTTATCCAACCATCATTATCTTATTCCAACTTGGGCAATACTTATGAATCCCCGGTTTCATTTGATCTTTTAGGTCTTGAACAACAGAAACTTTTTTCTTTGAATCTTCCAGAAGTTCAGTATCAATTCGCTTTTAGTCAATATTTTTATGATAATGAAATGAATCTCAAATTTTCACAACGCATAATGCAGCCATATTATCCAAATAGAGTATATAATTGGGGTGATATATATCACGAGATAGAATGGAATTTTGATAATATTCATTTTTCAAATATTTTTTTATATTCATATGAATTTGGTAAATTCCGCTCAATCTTTACAGGTGCTTCTTGGGTCAGAGATGATCTTTCTTTGGCTATGTCTCATGCTTATAAAAAAGATTTTCAAGATGAGATAAATGAAATAGCTGTAGCAAATAATTTAAATTTAGATATAGGCTATCAAGTCAATCCGAAAGTAAAAGTATATGGCGGCATTAGTTATGAGCTAGATAATGAATACAGCAAATATTGGCATATAGGAACTAGCTATACTCAAGAATGCTTTGCTATATCAGCATCTATTTCCAAAAATGCTACTCCGATGCTAACTCAAAGCGGACCATCATATAATGACAGCTTGGCAGCATATATTCAGCTCAAATTTATACCGTTTGCCACCGTTGGTTCATCTGAAGAAAAATCCGCAGTTCTTGGTTTATCTGAACAATAATATGTCAATATCATATGGCGAGATACAACAAGCTCTTGATATTTTGGGTCTTCCAACTTTTATAACCAAAGAAGATGTTAAAAAAAGATATCGTCATGTTGCAAAAAGTGTACATCCTGACAAAGAAGGCGGCAGCGATGAAGCCATGGAAAAAATTAATTCGGCTTATGCGATTTTAATAGAGTATATAGATAATTTTCGATTTTCATTTGATGAAGCAGAGATAAAAAAACAATTGCCGTTTATTAGCCATACACAGAGATTTGGTATGTAAATCTTTTTATCATAGCTCTTTTGATATAATATAAGATTATTTTCTAAAGGCAATCTTTTTATGAGCGAAACAAATATATCCATTACTAACAATCTAATCACTGAAAACTTTGCATTTGGCAAAGTAGCAAAACAAGCCAATGGCAGTGTATGGTATACACAAGGCAATGCTGTTCTTATTGCTACGGTCGTGGTAGATACTGAGCCTGTTAAAGAAGATTTCCTTCCGCTTACTGTGCAATATATAGAAAAAGCATATGCTGCAGCAAAAATACCGGGGGGGTTTATTAAAAGAGAATCAAAACCGAGCGATTTTGAGACGCTTACATCTCGTATAGTAGATCGTTCTTTGCGTCCGTTATTTCCTAAAGGATTTAATTATCCGATTACTATTACCGTATTGGTTGTAAGTAGTGATGCATCTGTTGATATGCAGATCGCTGCTATTAATGCCGCCAATTCAGCATTATTTACTTCGAACATTCCGGTATCAAAAAGTGTAGGAGCCGTTAGAGTAGGGATCATTGATGACGAGGTATTATTCAATCCGTCTCTTGAAAAACAAGAAAAAAGTAAATTAGATTTGTTGATTGTGGGTTCAGCCGATGAAGTTATAATGATCGAGATGCGCACTCTCAGAATGGATGAAAAAAGTAATGTAATCGCCGAAGAGGAATTGATAGGACATATAAAAAGTGCCGGTGACGCTATAGCTGATATATCAAAAAAATATCAAGAACAATTTATGCCGTTGAAGCCAAAAGCACTTGAATTAAAATTATTCCACAACAGTGTTGATGATGAACTTGAAAAATATCTTTCTACTCATTTTGCAAATGATGTATATGAAGCGATTTGCCATATGGCAAAAAGCGAGAGAAGTAATGCATTGAATGAATTAAAAGATAAAATTATTTCTAAATTGATGGCTGAAAATATAGAAGTTGATGAAGCCGGCTTATTTTATGCATTGTCTAGCTACAAAGCCAAAATATCAAGAACAATGATATTAAATGAGGGCAAAAGAGCCGATGGTAGAAAACTCGATGAGGTAAGACCAATTTCTATAGAGACCAATCTGCTCCCATCCGTACATGGATCTTGTCTTTTTACCAGAGGACAGACTCAAGCTTTGGTTACTGCTACTTTGGGGGATAAAAAAGATGCTCAAATGTATGAGCTTATCACGGATAAAACTCCAAGAAGCGAAAATTTTATGGTGCATTATAATTTTCCAGGGTTTTCTGTAGGAGATTCCAAACCGATAGGGCCGACAAACAGAAGAGAATTGGGTCATGGCAATTTAGCAAAAAGGGCTTTAGAATGCACAATGTCACTTGAAGCAAATCAAAGTGTGCGTGTTGTATCTGAGATACTAGAAAGTAATGGTTCGTCTTCTATGGCTACAGTTTGCGGCGGTTCTTTGGCACTATGTGCTGCTGGCATAAGCGTAGAATCGTTAGTCGCCGGTGTTGCAATGGGGCTCGTGAACGATGGCAAAAATTATGCTGTATTAACCGATATTATGGGGCTTGAAGATTTTGAAGGTGATATGGATTTTAAAGTAGCAGGAACCATAAATGGAGTTAGTGCTATGCAGATGGATATAAAACTTCAAGGCGTATCTTTTGATATTATCAATGATACCATCACGAAAGCCAAAAAAGGCAAAGAACATATTTTAGGCATTATGCAATCCGCGCTTAATTCGATGCAGCCATCCCAAGCATTACCTAAAACAGAGTATTTTGATGTGCCGGTTGCAAAAATCGTTGATATCATAGGTAGAGCTGGCGTTACTATTAGAGAGATTATAGATAAATTTGATGTGAGTATTGATCTTGATCGTGATAAAGGCGGAGTTAAACTTAGCGGTCAAGATGCACAAAAATTACAAGATGCCAAAGCTTATATTCTAAATATTGCCGGTGCTCCTGCAAAAGAACCTATGTTATTTGAGATCGGCAAAACATATCAAGGTAAGGTCAAAAAAATTATGGACTTTGGTGTTTTTGTAGAGATGCCGGATGGATATGATGCCTTGCTTCATGTTTCAAAGGTAGATAAAACAAGAGTAAATAACCTAACCGAGAGATATAAAGAAGGTGATATCATAGATATAGTAGTATTGGAGCAAAGTGGCAAAAAGATAGAATTGGCAACTCCTCAATTTTTGGCTTAATATTTTAAACTAACTTTCGATATAATTTCGGCGTTAAATGAGATACCTAGTAGGGATACGCAAGCCGAACGGATTTCTATGGCAGTCGACAGTGACTTTAAACCTATTAATTTTGAAGGATATAAAATGAAAAAGTTTTTCTTACTTTTCGCAGCACTTGGTGCTTTTGCTTTTGCTGCTGAAGATGGTACATCTATGATCCAAGCTTACTCAGTAGTAGCTGCTGGTATCGGTCTTGGTCTTGCTGCTCTTGGCGGTGCAGTTGGTATGGGTAATACTGCTGCTGCAACTATTGCAGGAACTGCAAGAAACCCGGGTCTTGGCGGTAAATTGATGACTACAATGTTCATCGCAATCGCTATGATCGAAGCGCAAGTTATCTATACACTTGTTATCGCTCTTATCGCTCTTTATGCTAACCCGTTTCTTGGTTAATTAGTATAAATTTAAGTTCGGAAGGATATAATTTCTTTCCGAAACTACATACGCGGTCGTGGTGGAACGGTAGACACGCTACCTTGAGGTGGTAGTGCCTTACGGGTGTGGGGGTTCAAATCCCCCCGACCGCACCATATTATTCGATATTCATTCATAAATTCTATTTAAAACTTCAAAAACAATATTTTTTTTATTTTTTTATTTTCATTTTATAATTTTATATGTTATAATGCACACATCTTATATTTTCAAAAGGATAGACAATGACAAAAGCAGAGTTCATAGAGCTTGTACAAAAAAACGGTAATTTTGAGAGCAAAGCGGCAGCAGAAAGAGCTGTGAAAGCATTTACAGCATCAGTAACTGAAGTTCTAGCCAAAAAAGATGATATAACGCTTGTTGGTTTTGGCACTTTTTCAACTGCTCATGTAGCAGCAAAATGCGGTACAGTTCCAGGAACTACAAAAACTTATAACAAACCAGCTTGTATTGCTCCTAAATTCAAATTTGGTAAAACAGTAAAAGACGCTGTAAACTAAATCTTCCTTTCTTCCCCACCTCTTGGTGGGATAGTAATACTCTTTCTTTTTTAAGCATTTTTTCTTATTTTTTGATTATACTTTTTGTTTAAAATTTATTATACAAGGATATATTTATGGGTTTTCATGAAGCAATCGGTTTTGGAGTAGCGGGCAATTTTGCTCATCATTTGGAACAAGCTGGAGAACTCGAAGATTTTAAAGATGTTGTCACAGAAGAAGTTAATGCACCAAAGGGTATATTTCCTTTTTATCTTCCTGGGGACGATACTTTTTTAGGCCGTTATCCTATCAGTACTGAAACGCTTACCTTGCCTATAGATGATGATGCACAAGTGGAACCGGAAATAGTACTTTTTTGTGAGATAGTATATGATGAAAACAAAAAGGTAGTTTCTGTTTTGCCAAAATCTTTTGGTACTTTTAACGACTGTACTATTAGAAAAGAAGGGGCAAAAAAAATATCGCACAAAAAGAGCTGGGGCGACGATAGCAAAGGAATTTCAACCAAGTTTATAAATATTGATAAATTTAGCAAGGGTGGGATTATGGATAATTATCATCTGTGCTCTTATTTGTTTAGAGATGGCAAACTTCATGAATATGGCGTTGATGCACCATTGCTTGGCTATGGGTATTTTTATGAAAAATTGATAACATGGCTTGTGGATAAATTAAATAATCAAAAAGATTTCGGACCTCTGGAAGATATGGCTATGCATCTAAAAAATTGCGCTTACCCATCGACAGCTCTTATATCAATAGGAGCAACAGCATATGCATCTTTTGGAGAAACTCACTATTTGCAAAGCAAAGATGAGATATTTGTTGTGGCATATGACGCAAGAGTAGATGACAACTCTATAAATGAAAGCGAAACAAAAGTAGTGTTGCACCAAATAGTAAAATAAAAGGCAAGCAAGATGCAACTTTATAGGTTTATAATCAGCGGCAAAGTCCAGGGTGTATTTTATCGCAAAAGCGTATCTCAAAATGCCATGATGGTAGGATATAAAGGAAGCGTCAAAAATTTAAATGACGGAAGCGTAGAAGTGTATGCCGAGCTTTTAGAAGACGAACTAGAAGGATTTCTAGAACTTCTAAAAGTTGGTTCGCCTATGTCTGAAGTAAAAGACATATCATTTGAGACAGCCAATGATAATACATTGGAATATGACGGATTTATCATCATCAGATAATAAAACTACCCTGCGGTAACATTTTTATTCCTTTTTTTGAAGTATTCTTTTTCAGCTCCACATAGCGAGCATTTGCCGGGAGCTTTTTTGCCCTTATGAACATGTCCGCATATCTCACATATATATTCTTCTTCTTCATTGGAATCAAAAAATCCTTCAGCTGCAAGAGCTTCTTTTAATGCTAGATATTCAGCTTCATGTTCTATTTCCACTTTGCCGATGGCTAAAAAAAGTCTTGCTATCTCATTGAATCCTTCTTCTTTTGCTATTGCAGCAAAATTTGGGTACATTGTTTCATGTTCATATTTTTCACCATTTGCTGCATACTGCAGATTTGTTTTCGTGTCATTTAATTCTATGCCATTTACTAATTTGTTGTACGCTTTATATTCTGCTCTTGCATGATATTTTTCATTGTTAGCAGCTTCTTGGAAAAAGCGTGCTATACGATGATAGCCTTCATTAAATGCAACTTCAGCAAATAATTCATATTTATTTCTAGCCTGTGATTCACCGGCAAATGCTTTCATGAGATTAACCGCTGTTAGATTTTCTGTTATACAATGCATCGGTTCTCCACAGCATACCAGAGTACCTCCGCCGACATGACTTACTTCTACTTCATTGCCGCATTTGTTGCATTTATAAGTTTCATATTGTCTCATGATAATTCCTATGCCATACTTTTTTTAATTTGCTCTATAAACTCTCCGATATCATCATGTAATGTTTGCAAATCTTCTTCATGTTCTACTTCATCTGCAAGTATAGATGAAACCATGTTATAAGTAATAATGTCTTTATCTTTTGTTATGTCAACTAGTTTGGAATAAACGGAGATGGCGCATTGCTCGCCTTTGATAGCATCGTTTAGTATGGCAACCACATCAAAGTCTTTTGGTTCTCCATACTCACAATTTGCATGAGTAAACCAAGCTTGAGGATGAGTAAGTGGTGTACCGCCTAGTTGAATAATGCGATCTGCTATCATCGTCGCATGTCTAAGCTCATCGGCTGCATGCTGGGTTAATTCTGCTATCGCAGCATCTCTCATTATACCTTTTATGACTTTTGATTCTATGAAGTATTGATAATATGCTAACCACTCATCTGAATATGCTTTATTTAGCATTGTAATGATCTCACTTATCTCTAAGCCTTTGATTATAGAATTTCTTCGCATTGCCATTGTAAATCCTTTTCAATACTAAAATTAAGGATATTTTTTATCCTTTATTAGAGTATAACACTTATATACTTAATTGAATATAAAGCTTAAAAAAGGATCTTTGGGAGCAAATAAGCCTGTTATTTAAACCAATTCTTTACTTTTGCAAAACTATTTTCAAAGATAGTTTTATGCGGTTTGCTTTCGATGCCAAAGCTATTTTGCAACTCTTCAATTAGGTTTTTTTGTTCATCATTCAATGATGTAGGAAATACGATATGGACTTGAGCTATAAATCTGCCTTTGCGCCCGCTATGCACATCTGCTACACCTTCATTTGGAAATACAAATTGTTCTTTATCTGCGGTCCCTTTTTTGAGTTCTAATTCAAGTTCACCTTTGAGTGAAGGTATCGTAACTCTTTCACCCAAGATAGCTTGAGTAAAAAATATAGGTACTTCTATATATATATCATTTCCATTGCGTATGAAATGTTCATCATCTTTTACCATAAATGTCACGTATAGATCGCCTCTTTGACCTGTTTTGGATATATTGCCATGGCCTTTTACTCTAAGTCGATTTCCATTGTCGATACCTGCAGGTATTTTTATGGTAACTTTTTCTTTTTGGGTCTCAAATCCACTTCCGTCACATGAATTACATTTATCTTGAGCCATTTTTCCTTCGCCGTGACACTTAGGGCAAGTTTGTGCAAATGTCATAAATCCTTGTTTCATGACTACCTGTCCTTGTCCGCCGCAAGTTTTACAAGTAGTTAGTTTGCCGTTTTTGGCACCTGTTCCATTGCAGTCTTCACATGCACTTTTGTATGAGATCTCTATTTCTTTTTCGCAACCGAAAATCGCTTCATGGAATTCCAAGGTGTATTTTATCTCGAAATCCAACGGGTATTTAGAAGAGTTTTGGGTTCTACCGCTTCCGCCAAATCCGCCAAAGCCTCCTCCAAACATGGAATTGAAAATATCCATTATATCGTCCATGTTTGCGCCGCCGCCAAATCCGCCCATACCTCTGCCATCAAGTCCGGCTTTGCCATATCTATCATATATAGAGCGTTTTTCATCATCGCTAAGTACTTGATATGCTTCATTTACAAGTTTAAAATTCTCTTCTGCTTCTTTATCATTAGGGTTTCTATCCGGATGGTATTTCATTGCAAGTTTACGGTAAGATTTTTTAAGTTCACTTCCATCACAGTCCCTGCTTACCTCAAGCACCTCATAATAATCTAGTTCGGTCATAATAAATTCCTTAGGATTTTGTTATTAGTAGTATGAATATAATTTTTGGCGAATTCTACCATAATTTTGTTATAATGGCAATCAAAAAGAGCACTTTATATGATCGTACATGTTGTTTTATTTAGTTTCAAAGAAGATGAAAAAATATTAAATATCAAAAAAGCAAAAGAGATGCTTGCCGCACTTCAAGACAAGGTCCCGTCATTGAAATATATAGAAATCGGTGAAAATTTTTGCGTAGAGGGCAGGGCAATGGATCTTAGTATCATTACACATTTTGATACAAAAGAAGATTTGCAAGAATATGCTGTGCATCCGGAACATCTAGAAGTTATAAATTTTATAAAGCAGGTAGTGGAGTACTCCAAAGTAGTCGATTATGAAACGCTCTAAAATTGAAGCATTTGAAAATTTAGTGAGTGCATTTGAGGCATTTCCAAGCATAGGCAAAAAAACCGCAATTCGTTTGGCATATCACTGTGTGGCGGTAGATAATTTTGCAGCCATGAAATTGGCTCACGCTATAGAAAATGGAGTTGCCAATATAAGAAAATGCAACAAATGTCATAATATGAGTGAAAATGAAATATGTCAAATATGCGCTGATCCATATAGGGACAGTTCTATTTTATGTATAGTGCAAAGCGCAAAAGATATATTGGTCATTGAAGAAAGCGGCCAGTTCAATGGCGTTTATTATGTTGTTAGGGAACTCGGCGATCTGGATGAAAGTCATTTGTTTAGCGCAGTTCAAGGCGCAGAAGAAGTGGTTTTTGCTTTCCCTCCAAGCATAGCAACTGACACTATGATACTTTATATAGAAGATAAGCTCAAAGATTTTGATCTGATATTTACCAAAATAGCCCAAGGAGTGCCAACTGGGGTAGAGCTGGAAAATATAGATCTATTGTCACTCTCTCGCGCTTTGCAATCAAGGGTAAAGGTTTAATTTTTTAAACAAATCCTTATTCGTCAAGATTCTTTTATATCATAACTCAATAATTTAACAATAACTTAACAGAACTCACATATAATTTTTTATTAATAATATTAAAAACATTTAGATTTGAAATGATAAATTTAAAAATTTAAGGAAAATAGGTGAAAAAGTTAAGGTTTTTGATAAGCACTAAAACTATTCAGTGTCAGTGACAATTCAAATGATAATGGTTGATTTGGTAAGAGCCGGTGATATGCTTGTATTATAAATTTAAACTTAATAAAAATTATTAAATATATAATATAATATTAAAATATTTTGAGACTTTGAAAAGGAGAATTAATGAAAAGGTTTAAAAAGTTATTTGTTGGTTTGGTTTTAGTTTTTGGATTTAATGGGTGTGAGGCAAAAACGCAAACTCTTCCCCCGAAAGCACCTCTTGATGTTTCTAGGTTAGGAAATGTATATGAGAGTGTTTACAATAAATACTCTTTCGGTAGTTTAAATTGTATTGTCGGCAAGAAAATATTAGATGATGGAATTTCTGAAAGAGCTTTTATTAAAGTTGTTGATAAAAGTATAGCTATTAAAAACTGGAATAAAGAGCTCGATTTGCCGGAATCTTATTTTTTTCAAAATAGAGCGACACATTGTGCTTTTTTTGACGATAATATATATGTTTTAGAGCAGGTTGATACACAATCTTCCCAATCATTATCTCAAACATTACTTTATGTGTGCAAGTTTAATAAAAATGGTGAAAATAAAATGTGCAAGATTGTTGAGAATAATTTTTATACAAGTTGGGTTGAATTGGAAAAGAAAAATTTTAATGTCAGCAATGACAGTATAGAAATTCATGGTAAATTTAAAAATAGAAATAGTGATAATATCGAGGATTTTGATACTAAAATGAAACTTTTTTAATATTTTTTTAAGCATATAACTAAAGGATTTTAAAATGACATCAGAAGAGTTTATACAAAAATTATATCCAGCAGCCATCAAAGTTTCTAAAGAGACTGGAATGTCATGGGAACTAATATTGGCTCAAGCAGCTCAAGAAACACAATGGGGAAAAAGTGTATTGCCTGGTACAAATAATATTTTTAATATCAAAGCTTCAAATGACTGGCATGGTGAAACAAAAGAGTTTCGTGTTTGGGAAATAGAAAATGGTAAAAAAGTATGGGTAATTGACGAATTTAGAGTTTATGATAGCATTGAAGAATCATTAATGGATAGAGTAGATTTTCTTAAAAATAATCCTCGTTATACTAAAGCCGGACTATTTGATGATGGAACGCTTGGAAATTTAGAAAAAGAGGCTGTTGTGCTACAAAAAGCTGGATATGCAACAGATCCTAAATATGCTGATAATTTAATAGCCGTATCAAATGGGCCAACAATGAAAAGAGCATTAAGTGATATCTCTTTGAATGAAAATTTTAGTCACTACAATACTGATAGTAATGAAAACAATGGCGTATTTGACTTCGGCGACAAAGGAGATGATGTTAAAGAGTTGCAATCCATGCTCAATGATTTAGGGTATCATGTTACGGTTGACGGTATATACGGTAAACAGACAGAACAGGCAGTCAAAGACTATCAGTCTCAAAATGGTTTAACGGTTGATGGAATCGTGGGTAAAAATACGATGATGTCACTTGAGATAGACGTTGGCGATACTCTATTTAATATGAACAATGATATTTTTTACGGAATAAACGGTAACCTCCTTGGCAATATCAGACAATACGACCCTCAAGACACATTATCTCCTTACACATCTATAAGCTCAGTATCAGACTTATTAGAATCATTTCAAACAAGTATGGTTCTCAATTCCATGGAAGCAGCCCAGATTTATAGCTCTGTGTTTAGCGGTTCTTCTTCAGAGTTTAAAGATTTTTTATTTTACTCATGGGATGACAAATATGAAGACAATGACTTTTGGCTAGAAAAACAAGATGACTATAGCTGGATGGAACTTCGTGACAATGATGAAACATTTTGGATAAGCGATGAGTTTGGAGCTATCATGACTGTCAATCAAGATATATTTGGTGATTATTATAATAGCTTAACGACCAATTATAAAGGTACAGATATAAGCAATTCTGATTTTATAGTTTATAGTGACTGGTACAATGATGTTGGATTTTCATTTGATGGTGTAAGTGTGAATGCAAACTATGGAAGTAGTGGTGGCAATGCTAGCTTTAGTTTTTCTTTTTCTTTTCCGGTTGCACTTGACCTTGACGGCGATGGAATAGAGCTTACATCTGTCATAGACAGCAAATCTTGGTTTGATATAGCTGGCGATGGTACTATGCATCAAACTGGATGGGTAGGAGCTGATGATGGGTTGCTGGCATATGATGAGAATGATGATGGCAAGATAACAACGGCTAGAGAAATCGCATTTGCTAATAGAACTGAATCAAATGATACAGACCTTGAAGCGCTAAGAAGTGAGTTTGATTCAAATCATGATGGCAAACTGGATGCAAACGATACAGAGTTTGATAAATTTAGGATATGGCAAGACAAGGATAGTGATGGCGAGAGTGACGATGGAGAACTTATAACATTGACAAAAGTAGGCATAGTATCTATCGATTTGGAGGGCACTGAAACATCTTATGCTATAGACGGCAACAAGATCAATGCTTTTACAGCTTATACAAAAACAGACGGTACTACTGGAATGGGTGCTGATGTAGCACTTGCTTATGATTATACCGGCTATACAACTACCATGACAAATGAATATATGACAGTTAAACGCACAGGAAGTGAAGCGGTGTATGCTATGGCTACAAGTGCTACTCCATTGATGCTTGATCTTTCGATTGCCAAACTTGATGGTGCTATAGGAAATAATGGCAATGACACGCTCGATGCCAGTAGCAAAAGCACATCAGTGATTTTAGAAGGAATGGCAGGCGACGATGTACTAAAGGGAGGAGCAGGCGATGACTGGCTTGACGGCGGGGAAGGAGTAGATACACTCGAAGGCAGAAAAGGTAACGATACATATATAGTTGATAATTATATAGAGTTAAACAACATCAAAGAACCTTTGATAGGAAATGATACAGATTTTAATACTGTAATATATAAAGGATCGGATGATCTTAAAATTGATATTGAACATATAAATGTTGAGGCAATATATAGCGGATCTGGAAATGATACTATCGTTTATGCGTATAATTTTGATACAAATAGACAATATGGAAAAGGATATTTATCAAGAAATCTTGTAATAGATGGAGGTGCCGGCGATGATACTATATATGGACATAAATTCAATGATCTGCTTAAAGGCGGGCTTGGTCATGATATATTAAACGGCAGGTCAGGAGATGATATATATTTGTTTTCAATAGGCGATGGTGTCGACACAATAGCCGAATTTTCCGAAGATTATGTAATAGTAAAAAAGCATAAATGGTATCAAGGCACAAGCTCGGATAAATACGGTTATATTGAAGCAAACGGAGGAGATGACACTATACAGTTTGGTGAGGGTATTACACTTGACAATATTGATATTAAGCTTATCGGCAGTGATCTTTTGCTCGGCGTAAGAAATGCAGGAGATGTGTCTGATATAGAAACATTGAATGATAGAATATTGATCAAAGATTTTCTTAATAATCTTAGAACAATTGAAAATTTATCATTTTCTGACAAAACAACCGCATCACTTACAACCATAAGCGGATTAAATATCGGTACATCATCAAATGATACAATAATCGGTTTAGCAGGAAATGATATTATTAATAGCAAAGAAGGAGCAGACAAATTAAGCGGAGGGACAGGGGATGATGTATTTATATTTGATACTGTTTTTTCTATGCAAGCAATGGGTTTGACAACGGTAACTTTTGGTACACTAAGCAGATCAATATACGGTATGATTGAAAAATCTAACGGTAATATAGATACTATATCCGATTTTGAAGCAGGCAAAGATATTATTTATTTAGATAATACGATATTTAAACAATTGAGTGATGGTCCACTAAGCATTGATAATTTTGTAGCCAATTCTACTGGCAATGCAGATGATGCAAATGATTATATAATATATAACACTTCCAATGGAAAACTATCTTACGATATCGATGGCAATGGTAAAGGTATGTCTGTGGTGTTTGCAATCCTGTCAAACAAGCCAACAGATCTATCGCATCAGGATTTTTATACGATGTAGTTTAAAATATCAAGCTTTGTTTTCGAAACTCTTATCATTAAGATACGCTTGCACAAAATTTCTAACCTCTTCATATATAAACGAATCAACATATCCCTCAATTTTGCCACCACTTGCGTTTTTATGTCCGCCACCATTGCCGACATGAGCAGCCATTACTGATAGATCAAGGGTATCATTACCTCTAAGTGAAAAACTGCCACGATAATTGATATCCATATAAAAGTTATAATCAGGATTTTGCACTAAAAATGCATTACCTATAATGGATGTATTTCCTATATTATAACCCAGCATTCCTTTGTAGCCTTGATATGTAATAGTAAACCTCTCTTTTTGGCTAGAGAGCAGAGAAGTTATGTAGGAGGCTACCAGATTGTCTTTGGTGTTGTTTTCTTGAAAAATAAAAAATTCTTTTTTAAGTCTGTGTATCGCATCGTCGAGTGTTATGTGAGCATTATTATTTCCAAGCATTGATTTGGCATGTTCGATCAAAGATAACTTAAAAGCAGTATCTTCCGTTGGGAACATGGTACGATTTATCTCTTTCGCGGATGAAAGCATACTCATCATTACTTTGCCATATTCAAATAGAGCATCTTTACTGTGCCACATGTCAACCGCGTCAATAGTATCTACTATTTGTTTGAGTTCATTTTTTGCATCAAAGTCATATTTGTCTTGAAGCCACTCATATGTTAGCCAAGTGCCACAGTGTGCAGTATTGAGATGATACCATAGGTGACTCAGAGCAGTTTTTTCGCCTGTGATGTGATGATCTAGAAGTTGCAATCCTGCTCTAAGCACTTCTGCTTCTTTTTCTATCCAGTTTGCTTCTTTTTGGGAAAGATTAAGGTCGGTTATTAGAATGATAGCATTTGATTGATTACCGTCTTTTTTTATATGGTTTACGATCTCTTTGAGTCTTGCAGCAATTTCAGGACCATAATTGGCATTGTAACAAGAAATCTCATCAAAAGTTTGCGTTGTGAGATATTGACACCCATATCCGTCTAGATCAATATGGGATAGATGATATAGTTTAGGCTTCAAAGATCTCTCCTAAGCTCAATTCTTTTAAAAAGAAATTGATTTTTCCTTGAAATCTAGCCAAAAACGGGGATATTGCACATTGTCCCATCGCGCCATTCGGACAAGTATCTGAATATTGCCCGCAGTCAAAAATCGCCGGTGCTTTACCTTCGGCTGCTACGATGACAGTATATAATGATATTTCGTTCACCGGTTTTGCCAAAACAAATCCGCCTTTTGCACCTTTTTTGGATACCAAAATATCTTCTTTGGCAAGGTTTTGCAGAATTTTGGCCAAAAAGCTTTTTGGAATATTGAGTTCATTAGCTAGATATTCTACCCCTATAGGAGATTTGGCGGTTCTGATGATATCTAGTGAAAGTAGGGCATACTCACTAGCACGAGTTAGTAACATAAGAGTTGTTCCTTGATATAAATTAGGACTATTTTACTCTAAAATAACTTATATTACCTTAATGACAAATTCATATTGATATTTATAAAAGGATAATATAAGCTTTTTGTGGTATCATTCGCGTCTAAAATAAAATACCTATCAGGAGGTCATTATGGCTTTGGATTCGGCGAAAAAACAGGCGATTATCGCTCAATACGCAAGAGGCGAAAAAGATACAGGCTCAACAGAAGTGCAAGTAGCATTACTTACAGAGAGAATTACTTATCTAACTGAACACCTCAAAATCAACAAAAAAGATCACTCTTCAAGAGTAGGACTACTTAAACTTGTTGGTCAAAGAAGACGTTTGATGCGTTATCTTAAAAAAGTTGACATCACTAGATGGCACACTATCAAAGAAGCTCTTGGTATCAGAAACTAAGATTTCTTCTTTTACCGCTTTTGCGGTAACTTTCTTATATTTATTTTATCCCTTACTCATTTTTTTAATTATTTTTATTTTTCATAGAATAGTTTGCTTATCATACTTAGCGAAGCGTAACTATCTCTCAAGTTAATTTTTCATCCATTTTTTTCTTTGATACTTTTAAAAAAGTATCACAAAAGCGTCACACTCACAAACCGCGACGCATAATCTCCGCGAAGCATCTCGAGATTATGCTGCTTTTCGAGTGTTCGTGTGACATTATTAGATGATTTTCTAACTTTAGTCAATTAGACTAAAGTATATTATGTAAAAATATTCATGTAAGACTTGACAAACAATCACTCAATGTTGTATAATTCAATCAAGCATAGTTTCAATATTATAAATAATGATGTGAAATTATAAATAATTATGTAAAACTTGCTATAATAGAAACATTAAAATTTAAATTCTAGGAGGTTGCTTGTGTCGCAAGAAGAAAATGGTGAACTTGTAGAAGAGATAAGTGAAGAGCAGATATCAGACGGTAATAAGTCATTAGATGAAGTGGCTCAATTAGAGGCTGAGGTCCAAGAATACAAAGATAAATACTTGAGGGCTTACGCTGACTTTGAAAATACCAAAAAACGTCTTGAAAAAGACAAGATAAATGCTGTCATATATGCAAATACAAGTTTTGCAAAAGACATTTTGAGCGTTATGGATTCATTTGATGGTGCAGTAGCTTCTATCGATGCAATTACAGCTAGTGAAGATTCACCTGTATTGCAAAAGATCAAAGAAGGTATTCAAAATACACATGAACAGCTTAAAAAAGTATTGGAAAAACATGGCATAAAAGAGATAGAGTGCGAAGGATGTTTTGATCCGGAGATACATCAAGCTATCATGCAAATAGAGAGCGATGTTCATGAAGATGGAGCAATTGTGCAAGTGCTACAAAAAGGTTATAAGATAAAAGACCAAGTATTGCGTCCAGCAATGGTAAGTACTTCAAAATAAAATAGTTATAGACTGAGGGCGAAATCAGAAGCTCTAAAACCTCAGCGGTTAGCGTAGCCATGAAGAGCTTTGCTCTATTGGCGTTATTCTGAGGCTTTAGCCGAAGCTCTAAAACCTCAGCGGTTAGCGTAGCCATGAAGAGCTTTGCTCTATTGGCGTTATTCTGAGGCTTTAGCCGAAGCTTTAGTACCTCAGCGGTTAGCGTAGCCATGAAGAGCTTTGCTCTATTGGCGTTATATTAAATAAAAAAAGGAATTATTATGGCAAAAGTATTAGGAATAGACTTAGGTACAACCAACTCGGCAATGGCAATATATGACCATGGTGAGGCAAAAATAATCGTAAACAAAGAGGGTAAAAATACTACTCCTTCAGTAGTAGCATTTACTGATAAAGGTGAAGTTTTAGTAGGTGAGGCAGCCAAACGTCAAGCAGTTACAAATCCGGAAAAAACTATATATTCAATTAAAAGAATTATGGGTCTTATGTGTGATGAGCCAAAAGCGAAAGAGGCAAAAACACGATTGCCATATCATGTAATTGACAGAAACGGTGCTTGTGCGATCGAAGTTGCCGGAAAAACATATACGCCTCAAGAAATTTCTGCTAAAGTATTGATGAAACTCAAAGAAGATGCAGAGGCTTATCTTGGAGAAAAAATAACAGACGCAGTTATCACGGTTCCGGCATACTTCAATGACGCACAAAGAAAAGCGACCAAAGAAGCAGGAACAATAGCGGGATTAAATGTGCTTCGTATCATCAATGAGCCTACATCTGCAGCATTGTCTTATGGACTTGATAAAAAAGGTGCAGAACAGATAGTTGTTTATGACCTAGGCGGCGGAACATTTGACGTTACTACGCTTGAAACCGGCGATAACGTAGTAGAAGTTATGGCTACAGGCGGAGACGCATTCTTGGGCGGTGACGATTTCGATAACCGCGTGATAGACTACATAGCCGGTGAGTTCAAAAATGAAAATGGCGTTGATCTTAAAGGCGATGTCATGGCTCTTCAAAGACTTAAAGATGCAGCCGAAAATGCTAAAAAAGAGCTCTCAAGTGCGACAGAAACAGAGATCAATCTGCCGTTTATCACAGCTGATGCAACCGGACCAAAACACTTGGTAATGAAGATCACTAGAGCGAAATTTGAGTCACTAATCTCTGATTTGGTAGCAAATACTATCAAAACTATCGCAGCAGTACTAAAAGATGCGGGACTTAAACCAAGCGATATTAATGAAATCGTAATGGTTGGCGGATCTACACGTGTACCGCTTGTGCAAGAAGAGGTTAAAAAATTCTTTGGCAAAGAGCTGAATAAATCAGTAAATCCAGATGAAGTTGTAGCACTAGGTGCAGCTATCCAAGGTGGTGTATTAGCAGGCGATGTTAAAGATGTATTGCTTCTTGATGTTACTCCTCTGAGCCTTGGAATCGAGACTTTGGGTGGAGTAACGACTAAAGTTATCGAAAAAGGCACAACAATACCGGCTAAAAAGTCACAAGTATTCTCAACTGCCGATGATAACCAACCAGCAGTTAGTATCCATGTACTCCAAGGCGAAAGAGAGTTTGCCAAAGATAACAAATCACTTGGTATGTTTGAGCTTAGAGATATACCGGCAGCTCCAAGAGGTGTACCGCAAATCGAAGTAACATTTGATATAGATGCCAATGGGATCTTGACGGTTTCAGCGCAAGACAAAGGTACCGGAAAATCTCAAGAGATCAAAATCACCGGTTCGTCAGGACTTAGCGACGAAGAGATCCAAAAAATGGTACAAGATGCCGAAGCTCATAAAGCAGAAGACGAGCAAAGAAAAGCATTGGTAGATGTCAAAAATCAAGCGGATGCTTTGATCCATCAAACCAGAAAATCTCTTGGTGAACTTGGAGAAAACTTTGATGCATCTGAAAAGGCCGGAATCGAAAGTGCCATCGAAGATCTTGAAAGTACACTGAAAAATGACAGTGCAACCAAAGACGAGATCGAAGCAAAAGTAAAAGTATTAACAGAAAAAAGTCATAAACTAGCAGAAGCTTTGTATGCTAAAGAGCAAGGTGGTGCAGCTCCAAGCGGTGAGCCAAAACCAAATGACGAAGATGTTATTGAAGCAGAAGTAGAATAATATATTTTCATTTTAAATTATACAAAATTTATAAATACCGTGCTTTGCACGGTATAAAAAAACAAAACTCGTCCCCATAAAAACACTCATATATACTCCCATTATGATACAAAGAGAAGGAAACTATCCTTCTCTTTTTTAAACACAAACATTTCAAAAATAACAAGCTATAATAACGATACAAAACTATACAAGGAATAGCTATGAAAAAGTGTACCACTCTAAAAGAAGCTAGAGATGAGATAGACAAACTCGACCACGATATAGTAACTCTTATTGCTAAACGCAACGAATATATTAAACAGATAGCACATTTTAAAAATAGTATAGAAGAGGTAAAAGGCGAAGAACGCATTAAAGATGTTATTTCACGTGTTAGATCTCAAGCTATATCTCTAGGGCTTTCCCCAAATCTTATCAACGACCTTTATGTTCGCATGATAGATGCTATGGTCGAAAGCGAAATAGAAGAGTTCAATAATGCTAAAAGTTTGTAAAAAATGGATTTAAATAAAAATGACAAAGTAGCACAATTAGTTGAAAAAATAAAATCCTTAGAAGCAGAATTAGAGTTGGAACTTCATGAAAAATTTGAAAATTTTAATTGTGAAATAACCCAAAAGCGCGAGGAATTAAGAGCAATATATAAACGAGATAAAGAAAATTGGTTTGTATACCTTATGAATGCTCCAGTATTATATGTTCTTAGTGTTCCAATCATTTGGGCTTGTTTGATACCGGCATTTTTTTTGGATATCGTAGTTTCATTGTATCAAGCGACCTGCTTTCCTATTTATAAAATATCCAAAGTCAAAAGAAGCGATTATATCATTGTAGATAGGCATAAACTTGGTTATCTTAATATAATAGAGAAAGCAAACTGCTGGTATTGCAGTTATTTTAATGGTTTGCTGGGATATGTATCTGAGATAGGCGGACGAACAGAACAATTTTGGTGTCCTATTCGTCATTCCGCTCGCGTGAAGTCTATGCATGAATATTATAAAAATTTTGTTGACTACGGAAATAGTAAAGAATATAGACAAAATCAACCAGAATTACGAAAAGAGTTGGAGTAGAAGTATTATTTTACTTTGGCTGTTTAAGGTTAATTTATGAATTTTAAACAAATAGATACTTATCTTCTTGCAAAAAAAGGAGCAACTTTTGATTATCCTTTTGATGCAACAACGAGAGTTTATAGAGTAATGAATAAAATGTTCGCACTTTTATGGAATGAAGAGTCTTTGACAATTAACCTAAAATGCAATCCATTATATGCTTTGGAACTTCGGTCTATATATCCATATATAAAGTCCGGTTATCATATGAACAAGAAACACTGGAACACAATTACGATAGATAAAGATATTAACGATGAGTTGCTAAAAGAACTTATAGATCATTCATATGAGCTAATAATCTCGAAATTAACTAAAAAACAAAAAAAAGAGTTAATTTTAAAATAAAATTATAAAGTACTCTATTTAATCATCTTTCCCTGCTACCGCATGCACAGTACTTCCGGCTACATCTATAACAGCACTTGCTGTAGCGCCAGCAATAGCTATAGGTGCAGTTATCATTTGGGTACATCCATTCATGAAAATAGATCCTGCGACAACTAGTATTATCATTTTTATATTTATCATGATAGCCTTTATTTTTTTAATAAGTATAGCAAAAATACCATAATTAATTTAATGATTCTATATGGAATTTAATTTCTTCAAAACTTTTTGTATGAGCAAAGCATGCTGCTTTTTTGCAAAGTGACCATCCGTCTTCATTGCTAATTTCCAGTAACAAATATGGAAATGAGAGCGAAGCTATGTCATAAAATTTTTCTTCGATATTTATTTTCTTGGATTTGAGTACTATGTTGCCTTTTAGATATTGTACAACCAAATTTGTCATGCCAGGGCTTGAGATAGGTTGGCGCATAATAGAATGTGAATGTCGCTCGATGGATGCAAAAATAATATCTCCATAATCCAAATCAGATAACATATCCAATTTACCAAGTGCTTCAAGTATAACAGCTAGAGATGATGGGTATGAGCTATCATAAGCTTCTGCTTTTGTAGCAAATTCTCCAATTGCAAAATTCCATTCATGACGGCTATAAAATTTTTTGATAGCCTCGTTGCTAAGAGTAGTTGCCAATTCAAGATAGTTTTTGTCAAATGTGCTCTGATATGCTTCGATAAGTGCTAGAACTAAATAAGCATAGTCTTCTAAAAATGCTTCTATATTTGGAGTTTGGTTGCCGATCGAAGTATGATAAAGTATGCCATCTACATAAAGTTTATCCAAGAGTTTTGACATTGAATTTTTGGCGATATCAAGATACTTTGATTCAGTTCTACCTGCATAAAAAAGAGTTTTAATCATCATGGCATTCCACGAAGTAATGATCTTGGTATCTCTAAATGGATATTCCCTGTCAGCTCTTATATTTTTTAGAGCATTGATGGCCAAATCATAATATGGTATCATTTTTATGTTATTTGGGTCTGATACATTGGCTATAGATTTGCCTTCAAAGTTGCCATTCTTGTTAATGTCGAGTGCAATAGCTGCTTTGTCGGCATCTTTTGGTGGTATGCCGATTTGCACAAATGCATTGATGGCTTCTTGATAATCATATATAAAATATTCTCCTTCTTGATTTTTGGTATCGGCATCACTTGCTGAGTAAAAGAGCCCATCTTTGTTCATATAATTAAGCATAAATTCTATGCTATCAAAGGCTATATCTTTATATGTATTATTTTGAGATATAAAATATCCTTTCAGATACAGTTCTGCTAAAAGGGCATTATCATATGTCATTTTTTCAAAATGCGGTACAAGCCATTTTTCATCTGTGCTGTATCTGCAAAATCCGCCATCTATCCTATCATAAAATCCGCCCTTTATCATGGAATCGAGTGAAATTTTTATCATTTCAAATATTTCTTTGTCATTTGTAATTTTATAAAAATCTATAAGAGTATTATGGGTTGACACTTGCGGAAATTTTGGCGCATTTCCAAAGCCACCGTTATGTTTATCAAAAAGGCTTTTTGCCTGAGATATAAATTTATCCATGATGCTCATGTCAACTTTTGTTGCTTCGATTTTGGATTTAGGTTTTAGAAATTCAAGAACTTCAGAGCCTTTTTGTGTGAGCGTAGAGGCATCTTTGGCATATTTTTGCGCTATTAATATCAGCAACTCATCAAAAGCCATCATGCCATATTTTTGTGTAGATGGTATATAGGTCGCAGAATAAAACGGCTTCATATCAGGTGTCAAAAATATGGAAGTAGGCCATCCGCCACTTTTGCCGTTCATAAGAGCATAAACTTCTTGAAAATATTTATCTATATCCGGCCTTTCTTCTTTGTCTACTTTAATGGATATAAAATTTGCATTTAAAAGTCCGGCAATTTTTTCATTTTCAAATGATTCATGTTCCATAACATGGCACCAATGACAGCTACTGTAACCAATCGAAACAAATATAGGTTTATTCTGTTCTTTTGCAATTTGCAAGGCTTCATCACCCCATGGATACCAGTCTACTGGGTTATGGGCATGTTGTTGCAGATAAGCGGATGATTCTAAAATGAGATGGTTAGCCATGATCTAATTCCTTTTATTAATGTTTAATTAGTCAATATCAGATACAATATCGATTATGTAATTTTATATTATAACAAAACTTAAATATTGTAAGGGCAATTGATGATAAAACGGATATTATTATTGGTGTTGGCTATAAATAGCCTGGTTTTGGCCGCAGGATTTGGCAATGCAAAACAACAAGAATTCCTAAAACCAGAAGAAGCATTTAAAGTTACTACAACTGAAGCCAATGATTCGATCATCACAACCATAACTTTAGGCAAAGATATATTTATCCATGCAAATTCACTTAAATTTAAAATCACTAAACCTTCAAATACTATACTAAAAGCTACACTTCCAAAAACAAATATTTTTCAAGATGAAGCAGTATATGATCAAGAAATTAAGATATCCATTCCTAAAAAAGATATTGAGGCAATTACAAAAGATTCTTTTGATCTTCAGGTTTCTTTTGAAGGATGTTCTAAGAATGGCGTATGCTATCAGCCTGTAAATAAAAGTTTTACTTTTGCCGGTAAAAGTAATAGCACATTTTTATCAAAATTCAACTCTCTAAGCAATAGTACCAATATGGCCAATATTGCAAAAGCAATCAAATTTGAAAGTTTTAGTTTTGTGATTTTGCTCTTTTTTGTAGTGGGATTGCTTTTGGCTCTTACCCCATGTATATTTCCTATGATACCTATATTATCAGCTATTATTGTATCTCAGTCTAGCAATGAAAAACCAAGTATTATGCGTGCATTTTTAACATCTTTGGTTTATGTATTGGCTATGTCTTTTACTTATGCAATCATAGGAGTAGTGGCAGGATTGCTTGGATTTGATATGCAAGCTGCAATGCAAAATCCATTGGTATTGATACTTTTTGCCGGTGTTTTTGTTGCTCTTGCTATCTCTTTATTCGGTTATTACGAGATTGCCTTGCCTATGAAATGGCAAACTAAGATCTCCTCTATTAGTGATAATGCCGGTAGCAAAGGAATAATAGGAACTGCTATTATGGGATCTTTATCAGCACTCATAGTTGGACCATGCGTAGCTCCCGCACTAGGCGGGGCTATACTTTTTATATCACAAACAGGAGATGCCTTCCTTGGCGGGATTGCTTTATTTGTGATGAGTATCGGTATGGGCGTGCCTTTGCTGCTTGTAGGCATAGGAGCTGGCAAATGGATGCCAAAACCCGGGGGCTGGATGAGTTTGGTCAGCAAGTTTTTTGGCGTAGTAATGCTTGCTATTGCAATTATGATGATTTCTCGCTTGATTCCTGCGATGTTAACTATGGTATTATTGGCAATTTTAGTGATCGGGAGTGCATTTGGATTATATAAAAACAGCAAAGTATTTATTAGTAAAATGGCCAAGACCATATCCGTTGTTTTTGTTATTTTATTATCTTTGCTCGGGGCAGCATGGTTAGTCGGAGCTTTTACCGGAGCTACTTCTGCTTTATCGCCATTAGCGCATTTTATATCAAGCGGTGAGCCGATCTCGAGCCATGGACGCAAAGGTTATTCGGTAGAAAAATTAATGAATGAAATAAAATTATCAGGTAAGCCGGTTATTGTAGATTTCACCAAAGAGTCTTGTTCGGCATGTAAAGAGCTTGATATGATAACATTTTCAGATCCAATGGTAAAAAAATCATTCAAGGGTTTTTTATTTATCCAGGTTGATTTGACAGACAACACGGCTGATGATACAGCCATGTTGGAACATTTTGGAGTATTTGGCACTCCAAATATTTTATTTTTTAATGCAAAAGGTGAATATCTTAAAGATTACACTATAACAGGATTTGTATCTCCAGAGCAGTTGGTGAAACATATAGAAACATTACCAGGGAGATAAATGAATAAAACATTGCAAATAGGCAAGATAAATGCCTTAGAGGTTTCACGAAGCAGTGATTATGGGCTTTTTTTGAAAGCAAAAGACGGAAGCGAAGTTTTACTGCCAAATGCTTATGTAAAATCTGATGAGATGGATATAGGCGAACTTGTCAATGTTTTTTTATACACAGACTCAGAAGACAGAATAGTAGCCACCACGGAGCGACCAAAGGCGATGCTGGGTGAATATGGATATTTTAGAGTTGTCAGTTATAAGCAATATGGAGCTTTTGTAGATTGGGGTTTGCCAAAAGATTTATTTGTGCCGCTTTCAGAACAAAAAGAGTATTTTCATGTAGACGATTGGTTTGTTTTAAGGGTTTGCCTGGATGAGCAAACAGGTAGATTGTATGGCACGCAAAAAATAGGAAAATGGCTCTCTAATGATACGCGGGGGCTTTTCCCTATGCAAGAAGTAGATATGTTTGTAATCGCTAAAACCCCGCTAGGATATAAAGTAGTAGTAAATAATCTATTTGAGGGTATGTTATTTGATAATGAAATTTTTGAACCCATATCAATCGGCGATCAAAAAAATGGAGTTATAAAAACTATTCGCAAAGATGGCAAACTTGATTGTTTGCTAAAAAGTGTCAAGCTAAATCAAGATGATGCATCACAAAAAGTATTAGATATTCTCAAAAGTCATGGCGGCACGGTGTTATGCACCTATAAAAGCGATGCTTCTTTGATATCAGATATTTTTGGTATGAGCAAAAAAGTCTTCAAGCGAACTTTGACCGAATTGATCAATAAAGACAAAATCACTCTTCATGAAGATAAAATTATTATTAATTGATTTTTATAATTGCATTTTGACATTTTTTTATTTTAATTTTCTTTTCTAATGATATAATTTTTCTATTAGCATATGGAGATTTTGGTGAGATTATTATGGTTTTTATTGTTTTTCGCTGGTGTGTTGGAGGCTGATTTTAGCATCGCAACATATAACGTAGAAAATCTTTTTGATGCCAAAAACCAAGGCAGCGAATATGATGATTATAAATCAGGCACTCACAATTGGAACGAAACCACCGCGCAAATCAAGCTTAATCATACGGCCGAAGTAATATGTGATATAAATAGTGACATAATTGGACTACAAGAGATAGAAAATGTGTATGTATTTCAAGAGTTGATCTCTAGGCTAAAACAAGTCGGATGTGATTATCCATACAATGCCATTACTTCCAAGGCCAATTCCCCAATACAGATAGCCCTTTTATCCAGATACCCCATAATTTCAAAAAGAGAAATAATAGTTTCACGTGATCCAAAAGTTCGTAATATTTTAGAAGTTTCATTGGATATTGATGATAATCCTTTAAAAGTATTTGTCAACCATTGGAAATCAAAATCAAACAATGGCAAAGAGAGTGCTAGAGTAAATACTGCAAGAGCTTTGGCAAATCGTATTTCACAGCTATCAAGCAATGATGAATATATCATTTTAGGAGATTTAAACAGCAGATATGATGCTCCAAATACTCTAGAATCAAAACTTGACGATACCAACGGATTTACTGCTATTGGAGATGTTTTGCATACTTTTCAAAATAATCATTTGGTTAGTAAAGCAGAGATCATCAATGCCACAAAGGGTATGCATTATAATCTTTGGGGCGAATTAGCACCTGCAAATAGATGGAATCACCAATTTTTCGGTGATAAAAGCTCAATAGATCATATATTATTACCACGAACATTATTTGATAGAAAAGGCATAGAGTATAAAGATAATACATTTATAGTCTTTGCACCCCCATATCTAAAAAACCGTTATGGTGCTATAAATCATTGGAAGATCAAAAACGGTATGCATGAAGGCAAAGGATATTCAGACCATTTGCCACTCAAAGCAAGTTTTACAATGACTCCTTTTAAGCTCGGTTCCAATGTTGCACAATATAAAATAACCAAACAGCCTATAGAGTATTTATATGCGCATGATATTCTCCAATCGGATATATTGCTAGAAAACGTAGTAGTTATATGGCAAAAAGGAACAAATGCCATAATCAAACAGACACCACAAGGCAGAGGTATTTTTTTGTATAAATGTGCCAAAGGACTTAAAGCTGGAGGCTCATATGATATGCTTGTGCATGAAATCAAGAGTTATAATGGACTCAAAGAGGTTACGCATTTAAGCATAGTCAAACAAAAAAGCACCGATATCCAAGTGCAACCATTCATCCTAAATTCTATAAATGCGCCAATAGCCAACAGACAAAATGAAGTCATTAGAGAAATATCGGGTATATATCGAGATAATAAGATATTTTGTTCAAATAAATCTTTGCCGATATTTTTCAAAACCAGAGCTTCTTTACCGCAAGACGGCGATAAAATAAAGATATCTTATGGACATTTGGGGTATCATAAAAAATTGGAATTGGTCGTATATGACAAAAAAGATTTCGAGATTCTGGAGTAAATAATGGCATATTATAGTTGGATATTGGCATTTCATGTCGTGAGCGTTCTTAGTTGGATGGCAATGTTGTTTTATCTTCCTAGACTTTTTGTTTATCATCGAGAACATAATGACAAAGTTCAGTTTGTTGAGGTTGTCAAAATCCAAGAATATAAACTATATAAATATATAGGTCTTCCGGCGTTATGGGCTACAGTTATTAGCGGCTTATTTTTATTGTGGCTCAATCCGTATTTATTACAAAGCGGCACTTGGATATATATCAAGCTTTTTTTGGTCTTTTTGCTTGTAATGTATAGTTTTTCTCTTGATTATTTTCGCCGTGTGTTGGCAAATGATAGACATGCACTTAGCGGTAAATTTTTCCGTTTATATAATGAGGTGCCGACATTGCTCGGTATCGGTATTGTAATTATGGTCATTGTAAAACCTTTTTAATGTCATTTTTAACTTGTTTTCATATCTGCAAATGCAGTATATTTTAAATAATGTCATAATCGTATCATTATAAAAAGATTCAAACAAAATAAAGCATACCTTGTTTAGCAAAAGAACATTACAATAGAAACATCATTTGCCAGAGTATTTGCGATTATGACGCTTTTGGAGCTACCTGTTCTAAAAAGGTAGTAAAAAAATAAATAACCGGTTCCGAATCAAGTCCGAAATAATCGAAAAATACGTCATCATGAAAGTTTATTTAGAATTGTTGTTATAATATGTTATAATCATTTATAATCATTCTAAATTATAGGAGCTTTTTATGGGACTGCCTGAAATAAATATATCTTTTTTGGATAATATAACAAATTTTCCGATTCATCTACATCCTGCGATTGTGCATTTTGTTATATCTTTGCCTATTATTATATTTTTGATAGAACTAGTGAACTTGGTACTCAGACAAAAAGCAGTAAATATGATTAATATAGGGTTACTTGTGTTGCTATTTATATCTTTGATAGGAGCATATATAGCAGGCGTAACGGATGGCAAAGAAGCATGGGATCTGCTTGAGACAAATGGACAAAAAGCATTAAAAGCTCATAAAACATTTGGTACATATATAATCATATTCGGCTTTACGTTAGTGGCTATTTTTAAAGTTATATCATCAGTGTCTAAACGCATGATCTTTAAGATCCTTTATCTGCTTATACTAGCACTTTTCATTGTAGTTATACTCAAACAAGGCAAGGATGGTGGCGAGCTAGTAAATACATATGGGGTTAATGTAGAAAGAGCAAACATTCTTGACGATAAATTATTTAATTTGCAAAGTGCATATGATGATCTTAATGCTTCACTTAAAGAATCAAATACGAGCAAAAAAAAGCCTCTTAAGGATATGAACGCTACGACTTCTCCGGAACCGATCGCTAAAAAAATCTAATAAAACACGTGAGACAGATAAAGCCCTTCCGGTGGGGCTAGAGTAGTGAAGTGTATCTGTTCGTCATCCAGTTGTTCTTGTAGTTGTTTTAATTCAAATTCACCTTGGGCGCATTTCATTGCAGCAGATACCATCATGCGAACCTGCGAACGCAAAAAACCGTCTGCTTCAAAACTGATACAATATACTCCATTGTGAAAGCTAAGGTAACTTTTTGATATTGTGCGTATAGTGGTTGTAGGAGTTGAGCCGGTTTTGCAAAAAGCATTAAAGTCATGTTCGCCTTTGAACATAGAAAGTGCATGAGTTAATTTTTGTTTATCAAATGAGTCATAATGAGCTAAATAATTTCTCATAAAAATGCTTGGTTTTTTGGTTGTAAAATAATATCTATAAAGTCGCTTTTTGACATCAAATCTAGCATGGAACATATCATTTGCAATAACAATGTGTTTGATTTTGATTGCTTGCAGCTTGCGATTAAGTTCATTTTTTAATTTTTCCACATCATTCCAAAAAGGGGGAATATCAAAATGAATAATTTGCCCTGTTGCATGCACCCCTCTATCTGTACGGCCTGAAGCTACTATTTTGGATTCAATTTTTAGATTTTTCAAGGCTGATTCTATGGCAGTAGCTACTGTTTGTTTTGTATGCGATTGTTTTTGAAAGCCATGAAAAGCAGAGCCGTCATAAGCAATTACTGCTTTTATACGCATCAAAAATGCCTTGCAGTTTGTTTAATAAAAAGTCGCCATCCCATAATTGTAAATAATAATATTCCTGCAAGAAGCCAATAAATATTGCCGTATTTATCTAAAAATGAGGCAAAAGCATAACCAATTAAACTGATAATAAAAATAACAATAAAAGAATGATTATTCTGATATCTTGAATTAATCATTGTAAATGCAGCCACTCCATAAAGTGACACTAATGGAATTAGGCTTGTAAATATAAAAAATAGGGCCCTTTTCATTATATCATTATCATTTTTGATTTTACTCCAATAATTTGTAATAGATTCAAAACTAATTTCCCCTTGGGAGCTCGTATCATAAGCTCTCAAAGTTTGGAATTTAAATTGTTGTAAATTATTTTTGTAATAAGTGTAACCATATCCATCTTCCAATTCAAATGAAGCTTGCTCATTTGGACCGGTCAGTATTTTTCCGCTTTTGGATATAAAAATTTTATCTTCGTTTTTGCCATTAGGATTATATATGACAATATCATAAAACTTGTCACCCTTTTGTTTGCCGATATATAGATAATAATCGTTAAATTTTTGACCAAGCGATGCAGCATTTATATTGAATTTGGCTTTTGATGCTTTTTCAATTTTAAAAGCATCGTACATTTGTTTGGTTATGGGCATAGCGAAAAAAGAGATAGAAAAAAGCAGAATAGAAAAAAGAACTGCAAGCAAAAGATAATTTTTGACAATCTTAGCCGAACTAATTCCTAATGCATACAATGCATTGAGTTCATTATCTTGAGATAATCTTACAAGCACAAGAGCAATAGAAGCTATAAATGATACCGGTAGTGTATAAAAAAGGATAGACGGCAAAAAAAATCCATAAAGTTCAAATAACTCACTAAAATTTAATTGAATATGTGCAGTTAGAACAGAAATACGAACAAAATATACCAAAGATACAATAGCAAAAAAAGGAAGAAAAATCACAGAAAAGGTTTTTGCAAAATTTGATGTTAAATAATTCTTGATTCTACCCATATAATACCTTTGTTAGAAATGTGTAGGCTTGAAAGTTAAAAATATAAATTATTAATGTACCAAGGGACAAAAACGGCACAAACGGCACACCTTTTTCTCTATATATAAATGACGGAATAAAAGCCAAAATCGCAGATAAAAATATAGCAATAAAAAATAAAGGGAATCCTAGCAACGCTCCCATAGTACCTGCTACTATGATATCAGCCTCGCCCATTGCTTCTTTTTTGGCCAATTTAGAAGCAAGCAATCTGGCTAGGTATAATCCAACCGCAGCCATAAATGCAAAAAAAATGGAATGAATAAAATCAGGTGTTATTAATGCAAAAAATAGAGCTGCAAAATTGACACTATCCGGAACTGCCATGTGATCAATATCAATAATACTGAGAGCCAGCAATGAAGCAAAGCTTGCAAATATAAATGGCAGATACCATACTAATCCGACTTTGAAATATATGATTAAAAAAAGTATTCCTGTGATTAATTCAACGATTGGATAACGTTTGGATATTGGTGCATTGCAAAAATAGCATTTCCCTTTTAGAAAAATCCAAGAAATTATAGGAATATTCTGCCACCATTTTAATGGAGTTTGGCATGCCGGGCAATGAGATGCAGGGAATGCTATATTTTTATCAAGCGGAATGCGGTATATGACTACATTTAAAAAAGAACCTATGATAATTCCCAAAATAAATATACTGCCTGCTATTATCATTAAAGACCGCCGAATGTTCTGTCTCTATCATAGAATTTAGCTATGATATCATCAAGTTCGATCGGTGTAAAATCAGGCCAAAGCGTGGAAGTAAAATAAAATTCACTATAGCTACTTTGCCAAAGCAAAAAATTACTTAGCCTTTGTTCTCCGCTGGTACGTATTATGAGATCAACATCACTATAAGGAGTATCAAGCATTTTGTTTATATTTTCCTCTGTGACAACTAAATTTTGATCCAATACTTTATTGACAGCTCTGGTTATTTCATCTCTGCTTCCATAATTGAGAGCCAATATTTGTGTTAGTTTATTATGGTTTTTGGTGGCTTCTTTTGTAGTTTCAATTCTTTTTTGAAGGGATGATGATAGATGATTGATATCACCGATAGTTTCAAATCTTACATTGCATTTGCAATAAGTTTCAAGCTCATTAGCCAAGTATTTATCAAGTAGACGCATAAGAAAATCTACTTCCAATTTCGGCCTTTTCCAGTTTTCGGTACTAAATGCATAAAGTGTAAGAGTTTGCAAGGTTGGATGATTTGAACAATATTCTGTAATATCTCTGATGACCTCAGCGCCTTTTTCATGTCCTTTTGTTCGCTGCAAACCTCTAGATTTTGCCCATCTTCCGTTGCCATCCATAATGATGGCTAGATGTTCTAGTTCACTTTTCATACTAAAGCTTCTTTGCATTTTTTAGTATCTCGAAAGCCAATGAAAGCTTATTTTGTTTATCAATTTTGATCTGCTCATCTTTTGTGATCCAAATTATTTCGTTTTCATCCGTACCAAAGCTTTGAGTGCCTGCCAGCAAATTATAGCATACTGCGTCAGCACCTTTTTCACTCAACAAGTTAGTAGCATTTGCTAGACCGGCATCGTTATCCATCTCAGCTTTGAATGCTACTGTTTTAATGCTATCTTTTTTGATGGTTTTGAGAATATCAGGATTTTGTTTTAATTCTATATTCCAGTTTTGACCTATGGTATTTTTTTTGATCTTTCCGGTTTGCGGGTACAATGGCGTATAGTCAGCCACGGCTGCTACCATAAATAAAAATGGCTCTTTTTGTATCATCCCTACAGCTTCCGGGTTATTCAAGCTAGGTTTACTCATTACGCCTTTGCGTGCAACTCTGAGTGCATCTTCGGTAAAACTGAGCATCTCTTCGGCATCTTCTACATCAATTGTATAGATATTGCTTGGCAAACCTTTGGTTTCTTTGGTTGTAATAAGACATACATCTGCACCGCTTAAGTACAATGCAGTAGCTACAGCGTTTGCCATTTTGCCGCTGGAAAAATTGGATATGTATCTAACATCATCTATCTTTTCTCTGGTCCCGCCGCCGGTTACTACGACTCTTCTATTCGACCAAAAAGAGTCTTTTAGCAGTATCTTGGCACATTGCCAAAATATTTCTTGTGGATCTGCTAATGCTCCATTGCCGGTATCTCCACAAGCAAGGAGTTTGTCTTGAGGCTCTATGATAGTTATGTCGCTAACAGCTAACATCTTTAGAGAGTTTTTAGTTTGATGATTATTTAGCATATTGGTATTAGCTGAGGGTGCGATTGCTATTGGTTTATTGAAGGCTAATGCACTTTGCAATAATATATTATCAGCAATACCTTTGCTAAGTTTATTGATAGTGTTTGCTGTAGCAGGAGCTATGAGAAACATATCACAATCTTTACTGATCTCTATATGATTGAGGTTATTTACCCAACTTTCGCTTTCTTCGTATAATACCGGATTTCTAGTCAATGCCTCAAATGTCAATGGAGATACAAATCTGGTAGCCGCTTGGCTCATGACTACTTGTACGCCAGCTCCGGCTTTGACAAAGAGTCTGGCCACTTCGCAAGCTTTGTATGCTGCTATGCTCCCAGTGACTCCCAAAAGTATTTTTTTACCTGCTAAATTCATTATTTTTTTCCAAAGAATTTATAAAAAAAGTTTGGTACGTTTTTTTGCGGTACTCTTGATACGGCAAGACTTCCTTTGGTTACATCTTGAGTGACGGTAGTGCCTGCACCTATCATGACATCATCTTCTATGATCACAGGAGCTACGAGCTGGCTATCGCTTCCTACGAATACATTTTTGCCTATGATGGTTTTGTATTTTTTCTTGCCGTCATAGTTACAAGTGATCACTCCGGCTCCTATGTTTGAGCCAGTGCTGATCTCACTATCACCAAGATAACTCAAATGACCGGCTTTTACACCATTAAGTGTGGATTTTTTGATTTCTACAAAGTTGCCTACATGAGAGTCTTGTATGATACTTTCCGGTCGTATCCTAGCCATCGGCCCGATATCACTATTGATGATCTCAGAACTTTCCACTACGCTGTTGCTCTTGATATGAGCATTTTTGAGTATACATTTTCCTATGATGCTTACCCCGTTTTCCAATACACATTCGCCTTCAAAAGAAGCTCTGCTGTCAATGTAGATAGTTTGAGGTAGTCTCATGATTACCCCTTCCATCATCCATTTCGTTCTTATCCCGGCCTGCATGATCTCTTCGGCGTGTGCTAGGTCAAATTTGGAATTAACACCCTTAAATTCTTCTTCGCCAACCTCTATAGGCAATACAGTCTTTCCTTCATTAACTGCCATTTCGATTATGTCTGTTAGATAATACTCTTTCTGGACATTATTGTTATTAAGAAGTGGGATATATTTTTTCAGTAGATCACTCTTGAGGGCATAAACTCCGGCATTTACGCTTTTTGTGAGGAGTTGATCCGGAGTACAATCTTTTTGTTCTACTATATGAGTCACTTTGCCGTTTTCTATCATCACTCTGCCGTATCCGCTAGGATTATTTAGCATGATGACACTCATGGTGATATCAGCATTATTATCTATTAGTTTGTGCAAAGCTTCATTTGTGACAAGAGGCATATCGCCATTTAAAATCAATGTTTTTTCATGTCTAGGCTCTATACCTCTAAGTGCACCGCCGGTTCCCGGGAAGTTGAGAGCATCTTGTATATGAAAATGTATATTTTTATAGTTTTCTATTATGCGTTTTTCTATCATCTCAGCTTCATGATAAAGTACAACCGTTATGTCATCGGATAATTTCTGGGCAGCTTCTAAGCAATGAAAAAGCATAGGTTTACCGGATATTTCGTGCAACACTTTTGGAGTTTTTGATTTCATTCGTGTGCCCTGACCGGCTGCTAATATTACTACGCTCACTGCCATTTTTTTTGCCTTTCTTTGAAAAAATACTGATTATTTATTGTGATTATACCCAACTAGAGATTAAAAGGTATCTTTTCATTGATATCTATTCTATCAAGGTTACTACTTTATCATCAGATTCTCTTTTTGCCATAAATGGAGGTTTTGCAAACCATATAAGTCCTATAAGCAATATAAAAAGATAAGCCGAGATCAAAAATATATCATCACTGGCACGTAAACTGGCTTGTGCAGTTATGGCATTATCGAGCCATGCTGCACCGCTTATGCCGTTATTATTTAGAGTATCGATAGCCTGAGATATGTTTATGTTGTATGGATTTGCAAGTTCTGCTAGATTTGCATGATGGAAATTGGTACGGTTCCCCCAAAAAGATATAGCCAAAGATGTCCCGATACCGCCACCCAATACTCTTAGGAAATTGGTCAAGCCCATAGCTGAGGCAATACGATGAGGTTCTACACCGGCTATTAATATAGTTGTCAAAGGGATAAAATACATTGCCATTCCCGCACCCAAAACCAATCTAGGCAATGCGATGTGCCAAAGATCTGATTGCGGCGTATATATGGATGATAAATAATATGATATCGCAAATATAGAAAATCCGATAGTCACAAGCACCCTTAGATTGAATCTATGCAGATTGGCTCCGACTATCGGAGAAAATAAAAACGCAAATATTCCAACCAAAGAAGATGCTGCGCCAGCCCAAAAAGCCGTGTATCCCATTTGCGTTTGTAGCCACAAAGGAAATACTACGCCGCCACCTAAAAATACCGCATATGATATACTAAGCGTAGTTGCACCGACCAAGAAATTTCGCTTTTTAAACAGTGTTAGATCTACAACGGGATGCTCGTTGAAAAGTTCCCATATGATAAAAAATGTAATAGAAACTACGGCAATAGCAGTAAGTGCAATTATAGTTGTAGAACTAAACCAATCAAGCTCATTTGCTTTATCCAACATAATTTGCAAACTGCCTACACCCAATACAAGAAGAGCAAGTCCTATGGTATCTATAGGTTTTATATGCGTAGGCGTATCGTTTTTACCAAGAAGTATATAAACTACAAAAGCACCCAAAATTCCGATAGGCAGATTGATATAAAAGATCCAAGGCCATGAGTATTCGTCAGTGATATATCCTCCAAGCAATGG
This sequence comes from Sulfurovaceae bacterium, assembly GCA_028715055.1. Lineage (GTDB taxonomy): Bacteria > Campylobacterota > Campylobacteria > Campylobacterales > Sulfurovaceae > BN30871. The sequence continues at coordinate 83,672 of JAQTLE010000005.1, forward strand.
GCCTGCTATCGGAGCGATAGTGGCTGTCATAGACCAAAATGCCAGAGCTAGACCTTTTTTATGTTCCGGATAGATGCGCAAAAGTAAGCTTTGTGATAAAGGCATCATAGGTGCAGCAGCAATTCCTTGAAGTATTCGCCCCATTACCAATGTAGTAAAATTTGGAGATAGGCCGCAGAGTAATGAAGTAAAAGAAAAAAGCAAAGTAGAGATAATAAATAATTTTACCTCGCCAAATCTACCGGCCAGCCAACCGGTTAGAGGCATCATGATAGCATTAGAAGCAGCAAATGCCGTAATGACCCATGTGCCTTGGTTTGGGCTTACTGCTAGATTTCCTGCAATTGCAGGAACAGATACATTTGCTATGGTAGTATCGAGTACCTGCATAAACGTAGATAATGCCAAAGCCAAAGTAGCAATAGCCAGCTGAGGGCCTGTAAATTCCCGAGGCACATGTTCTTGTATATGTTCGTTTTTTTTACTCATTTGTTTTCGTTAATTATTTTTTCTATAATTTTTTTTGCTTCAATGGAAGCATTAGCATACGGCACGATAGTATTGCTGTTTGCATTGTTGTTTGCCATACTCAACATACCGCCGCTTCTGTCGTGTGTATCTACATCAACTTCTGATGAAAGTCCTACTCTTAGCTGTTTATTTGCTATGTCTTTTGGATTTAAAGCTAAACGCACAGGTATTCTTTGAACTATTTTTATCCAATTCCCGGATGCATTTTGAGCAGGAAGTATAGAAAAAGAAGCGCCAGTACCGGGAGATATGCCTATTACCTTTGCTCTAAATGTTTCTTTGGCACCAAATATATCCACATTCACTTTGGCATCTTGCCCTATTCTGATATTAGTCAGTTGTGTCTCTTTGAAATTGGCATCTACCCACATCTGCTCATTTCCTACGATAGCCATTATATTTTGACCGATTGAGAGTCTTTGACCTTCTTGTACACTTTTTTTGGCAACTACTCCGTTGCAAGGAGAGATGATATCACATCGTTTGAGATTGAGATATGCTTCCTGGACGGCATTTGTTGCCAATTTAATATTCGGATCATTATCCAGTGTATCATCTCCCATTAAGGCCTGCAGCGATTCTTTGGCTTTTTTCTTGATGCTTAATGTTTCTTTGGCGTTTTGGGCTGTCTTATTAATATGGTCATATTCTTCTTTTGATAACGCCCCCATAGATACCAGATCTTTCCTTCTTGCCAAGTCCGCATTGGCTTGATCCAGATCTTTTTGTGCGATTGTCACAGCATCATCAGCGCTTTCTATATCTTTGTGAGATTTGACAAAATTACGTACACTTAGAGCTAGATTTGCTTCTGCCTTGTCAAGCGCTATCATTGCATCTCTATCGTCTAATTTGACCAGGATGTCGCCTTTTTTTACATTTTGGGTCTCTTGTACATATACATTTGAAACAATACCCGATGTTTGCGGCGTAATAGAATACACATCTCCTTGCACATAAGCATTATCTGTATTTTCATTGTATTGACCTATAAAATGTTGGTATAACCACAATGATAAACCGATAATTATAAATATTGCAGCAGCTGCAATTAAAACTTTGTTACGTTTGTTGTTTTTATTTGTCTTTGTTGACATTTTATTCTCCATAAGGTATTCCTCCATTTGCTCGGATTATATTTATAAATGATGATGTTTTTACTAATCTGGTTGTCAATGTATTTTTAATGCTGTCCAATCTAACAATATCTTGCGATAACACTTTTGATTTATCAATGATACCTGCATCATAATTTTTTTGAGCCAAATATAAGTTTTTGGCTTGCGCACCATAATTGTCTTTTGCATATTCAAATTGGCTTGAAGCTTTTTCAAAAATACTGAGTGAACTTATAACTTCGTTGATGCTTTTTAGCACCTCATTGTTATATTCATAAATAGCTATACTTTTTTCATCATTTTTGGCTTGATAATTATCGCTAAGGGCCGCTCTATCAAATATAGGCAGATAGATACTGGCTCCGTAAGATGATGTTTTTGAGCCGCTTAGAAGCAAATTATTAAAACCAAGACTTGCCATGCCGATCATCCCATTTAGGCTAATGTTTGGATAAAATCCGGCCTTTGCCACATCCAGATTAGCATCTGCTGCATAAACAAGACTTTTTTTTGCTTGAATTTCAGGTTTGGCCGCTAAGTTATCAAGCATAATTTGAAGCTTTTTATCAAAAAATAATGACGGCTCTAGATTAGTAGGCAGCAATGTTTCTATTTCATCGGATCTCACACCTACTAGATTCGCCAAGATTTTATTTGATGTAATAGTATCAATTTCATTTGCGGCAATCGCATTGTTTAATTCAGATAATTTAGACTCATAAGCATAAACATTACTTGCATTATCAAGTCCTGCTTTGTACCTGACATTCAATATTTTAAGTTCTTCTTGGAGTGCAGCTTGCTGTTTTTTTAATACATCACCCAAAGAAACAAGATAACCGTGTCTAAAATACTCATTAGCAATAGCAGTGCTAAGCATTATCGTAGATGCATTGAGTTCAGCTCGTTGCGCTTGCAAAAGCCCAAGTTTTGATCTTATGTCGCTGCTTGTTTTGCCCCAAAAATCAAATTCATAATTGGCATTTAAACCCAAATTAGCCATATCGTATTTTGATGGGACAAATGGAGGCGATAGCAGATCATTAGAGCTTGGTCTATTTTCTGTGCCACTTCCGTTAAATGCAACACTTGGCATACTTTGAGCCGATGAAGCATGGTATTGTGCCTTAGCCATGTCTATTCTTGTTTTTGCTATATCTATGGTCGGAGATGAGCTTATCGCTTTATCTATAAGTGTATTGAGTCTATCGTCTTTGCTGTTTTTCCACCAATATATATTTGATGTAACAGGATTGCTGTCGTTTTTTCCTATTTTAAGCATTTGCGGTGATGGTGCAAGTTTTGGTACGCACCCTGCAAAAAATAAAGATACAAAAATAATATACACATACTTTTTCATCATGACTCCATTGAGAGATTGTTATAAATTTTTTGGCATATATCACGAAAGTTTGATAATTCGTCATTGCTTATGCCGACCATCGCTTTATTTTGTGTTTGCAAGCCGGCTTCTATCAGTTTGTCTTTTATAGATTTGGCTTTTGTAGTTAGATATACCTTAAACACTCTTCTGTCTTTTTCGCATCGTTCTCTTTTTACCAATTTTTTTAGCTCCAGCTTATCAAGTATCAGCGTGATGCTTGATGGATCGTATGATGTCAGTTTTGATAATTCTTTTTGCGTAATGCCGTCATGATTATAGAGTCTCATTATAACATGTCTCTGTTCGGTTGTGATGTCCATATCCCGCATATTTTTGAGCAGCTCCATCCTCATACGGCTTACTACTTTTGACAGCATATATCCTAATGATTGGTCAATATCATAATTTGTCATAAAAACTACCTTTCGTTACATTTGGGAATTATATATTATTGATACTTAAATAATTGATATATCAACTAATTTTTTACAAATTATTGTTAAGCTAAATATAACAGAGTCAAATATGTTATTTTGTAGCTTTACGATAAAATACGAAATAATATAAATAATAATAAAAGGTATAGATTTGACGTGTAAACATTTTGGAGAGTGCGGTTCTTGCAGTTTGTATAAATTGAATTATGATGAACAAATAAATAGCAAGGCGATCAGGGTAAAAAAACTTTTAGAGCCATTTTATACAAACGATTTATCTGTTTTTAGTTCACCGCTTTCTCACTATCGCGCCAGAGCAGAATTCCGTATCTGGCATAACGGCGATAAGTGTGACTATGCTATGAGCAACATTACCAAAAACGGTGTTGTTATGATAAACGAGTGTTCAAAAGTAATACTTCCTATCGAAAACAGAATGTGGGAGATGCTTAAACTTATTAACGCATCAAAGCTTCTAAGTCATAGATTGTTCGGCGTAGAGTTTTTGGCTTCATCTCTTGATGAGGTATTGGTTACTTTGCTATATCACAAAAAACTAGATGACGACTGGATCAAAGAAGCCAAAGGATTGGAAGCGAAACTTGACATTTCAGTTATCGGACGAAGCAGAGGACAAAAACTGGTCTTATCCAAAGAATCTGTAAACGAACGATTAAACATAGACGGAAAAGATTTTTGGTACACGCACTATGAAGGCGGATTTACTCAGCCAAATCCAACTGTGAATGCACAAATGATCTCATGGGCGAAAAGCAAAGCTTCTAGCATAGGACATGGCGATTTGCTAGAGAGTTATTGCGGACTGGGCAATTTTACTTTGCCTCTTTCAGACTGTTTTGGCAAGGTTCTTGCGACAGAGGTTTCAAAAAGGTCGATTTACAATGCGTTGGAAAATTGCAAAATAAATGATATTGACAATATAGATTTTATAAGATTATCAAGCGAAGAAATGAGTGAAGCACTAAGAGGTGCAAGAGAATTTAATCGTCTAAAAGGTGTAGATCTTAACTCATATAATTTTTCTTGTGTATTGGTTGATCCGCCTCGCGCCGGTTTAGATAGTGACACAATTAAGTTGATTTCAAATACTGAGCATATCATATATATTTCCTGTAATCCGGATACTTTGGCGCGTGACTTGACAGTTTTATCTCAAACACACGAGGTGGTAGATGCTGCGATTTTTGATCAATTTCCTCATACTGAACATATAGAAAGTGGCGTATTTTTGAAAAAAAGATAGCTGTTGTTATAATTACTATATAACAAGACCGTCATTCCTGTGAAGCATCAATATTCCGTCATTCCTGCGAAGGCAGGAATGATAAAGTCGCGGCAGATTGTTTTCCATTACTATAATAAGCATCGTCATTCCTGCGCAGGCAGGAATCCACAAAAAAACGATACAATTTATAAAAAAGTTATAACAATGAAGCAACCAGCAGTTTATATCCTTGCAAATAATAAAAATGGAACATTGTATATAGGTGTAACATCTGATTTACCAAAGAGAATTTATGAGCATAAAAATCATTTAGTAGACGGATTTACAAAACAATACAGTATAGAGATATTGGTTTGGTATGAATTGCATGAAAATATGATAGAAGCAATCCAAAAAGAAAAACAACTCAAAAAATGGAAAAGAGAGTGGAAGATACGTCTAATTGAAGAGAAAAATCCAAATTGGATAGATTTATATGAAACTATAATCTGATTGTGGATTCCCGCCTTCGCGAGAATGACGTGATATTTATGGATTCCGTATCGTAGTACGGAATGACGAAGGTGCTCCAAAAAAGATAACAATTATGTTATAAACAAAAATAAATATAACTTTATAAGAATTTTTAAGATTACATATATGATTTGTTTAATATAATGCATAATCGATTGAATTGGCGGATTGTGAATTATGAGACGAAGTTTATTGGCAACTTTTGCCTTGGTTTTATTTATAAGCGGATGTGGCACTAAAGAATACACACTTTTTCAAGATGACAAACATATCGCCACAAACAATAAAACATCTTCAAATCTACCAACTATATCCTATTCAAACAAAATATCTCCTAGAGATAGGATATCCATAGAAGTGTTCAATGGCCAAAAGCCTGTCACTTTTAGCAACAATCCCCAAAATTATCTAGACCCGCAAAGAGGTTTCGCAGTTTCAGAAAAAGGAGACGTATTTTTACCGCTTGTCGGTTATGTGCAAATAGCAGGACTTAGTGAAAGCGAAGCCAGCGAACTGCTTACCAAAGTTTATGGTGAATATCTTAGATTTCCTTTTGTCAAACTTGACATTCTAAATCAGCGAGTTTACGTCTTGGGAGAAGTGCAAAAGCCGGGCATCGTACCGGTTACCAATGAAACATTGAATCTCTTTGAAGCATTAGCCGGGGTAGGTGATCTTACAGACTACGCAAACAGAACAGATATAAAAATAGTTTCATATATTGATGGAAAACCACACATAAGAAACGTAGATGTGACCCAAATGGAGTCTATCCAAATGGGAAATTTAGTACTAAAACCAAACGATATAGTCTATATACCACCTAGAAGCATGAAGGTGTATAATGCATATCTAAGAGATGCTGCACCACTTTTGACTACCATCAATAATCTCTTAACTCCGTTTGTTAATATAAAATATCTAAGGCAATAAAATATATGAGAGCGTTATCAGAATTAAACACACCATCTTCAGTGCAAGAAGATGAGATAGACTTAAGAGAACTTTGGAGCGTGATCGTTCGCAGAAAAACGCTTATTGCTTCTATAGCTTTAGGTGTATTTGTTCTATCCATACTATATGCACTATGGTCTCAAAACATATATTCTACTTATGCCTCTATAGAGATAGAAGACAACCCAAAAACAGCCACATTGCCGAGTGAAGTTGATATCTTTGCCGGTGCTTTAAGTGGTAATCCTGACATATATGATGAAGTTGAGATCATCCAATCTAGAGAACTTTTGTTGAAGCTCATGGCGCAAAACCATTGGAATGTAAGATATTTTCAGCAAGGACTACTCAAAGATACTGAGATCTATGACCAAAAACCATTTGATCTTCAGATAAGCAATGTTTCTGCCAATCTAAACGGAACAGTGGTATTTGATATAAAAGTTTTGGATAACAATTCATATCGTATCCAAGCTGACTCTCCAAAAAATTCAATGGTATCTTGGAGCATTGATGAAGAATGTAAATTCGGACAAGTTGTCAAAACACCATATTTTACTTTTGTACTCAAGCCTACAAAAGAATTTAATTTGGATAATGATTCTTATAAGGTTACGTATCAGCCAGATATAAACAGCTTTATAGATGATTTTATACGACCAAATTTGAATGTGGCACCCATATCCAAAGAAGCCTCAATTATCAAGATCACTTTTGGAGATAATATACCTAAAAGAGGTGTAGATATAGTCAATAATCTGGTCAAACTATACTTTGATCAAAAGCTCGGATTTCAAAAAGAAGAGGTAGAAAAAAAGCTAGAATTTGTCAATGATCAGCTAAAAACTACTTATGAGAATCTCTCACAATCTCAAACAGAGATGAAAGATTTTAAACAAGCCAATACTATAGCAACCATTCCAAACAGTGCATCAACTTTGCTTACTACCTTGGTGGATGTGGACACACAGATACAACAAGCCGATATGAAACTAAGTGTACTCGAAGGCCTCATGAGACAAATGAATACAAGTAGCGGTATATCATCTGTTTCTATTGATGCGCTTGGAGTTTCTGGTTCTGCCATGACAAGTACGCTTATCGCACTTCAGCAAAAAAATGCTGCCCGTACTGCATTACTGGCAGAATATACTCCCAAGCATCCTGATGTAGTAGAGTTATCGCAAGAGATAAGCGCACTAGAATCATCTTTGAGAGGCTCGATCAGAAGTTTATATAACAGTACCCAAAAACAAAAAAGTGATCTTGAAGCTACCAAAAAATCTTATGAAGGTTCTCTAGGCGATATGCCAAGCAAAGAGCTTGGACTTATGAATATAAGCCGTAATTTTGAAGTTAATGAAAAAATGTACTCATATTTGCTTGAGAAAAAAGCAGAATTTGAGATCATGAACGCCTCAGCCATATCCAAAAATAGGATATTAGACAATGCCATTATTTACCCAGAGCCGATCAAGCCAAAAAGATCATTGATAGCCATGATCGGTTTGATACTTGGATTTATACTTGGATTGTTTGCCGCATTTATTTTGGAGTTTTTAAATAACAAGATAATGACCCCGGAAGATGTGGAACGAATTACTGATATTCCAATGTACGGTGTGGTGCCTGAAAACAAACAAGAAGAGACGGCATTTATAGAATCACTCAATATGATCCGCACCAATATGGAGTTTATCTCAACCGGCGGCAACAGTAAAGTTATTATGATAAGCTCAAATATACCGGAAGAAGGTAAAACAACTATTTCAGCCAATCTTGCCCGTACTTTAGCCAAAGGCAATAAAAGAGTTGTTTTACTTGATCTTGATATGCGCAAATCCAAGCTACTCAGAGAATTTCCAAGTGTCAATGTCAAGGCCGGTATGAGTTCTCTGCTTGTCGATAAAGCAACGTTAGATGACGTTATCGTACATATAGAGGAAAATCTAGATGTTATATTTGCCGGTAAAGTCCCGCCAAATCCATCGGAGCTATTACTTTCTTCTAGTATAGAAAAGATAGTCAATGAACTAAAAAATAATTATGATTATATCATTATTGACACTGCCCCTATCGGGCTTGTGACAGATACTATGATATTGCTCAAAAAACAAATCCATGATCTATTCTTGGTTGTCATTAGATCCGGATTTACAGACAAAACTTTGTTGACAAACTTTAATAAAATGGCGCACAAACACCATTTACACTCTGTTGGCTTGATACTTAATGGTATGAAAATCAGTCAAGGTAACTATTACGGCTATGGATACGGCTATGGCTATGGAGCAGATGTTAAAAGCAAATGATGTTTTTTAAAAAAAGATCACTCGGCTCACGCGTACAGACGGATTTTCATTCACACCTCCTTCATGCCATTGATGATGGTGCCAAAGATATGCAGCATGCACTAGACCTTATCAAAGAACTCTCCGCCCTAGGATACCGCAAGCTCATTACCACTCCACATATAAAGCATGGTCAATATCATAATACGATTGATACGATCAATCAAGCTCTCAGTGAGCTGCAAATTGCGATCAAACGAAACGATATAGAAATGCAAGTCATTGCAGCAGCGGAATATTATTATGATGAGATGTTTTTGCAAGCCATCAGGGAAGATAATCTTTTGCATATCAATCGTTTTGTATTGTTCGAGTTTTCTTATGTCACTCCTCCTGTTAATATAGAAGAGGTAGTTTATGAGCTTAAAATGCGAGATTACATCCCGGTTCTTGCTCACCCTGAGAGATATATATATTATCACAATAAGCTCGATAGATATGAATATCTCAAAACTCTAGGCATACATTTTCAGATCAATCTCAATTCACTAGTCGGCTACTATTCCAAGCCGGTTGAGCATGTTGCCAAATATCTCAGTCAAAAAGGATTTATTGATTTTGTGGGCAGTGATACACATCATTCGAAGCACACGCAGACTCTGAAAAAAGTTTTTAATGACTCTGCTTATAAAAATCTTTTTTGTAATAACAAGATCTTAAATGATATGTTGGTTTCCGATGAGTAATATATTTTATGTACCATTCCGTCATCTTGAAATTTCGCCTGTCATTCCTGCGCAGGCAGGAATCCATTCTTTTGGATCATTTCTTGCATATTATGGCAAGTGTATTCCAGTCATACCGAACTTGATTCGGTATCCACTCTTTTGTGGATTCCGTGTCGCAGCACGGAATGACACATCGGTCGTCATCCGCAGAAATAAAATTATATATAAAATAATGTCATTTGAGCGCTCCTTGAAAGCCACGCTTGTGGCAGTAGTGCAAAAGCGAGCGTGTGCGATTCGCGAACGAAGTGTGGCGATCTTTTGGATCATTTTTTGCATATTATGGCAAATATATTCCAGTCATACCGAACTTGATTCGGTATCCACTCTTTTGTGGATTCCGTGTCGCAGCACGGAATGACGAAAATGCTGAAATAAATTCAGCATGACAAAAAATAAAGGATTGATATGATCATACTCGGTGTAAAATACAAATTCAACAAGATGGAAAAATCCAAGCTCGGTATCCCCAAAAATGAGATTTATTACATTGAAGATGGTCTAAAAAATCCGGAAATAACTATCGAAAATATCAAAAGCCATATACATCGTTTGAAACATAATATTATTATTTTAAACATTGATATCAAAGTCCATTCATCTATCATCAATTTTCTTACTAATCTGCAGTTTAAAAGAAATATATCATTTTGCACCATGGAACATTTCTTGGAGCACAGACTACATAAATGTTATATTCCTATGCAAAATGACAATCTGGATTTTCTAGATAATATCAAACCATATTCGGGTTGGCAATATTTTCAAAAGAGATGCATCGATTATTTCGGTGTGTTTTGGCTATGGTTTTTCTCTTTGCCGGTAATGATATATACCCATTTCGAGATAAAAAAACAGAGTCCAGGAGGAGTCTTATTTAGACAATTACGCATAGGAAGACGCAACAAAAATTTTGAATGCATCAAGTTTAGAAGCATGCATGAAAATACTGAGTTTTTCCATCACTATACCCAAGAAAACGACCCTAGGATATTTCCATGGGGAGAGACTATGAGAAAGACGAGAATCGACGAGCTGCCTCAGATGATAAATATCCTAAAAGGTGAAATGCACCTCATAGGCCCACGCGCAGAGTGGAATGAGCTTGTGCAAAAATATAAAAAAGATATACCATACTATAGCCAAAGACATCTAGTGGCACCTGGAATCACCGGATGGGCGCAAGTTAATTATCCATATGGGGCAAATATAGAAGATGCCAGACAAAAACTCATGTATGATCTTTATTACATCAAGTATTGGAATATATGGCTGGAGCTACGGATCGTATGGGAAACAGCTATGACAGTGATAGGTAAAAAGGGGATTTGAATGACAAAGTGCCCGTCATCCTTGTGCTTGACACGGGGATCCATTTTTTTATCTCGTTCCCATCGTCTCTATGGGAACGCATATATAACCCAAACATGCAATATACGCCCCCACGCGGAGCATGAGAGCGAGAGGAAAGTAGATTATAATAAAAACAATTTTAGAAATATAAGTTTTTTTTCTAATAATTTAACACAGATTTAACACTTTACAGATATAATATTTACGAATAATGCGGGGATGAAATGAATATACTTATTACGGGTGGAGCAGGGTACATCGGGAGTCATGTAGCCAAACAGCTTCTTGAAAATACAAAGCACAATGTTATTATATTAGATAATCTCTCAACCGGGAGCAAAAAAACACTTGCTACTTTGAAATCTATCAGAAAGTTTAAATTCATCAAACTGGATCTTAAAAAATTCAAAAAAGTAAATGAAGTTTTAGAAAAACATAAGATAGATACCATTATCCATTTTGCAGCCAGCATAGTAGTGCCCGAATCAGTAGAAAATCCACTAAAATACTATATGAATAACACCGTAAATACAACCAATCTCATTAAGTGTGCCACTGAGAATGGAGTCAAAAGATTTATCTTCAGCTCCACAGCAGCTGTTTATGGCGAACCTGCATCTATCCCGCCGCATGGCATAGATGAGAACTATCCGACCAACCCTATCAATCCTTACGGCATGAGCAAACTCATGAGTGAACGAGTTTTGATAGATACCGCCGCAGTAAATGAGGATTTCAAATTCATCATCTTTAGATATTTCAATGTAGCAGGAGCAGATATCCATTACGAGAATGATACATTATCTCCTCGCATAGGGCAGAGCTTTCCAAATGCTACGCATCTCATCAAGATAGCATCTGAATGTGCCGTGGGCAAACGAGCCAAAATGTCGATATTTGGCGAAAATTTCGCTACGCATGACGGTAGTGGAGTGAGAGATTATATACATGTGGATGATCTAGCAGATGCTCATATCAAAGCGATAGATTATTTGGATACCAATCCTAGCGATATATTCAATCTCGGATATGGCAAAGGCTTTTCGGTCAAAGAAGTCATAGCAACCATGCAGCAAGTTACTAAGGTTGATTTTGAGGTAGATACGGCAAGTCGCAGAGCAGGTGATCCGGCAATTCTTATCGCAAATAATGCCAAGATCATATCAAAGATGAACTGGACTCCGAAATATAATGATCTAGCTTTGATATGCCAAAGTGCTTATGAGTGGGAGAAAAGAG
>JAQTLE010000006.1 GCA_028715055.1 Sulfurovaceae bacterium
CCGAACGCTTGTCTATCAAAACAACATCGATCTTCGGATTGCCTTTTTTGATATATTTTGCGATTGTAAGACCTGATGGTCCAGCTCCAACAATAACAACTCGTTTGCCTTTTGGTGCAGGAACCGGGGCTGGGGCTAAAAGAACTCTTTTTGACGCGGTTGTTACACCGTTACTATCCGCATGTACACTTACTGTTGTGGCCGCAATTGCCGCCAAGCCAGAAAACTTTATTGCATCTCTTCGTGATATTGCCATCGTAAAACTCTCCTAATATAAATTTTTGTTACAAATAAAATGATATAAAAAATAAACTTAATAAATAATAAATAATGAAATAATAATATTAATAATATTTATAAATAAACATAAATATAACACAGTTTAATTACTTGCAGAAGGTATAAACATAGATAAAAGGTTTCTATAAATATTAAAAATAGTATAAAGAAGATAAACAAAACTAAATGATTTATTTGATATGAAAAGAAAAATTGATTGAAATTGATTAGTCTCCACTCGAGTGAAGACTAAAAAGATTATTTTAGTTTAGAGATGTAAGCAGCTACATCAGAAAGTGTTTTTGCATCCATAGCAGCAACATTGCCTTTCATAACTGCACCCATACCATTAGTATTTAGTGTGCCTGCTTTATAACCTTGAAGTTTTTTCAACAATACTGCAGAACTTTGTCCAGCTATAATAGCTGATTTGCCTAGAGCCGGAGTTTTGCCGTTAGCACCGTGGCAGCTTGCACATTTAGTGTTAAATGTTGCTGCACCGTCAGCCATTAAGATTGATGAAGTTGCCAAAATAAGGGCAGAGATTGCCAATTTTTTCATAATTTGTCCTTTAAATGTATTCGTGATTTTTTAATCGGGAGTATTTTATATTATGTAAGCTAATTTAATCTTTAAATTAATAATTTTGAGTGATTAATTATTATAATACAATTTAAACTTTATCATCTTTTATAATTAAGTTCCAAAAAGATTAATAAAACATGCATAATTGTAATTGTATTTAATTTTATAGATTATCAAAATGGCAAATATATTTTTCTTGTCATCTCTTCATATTCGCTTTGGCAGTCACTATCCAATGTAATCCCCCCACCGCTTTTGTAATACAGCTTTCCGTCTTCTTTTTCTATATAACGAATAATAACCGCAGAATGGAGAGATGAACCATCATATATGCCAAATATACCGGTGTACCATCCTCTATTATAATCTTCAATTTTTTCTATAATATCAACTGTGCTTTTCTTTGGGGTGCCGCTTATAGATCCTGCCGGAGTAAGATTATCAAGTATATCCCCGATTTTAGAATGCCAATTATTTTGCATTTTCCCCGTGATATGCGAACTGACTTGGAGCAATTCCTCGGTGCCGGCCTTGATGCTATCGATGTATCTAAACTTTTTTACTTTTATATCATTTGCTACGATACCTAGATCATTTCGCATAAGATCAACTATCATTATATGTTCGGCCATTTCTTTGACATCAGATAAAATCTGTTCCTCTGCATTTTGCAATGATGCATCGATCGTACCCTTCATTGGATAGGTTGAAATAATATTATCTTTTATATCTATAAATTTTTCAGGAGAAAAGCATATAAATCTATTTTTAAAATATAGTTTGTATTTGGCTTTGGATGCGCCGAATATTTCAATTAAGCTCAAATCAGTTTCAATTTGCGTACGAAATGTTAGATTGAGCAGATATGTATTACCTGATTTTATCTCTTCTATAATTTGATCAAATGCTTTTTTATACTGCATGAAGTCTATCAAATTTCGTTTTAGATAATATGACTTACGTATGGGTGTTTCTGGGCAATTGTAGATCGATCCAAGTTTATAAAAAATATCATTATCCAATTTATCGAGAGCAGAAGTAAAAATATCTTGCTTATCATATGATATGATGAATAAAAATGGTGTTTTAGAAGCACCAAGGTCATTAATTGTTTTAATTCCCTCGGCATATGAATAATGCGGCATTATGAATCAAGCAAAAGCATTTTAAGTACAGCCATGCGTACAAACACACCATTGGTTACTTGCGTGAGCACTTTGCATCTGTTGTCATTAAGTATTTCATCTGATATGTCTATATTTCTCATTACAGGACCTGGGTGCATTATTATAATATCACGATCACCTAAGACTTTTGGCGTGATGCAATAATGAGAAGCGTACGTATCGTAATCTTCAAATATCGGTGTTTTGTGGCGTTCTAATTGTGCTCTTAGACTCATGATAACATCGACTTTATCTATTACGTCTTCTAATTTTTCATAATGAGTTAATTTAGTCTCGATCGGCATGAATGGAGCAGGAGCGACCAAGCTGACTTTCACGCCGAATCTCGGTAGCAAGCTTATGGCAGAACTAGCTACTCTTGAGTTTGCGATATCGCCTACTATGGCTACATGTTTTCCTTCAAGCGAACCAAAATGCTCTTGAAGTGTAAACAGATCAAGTAAGGCTTGAGTAGGATGAGCATAATTCCCGGCTCCCGCATTAATGACAGGGGCCATATTCATGTCCGCCAAAGCTTGCGGTATTTCATTGGAAGAATGTCGAATAATTACACCGTTTGGATGCATTGCTCCAAGATTTACAAATGTGTCTTCTATTGTTTCACCTTTGCTGGTTGAGCTTTTTGACGGATCTAAATGAATAACAGATGCGCCTAGTTTTTTTGCAGCCACTTCAAATGAACTTCTCGTTCGCGTTGAGTTTTCAAAAAATAAAGTAAAAAGCAGTTTATTACGAAGCAGCGCTGGCATATAACCATTATTTTTAAATCGTGCGGCATCTTGCAAAATATTATTGATTTGTTCTATGCTGAAATCATTGGTTGCTATGAGGTGTTGCATAGTGCCTCCTTATAAATATTACAAGATTATATCAAAATAGGGGTTAGTTTTGGTTTTGGAAGTTTGTTTTCCGCCCAAAGGCGGATAAGGTTTGTTTTGAGTATTAAGCTTTGGTTTATGAGTTGGCAAGTCTTTTTAGTCTTTCTTTGTAAGCTGCCATGTCAAAGTCTTTAACACCTGCAACATCATCAGCGATCGCAGCTTCAGCTACAGCATAAGATACCCATTCCATAAGTCTTTTGTCGAAAGGCGAAGGAATGATATACTCCGGCCCGAAAACCATATCAGTTCTATTGTGGGCTTTTGCTACATAATCTGGTGTTGGTTCTTTTGCAAGAGCTGCAAGAGCACGAGAAGCAGCCATTTTCATATTTTCAGTGATTTTTGTTGCTCTTACATCAAGTGCGCCACGGAATATGAAAGGGAATCCAAGTACATTATTTACTTGGTTAGCAAAGTCGCTTCTACCGGTTCCTATGATCAAATCATCTCTAACTGATTTTGCAAGATCAGGCATGATCTCAGGTGTTGGGTTCGCACAAGCAAAGATTATAGGATTAGCTGCCATAGAAGCAACCATTTCTTTGCTGATCTGCTCAGGACCTGAAAGACCTAGTATCATATCTGCATTTTTTGCCGCATCTTCAGGAGTTCTATCTTCAGTATCGATAGCAAAAGATTTTTTTTGTTCGTTAAGGTCTGTTCTACCAGTATGGATTACACCTTTAGAGTCAAGCATAGTGATATTTTTAACACCAAGTTGTCTATACATATTTGCGCACGCTATACCGCTAGCTCCTGCTCCGATAACTACTACTTTAAGCTCCTCAGCTTTTTTGCCGCTCATTTCAAGAACGTTGATAAGGCCAGCAGTTGTGATAACTGCTGTTCCATGTTGGTCATCGTGGAATACAGGAACATTACAGATCTCTTTTAGTCTTTCTTCGATCTCGAAACATTTAGGAGCACCAATGTCCTCAAGGTTGATCCCGCCGAATGTATCAGCGATCGCTGCAACAGTTCTGATGATTTCTTCTGTATCTTTTGTGTTTAATTCTATATCAACAGCATCAACTTTTGCAAAAGTTTTGAAAAGTACGCATTTACCTTCCATTACAGGTTTGCCTGCAAGGTGACCGATATCCCCAAGTCCAAGAACTGCTGTTCCGTCAGAAATTACAGCAACAAGATTTCCTTTATTTGTGTAATCATATGCTTTATTTATATCTTTTTCGATTTCCAAACAAGGATATGCAACACCAGGGCTATATGCCATAGAAAGTTCTTTTACAGTGTCACATGGTTTTGTGATAAGTGTTCCGATTTTACCGTTTGTATCAAATTCGTTTTTTGCTTTATGATAATCTAATGATTCTTGTTCAAAAGTCGACATAATATCCTCCTAATTTAATTGTTTGATCGATTATATCTCTTTATTTCAAGAGGTTCACATAAATTGGAGAAAAGTTTTAGACACAAACTAATTTATGTGTATAGTTGAAACACTTTAAATAGGATTTTGCTTAGGATATGAGAGTTTTTGTGTATATTTGTAGTTCATTTTGTACACTCCACCATTCTGGAAAGATTGCATCATAATAAGGTTTTGTTACTTTTTTGAAAGTATCTAGCTCTTTATGCATATTTACACACCAATCGAAGACCAATTTTTTTGATCTTAAAGCTTCAATAGATAGTAATGTTTCATTGATACATCCAAGACCTGATGGAGTAACTAGTAATGTCTTGGCATCAAATATCGAAATCAGATCTATCATTTTTATATCTTCTGTGATTGGAGTCATCAATCCACCGGCGCTTTCTATTATAAGTATGTCGCATAACGATTTGAGTTCTTTGTATTTTGATATGATTGTGTCGATGTTTATGATTTTATCAACATCAGCACAAAATGGAGCAGCGGGCAGGCTGAAGGTATAAGCAGTGATATCGTGCGGCTTTAGTAATGAAAAATTTTTATTATATTTTTTGCATTTTTCAAGCATCGATGAAGCATCAAGCGGTTCGTTTATAACCCCCGTCTCTATAGGTTTAAACACTCCGGTTTTTATACCTAGTTTGCCAAATTCGTCTATGAGTTTGAGTGTAGTAAAAGTTTTACCTACATTAGTACCGGTAGCTGTTATAAAAATGGGTTTCACTTGCAATTTTTCCGTGATTTTAGTATAAATAGTAAATAAAAAATATTTTACCATAAAAAAGGAAAAGCATTGCCAAAAACCGATGTATCCCTAGAAACTATATACGCTCTTGATGATCCGAAAAAATATAAAGTGATATTGCATAATGACCACTATACCTCTATGGATTTTGTGATACACGTCCTTACGAGCATATTTCATAAAAATGCCATGGAAGCGCAAGAAATCATGTTGCAAATTCACGAAAAAGGCAAAGGAACATGTGGTATATATACATATGAAATAGCTCAAACAAAAGTAGCCCAAGTATCTAGACTGGCAAAGCAAAATGGTTTTCCATTGCTTGCCACGATGGAGGAGGAATAATTATGTATAGTAGGTCGCTAAAAGAAGTATTTGAAAATGCATTGGAATTTGCCACCTCTAATAGACATGAATATTTGACTGTTGAACATATTATGTTGTCTATTGTAGATAGTGTCGAAGGCAAGGAGATATTAGAGGCTTTAGATATTGAAACAGAGGAGTATGCTAAAAATTTACTGAACTATATAATACAAAATACTCCTCTATTACCAGAAAATGGAGAGCCCACTCAAACTATTTCGCTTTCACGTGCACTTAATGATATGGTATCTCATATTCATAGTTCAGGCAAGAGCGAAGCAGATATCGGAGATATGCTTGCAGCTATTTTATTGCAAGAAGAGATATATGCAGTTTACCTATTGGAAAAAGAGGGGATCGATAGAGTTGATGTATTGGAAATTATTTCGCATGGCGGATTTGATGCATCGCTAGAAAATCAATCTGAGGATAGTGATGCAGAATCGCCTTTGGCTATTTATTGTCAAGATTTGATCGAACTTGCAAAAAATGGCAGTATAGATAAAGTAATAGGCAGAGAAAATGAGATAGAAAGAGTCATGCAAACTCTTTGTCGCAGAAAGAAAAATAATCCTTTGCTTGTCGGAGAAGCTGGAGTTGGAAAAACAGCTATAGTAGAAGGATTGGCTTTAAAGATCGTAAACAATGAAGTTCCCGAGATATTGCAAAATGCTCAGATCTTTGCTCTTGATATGGGTGCTTTGGTAGCCGGCACTAAATACAGAGGAGACTTTGAAAAACGGCTCAAAGGGATTTTAAAAGAAATAGAAGGCATTAAAGATGCGATATTATTTATTGATGAGATTCATATGATAGTAGGAGCCGGAGCAACAAGCGGCGGAAGTATGGATGCTTCAAACCTTCTTAAGCCTGCACTTGCAAGAGGCGAGTTTAAATGTATAGGCGCTACCACATTTGCTGAGTATCGCAATTTTTTTGATAAAGACAAAGCATTATCAAGAAGATTTGCAAAAATAGATATTAATGAGCCAAGCGAAGAAGATACACTAAAGATTCTAAAAGGTGCGAAAGCCAAATATGAAGAATTTCATCATATCACATTCACAGATGATGCCCTCAAAAGAGCTATAGATCTATCAGTGCGATATATACATGATAGATTTTTGCCAGATAAAGCCATGGATATAATAGATGATGTTGGCGCTAATTGTGTGCTAAAAGGCAAACGAGACATTGTTATTACTTCACATGAAATAGAAGAGAGCGTTTCAAAATCTCTTTCATTGCCGTCTAACGTCGTAAGCGGCGATGATTTATCTAAACTTGCTTCTTTACAAAATGATTTAAAATCAAATATCATAGATCAAGACAAAGCCGTAGATGCTGTATCTAATGCTATCAAACGTTCTTATGCCGGATTGAGCGGAGAGCATAAACCAATTGGTAGTTTTTTGTTTGTAGGACCTACAGGAGTAGGTAAAACTGCGCTTGCCATAGAACTTGCCAAAACAATGCAGATGCATTTTGCAAGATTTGATATGAGTGAATACATGGAAAAACATACAGTGAGTCGCTTGATAGGAGCACCTCCGGGGTATGTAGGGTTTGAACAAGGAGGGTTGTTAACCGAAACTATTAAAAAACATCCTCACACCGTGCTATTGCTTGATGAAATAGAAAAGGCCCATCCTGATATTATGAATATTTTGTTGCAAGTAATGGATAATGCCAAACTTACTGACAATAATGGAATAGTAAGTGATTTTAGTCATGTAGTACTCATAATGACATCAAATCTAGGAACTAAAGAAGCTAATGTCATGGGATTTACCAAGGATACTAGTTCAAAAACCGACACAGCCTTAAAAGAGTTTTTTTCACCCGAGTTTCGCAATCGCTTGAGCGCTGTTATTGAGTTCGCTCCTCTTTCTGTGGAGAGTTTGGAGCATATAGTAATGCTTGAGATAGCCAAGTTGAATATTATTCTTGCAGCTAAAAATATTAAACTATCTTTAACACCTAAAGCCAGAGAATATTTGGCAAAAGAGAGTTATGACATCAGATATGGAGCCAGACATATAGCCAGGGTGATAGATGAGAAAATCAAAGAGCATTTGAGTAATGAAATATTATTTGGCAGACTCAAAAATGGAGGCAAAGTAACTGTTGGATTTAAAGCAAATCATCTGGAGTTTACATTTGGAGCATAAATATGACATCGCAGGATGACTATCCTATATATCAATTAGGAGAAGATCATATTTTCCCAGATCCCAGAAATGCTTCCGATGAAGGTCTTTTAGCTTTTGGCGGAGATCTATCTTCAGAGATGATACTTACGGCTTATCAGAAAGGAATTTTCCCATGGTTCAGCAAAAGCGACCCGGTTCTTTGGTGGTCGCCAAATCCAAGACTTTTACTTTATCCATCTCAATTCAAAGTATCCAAATCATTCCGCAAAACACTTAAAGGCAATCGTTTTGAAGTGAAATTTGATACCAATTTCAGCAATGTCATTAAAGCTTGTGCTTTTACACCCAGAGAAGGCCAAAACAGTACTTGGATATTGCCGCAGATGCAAGAAGCATATATAAAACTTCACAATATGGGATTTGCACACAGTGTTGAGAGCTATATAGACGGTAAATTGGTTGGCGGATTGTATGGAATTGCTATTGGCAAGGCATTTTTTGGCGAATCAATGTTTTCCCATGTAAGTGATGCGTCCAAAGTTGTTTTTAAGGCACTAAGTGATGTTTTAGCTCTGAGAGGTTATGATTTCATAGATTGTCAAATGCCAACAAAACACTTGATGAGTTTAGGGGCGGTGATAGTATCTAGAGATGATTTTTTGGATTCGCTTGAAATTACTATTAAAAAGCCTAGCGATTTAGGCTCTTGGCAAGAATTTAAATGGGAGCATCTATGATATTAGATAAGGACATACCTTTCTCTTTATGGCTGGATTTTGTAGAAAGAGATTTTATAAAAACCGAGTTTACCAAGCTCATAGAAAACGGGATCATCAATGGAGCGACAAGCAATCCATCCATATTTGCATCGGCTATTATGACCTCACCTGCTTATAAAGAGCAGTTAGTTTCTTTGAAAGGCAAAAGCCCGAAGGAAAAATATGAAGCATTGGCTATTGAAGATATAAAATCAGCAGCACAAGCACTTAGGCCTTTATATGACGAAGGACATGACGGATATATCAGCATAGAAGTAGATCCGTTTTTGTCCCACGATACCAAAGCTACAGTGCGAGAAGCCAAGAGACTTTTCAAAGCTATTGGTGAGCCCAATGTCATGATGAAAATACCTGCCACTCCAGAGGGATATAGTGCGATGAGACAACTTTTGAGCACAGGAATTTCAGTTAATGCTACTCTTATTTTTTCTTCGCTTCAAGCCAAAAGGTGTCTTAGAGCCATGAAAAAAGGACTCAATGTATTTGAAAATAGTGGAGGCAGGAGAGCCAGAGGAGTTATCTCTGTATTCGTTAGCCGTTTTGACCGCATGCTTGATCCTAAGCTAGAAGCTCTTGGCATAGAAACAGCCAAAACAGGTATTTATAATGCTGCTAGAATTTATAATATTATTGAAGAGAGCCATACTCCAAGCGTGAGAGCACTATTTGCAAGCACCGGAGTCAAAGAAGGAAGTAATCTTCCGGAAGATTATTACATCTCCGAACTTTACGGCAGTCACGCAGTAAATACCGCTCCGTTACATACTATCAATGCTTATATCAAGCAACCACAAGAATCTTTCGTATTGCCTATTGATAAAAGTATTATTTCTGCACACTTTGCCAAGCTTAAAAATGCTGGCATCGTAATGAGTGAAGTTTACGAAACGCTGCTTGAAGAAGGACTTAGATCATTTGAAGTTTCTTTTGGACAAATGTTGGATAGCTTGAAAGATTAATTGGCTTTCAAGCTTGGGCATTAAATAAATAAGAAATACCTTTCGACTTTGTCCTTATAAGCTATAATTTTAAAGAATTTGGATATAATAATCGCCTAATTTTATAAAAAGGAATCCAATGTTAGAAGGTATCGTTAGAGAGAGTATCGGTTCAGGCAGCGCAAAACGCCTAAAAAGAGATGGTTATCTAATTGCCAATATTTATGCACAAGGCGTAGAAAGCGTATTTGCAGCATTTAAAAAAGGTGATTTTATCAGGGCAGCAAGAGCTAAAACAACTCTTACATTGCCAGTAAAAGTTGACGGCAAAGAATATAATGCTGTCATCCAAGAGTATCAATTTCATCCAGTAACTGGTGACATCACACACGTAGATTTGCGTGTAGCACTTCCAGGCGTTGTTACAGATTATTTGGTGCCGGTTAAAACTACCGGAACACCAAAAGGCCTTAAAAATAAAGGTGTTCTTATCCAATCTAAAAAAAGATTGAAACTAAGAGGTGCTATTGAGGATATGCCTGCAAATATCACTCTTGATGTATCAGAACTTGATCGTGATGATTCTATATTGGTACGCGATATAGAAGTTCCTGCAAACACTCGTATCATGGATAGAAGCCATGTTGCGATTTGTGGTGTAATTAAGTCTAAATAATGTGGCTTTTTGTAGGTCTAGGCAATCCAGGTCAGGCTTACGAAAAGACCAGACACAATATAGGCTTTATGGCCATAGATGTGCTTTTGGCACATCATTCTTACCAAGAAATTTCCAAATCTTCATTTCAAGGCAAATTGTTTAAATCAGCAAATGCTTTATATCTTAAACCAACTACATTTATGAATCTATCTGGCAAAAGCGTGCAAACTGTTGCAAATTTTTACAAGATCGATTTGGATCATATAATTGTAATACATGACGATCTGGATTTACCATTTGGCGCTGTGCGTTTCAAAAAAGGAGGAGGAGATGGAGGCCATAACGGACTCAAATCCATTGACTCTATGATAGGCAAAGACTATCTACGTTGTCGCATCGGAATTGGCAAGCCGTTACATAAATCTGAAGTATCCAGCTTTGTTTTAAATCCATTTGATAATTTGCAAGAGGGTGCATTGGATAGATTATTAGATCATGTATCCAATGCGCTGTCACAAATTGACAAAATACCAATTAACCAGATACAATCTCTTTATACACTCAAAAGTATAGAGGATTTTAAATGAGATCAAAGCTTTATTTTTGGTATCTAGTCAGACTCTATGCGAAAAATTTTTTAGCTTTATTGTCTGGAATGTCTTTTATGTTTGTCTTAATCGATTATTTAGGATATACCAATAGAATTAACGGTTCAACCAATCAGCATATCATGTATGCATATTATTCGTGGCAAGGTGCATTGGCCCTGCTTTATCCTTTGGCATTAGTATTCGCAGTTATTGTAACCAATATGAGTTTGGTCAAAAACAACACAATGGGTGCATTACATTCTTTCGGTTACAGTAAACGCAGACTTTTTGCTCCTATCTTAATATTTGGTTTAGTCATTTATTTTATTTTTGTTTATCTCCAAACCACGTCTTTTGCGTATGCGAAAGATGATGCAAATGCACTTCTAGGAAACAGCAGTGCTAGAGACTCAAAAAATCTTTTTTTTAAATACAATGATACTTTTGTTTATATACAAAAGCTGGATCCGGTTGCTAAAAAACTTATTGGGGTTTCATTATTTAAAACAGACAAAGATCATATATTATATACTCTAAAAGCACCTTATGCTTTATTTAATGGCAAAGCCTGGGATGTGCATGATGCTATTATGCATCGCAATTATTATACTAATGGTTTTTTAGATAAATATTCTATAGAAAAACATAAAATTATGACTACATTGGATGGATACAAACCAGCCGTTATGGAGTCATTATATGAAGGCGCTTCGTTAACTTTGATCGATGCTTTTGATACGTGGAAACTTTTTAAAGAACAAAATTTAAATTCGGATAAGATCCGAGCAGGCATATATGACAAACTAATATTCCCGCTTTTTGCTTTTGGGCTTATGGTGTTATTATTTTTTAAAATACCTTTTTTAGGTCGTTTCGGAAGTATTACTAAAATTACTACAATGGCACTTGGCGGAAGCTTGTTGACTTGGGGAGTAATTATGGGTCTTTCTCATTTGGGGGCTAACGGAGTTGTGATCCCAGAGCTATCATCTTTTGTTCCAATAGTGCTTTTAAGCGTTTATGCGTTGATAGTATATTTTTCAAAAGAAAAGGCCATATAGACTATTAAACCAAATAGAGGCAATATTTGGGTAAAATCGCACATTAAATAAATTAGGAATTTAAGATATGGCACTTGATTTTTTGGCACTTTCAAATAAATATGATACTCCTTTGTATGTATACGATTTTGATTATATAGAAAATAGATACCATGCACTCAAAGAGGCATTTAGCGGACAAAAATCACTTATAAATTATGCTATCAAAGCTAACTCAAATCTATCTGTGATAGCTCATTTGGCACGGATGGGAGCAGGGGCTGATTGTGTGAGTATTGGTGAAGTGAAAAGAGCTCTTACTGCAGGAGTGGATAAATATAAGATAATATTCTCAGGGGTTGGTAAAAAAGACGAAGAGATAACCGAAGCTTTAAAACATGATATTCTACTTATCAACTTAGAGAGCGAAGCTGAGATGAAAAGAGTAGAAAACGTAGCTGTGTCTCTTGGCAAAGAAGCTAGGATCTCAATCAGGGTCAATCCAAATATTGACCCAAAAACTCATCCTTATATTTCAACGGGATTACATGATAATAAATTTGGGGTAGAAATAGACACAGCTAAGCGTATGTATATATACGCCAAAAAATCAGCTCATCTAAATCCAGTAGGCATACATTTTCATATTGGTTCACAATTAACCGAGCTTGATCCGATAGCCGAGGCATGCGGTATAGTGGCAGATTTAGCTAGAACACTAAAGGCTTTGGAAATAGATATAAGATTTTTTGATGTAGGTGGTGGACTTGGTGTGGTTTATAATAATGAAACTACTATAAATGTACAAGATTATGCTAACATGATAAAAGAAAAAACAAAAGGGTTGGATGTAACTCTTTTATGCGAACCAGGTCGATATATGGTAGCAAATAGCGGATATTTTTTGACAAAAGTATTGTACGAGAAAAATAATGATACCAAGAGATTTGTTGTGGTGGACGGAGCTATGAATGATCTATTACGTCCTAGTCTTTATAGTGCTTATCATAAAATTGAAGCATTAAACAATGAAGGTGAACAAACGTCTGCCGATGTTGTAGGACCAGTATGTGAAAGTGGTGATTTCTTAGGCAAAGGTGTTTTGTTGCCACAATTAAAACATAATGATCTGCTTGTGGTACATAGTGCAGGAGCTTATGGATTTAGTATGTCAAGCAATTACAATACTAGAAATCGTGCTGCAGAAGTTGCTATTCAAGACGGTAAAGATAGATTGATTAGAGCTAGAGAGACTTTTGAGGACTTGATAGCACTTGAAAAAGAGTTTTTGATATAATTAAGGCAAAGGATATATCATGGATATAGAATCATTGCGTAAACAAATTGATAGCATAGACGATGAGATCTTACGCCTATTAAATCAAAGAATGGTATACGTGAATCATGTTGGAGAGATCAAGACCAAAATAGGTGGCGCCATTTATAGACCTGAAAGAGAACAAGCCATAATCAATCGTCTTGTTGAAAAAAGCAAGGAGCAGAATGGCGCATTGGATAGAAAAACTATTGAGGCTATATTTTATGAGATCATTGGAGTAGCCAAGGATCTAGAAAGAGCAGAAAAGGTTGCTTATCTCGGTCCAAAAGGCACTTTTACTCATCAAGCAGCTGAGATGCGTTTCGGATCTATCAAAGAATATCTACCTTTGGCATCTATAGCATCTGTATTTAAAGCAGTTGATAGCAATCGTGCAGCTTACGGCGTAGTTCCTATTGAGAATTCCACAGACGGCGTTGTGGGAGAAACATTGGATCTGCTTGGCGAGTATGATCTCAAAATTTTAGCCGAAATATATATGCCTATCCATCATTCTTTATGTTCATTAGCTATGTCTTTGGATGATATTACAAAGATATATTCAAAAGATATTGCTTTTGGACAATGTCGTAAATTTTTGAGCGAACACAGACTAGACAGCATAGAACTTATCCCTGTAGAATCTACTGCAAAAGCTGCTGAACTTGCAAAAGCTGATCCGACAAGTGCTGCGATATGTCCACATATAGCTGCCAAGTTAAATAATTTACCGGTTATTTTTGACAATATAGAAGATATGCATGACAATAAAACCAGATTTGTTATCATTGGCAAATTTGACAGCAATCCAAGTGGACACGATAAAACATCTATTTTGGCTAAATTAAAAAATAAACCAGGTTCGCTTGTTGAGTTTTTGAGAGAATTCGAAAAAGAAGGTATCAATCTAACAAAAATAGAAAGTCGTCCAGCCAAAGAAAATAAGGCATTTTCATATTGGTTTTATATAGATTTTGATGGACATTTCAAAGACAAAAAAATCGAAAATCTAATAGGAGATAGAGCCGACATAAAATGGCTTGGAAGTTACGTAAAGGCAAATGATGAAGTTTAATAAAACACTAGAAGATATAACACTATATGAAGCAGGTAAACCAATAGAATTGGTAGTAAGAGAATTTGGCATAGATTCAAAAGATGTTGTTAAATTGGCATCCAATGAAAATCCGCTTGGTACATCACCGGCAGTCGCAAGTATAATAAGTGAACACGCTTCAAAAGCACATTTATATCCAGATGACAGCATGTATGCTCTCAAAGATGGTTTAGCAAAAAAATTCGGCGTGAATAGCAATGAAGTAATTATTGGTGCAGGAAGCGATCAAATACTTGAGTTTATTGCTAGATCTTTACTTTCTCCACAAGACTCTGTTTTAATGACTAAGATCACTTTTGCAATGTATGAGATCTATGCAAAGCAAATGGGAGCTACGATTATTCGAACTCCAAGTTATGAACATAAGGCAGATGAGTTTATAGAAGCATACAACAAATACAAACCAAAAATCGTATATTTGTGTATCCCAAATAATCCAATAGGCGACTGCATGACAAAAGCTGATGCTCTAAAAGTCATTGATGCTGTTGATAAAAGCACATTGGTAGTAATAGATGGGGCCTATATGGAATACGCTTCTTTTAAAGACAAAGCTTGTGAAGTTACTCCAAAAGATATATTAAAATATTCAAACGTTATATATCTTGGAACCTTTTCTAAAGCTTATGGATTAGGCGGTATGAGGGTAGGATATGGTATAGCTAATGAAGCACTTATAAGTCAGATTGCAAAAATGAGACCGCCTTTTAATATCGCTTCTCTTTCTTTGGCAGCTGCAATAGCAGCTTTGAATGAAGATGATTTTATAGCTAGATCACTTACTCTCCATGCGGAACAATTAATTCGTTATGAAGAGTTTGCTATACAAAAGAATATTAGTTTCATCCCTAGTTATACCAATTTTATAACTTACCTATTTGATGATTCATTAAATTCTACAGAAATAGCTGATGCATTGCTCAAAAAAGGTGTGATTATACGCAATCTAGCTAGTTATGGTCTCAATGCTATTCGTATTACTATCGGAACTGCTAATCAAAATGATAAATTTTTCCACTATTTTTCAGAGTTGATCGCTTCTAAGTAGAGAAGATGGAAAACATTAAAAATTATTCTTTCCTTCAATTGGATGAATTGGCTAGTCAAATTAGGGATAAAATATTAGTTACTGTAAGTGCCAATGGCGGGCATCTAAGTTCAACACTCGGCGCTACTGATATAATTGTGGCGATGCATTATGTATTTGATGTTAATAAAGATCCATTTATATTTGACGTCAGTCATCAAGCTTACGCTCACAAACTTCTTACAGACAGATGGGATGAGTTTGATACTCTACGCCAATTTAATGGTATAAGCGGATATACTAAACCCAGTGAATCCAAGTATGATTATTATGTGGCAGGACACAGTTCTACTTCTATATCGTTGGCAGTCGGGGCAGCTAAAGCTATTGCTATAAAAGGTGAAGATAGGATACCGGTTGCTTTGATCGGTGACGGAAGCATGAGTGCCGGCATGGTTTATGAAGCGATCAATGAGTTGGGAGATCGAAAATATCCGGTAGTGATCATACTTAATGATAATGAAATGAGTATATCCAAGCCGATAGGAGCAATAAGCAAACTGCTTTCACAAACAATGGCTAGTTCTTTTTATCAAAAATTTAAACGCTATGTAGAAAAAGCTTTGGATCATTTACCTGATAGCGCTATGTATATGGCAAGACGATTTGAAGAATCATTAAAGCTTATTACCCCAGGAATTTTATTTGAAGAGATGGGGTTAGAATATATAGGGCCAGTCAATGGACATGATATAGTAGGACTTATTGAGACACTTCAAATAGCAAAGGAACTTGGCAAGCCGGTCATTGTTCATGTTCAAACCACCAAAGGAAAAGGCTATGAGATAGCAGAAGGAGTTGGCAAAGAACATTGGCATGGTGTAGGCTCCTTTGATATATTGACAGGCAAGGCAAATAAAAAAAGAAGCGATAAAAATGCTACAGAAATTTTTGGTGAAACGCTATTATTTCTTGCTGATGAGGATGAAAAAGTTGTCGGAGTAACTGCAGCTATGCCAAGTGGTACGGGATTGAGCGCAGCAATGAAAGCGTATCCAAAACGTTTTTGGGATGTGGCAATAGCCGAGCAACACGCAGTTACATCCATGGGACCATTGGCTAAAGAAGGATTTAAGCCGTTTTGCGCGATTTATTCTACGTTTTTACAGCGCGGTTATGACCAAGTTGTTCATGATATTGCTCTTATGAATGTCGGCGTTGTATTTGCGATAGACAGGGCAGGAATTGTCGGTGAAGACGGAGAGACCCATCAAGGAGCATTTGATATATCTTTTTTAAGAGCTATACCAAATATGACCATTTTTGCTCCATATAATGAAACAACGATGAAGCTTGCTATGTCATTTGCTAAAGACTTTTCTACACCATGTGCTTTTAGATACCCTAGGGGAGCATTTATAGCAGCAGATTGTCCATCTGTGCCTTTTGAACTAGGCAAGTCAAATATCATAGCTTATGGGGAAAAAGTAGCATTTATTGGATATGGCAACGGAGTAGGCCGTGCTTTAGAAGTTGCTGAGAAAGTAGATTTTTCTCCTACGGTTGTAGATTTGAGATTTGTAAAACCTCTTGATGAGGGTATGCTAACCAATCTTGCCGGCACACACAAAAAATGGTTTGTTTTTAGTGATAGTGCAAGAATGGGCGGAGTAGCGTCCGCAATACTAGAATTTATATCACAAGCAAAGATACAAGGCGTAGATTTAGTAACTTTTGAGTATGATGATGCTTTTATTACTCATGGATCTACCAAAGAAGTAGAAGAGTCACTTGGTTTAATACCACAACAATTAGCCACAAAAATAAATCAACTATTAGGGGAATAAAATATGCCAAAATCATATATTTTTACAAGCGAATCAGTCACAGAAGGCCATCCAGACAAAATGGCAGACCAGATAAGCGATGCTATACTAGATGATATTTTATCCAAAGATGCAAATGCCAGAGTGGCTTGTGAGACGTTGGTCAGCAATGGTTTTTGTGTAATCGCGGGCGAGCTTAAGACTACAGCTTATTGTCCAATGCAAGATATTGCCAGGAAAGTTGTGCAAGAGATAGGTTATACTGATGCTAGCTATGGATTTGACTATAGAAGCGCAGCAGTACTTAACGGCATTGGCGAGCAGAGTCCGGATATAAATCAGGGAGTTGATCAGGCATCAGGAGAGATAGGCGCAGGGGATCAAGGACTTATGTTTGGGTATGCTTGTACTGAAACCCCAGAGTTTATGCCTCTTCCAATTTCTTTGGCACATAAACTTACATCTAAATTAGCAGAAGTTCGTAAAAATGGAACCATTCCTTTCCTTAGACCGGATGGTAAAGCGCAAGTAAGCGTAAGATACGTTGACGGTAAACCGGTTAGCATAGACACCATAGTAATTTCGGCTCAACATCATGATGATATACCTGAAAACATCATCAAAGATGCCATACTCCAAGAAGTTATAAAAGAGGCGATCCCTTCGCATCTAATCCATGATAATATTACTTATCATATCAATCCGACAGGAAGATTTGTAATAGGCGGCCCTCAAGGAGACGCTGGACTTACAGGACGCAAAATCATAGTAGATACCTATGGTGGTTCATGTCCTCATGGCGGTGGAGCATTTTCAGGCAAAGACCCGACAAAAGTAGATAGATCAGGAGCTTATGCAGCAAGACATATAGCCAAAAACCTAGTAGCTGCCGGCGTATGTGAGAGAGCAACTATACAGATTGCTTATGCTATAGGCGTAGCTCATCCGGTATCTATATATGTTAATACTCACGGTACTTCATCTGTGAGTGAAGAGAGTATTACAAAATGTGTAGAAGATCTATTTGATCTTACGCCAAAAGGTATCATTACTTCACTAAACCTTTTACAACCGATATACCGCAAAACAGCAACATACGGACATTTCGGTAGAGAAAATCAAGGTTTCGGATGGGAATTATTAGATAGAGTAGAAGATATCAAGGCATATTTTAATAAATAATTTTTATGGTTTTTTTTGATTGTTGGGCTGTAAAATAAATTTATAATAAAATATTTTCTATCTCAAGCTAAATCTTTGTAACAAAATATATAAAATCAAAAACTATTTTTGTGAATAAAGAAAAGATTTAAAAAACTTTTGATATAGTCACAATGAAATAAAATCAAGGAGAAAAACAATGGCTGTAATGATTACAGATGTATGCATCAATTGCGCTGCATGTATTGATGAGTGTCCAGTAGAGGCGATCGTAGATGAGGATGAAAACCCAACTGGCGAAGAAACTTATTATGTCTACGCAGATAAATGTGTAGAATGTGTAGGTTATCATGATACTCCAGCATGTGCTGAAGCTTGTCCTACAGAGGGTTGTATCCAATGGAGTGATGTAGTAGAAGGTATGCCTTCTTCTGAAAACAGAAAATCAAAAGGTACTCCTGTAGTAGAGTAATACTATACTTAAAAACCATCGGTATCACCGATGGTCCATTCTTCTTTTAATACTTTTTTAACATTTTTTCGATATAATCCCCGCCTACATAACTAAGATTGCCTACGCAATACATAGTAAATTTATATGAGGGACCAATAATTATGGAACAAACATTATCAATCATCAAGCCTGACGCGGTAGTTAAAAACGTAGTCGGTAAAATTTTGAGTCGTTTTGAAGACGCGGGACTTAGAATTGCAGCAACTAAAAAAATCCAACTCAGCCGCGCAGATGCTGAGGCTTTTTATGCAGTTCACTCTGAGAGACCTTTCTTTAAAGATCTAGTAGATTTTATGATCTCAGGCCCAGTTGTGGTATCTGTGTTGGAAGGCGAAAATGCTATGGCTAAAAACAGAGATCTTATGGGTGCAACAAATCCAAAAGAAGCAGCAGCCGGCACTATAAGAGCTGATTTTGCTGACAGCATTGATGCAAATGCAGTTCATGGTAGTGATTCTTTGGAAAATGCAAAGATCGAGATAAACTTTTTCTTTGCTACAAGAGAGATTTGCTAACTAGGAGTTCTTATGCAAATCGCATTTGATAAGCTATCTTCCACTCCAAAATCATTTGAGCTTTCACTTTCAGGAGTGAATTTGAGTGGTACACTTAACAAGCAACATCACAATACAGTGATGTTGGACGGAGTACTTTCTGGAGTATTGGAAGTGAGCTGCGATAGATGCGGTGTCTTGTTTGGCGTCAGCATAGATCAGCCGTTAAAACTAGAGTTGAGCCAGAGCACGAGACAAAACAAGGATAATTTAGATATAATTGAGTTTTTAGATGGGGTCATGGATTTGGAGTATGTTCTTCAAAGTGAAATAGATTCTATCAAAAGTGCCTATCACTATTGCGAAAAGTGTGAGGGCGTCGACAATTTTGAAGTTGAAATTTAAACAAAAAGGATAAAAAATGGCAGTACCAAAGAGAAGAGTAAGTAAAACTAGAGCAGCAAAAAGAAGAACACACTACAAAGTGACTCTTCCAATGCCTGTAAAAGACAGTGATGGAACATGGAGAATGCCACACCACATGAATATGACTACTGGCGAATATAAAGCTTAATTTATGATAAAAGTAGCCATAGATGCTATGGGCGGGGATTACGGTCCCGAGCCTATTATAGAAGGTGTAGTACAAGCACTCGAAGAGATATCATTTACCCCGATATTAGTGGGCGATAGAGATAGAATTCTTGCATTTTTACCACAATACTATCATGATAAAATAGAAATCATACAAGCTAGTGATGTGATAAGCATGAGCGATTCATCAACAGATGCTCTTAAACGCAAAGACTCATCTATATACAAAGCAGTTGAACTCGTAAGAGAAAAACATGCTGACGCCGTCGTGTCTGCAGGTCATAGTGGAGCTACAATGACTTTAGCAACTCTACGGATCGGCAGATTACCTCATATATCCAAGCCGGCACTTGCAACATTAATGCCAAGTCTTGGTAAAAATAAGACTCTAGTTTTAGATGTAGGTGCGGTTGTAGAGTGTAAAGCACAAAACCTTTATGAATTTGCCGTAATGGGCGAAGCTTATGCAAAGAGCGTTATGGGTATTTATAGACCAAGAGTAGGACTTTTGGCTAATGGCGAAGAAGAAAGCAAGGGTAATGATCTTACTAAAGAAGCATTCAAACTCATCAAGGGGTTTAAATGGTTTATTGGAAATGTAGAAGGTAGAGATATCTTCAACGGGCATGTTGATGTAGTAGTATGCGATGGATTTACAGGAAATATATTGCTTAAAACCAGCGAAGGAGTTGCATCAACTATCTTTGCAATGATGAAGCAATATATACGTAAATCACTTCCAGCCACAATCGGTGCTATGCTTATGAAAAGAAAAGTTTTTGCCAATATTAAAAAACAAATTGATTATGCAGAGTACGGCGGAGCACCACTTTTGGGTATTGATGGATGTGCGATTATCGGACATGGAAGTTCAAATGCCAAAGCTATAAAAAATGCAATTTTCCAAGCAATCAATTATAGTAATTCAAATGTCAATAGCGTGATAGAATCGCTAATGACAAAACCACATTAAATTATAGAATTAAAAGGATATATTATGGCACAATATGCAGCAATGAGATCTATCGGAGCTTATGTGCCTAAAAAGATTTTGTCAAATACCGATCTTGAAAAGATGGTAGATACTACAGACGAGTGGATCGTCAAACGAACCGGTATAAAAGAAAGACATATAGCAGCAGAACATGAAAGCACAAGCGACATGGGAGCAAAAGCTGCTAGTTTGGCCATAGAGCGGTCCGGCATTGCTAAAGAAGATATCGATCTAGTATTGTGTGCTACCGTAACTCCTGATTATTTCAATATGCCTTCGACCGCATGTATTATTTCTAAAAAATTAGATATTACTAATGTTCAAGCATTCGATATATCAGCTGCTTGTAGCGGGTTTGTGTATCTTCTTTCTATTGCCAAAGCTTTTATTGAATCCGGGATGAAAAAAAATGTTCTTATTATCGGAGCTGAAAAGTTTTCATCTATTGTGGATTACACTGATCGTGGTACTTGTATATTGTTTGGTGATGGTGCAGGAGCAGCAGTAATTAGTGCTACTTCAGACAAAAAAGAAGCCATTGTAGACATTCATGCAAGTGCAGACGGTACATATGCAGACTTTTTGGTTACCCCAGCTCCAGGAAGCGTGCATCCTGCAAACCAAAAGATGCTTGACAAGAAGTTGAACTTCGTGCAAATGAAGGGCAATGAGACATTTAAACTTGCGGTTAAAACTTTGACACAAGATGTTATAGAGATACTTCATACGAATAATCTTCAAGCTTCAGACATTCCTCATTTTATACCGCATCAAGCCAATTATCGTATAATTAAAGCAGTTGGCGATGCTCTTGGTATGAAAGATGAGCAAGTAGTGCTAACTGTACAAAAATACGGTAATACATCAGCAGCTTCTATTCCTATGGCTATTAATGATATTTATGAATCAGGAAGATTAAAAAAGGGTGATTTGATGTTGCTAGATACTTTTGGCGGCGGTCTTACATGGGCTAGCGCCTTGCTTCCTTTTGCCGGCGCATCTAAATAAGGGGTCATGATGACCATCGGTTTTATCGGTGATATCATAGGTAAACCAGGAAGAGATATAATAGCTCAGTATTTGCCGAAATTGAGATCAGAATTCGGCATAGATTTTGTTATAGCCAATTATGAAAATGCCAGTCACGGTTTTGGATTAAGCGCCAAAAATGCTGAAGAATTGTTTGCATACGGCATAGATATGATGACTGGCGGTAATCATAGCTTTGATAAAAAAGAAATCATTCCGTTGTTTGAGACGCAACCCATCATTCGTCCGCTTAATTATCCAGAAGCTATGCCTGGAAACGGAATTTTTCATACTACTGTATTGAATACCTCTATGGCTATCGTTAATCTCATGGGGCATTACGCCATGCCAATGGTGGACAATCCATTTACTATAATAACTAAAACAATACAACAACTGCAATACGAAGGTATAAAACATATAATTATAGATATGCATGCAGAAGCCACAAGCGAGAAACAAGCTCTCCTTCATTTGCTTAAAAATAAAGTAAGTGCAATAATGGGTACACATACCCACGTAGGTACAGACGATTTGAGCATATTTGATGGGTGTTGTTATGTGACAGATGTTGGATTGAGTGGATGTCGCGATGGAGTAATCGGTATGGATATCAAAGCCCCGCTTAATCGCTTTTTGACCGGCATTGGAGAGTATTTTGATGTACCAAAAGATTGTAAATCCATACTACAAATGATAGTATTTACCCTTGATGACTATGGGCGTTGCATAGAAGCCAAGAAAATAAAATATTATGATAGCGGTGAACGTATCATAACGCAAGCTTTTATGGAAATTAGCAACTAGCAATAAAGAATTTGTAACTAATAACCAACAACTAAAAACCATAAACTAATTAGATATAATACAATAATAAAGGCATTTCATGTACCATCTTATAAATCAATTATCACAAGAATCCAAAAATGAATTAAAGCAAAAACTAGATAGTTATGCAACTGCCATGGGCGGCAAGAATGCATTCTTAAAACTATTGGAAGCTATTCGCAATACCTCTCCTCATCCATTGGTTTCCAAAAAGACGGCTTTAGAGTTTTCCGGCGGGCTTATGAAATGGAATAAGCAAATACATAGAAATAATCTCTCAATGCTAAGTGTACAAATGAATGAGAGAACAGAAGATAATGCAAACCTTATGCCAGAACGTGATCACAAATCATATAAGAATATATCGAATATGCTTCGTACTTTGTCACCTTTGACTATTTCTGTCGCAATGAATAGCGATAAAAGTAAGGTAATATTTGAAGAAAAGGCATTCAAGATAGTAGATGCCGATACAACGATTATGGAACCATTTTTTGAGTTATTGTTTTTTGCGCCGATATCACTAACAAAAAAGCTGATCAATAGCTAGGTTATACCTTTTGTACAACCCTGACTTTTGAAGGGCTAAACAGCTCAATAGCTTCTTTTATCATAGGATCTTCCAAAAGAGATGAAGGATCCTTTTCTTTTTCGGCTTCGTTTGCAGCTTCGGGCATAATACAAGAGCTTGACATCTCAACCTCTTCTATCATAGAACCAGTTTGGCATTCTTGTGCCGTAGAAGATTTTGGCTCACTTGTAGATATAGACTCTTCCATTGTAGTTTCTGGTCCGTTTTTTTCGTTAGATTCCATGGGTAGATTTTTAATTTGTATATTTGTGCCAAATACTTCATCGGCAAATTTCTTGATAACTCCAAAACCGGCTCGAAGTTTATCTTTGTCTTCATTATTGGCATTGGAATGCCAATATAATATTCCGTTTTCAAAGCGATTAAATGTCGTAGTTCTTTCAAAACAACTACCAAGAAGATAATCTCTATCATATATCTTTTGTACCAATTTCACAAATAATTTTTGATCATTTATCTCAGTTTTTATTTCTTGCTGAGGTATATCCGGTGTTGTTTGAATAATATTATCGGACGCCTGAACAGTTGAAGATACTATCTGAATAGAAGGTGGATTTTGCGGCATATTAATTGTTGATTGTGTAATATTGAGTTCTTTTTCCAGATTTTTAATAAGAGTATCAATATCTTTAATTTCTAATGATTCCATCATTTTAAAAAATGTCAAGGACAATACAAATGTACCATCGCTACCCATCTTGAGTAATTCTTTTGAGCTTGCAATGACCCGAAAAAATCTTTCTATAATGAGCGGAGATAATAATTTGTCTTGAGCAAACATTAAATCTTTGATGTAAAGTGACAATTCATCTAATATCATCTCGGTTTCATATTCTGAAGCCAAGGAAATAAAGTCAAAAACTTTATTATGGTCCTTTGCAATAATTGCCGAAATAAGATTTTTTAGATGTGATGGCTCGATAATTCCTAACATATGTGTAATAGTAGCAACATCAACAAAATTTTTAGAATATACGATAGCCTGGTCAAGCAATGTAAGAGAATCTCTCAAGCTTCCAGCCCCGCTACGTGCTATTATTTCCAATGCTTCTTTTTCGTATCCTATATTTTCTAGGTTCAATATGTATTCTAAATGATTAAATATCATTTTTTCAGGGATTTTTTTGAATCTAAAATGTTGTGTACGAGATAGTATAGTAGCCGGGATTTTAAGTGGATCGGTGGTTGCTAATATAAATTTAACAAAACTAGGCGGTTCTTCTAGAGTTTTTAAAAGAGCATTATGCGCCTGCGGTGTGAGCATATGGACTTCATCTATAATGAATATTTTGTATCTAGCGCTACTTGGTCTATATTTGGTATGTTCGATAAGTTCTTTTATATCGTCAATACCGCGATTACTTGCAGCATCCATTTCGATGATATCCATATGACGATTTTCGTTGGCCATCAGACAATTGGCACATATATTGCAAGGAGTTGAAGTTTCTCCAATTTCGCATAATAAAGCTTTTGCAAATATACGTGCAGTAGAGGTTTTTCCACTTCCTCTTAACCCGGAAAATAGATATGCATGTGATAATCTTTTTGAATCAAGTGCAAGAGATAATGTTTGAGATATGGACTCTTGTCCTATAAGATCTTCAAATAGATTGGGACGATATTTGCGTGCAAGAGCTAATGACAAAAATTACTTCCTTTGTTTGGTATATTTATATCTATTATAGTCAATTTTTACTTTTAAAAAGCAATTTGATATACATATCTTTGACTATGGTGATAATAATATTATACTATCAAAGTTACCAATAAATAACTACTCAGTAATACAAAAACTGTTATAGCATTAAAAATAGCAAAGTATTTGAAGTTCTCTTTGCTTCCTAGAAAAAAACTATAAATTAATTTTGCTATTTGATTGGTCAAAGCAGCGATTATTATAGAAAACCCTGCAATTGAAAGGGTTATATTTTTCATTTCACTTAAGGCAATAGTAATGGCATCAACATCATTTACACCGGCAATAATAGAAACTATATAAAGTCCATTATTGCCTAGATAGTCATACCCCAATTTAATTGCTACAGAAATAATCCAGAAAAGCAGACCAAATTTTATGGATTCAAAAATATCAAAAGGATTTATAAAATCTATTTTTTGTTTTATGTTTTTGGCTCCCGCTGAAACAGTATAAAGATATAAAAAACCGCTAAGTGATGCTAAAAGAAAAGGACCTATTATTAACTTAATTAAAGATATATTAAAAATCAATACCAATAAAAATATCCTAAAAAACATCATTGAATTAGCGAGACCGATCCCAATGGCTGTTTCTTTGGATAGCAATTCATTGTCTTTGCTTCTTTTTGATAATATTACTGTTGTTGCGGTTGAAGAAACAAGTCCTCCAAGAAAACCTGTCAGATAAATTCCTTTATCGCTGTATATTTTGCTGAGTATATATCCGACAAAAGATATCGAAGATACCAAAACCACAAAAAGCCATAGTTTATATGGATTTATCAAATCCCACATGTCAATGGTTTCATTTGGCAAAATTGGCAAAACAGTCAATGTAATTAAAAGAAAAATAACAGTGGCATTGACCTCTTCTTTGTCTATTTTTTCTTCTATTTTAATTAATTTATCTTTGATATTTAAAACGAATACTATTAAAACAGCGACAAAAACCGTTAGAACTTCATCTTTTGCAATCAAAATTCCTAATAGATAGGTCAATATAAGCGAAACCTCTGTTGTGATTCCTTTATGATCATCTTTTTTTGCATTTAGATAATAGCCTATACCTATCAATACGACAACACCTAAAAATATATCAATATTCAAAAAAATACTTAGATATCCCAGAAGAGCAACAAGTGCAAAAGTTCTTGAACCGGCTAAATCTTTTCTATTTCTATAGATATTGTTCAATTCTCTTTGAAGTCCTATAATAAAGCCTATAACAAGAGAAAGAATAATATGGCTTACTATGGTATACTCTATCATTCAGCAAATCCTTTAAATATCAATGACCATGCGCTACGCTAAATGGTTTTTGCGACCGTTCGTTCCAAAATAATGTTGATTCTTGATAGATTCAATAGCTATTTTAGCACCAATTTCCTAAAAAGTCTATCTTATAATTTTCCTTAAAATTATCGCATTTTTTATTAAATTGTATTTATGCTACAATTCCCACCAAATTAACATAGCTAGGAGAGTTTATGCGTAGTTTGATTTTTTATATTAGCACGTTGGTACTTTTTTTTGTAGGCATCGCTGGTACCCTGTTTGTCGGATATGAAACATTACCTAAAGCAGTAATGTCTATTGCTACGCAAGCATCTTTTGCATCAGAAGATTCTATTTTGGGAAGTTTGCTTGATATTGTAATAAAACAATTTCACCACCCTCTAGCATTACTGCTTTCGCAAATTATTATCATTATGATTGCTACACGCGCATTCGGATTTATTGTGACCAAAATAGCATTACCGGTTGTTGTAGGAGAAATAATAGCCGGTATTTTTTTAGGCCCTTCTTTTTTTGGAGCCTTCCTCCCGGAATATTCGGCTTTACTTTTTCCTATAGACTCTCTTATGAATCTTAGCATGATAAGCCAAATTGGACTTATCTTTTTTATGTTTGTTATAGGAATGGAACTTGATTGGCACAACTTAAGAAATCAAACCCATTCTTCTGTTGTAATCAGTCATATTAGTATTATTTTCCCTTTTTTCCTGGGCGTGGTTTTGGCACTCTTTTTATATAATGACTTTGCGCCTGCCAATGCCTCATTTATTCCGTTTGCGCTTTTTATCGGTATTTCTATGAGTATCACAGCATTTCCTGTATTGGCACGTATTATTAAAGAAAAAGGACTGACTAATACAAAATATGGTGCAATGGCTTTAACGTGCGCCGCAGCAGATGATGCAACTGCTTGGTATATTCTGGCAGTTATTATCGCAGTTGCCTCTTCGGCTTCTCTAGCCGCATCAGCACTTTCTATTGCACTGATCGTTCTTTATTTATGTATTATGATATTTATAGTACGTCCTTTTCTAGCTTTTATAGGAAGATACTATGCAAAAGATGAGACTCTTAGTATGGCGTCTGTTTCTATTATTTTAATTATTCTTCTTTTATCTTCATTGGCTACTGAAGTCATTGGCATTCATGCACTATTTGGAGCATTTATGGCGGGAGCAATGATGCCTTCTAATAATGAATCAAAACTCAGAGAACGACTTGCGCCGAAGCTTGAATATGTGAGTATTTTGGTGCTGCTCCCGTTATTTTTTGCACTCACGGGACTTAGAACTCAAATCGGATTGATGGAAAATAGTTTTCAATGGATAGCCTGCGGTTCTATCATTGTTTTTGCCATTATAGGCAAACTTTTTGGCGCTGCTTTTTCAGCAAAATTTATGGGATTTTCATGGCGAGAATCGCTCTCTTTGGGTGCGCTTATGAATACAAGAGGGCTGATGGAGCTTATTGTTTTAAATATTGGATTTGAACTTAAGATCATTGGACCGGAACTTTTTGCGATGTTTGTTATTATGGCTTTGGTGACTACTGCAATGACAGGTCCATTGCTTCGATTAATAGAAAAATATTAAGATGTGAGTTTTTTAATTAAATAATAAAAACCACGAGCAGGACCATATGCAACATAGACAAAAATAAGCAATGCAAGCACCTCTATGCTGTATACATATATCAAAGACGCCATAATAGTCAATACTACCAACAGTCTGTAAAAAAAGCGGTGGTTTATCTCTATTTTTTTAAGTGATGGATATCTGATATTACTAACCATTAATATACCCAATAATAGTGTCATGAACAAAAATATAACTTTATAGGAGTCACAACCATAGTCTAACGCAAACAAAACACTCATAGATACAAGTGAAGCTGCAGCAGGAATAGGGAGTCCTATAAATACGGAAGGATCAGAAATGGCCAATGTGCTATTAAATCGTGCCAATCGTAAAGCACCAAATATGACATACAAAGCAGATGCTAAAAATCCAAATCTACCAAAATCTT
This sequence comes from Sulfurovaceae bacterium, assembly GCA_028715055.1. Lineage (GTDB taxonomy): Bacteria > Campylobacterota > Campylobacteria > Campylobacterales > Sulfurovaceae > BN30871. The sequence goes on from JAQTLE010000006.1 coordinate 28,114, forward strand.
GTCCCACAAAAAAAAATATAAGCATTGCAGGTGCTACCCCAAATGCTACAATATCGGCTAACGAGTCAAATTCGGCTCCGAATTGACTCATAGTTTTTGTAGCTCTTGCTATGCGACCATCTAAACCATCAAAAATCATTGCTATAATTATAAACCATGAAGCGACTACAAATTCACCTTGACTAGCTCTCGTGATACTTTGCATACCCAAAAATATACTCGAGGCAGTAAAAAAATTAGGCAGTATATAAGCTAATCTGTGTTTCATGATGCGGAGCTACCCTCATTTTTATGTGCCAGCAGACTAGGAAGTCCTTTTTGTTCTTCATAGGCTTTGATTATTTCTCTAACTTTTTGACCTTCTATAACCTCAGTTTCCAAAAGAACTTTAACCATTTCTTCTATTGCTTCTGCATACTTTGTAAGTCTATCTTTTATAATACCATAATGTTTATCAAGCATATTTTTGACAGCATTGTCTATTTGTTCGGCTGTTTTCTCACTATAGTCTTTGATGGTTTGCCCTCCGCCCAAAAATGTGCTGCCTTGTGATTTTTCAAGTACCATAAGACCAGCTACGTCGCTCATTCCATATACAGAAATCATTGCTTTTATAATATCCGTAGCTCTTTGCAAATCGTTCGCAGCTCCTGTGCTGATTTCTTTTAAGAATACATCTTCTGCTGCACGACCTGCTAAAAGAACATCTATCTCGGCTAGAAGCTCATGCTTTTGCTTCAAAAAGCGATTTTCTTCTTCAGGAAGATGCAAAGTATATCCTAGAGCACCAAGTCCTCTTGGGATAATAGAAACTTTAGTAACCCTGGTTGCGCCACGTGTAAGTTCAGCGATAAGTGCATGTCCGCTTTCGTGATACGCAACTATTTTTTTCTCGAGATCATTAATTTTTCTATTTTTTTTCTCCAAGCCCACAAAAGCTCTTTCGATCGCTTCCATAAGATCGCTTTGATCGATCTCTTTTTTGTTGTTTCTTCCAGCAAGCAGTGCTGCTTCATTTATGATGTTTGCTAAATCAGCCCCAGCTAATCCGGCTGTCGCTTTTGCTACAGCCTCTAAGTCTACTTTTGAACCAAGCTTGACATCTTTTATATGAACTTTAAGTATGGCTAATCTGCCTTCATAGTCCGGTTTATCTACAAGCACTTGTCTATCAAATCTTCCGGCACGAAGCAAGGCAGCATCTAGCACTTCAGGTCTATTCGTGGCCGCAAGAACTATTACAGGAGTATTTGATCCAAAACCATCCATTTCTGCCAATAATTGATTGAGTGTTTGTTCTCTTTCATCGTTCCCACCCATTGGACCGCCGGCGTTACGGCTTTTACCAATAGCGTCGATCTCATCTATAAATATTATTGAGGGTGCTTCTTTTTTAGCTTGTTCGAATAAATCTCTTACACGACTCGCACCTACTCCAACGAACATTTCTATAAAACTAGAACCGCTTACAGAGAAAAATGGCACACTCGCTTCACCGGCTACTGCTTTAGCAAGCAATGTTTTACCGGTACCAGGAGGGCCTACTAGCAGCACGCCTTTTGGAATCTTTGCTCCAAGCTCTATATATCTTTCCGGATATTTTAGAAAATCAACAATTTCTTTGACTTCTTCTTTTGCTTCTTCGGCTCCTGCTACATCATCGAACTTGGTTTCCGGTTTTTCAGAATTTATAAGTTTGCCATTTTTGCCGACCCCAAGTATTCCGCCGCCCATACTTTTACTCATACGTTTAGCCAAGAACATCCAGATTGCAAAAAATATTAAAATAGGCAAAATCATACCTATGAGCTCTGACATAAATCCGCCACCCATTATGCCTTCATATGTTACTTTTTTTTCTTCTAGCAATGGTACAAGTTCTCTGTCTCCGGTCGGTACAAGCTGAGCAACAAGTCTGATTTGTTTTCCGCCCTCGGTGCTTATGGCTTCTATTGTATCAGGTGTGATTTTTACGCTCTGGACTTTGCCGTTTTTTATAGCATCTTTAACATCTGAGTATTTTACTTGTTTTGTTTGTGATACGCCATTATTAAGCAAATTCCCTATTTTTGATGTTTCACCATCTCCGCCTACAAAAGATTTGAAAATAAGTATTATTACTATTGCAAAAATTGCAAAAACAAGAAGTGGATTGTTATTAAAAAAGTTATTATCGTTATTTTTTTTATTATTATCGTTATTTGACATTTATTTCCTTTTGATAAACTAGTGTTACCCATTCATCTTTTAATTTTCTATTCAATAGTTTTAGATCGTTATATGCTTCGGTAACTAAAGTCTCTTTTTTATCTAAAATACCCGAAAGAATTAATAAACCATTTGTTTTAGTTATTTTTTTTAAGTCTTTTGCTATCATAACCAAAACGTCAGCTATTATATTGGCTATGGTAATATCATACTCTTTTGATGCTTTATTGGCCGAACCTTCCCAGATGGAATCATAAGTTTCGTTATTGATTTGAAAATTTTCTTTACAACTTTCAACAGCTAGTGGATCAGTGTCGCAAAGATCTACACTTAAGGCACCTTTTTTCTTAGCTGCAAGTCCAAGTATGCCGCTTCCGCATCCTACATCAATGACACTATCATTTTGTTTTACATACTTTGTTATCATTTCCAGACAACTAGCTGTAGTAGCATGATGACCAGAGCCGAATGCTAGGGCAGGGTCGATTGTGATATTGATTCTATCATTTTTTGGCTCATGCCAGCTAGGAAATATATAAAATTCTCCAGCTTCAATAGGCTCGATGGATGCTTGATATTGTGCCATCCAATCAGCATTAGCTTTTTTGGAATAATTAAAAGTTACATTTATTTTTAGTGGAGTTGTTATATCTTCAAGTTGTGTCTGTAAATACGATAAGTCATTTTCGCTTCTTACTATAATATTATTACCATCTATCTCTATGCCATCATCACAAAGCATAGCTACCGCATCAGATAGTGCATCTACATAGTTTTCATTTGTTTTTATTATTAGTTCGTAATATTCTTCGTTCATCTGTTCTCTTTTGCTAATTTAAATGCTTCTTTCAAATCAAGCGTTCCTTCATAGAAAGCTTTACCTACTATGGTTCCATCTATTTTTGCATCTAGTAATTTTTTTATATCGTTAATATCTCGCAATCCGCCACTCGCTATAGTTTCTAAGCCGCTAGCTTCCTTGATTGATAATGTAAAATCAATATTAACTCCGGTCATCATTCCATCTCTTCCGACATCAGTGCAAATGATAGCTTCTACTCCAGCATTGGCAAACTCATGAGCCAGATCAGTCGCTTTCATATTGCTAAGTTCGCTCCACCCTTCTACGGCAACCATTCCATCAATTGCATCTATGCCTACAACAATAGGATAACGAGAAGCCATATCTTTGACAAAAGCTGGATCTTTGACAGCAATTGAGCCAAGGATGAGTCTATCTACTCCAAGGTCAAGATACATTTTGATAGTTTCTTCATCACGAATCCCACCGCCAAGCTCTAGCTTGAGATTGCAATTTTCTCTTATTTTTTTTATCTGTTCAAGATTTTGAGGGGATCCAGCGAATGCCCCATTTAAATCAACCAAATGAACCCACTGGCTTCCCAGCTCTTCAAATCTTTTAGCCACCTGCCATGGCTCGTCACTATATATCTTTGCGCTTTCCATTAGTCCTTTTGATAGTCTTACTGCTTTACCATCTTTAAGATCTATGGCCGGTAATATAGTCATATTTTTCCTTGTTTATAATTTTGCAAAATTTGTCAGGATTTTTAGTCCATTATTGTGACTTTTTTCCGGGTGCGGCTGTATGCCATAGATATTATCTTTTTGTACCGCACTTACAAATTCATATCCGTAATGGGTTTTGCCGATAGCATATGCATTATCACAAACGACATGATAAGAGTGTACAAAATATAGATAAAAATCTTTTGGCATTCCATCAAAAATAGGACTGTTTTTTTGTACAAATAATTCATTCCAGCCCATATGAGGAACTTTGAGAGGGTGGTCAAATTTTGTCTCATCAAATTTAACTACCTTTCCCTCAATAAGCCCAAGTCCTTTGTGTGAACCAAATTCTTCGCTGCTATCAAATAACAGCTGCATGCCAAGACAAATCCCCAAAAGCGGTTTGCCGCTTTTAGCAAATTGCATAACCGCCTCATCCATCCCGTTGCTTTTTAGATGTTCCATTGCATCTCCAAATGCGCCTACGCCAGGGAGTAAAAGCTTATCATATTGTGCTATTTTATTCGGATCGCTTTGTATCTGAGCATCTATGCCGAGCTTGGTAAATGCATTTATGACTGAAGCCAGATTGCCCATATTGTAATTTACAATACCTACCATGGATACCTTTTGTATTATTTTAAAGTTATTGTGATTATAACACATTAAGCTTTATAGAGTACGCTTTAGAGTATTGCGATATAATTACCATAATATATTAATTGGAAATGCATGAGAGAAAAAATAGAGTATTTTGCAGTCAAATTTTTACTTTGGTGTGCAAGTTGGATGCCAAAGAGTTGGGTATACAGTATAACTAAAGCCATAGCAATGATTCTGTATTATATATTACCAAAGCGACGATCGCTTGTGTATATAAATCTTAAAAATTCATTTCCTAACCTTGGACAAGACCAGATAGATAAATATACAAAAGAAGTATATGATAGTTTATCTCAGAGTATAGCAGAGATACTACTCATGTTTGTAAATAGGTTTGATATAGATAAGGCTATAATAAATCTACATGAATCTATAAATAAAATAAATGAAATAAATGAGCAAAAAAAAGGTGTAATACTCTTTACAGCACATTTTTCTAATTGGGAACTTTTGGCTCATTTTTTAGCAAAACATGGTTTATCATTTGTAGTAGTTGGGCGAGAAGGTGATAATAAAATTATAGATAAAAATATTACCATACCGTTTCGCAATAAATACGGCAATAGAGCCATATACAAAAACAAGGCGATGATTTCTATGGCGAAAGCTATTAAAAATAAAGAAGCTGTCGGAATGCTGATAGATCAAAAAACAGGCGGCACGCATAGTGCAAAGATAGAATTTTTTGGGCATAAAGCCAGTACTACTTTATCGACGGCTGCATTGAAATTAAAATTTGATCCACTTGTAATCCCTACCAGTTTGGTTAGAGAAAGCAAGGGGCGTTATAGAATGTACTTTGACCAACCTCTTGAATATATTGCAAACGAAATAGATGATGAAAAAGAAAAAATAAAAGCTATGACTTTGCGTTATAATCAAGCTTTAGAAAGAATGATACTTAGAGCACCAGGACAATGGTTTTGGATGCACAATAGGTGGAAATATTGAAGCAAATTTTAATTATAAGTGATGGGCGCAAAGGTCATGTCAATCAGTCTATCGCTTTTTGTAATTATAAGGGATTAGAATATGATATCGTAGAAGTTCATTTCAAATACAAAATATATAAGATGTTTTCTTATCTCTTTGATAGAGTTGGTTTTTATACGATAACGCTCTTTGGTTTAGAAGAGAGATTCAAAAACAAGCTCAGAATGACAAATAACAATCATCCTGAGCTTGTTACAGGATCTATTGATAAACATTATCTTATCGTATGCGCAGGATCAAGCACTTACTATGCTGCAAAAGTTATAGCAAAAAAGCTTAATACAAAATCTGTAGCAATGATGTTGCCGAAAGGATATAGATATAATTTTGATGTTATTTTTGCACAAACTCACGATAATTCGCCAAATCTACCAAACATAATAAAAATCCCAGCAAATTTTTCTTATATGGAGCCAGGTCACATATACCATGCTAAGAAAAAATCCATAGGCATCATTATAGGTGGAAATAATAAGATATTGTTGATGTCAAGTCAAACTATAAAAAAGCAATTAGATGCCATAGCGGTCCAATATCCTGATTATGAAATAGCTATTACTACTTCTCCTAGAACACCCAAAGAGATAGAAGAGCTTGTGCAAACATATAATTTTGATTATGAACTTATATATTCAAAAAGTCAACTTAATCCGATATCTGATTTTTTATATGAGTGTGAAACAGTGTTTATTACAAGTGACAGCACATCTATGATAAGCGAAGCTGTATCTTATGGAAAATCGAATGTAGTAGTTTTGCCGCTAGACGGAATGAAAAATAGTAAATTTGAAAGACTTATTACCTTTTTAGAGTATGAAAACTATATCTATATTTTTGACGGTAAAATAAAACATAAAAATCGAAAAATAGATTTTATATCCTTTGCTCAAAAGGTAGGATTATGAGAATAGTACAATTGTTGCCAGAACTTAATGAGGGCGGAGTTGAGAGAGGAACGGTTGAGCTTAATCGCGAATTTGTAAAATTGGGACATGAGAGCATCATTATTAGTTGCGGGGGCAAGTTGGTATCACAAATAGAATTAGATGGAGGAGAACATGTTAAGTTTGATGTATGTCTTAAAAATCCATTTACCGCCATATTTAGAGTTTATAGGTTGCGAAAATTATTGAGAGAATTAAAACCGGATGTCGTTCATGTACGAAGCAGGGTACCGGCATGGCTTATTTATTTTGCCAAAAGAGGATTGGGTCTAAAAGTTGTAAGTACGGTGCATGGGTTTAATTCTGTCAATTTTTATAGCAGCGTAATGACCAAAGCAGATGCTGTTATTTGTGTTAGCGGCAGCATAAAAGAATATATTCAAAAGCATTATAGTACTTTAGAGGAAAAAATTACAGTAATTTCAAGAGGCATTGATTTAGATAAATTTAATCCTCAAAATATTGATCATGAATTTATCAGCAAATTTATAAAACAATACAATTTAGAAAATAATTTTATTATTACCACTGTTGGACGAATTACCCAGCTAAAAGATATCGAGACATTTATTAAAGCTATAGCTATTACCAAAGAAACGATACCAAATATAAAGGGACTTATTATCGGCGGTATACATAAGGATAAACAGAATTATTTCGATAGTTTAAAACAGTTAATCCGTGAATTAAAATTAGAAAATGAAATAGTTTTTACGGGCAGTCAGAGCAATGTAGCAGAAATTTACACTCTTAGTGATGTGATAGTGAGTGCTTCTAAAAAACCTGAAAGTTTTGGCAGAAGCGTAGCTGAAGCTATCGCGATGAATACACCTGTAATTGCTACTAATCATGGTGGTGTAAAAGATATTATCATTGAAGGCAAGAATGGCTATTTCTTTGGAGTTGGGGATCAGGTAGAATTGGCAAATAAAATCATTCTTGCTAAAGTTTTGTCATTCGATGGATATAGTTATATAGAAAGCAATTTTTCATTGAAACAAATGGTAGATAAAACTTTGCATGTTTATGAGCGTTTATAATGTTTTATTTTTTTATTTTTTTAATCATTTTGCTTCTTTACTTTTCATGGAGATATGCTTGGTGGAGCAAACCAATCAATTATAATTATCCTAGGATATTAATGTATCATATGGTCAGAGAACATATTAATGGAAAAAAGTTTAATTCGTTAAGAGTATTTCCAGCTATTTTTGATAAACAAATAAAATATTTGAGCGAAAATGGATGGCATTCTTTTACCATGCATGAAGCGATAACAAATAAAGACAAACTTCCTGAAAAAAGTGTAGTAATTACCTTTGATGACGGTTATAAAGATAATTTGACAAATGCTTTGCCAATATTAAAAAAATATAATTTTAAAGCAACTATTTATCTTGTAAACGACAGACATGATCGTGATTGGTCCGGCTATAGAAAAACAAAAAACAAAGGCGCAGGACTGAAAGATGAACCAAAGTTGAGCGACGATGAGGTTAGAGAATTAATTAAAAGCGGATTGATCGAAATTGGAGCACATACTTTAACGCATGTAAATCTTTCCGCTTTAGGAAAAGATGAAAGCTATAAAGAGATTTGCAAATCAAAATTGTTGATAGAAAAAGAATACAATATAATATGCGATAGTTTTGCTTATCCGTTTGGACTATATAAAAATAGCGATGTTTTTGATGTTGTGAATTGCGGATATACTAATGCAGTAACAACAAAAACCGGTATTGCAGATTTGAAAAATTGCAATTTATTTGAAATACCTCGTATTACGATTAGTGGTAAAGACAATATGTTAGCTTTTAAGATAAAGTTAAAAAGAGGACTAAGAGGTTGGAAAAAATGAAAATTTGTCAAATTCTAGCTGGAAATGAAGAAGGTGGATTAGAGAAGCATTTCGAAGAGTTATGCAACCAAATCTCTTATCACCATCAAGTACATGTGATAGCTCATGAAAAGTATAAACATCGTTTCACAAGTAGTATTATTTTTCATCCTTTTGATCTGTCTAAAGGTCGTAAAAATATCTTTATGCTGTATAAGTTATTTCGAACAATCAATCGCATTAATCCAGATATAGTACATGCACATGCTAACAAAGCTGTAGATATGGTGGCTTCAATAAGATATTTTTTGCATTCATCCATAAAAACAATAGCTACACTCCATAGCAAAAAGAGAAAACTTAGTAGTTTCGAAAAATTTAATCACGTTATAGGAGTGTCCCACGAAGTATTAAAAGGATTAAAAAATCCGCACAAGGATGTTGTCTATAATGGCATACAATTCCAATTATTAACAAAAGACCCAAGCTATCTTTTGCAGTTTGGTGTCAATAAGGATGAGTTTTCGATTTGTGCCGTAGGCAGACTAGAAGCTGTCAAGAATTTTTCTATATTGATTCATGCAATTAAAAATTTGGATGTGAAGCTTTTAATTGTAGGTGAAGGCAGTCAAAAAGAAAAACTTCTGGCACTTGTGCATAGCCTCTCTCTAGAGAATAAGGTTATATTTACAGGCTTCAGGAAAGATGCACAAGAAATCATTAATAATGTAAATCTGTGTGTAATAAGTTCAGATAAAGAAGGTTTTCCATATGTTATGGTAGAAGCTCTTCTTTTGCGTACACCTATTGTATCAACTGATGTCTCGGATATGAAACTAATTTTACCATCTTCATATATAGTGCCGATAAATGACTTAGATCATTTAACTAGAACAATACAATATGTTCAACAACATTATGCGGACGCGCTGATGAATTTTGAAGAAAGTTTTGAATTTGCTCAAGAGCATTTTACACTCAATGTAATGATAGATGATACATTAAAAATATATGAAAAGGTTATATTATGAAAATTTTAGCCTTAGGAGATTGCAATACTTTTGGCAATGTTGATTATAAAAATAATTCTTTTCCGGAAAGATTTGCAAAGAAGATGAATGCTCATATAAAAAATTGTGGTTATACTATGTCTACAACTAGAGAAATGAAATATTTTGCAGAAGAAAACATTGATGAAGCAGACATTATTTTAATTCAATATGGTCTTGTAGATTCATGGAAAACATTTAAATATGCCCCATATGTTTTGTATTATCCGGATAACAAATTAAGAAAATTATATCGTAAAATTGTAAAAAAATATAAAAAAATAGCAAAGAAGCTCACATTAAATTCCTTATTGGGTACAGAAAATGTTGTTCCAAAACAAGAATACAAAGGCAATATAGAACAATTAATATTGAAATATCCAAATAAAAAATTTATATTGATTGACACTATACCCAATAAAGAATTATCAAGAAATCATGAAATTATAAAATATAATTTCATTTTAGAGCAATTGTCTATACTGTATTCAAATTGTTATTATGTAAAAATATATGATCTGTTTTTAGAAAAGTTTGATGAATATTATTTGGATAATACTCACATTAATAATAAAGGATATGATGTGATTGCATTGGAGCTTTTTAAAAAAATTAAAACAATATATGAAAATCTTAATATATGAAAACAATTTTAATTATTACTGACAATAAAGCTGGACACGAAAGTGTTACTAACGGACTTGTAAGTCAATTAGAAAGATATATAGAAATAAAAGTTATAAAACTTTCTGTAAATTTAAAATATAATATTTTTAAATTTATTCTTAAAATATTACTCAATAATAATTTTTTTATCAAACATATATCTTTTAAATTGATTAAATTTTTTTATTCTTTTTCGAATGAAAATATCAATTATTCAAAAATAGACCTTATTATATCTACTGGCGGAAAAACATCTTTTATTAATATAATGCTTGCCAAATTATATGATATTAAAAATATATATTGTAGTTCATTAAGGGGTTTGAATCCATTATTATTTACATATCTAGTAACAATAAACAAAAAAGATTTATATCCAAATGCTCTGTATTTTGAGCTTGCTCCATTAAAAATAAAATATGATAAAACAAAAACTTTTGATTTTTTAGAAAAATTAGATTTTAAAAATCAAATTATATGGTCTATTTTAATAGGAGGGGCAACCAAAGAATATCCATTCACAGATAAGGAATTGTTAGAACTAATAGAAAAACTGCTTCAAAAAGCTAAACTAGAAAATAAAAAAGTCCTACTGACAACTTCAAGAAGAACCTCAAAAACAGTTGAAAAAGGAATAGAAACATTTAAAAATAAATATGACAATTTAGCATATTGTGTATTATTTAATAAGTTTCCAGAAAAAATTATATTAATTTATCTAAAAGTCTCTGATTTGGTTTTTATAACTGAAGATAGCGGCTCTATGATTACAGAATCAATATATGCTTTGAAGCCAACAATAACAATTCGTCCAAATTCAAACAAACCTCAAAAAATATATAAACAATTTATTCAAAATAATATTAGAAAAAAATATCTTTATTCTTGCAACATAGATGAGATTGATAATATTGATATTAATAATTTAAAATTTAATATTTATAATAATGAACAAGATAAATCAAATCTTCACAAAATAATTAATTTATTAAAGGTATAAAATGAAGTCTAAAAACATAGCAATAGTGGTAACAAATCTGGCAGGGAGCGGGGCAGAGAAAGTTGCAATTACACAAGCTAAGCTATTTATGGAGAAAGGACACAATGTCATTTTGTTTTTACTTGAAGATATACAAAATTATAATACAAGTGATTGTGATTTTCCCATAATACCTTTAACAAAACGAAAAGATACGTATAAATTTTTAAGTAAAATAGGTGATTATATATATGCGCAAATTTTACAAAACAAAATAAAGTCTCTTAACATAAAATTTGATATTGTTTTTTCTCATTTGCCCAGAGCTGACAGGGTAATTAAATTATTAAAACATCCAAATAAATACTTTGTCATTCATATGTCATACAAAGCAGAATTAGACAAATTTAACGAAAAAAGGGGTAGAAAGAAATTAAAACTTTATAGATATTTGTATCAAAATGAAAATATCATAACAGTATCTCAAGCAATGATACAAGATTTTGATGAATTAAATATAAATTATAGAAATGCTAAAATGATTTATAATCCATTTTACATTGATGAAATTCGAAAAAAAGGAAATGAACCAGTTGAAATAGATTTTCAATATATCATTTCTCCATCTGCTTTTAGAGAACAAAAAAGATACGATGTAATGTTGGATGCTTTTAAAATGTTGGAACATAATATTAAACTTGTTATTTTAGCAAAAAATGATGACAAACTCACTCAGATGATCAAAGATCGATATTTAGAAGACAAGGTCATTATTTTGGGTTTTCAACAAAATCCATATAAATATATTAAAAATGCTTCATTGTTAGTTTTGTCATCCGATAGAGAAGGTCTCCCCACTATTGTAATAGAATCTTTGATTTTAGATACTCCCGTGGTAAGCACAGATTGTCCCACTGGACCAAGTGAAATTTTAACAGATGACTTAGCTTATTGGCTTGTGCCTGTGCAAAATCCAAGTATTTTGGCTGCCAAAATAGACGAAGCGCTCGATATAAAAATAAATATACAAGATAAAGATATTTACAAATTTGATAAAGAATATATATACCAGGAATATAAAAGATTATGGGAAAAATAAAAGTAGCCCATTTTATATGTGATTTACTTCCAGGCGGAGGGCAGAGAAGCACTATTGATTTAATCAGAAGTACTAGCAGTGAAGTTGATAATTATCTTATTTTATTGGAAAATAAGAAAGCTTATGGGGTAGAAGATATTAAAACATTGTCAATCTGTGAAGATAAAAAATTATACAAAAGATTAGACATTGCAGGAGATTATCTGCTTTCTAGGAAATTAGATAAAATTTTAAAAGAATTGCAAATAGATATAGTGATTTCGCACATGGAAGTAACTGCAAAAGTTTTAAGATTTATCAATATACCAAAAATATATTATATGAGAGTAGATATTACTCAAGAACTTCGATCGTTTAAAGAAAAGTCATTTATGAGATATCAAAAAAGAAAAAATATTTACAATAAAGTCTTTGGCGATCAAAATATAATTACTATTTCTCAAGATACTGAAAAAAATCTATTAAATTTTTTATCCCCCAAAAAGATCCAAACAATATATAATCCTTTTGATGCAGAAAAAATTCTTCAATTAGCAAATGAAAAAGTTGATTCACCAAGCAACGATTACATTATCCAAATAGGTTCTGGAATAAAGAAAAAGAGACAAGATATCTTATTGGAAGCTTTTTCCAAAATAAAAAATAAAAAAATAAAATTGTTGCTTTTGGGCACAGAAGAAAACGAAGAAATTTTAGATCTAATCGAAAAATTTAATATTCCAAAAAACAGAATACTATTTCACGCATTTGCTACAAATCCGTATCCTTTTATAAAAAATGCAAAAATGCTTGTCATGAGTTCGGAGAGAGAAGGGCTTCCTAGGGTTATTGTTGAAAGTTTGATTTTAAAAACTCCTGTTGTAAGTACAGATTGCGACACAGGGCCTAGAGAAATATTGGTTGATGAACTTAAAAAATATTTAGCCAAAGTAAATGATCCTGATGATTTGGCAGAAAAAATTGATCTAGCACTTCAAAGCTATCCGGAAATTACAAATAAATATATTCAAAAATTTGACAAAAAAGAAATTATTAAAAAGTTTTTATTATTTATGAAAAATTTATAATTCTACAATATATAAGTTTCCCCATTTAGCTTATAATTTGTAGGAAGACTTGCACGCCTTGTAGCCAAAAGAAAAAATCATATATATACTAAACACCTTAATATAGAATGGAATTAAATCTTATTCAATCCAATATTTTTCAATCCATGGAGATGGTTTAATATACCTGTACCATTTTCCGCTTATTCCTTTTATTGCTTCAGGAGGATTAGGTAAACCATGAAATAATATGATTTTGGCACCTTTGGGAATTGATGGAGCTTTAAACCACGACTTTACCCATGATGGAACACAATGGTATTTAAAACTTGGAACCCAAGCATCATTCCAAAATTGCAGTTTCCCCATTTTTTTGATCTCGCGTGTCAGATAGGCTTGTTCATGCCTTACTTCGTTTCTTACTTTATTAAAATTTTTTACAAAGTATTCTAAAATATACGGATACTTGCCTATCTCAAAACGAAAAACCGAAGAATTTCCTTCCATTTTTTCAGGTTTAAGTTTATCATGTGCGATAAGAAATTCACCTGACGCATTAAAAAAATCATCAATATTGTCAACAATCACAACATCCAAATCAAGAAATAGTGTTTTGCCTGATAATCCTCCAAAATCTTTGGCAAAAACACTAAGTTTTCTCCAGCCTCTTTCAGGTATATTTTTTGGAATGTCGAGTTCCGGTAATGGTTGGATTTCTACTTCTGGGCGTATATTATTTTTATTATCAGTAAAACATACAAATCTAAAAGGAATAGTAATATTTCTTTCTACCATACCATATAGTCTGTTGACATATTCTGGGGGAAATTTATCCCCCCATTTCATGCATATTATATTTACTTTTTCCATTTTTTGGTGTACCTTAATTTCTTTTAAAATGCTTTATGATTATAACTAGTTTTTTAAAATTTGCATTTAAAGTGTAGTTTTTTATACAGGTATTTAGAAACTGTTTTTATATATTTTTTATGTTTATATGGCGTTGTGTATTTATTTTAAGTAAGAAGGGAATGATTGATAAAGTTTTTCGCACAAAGTATCAACATAGGCTTGATACGAAAAATCAGAATTTGAAATGATTTTTAAGATATCATTTTTTGTATCTTGGGTAGTTATCTCTAAAATATTTCTATCAAGCGAGGAATAATAATCATTAAATTTAAAATCGCCCCCTTTCAATTCTTGTGAAGTTTTCAATCTGATATTGGGAATTCCGAAAGAATCCGCACAAATCAATCCATGCAAACTTGAAGAAATGACAATCTCCGAAGAGGATATCTGCCTTAAGATTTCTATCGGATCTCCTGTCAGATCGGCAACCTGACAATTTGAAAAAGAATTTATAAATTGTTTTATTTCGGGCAATGCTCTATGCATAATATGGGGAATAATTAATATTTTAATTTTTTTATTTTGTGGTTGTATGAGAAATTTTGACAATAAACCAGGATCGCCATACGATAAATTATTAATGTTTATCATTTGCTGTGTTAGTTTGCCTCTTATGCTATGGACTACAAAGTTTTTCTTGATCAAATTTTTATTAATTGGTTTATCTTGGATGAATCCGCTACCCCAAACATGTATCGGATTAGTATTAAAACTTAGTTTCCTCTTCCATAGTTTTTTTAAAACACCATCAAAAATACTACCTAATCCTATCAACTCACATTTTTCTATTGAGCAATATCGGACCTTTCTTTTAGAAACAAGTTCAACCAAAATAGGCGACAATTCATCCCCAAAATTCTTTATTCCACTATGAGAGCGAAAATAGTGCAACTTAATCGAATCATTCAATTTTTTTTGCTTTTTTTAAGAAATTTTTTAATATTTTTATCAAGGATTTTAATTTATAAAAAATATAATATATGTATGATTGTAGTGGAAAATGTAAGTTCTTCTGTCTCGAGAGACGATATATCGATTTAGCAGAAGGATAATCATGGACAAGTACTCTTCCTAAAAATTTACTTCGGTTTTTTTTATATTTTTTTAGATCAAATGATTTATCATATAGTTCTAATTTGCCTAATAATTCAAAAGTCGTTAACACTCCTAAACACTTCACACAAGAAGAACAATTTATTCGATTTTTTTCATTTCTTGTGCAAACGTCCAGATATTCATAACTATCTTTTATATTTGAAACAATTTCCGTTTTTTCGACCCTATTGTACTCTGAACCAATACTGATTATCTCAACATTTTCATTAGATAGCATTTGCAAGACTAGAGGTTCAGCATATGCAAGTTCTTCTTTATCATTATTTAACCCTAGGAAGGCATATGGATATGTTGATGAATATAAAAATTTCCTAATTTTATTTTGCAGCAATAATGCAACAGACGCATTTCTAATGATCGCGGTTTTTTGAAAATCCAACTTTTTACTTTCATAAAAATCATCGAGATTGGAATTGATCTTTATAAATGGCATTCCTATCTTTTTTGCAGCAGGTTCAAGTTTATTGTATCTTTTTAAAAATAGTTCATGCCCTTTTTCTTTGCTTCCATGAGATCCTACATTATTAAATGTCAGCATTGTTATCTTGGAAGATCTCGGACATTTTGGATTATAAAAATAATCAGCTAGCGTAGTAAATGAATCAATTCCTCCCGAAAAACCAGTCGCACATTCACTGCCTTGCTGCATAAGCCCGTTATTCGGAGCAATTTCATCAGTATGGATATTGATCATTTTTAAAAATGGCATAATTGTCTGTATTAGCTTTTGAAGTTGATAGGATATATTATAATAAAGTCTTTCAGAAACCTTTCCTTCAAGATATATATCTTCCCCATAATACATTGCGGGCAATAATAAACCTACCAAGGCTGCATCAGATGAATCTGACATCATATCAGCATACTTTTTATCTAATTCGAAATAGAGTTTTGTAGTATTGATATGCTTTGAGTAGACATCCACCTCATATCTTATAAGGTCATTTTGTTCAATAAGTTTAGGAATAGAAATTTTCAAATTATGTTCCCCTGCTATCCGATGTTTCAATATTTACATCAATAAAATCATTATACCATTCCAATCTAAAAACATAACAAATTCATAATAATTGTTTTTGTTCTATAAAACGGGCGTAAAAATTCTCTACGTAATTTGGTTTTTAAATCATGATCTTTTATCTGAATTGTACTGCCGCCTAAATTTTCAGAATGGTGTTTGACATATGCTCTATTGGTTGTCCATATCGGAATTTTATGTTTGTAAGCAAGTTGCTTCATATTATCAACTGGCATAGTGTATGCAGGAAAAGTATCTATAAGTTTTTGAGCCGCGATTTTGCCAATCATGGTACCCATAAAACCCAGTCCACATGTGGAATAGTGCGTTATTGATAGTTTATCTATTATCGATTTTTTTTCTGATGCCCAAAACCCCTTTTTACCTGAAAAATCTACAATTTCGGATGAGCTGACATTTTGACAAATTAAATTTATATCTTCAAATAGCTTTTCATCAATGAGGACATCATCCTCTAGTATTAATGCAAATTTTTCTTCCTGATCGGCAATTTTTCGCCAAACATCCATATATGTTAGATATATTCCGATCTCGCCAGCTTTTGGTAAAGTATAGTGTTCATTTTTTTCTTGAAGTCTAGCATAGATAGGTTTCGTGATCAATGCATCGAGCATTTGCCCATCTACTGCTGGAATCCTGATGTATGAAATACCAAATTTATCAAGCTGTTCTTCCATAAATTTTCTACGTTCGGTCGATCTGTCAAGATTGATAAAATATATTTTTATATCATGCATTATTATATTCCAATATTTTGTCAAATAAAATAGGATTCAAATTTGGACATACTTTTTATTTTATAAATTATACTATGGTTTTTTAATTTTTATCTAGAGATTTCTGTGGCTCTCCAAAAAAGTTGACAGATCATATAAGGTTGACATGAAATTTCTAACATTCCTAATATAAGTATGGGAGATGCTCAACACTTAATACTTAATGCCTTTGCATATGCATAAAGCGCTTCACTTATATATTCTGACAAGGATGCTCCCATTCTGGCATTGATCTCAAATATTTTTGTGTATCCATTTTGTAATTTATAATCGATACAGCATACTCCATCATATTCGATAGCATTTAATATATTTTTGAAGCGATCTAGAAAATGACCATGGTCTACAATTTCTTGAGAATATTGTTTGAATCTTTCTCCTTTTACAAAGTTTTTTTGTGCAAATGTATATTTCATAGTTTTATAAAAAACTATTTCACCTTGATACATTATAATATGCATGGCATATTCATCTTGTCCTTCTATATATTCTTGCACAAAAAACTCATTAGAATGCAATTCATTTTTAAATTGGTATTCTGATGCTTCATCATATATGATTATGGTTTTTGAACCATTTTCATCAATTCGTTTTTTGAGTATATATGGATATTGCAAATTTTTAGGTTTCTTGATCGCACAGTCTTCAAATCCATTTTTTAGAAGAAAATCAGTGAATATTTTTTTATCTAAGCATATTTCGATAGCTTTATTTGACGGCACAATTGCTTTTTTATAATTTAAATAAGAATAATGTTCGTTAAAATAGTTAGATGCATTTTCTGTCAAAGGAAAGATTAGATAAAAGTTATTGAGGTTTACTTTTTTAAAATTTGAAAAGCAAGGAAAGCAAGTATTGACATTTTTGATGATTTGATGTTCTCTTGAATATCTTCTGGAAAAAAGGATAGTCTTTTTATAAAAAAATTTGCCAATCAATACTCTTAGTCTATTGTTTATTTTCATTAAAATCAATCCTGGCACACGAAAATAGTGAAAAAGTTTTTCTGATAATAAATAATTCAAGAATTTCATTTTTCTTCTTTGGTTGCTATATATAGATAATTTGGTTTACATATTAATGGGAATCAAATTTCCATTTTTCACTAATATGTTATCCGGTATATCTTTATCAATTTTTTCTCCAGCAGAAATAACACATCCTTGACCAATTGTTATTCCTGGAAATACAATTACACCTGCTCCAAGCCAGCAATTATCTTTTATTGTCGTTACCATCCGCTTATCCTTGCCGCATCGAACAATATTCCCAATATTATGAGATGATGACAATATCATACAACGCATGCCTATGGCAACATTCGAACCTATGGATACCATTGAAGAATGATCAATAAAGCATTCTTCGTTGATAAATGAATTCTCGCCAATTTCAACCATTCCTTTACATGAATGACCGCCATAAAAATTTATATTACGTCTTAATTTAACATTACGTTTGACTATTAAATTTGGATAGGCAGCCCCAAGAAAAATAGCTCTTCGTCTATCATTTAAAATAAATATATTACTAAACCAAAATAGCCATGAAAAATAGAAAAATCGCAAATGGTATTTCATAAAAACTATCCTATAAAATCATAATATTGCATATACCACTTCACAAATTTTTCTATTCCATCTGCTAAAGTCGTATCGGGTTTGTAGTTGAAATCTCTTATCAGATCATCTATGTCTGCATAGGTTGATTTCACATCACCTGGCTGCATATCCATGAATATCTTTTTGGCCGTTTTACCAAAACTATTTTCAAGTGTTGCTATAAAATCAAGTAATTGCACAGGAGTATTGTTGCCGATATTATAGATGCTATATTTTTCTGCCGGATTGTCTATGACATTGATAATGCCATCAACGATATCATCTATATAGGTAAAATCCCTGCTCATATCTCCATGATTAAATACTTTTATCTCTTTATCTTGAGTAATAGCATCTGCAAAAAGTATTGGAGACATATCAGGTCTTCCCCATGGACCATATACGGTAAAAAATCTAAGCCCGGTTGTTTTGATGCCGTATAAATGACTGTATGTATGAGCCATAAGCTCATTTGATTTTTTGGTAGCAGCATATAGGCTTATAGGAGTATCTGTTTTGTCTGTCGTTCTAAATGGTTGTTCTGTATTTAGCCCATATACTGAAGAGCTAGAAGCATAGCATAAATTTTGTACATCATAATGACGGCAACATTCCAAGATGTTAATAAATCCGACAATATTGCTTTGGATGTATGCATCAGGGTTTTCTATGGAATAGCGCACACCAGCTTGTGCTGCTAGATTGCACACGGCATCGAACTTTTGTGTTTTAAAAAGTTCTTCCATTGATTGCTTATCAGCTAGATCCATCTTTACAAACTTATGATTTGGGAATTTGGAAGATTGTATTATTTCATTACTTTTAGAATGACGCGCATCAATGCCAAGTTCATCAAGACGGGCGTATTTGAGATTGACATCATAGTAATCATTGATATTGTCAAGTCCAATTACTTCATCACCACGTTCGAGTAGTTTTTTTGCTAGATGAAATCCTATAAATCCCGCTGTACCTGTTACTAATATTTTCATAAATTACCCTCAATCATTCCCAAAAAGATCTCTGCTATAAACTTTGTCTGCTACATCATCCAGCACATCCGCGTGGCGGTTTGCGATGATGACGTCCGACATGGCTTTGAACTTTTTAAGATCACGAATTACACGCGAATGAAAAAATTCTTCTTCATGTAGTGTAGGTTCATAAATGACTACTTCTATGCCTTTGGCCTTAATTCGCTTCATAATCCCTTGTATCGCAGAAGAACGAAAATTATCTGATCCTGCTTTCATGACTAGGCGATAAATTCCTACTACTTTCGGATTTCTTTTTAGAATACTCTCGGCGATAAAATCTTTTCTTGTGCTATTTGCATCTACAATCGCACGTATGATGTTGCTTGGTACGTCAGCATAATTGGCCAATAATTGTTTAGTATCTTTTGGCAAACAATAACCGCCATATCCAAATGACGGGT
>JAQTLE010000007.1 GCA_028715055.1 Sulfurovaceae bacterium
TCTCAAAAGTTCAAAATTCTCATTCCATCTCTCATCATCTTTTTCATTCCTAGAAATCTTCCAACTCTCATCAATACTATCAAGCAACGCTATCCTATCGTCCGAGAGTTGCCCTTTTTTATAATTCCCTTTTTGGATTGAAAGCCAAATACCTATTTTCACATCTTTATATATTTTTGTCTGTGCCGGCCACTCTCCAAACTCCTCATAATACTCTCTCAAAAGTTCAAAATTCTCATTCCAACTCTCATCCGGTGTATTTTTCCAACTCTCATCAATACTATCAAGCAACGCTATCCTATCGTCCGAGAGTTGCCCTTTTTTATAATTCCCTTTTTGATGACTAAGCCAAATACCTATTTTCACATCTTTATATATTTTTGTCTGTGCCGGCCACTCTCCAAACTCCTCATAATACTCTCTCAAAAGTTCATAGTTCTTATACCAATTAGGAATAATTTTATTAATTATTAATGTGGTTATTTTTTTTTCTAAATCATCTTTAAGTTCAAAATTCTTTGTTTCGTTTGTGTGAATTATTTTAATAATATTGCTAGAAGAGTTATTACCAAATACTCTTCTGTTATAAAGCTCTGCATAAAGCTCTTGATCTTGCTCCGCCATTGTATTAATGATTTCAAGCATTTCTCCAAGATCACTTGACGTATTAAAGTTGTTTATATCTTCTTCTTCCGATATAAAAATAGGAATAAATATATATCCTATTTTATGTGGATTTTGAGGATCTAGTCTTGTAGCTCTACCGATCCTTTGTGCAATATTCACACTACTCGTTGATTTTTCCATAAATGCTGCAAGCTCTATGGCCGGTATATCAATTCCTTCACTTAATATTTGTGCGTTAAACAATAAACCTTTTTTAGAATTATCAAATTGATCGAAAATATTATTAATCTCTTGAGTGGTAAAGCTTGAGTCTATGTGTTGGGTAAAAATAGCATGATTATGTTTTTTAAACGTTTCAAGATAACTTTTTGATTTATTAATTCTTTCTGCAAAAACAATGCCCTTGTTAATTGAATATTTTTGCATAGCATTATTAAGGGCCAAGATTTTTGCTTCTTGTTTTAGTGCAGCATTATGTATTATATTTTTAGTATCTTTTTTTTGTAATTTAGAGATCTCATCTTTTGTTGCAACTGCTATGATAATTTGATATGGTGAAATTACTTCATCATCGATAGCTTCTCTTAGTGTATATTTATTTGCAATTGATCCATAAATTTCTTCATTATTCATACTAAATAAATATTGTTCTTCTTCAATATTTTTTGTATTTATCTTTCTGTGTTTTGGAGTTGCTGTCATAAAAAGTCGTTTTGTGATAGATATATTATTATTATCAAGTGAATAGTTATAATAACTATCATTTGATGTAGCAGTTCTATGAGCTTCATCATATAATGCAAAATCTATCTTTGTATTCATGTTGTCAGATAATATTTTACTAGAGTGATAAGTACAAAATATGATTTTATTTTTTGTACTATTTTGTTTCATGAATGTAGCTATCTCTTCACTGTTTGTAGTTACTTTGAAATTTGTTTCAAATTCACCTATTGGTAGATCCTCTTCTTCATATACACTCTCATCAGAACAAACAAATAATATTTCATTATTTGATATATCAAGTCCATAAGATAGATATGATTTATATGTTTGTGCTATTAAAGCAAGTGAAGGAAAAAATAAAATAATGGTTTTGTTTGTATTTGAAGATAATATATTATTCACTATATCATAGCCGACAAGAGTTTTGCCGGTACCGCAAGCAGATATATATTGTGCTCTATCGTTTTGCTGTAAAGTTATATTTATATCATCTACTGCTCTAACTTGATGTGGTTTTCTTTTCATTGTTTTCCTTTGGTGAGCAAGAGCAGGCTTTTTGTTGCTATAAAAACTATTGGCTTCACAATAATGTAGCTTATTATAAAACCTATTATAAATCCTATGCCAAAATGTTTCATTTTGTTTTCCTTTTTTCGTTGAGCACCTTTGGTGCGAATAAGTTTCAGGATGTTAATGTTAATTACTCGGCTCGCCGTGTAATTACATTCACCCTTCCTGCCTTTACGTTCTGTAGTAATATTTAGTATTATATGAGATTTTTTAGGATTTGTCAAGAAATTTCTATTAAATATATGAAATTTCTATTGACATATTAGAATTTTTCTATTATAATTGCAAAAGTTACTAAAAAATCGCAGGAGTTCGCAAAAAATGTTAAAAAATCGCAAAAAATCGCAGGAAACGGATCCAGTTAGAGAATTTTATTCAGTAATTAGCGAAATAATAGATTTATACCAAAATCAAGGCTATCTAAAACAAAAATCATTATATGAAAAAATGAAAAAAACCCATAATTGGACAATGTCTTATTCCACTTTTAATAGATATTTTGTGAAAGAAATTAAAAATAAATATCTTCGCCCTGCTCCGCTTGGCGAAGATTATAACACCAAGAAAAATGAAAATATCGATAATAATTATCAAAAAAAGGAAAACAATGAAAATTCAAAAACCGCCGTAAAAAAAGAATTTAGCGATGAGGCATATGAAAGATATAATAAAATGAATGAGGCTATTGATGCTAAGTATGGAGATTACTTAAAAAATCAAAAAAACATATTAGACACGGAGGAAAAAAATAAATGACAATCGCGGTATTAAACACAAAAGGTGGTGCAAGTAAAAGCACAGTTGCTCTTCAAGTTGCAGCAGCATATTTTCTTCATAAAAATCAAAACGTAGATCTATACGAATTTGATGATGAAAACAAAGACAGCTTGAACTTTACCTATTCAGAAATCAAAAGTAAGCAAATTAAAATTGGTGAAGGTAAAGATATATCAGATATTTTAAGAAATTCTATTTTGGAATTTAAAGGCGAAAATCTCGTAATCGATGTGGGTGGAAATAAAACTACAACAATCTTTATTGACGGCCTTAAAAAAAGTAGAATATTCAAAAAAATAGATCTCATTATAATACCAATGAGTGGCGGATCACAAGACTTGTCTAATGCAATCAAAACATATGATATGGTAAAGGAACTTGATGTGCCTATATTGTTTGCTCTTTCTCGAGTAACAAATATGAATAGATTAAAATTCAAATACAACGACTTTTTTATGTATTTCCCTACAAACAATTATATTGCACTAGCCGAAAGCGATGTAATAGATTTAAGTAGATCTGTTAACAAAAGTGTATATGAAGTTGCTGTAGATAAAGAGTTTAAATCCATATTAGAGAAAGAACTTGATGAAGCTTTTGATAAAAATGACAATGAAAAAGCAAAATTGTTATCATTCAAATATGAAATATCCGGTGAAGCAGAACAATATCTTAATGATATTTTACATCCAGCATGGAAAACGATAGATGCACTTTGCAAAGAGTAACCAATGTCATTAACAATGGAAGAGGCCAAAGACATCACCCAAACTTTAATGCTCTTGGTGATGAAAATTAATGGCACGAAAAATCAAGATGGAAGTATAAATACACCTGGCTTAATAACGCAACTTGAAGACTTGTATGAAAAATTGAATCCTGCAAGTATAAATTTTGTAAATAATCAAGCTAGAAAAGTGGCCGAAGAGAGTTCAAAAAACATTGATCTAATGCTGCAAAACCAACAAAAAGCATTTGAAGATATGACAATTAGATATCAAAATATTCTTAAAGAACATGAAAATATTTTGAATCAAAAAATATCAAAGATCGACCAGCAAGCAAAAGACAGCGTAAAGATGTACGCGAACAATTTGGTTAATGATCTATCTAACAAAGTGGCCGTATCTGTTGCCAGTGTTACAGATAAAATTGATGATATCAAAAACATCAAAGATTATGTAAATATGAAATATCTTTATGCCGGTACTGGAGCTATATTGGCTTTAATGATTGGAATGTTGATAGGCATCTATATAAGCTAGAGGTGCCACTCCAAAAGAGGAGTGGTGTAAAAATACATCGGGTCGTTATTTTGATAATAACGACTTAATATTATATCATAAAAGACAAATGAAAAACACAACACTCAAAAACACAAAATTTATGTTATATATTGCTTTTTTTATCATAGCAAGCACTCTTTTTGCTATTATATGGAAGTCTTATAATTTGACATTAAATCTCACCCATTCTTTTCCTATTGGGATATACCAAATAGACCAGGTACACCAATGGCAAAAAGGAGATCTAGTCGTAGTTTGCCCTCCAAACAATGATAAATTTTCCAAAAATAACCATCATTATATAGTATCAGGACGCTGCTCTACCGGTACAGCACCTTTGCTTAAAAAAATAGCTGCAACTGCCGGCGATTTAGTTGCTGTTAGTGATTTTGTATATATAAATAATATAAAACAAAAAAATAGCAGAGTTTATAAATATAATGGCTTCACAAAAATGTATCCATGCGCCGGGCGACACCTTGTAACTAAAGGTTTTGTGTGGTTGATGAGTGATTATAATGAGAGAAGCTTTGATAGTCGTTATTTTTGCGAAGTGCCAGCAGCAAACATTATTGGCAGGGCTAAATTATTAATTGAGTTTTAATTGTATCGTACGATACAAAAAGGTAAAACATGAATACAATTCCTACAGCAGAATTTTATGATATATTACAAAAAATCTATCATATATTTAATGAAAAACTTTTTGAAGGTACATTGCCAAATTGTCTAATCACGGTGCAACGAAAAAAAAGTGTAATGGGATATTTTAGCTCTCATAGATGGGTTAGCAACGATGGCATAAAAATACATGAATTAGCTTTAAATCCTGCATATTTCACAAGTTGCAACTTTATAGAGGTATTTCAAACAATGGTTCATGAAATGTGCCATTTATGGCAATTTGAACATGGCAAGCCTTCTCGCAGATCTTATCATAATAAAGAATGGGCCCAAAAAATGGAGAGTATAGGTTTAATACCATCTTCAACCGGTGTGCCTGGTGGCAGCAAAACCGGTCAAAACATGAATGATTACCCACAAAAAAATGGTTTGTTTGAGCGAGTTTGCATAGAGTTATATAAAAATGGATTATTTGTAAAATGGTTTGATAGATTTCCGGAAGTCCATAAAGTAATAAAAAATCAAAATGTAGATCTATACGAATTTGATGACGAAAATATAGATGATCCTGCTCTTTTGGGTTTAAATGACAACGAGATACTTCAAAACTTATATACGGTAGTTTCAAATATGGTATCTGATATTGTACCAATAGATGAAATACAAGCTGCTGCCAAAGCTAAACAAAAAACAAAATACATTTGCAATAGTTGTGGAGCTGCCGTGTGGGGCAGAGATAATTTAAACATTAAATGTAATAGTTGCAATATTGATTTTGAAATAATTGACTATTAAACTATATTTTAAAGTAAAATACTGTTTTTTACAGTAATTTACTATATAATAAGGTATATTAAAGTTTTTTACATTAAAATAATGTAAGATACAGTTTAATACTGTTTTTTACAGTAATTTACTATATTTAATTATCTCTTACAATAAAAAGGATCTTCTATGTCAAACAAAACCATTACAGTATTTAATAAAAAGGGTGGTACCGGTAAGACAAGCATTGCTTATAGTGTCGCAAAAGATTTACATTACCCTTTACTTTCAAACGATGATAGTGTAATAGAGAGTATTTATCCTGGTAAAGCTAAAATACTCGATAATATTCAACTCATAGATCATGATGTTGTATATGACTTAGGCGGATTTATAGACCCGGGCATGATAGAAATTTTCAAGTCAAGTACAACTATTTTAGTACCGACTTTATTAGATATTAATTCTATCAAACGAACAATCAATACTGTTATGGAATTAATTAAATATTGTGAAAATATAGTTATTATCATTAATAGGGTTGAAAACAAAAAACTACCAAAATATAAACAATCAATAAATGCACTTGAGGGCTTAGGTAAAAAAATAGTTTATATAAGGGAATCAGAAGCTATAACAAATAGTATGCACCTTGCAAAAAGCATAAGTGAGTTATACGCCGAATCAGCTCTAACAAAATATAGTTATAGTGGAATTTATGAAGACTATAAAAAATTATTAGAAAGGGTAAATTATGGAGTTTAATGTAAATGATCTTCTAACTAAAGATAAAAAAACGATCGAGCAGGGCGGCCATGTGCAAAACAAAGGCGGTCGTCCAAAAGTAGAAAAAGTTAAAAATAAAAGAGTAACGGCTTATTTTACCGATGAAGATTTTGCATTGCTAAAACAAAAAGCGAATGGATTGTCTTTGGCCGCTTTTATCTCTTCTTTGGTGTTGGAACATATAAAAAATAAAGATTGAAAAATTTATTAAAAATCCTAAGAGAGTTAAAAAAAGTTAAATATCTAGTTAATATACAAGTTATGTGTTTCTGCAAAAGCCCTCCTCGTCGGGCTTTGTTTGGTTTATATGTGGAGTAAACTACGGCTTTATGTGGAGTAAACTACGGCTTTATGTGGAGTAAACTACGGCTTTATGTGGAGTAAACTACGGAAATTAAGATTCTACCATGTGCTCCGAATAGGCTTAATACGCCTTGATACAAGCAATGTATACACTTTGGATACAAAATGTATACAAGATGTGTCCAGCTTGGATACACAGGTTAGGTTAGGTTAGTCTAGGTAAGGATAAACTCTCTCCTAGATCCTCTCTTAAACAAAATTTAAAACGAGTTAAAAAAAGTACAAGTTATGTGTTTCTGCAAAAGCCCTCCTCGTCGGGCTTTGTTTGGTTTATATGTGGAGTAAACTACGGCTTTATGTGGAGTAAACTACGGAAATTAAGAATATGTGGAGTAAACTACGGCTTTATGTGGAGTTTATTTTTTTTAACTCAACATATAATTAAGGAGTAAATGATGCAAGAAATAATCAAACAAAAAAACTTAATTATTCCAACAGAAAATGAGGTTATTAAAAATAGAGTCTTTGGCACACCAACATCTAAAATGACTAGACATCAAAAAGTTGCCTTTACTGTAATGATTAAAATTGCATACGACGCATTGAATATTGATCCAACTACGCGGGTGTTTGAATTTCCTACTGATAGATTTTTTGAGTTAATGGGTATATCAACAGTAAGAAAACAATCACACTTATTTACACAAACTTTTATCGATGATGAGGGGTGGCAGCAAGATAGTGAAGAATATTCTCTTGAACGCACGCTCAAAGCGCTCGTAAATAAATCAATCGATATGCGTTTTAAAGATGTAGATGGGAAAACATATGCAGTTGAAAGTACGGCTTTGATATCTTACTTTAAACTCACGCGAAAAAAAGTGATCTTTGAATTTAGCGAATGGGTGCGGCATAAAATTTTTATTACTGACAATTCATATATTATGAAATTGCCAATAATTGCAACCTTTGATGGTGTTCATACTGTTACGCTTTTTGAACAAGTTGAACAAAGAAGAGATTTTTGCAGATGGGAAGTTTCAGTAAATACACTTAAACAAATTTTTGGATTAATCGACGGTGAATATGCCAAATTTTCTGATTTTAGAAAATGGTGTTTAGATAAACCTAGAGACGAAATGAATAAAAAGACCAACTATACTGTTGCCTATGATTATGTAAAAAAAGGTAAAAAAATAGATAAGATTATTTTCACTTGGTATATAAATAAAACTTCTTTGATGGAATTTCAAAATTTCATAAGAACAAAGTTTATTAATCAAGCATTAGCCGAAATTCCTTCAAAAGACGGTACTTATCATTTGATACAGGTTTCGGCAGATGGACTCTTATATAATGCTAGAAACCCAAATATAAATTATACAACCACAAAAGCAAAAGCTCTTTGGCGTTGGATGTATGAAAATCAACATCTTTTGTTAATGAAAGAGCAAGCAGAAAACCTAGAGAATTTTAAAGAGAGTAATTTTACAAAATATTATGGTTGTGATTTAATCCTTGACGGTGAAAAATATAACAATATTGTTTTAATACAACCTACTTCTTTAAAAAATAAATTAAAAGTAAAATTTTATGCCGGCGAGCTATTGGTGATGGAAGAAGAAGATTTTATCAAAAGTGTAATAATATGACATTTTGCAATATTTATCATATTTATTTATTAAGTTTGATATAATAAATAAACCGCCGCAAGGAGATTAAAATGATCAAAAAACAAATAATATTATTTGTTTGTGTTATTACTGTAGCTTTAAGTAATAATCAGGCCGAAGTAACAATTAATTCATCATTACAATTAATTGCACTTGAAAAGGAAATGAATATTATGTACAATAACGCATTGACACTGGCAATAAACAAACAAAAACTTAGAGATGAGCAAGAAATATTTTTGCTTGCAAGGAAAAATTGTTTAAACAATACTATGTGTTTAAAAACTGCTGTTGAAAACAGAATAGCACAGTTAAAAATATACAATTAAAAGGAGTAAAAGTATGAAAAAATTAATTTTATCTGTAACACTCACATTCATTTATGTAGGATGTAGTAATAAGGCCGAAGAGACAAAAACTGTTGATTATTATCAAAACAATCCAACGCAAATGGATATAAAAATAAAAGAGTGTCTAAATAATCCAGGCGAGCTTAAAGATACTCCAAATTGTAAAAATGCTGCCAAAGCTCAACAAATACTTTGGGGTAAATCAAATGTAAATATTACACCAGGCGAAGGCAAACCAATGGGTGGCCGCCAATGGTAAAATTGTAATTTTTTAAATTCTATGATTGTTTTTGGTGATCTTCTATTTTTTTAATTATGTCTTTTTTAATTTCTTCTATAAGCTGCGGAGGTGCATATTTGTTTAATATTTCTGCAATCTCCATCACATCTTTAGAGAAGTTAAAATTTGGTTGTATGAACATTTCTCCCCTACCATAGGTTAACCATATTGGATTAATATTATAGAGGTCTTGTAAAGCACAGAGCTCTATCCCTCTCAAATTTTTAACTTTCCCAGTCTCTATATCTGCCACTCTTTGTTTAGGTACATCCATTATTTCTGATAATTGTTTTTGAGTTAAGTTAAGTTCAATCCTTAATTGTTTAAGTCGTTTAGGCAAGGACATTATTTTGGCACCTTTATAAGTTTATATATTGCAACAATACAGAAAAAAGCAAAAAAAGATAGAAAAACTATTGACTTGTTGGATTTTTTCTAATATAATTTCCATTATATGTATTAATTTTGCATTATATCATAAAAAAAAGGTAAACAATGGGAAAAAGAAAGCCGGGCTCAATTGCAGATCAAATTGATCAAAAGCTCAATCTTACTTTGGTCAAATACGCCGAATTAAGAGGTATCCCCGTAAGCAGCTTGAAAAGAAATTATATATCGCTTACGACAGCACAAATATTAGCCCAAGATGGCATATATGCGCCATCTACAAAAACAAAACTACAATCACAAAACTCGGATCAAAAATGTTAACCGACACTCAAAAACGGCTGCACACCAAACTTCGGAACGAATTAGGCAGAGAAGTAGTGGCAGCTCTCGAGGACAACGACGTTATAGAAATAATGTTAAACAGCGATAACACAATGTGGATTGATAAACTTTCATCCGGTATGGAAAAAATTGAAAAGCACAGCTGCTCTGCTCAAATTGCAATACACACGATCGCGTCTTACCTCGACACAAACATCACCATAGAAAATCCAATTTTGGAATGTGAGTTGCCACTGGACGGCTCTCGTTTTGAGGCACTTGTTCCCCCAGTCGTTTCGCATCCTAGCTTTACAATTCGCAAAAAAGCAAAAAAGATTTTTACGCTAGATGACTATGTAAAAAATAAAATAATCACACCCCAACAAAAAGGAGTAATCGAGGCAGCAATACAACAACATAAAAATATATTAATCGCAGGTGGCACTGGTTCGGGTAAGACCACACTTACAAATGCGATAATAGATAGCATTTCTACAATCACACCAACCGATCGGATGGTTATCATAGAAGATACGGCGGAGATCCAATGCCAGTCTGAAAATAATGTAATTTTTCGTGCGACGGAATTTGCGCCAATGGTTCGTTTGCTAAAAGCAACGATGAGATACCGCCCGGATAGAATACTTGTCGGTGAGGTGCGTGGTGGTGAGGCATTAACCCTGCTCAAAAGTTGGAATACCGGCCATCCTGGCGGTGTTGCAACGGTTCACGCTAATAATGCTTATGCGGCACTGGTTCGATTAGAGCAGTTAGTCGCGGAAGGCACTATAGCTGACAGTAGAACTGTTATCGCCGAGGCAATAGATATTGTGATTTTTATTGAAAAAACACAACAAGGCAGAAAAGTGACGGATCTGCTTGAAGTAGAGCGTTACGATTTCCAAAAAAACAAATATATTACAAGGAGTATATAGATGAATAAAAAGAATGTAGGTTTTTTGTTAATAATGATGTTAATTTTAACTGACATGGTTTTTGCAGGTTCGGGTATGCCGTGGGATTCGGCTTTAAATAAAGTGACAGATGCAATTACTGGCCCAGTCGCCGGAACAATCGCGTTGGTAGCCGTGGTCGGTGCAGGTGCCGCGCTGATTTTTATGGGCCAAGAAATGGGGCAATTCATGAAGGCTCTCGTTTATGTTGTTATCGTGGGCGGAATAATCGTAGGCGCTAGTTCAATCATTGGCTTCCTCGGCGGCAATACTGGTGGAGCCTTAATCTAATGCTTCATACCATTCCAATTTACCGCGCACTTAATAAGCCGATGTTGTTTATGGGCGGAGAGCGCGAATTAATGATGTTAGCCGCATTGGTGTCGCTCACTCTCATTTTTGTTGCTTTGTCTGTCCAAAGTGCAATACTAGGAATAGTGCTTTGGTTGTTTGCAGCAGCAGTCTTAAGAATGATGGCAAAAAAAGATCCTTTGATGAGTAAAATTTTTGTTCGTCAAGCTAGATACAAAAAATATTATAGAGCGGTTGCTTCGGCAACCGCTTAATTTAGACATAGCGGCGTTTAATTTATAAAGTCCTTTTATATAAACTCCCTCCCCCTTTAGTAGTCTCAACGCTAAACGCCGCTTTGTGTGAATTATCACAAATAAATACATCGGAGTAAAAAAGATGCTTAATTTACAAGAATTTAGAGATACCACAAAAGGTTTTGCAGATCTACTTAATTATGCCTTCCTGGCCGACGATGGTGTTGTAATTAACAAAGATGGCAGTTTGTCCGCCGCTTTTCAATATCAAGCACCGGATGTTTTCTCTGCAACAGAGATTGAACGCAATACAACAGTAAGAGAGATAAATCAATTACTTACTAAACTAGGTGGTGGTTGGTCTATACAATTTGATAGTATAAACACACCGCTTAATAGCTACACAGAAACCAATGAAAGTTATTTTAATGATAAAGTCTGCAAAATGATTGATGAAGAGAGAAGATATTTTTTTCTTAATTCTAAAGATTTATATACTTCTAACACTTATATTACATTGACGTATTTACCTCCTCTTCGTTCTAAATCAAAAATTGCAGATATGATGTTCGATGATACAACATCAAATAAATCACAAAATTCAATAGGAGACAAGATCCTTAAATATTTTAATGAAAAATTAAATGAATTTGAGGCACTCGCCAAATTGTCTTTTCTTGAGATCAAAAGATTAAAACAAGAAAAAATAATGAATCAAGATGGAAGCTATACTTATCATGATAAGCTTCTGTCTTTTCTAAATGCTTGCATTGTAGATAAAAATAATCCTATAGTGTACCCAACTGCAAATATGTATATAGATACACTTTTAGCCTATGATTTTTTTACTGGTGTAACTCCTAAAATAGACAATAAATTTATACAAATAATAACGATTGAAGGCTATCCTCTTGAGAGCTATGCAAATATTCTATATAACCTTTCGCAACTAGATCTTGAGTGCCGTTGGAATACAAAATTTGTTTTCTTGGATAATTTTGAAGCTTTAACAAAATTAGACCAAATAAGAAAAAAATGGAAACAAAAAGAACGCGGCCTTCTAACACAAATTTTTAATCCACAGTCAACAAAATATGATCTTGATGCTGTTCATATGGTACAGCAAACCGACAGTGCGATCGCCGATGTAAATAGCGGATTGCTTGCATATGGGTACCATAATACAAGTGTTGTTGTTTTCAATACAAATCGTGAGGCTGTTGAAGATGCAGCGATGAGAGTCAAACAAGTTTTTGAAAAAAATGGTTTTGTATCAAGAATTGAAGACATAAATACAGTTGAGGCTTATCTAGGTTCTTTGCCCGGGCATATAACTCCAAACATACGAAGATCATTGATTGGCAGCATGAACCTCGCTCATTTGTTGCCTTTATCTACTATGTGGCAAGGCAATAAATATAATGAGTGTGATAAATATTCTCCACACTCACCGGCACTGCTAAGAGCTGTAGCCGGAACGACACCATTTAATCTTAATCTTCACGTGGGCGATATCGGACACACTCTAATTTTCGGCCCAACTGGAGCCGGTAAATCGACGTTGCTCGCAACTATCGTGGCGCAGGCAAGAAGATATCACAATGTTCAAATTTTTGCCTTTGATAAAGGCAAATCACTTTATCCGCTAACAGCGGCTGCCGGAGGTGATCATTATGATATCGGTGGAGACGAGGATAAATTATCATTTGCTCCTCTTTCTAATTTAAAAACACAAAATGATATTGCCTGGGCAGAAGATTGGATACTTACCTTGATTGAGCTACAAGGGATTAAGCCTACACCACACCACAAAGAGCTTATACACCATGCTTTAAAACTTCATGTTGATAATAATTCTACGTCTATTACGGACTTTATATCAAATGTACAAAGTTCGGAATTGAGAGCTGCTCTTGGACATTACTCAATCGCTGGCGCAATGGGCCGACTACTAGATGCAGAAACCGATAATTTATCTATGAGTAACTTTAGTGTTTTTGAAATAGAAGAGCTTATGAATTTAAAGATAGAAGACGCGGTACCGGTTTTGCTTTATTTGTTCAATAGAATAGAAAAATCATTAGATGGCCGGCCATCTTTTTTGGTTTTAGATGAGGCTTGGATAATGTTGGGCCATCAAGTTTTTAGAGATAAGATTAGAGAATGGCTAAAGGTTCTACGCAAGGCAAATTGTGCGGTTATTTTAGCAACACAATCACTATCAGATGCTGCCAAAAGTGGAATACTTGATGTGCTGCAAGAGAGCTGCCCTACAAAAATTTTATTGCCAAATCCGGAAGCCCAAAATAGAGGAACCGAGAATAATTGGGGGCCGTATGATTATTACAAATCGTTTGGTTTAAATGAAAGAGAAATAGAAATAATTTCAAAGGCAAAACCAAAAAGAGAATATTACTATAAAAGCATGTATGGATCTCGATTGTTTAATCTTGTATTGGGCGAATTTGCTCTTTCGTTTGTAGGTGCCAGCAGCAAACATGATATCGCAAAAATAAAAGAGTTAAAAACTCAATATGTGGAGTGGGTGCCTAAATGGCTTGAATTTAGAAACGTTGATAATAATATAATAAATTATTATAATAATTTAGAGCTGTAGTTAAAAACGATCTTGGGCTCATTAGAGCCTTTAGATTTGATGAAGCCCACTTTGTGAGTTTCACAAAATCTAAAAAGAAAGGAAAACAATGAAACAAAGTAAAAGAATTTTTACAAGTTTTATAACGGCTTCTGCATTAGTCCTTTCAACGGCTAATGCAGGTACTGTGGGCGGTTTCGGTGGGTCAACCGAAATAACGCAACTCGCAAATAATTCACAGTTGGCAGCTCAATATGGAAAGCAGGTACAACAGTATGCGACGCAGATCCAGCAATACCAAACAGCGGTGCAGCAGTTTGCCAATCAAGTACAAAGCTATAAGTTGATGTTGCAAAACATTGGTACACTTCCGCAAACACAGTGGAATCAATTTGCTTCTAGTGTTAATAAAATGCGTCAGATCATGGATAACACAGCAGGAATGACTTATACCGCTGCAAACTATGATCAAATGTTCAAACAAATGTATCCAGGATATCAGAAATTGCTCGATAGTGGCAATGTGGATCCTACTAGCATTTATAAAAGTTTAGACAAACAAAAAACTGCAACAATCAATGATTCTCTCAAAAGATTAAATCTTACTCAAGCAGATCTTGAGAGTGATACAAGTACCATGAGAGCACTACAAAACGTAAGTCAATCCGCCGAAGGTCAGCTAGGAGCTATTCAAGCAGCTAACGAAATTGCTTTACATCAAACCAATACTCTCAAGCGGCTACATCAAACAATGATGATGCAAGCTAATATGCAAGCTCAAGCAATCGCAGCAGATCAACAAAACAAAGACGCGGTAAAAGCTCAAGAGGCGCAATGGGGTAAATCAAATGTAAATATTGCACCAGGCGAAGGCAACACAATGGGCGGTCGCCAATGGTAAAAAAAATATTAATTGTCTTTGGTATATTTTTCTTTTTTTCAACCGCTTCTTTTGCAGCGCAAGAAAAAAATATACCAACGCAGGTGCAAGAAAAGTTTGAGCAGAAAGTTCAAACTTTTTATCCAAAGATCGAATCAGCTGCTAAAAATGTATTGTTTTCTCTAGCAACAATTCAATTAGTTTTGACTTTTGGCTTTATGGCCATGAGAGGTGAGCTGGAGCTAGGCGGTATTTTTGCACAATTGGTAAAAACCATTTTGATTGTTGGTTTCTTTTTGTTCGTACTGGAATCGCCGCAATATTTAAAGTCAATATATCAAGGCTTTGATAAACTGGGCGTAACCGCTGGCGGAAACCAAGCCAGTATGGACGAAATCACCAATCAATTTATAAACATGTGGAAAAAAATCTATGATAGTGTTAGCATATGGGAGCCGGGTGCCGCTATATTTTATGTAATAGTCGGAGCCATTGCCAGCGTCGCATTACTTCATCTTGTAGGTACAGCACTTATGTTTTATGCTTTTACGATTTTTAGCATATATGTAGGTATATTTTTCATGGCTTTTGGTGCTTTTGATCAAACTCGGTCATGGGCTTTTCATGCAATCACTAACGTTGTACGTTGGGGTGTGAAATGGATGATGATCTTGTTGCTAATGTCTATTACATTTACTCTCGTTAATGATGCACTAAGCAGCGCAACTAATAATATTGATTCAATGATTGTATTGCTTATTGTCTCCATTTTAATGGTTTCTATCAACAACGGCCTATCCGCGTTTGTAGATGGCTACTTCTCCGGAATGGGTGGAGCGGACAATAACAGAGGTATGCAAATGTTAGCAGCAGCAGCATCGGCTGGGGCCGGTGCTGCAATAGGTGCTGCAACCGGTGCAGGTGCCGGAGTAATGGCAGCAAGCGACGCGGTAAAAGCCGCTAAAGCAGGCAATCCTGACGGAGGTGCAGGCTTAAAAGATTATGCTAAAGCGGCTGGCGGAGCAATGGGCTCTTCTTTCAAGGGTGGAGTAGAGGGGGCAAAACAAGGCTTTTTATCCGCCCTCACCCAACCGCCAGGATTTGGTAAGACCAGTTCCGGATCTTCAAGCAGCGGCATGAGTGGCGGATCATCGGGTTCAAAAGAGGTGCCACTTGGTACAGATAGCGGTTTCGGAGGCGTTGACGGTACTATCGGCAATGCAATTACGGAACCAAAGCCTGATCCAAACGTGGTTAGTTAATTAAAAGGAGTAAAAATATGTCGGATAAAAATAAATCTGTAAATCCGTATTTAGACGGACGTCGCGAATGGAACGAGAGATATGGTAGCTATATATCGCAAGCTAAAAATTGGAGAATATTCGCATTTTTGAGCCTCTTAATAGCTTTAATGGCCGTAGCAGGTGTTATTTATATTGGTTCACAAAGCAAAGTAAAGCCGGTTTTGGTCGAAATAGATAAATTAGGTACTCCAATAGAAGCGAGAGAGATACCTGATATGAAAGTAGATCAAAAGGTAATTAAATACGCTCTTGGTGATTTTATTACAAATTATAGA
This sequence comes from Sulfurovaceae bacterium, assembly GCA_028715055.1. Classification (GTDB taxonomy): domain Bacteria; phylum Campylobacterota; class Campylobacteria; order Campylobacterales; family Sulfurovaceae; genus BN30871. The sequence goes on from JAQTLE010000007.1 coordinate 16,035, forward strand.
ACAGTCTATAAGAGTGATCCAAATATACAAAAACAGATGATTTATAAAGCTTATAAATATTTGTCCGATTCATTGCCGGCTTATACACAAATAAGTGAAAATTATCAAAACAATTCCCCTTTTGTTTCACAGTTCGATAAACAAATAGAAATTGTTAGTGTATTGCCTCTTGGCGAAAAAACTTATCAAATTGATTGGATTGAAAAAACAATCGATCGTTCCGGCAAAACGATATCAATTGATAAGTATAGAGCTACGGCAAATATTGTATTAAAAACACCGGCTACAGAAAAAGATATTATGAATAATCCGGTCGGACTATTCATTAAAGATATCGCTTTCCAAAAAACATTAAACTAAGGAGAAAAAAATGAAAAATAAAATTATAACTTCAACATTGCTTGCAACTATGCTAATAACTGGAGCAGCTGCATATAGTGACATGGAAAATCACTCTTTGCAACTTGCAAAAAAATTTATAAATGGTCATGATAAAAGTTTTTACCGTCCGGATGGTGGCGTGGTATTTTTACACGGCGGCACGCTGCCTAGCGTTTTAACTGCCCCATTGAAGCTGACCGATATACAATTAGAACCAGGTGAAATTATCAAAGAGGTACAACTCGGAGATACGGTAAGATGGCAGGTATCGCCATCTATAAGTGGTAGCGGAGATAGTCAAGTGAGTCATGTAATTGTAAAACCAACGGATAGTGGTTTGGCAACAACACTTGATATTTTTACCGATAGAAGATCCTATCACATAAATCTAAGATCTACATCAAAAAATTATTTTCCAATTGTTGCTTTTGCTTACCAAGATCAACTACGAAATTTTTGGTCAGATTATCAAAAGAAGCTCCAACAACAAAAAGATAATAACACCATCAAAGATCCTGATATCGGATCAAAAAACGCAGAAGATCTCGATTTTAATTACGACATAAGCGGAAGCACAAGCTGGAAGCCGACAAGAGTTTATAATGATGGCGTAAAAACATATATTTTTATGCCACGCTCCATGAACTCAAAAGATGCGCCAGTGCTGCTGGCTATAGATGGTTCAGGAAGCCAAAAAATTGTGAATTATAGAATTGTAAACAATAAATTTATTGTGGATAATCTATTTGATAAAGCGATTTTACTAATCGGTGCCGGCAGTAGCCAAGATAAGGTTGTAATTACACATTCATCCCGCTCTTATCGTAATAGAGGCTCAAATTTGAGCGTGTTAGAAAACTAAGGAGTAAATGATGTATAAAATAATAATAATTATGGCCGCTATTTTATTTACCGGTTGTGCAACACCAAGCTTTAATACAACTAACACGGCTTATTTGGTAAATGATTTTTTATACCAAACTAAAAATTCATACCCGGTGTCTAGCTCTAATATATATATAAAGCCTGATTCGGCGTATAAAAAGCAACTATCAGATGCTTTGAGAAAAGCCGGCTATAAAATAGAAAGTAGCAGCTCCAGTGCGAACGTTATAATAGATATCAAAATTGGGCGTATTGAAAAGGATGTATATAACCTTTCGTACATAGTAAATGATCAAATGTTATCTCGTGCATATATGATAAACAAATCATCTGCTCCAATAACAAATTGGTCAAAAACAATGGGCGGTGTAAAATGATAGGTGAAGAAAATCCACAAGGAATCAAGTTGAAAAAACCGCTTCCGGATGGAATTAAAAAACTTAATTCCAAGCCTTTCCTTTTTTTGGGAGCAATAACAATTATTGTTATATTGTCTATCATTTATGCAATGAGCCAAAGAGGTATAAAAAAAGACTCAAATGACACGGCAAAACATGAAGATGTTATAGAAGCTGTCAATGATGATAGCGTAGGCAATATTATAAAAAATGCTAATCAAGCAAGTATGGTGGATGAAAACAAATCATCTGCTCCGCTTGTAGTGAATGGAAGCAACATGAATGACTATAATGTTACAATGCCTCAACAAAAAAATACACCTCTTGATGATGCCGCCCAAAAAGCAGCAGCAGATCAATTGCAAAGATCAATTGATGCTAAAAATTCGCCAACAGCTTTAGATAATACAAAATCTCAAAGCAACAATCAAAGTTCGGAAATTGGAAATATTTTAGCCAATGTTATGAATCCAAATCAAAACCAAAATCAAGGACAAGGCGCAAATTCTTTAGCCGAAATTTTGGCAGCTCAAAATCCGCAAAAAGCAAGCATAAATCAAGACTCTAATAGCTTTATGAAGAGTACGCAAGCTTCTTATGATTATTTACCGTACAAAAAAACACCACAAATCAGCAAATATGAGCTTAAAACTGGAAGTGTAATTCCAGGGGTGATGATAAGTGGAATTAACAGCGAGCTTCCGGGCATGTTAATAGGACAAGTTAGTCAAAATGTATATGACAGCGCAACTGGACATTACTTGTTAATACCACAAGGATCAAGACTTGTGGGCCAATATAGTGCCGACGTACAATACGGACAATCAAGAGTGCTTATAGCATGGAACCGCATCATATTTCCGGATGGACAATCACTAAACATCGGTGCAATGAATGGCACCGATCAAGCCGGTTATGCAGGATTTGAGGATAAGGTTAATAATCATTACATGAGAATCTTCGGTTCTGCGCTTTTGATATCTGTTATTGGAGGAGAGTTTAGTTTTTCTAACGGTCATATAGCAATAAATCAACAAGCTCAAAGTGCTAATAGCGGCACTACGATATCTCAAGTTGGAAATACTATGCTTGAAAAAAATCTTGCAGTATCCCCGACCATAGAGATACGCCCAGGATATCAGTTTAATATCTTTGTTACAAAAGATATGCAGCTTGAGAACCTGCCAAAATTTAGAGGCTAATAAAATGAGAGTGATGTTTTTGGTGCTGCTTGTAGTATTACAATTAGAGGCTTTTAATGCCTCTTATGCAGAAATAACAGCTAAGACACACTTAGGAGGCAAATATGTATGGGGCGGTACAAATCCAAATTTTGGAGCAGATTGCAGCGGCTTTACACAATATATTTATAAGCAGCAAAATATTAATTTACCACGAACCGCTTTAGGCCAATCTCAAGTTGGCCAAAGAGTGAAACCCTCTGCCCTACAAAAAGGAGATCTTCTTTTTTTTCTTACAGATAAAAAAAGAGGTATCCCGGTTACTCACGTCGGTATGTATTTGGAAAATGGAAATTTTATACACGCGGCCGGCAAAAACAAAGGCATAATAATTTCGTCGTTAGGCGATTATGCCAATCGTTTTGTCGAAGCAAAAAGAGTTACTAACGAATTGCTTAAAGCAACTAATGTTGTAAAGTTTGCATTAAGTCTTCAAGAGCAAGCAATGAGGTCTAATACAAAAGTTAATACTGTGATGGATCCGCTTGTACTTCTTGATGGCAAATACGTTAGAGCAAGTCAACTTTAATCTACAAAAAGGAGAGTTATTATGTCTGAAAACCTTGAAAACTATGAAGAAGAGATCTATACCGTTATAGACGGTAAAGAGTATAAAATAGTTGAGGGTGTTGAGTACACCGTACCGGCCGAAGAAGCTGCCAAAATGGGTGTTACAGAAACGAGTGAAGATATGTCTGAAGATATCGAATAAAGGAATTAGTATGTCGGATATGAAAAACAAAAAAATATTTTATGAAGATCTAGTTGCTGAAAAAGTAATAGAAGCCATAGAAGCCGGTACAGCACCTTGGCTAAAGCCCTGGAGTGGAGAAGAGCTTTACCAAAACTATCCACGTAATGGTCTTACCGGTAAAGAATACAATGGCATTAATAATATAAACTTATCGGTAAGTGGTTTTCAAGATCCACGTTGGTACACTTTTAAGCAAGCTCAAAAGTTAGATGCCAAAGTCAAAAAAGGCGCAAAAGCCATAATGATTGAACATTGGAGATTTAAAGAATTAGTCCAGGAAATGGATGAAAACAATAATCCCATTTTTGGTGAAGACGGCAAACCTAAAAAGATAGAAGTTAGATTAAAAAATCCAAAAGCTTCATACGCTTATGTTTTTAATGCTGAACAAATTGACGGACTGCCTCCTTTAGAAAAAAGAGAGCTTCCGGTTAGAAATTTTACACCAAATATAATTGCCGAAGAAATTTTAAAAAATAGTGGTGCTGATATTAATCATGTTGGCGGTGGACGTGCTTTTTATGCTCCTCGCACAGATTCAATAACATTACCGCTAAAAGAGCAATTTGAAACAATCGAAGGCTATTATGGTACAGCATTGCATGAACTCGGGCATTGGACTGGCCATGAGAGTAGATTAAATAGGGATTTAACTGGCAGATTTGGCACAGAAAGCTATGCAAGAGAAGAGCTAAGGGCCGAACTTGCTTCTTTTATGCTATCAAGCAAAATAGGTATTGATTTTGATCCATCACAACATTATTCATACATTGGCAGTTGGGTAAAAATATTAACAGAAGAAAAGCAAGAAATTTTTAAAGCATCAAGAGACGCTAAAAAAATAAGTGATTACATCGAAGGATTGAGCATGGAAAAAACAAATCAAAAAATGTATAACAATGACGGTACTTTAACAATGGAAGAGGCGTTGAAAAGAATTGACAGAAATTTGGGCGATGCAAGCTTTGGAAATCCAGTTTATCTCAAAGATGGTACTGTTATCATGGAGCATTTAACTGGTGGAACCGTTGATGGTGTAAAATCAGAAGGTTTGTTTCTTTTTGCCGGTGAACCTGGGAAAAAGAAACCTTTAAAATCTCTTAGCTTTGCCGAAGCAAAAGCTTTAGTAGCAGATACATATTCCGAACAAATCAAGCAAGAAATAGATCCGAAAAAAATGGAAACATCCGGTGCGTTTTTGGATAGTCCTTATTATTATGATGAGATTAGAAATGAAATTAATTCATATTTGAAAGAAATGAAGGTGACACTTAATCAAGATCTCATTAAAGAATACGAAGCTGCGGTTGTAGGCATGATAGAAAGCGATGGAGGCTATACAATAGCCGAAGCGGTAAAAGAGGCCTATTTTGATGTAAACGAAAAAATACATATAGAGCAAGTAAATACAAAATTTGTATTATTTGATCCAATTACATTAAAAAATGTAGCAACTGCGGATACTCTTGAGGATTTAAAACAAGAATATTTGGCTTTGACCAAAAATGAATTTTTTAAAGATATGGATACTCTTGTGTATGAAATGAAACAAGAAGCAAATGGCGCGTGGACAGCTAATTATGACAAAAAGCTTGATGTGGATTGGAATAATTTTGAAAAATCAATTTCTCAATCTACATTAAAACAAACCTATCTTTATGTACCAAGAGAGGAAAAAGAGGCTGCAAAAAGCGTTGGCTGCCGGTGGGATGCAGAAAACAAAGCTTGGTATGCTCCGAAAGGTACAGAATTACAAAAAATATCCGCATGGATGCTGAACAATCAACAAATTAAAATTGGTGCTTTTGTGGACGGAGGTGCTATGGATACAGATCCTATTGTTGCCTTTAGAGAAGAGTTGGCCAAAAGAGGATTTGAACTTCCGGGTAATCCTATCGCCGATGGTAATTTTCATAGAGTTAAAGTGCCAGGAGACAAAGGTTCTACTAAAAGCGGATCTTATCGAATCCATAATGATGGCCGCCCAAATCTATATCTTAAAGATTTTAAAAATGGTATTGAAGAGAGCATAAGTCACAAGGAGAGTTATTTTAGAGCTGGAGCAGATGACAAAACAATCGAAGCTCAAAAAGAAATAAATCGCATAAAATCTCTCCAGGCGCAAAAGGATCTTGAGAGAAAACATTATGCGATCTCAAAAAGACTACAAGAGACAATCCCTAAGTTGGACACTGCACCTCTTGATAATTTTTACCTTGTTAAAAAAGGAATTGAGACAACAGAGGGCGTCAAAGTTGATGATAACGGAAGTCTTGTAATTCCTTTTATCGATAACGAAGGAAATATTAAAACCATTCAAAAAATTATAGAAAAAGATGATGGATCATATTTTAAATTATTTGAAGAGGGTGGTCAAAAAGTAGGTAATTTTGCTTATATCGGAAACGATTTTATGCCAAACCTTGCAAAAGATAATCAAACGTTCATTATCTGTGAGGGCTGGGCCACTGGTGCAAGTCTTAGAGAAGCGACCGGAATACCTGTCTTGGTTGCAGGAGACGCCGGTAATATTAAAAATGTTTTGCAAAATGTAATAACTGATAACAATACTCTTAATATTATTATCGCAGCAGATAATGATCTCAATAATGTTGGCATTAATAAAGCGGATGACGCTATTAATTCGCTTGAAGAAATTATGCCGGCAATGAAGCCAAAAGTTGTTTCAGTTAAACCGAGTTTTACTGCTCAAGAGATTGAAAATAAATTAACTGACTTTAATGACCTTGCAAGATCAAGAGGAAAAGCAGCGGTCTTGAGCCAAATAAATGTAGCAATAACAAAGCTTGAAAAGCTTGAGCAAAAGCAAGAGCTTAAAGAGGAAAAAGCAATAGATCAAGAGCATAAAAAACAACAAGATACCGCTCGCGATCATACTCTTGGCATGGCAATTAATAGCTAAAGAAAATTGCTTAAAATCAAATAAGATTTTAAGCAAATAGCGTTAGGGATAGCAGTGGAATCCTTGTTTCGCTTGAAATGTTAAAAACATAGCTTAGTGAGACAAGATTTTAAAAGAATAGCCCGACCTCTCTCGAGAGGGAACGCCAAAAAAGAAAAAATAATTAGATTTGATGAAGCCCGCTATTTGTGAGTTTCACAAAATCTATAAAAGGTAAAAATATGTCGGAAAATGTAATAAAAAATCCATTATGGAGATTAGCAGATGCAATTCATAATTTTGGAGAGTACTTTGATAGGTATGAAAAAGATGAAAATGGCAATATCTTGATAAATGAGCAAAAAGCTCATGACATTAGAAAAATTGCAAGTAAAATAAAATTATTAGTACAAAATAGAGTTAATAATGACCAATTATTACAAGAAATAGATAATTTACGATCTATTGTTGAAAGCAATAAGGAATTATAAAATGAAAACACTTATACTAACGGAAAAAAGAGAAGCTGGATATCAAGCTGCAAGCACACTTGGAGACAGCATACTAGGCGGTGATGAAAAAAAACTAGGTGATGTTTCAAAAACAAAAGGATATCTCGAGGGAGATAAATATCTTCTTTGTTGGGCTTCCGGTCACTTGTTCACCCAAATCAAACCATCACAAATCAATGCAAATTATCAACTTTTCAAGAAGTTTGAAAACAAAGAAGACTATAAAATGCCAAATCTTGTCAATGAAATCAAGACAGAACAAGCAGCAGAACAAAACAAACAAAGACAGATAAAAATCCTTAAGGAACTTCTCTCGAGAAATGACATCAACGAAATAATTGTTATGACAGATGCCGATGAAGAGGGAGAGGCAATCGGCAGAGATATGCTTTATAAAATCGTTAAAAAACTACCTACAAACAAAATCACAAGAGCTTTTAACAGCGGATCATTTAAAGCCAAAGAAGCAGTAGAAAAGGCACTAAACGAACGAGAACCGATAGATACACCAAAATATAATAGACTTTACGACACGCAGCAAGTAAGAAGTAAAGGAGATTATATAACCGGAATGAAGCTCATTAAAGCACTATGTGACACGTATGGTCGAAAACTTTACACCGGCCGAGTAAAAGGCGTAATAACCGCACTCATAGGAAATAGAGAAGAGGAGATAAAAAACTTTATACCAAAAGATTTTTACTCAATTACCGGCAAAAAAGGCGTAATAGAACTCAAACATTTTTTCTATGAAGAGCAGGAGGATGAAAACGGAAAAATGTCCAAAACAAAGCAAGAGAGATACTATGAGAAAAGTATTCTTGAAGAGGTAGAGAAAAGGCTTTACAAAGTAGGTTTGATAGGCTTTATAGAAGAGTATTCAAAAGAAATTACAACGACTAAAAACCGCCCTCTTCCTCTCTCTGGAACTGACTTTGCAAGCGAGATGATGGGTAAATACAAAATAACCTACAAACAGTGTAATGAGATACTTGATTATCTTAGAACAAACGGATTTACAACATATCCAGGTACGAATGGCAGATACTTTTCCAAAAATGATAATGCCGATGTACAAAACGCTTTTTTAACTGCCAAAAAATATTTCAATGCAGAAGCTGCTGAATACTCCAAAGATGTTCCAATCTTTGATGATAAAAAAGCGGCCAAACAAAACCACACTCCTCTCTCTCCTACTGCAAAATTGCCAACACAAAGGGATGTTAATGAGTGGCAAAATCAAAAGCTGCCAAAGATCAAAGAGGGATATGAACTCATTGCAAAAAGGATCCTGGTACACTTCATGCCGGATGATGAAATTGAAAAACAATCACTTACAATTAATATCGATGATCTTCTCTTTTTTGTATCCGGACAAAAAGCAATCAAGCAAGGTTGGAGAGAGCTTCTTGGCCAGGAAATCAAAAATACACTATTTGAAACCGAATTAAAAAAAGGTGATCAAATAGACCTAGATAAAATAGAAAGAAAAACGGGCCAAACAAAATGCCCGGTACTTTTCAATGAAAAAACTTTAACCGATATTATGCTTAACATTTCAAAAGTAGTTGACGACATGATCAAAGAGGAAACAGATCCACAAAAGCTCCAGCAGCTCAAAAAAGACAGAAAGCTGCTAAAAGATGCCGAAGGTATTGGAACTGACAGAACGAGAGAGCAGATTATAAGTGATCTTATAAATGAAGAGATTGTGTTAAACACCAAAGATGGCTTGATCCTAAGCCAAAATGGAAATATACTCTATAGAGTACTTCCAAAACACCTAAAAGATCCTATCATGACTGCACAGTGGGAAAATGCTTTTGAGGAGATAAGAAGAGGAGAAAAAGCCGGCAATGATGTATTGGCTGAAATAGACAATACAATCATGAACGAAATGATACCTGGTATTGTAAATGAGCCAAATAAGGAGTATGTAATGAGTAATGAAAACAAAAAAGTAGAAAGTGATATCAAATGTCCTCTTTGTGGTGGAGTGCTTGTTGAAACAGCAAAAACATACAAATGCGAACACAATGAATATAAAAATGGCCAACAAAGTGGCTGCAAGTTTTCTATATTCAAAGATCAAACAAAATTCTTTGGCCGTGCAATAAACGGCAAAGATCTGCCGGCATTATTTCAAGCAACAAAAGAAGATCCATACAAGGACGGCAAAGCAGGAATTTATATAGATCCTACAAACCAATATTTTGTAGTAGCTGTTTTTGAACAAAGAGAATCAACACCAGGTGAACTCATTGAGACACCAAAAACATTTAAACTAAATGACAAATTTGTATTTAAAAATGTTTATTACAAAGATCTTACAAAAACAGAAGCCAAAAAACTTCTTGAAGGTAATGAAGTTACTTTAAAAAGAAAAACAAAAGATGGCAAGGCTTACGAATTAAAAGTCAAACTTGATGAAGACAAGCCAGGAAGCGTAGTTAAAATATGAATAACTTAACAGATGCAAGCAAGAGAGGCACTTTTTTATTGTTTCTCTTTTTTAGTTTATTGATAGTTATATTGCTTATAAACGAATATGCAACACAATATGTGGCAAAAGCATTTAATTATGATGCAGCACTTGGGAAACCTTTTTTAAAAGGTTTTTACCAACCTTTCGCATGGATTAAGTGGAGCTATCAATATGCACACTGGAATCAACAATTTTTTAAAATATTGTTTGTTAAAGTAGGCCTCGCTCACTTGGCCGCATTTGTCTTATTTGCAATAATTAAATTTTTCTTTTATAGACAAGCCAAAAGCTATGATGATGTTCACGGCTCGGCGCATTGGGCCAAAGAAACAGAAATAGAAAAAATGGGATTAATAAACCAATCAAAAGGCGTTTATATTGGCGCGTGGGAAAACAAAAAAACAGATGAGATAAAATATCTCAAGCATAATGGGCCGGAACATATTTTAGCGTTTGCTCCAACAAGATCCGGAAAAGGTGTTGGACTTGTTATTCCAACATTGCTCGCTTGGGAAGGAAGCTGCGTTGTATTAGACATCAAGGGCGAAAACTGGGAGCTTACCTCCGGATATCGAAAAAGTAGAGGCAATAAAGTATTGCGGTTTGATCCGGTATCACAAAGCGGTGGGGTTGGATACAATCCTCTTGAGGAAATTAGGTTAAATAGCATATATACGGTATCAGATGCACAAAATATATCTTCAATCATTATAGATCCCGACGGCAAAGGATTAGAAGATCACTGGGCGAAGACCGGTTATGCCCTGCTTACCACTATGATCCTGCACCTGGTGTATAAAGCTCAAAAAGAGGGTTTCACTCCAAATCTATCACAGCTTAGAGGATTAATTAATGATCCTGCAAAAGACAGCGTAAAAGACGTATTAAATGAGTGGATTGAATATAAACATTACATGGATGAAAACGGAGATTGGATAACTGATCCGGTTGTGGCTGTCGGTGCAAAAGAGGCCGCAAACAAGCCTGACAATGAGTTGGGTTCTGTTGTATCAACCGTCGTTTCAAATTTATCTCTTTATGATGATCCTATTTTAAAACAAAATATCAACAAAAGTGGTTTTAAAATTCAAGATTTAATGAAAAACCAATCAAAAGCTCCAATAAGTTTATATCTAATAATCAAGCCGAGCGATATGAATAGATTAAGACCACTAACTAGAATTATACTTAATCAAATTCTAACACTACTTGTTGGTGATATGAAATTTGAGCAGGGGCAACAAAAGATAGAGTATGATCATAGATTGTTGCTTATGCTAGATGAGTTTACGTCGCTTGGCAAATTGCCGTTATTTGAAACGGCTTTAGCCTATATGGCAGGTTATGGCATTAAGGCATATATTATAGTACAAGATCTAACTCAACTTTATAAAGCCTACTCCAAAGATGAGGCTATCATTTCAAACTGTCACGTGAGAATCGCTTATGCGCCCAACAAAGTTGAAACAGCAGAATTGTTATCAAAAATGAGTGGTCAAACAACGGTGGTTAAAACAGTAAGAACAACAAGCGGCCAAAGAGGTTCGGTTATTTTAGGACATATAAGTGAAAATTATCAAGAGGTTCAACGTCCATTGTTAACGGTTGATGAGTGTATGACTTTGCCCGGTGCAAAAAAAGATAATAATGGTAAAGTGACGGAACCTGGTGATATGTTGGTTTTTATTGCCGGTAATCCTGCAATATATGGCAAACAAATTTTGTATTTTTTGGATCCAATTTTTTCAAAGAGATCAAAAATTCAATCTCCAGCTGAATCGGATGTGTTGTATGCTTAGTATGCTTAATGTTTTATATTTTGTAACTGGTTTATTGTTAGGCTTCATCGCTTGGGGGCACGGTCTATTTTTTACTTCATTTTCAATTTTAGTTATATTGGTTTATTTTTACTCTCCAAAGAGAATAACTTTTTTGTTTTTCATCTTTGGTTATTATTTGGCTGCTTCAAGAGGCCTATTTGTGGGTACAATGGTTTATTACAATATTGCCAGTGCTGCTGGAGTATATATACTTGTAGCATTAATTGTATCTTTATCATGGATAATTTTTTGGGGTAATGATCCAAAAACAAAATTGTTGAGTTTTATAGCTACTCAAGCGATTTTGATATTGCCGCCGATCGGTTTGATTTCTTGGGTTAATCCCATCCAAGCGGCAGCATTGTTTTTCCCTGGTACAAAAATATTTGGTTTTTTTCTATTAACCGCTCTCCTCTTTTTTATGTATCTTAAACCTAAATTTGCTCCAGTATTGATTTTGTTTTTTCTATTACCGATATATAGTGTAAATCTTGTTAAACAAGATAAAAAAATTAATGCTCTCTTTGGTAATGAGAACTATGAAACCGGTACAGTTGCGCCAATAGTTGATTATCAAAGACAGATAAAATATTTAAGACAAATAGAAAACACATCCAATGAGTTTTTTCTACTGCCGGAAAACGCATTAGGATATGTTACCGGTGCAAATGGGCTTGTTTGGCAGAATACAAATAAAACTATATTTGCCGGTGCGTCTTATCTTGATACTAATATCACTTATAATACATTATCGTTGGTCAAAAACGGTTCAATTAATCCGGTGTATGTAGAGAGAGTGCCGGTACCGTTATCGATGTGGAAACCATTTAGCAAAACCGGTGTACACGCAAATATTTTTGGCAAAGGCGGATTTGTATTAAATAACAAAAAATATGGTGTCCTTGTCTGCTATGAACAACTAATTATGTGGACGTGGCTTCAAACAATGCTGCATGATCCTGATACAATACTTGCTGTCTCCAACCTTTGGTGGGCTAAAGATACGAGTATCTTATCGATCCAAAAAGAAAATATAGAGCTATGGTCAATTTTGTTTGACAAGCCTTATACATTTTCGTATAATCTATAAAAAAGGAAAACAAAATGCCACAAATACCAAATACAAACCTTACGCTTACAGAAGCCGAGATCCAGGCTGTAGTTAATTTTGCCTACAGCAGAAGTATGTCGGCTGCTGCCGGCAAAGAAGTGGAGCCTGATTATAAAGATAGAGATGAATATAAAAAATATTTCAATAAAAAAAGACTCCGAGACAAAAACGGACAAGTGCCAAGCCCTGCTCCTGAATTTTCTTATTATCGCAAAGAAACTCTATGAATACAAGTGATGTAGAAAGAACTTTATTTAATTTTCTAGATCAAAATAGGCTCTTAAATTTAGGTTTGGAATATTACATTGCAGATAACGTCGATGAATTAAAACAAGAATATAAAATTAATATAGACAACAAAGACTTTTTGGGTGGTTTTTTACCTAATGAAAATACGGTTATTTTGATAGCAGATAGGATAATAGATACAAGTGAGGTTATTGCTGTTGCTTCCCACGAAATTTTTGGACACGCAATGATAAATTTTTTGAGTAGAAATGAAAAAGCAAAACTTTTAATTAAAATAGGCAACGAATTTAAAAAACCAAATTCACCAATAAAGAGTGAAATTAAAGTTTTGCAAAATACTCCAGGCTATAAAAATATATCACAATACCATCAAGCAGAAGAGATATTTTGTTTTGTAGCAGAAAAAGTAAAAATAAATTTATTTGTAAAATATGATGAAAACTATAAAAATACCGTAAATAACCTTGGTGGTATTATTCAGAATATTGCTGCTGGTGCAAGAGAAAATAAACTTGAGCAACAAATATTTCCAAAAAATGTAAATGACTTGGGTGTTGAAAAAGAGATTGTAGATATTCAAAAATCTCAAGACAAGGGCATGAGCAGATAGGTTAAAATAACCTACCTTGCTCAAATGTATTAATTTGTTCTTGAGTATAAATCAAGCTCTTGTTTTCTACTTCAACATTGTTGATAGTTTCAATTTTTTTATGTAATATGTTATGAGCATTACTCATATAGTATGCTGGAGTTCTCCAAATGCTCCATATCTCCAAAGATAAAGAGTTCCCATGTATTACCTCGGCCGGTATGTGTAAAAGTGTTAATTGGATATAACACATGTGTACACATAAAATATCAACATCAACGGCTTGTGCCATCATTTCTTGTTGAAAATTTATACCTGCTTTCATCATTGCGTCTGCTCTCGCGATAATCATTCCTCCGGATCCACAAGCTGGTTCACTCATTATTTCTATTTCACTTGCTTTGTCTCCTAAAATTTGAGCCATAAATTTTGAGATATGATAAGGTGTAAAAAATTGTCCTTTGTATTTATTGCCAAGATCTAAAAGATGAAAACACTCACCAAGGAAATCGCCAAATTTATCAGTAAGTGCAAAGATTATATAACTTAGTAATTCCGGAAATATTTCGGCTTCTTTTTTTGTGTACTTTTTTATTATTGACAAATACTCTTCTTCCAGCGTCTGTGATTTTTCAAAAGGTTGTCTCAAACTAATTGCTGCCATATGGCAAAAATCCGAAAAGATCTCCCAATTTTGATATTTATATCCAAGGCTTGTAATAGTTTTTACAAATTGTTTTTTTGCTTGTTCGTATGTCATAATCTTCTCCTAAAATAGACTTAATTGTATTGGTTTAACGACACTCAAATTTATTTCTGCTGCTTCAATTTCTTTAATTAAAAACTCTTTAATTAAGCGATATGAATAGATAGTTTTTGCAGATCCAGTAAAAATAGATCTATAACCGGTTTCAGTAAATTTTTCGAGATTAAGACTCATGCAATAAAAATCAAAATGATGATAATTAGTAAAATAGTTTGGTTGATATATAACTCCAAATTTGAAATTATTTATATTAAAGAAAAGACAAAATGTTTTCTTCTTGGTGTTTTTTTGGTTTATTGATTTATTTAATAAATCTTTTTTTGTGTAAGTTTGCATCTTTTACTCCTTTTAATTTTATAAAGCTGGAGGAGCAATAATTTGATTGGTATAAAATTGATTTTATTAATTTTAGAGTCAACAAAACGTGAGGTTTATTGTTAGGCTTTAGTTAAAAAATTAAGGAGTGAATATGCAAGTCGTGGCAATAAGACAGATCTTGAATTGATGAAGACAAATAATAATTACTATAAATTTTTACCTTTTTTAACAACTATTTCATCAGTAACATTCTTCTCATTTTCTTTTAGTACATCCAACGCTTTTTGCATGCCTTTGTCCTTGAAATTAATATTAATATTGTGTTTCTGCACCAGGGATATAACTTTTGTTTTAAAGGCATTATCACCGGTTATATCAAGAGTGCTGCCATACTTGAGCTTTGCCATTTCCAAAGCTCTAAGCAGTGCTTCATCGCTTGCGTTGGATACCTTGAGGTGATTACCTTTATCTATGATCTTTGAATTATCGTTTTGTTTATCTAGCTTATAGACAACAAAGCCGAGTTTTGTGATAACCGGTTTGCTGGAGACAAAAAGTCTATGATCCATTTTGGATCCAATAGTATTTTCATCTTCTTTTGGCTTAGGCGGTTTTTGTTTTCTAAGTATCTCAAGAGCTTTATCGTCTCCTTTAAGAGATTCGCTTATGAGATAATCTTTATATGTTATTTGTCTGTTTTCTTTGTTTATGTGAGATTTTGAGATAGTATAATTCTCATATAGCTCTCTAAGCTCTTTTCTTTGATTTTCAAATATCTTTTGATATGCTTCTTTTTTGATCCTCTTGTTCATTCTTTTATCTGACTTGAGAGTTACAATCCTTTGTCTCCATTTTGTTTGAATGGCCGATTTACCTTGGTTATACTCGTCTCTTAGGATATCTGATTGTTCTTTTTTTGTTTTGTATTGTAGATCCATTTGAGCTTTGTATTTATCCCAGTAATCATTTTTAGGTGTACCAAACTGTATGGTTGGTTTGATATCTATGTCCATGGCCGTAAAGCTGCCATACAGTTTTGCTAAATGGTTCTTTGATAGGTTTCGATCGATATCGCTAGCCTTGCAAAAGAGATTTCGGCTCTTATCTTTGATGATAAGGCCATTGCCTCTTTCTTTTAGCTCCAGGTTGTATTTTGCTAGAGTTGTATGCAATTGCTCAAGTGAAGTGTTTTTATCGCTTAAAACGGCTTTTATGTCCAAAAGCGCGTTATCTCTGATCCATTCTGTGAGATTTGTTTTGCCGGTGTGAGATTTGATATCTACTGCTCTTGTGCTGCCAGCATTGCTGCTATTGCTTTGTCTCTCCCATCGCAATTGATTATCGGCAAGTCCTTGCTCTTCTCCTCGTACACTATTGCGTTCATTTGTGGACAATAGCACTTGAGTAAGCTTTTTGTCGTGAACCATATCGATATCGGACAGCTTACGCATGCTATCTCGTTTGCCGGCCTTTGTTCTGTTTTTAAGGTCGTTAGTAACGGACTGTGATATTCTAAGTCTTCTATTTTCAGCTCGGCTGTGTTGCTCTCGTATTGGCTCATAATTATTCTCCTTATTATGTTCTATATTATTGGACTTACGATCTTGCTCGGCCAATTTCCAATTAGGTATATGGTTGTCTTTTTTTAGATTATATTTTTCTTCCAATTCAATCATCTTTTTATCAAGCTTCCGTTTTGATTGAAAAGGATCTATTCTTTTATATGTGTCAGGATCTATTCTGCTTACTGCAATATGCAAGTGGTAGTTATTTGTATTTGCATGAGTGACGCTAAGTCTTTGATGGTGTTCCATGCCTATAGCTTTAAGCAGCTCTTTTTCGATATCTCTAAGTGTCTCTTTTGCCGGCTTTTCATCTTCCTGGAACGAAACAATAAGATGAAGTGTTTTATCGCTTTTGGAGTAGTTTAAAGATTGTATTTGTTCGATAAACTCGATATTGGTTTCAATATCATCAAATTCACAATTAGAAAACTCGATATCTTCTACTTTGTCTTTATGAATACCAAGTTTATCCAACAAATAATTGGAAAGTCCGCCGAAACTTCCAGTTGCTTTTTTAGCTGCTACAATTTTAACTATCAATTACCACTTCTTTCGTGTTTGTAATTTATATAAAATGTCAAGGATTTTTAGCAGAAATTTTTTCATTTCATTTCTTTGTATTTTCTAAACTCAAGAAATTCTTTGAAGAGATTATATTCTTTGCTCTTCTCTTGAGAGCTATGCAAATATTCTATATAATCATCTAGTTTAGAAATTTTACCAGTAACTAAAAACTCTTGCAAATCTTCATTGGTAAAATATTTTTCAATTAAAGTAATAATAGGTCTATTTTCTTTTTTCCAATTATTCCAACTTTGTCGTGAGAATTTGAATATTTCCATAACTATTTTATAATCTAGAACATTTTTTAATCTCAAAAATTTATGCATTATTTGTCCTCCAATAATGATTTTATTTCTGTTACTTTATGTAGTAAGTCCTTGTTTTTGATAAGAGTTTTAAGTTCCTCGATATCAATATCTTTTATAAGTTCTAATTTTTCAATTTTCCCACTACTTAGATATTCATCTAATTCTTGTTCAGAAAAAGCATACTCAAGCAAAGAGAATATTTTTGGAGCCTCTTTTTTATCTTTTTGCTTTGGTGATTTTTTCCATCTATAATAAGAAACGTCAGATATTTGCATAAGTTCTGTAATTTGTTTTTTCATTGGGGTGATCCTTGCATGAGTTGTTTGATCTCTTGGAATTTCATAATGATCTCTTTATTGTCAAGGATAAATTTAACGTCCTCGATGGATAATCCCTCGAGAGCTTCCAATTTCGTAATGCTCCCGGTGTCAATAAATTCCTCAAGGTCTTTTTGTGTAAAATATTTTTCGAGGAGTTTAATAATTAGTCTGTTTTGTTTCTTCCACTTATAGAACCCGCTCACCGAACAATCGAGAATTTTTGAGAAAATATCTTCTTTTTTCATTTGGTGATCTCCCCGGACGTTTTTAATGCCTCTAAAAGCTCGGAGAGCATTTTTGAGTTGTTTTGTACCTCTGATAAAATGAGGTCTTGAGTACCTTGCTTGATCCCCTCGTATTTTGAAATTTTCCCGGTACTCAAAAACTCCTCAAGGTCTTTTTTGGTAAAGTATTTTTCAATTAACATTATTAATTTAATATGACTTTTCTTTCTCCAAACATAATAAGATTTATCTGAAATATTACACAACCTACTCATAATTTCTCTCATAATAATCTCCTTGCTATTTCTAAAAGCTCTTGTTTATTTTGTTCTATCTCTCTAACCAGGAGTTCAACTTTGAATCTGCTTTTATCTCCAAGCCGTGGATCCCATTCCTCTTTTGTATTTGAGAGCCATAATTTAAACAATCCTCCAAGTCGGCCAAGATCTCCGATTGCTTTATTTAGTTGTGTTATAGCCATAATATCTGTTTTGCTTTCAATTGTATATCCAAGTCCTAAATTTCTTAGATAAGCAGAGGCCGGTAAGTTTGCCATTTTACCCTTCTTCTCTATCTGTTCTTTTTCTTCTTTCGTAAGTCTTATTTGCAAGGTTTTATTTTTAATCATCTGCTAATACCATCCTTCTTGATCTCTTGCTTTTGTTCTTTTTTGGGTTCTAGTTCTCTTTCTATAATGTTCCTTGAAAATTTACCATTGGTGTTGCTGTCGTAAGCGATATTTCTATTATAGTTTTGATCCCTGCTCCATACCATAAATCTATCATGGAGATTTAGATTGTAAAGATCTTCTGCGTTTTTTGGTAAATCTTTAATAAGCTTGTCGTAATAATCTTTGTTTACTGCTCTAGGTATTTCTCCAAAAATCATATCTCTTTCATACCTTTGTACTGTACTTTCCCAGCTTAAATTTTGGTCACAAGTAACAATCATTAGAGTAATATCATAGCCTTGAGATTTTAATAGCTGCATCGTTCCCATAGGAACCTTTAAATCCCTTAGTGTGCCTTCAACTTGTATGTTAAATTTTTGTTCGATAGCCTTTTCAATAATTTTTTCGACTAACTTACCTGACCATTTGCCGGTCTTTAAACTCCAGTCATCGCCGTAATGTTCAACGATTTGTTTAAATTGAGGATGATCTTTTCTGTATTCATCACCGGAGATTATTACGCAATTTCCATTTAATAGTAAATTTTCCATATCCATCATTATGCTTGACTTGCCGGCCCCAGGTTGACCGCCAAACACAATTGCTTTTGGTTCGTCTTGTGGTATTGGTTTTTGATTATATATTATCTCTTGAAATATTTTTTCCAAAGCTTCATCAAAAGCTTCGTCCGAAAATTTTAAATATCGCTCTTTATTCACAATATTCCTTTTTCAATCATTTCATTTTGTCGCTCAATTATTCCGGCCCATTTTTTATTTAATGCTCTATCTTTATATTTATTATGAATTGCTTGCAACTCTGTATAATAAAAAGGATAATCTATCTCTTTTGGTTTTTTTGTGTTCACTGTAGTGTATGCAATTTCATGTACTCGTGCTGCATCGTTTTGGGCCTCTAAATCATCAGGTTCTACAACTTTGTTCATGGCAGCGTTTACGGTTGCTATTAATTCTCTCAATCCCTCATACATTATTTCCGGGGGGAATTTTCCGCATATTTTTTTGTTTTCTTCGTAGGTCATTTTGTTTTCCTTTTGTTGATCTTCCAACTCTCATCAATACTCTCAAGTAGCGCTATCCTATCGTCCGAGAGTTGCCCTTTTTTATAATTCTTTTTTTGCACTGAAAGCCAAATACCTATTTTCACATCTTTATATATTTTTTTAGAAGCCGGAAACTCTCCAAACTCCTCATAATAC
>JAQTLE010000008.1 GCA_028715055.1 Sulfurovaceae bacterium
AGGAGATATGCCTAAAGCTTTAGCTTCATATAATGCAGGAATTGGAGCAGTTCAAAAATATGGTGGAGTTCCTCCATATAAAGAAACTCAAAACTATGTAAGAAATATTATGAGTATGTCTGGACAAGAATATACAAAACAACCTTCTTCTTTTGCTAAAGATCAAACAGGAGGAACAAGTTATACTTTTAATCAGCAACAACCACAACAACCAGCACAACAACCAACACAACCTGAAAAACAATCAATTCCTAATGCTTTTCTTGCTCAATTACAGGCAATTCTTCCTCGGTTAATGCAACAAAAACAACAGCCGATAAATCAAAGTATTGTTGCTCCTATTCCATACTCTCAAAGAGTAGATGTTCAAGATCAAATGAAGCAGAACTTCCAATCTCCAATTCCTTATGGAGATGTTCAGGCACAACCTCCGGCACAAAAAGGAATACAGGTTGATCCATCTAAAATTAGTACAAGAGGAGTAGGAGGTGCTTTCTAATTCGAATTTTTTCAGATTTTGATGGAACATGGGATGCTAACCCTACTCTTTGGTCTCTGGTTAGTGCTGTTATAACAGGAGAAAGTTGGGAAGCTTATAATGATTTTATGAAAGATTGGGTTGGGCCTAAAGTTCCTGTATTTTTAAATCCTGTAGATAAAAAAGATTTATCTTTATCAAATATTGTTTCTCATAAAGCTAATATCATTGAAAAATGTAAAGTTGATAAATTCTATGAAAATGATTCCGAACAGGTTTATTTATTAAGAATACTATGTCCTAAAACAAAGATTGTGTTGGTTTCAAAGGATAAAACATATATATGAACTATTTAATAATTTCTCAGATTGGATTATCTTTTTTTTTAGTTCCAAAGCTAAATAAAGAAAAAGATGTTGAAAAGATTTATTTCCATATTGTTGCTGATGACGTAAGAGCTACAGGAAAAGGAATGGAAAACTTGGAAGATTATTCTAAGTTAGTTAATACTCTTGATTATCATAGTGTTCTGAACCGTATAAAGCCCGATAACCTTATTATTATAATAGATGATGTAGGATTAGGTGAAACAGGTAAACACCTTCGTATGGAAGGCTACAAAGTCATAGGAGGTACACCACTTGCAGATAAGATTGAGATAGATAGAGACTTTGGACAAAAAATGGTGAAAGGAATTATGGAAATACCGGAAACTTATTCTTTTAATTCTTTTGATAGCGGTATAAATTTTCTTAAAGGTAGAAAAAAAGATGAAGTATTTTACTTTAAACCTAATGATGCTGATGTTCCGAAGGAATATACCTATAAAGGAAAAGATATTATTGATTTAATTGAAGGCTTAAAAAATTTTAAAGAAGAATGGGAATGGAAGGAATCATTTCAACTTCAAAAAGAAGTTAAAGGTCAACTTATGGATTTCTCAGCTATGATTAATAGTAAAGGTCAAATTCTTCCCAACTCTCTTATTTATTATTTTGAGAATAAGCCAGTAATGAATGATGATATTGGCCCGCAAACAGGAGGAGCTACTGCTGTTGAATATTGTCATAAACTTGAAGGACAATTCTATGAAATTTTTACGAAACTCACACCTAAACTTATTAAGGATGGTTATGTTGGACAAATAGCAATTAATTCTATTATTTCTGAAGAAGATAAGAAGCCATATTTTATTGAATTTTGCGGTAGATGGGGGTATCCAAGCTTCCCTCTTGACATAACTTTACTTGAAGAAACAGGTCAAACGGTACACTCCCTGTTTGTAGCACTTACAGAGGGTACTCTGCCAACTTTGTTTCCTACAGGTAAAATTGGAGTAACTACTTGGGTAGGTATTCCTCCTTATCCATATAAGGATGGAGTTGAAAAAAATGAAGGAGTACCGATAAAATGGGATAAGAAATGGGATTTATATTTTTATCCTTATTATGTAAAGTATGATGAAAATAAAGGTATGGTAGCAGCAGGAGTAGCAGGAGAGATAGTTCAAGTTACTTGCGTAGCTAATAATTTACCATCAGCAGTTGATATGTTATACAATACCTATATTCCAACTTTAAGTTTAAAAAATATGCTATATAGAACTGATGCGGGAGTTGATGCTAAAAAGAGAATGATTAAATTGAAAGAAATGAAAGTTATATGATAGATTTACAAGCTCGTAAAAGATTAGTTGAAGATAGAAAAAATAAATCTCTTATTTCCAGTATGAAAAATGCTATTGTAGATGGTTTAAAGAATACATCTCAATCAGGAAATGAAGAGATAATTAAACTTGTTGTTAAACGTGAAGAAGAGCAAGAGCTTATAACTTTAACTGAAAAAATTGGTAAAGCTTTAGCGATAATACATAGTAAAATTCCGCAACAAATTTCTCTTCCTAATATTTTTCAAGTTAAAGGTAGAGTACAAGCAGATATTCAAACTCTTCCTCCAGTAAAAGTAAGTAATTTTTCTGAGATAGAAAAACATTTCAAAGCTCTTGAAGTTAGGCTTGGGCAGATGGCTACAGCTATTTCTATGATCGCAGTACAAAAACCTCCTGAGATGAAAATACAAAAAATTGATTTCAAACCTATTATTGAAGCTATAAAAGACATTCCTGTTCCTGTTGTTCAAACAGGAGAAGGAAAAGATCAAGATATGCTTTATGAAATTAAAGAGACATTAGTATCAATTTTAAATAGACCCCAAATGACAGTTCAACCTTCTACTCATATGAGTATTAATGGACTTGATGGAACTTTTAAAGCAACAACTTTAAATGTAGGATCAACAGCAACTAAGCTTCCTTCTGTAAATTTAACTCAAAGAAGGGGTATGATTGTTTATAATAATTCTGCTAATACAATATATATCGGAGATAGTAATGTAGCTGTAGCAGGAGCAGGACAAGGACTTCCTGTTACATCAGGTTCTTATTCACCTACTCTTGATGCAGGAGCAGGAATGATTCTTTATGGAATAGCAAGTTCTTTATCTAGTGTTACAATTTTTGAGATGTCAGATCAGGCGAGTGGTCGCTAAATTATGCCAATAGGAACACCAGCATTAAATCAGGGAAGCGCAGGAACTACCATTAATGCCCCTTTGGGACAAAAAACAATGGCAGGTTCTATTCCTGTAGTTTTACCTTCTGATGTTAAAACAGGAATTATTGATAGCGGAAATTCATCTACAACTCCTCTTGGTGCAAATGGTGTATTTACAGGCGTAGCTACTGATGCTCTAGGACTTACGCAAGTATCTGTTACAGCTTTTTCAGATCAAAATAGCGCAACTAATGGGTTTTCTTTACAATGGTCTTCAGATGGAACTAATTGGGATCATACACATAGCGATAATTTAGTTGCTAATAATCTTGAGTTTCTTTCATCAGGTGTTCATAATCGTTACTACAGGATAGTTTATACAAATGGAACTACACCACAAAGTTTTTTTCGCTTACAAGTTATTCAGCATACAATTCAAACTCCTAATTTATTTACTTCTGTTGATAAAGTAATTAGTTCATTCGACCATGTTCAACTTTTTAAAGGTGTTGTTACTGGTAAAACTACAGCAGGAGGAGGAGCTTATGTTGATGTTAAAGTTAATCCTTTCGGTGCATTAACGGCAGCAGTTACCGCAGCAGACGGAGATGTTTTTGTCAGAAGTAATTCTGCATCTACTTTCCCCGTAAATGTAGGAACAATTGGAGGAAGTAATATATCTCTTGGACAACAACTTGCTGCTGCTTCTATCCCTGTTGTTCTTACGGCAGCACAAATTACTACACTTACTCCACCAGCAGCTATTACAGGATTTGCTCTTGAAACAGGAGGTAATCTTGCTACAATAGCGGGTAAAGATTTTGCTACTCAGACAACGCTTGCACTTATAAAAGCTAAAACTGATAATATTCCAGCATTGGGACAAGCTTTAGCTACTGCTTCTGTTCCTGTAGTTTTAACCGCAGCACAGCTTACTACTTTAACACCACCAGCAGCAATTACAGGTTTCGCTTTAGAAACAGGTGGAAATTTAGCAACTTTAGCGGGAGCAGTTTCAGCAAGTAAAGTTAATGTAAATATTTCAAGTGGTTCTATTGCTAATACTTCTTTTGCTTCAACTATTGCAGATGGAGCAAGTGTAACATTAGGAGCAAAAGCTGATGCTAAATCAACCGCTACTGATACAACCGCAGTATCCATAATGTCTGTTCTTAAAGAAATTTCTGCTATGGAGCAAGCTCCTGCTTCAAGAGCAGTAACTAATGCGGGTACATTTGCTGTTCAAGCTGCCGCTACTCTTGCTGCTGAAACTACAAAGGTAATTGGTACAGTAAATATAGCTGCTTCTCAAACTATAGCAGTAACTAATACTGGAACATTTGCGGTACAGGCTGCTGCTACTCTTGCAGCAGAGACAACAAAAGTTATAGGAACTATTAATATTGCAGCAGCACAAACTCTTGCAACGGTTACTACAGTTGGAGCAGTAACAGGTATTACAAATGCTTTACCTGCTGGAACTAATTTAATGGGTAAAGTAGGAATTGACCAAACAACTCCAGGCACAACTAATGCAGTTGCTATTGCTCAAATAGGAGCAACAACAGTAGTTAATGGTGGCTTGGCTGGTTCTTTATCCGTAGGTGGTACAGTAGCTACAAACGTAGCTATAACTGATAATCCTGTTAATATAGGCGCACAAGGAGTAAGCGCAGACGTTAGTGCAGTTACTACTACTAGAAAAGCTCAACTTATTGCTGATCTTTTAGGTAAATTAGTAGTTCAACCTTATGCTTTACCGCAACAGTTAGTAAGTGGAGCAACTTCTGATATTACCAATACTACCGCTACAACAATTATTGCTGGTGTAGCTTCAAACTATCTTTATATTACTCATATTTTAGTTACTAATTCCCATGCTACAGTTGGAACATTTGTCAATATTACCGAGGAAACTTCGGGAACTGTTTTATATACGGGCTATGCAGCAGCGGCAGGTGGAGGTTTTTCAATTACTTTACCTACTCCATTAAAAGTACCAACAGCGGCAAAAGCTCTTCAGGCAACTTGTGTTACTACAGGAAGCAATACTAGAGTAAGTGCTGTGGGATATAAAGCAACTATCTAATGAAAACCTTTCTTGGCTCTTTTCTCTTTCTCTTTCTTCTTCCTCTCCTGTTTTTAACTGTTTTGGGATTAAGAAAGATTGAAGAGAGGATGAGGAAATAATATGGCACTTTTATCAAAACTAATTCAAATTACACAAACCGCTTCTGTAATAAGTAGTGGCACAGGTGAAGACACAGCTATAACTGGAGTTGGGTTTCAGCCAAAAATACTTATTGCTTTTGCCGTTGATGGTACAGCAGATGGCATTAATGCTAATGCTGTTCAAAGTTTGGGGGCTGGAACTGGTTCAACTACCGCTCAACAAGTTGGCTCATATTACGGTCAAGACAATGTAGCAGCAAACACTCGGCAATCAGTTATAGACAATCATTTGGTTTATATTGTTGGAGCTTCTCAGGCAAATAATGGAGTTTTGGATATTAAATCCCTCGATTCTGACGGAATGACTCTTACCTGGCTTCGTTCTGATGGGGTGCAAAGAAAAATAAACATTCTTTGTTTAGGGGGAAGTGATCTTACTAATGTTAAAACTGGATATATTGCCGCAAAAACAACAACAGGCAATCAGGCATATACAGGAGTAGGTTTTCAACCAGATTGCGTTTTATTTTTTACCCATCAAGACGATATTTCAGCTCCTCCTTCGTGGATTACTTCATCAGCACAACGTCTTACTTTAGGTTTTGCTAAAAGCACAACCAAGCGTGGGTCGCTTAGTACAAGATTTGGGTTTAATGGCGCGAATACCCAAGACGCTCATTATCAAAGAACTAATTCTGCTCTTTCAATGCTACTTAATGCTACAACCGTAGCGGCTGAAGCAGACTTGGTTAGTTTTGATGCTGATGGATTTACTCTTAATTATACTACTGTAGAAGGAACTGCAAATGTAATCCAATATATCGCCTTAAAGGGACTAAAAGTTGATGTTGGAAATTTTTTACAAAAAACCTCAACAGGAACTCAAGGGATAACAGGAGTAGGTTTTATTCCTAATACCTTAATTCTTGCTAGTGCTGTTGAGACTGCACAAACTACTGTACAACAAACTCATTCTGCCAATGCGCTTGGTATGGCAACATCTACTACCCAACGAGTTGCTACTGAAACGACAAGTAAAAACGGAGTATCTACAACTGTTAAAAAATCAGTATTAGATAGTGCAAATATTATAAAAATGGTTGATCCAGCAGACGGTTCAACCGTCAAATCAGCCGCCGATCTTTCTTCTTTTGACTCAGGTGGTTTTACCTTGAATTGGGGAACGGCTGATGCTGTAGCTCGTGAAATTTTATATCTAGCTTTAGGAGGAAGAACTATCGCTCTCACAGGTACAGCCACCGCCTCTATCACTGAAGCCGATATAGTGGCTGGAGGAAAGACGATAATTTTGACTTTAACAGGTGACACTTGGGTAGCCACTGGAGCCACTTTTGACGCTCAAAGACAGAATATCATCAATGGCTTAGACTCTGCTCAAGCAGAAGCTACAGGCTGGGATGCAGAGGTCAAGGCTAAAATCCCTGTAACTGATGTGGTGAGGACAAGCGATACTGTAGTCACGATTACTTTGAGCGCAGAGGCTGGCTACAACATCACCGCTACTGAAACAATCACCGCTACTATTCCCGCAACGGCCTTGACCGGTGGGGTGGCAGTGGTGGCAAGTCCGACTTTTACGGTTAATCCAATTGTTATAACTAAGCCTCGTTTTCGTTCCCTTTTAGGAGTTGGATATTGACACCAGAAGTAGGAGTGGCATTTTCTTTTATAGGCATATGTTGTTGAATAGATAAAATAATTTTATCTACAATATGTTTTTCTGTTATAAAATTCCTATTTTCTTGTAATATTTTTATAAGGTCTTCATCTTCTATTCTAAGTATACTTTCTATAAATTCCATGACTATAGAAGGTTTAATTGGTTCACGGGTTTTTGGCGTAATTTTCCACTCATTTCCCGCATAACCTATTTTTAAATTTCTTTTTTTATAAAGAGTAAAATTTAAAAAATGTTTTTTCCAATTAAATTGTTTATGTAAAGTGTTTTTAAATCTATATGTTAATGGTTTGTTTTCAGGTAATTTATTATGTAAAACAAAATTCATAACATAACTTGGTACTTTATATCCTTTTTGTTCCCAAAGAAATACAAGCCCACTACTTCTATTAAATCTGTTTCCAAATATTCTCATAGATTCTCGTAGCAATTTTCTTTTTTCTTTTACTAATTCATTAATTGTTTTGTTATCAGTAGATATAATTTCCTGATTTTCTCCAGGTAATTTATTATGTAAAACAAAATTCATAACATAATCTGGAACAGGAGTTATTCCGGTTTCCCATCTTGAAATAGTAGCTCGTGATTTATTAAATCTAGCTCCAAATGTTAAAGGAGTTTCGTTTAAACTTATTCTTTTTTCATTTACTAATTCATTGTTTCTCATATTAATTTTCTTTCTAAGCTTGTTATCAGGGGAGTTATAATTTCCTCCCCTGAGTCACAAACTACTTTGCTTTAGTAAAAACGTACATGATTCGTTTTTACTTTGTAATTCGCTATATCTTCAAAATCTTTAAGATAATCACGAATTGTTGCTCTACGCCTGAACCTATCTCCTTTCTCTTTAGCTTTTTCTAAAAAGACTGATGGTTCAACTTTTTCCCATACTTTTTTAATTGCCTGGATGAAGTTTCTGGTTCTCCAAACTTCATAATCGCTGTATGGTTTTAATGCTATTAATGCTTTTGCCCTTTCGTCTGCTTGCAAAAGATTATCTGCATTAAATTTACCTGATCTGAAATTTTCCCAAGATTCATCATGTTCGGATGTAGTTTCAGATTTAAACAATTGAAGTGCAACTGCAATACTAAATTGATAATTAGTTACAAAGTTTTTCAAAATTTCATAATCTTTTATTCCCTTTGTAATATATGATTCAAGATAGTCTTTTGCTGTCCACAATTTTTGTCTTTGTAAGAGATGAACTTCATTAAGTCCACCTGTTTCAGAAATTGTGTAATAGATTGCTTTTCCCATACGGGTTGCAGCTTCCAGCCTATGTTGTCCATCCAAAATAGCAAAGGTTTCTTTATCTTCATTTTGAATGACGTTAATAGGTTTATCAGCTAACATATCTTTTATTCGAATAGATTCCATTAATGCTTTAACATGAGTATCATTAACTTGTCTATTACCAACGATATGAGTAAAGATTTTGTAATCTGTTGTTTTATGTACCATAATTTTTTCACCCCCTTTCAAAAAGGTTTCTATTTTTTAGGTTTTAATTTATTTTTAATATCTAAATCGTTTAAAATAAGCTCCCGAATGTATTTATTAATACTTGTACCCTTCCTAATCATTTCAATTTTCAAGAAAGCATGTTCTTCAGGTTTTAAGTAAACTGTTGTTTGTAACCATCCTATATATTTTGATGCCATAATTTAATTATTAATATTTATGTATTATACCATAAGCACAGTAGTTATGTCAAGTACTATTTGTGCTTTTTTGGTTTATTAAGCCTTGTTGGAAACTGTAAAAACTTTACAAAGAATTTTCCACCTGTAGTATCTATTTCTTCAAAAAAATATGTTTTTTCTTTAAATTTAATTGAGGTTTTTATTTGAAGAAATTTAACTGCAAATGTTTCATCTTTTAATTTTTGGAGAGCAATAATATCTACAGGAGAATGACTTCCGGCACTACGGATACAAAACCAACCATTTTTTTCCATTTCTTTAATAACTTTATATTCATAAGCTCTTCCCCGACTATAGTTAGTTCTCATAAATAGCTTTACCATTTTCTATTCTATTTGGTTTAATAAAGTGTCCTTTTACATCCCGCCTTAAAGTTTTAGCATATTCACTTGCTCTTTTAGCTGTTTTTTCACGATAAGCTATACTATGTTTTTTATTTTTAGGAATAAGTTTTTGCTTTTCATATTTAATATGTAAATCATCCATTTTTTTACTATAATTTTTCCAATTTAATCTTGCTGTTTCTATAATTTTTTTCTCTATTATTTCAGCAAATTCATGTGCTTCTTTATATCTTTTATCTTTATCATACATTTTTGGATTATATGCTCCATTTGTATCTACAGTATCCCATTCATTTACCATATCTTCTGTAACTCCCTGTAAATGAAGTAAAACCATTTCTACTAACTCATGCACTCCAACTGCTAATTTTTCTCTGGGAGATAAGCCTTCATAAACCTCAATATAGCCTGAATCATACCAATCTCCTTCAGTTTCATATCGCATAATTGCACGAGTTGCAAAATGTATATTTTCTAATTTATCAACAATCATTTTTGTATATTTTGGCATATTATTTATTTTATTTTTATACAACTAATAGCTCCATAATTATAAGAAATTTTTCCATAACTATTAGAACTACTTACAAGAACATAACAATTAATATTTCCATCCTGTATTTTTTCAACTCTTGTTGACCAAAGAGTATTTATTTCCCATATTTTATTTTCAGCATAAACTGACTTAATTGTTAAAACTAAAATTATTCCAATTATTATTCCTAGAATTATTTTCATATTAATTCTTTTTGGTTTTTTTACCCATATTTTTCATTATCATATTTATGTTAAATAACATATCAGCTAATATTTTTCTTTCTGATTGTTTTCCCGCATCTGTTCCTAATAACATCATAATAAATAAAAGTTCTTCTATTGATTGCGCTATTCCTGAAAAAACAGCCTGTTTTAAAAGTTCAATGTTTTTTATAGAAAAATCTTTTTTTGATGCTTCATTAATCACCGATTCACACATACTTACTTGTTTAGCTATTTCACCTGCTCGTTTTTCTGTTATTGAGAAAAAATCAAATAAATCATCTGTATTTTTATTTATTTTTAAAGTGGTGACATCAAAAGCCATAAGGAGTGTATTATACCATTAAGTTAGTATAAATGTCAAGACTATTTATGCTAATTGTGGCTTATTAAAGATAAATGGAGAAGAATAAGTTTTAGCAGCAACGGGATTTCCGTCTTTATCAGGAACAACATAAACAGATTTGCCAAGTCCAAAGCCTTGATTAGTTACAAAATCAGTTTTAGTTATTGCTAAATATTTAGGAGATATATATTCTCCTGTTTCTAAGCTATATCTTCCTGTTTTTAATGAATGATGTATTCCGTCATCTGCAATAATCCCTCTATGTCCTTTAACAATTCCTAATTGCGCTTTTCTAAATCCATAAATACTGGATACAAAATCATCTACAATATAGCAATCTTCCCGTTCTTCAAGAATATTAAATCGAGTATCTTTAGGGTCATAATGGCGGTAATCAAACAAAGATATTGCGCCAATATCAAGATTTTTTTCCAGTATAGAAATAGCGGTAGAAAGCCAATTTTTATGAAAAATTAGATCAGTGTCTACTTTAAAAATATAATCTCCCTCTGCAACTCCTAAGCAATTTTGAAAGCTTCTACCTACTCCTCGATTATTTCCATGATTAATAATAAATTTTGAAGCTTGATCTAAATTAAAATCAAATTTACTTCCTTCAATTCCATCATAATTAATAATAACCTCAGAAGGTATGTCTAAGGTCATGTGGAGCGATTCCAGACACTTTTGAAGCATTTCCTGACGTTTATAGGCTAATAAACAAAGACTAGCTATTTTTATATCGTTCATACATTAATTTAATCCCTTCTTTCGGGGAAATTTTTGGTTGCCATTCTAGTTTTTCACAAGCTTTAGTGATGTCGGAAATATATATTTTTTGATCTGCATGTCTCCAGTTATGATATTCTATTTCTGCTTTATTTCCTGATAAAGTTTCAATTTCTGTGATCGCTTCTTTTAAAGATAAAGTATTGTTTATTCCTCCTCCAATATTAAAAACTTCTCCTTGTATATAATGAATACGCTCTAATTCATCCAAATATAGCCTTGCAACATCTTCTCCCCAAAGCATATCTCTAACTTGTTTTCCATCTCCAAATATATCCAATTTTTTATTTCCAAATCCTATAGTTCTTACAAAATGATCTATCCAACCTTGATCGGCAACTCCTTGTTGATAATATCCATAAATACAACTCATTCGATTTATAACTACAGGAAGTTTATATGTTAAAAAATACTCCTGACAATAAGCATCTCCTGTAAGCTTACTAATTCCATAAGGAGAATGAGAGTATTTTCCAAATCCTTCAGTTGAAAAACCTTCATTTACTCCGTTACTTGTAACTCCATCAAGCCAACCTTCTTTTGGTTGTCGCCAATCATAACGAGTTTCTTCTTCAGCAATTGGAATGTCATTAATAAGATCAGAATAAACTTTATTGGTGCGGGCGTAAATAACAGGAATATTTCCGTATATTCTTGCAAGTTCTAAAATATTAAGAGTGCCTAAAGCATTAACTTCAAAATCATATGTAGGATAAGAGATAGACCAGGGAATGCCTGGATTTCCAGCGAGATGTATTATTCCTTCAATATCTTTATGCTCATTTTGAAGCCTAATTAAGTCTTCTGTGTTACGTATATCTCCTCTGAAAATAGTTACTCCTGCTTTTTCTAAAACAGAAATATTATTTTCAACTCCTTTTCTGATTAAAGAATCAAAAGCAATAACTTCATAATCACGTTTTCTTGCTTCTAAGCAAATATTCGTGCCTATAAAACCACAACCTCCTGTTATAAGTATTGTTTTACCCATATTTTTGCAAATAACTATTCTTTGTTTTTTTATATATTTTACTTGCTTCTTTAGGTTTATCAAAATAACCCAAAAATTGTTTTTTATTAATGTATGCCATCGGACAAGTATAACAATTTCTTTTCTTATCCCAACGTGTCCTCCAAGAATAATACCTAATAATCTTCCAATCTTTTTTATCTATTAAAAGTATTTGCCCTAAATTTATCAGAATTTTCTTCATAAAATTTAATAAAATTATTTATATCTTTCATATAATATATAATTTCTTTAATAAAATTAAGATTTAAGTCCCACCATTTTATCTTTAATAAAGATTCTATCATTTCTGGTGAGAAACGATAATACTTAATTACCGCAGGATTTCCCGCTACAAAAGCATAAGGCGGTACATCTTTAGTTACTACTGAATTAGAAGCTATAACTGCTCCATCTCCTATAGTAATACCATCTAATATCGTTGCTTTTGTACATATCCAAACATCATTTCCGATTACAACTTTATGTTTAAAAGTACATTTTGGATAATCTACTCCAAATACTTCATAAAAAGGGAATGTTGAAATAACATCAGGATTATCTATATTAGGATGATAACCTGATTCTATACTTACTCCTGATGCTATAGAGCAAAATTTACCTACAATAAGCTCCATTAGACCATACATTTTTATGTCTTCCGTAATATAAGTATATTCTCCTTTAGTTATTGGCATTTATAACATTCCCCATTCTCTATTTTTATTAGCTATCACATCAGGATTATTTTTTAAATCATGAAATTTATTTGTATTATAAAGCTCTTTTTTAACCATAATTTCATGATTTATAATTCCACCCATAGCTGTTTTCCCTTCAGGCGGTAAATGAAACTGATGAATACATTGTATATCTGGATTTACTACTTGGTTATGTCCCATTACAGCTAATCTTGACAAAATATCTACATCATCATAAGCATACCCACCACCGCCTCTGGTAATGCTCATGTCTTCATCATATCCACCTATTTCCATAAGCCATTCTTTCTTATACCAAACAATATATGAAGCTGCCCAATTAGTTGTTTTTACTACTATATCTTGAGAATTAGGTTCTTTTCCGTAATCATAAACTTTCCAAACTTCAGTTAACATTCTTTCTGGTGCTTGAATTAATAAATGATGTTGTCTTAAAGCATCTCTTCTTACTCCATAAACAGTTCCGGCAGTAATTATAGAATTAGGTACTTCTTTGCTTTGTTCTTTCATTTGAGCAAATACGTCTGTAATAAATAAACATTCGGGGTCTGAGATAACAATAATATCTCCTTTACATTTCTTTATTCCTATATTTCGTGAAATACCGCAAATATCATAATAATTATGAGGTTTATGAATATATGTTGTAGGAATAGAAAGTCCAACTTCCTTAATTATTTCTTCTGTTCCGTCTTCTCCATCATCAACAATTACTAGCTCATCAGGAAGTGTAAGAAGCTTTACTCTATATAACGTATTTCTTAATTGATTTTTACGGTTATATGTGGTTATTAGCCATGAAATCATATCATTTTATTGCTCTAAATTCTCCCTGAATTACTCTCCCGCTTTCTTCAGGAACAATATTCAAATCAAACATAGCTACAATTCCGTCAGCTATTCTCATATGTTCCCATGTTTCATCAGGAGGTTTACTGAAATAATAAAAACCACCAGGAAAGAAAACTCTGTGATGCGTAGAATGTTCGTAACCAGAAAGTCCACTTGGAGTTGTAAAGTACCATATACCCCCGTTTTTTAGTACTCTCCATATTTCATTGACAAAAAAGATCAAATCATCATACATTTCTATATGCTCTATAACATCCATTGAGAGAACTTTATCAAAAGTATTATCGGCAAAGGGGATTCCTCTATGAGCTACATTACGCACAATGTCACACTTAGCGTGAGAGCTTTTATCAATAGCTATAGATTGAGGATATTGGAAATATCTTCGTGTTCCAGTACCTAATTCTAATATTTTTTCACCTGGATTTGCTCCAACTACCATATTATTTTAATTTTTTAAATAAATAAGCTTCTATCATTTTTGTTATTTTTTGATAATCTCCATCTTTAAGATAAATAACTCCTATTCCGGCATAATCTAACTTATTAAACTCTTCTGTAGTAAAACTTCCATCATCTTTTATCATTTTCCATAGATTTCTGGGTAGCCAATCGTCTTCAAAACGCTTGTCATAAAGAGCTATATCATGTTGAGCAATAACTTTACCCATTTCTGCATATTGTTTCCAATCCATATATCCCGAAAGATCAGTATGTTCTCCATCTATGAAAACAAGATCATATTTTTCATTATTAGGAAGTCTTACGTTTTGCGCTCCTACAAAAGTTCTTGAGTCTGCTTTAATAAACCTAACTTTAGCATTAGGAAATGCTTTTTTATATTCTTCTTTTTCCCAGGGATAAGGAGAATAATCAGTTATATCCATTGTAGTAACTTCTGCTCCTTGTGAAGCTAAAGCAGCAGCCGTTCCTCCTGCCATAGTTCCAATTTCAAGGATTTTCTTAGCATTTATATCTCTTGCAACTCGCAAAAGTCCGTCTAATTGTTCTTTATCTTGCATAGCTGCATAATAAATATCGTACATAGTTATTTTATTTCTTCTCCGTCTGATCTGGTTATTTTAACATAAGGATAGTTAGTATTTCCATATTTATTTGGATACATTTTAGCTTGAATTATTTGTGGAGCAACTAAAGTAACTCCTATATGCCAAAAATGGTTTAGATAACCATGACCATCAATTCCTCCTGATGGAACTTGAAAAAAAGCGAATGTATCTTCAATAAATTGCATTTTATGATCTGGATGAGCATAATAAGCGGGAGTATCCCCTTTTGGAACATCAACTATTAAAATTCCTTCAGGTTTAAGTATCCTCCAGCATTCATCTAAGCAGTTAAATAATTGATTTACTTCCAGATGCTCAAGTAAATGACTTGCAATAATTTCAGACACGGAATTATCTTCAAAGGGGAATTTATCCTTTCCTACATCAAAAACGTGTTTAACGCCTTTGTAAGGGCGTATATCACAGTTTAAATAACCTTCTTTATTAATCATTCCCGAACCTAAATTTATTTTAACTTCTTCCATATTTATTTAAAAAAAGGATCATCTATATTATATCCGGCTGATTTTATAATTTCATCACTTACAACCCAATCTACGCCCCTTTGACGCATAACTTTTCCATTTTCTTTTATTAAATCTACTTTATGTTTTGTATCAAGATACTCAATTAGTTGAGCTTGATTTCCGTTTCTTGCTTGATGATCTATAGGATGAGGATTATGCCAGCCTAAAAGTCGCATATCATAAGAAGATTTAGCTCCGCATTCCCACATAGTCATCCCAAAATCTCCGTCTTCTCCCTGAGTAACAATTGGGTTCTCATCAAATCCTCCCGCTTTAAAAAAGAGTTTACGAGGAATAAGAATATTACCGCCAAAAGACGATAGTGCTACTCCTAATCCTTCTAAATGCTCTTCAAAAGGATGTTCCTGAAATGATTTAAGCCGTATATCAGGAGTATATTTCATATAAGGAGCTTTGTTTATCCACCAATTTTCTGTAATATGAGTAATCGGTTCCTGTAAAAAATGATATGGCCCAATTATTACTCTGGTATCGCTTTTTTCAACTTCATAATCTTCTGCATAAGTTTGTAAAACATGTGGCGGTAATAAAACATCAGAATCTATTCCTATCAAAACTTCGCTGTCTTCGCTGGATTCTTTTGCTCCCGTATTTTTAGCTGGCCCTGCTCCCCAATAAGTACGGTTTTCCCGTCTTAAAGGTTTAAATTTTCTAAACTGAGGTAGATTGAAATATTTAATGTTATTAATAGCATCCCAGGTTCCATCAGTTGAAGCATCATCAACAACAATAATGTCAAATATATGTTTAGGATCAAATTCTTGCTTCTCTAAGCAGGAAAGAGTTTTTAAGAGATTATCTTTTCGATTCCAAGAAGGAATTAAAATTGAGTCAATCATTTTTCCTCCTTTATCGGGCGAAGTTTAATATGAAACTCCTGTAAAAAATTTTCTTGAATATACATATCTGTTTCTATTATTTTGCTATTATGATCTAAGTTTAATATTTTCCACTTATTTTTATCTATAAGTATTTCCCAGGTTGCAGTTGTGAAATATCTTGCTGTCTCAGGATGGTCAAAAGCATTCCTGGCAGGAGCTAAAGGAACAACTATATCTAAAAATCCTTCCTGCTTTAAAGCTCTCCAAGCTTCATTCAGAAATAAGTTTATATTTTTTACTCTATGAAGATAATTATGACAGTAAAAAACAATCAACTCATTATCTTCAAACGGTAATTTATAATTATCCTTATTAAAGTTAAAGTCGTCTGGTATTCCTTTTCGTTTATCACCTTTAATTATTAAGCCTTTTAGCATAAATCATATAGGTATTTCTTTTAAAGCTAAAGTTAATTTTCTTTCTATTCTACCTTTTTCTCCGATTGAATGAACTCCGTTATTTATTTCTTTTTGACCTAAAGCTAATAATTGTAAATGTCTTGCTTCTCCTTCAATTTGAGTAATTTTAAACCCATATTTCTTAGCTAATGAAAAAAAGTATATATCGTGCATCCCGTATACATTATGAGGATTTGTGTCCCACCAGGAAAGAGTACTAATATTAAATCCTTTATCTGATTTAAACCAGGGTTTAGGTAGTTTTTCAAAAACCTCCCGCTTTATAAAAGTACATCCTGTTCCACAAAATAAAATTTCATTATTTATTGCTGATCTGACAATTGTATTAGAGCCTGAATTAAATCCATAATCTAAGGCCGCTATATCATATTCTTTCATAGCCTCAAAAAATTTATCAAGAAGATTATCAATTCCTACTACATCTTCTTCTAAATGCCATATATAATCTACTTTTTTAGGATCAGCCAAAGCTTCTTCTACTAAGGTGTTAAAACAAGTGGGTAAAGTTAAATTATGTGATCTGTAGACTTTAATATTCGGGTAATTATTCCGTATCTTTTCTATATATTCTTCTGTTTCTGCAAATATTAATCCTCTGCTTGGAAGTATTATTCCAATTCTGGGTTGTGTATTATTTTCCATTGGAATTTTCGCTTTCAATTTTTTCTTTAGTTTTAATAAGCTCCAAACAGATATCACAATAGTTTTTCCCATCATATGAAAATTCTGAAGGTTTATCCTTACAAAGATTACAATAATGAAGCGGAGTATATACTGTAATTATTCCCTGAATATTATCATATAAAGTTCCTACTCCTTTTTGTGGTTTAATTCCTATTCGGGGCAATACTGTTGTATTAATTAAATTATCTATAAGAACTCCTGCCATTTCTCCCATACTTTTAATTGTATGGTAAGTATTAAGAATTACTAATTCAGATTTACTAAATGTAAATTCCTGTTTTTTATATTTATCAGAAGGAAATTGTTTTTCAAACTCGTTAATTGGTAAATTTGGAATCATAGTTAATTTTGATTAATAATATTTTCTGCGCCTTCAATTGAAGTAGTTTCAACTTCAGAAAACTCTCCGCCTGTTTCAATTGATTCTACAGGAATAATACCTTTTTGTTTTTTCTCTTGAAAATTTGCTTGAGCTTTATAAAAGCAATTGCCTGGATGAAGAAGATATTTGTCTCCCCCTTCTTCAAACGCTACATAATACAATTCTTTAGCCGGTTTATGACAAAAGGCACAACGCATTGAAAACGGTCTTTGTTTATTTTCAAATTTTATACGTTTTGCCATCATATATTTTTGTGTTTCTTAGTATATTTACGCTTTGGTTTATCTGTATATTCTTTTATTTCTGTAATAACACTATTTTTTTCTGGTTGTAAGTTTTCTAATCTTTTTATAGCTTTTTCTTCTAATTTAACAACTTCCCTGCTTTCTATTTGTTTATTTTCTATTTGGCAAAAAGCTATTGCAAAATGTTTTCCTCCCGCATCAACTTCTAAAGTACTTACATTATTACCACATTTACATTGTCCTGTAAACTGGTAATTTAGCTTAATGGGTTCAATAAGCTTATTTCCTAAAGAAGGAATTATATTTTCTGTGGATTTTATTATATTTTCTTGTAATTTTACTACCACACTTTCTTCTTTTAATCTTGGATTATTAATAA
This sequence comes from Sulfurovaceae bacterium, assembly GCA_028715055.1. Lineage (GTDB taxonomy): Bacteria > Campylobacterota > Campylobacteria > Campylobacterales > Sulfurovaceae > BN30871. The sequence goes on from JAQTLE010000008.1 coordinate 18,037, forward strand.
TTTTCTGCGGTTTTTCTAATCGTTTAACCGTATCAACAAACTCTGGAGTTGGCAACATTTCAGGAGTTATACCCTGCGGTAAATCAGTTTGATTTGGCGCAAAACCCTGATGAACTTCTGCTTTATGATTTTCATAGTCTAGTTCCGTTTGAAAAACTTCATCACATTTTATACAAAGATATGTCATATTAACTATGTAATTTTTTAACCTCTGTTCCTGTTGGTAGTATTATCCCAGAGTTCTTTGCTTTTAGGTTTCTAAGGGCGTGTACTGCGATTTGAGACACTTGTTTCATATCATGTGGACTAAGAACAGTTAAACCCTTTCTTTCGAGTTCTGAGAGGATTTGACACATGTGTTTAAATCTTTGTTCTACATGTTTTAAGTCTTTATCTTTAAAATGAAAATCTTCCTCAAGAATTTGTTCTATAGCTAAAAGCATCTGTTGAGAGGTTTGAAAAACCGCATCAACAACATCTTTCGTTTGCGCTAACGCTGCTGTTTGCTGTGGTGATAATTCAACCGCAACCTGTTCCTGAACTTTATTTTTCTTGCTCATCTTTATCCTCCTCACAATATACATTTTGACTTAAAGAAGCCTGATACCCATTTCTGTCATCTCCTGTAGTTACTGCTAAAAAAATAACTTCAGTTACATACAGTTTTTTTGTTCCCCATCTTGGAACTCCGAAAACCTGACCAACATCAAAAACCATTCCGTCATCAAGAATTTCAATTTTCTGTTTATTTTGAGAATTTATAAGGTATGTTTTCATAGTTACGTTATAATAGCTTAATTATGCTTACTTTACAAGACTCAATATATATATTATAATATATACTATATATGTGTGCTTCTTATTGGAATTTACAAGTAAATATAAAATGTCTTAATTGTAAAAAGAAATCCGAATGGAATCTTCAAACTCATTTTAATGGAGGAAATATAGGAGGAATGTG
>JAQTLE010000009.1 GCA_028715055.1 Sulfurovaceae bacterium
CATTAGCAGCCGATTGATTTGCTAAAGTTGTCAATAAGCCGATTTGAGCCAGGTAATTACTTTGATCCTGACTATATTGAGTTCCTGCTTTTGCCAAATTACCTGAAATCGCTGTTCCTAATGCACTCATTATAGAAGACAATCCACTTCCTTGCGCTCCCTGTGCTTGTTGTGCAAGTACGGGATTCGTAAATCCAGCAAACGGCTTATCAACATTAGAAAGAGTAAGTTGTGGAACCGCAGCAATAACTCCTGTTCCCTGTATTGCATCTGCGGGATTTTGATATGGGTTTGCCGCCAAAAACTGTTTTTGTCCTAAAGGATCATTTTGGAGCATTTTTGTAAAAGTATCCATATCAAGAGAAAATTGATTACTCATTTGCGGAATTTGAGCTTGATTCATTAATCCTTTTTGTGCTTGTTGCATTTGCTGAGGCATATTGGCAAATGCCCGTCCTGCCTGACCTGCAAATTGATTTGATTGCTCCATTGACTGTTGTGGATTTGGAATTGTACTTAGTCCTGATAATAATTTAAATGCATCAGCAACCTGTCCACCCTGCATAGTTGAACCTTGTTCTGGAGTATATGTATCACCTAATGGCATATTTTATATTATAGATATTTTCCTACATTCGCATAATAATTATCATCCCAGACTTTTGTTTGTGGGTTTATATGTTTTTGTGTATCACTTAACCCAGATGTTCCTCCGCTAGCTCCTCCGCCTCCTCCAGCTATGTTTTCAAATTGTTTTTTCTGAACATTAAGACTTTGCTGAGTCAATTGTTGTTGCTGTTGATTTTGTGCCATTCCTAAAGCTTGTTGTTGCATTTGCTGACTTAAATTTTCTCCTGTTGTTCTTCCTGCTTGTTGTACTGACTGTGTTTGTTCAAGAGATTTTTGTTTTTGTTGTTCCTGAATATTTTGATAATTTGTTGATATATCAGAAATATTCCTTTTTGCTGCTCTATTTACAGCTTCCTGCCTTAATTGCTGATCTGTGCTTAATTGTTTTACTTCATATCCTCCTCTTCCCTGAGTTCCCGCAGTTAATTCTCCAGTCGAAGTTTGTGTAACTGCTATTCTTCGTTTATTTAATGTATCCATTAAATTTTCTTTTTCTTTTGGAAAAGTTATACCTGTTAAAGATTCAAGAGCAGAAGTTAAATCTTCTTGCTGTCTTTCTGTATCAGTTGCCGCTTTTTGTTTTGCCATTCTTACTGTCATATCTCTATCAGTTTGAATATTTTTAAGTGCAGTATTTAAGTCTCCCTGAGCCTCAATTAAAAGTTGTTTATAATACGGAGCAAGTGCTGTATATGCCGCCTGTATCATTGGTGTAATATCAGGTACTTGAAAATCAGCAGCATTATATGGAACAGTTTGAGACATAGGAGCAAACGGATTTGCTGATGTAGTTCCTCCTGTTAAAGATTGTACTAATGCAAGAATGTCATTTGTCGGATTCATATTATTTTAAAAAATGTAAATATAAAGCATTTACTTCTTTTTTTACAGTTCTAACATCTTCACTAAGAATATTAAAGTCACTAATTTTCGCAAATTGTTTATGTTCTATACTAAGCTCATCTACATCTTTAGCTGTAGCTATCTGAGACTGTTGTAAAGGAGCAAGACGATAAGTAATATATACAGCAAGAACAGTAGAGATAAGACCAATAACCGTAATGGTAAGTTGTACTGCAACAAGAATATTCTGCTGTAAGCACGTTTTAAAAAATCCATTCTTCATAACTATTAAAAACTATATTTATTACTTTAAATCCTCTGGTACAAAATTCTTTAATTCTTCAACTGTACTTGGTAAATCAACTTTTGTTATATCCCTAAGTTTCTGTTTTTTATCTGCAATTTGTTTTTGAGTATTAATATCTCCTTTTTCAACTGCTTGTATAAATTCTATATCCAATTTTTCAAACAAAGGTTTTCGCATCTGCCTTAAATGATCTTTCTTAATCTCTTTCGCTTTTTCAATATGAACATCCACTGTTTCCGTTGGGTTATCATCTGTCCAGGCATCTCTAAAAATTCTGTCTTGCGGTAGTTTATCCTCATTAATTTCCCTATGCGAAACATACCCTTCTACCCGTAAAACATCCCGAAGTATTGTTTCAGGCGTTGCTTCATGAGTAGGGATAATAATTGATACTCCACCATCTTTTCTTTTTACTACTATTTTTTTCATATTATTGATCTCCAAATCCTACTATCCAGATTTGTGCTAAATCTACCCTTGTTCCCGATCCTCCATGACAAGTAATGCCAACCGCATTCGCCAGAGGCCCACTATCAGTATCAATCGTAATGGTTCCATTTTCTGTAACTCCAGTTTGAAAACCACCCACTCCCGCTAACCCATAATTTACGCTAGAAAATGCCGTTGTAAAATTAACGGTTGCTATTCCTGTTCCTGCATCCGTAACACTTGATACATTATATGAAGCTCCTGTTGCAGGAGTAACTTGATCGTATTTAACCCAAAACTTAGCCGCTGAAGGATGGAATTGTTGCCTACCTGGAGAAACATAAGTTGTGGTACTTGTTGCTGTTTCTTGATCTGCTTGTGAAGCTGCTTTACCATCAACATAAGTTTTAACTGCTTTCTGAGAAGCTATTTTGGTATCTGAATTAGCAGCAAGAGTACCATCTGTATCAATAGCTGTTCCTGAAACTCCTGTGTTTATGACAGGACTTGTTAAAGTTTTATTAGTTAAAGTTTGTGAAGCTGATACTCCTGCAACTGTTGCGCTATCAAGCTTTGAAAATACAATTCCTGCTGAAGCTGAAATATCTGCATTTACAATAGCTAAAGCATTTAAAAGATTATTAAATTCTCCATTTAAGGCTGAAGCTGTTAAAACCTGACTATCTGCCCATGTAGTTGTACGAGTTACTGTTGCCGTAGAATTATTTCTCCTTTCATATTAATTATTTCTATAACCTTTTGGTTTACCTAATAATATCAAATTTTCAATTTCTGCACTATTCGCCGTTGATTCTAAAAATTGAATCCCAAGAGCATGACCAATTAATTGTAATAATGTTGTTCTATGTTCAGCTATTCCAGAGCCTCCTAATGTTGAAACTCCAAGAGTAAATGTTCCTGTTGGCCCAAGACCAGGAGAAGTTCCTTGTAAAGAAAGTATTTCTTGAGTTGTAAAATTAACTGCTTGTTCTATTCTAGCTTTTATATTTAAAGAACCCGCAGAACCAGTAAGATATTTAAAGTATAAATATTTCCATTTAGCTTTTTTTACCTGATCCATCTCATAATCTCTTGTTCTAACATCCATCACTACTGCTGTTCCATTATCTGCATGTGTCGCATAATTCATCTGTGAAATATTTCCTGTTGTAGTCCCGTCACCAAAATATAAAGTATTTTGTCCGGCAATACTGGAAGTAAAAAAACATGATGGATTATATCCTGTTTCTTTTACCCATGATCTATGTGTCATTAATTTACCTTTCATTTTTACACTTGGAGTAAATCTAAGAACAGCATTATTATATGTACTTGCTCCTGTAGGAACTCCCCAAAAAGCCGTTTTACCATCAAATCCACCGGCACAAAGACTAAGTTTTGAAGTATTTAATCCCTGTAAAGTTCCTTCAATATCATATGAAACAATTCCCGTTTCTAAAGTTGAAGCAAATTGTGTTTGAAGAAAAGACCTAAAATGAGGTATACCCCCTGAAAAAGAAAGATAATACATATCCCTTCCCGTTACAATAACTGATTTTTGTGAAGGAGTTCCATATCCATAAATTTTATTATTTGTATTTTCTGAACCTGCTGTAGTAACAGAAAACGTAGTTCCTGAAAATCCAGTTAATGTCCAAATTGTATTATTTTTATATATATATAATTCATCATTCATAATTGCAAGAGCAGTTATTGAATCTCCATCATTAGGATTTATGTCTACAAAATTATTTGTCTGGTCAAAAGTTGTTGGATCACCAAGATTAGACCAATATATCCGATTAGGAAAAGCAGCAACATTAGCTACAAATAAATAATTATGAAACCAAACAGCAACTAAGCCTTGTGGAACCGTAGTTGGATTAACCGTAGCAGTAAGCGTACTATCTATTGAAACTGCGTCTACTCCATTAAAACCATATAAAACATTTGATGCCTGAACAAAATTCATTTGAGCATCTGTGGTGAAACTGGAAATTCCAAAAGCGGTAAAAGCTCCCGATCCTGCCCAAATATATAAATCAGCAGTATTTGTTGCTCCGTTTAAAAGAGCAACAATATATTTTGTTCCCGCAATAGGCTGATATGCAGAAGCTCCTAAAATAGTTTGCGTACCAAGAGAAGCAGCAACAGGATTTGTTCCTTTTCTTTTTGTAATTTTATTTTGATCTACAACCGCATTTTGAATAAGTTGGAATAATCCCTGTTCAAGTAAATGAGGCGGGTAACGATCATTCATTCCTATTAATGTATTTTCCTGTATTTTAGCTAAAGTTTGCATAATGTTTTTTTCTCTAAATCAACTTTAAAAATAGATGGATCATTTATATATTCTTCCATAGTTTTCTTATCAATCGTAAGTTCAATTATTTCCTTCGGTTCTTCTCCACTATGCTGTAATAAATCTGGAGTTGTTCCTATTCCCGTACTCCCATTTGGAAAGATAAGATAATATAATTTCATAAATTTATGCCGAACTACTTCCAAGCGATACTGAATTTTGAATTAACCTACATTGTCCTCTAAAAACAACCGTATGACTTCCTGCGCTAATATTTCTTAAAAATAACCTTGATTTATTATTTATATTATTTGTTGCTCCCCAATCATTAAAAGGCCCAACCATCTGCCATTGACTCATATCAATATTTGCCCCACCAGGAAAAGCGTTTGCTGCGGAAATTGAATCCATATATATCGTAATATCTGTATCTGCAAGTATTCTCGCTCCTGAACTTCCTGTTGTTGTCATTGTAAAAACCGCCTGTTGACCATTTCCAAGAGTTGTACTTGCTGCTGCCACATTAGATAAAACAACAATTTGCTCTATTGCTTTCCGCAATTTATCTAAAAATGGTAAGTTAAAGATCGCCAAATTAATACCCTCCTAAAACATTCCAAAATCAAGGTTTTCAGCCTCAACATCCTGAATCATCCAAACTCCATCTGCTTGTCTTGCGTGTAAAAACTCCATCATCATTTTCACTCCAAACTCATATTCCTGTACATATTTACTTGCAGTTACTTCCTCCTGTTGTCCTTTAGAAAGTAAAATAGAAGCAGCCTTTAATTCAATTAAATGAGAAAAATTATCTACATAAGGAATATTTACCGCATCAGTTCCATTAACAAGGTCTGTAGGCAGTACAATGCCCCATACGCTAATAGATTTAGTATTACCTATATCTGACACAGTAGGAATAGGAATAAAACCAATTACCTGATTTGAAAGAGAACCCCGTAAATAATAACCCGAATTAAAAGACGATCCTGAGTAAGCAGAATTAGAAAGATTTAATTGTGCCTCATCAGTTTTAATAGGAATTGCCCGAAGTGATATTGAACTTGAACTACCAGGATTGTAATTAATTTCAACTCTAGTAACTTTAACAAGAGTAGGATCAATTACATACTCCTGTTGGTTGGCGACAGTTGCGTATGAAAAAACCCCCGAATTAGGTGTTTCATAAAAGTTTTCATAAATAGTAACAATTCTACTTATAAGATTATGATAAGCATAGTTTATACTTCTATCTACTTCTGAATCCAAAAAATCAGCTTGTGAAGCTTCATCAAGATAAACACGAACTCCTGTTCGTAAATTTGTAAGAGTTTTAGCCATATATTATAGGTTAAGTTTTAACTCCCATCACATATACTTCATTTGTTCCTGATACTGATAAAAGATAAATTCTTTTCACATTTGATCCTGTGAAATTAAATTCCGCTGGTTGCTGTCCTGCAATAATACGAAAAGAATCGCTATTTGCAACTTTATCAAATCCTATATAAATATCAGAAGTTACTGCTGTCACATATACACGTTGTACACCACCTTCTCCTGACCAATCAATAGAAACCGCTGAAGTAGTTGAAACATTAGTTTTATGATCTTGTAGTATTGAATTACCTGTTTCTGCCATAATCTTAACCTCCTTTCTATTAAGCTTTCATCTGCCTATCTGTCCGAATCTATTTCTATTTAATCGGAGCAGATACGCAGAAAAAAACCAGAATACTATCCTTAAACAGTATTCGACTCTTGTGCGGCTTCCGCCCACATAGCTGTCAATTGTAGCGTTTGATCTATGATAATTGATCCACCCGAACTAAGAATAATTCCATGTCCGTCTTCATCAGTTAAATCAATAGTAAACGGTAATTGTCCTGTTGCAAATGATCCTGGCAAGGTAAGTTTTGCCTTTAATCCGGTAGTATTACTTGAGCTACCAGGATTTGTTTCTTCAAATATATAAATATTTGCTGAAGCTACAGGCGCACCAATAAGAATTTTAGTAAGTTCTACATTTTGCGTAGAAAGACCAAGCGCAGTTCCCGTTGCATTTGTTGTTGGTATATATGTTGCTCTCATTTATGTCACCTCCTTCCATCAATTCCTTTGAATTGTAACGTAAACAGTTATTGCTTTTTCACTATCTTGAGATTTAAACGCAATCAATGTTGATCGTATATTTCCAATCTCTTTTAAACCATCTTTTTGAGTAACTAATAAACAATGGTTTTCATCAAGATCAGTTGTTTCATGGTTATTATCCCAATCTATAAGTACATTTCCGTCAGGACTATTAATTAACAAATCATCAAATTGCCTAACAAAAAACATTAAAACTCCATCAGGATATTCCATACCTTTTCCTAATCTAACTACAGTATGCTCTACGCTTTTACCGTAAGCAGGATCATTTACATCCCCAACTGTTAATTTTTTTAACATAATTTCTTTTTTAACGGGTTCTCTTGGGCAATTTGTTTACCATTCAAACAAACTGCCCAGAGAGAATCTCCGATTAAGACTTTACTTCTACTCCGCCGTAAGTTCTTAATCCTGTTACCCCGTAAATAACATCCACAACTACTTTCCACGCTAATGAAGGAAGCCAATAGGCTGCCTGTAAGCGAGGAGCTTGCTGTAAAGCCAATGCCCATGCTTCTTTATGAATAAGGACATTGTGAGTTTGTGTTGGTGTAGCTGCCGTTTGCGGAATATTGGTTGTATAATACACGGGAACTCCGTATATTTCTCCCCACATATACCTGCTATTAGGCCCTTTTTTCACCGGAGTCGGTGACTGATATTCTCCAAGATAATCAGCTTTAACGAACTTATCAATTTTCATAATAGCCGCTAATTGATTAGGATGGATAATAAATGCCCGATTTTCAAGTGGCATATCCTGTAAATTTAATTGCAAGATTGAAGCCACAAGAACTGCATCAGAAATATCAACTCCATAATTCCCCTGAGCTGTAGTCGTAAAAGTAGAATACAAAGCTAACAAGTCTGTATCAACTTGTTTTGCGATTGCATAACCCGCTTTTTCCGAATATTCACTCCTGAGATCATAGTTAGACTGTACTGAAGCCATATCTTCGATTTCAAACGAAGACTCATACCATTTGTTTATATTCAATGTGGTTGCAGTTTCAGTAACAGCTTGAGTTGTAACATCAGAGTTGGCTGTTTTTGCAGTTACAGTTAAATTACTGATATTTGGAATAGAGATCGTTTGACCTCTAGCTTGAACCAAAGCATCATACCTTTTAACAAGTCCCGCTGCCACTAATGCCATTTCTGTTGCCCTAACAGTTTCAACCGACCAAATAGTAGGTAAAAAAACTGCTGCTGTTGTTGTTGTAATATTTGCCATAATTCACCTCCTTCCTATTAATAAAACCTCTCTAAAGAGAGTTGAAAGTCATAATCTGTCGGAGGTGAATTATTAAGCTTAACCCTTCATCTGTGATATTGCTGCGTTAATCTTAGAAAGATTTTTCGCATACCACTCACTTCGTTGCGGTTCGGGTAATGATTTTAATTTTGATTCAATTTCATCAACCGTTAAATCCGCACCTCCTGTGTTCGCGGTTCGGGTCGGCCTTAAAGCTTGAGTTCTTTTGGTTTTGGTTCTTTGATCTCCGTTGGTAGCTGTCCAGTCCGAGAGTTCTTCCTTATACATTTTTTCATAAACATCTTCGGGAAGATAATTCTTGAACTGAGGATGCTTTTCAACATAATCAAAGTATTCCTCTCTGGTAAATTTCGGTCTTCCGTCTTCACCATTGAGTTTTCCTTCCATTTTATCTAGCTCATCATAATAGGTTTTTTTCGCTAAAAAACTTTGAATCTCATTAGATACAAAATCTTTAGTTGCAATTCCTACTGCATCAAGTTTATTCACCGCATCTTTAACATCAGATGTAACTGTTTGAGTTTGCTGTTGCTGTCCTGGTTGATTTTGAATCAACTGTTCCAGTTTTTGCGCTTTCGCAATTGCATTCTGTTTTTCCTGCCAAAGTTGCCTGAATCGGTCTTGTGCATTTCCACTGAGCTTTTGAAACTCAACCTCCTCAGATTGTCCTGCTGTGTTTTTGTCATCAGCATTAGACCCAGAACTTTGATTTCCTGATTGTGAATCAGAGAGATTATCCTGGTTATCGCCTTCTAACATGGCATCTAAATCGTCTTGCGCCAAATTAGTCACCTCCTTTCTCGATAGGTTACGCCCACGACTCGGTAATTTTAGAAGATTACTCCCATCCGAATAACGGTCTACGGATACCGATTCTCATTGATGTTTTTTATAATGTCCGTTTAGAAAGAGACCAAACGGACATAGACGAAAAACACCAAAGCTATTAAGAGTGTTCCAGCGTGTCTGGATGACGTACTCCTAAATCCTTTGGCTTAAATGCTGTTCTTTGCGGGCTGGCATAACCTTGTGACAAGCCTGAAAAAGAACGACCTTCCTCTTTCCCATCATGTTGACTGGTATAACCTTTCGCAACATTGAGTTTCGGGTTAGGCCCTGATTTATACACTCCTGTATATTCAAACTCCTTCGTAGTGGTAAGCTTATCTTTTCCTTCTCCACCAAAATGAGAGCCTTCAAAGTTTTTCCCTTTGGTTGCATCTTTTAATACTGCCATATTATTTTTTTCTTGTCACCTCCTCATCAAAATCATTAACGGGTTCTGTTTGAAACCGCCAATTGATATTTTCATTGGTTCTTTTAAGATTATCTTCTGATTTTGTTTTATCAATAGCTACAAAAGCTCCATTCATATCAACAGCTTCAATATTATCTTCTCCCATTACAATAGACTCACACATCCCATTATATTCTTTAGCTTCTGCTTGTAGCTTATCGGTAAAAATTCTACGTTTATATCTCATATTAGTATCCGCCCCCTTTGCCCATCATTTTCTTCATACCTTTTTTCATGTTTGCAAACGGATTCTTTCCTTTAACTTTACCTTTTCCTTTAATTGTTTTCTTTACTTTTTTTGCCATTTAGAATCACACCCTTTCTATAAATGTGCTTTTATCTTTAATGGATTAGCTATCCTGGCTGAAAATTTCTTTCCTGCTTTAAGTCCTCCTGATAATTTCGTAACTGATTTAAGAGAACCCACTGATGGAGATTTGAATGATTTTAACCTTGCGCCTTTAACTGTATAGCGTGTTTTTTTAACTGATGGGCCTTTGATTGATCCTATTCTCATATAAATCCCTGCTCTCCTTTTTTTGAACTTTTAGTACCGGAATAGACACTAAATCTTGCTGCTCTATATCCACGCTCTGCAAAACTTCCTTTTTTCCAATCCCGTAATTTTTTAGGAACAATAAGCTCATAAGGAGTATTTTCTTTTGAAGCAGAAGGAGTTGATCCATAAGCTTTTTTATGTTCTGAATTAGTAAAATAATTAGACATATTATTTTATTCTTCCTCGTCTTTTCATTGACATAGCTATCGCAACTGCCTGTTTCTGACTCACTTTTCTTCTTGGGTTAGATTTTGAAACAGGTTTCTTTGTATTTCTACGAACTCCCTCTTTCATTATCTTAGAAATCTTTTTACTAACTTTAGATTTCTTCTTCATAAAAAAACCCCACCCATTAAAATAGGTGAGGTACTTCCTCTAGCTGTTTTGTTCTATTTGAAGATTATATTATTTTAAAAAAATTGTCAACCATTACCCATATAATCAGGAGCTTTTATATCTCCCATAACATGAGTTTCAATCATTTCAAGAGATATTTGTTTTTGAGGTTTTGATTTTTTAGCAATAAAAATAATATTTTGACATACAGGGCGAATACACTCTGCACATTTTTTAGGTGGTGGACAATTTTTATTTATTCTTCCTATTGGCGGTATTTCTACGCTCATAAACTAACCCCCCTATTGGAATATTAGTTGTTATTTTTTCAAATACTCCATCAGAAATATTTATTATTCTCTGTATCTCAGAAGATTTTGCCTCTGCTTTTACTTTTAAAAACTCCCGCATTGATACAGGTGCTTCTTTAGACATACTAAATTCTCCTATATAACCCTTGTTGGATCAATCGGTTGATTAGTAAAGAATATTCTCAAGATCAAATTAACAACTGCTGCAATTAAAGTTAAAACTTTCAAGTCAATGAAAGGTCGTGCTTCTGGCAGAGTAACTATTCCAATTGTGAATAAAAGAATATTTATCCAAAAAGTTTTACTTGTAAGTAATGGTTTAAAATTCATTTTAACACCTCCCTTATTTTAAGAATTTTATCCTGTGGAGTTCCTGACCCATTAACTATAGCCTGAATCTGATTTAATAACACATCATCTCCTACGGGAAGTAATTTAGGTCGTAAAAATCCAATACAGCCATAATACCCGTAATGATTTACAACTCTGGTATATGGAATTCTTGCTCCTGTTTTTGGATCAATATGATAATAATGAATCGTATCCCAATTCTGGTCAAGTGTAATCAAATTATTAATATCTGATTTACCTGTATCAATAGAAACATGTCCCACAGGAATACCTGCTATCTGTTTAAAAACAGCAATATCTCCCATTTGAGGAATAAATGTTGGAGTATTAAGAAGAAGATCAAAATACTGTTTAGTAGTATCATTAGCTTGATCCCAAACCTGATAAGCATATTGATGTCTTACAGCTTCTCTAGGAATAGAAAGAACATCACACCAAGCAAAGATTAAATCCATACATTGATCTAAAGCTATTGAATCTTCTTTCTCTATAGACTGATTTATAGTTTGATTATAAAAAGAATTATATTTATCATTCATATTATTGAGTTGGCGGTTGTCCTTCTCCAGCTCCTCCCATTGGCGGAATTTGTGGAGCTTGTCCCGCCATCATACCACTTGGTTGTCCTCTTTGTCCTGCCTGACCCATCATTGGAGGTTGACCTTCCTGCCCTTGAGATTGAGGTTGCTGTGCTTGTACTTGTTGGTTTCTGGTATTATCTTGTGAAGTTTGAGGAACTCCCCATGATTGGTTCAAATATTCCTGATGTAATTGTATATGCTCTCCAACTATATCATCTGCTCCCTGACCAAGAATATCCTGATGAACTGCAATATGAACTTCGTGATCGTCATGCGGATCAGGTTTTATAGGTTTACCCTCTAACATCATCTCATTCTCAACTTCCGCTAACCCAAATTGATCCTGTTCCCCAGGATGACCACCCTGTTGTTGTTGCCCAAGCCTTGATTTCATAAGACTTTCTTTTCTTGTTTCCTGAATAATTTCATTAATTGATCCAAATTCAAGTAATCGAAGAGCTGTTTTTTGATCTATAAGTCCTATTTGAGTATATTTCAGAACTTTCTCCTGCATCATTTCTTTTGTATAACCAAGCCATGATCCAACTGTAACCCGAATATTATTATCATCTCCTATAATTGCTAAATCCAACCAATCAGGCCCAATCTTAACTTTTCCTTGATGATCTTTATTGCCTTTTTTATTTGCTCCTTTACCAACAACCGCAAAATATTTCTCATCTTCTTCTTTATGTCCCAATGCCTGTATTATCTTATATGTCTTATAGTCTTTAGCTACAACACGCATAACTTTTCTGGCAACATCAGCCAAAAAATCCTCTAAGTTATCTACTAAATCATCCTGTGAAGTTGCGTCAGCTTGTTTAAGTTCAGCTATACCAATTCCAGCTTTAACTCCCGCAGGAACCCTACCCAAACTAGCATCATGTCTACCTGAAATGTCCTCAAAATATCTTCCAAACCTTTCTATTTGATTTTGTGTCGCAACAGGAAGTGCTGGCATATCCATAGCTCTAACTTCTGATCCTTTATTTTTAGAAACAATTTCTCCATGAGTATTATGAATTGCTCTCACCCCACTATCACGATCAACTACAATTCTTCCCTTAGCTACTCTATGATTGTAGTCATAAACTGATGACTCAAGCATATCAATCACCCGATTAATAGGCATAACATGTTTCATCCAACCTTCTCCATAAATTTCTTTCGGGTTAATATCCGCTTGATAAAGAGAAAAAGAGTAATCTTCTTCATCAGTATCTTCCCAATAAAGAGGTCTTGTATTCTGCTCTGTCCAAATTACACGGCGAATATGATGCTTACCGTCATCATGGAAAATACGAAACTCTCCTTCGAAAAGAATATTAGTTGAATTTTTCTCAGTCTGATATTGTCCTGAATTTTTAACTGCCTGAATCATAAATTGTTTATATTCACTATAAGCCAATCTAGCTTCGGATGAAACAACTTCCTTCTTTGCCTGTTCATCAAATTCAGGATTATGTAATATCCAATCCTGACTTCTGCGGGTTGCCATAATGCAATGATCCATTTCAAAAGGATCAAGGCTTTCAGCATATGAATCAGGATACCAGTCAAAAGGATCAACAAGATATATTGCTACTTCTTTTTTACGTTCATCATAAAGAATACGCCAAATGCCAACAGAAGTTACAAGACCATGAGTAATAGTTTCTTTAATTTTCTTTTTAAGTTTTAACCTATCAAATTCATAATCAAGAAACATTCCAGTATAACGAGCCTGTGTCTTTGATTCTTCATTCATATAACGAGGAAGGCATTCCCATTTAGGTCGAAAAGAAGTCACTTCATTACGAATAGACCTCATAGCCATAGCAGTTAAATTAACGGGAATTTTTGCGGATTGTTTTGAAGCCAATACTACAGTTTGAGTAGTAGGTTGATAACGGGAAAAATGATAACCTCTGCGAAAAAGATCACGCACCATCCACTCATAATCAAATTTACGTCTTGCATCAGCGTCTCTTGCCAATAACACTTTCGCATCTGCAAGAAATAACATACGCTCTGCATCCTGCGTATCCTGAGCATGTTTACTATCTTCTATTCTTTGTTCTTCTCTTGTCAGTTTTTTGGACTGAGCTTTGTCCTTGTCCATAAATATTTAGACTACGAGCTTTTGAATCATCTTCTCCTTCAAACTTTATTTTAATATTATCAACAATAGGTATCCGATAATTCTCATCTATCTCTACACTTTCTACGTCTTCTTTTTCTATTTCATTTTTCTCAATTGTAGTTGAAAAATATTTCTGTGTATAACTTATTTGTCCTTTAATTAATTCCAGTTCCCTTTTATAATCTTCAAGAGTTTCAGCAATAACTTTTTGCTTACTTATAATATCTAATTGATTTACCTCACATGTATCTTTTTTTTCTTTTATATTTTTTTCTAAGTTAGAAAAATATTTCGGAAATATAAAAACATGATACCAACGCATAAATAATCTTATTAACTATAACAAAAATAAAAAGAAAAGCAAATTAATCCTCAATTTTATGGCCCACAGTTCTTGTTGTTTTTAAATATATGACCTGCCCGTTTTTTATTTGAATACTAAAATTTACTTCTCCAAACCCATTTATAATTTCATTCTGTAATTCTTTCTTCATTAAAGCCATAGCTTTATCAACGCTATCTAAACATTTACGCATATCAATAATTACAGGTGAATCACTAGAACTCATTAAATGTTTCCTCTCCCATAAAATTATCAGGGTCTATAGGCATACCCTGTTGGTTAAACGCTACTCCATTCATAAAAAATAATCCATCCTTACTTTCACTATCATGTCTTTCAATAGGATTCCCCTTAATAGTTGCCATTGGCTGTGTAAGCATTTTACAGGCAATAAGATACGCCATAACGTAATCATCATGCGCCCCCGAAGAAGCACTTGCATGACCGTTAGAATCCCTCACAAACGACATCATTTCAGCAACCGTATCTTCATCATAAAGAGTAAGCCGTTTCTCTCTAAGTAAATGAGTCGCATCATTAATAATAAGTTCTTTAGTATGCCTGTCTGTTACCCATCCTAATTCCGGCGTTCTTTTATCCGCTATTAATCCGTAGAGTTCTCGATAATAAAGATTAGGATAGCTAAGATCACGAAGAACAATAAGAGGAGTAAGACCAACAGCGTTTCTTTCAACGGCGATAAGTGCGTTATTGTAATACCTTCCGAGAGTTTCCAACTGACGACCAAACTGGTCAGGATCAATGCGACCATGCCATACTGCCACTTGCTCATATGTATTCCTGTCAATAACTTGGGCGCAGGAGTAGTCTGTTTCGTGTTCGGAATCTCCTTCTGCAACAATTTTACCTTCTGACACATCAGCTCCGATAACATATTGATGGAATTCCTGCGGTTCTTTGAAAATTTTAATGTAACCTTTTTCGTTCTCATCAAAGTATAATGGATTATACCCGATAATATTACCAACTCCAAGAGGCTTAACAGTTCCAAGCATATATTGACGAAGCAAAGTATTAGACCAGACATTATTTCCCGAAGTAATAAAAGCTTCTTCTGGATTTGCAGGGAATGATTCATTAAATCTATCTATATCTCCATTTAATTGTTCTATTTTCCATCTTCGCCAGGATAATTGTTCTTTTTTTAAGTTATATTTCTTAGCAATTGCCGTTTCTTCTTCCGTTATTTCAAAAAGAGTAGGAACAGGCATAGAATATTCTTTGGTTTCAAACCAGGGTAAGAAGTGTGTATGAAACGGAGATTGTTTTAATCTATTTTTCTCCCATAATCTATAAAAGTAGTTATATCCATTTGCAGTAGTCTCAATAAAAATTTGTCCTCCTTTTGGTACAGCCTGAAGTAAACCGGATAAAAGAGTTTCTGGATTTTGATAGCGGGAAAGTTCAGATATATGAAGCAAATTAATAGTATCTCCATGTCCAAACGCCCTTTGTCCTGCGGTTCCGATATAAAAAGTAGAATTATTATTAATATTAACTATTTCGCTACGGGAATTATATTTTAATTCATATGGTTTATCACCAGGAAATCTTTTATTAACTGATTCTAAAAAGAATTTAACTTTATCAAATAACCTCTGGGTAACCTTAGCCTCATGTGCTATAACTACACAGCGTATATTTTCAATAGTTAGAAACTTTACTGTCGCATAAGCTAAAAATAAAGTTGAAATACCCTGCTGGCGGGATTTTAAGACTATATCCTGGCCTGAAAGCGCATCAAGCAGTCTATTCTGCACATCATTGAAATGAAAATCCCCTGTTACTCCCTCTTTATTAACTACATAAAAAAGTTTCTCAACAAATTTCTTTAAGAAAAGTTTATCTGTTGTCATTTAGTTCGGGTGTATCAATTACTGCTCCTTCCGCCAGTTCTTTATCATCCATTACATATTCAGTTAAAGTAATACTTCGTTTTTTTGGTTGTGTTATTCCATGATTTTTAGGCACAACTAAATCCTTCCATTCTTTAAATCCCTGTAATTGAGTACGGTAATCAGGAATACTGGCAATCTTTTCCCCCGTCTTCATATTATATAAAGGTTTTTGGGCATCAAACCACTCCTTCATTTTCATAGCAACATATTCCTGGGTAAGTCCTTCTTTTAAGAACCTGGCATGTATTCCATGCAGAAATGCTTCTACAGTTAGTTCATAGGATTGTCCCTTTGGAGGATTCTTCCCTTTTGGCCCATCAGCAGTTGATACGGAATATCCTGCTTTTAATTCTGCCTGTCTTCTGGTATATCCTGCCAGCATATACTTAGCTTTAAGGATTTGTTTTGAGGTCAGATATCGTTTCCTTCCCCGTACTTCAACAGGTTTAAGAAAATCTTCAGCTTTTAATCCTTTAATAGGAATTATAGGATTTTGATTTGAGGTTTTGTTTCCTTTCCAATCAGCAGGATGTGGAACCTTAGAGCCTTTAGGAATTAACAGGGAATCTTTTTTCTCTATAAAATCAATATAGTCATCTAGCGGTTTAGAGTCAGACATACCCTAGTATATACCGCAAACTTAAAGATTTGTCAAAGTGGATTATTCAAACCAATTATAGTATGTATATTTTTCTTTTTCTTTAATAACTAATATCGGTAAGCCTAACCTTACCCGTTCCCAATTCATAAATATCCTCCCCGTTCTTCCATTACCGTCTATAAAGGGATGAATATTTTCATAGGTAACGTGGTGTGCCTTGATTCTTTTTTCGTCTTTGGTTGAATCTCTTGCTCCTGTTATATAATTATTTATAGTTACACACCAATCTGTAATTAATTGAGGAATAATTAAATATGGTTCTCCTAATCTTCCTCCTATAGAAACAGGAACTCTTCTAAAGTATCCTTTTTCATTTGGTAATAATGGTCTATGAAGCATAAGAATTTTATGTGTTCTTAAAACTACGCCTGGAGTTAGTTTATCTTTTTTTATGATATATTCCCACGCAAAAATAGACTGAGCCAGAGCATCATCACTCCATACTCCTTCAATATTATTGCTTTCTCTTAAAAAATCTATAGCTTCATCTATATTTGTCATATTCCTGGGACTAGGGAGAAGTATAATTTTGGTTAAACTGCTCCCCGTTCCCAGAGATACGATTACTACTAATGTAGTTGATGAATCAACCTCTGGGTAGGAAACTACTTTCTTTTGTTTTGTTTTTCCTCTGCATCTAATTGAGCCAATTCTGCTCTAGCTAATTCTGCATATTCCTTTTCAAACTTAGGAAGTAAAACATTCATTATAAAATGTTTTCGACTGACTAAAGTTAAATCAGAGTTATAATAACCTGCTTCAACTAAAGCTCTTGCGTCTGTGCCTAAATGTAGCTTTTGTTTTAAACTTAATTTAACTCTTTGTGTACCTGATTCTGTAATATTATTATCTGTTATGTTACTCACCTCCTTTATTTTTAAGATAAGCATATATTAGCATAAATAGTATATTATTACAATAACTTATAGTGATTTTGCCTATTTATTTTTTAATTGGGGTAGTTTATAACTTAATTTATAAATACTATAGCTCAAGAGAGCTGTAACCTACGGAATAACAGGTAATAGTGTTATCCTCCACCCAACAGACGCATAACGAAATCGTCTATAAATAAGCGAGGAGTGGATAAGACTGAGATTTATAGATATTATAAATATATAAATATAATATCTTATTGGCGTAGAACCGATCAGCATACAGGATATAACGGGAACTAAAGTTCCTGCTAACGTAAAAAAATACTAAGACACCTGTAAATAGTCTACAAGGATAATTTTAATTATTAATTATCCCATCCTACTATAAAACTTATTGCCACTTGCTAGTGTATAAATAAATTATTCTATAGTGTGTACATGTACTATGGATACAATTTATTTTTTTATTTTTTAATAAATTTTTTATTATGTATCTTATTAAATTATATATATCTTATTAATAAGAAGAGTAGGAACCATTAAATTATCCCCCCAGCTCCAAGTAGAAACATTGTTACAGTCGATTACGTCTTATACCCCGTACCCTATAGTATATAATAACGTACATAATGACAATATATATCATTATAATAAATACTATAATACTTAGATAATAAGTATAGTTTTAACTGAAGCTGGAATAAGAATTATAGTGTCGTAAAAGGAATATTGTGCGACGTAACCATCAGTAAAACTAATAAGTGAGGCTAATCCATTAATAAAATTAATAGGTGATTTTCTCTTTCTCCATAACTATATTATTTCTCTACTAACTTGATACTGATGCCATACATAGCCTTACAATAATACCTTATATATATTATCTAGCCTCAATATTATATTTTATATGTTAAAACTTAAATAAACTATGACACTGTAAAGCCCTGGAAAATACCTGTATTATATATAGAGCTATGTCAATACCTATGTTGTGTAATAGACGATTATATGACGTATCGTACTATGAGATAAATATTAAGCATAATTAGTCTTGACATATCTACTGTAACAATGGTATAATACTTCTTAGTTAATTAATTTAATTTGAAATTTTAAATTAATGTAATAAATAAATAATACATATATACATATACAGTATATATACGCACTTTAATAATTTAATATCAACCGGACACATATATAAATATATATTTCTACTATCGTTCTAGTACGGTTTAACACCACTAATACATAATGTTTGTATTATTAAGATTATAAATCTATCCCGCTAGCGAATAGTACTAAGTATCTTTTGAGATCAAATATATATCAATATATAAAACTTACCTGATATTAAATTATTAAAATTTATTAATACAAGCTTATCTCTTTTTGTAAGACTGGAAGAGATAAGCACGAAACTAACTATGATAACAGCACTACCAATACTAATATGGACTATATTAATGGCTAAATACGGAAACAGATGTTAATAATATAACTATGACACAACTTGCTTATACACTTTTAGTTGCATTAGTCTTAACCATAACAATAGCAAACATTACAGCATACGCGAATAATAAAGAAAAAATTAC
>JAQTLE010000010.1 GCA_028715055.1 Sulfurovaceae bacterium
GCTGGATCTCCTGGATAAGCTTGACCAGGCTGCTCGTATCGGACAAGTCCCCGAAATGAAGCTTGAAGCGGGAACCCTCACTCTCGCTCTCATAAATGTCGTCGATACGTTGCGTATTAAAAAGTGAAGTACGTCGCTTAATCCCATGCACTTCGTAACCCTTTCCTAATAGGAATCTTGCCAGATATGCCCCGTCCTGACCAGTTATTCCCGTAATGATAGCCTTTTTCATATAAGCTATATTCTAGCATATTTGAAGTTGCCAATGTGGTATAATCCTTCCATGAATGAGCACCAGCAGACCCCTGTCAAACTGTGCATTTTATGCAGCACAAACGCAGGACGCGTGTACCAGGGGATGAGCGGGTATGTCGAAGGTACGAAATATGATATCTATGAATGTCCGAAATGTCTGACATCCTTTGTCGATCCGATGAGCAACCTGAAAGAGGAGTATGATCTCATCTACGGCAAGGAGAATATCAAAGACGCTGTCTATAATTATTACTACTATATTGCCAAAGGTGTAAAGAATTTGAAGAACCCACTCAATGCTCTTTCAGACTATACCGCTATCTATTGGGGTGTTAAGAAAGCTCTCGAAGACGGTGCTATCGAAAAAGGAGCAAAGATTCTGGAGGTCGGATCAGGGCTCGGGTATTTTACACACGCCTTGAACAAGTCTGGGTATGAGTGCGATGGTTTGGAATATTCCGACACAGCAGTATCTTTTGCGAACAGCTTTTTTGGAAACAATTATACGCAGGGCACTATAGAAGAATATGCAAAAACACACGCGGAAGAGTATGATGCAGTCATTGCCACAGAGGTCATCGAGCATGTCGAAAACCCGGAAAGTTTTATCGGAGCATTCCTTCACGTTTTAAAACCAGGAGGAAAGATACTCATCACGACACCGAACAAGGACGTCCATCCGAAAGGGACTATTTGGGAAACGGATTATGCTCCAAAGCATCTCTGGTGGTTTACGGAGTCAGGCCTTCGCACGATTGCTGAACATTTCAAGAGGCCTTTTCATCTTGTGGATTTTACAGAGTACAAGAAAAATAAACTGTACACTATTCCAACCGGAACTGCTTTCGAGGCGCCGAATAAACTTCCAGTCGTAGATAAAAACGGAAGAGCTTTACATGTAAAGAGCGGGGGATACAGGGAAAGACTTATGCGTATTTTGCCGCCTTCTCTCTACATGCAGGTTGTCGGTATATATCACAAGCTTACTTTTTTTAGAAAAGCCAAGAAAGAAAATGGGTCTATGTATATCTTGTGTGCAGTCATTTCAAAATAATTCTATGGAAACGGAAATCAAACTTTGTCCTCTGTGTGGTATGAATGCTGTCCGTACATATAAGGGCATGATAGGGTATATCGAAAAATCGACATTCGATATTTATGAATGTACACATTGTGATGCCAGCTTCGCAGATCCTCTGTTGTCAAACGAGAGCATCTATAATCATATCTATCGTCAAGTTGAAATCATCCCGGGGTATACGCGATATAGCAGATTTGCAGAGTTGGTGAAAAGGGTGGATCGTCCGTTGGACGTGTTGGCTAATTTGGAAAATACCTATTGGTCCGTGCGGGAATCCCTTCGAAAGATATTCGGCAAGGATAAAAAGGATATTTCTATCTTGGAAATCGGGAGCGGGCTTGGCTATCTGACATACAGTCTCAATAAGGCCGGATACTCGACTCTCGGACTTGATCTTTCACATGAAGCCGTCGAGAAGGCAAAAAGAAGATATGGAGATTTCTATGAAGCAGGGGATCTGTTCATCGTGTCGAAGGATCGTGCCGGGCGGTATGACTGCATAATCATGACGGAAATCCTGGAACATGTAGAAGACCCGAAGAGTTTTATCCAAGCGGCACTCTTCATGCTTAAGGATGGCGGGAAACTTATCATGACAACACCGAACAAGACAAAATCCAAGAAAGGGATCATCTGGCAAAGCGACGTGCCCCCGGTGCACCTTTGGTGGTTTTCTGAAAAGAGCATTCACATGCTTGCGGAATCTTTCGGCAAGACATGTGAATTTATCGATTTTGCACCATATACCAAAAAATTCTTTGAATACGATGTCAACTGTTCAATGGATCAGATACAGGAAAGCTTGCCCCGGTTGCTGGTCAATGGTGATGTTGTCCCGGAAAGAAGTCACCACAGTATGAAATCGAGACTGCTGGGTGTGAGACTTCACTCATTGCTTGCACACATGAAGTTACGACTTAAAAAGAAAACTCCTTCGAGCCGTTCATCGTCGATGTGCGCGATCATTACGAATTAGATTTTCGTGAGGGAGTCATACGGTAGTACCTGGTTATCTCTATGCATAGTCCGCGAAGGGCAAACATGTAAAGTGCGGCATATCTGAGCAGACGCCCTTTTGAGAGGTTTCGTATGAGCTCATACTGCTCTCTGTAGAGTCCGAAGTCCGTCGGCGTGAACCTGTGTTTGAGGTTGACCCGCGCGTTCCCCTGGAGCATCCGCTTCGCCTTGATGATTTTGTGACCCGTATTGTGCTTCGTCAGATTATCCATCAATGGAAAGGCCCGCAAAGATACCGCACACTTCATCTTTGGAGCATGGGAAGCATTGTAGGCAGCGACGCGGTAGAGGAAATCCAACTCATCTCCACCAAAGAAGAGTTTGTCATCATAGAGACCGATTTTTTCAAAAAAGTGCCGGGTAAAAAGAATCGTGCCACCATGCGGAAAATCAACAGGGAGAAGGGATATATGTGCAATTTCCCGGAGAACCTCCCCTCGCTTCGCAGGGGCATCCTTTTTCGGCAGATGTGTAGCACTGTCCAAGACATACCCGAAGCCGACATCGTCCGCGTTGACACTAGCCGGGACGCCAAGAGCGTCAACTCCGTTTACGGTCGCGTCCTGGAGCATCTGGGAGAGGAATCCTTCATCAAAAATGATGTCGTTATTCGTGACGCAAATATAGTCGAAGCCGTCATCGAGCGCTTTCCGAATGCCAAGATTTATCGCATAAGTATACCCGTAGTTTTTTGTGTTTAGAATAATTTCCACAGGGGCGTGGATACTCCCTTCATCTTTGAATGATTGAAGGACAGGCAAAGTCTCGTCTTTTGAGGCGTTATCTACAAAATATACCGCATCAATAGACTTCTCATTTCTGATGAGTGAGGGCAAGAAGAAGGATAGATTCCTTTCGGCATTGTACGTTACTGTGACAAGGGCGATTTTTTTCACGAAAGAATATTTAAATTTCTTTTAATCAGCCGGGTGACGGCAACGCTAAAGGGTATGTATTTTATTAATTGCTTAATAATTGTCTTGAAAGGCACCGGCTTTATCGTGTAGTTCGGCCACGCTTTTTTCAAGTATCCCATATAATATTTCTGATAATAATTATGATAGAAACGATACCAAGGTTTAAAAGAAGTCGTATAGTGTATGATCTTCGGTGTCGGAGTGATTTTCCCTTCGCTTCTGTCCAGCTGGGTGTTCCAGGCTTTGTCCAGCTCTGTCCAATTATCGATACATATGTAATTCAATATGTCCTGATCCGCATAAAGTATTTCCTTAGAGTGCTCTTTGTTGAACTCGAAGCATTTTTCTATAAAATTTTCTTCGCGCATTTTCGTCAGATTCATGACAAGGATACCACTGTTGAAGTATTTCTTTATGTCCTTATAAAAAGGGCAGTCCATCTTGAAGACTTGTTCCTCCACGTGATCTCGTATAGCACCCACATAGTTGTTCCCTATGTCAGTATTGAAAAGTTCCGCCATGTTCCCCAAGACCATGATGTCGCAATCTATGTAGACCGCCTTTTCTACCGAGGTATCAAGGATGCGCGGGATAAGAAGCCGGAAATATGCCACAAGGGAGAAATATTGAAGCAAGGGAAAATATCTGAAATCATCCTTTGATATTCTCTTAAAATCTATTTTCGTATCAAATGTCCTGCATATCGCAAAGAGCTTTTCCTTACTCTCGTCTGAGATACCGCCATCAAGTATTGTTATCGCAAGCTCCTGTTCTTCCGAGGAAAAATTATCCAGCATGGAATAGATGGCCGTACCCATCGGCTGGGCATAATTATCATCTGAAGCCAGAACAACATTAATTATTTCTTTATTCATCTCAGTTTTAAAAGTTATCACTTCTAGTCTAGGGTGTCCCTCTGAAGATAATATTGATAAGTATACCCTATTTAAAGCAAATGTAACGGTGTTTTTTTGTTGTGTAGATGACTAAAAAGATACGTTTGATATATCGATAGATACAAAGTATAATTATATAATCATGAAAATTGCAGTTGTGTTCACGGGGATTTCTTACGGTCATGGCAGAGATTACAAGCACCGTTTTTAAAATATTAATACATTCTTAATTGATCCATATATTAAAAGGTCAGATAAAATCTCTTTATTTTTTATAAGTGCAGGTAAAAAAATGATAAGTTTTTTTCTGCATTGTAGGTTACGGTTATCAGAGCAACTTTTTTCATATTAATACCATTTTAGCATACAAAAATAGTATTTAACTTAATATATAGCTATAGTTATTATAATATTTTTTACTATAATTAATTTTTTCTCTTCGTATCAAATATTGATTAGTAACTTTGAATTGATCATTTATTATGATACGATGCAACATATACCAACATTTTTGTATTCAAATAAATGAAAAGAGCTTTAATTGGTCACACTGGATTTGTTGGTAATTTTTTGTTAAATAAACTATCATTTGACAATTTATACAATTCTAAAAATATTAATGATATTCGAGGTCAGGAATTTGACCTAATTATTTGTTGTGGAATAAGCGCTAAGAAGTGGGAAGCGAATAAAAATCCTGAAAAAGATTTAGAGAATATTAATTTATTATTATCTTGTTTGGAAGACGTCAAATGTGCACGGTTCATTTTAATATCTTCAATAGACGTCTATCCTAATATAGATTCTGAATACACCGAGGATTACCTTTTGACAGGGGATGAGCAAAATCATGCGTATGGTAAACACAGATTATTTTTTGAAAAGTATGTGAAAGGTAAATTTAAAAATCACAACATTATTCGATTTCCTGGATTATTTGGCTATGGATTAAAAAAGAATATAATTTTTGATCTATTAAATAATAAATTATGTGCGTTGAACTTAAAAAGCAAATATCAATGGTATGACTTAAATTGGATTTTTAATGATATTGATTATGTTATAGATAAAAATATAAAAGAAATAAATTTATTTACGGAGCCTATATCTAATCAAGAGTTAATAAATACAATTACACAAATTAAAAATGACATTAATTATAGTGAATCGGAAGTAATCGTTGAATATAATACGAAAACGAAGTTTGGTATAGATGGATATTGGCGTACAAAAGGAGCAGTTTTAGGAGCGTTGAAATATTTTATAAAGTCCACTTATCAAAATAATCTTGTTGTTTCGTCTTTGTCCTTCAAGGGAGAGTTAAATTATAAGTCACTTGATGAATTTGCTATTAAAAATATTGAAATAGCTCCATCCAAGTTTTTTGGTGAAAATTTTATATCTCAACCACTTGATTATTTTGATAAGTGGAAAAATTGTGGAATATATTCTATACAATCTTTATTGTATCCTCATAAAAATAATATTTTTAGTGACGAACAGTGGTTTATTAATTACATAGAAAAAATTGCCGCAATAGCTGGACACATAGGTGCAAAAGTTTTGGTTTTTGGAAGTCCAAAAAATAGAACTGTTAGCGATACGTATAACTATGATTATGCTGTTGAATTATTTAGAAAAATAGGTGTTATCTGTGAGAAACATAATGTTATTTTCTGTATAGAAAATAACGCCACCTCATATGGGTGTAATTTTCTAACAACCTCAGATCAAGTAATAGATTTCGTAAAAGAGGTCAATCACAATCACATAAAAGCGGTACTAGATGTCGGATGCGCATTCTTAGAAAATGAAGACATATATAATAAATTAGTTGAATATGCAAAAACAGAATGGGTATACCATGTTCATATCAGTGCTCCGAATTTAGTATCCATAGCCTTGTTTAAGGATGTAAGATACAAATATCTATACGACACTTTTTCTAAAGTATATAAAAATAAAATCACTTTAGAACTATCTAACCAAGAAGATATGGAGATTAAACGCAGTATATATACATTAAAAAAATTGCCATCTATAGCAATTATTGGTTCTGGATGGTATGGCGCTCATATCGGTGTAAAAATGCTAGAAAAAGGATGTAGTGTATTGATATATGAAAAAAACAATGAAATTTTTAATGGAGCCTCTTCATTTAATCAAAATAGATTGCACCTAGGATTTCATTATCCACGCTCATCTGACACCAGAAAACTTTGTAGAGAAGGTTATGATAAATTTATAAAAGAGTATGGATTTTGTGTACATGATATAAAAAACAATATTTATTTGATAGCTAAAGAATCACTAGTAGATTACAAGACGTATCTTGGTATATATAATTATGAAGAAATTAATTATAGACAGTGTGAAAGCTTAAATGAATTCAATAATATACAGGGTGGAATTTGCGTTGATGAAAAATTTATCGACCCTCTTGTAGCAAAACATTATTTTTCTAAAAAATTAGCAAATGTGATACGACTAGGGAAGAATATTAGCAATGTTTACGAATTATCATTAGGTTTTGATTATGTGTATGATTGCACGTATAATGCGTTAGGGTTAATGAGTGATTTCAATAATTATAATGTCATATACGAATTAACTTTGTCTTTATTATATAAATCTAATATAACAGATACAGCTTATACAATTATGGACGGCGAATTTGGTTCAGTATACCCATATGATATACACAATGATCTATTTTCTTTGACCAGTGTGAAATATACACCGCTGATAAAAACACAGAATTATAATGATATTAACAATTATGTTGTTGATGAAAATCACATTTATCATCTAAGGGATCTTATGGAAGCAGATATAATTAAATATATACCAAGCTTTACTAGAGATTTTAAATATCACAGTTTTTTTGTGTCATACAAATGTAAAATAAACAATCCGAGTGATTCACGCGAACTTGTAACCAAGCAAACAATCAATATACACACTGTCGTGTGCGGTAAAATCACTGGGATATTTGAGTTAGATGACAGTTTATTATAAACAAGAATATTTAAATTTAAATATACAAACAATATGCCAAGAATTAAAATAGCAATAGCAACTAATAAAAATTTTTATTTACAAACATTGCCAATAGTCATAAACTCATTACAGAGTAATGGCATTGAAGATAAGGATATATTTGTTTTCAATGCTGGGTTTGACGAAGAAGAGTCAGAATTAATTGATAACATACAATATTACAAATTAAAGCAAAATTCATATGAGTATAGTCCGTTGATTCATATTTGTGAAAAAGAATTAGAATCTGATTATTGGTTTTTAATTCATGATACTTGTAAAGTAGGACCGAAATTTAAAGAATTGCTTTACAATATTCCTAAAAGCAATCCAGGGAAAATTGCCCTGAGAAACAAGCCGTCAATGTCTATTGGTTTGTATAAATATGATTATCTTTTAAGTTTAAAAGATAAATTACTATCAATTAAAAATACAGACTTTAGTGAAGAATCTATGTTGAAATGGAAATTGTGGGGTGTTCCCAATGAAGATTATATTTTATGGATGACCCCCCCAGTTCCATTAATTTATATGACTAGCAGGATATGGCGTATTATTAAT
Source organism: Sulfurovaceae bacterium (assembly GCA_028715055.1). GTDB lineage: Bacteria > Campylobacterota > Campylobacteria > Campylobacterales > Sulfurovaceae > BN30871. The sequence continues at coordinate 7,767 of JAQTLE010000010.1, forward strand.
ACTATGGGCTGGTATCTATTTCAGGCCAATCTCTATAATGGTGTGCGCCGTATTTTTAGTAGCATAGGACATCGCTTATTTCACACTAACAAATTTGATATCGATGATGGCTGTCGCGTTGTTGATTACATTAATTGGTATGGAACTAATACAATAAGGAGAACTGAATATTATAAATCTCTAGATTTATACAAAAACAAATCTAATTGGGGACAGACTGGTAATGAGATGAGCATAACTACATAAGTAGAAAGAAGAATTAACTTTTTATCTGTAGATTTTTTTCTTGAATTAATTTTTTCTTTGATTTCCCAATCCAATATTGGTCTTAAAAATCCAGACTGAGTTTCTGTGCCGGTATATATTTTATTACTTGTGGTGTTTACTTCTAACACATCTTCTTAAATAACTAGCATTATTTGAGGGATATGTATATATAAAGAAAATAAATAATGGCCGACACTAAGAAAATTTTCTGGGATAATGCAGGTACTCATATATTTTCCCGTTTTTTATTTTTCATAGCACTAGCATGTAGCAGTATTTTTTGTAAGGTTTAGATTTATTCTTGTCTAGTAAAATCTTTAGGTTTTTCTAGGCTTCCACCCTCACGAATGTTATAAAATACTCTAAGTTGTTTTATATTTAAAGGCCTGTTCATATACGCAGCCAGCCAATCAGCATAAGTTATTGATTCATAGTTATGATTCACTGTATAAAATCGTGATTTATATTCAGTGTAGGAATTATATTTATTCCAAAACATATCAAAAAGTGATTGGTCGATAATACAAAAATATTTACCATAAACTTGCCAAGAATCTTCCACTGTCCATAGAACTTCATGACCTATTTTTTCTAGATATCTGACGGTAAGATATGTTTCTGCAATAGTAAGCCTGCTGACCTCAAAAGTTGTGAGTTCTGGTGGTATGACCAGAGTTCGCATATCATATAGGCATGACCAATAATCAATCATTTCATCAATTTGACCAAAAAACATCATATCACCAACACAGTAAAGTTTATATTTAATTACCCCAGTGTTTATACTAAACAGTCTACCTTTTTGATTGGTTGTTTTATCTGGAGGATATTGATAATGCAACATTAGAAATAAATTTACACTGTCCGGGTTGTACATACGCTGGTCAGTCCTTGTTTTTATAGCAAATTCAGCGCCTTGGTGCTTCGCCCTTAAAAGACCATTTTTTGAACTTTCAATTTGAAGATTTACATTATATGGACCAGCAAAAGCAGGTTTCTCATTTTCGATAACCATTATGCCTAAGTCTTTGATTTTTTCAATCGTCCCAGGGCTTTCATTTTTCCATGTGGATAGAATTATGTCTACCCCACTATACATTTTCTTATACAGCTTCAATGTTTCAAAGGTAAAATTATCTTTGATCATTATTGGCCCTTGCATAACAATTGTTATTTTCTCTTCTGGTTTGATGATGACTGAATTCCTCTTCACCATATCAGAATAACGAGGTCTTTTATGTAGAGTATAAAAAAATCCTTCCCAGCCACCTTTTTTTTCAAAAAAGAAAACAAGTGCCCTATCTGTTATTTTTTTTATTGAATAATTTTCTTTTCTTAAAAAACTACTTAGCTTCATAGGGGTGAGGAGATTTTATTTTTATACTAAAGGATACAAGAGTTGTTTAACTTGATCAGGGTAGTCTGTGCAGACAGCGTCCGGTCTTAAATTTACGATTTCTTTCATTCTATCAAATAACTTTTCTTTTGTCTCAGCATCAACATGTCTCTCTCCTCCAAGTAGATTAGGGGAGGTGGCATGAAGTTCTGGCGTTACAAGTGCAATTTTTATCCCTTTAGATTTTAATATTTTAAAGGTTTCATCAGTATAGAGTTTTTTAGTGGAACCGTTCTCATCTATAAGATCCCACTCATCAAGCCATACCCAGTCAAAAAGTTCTCTATTATTAAGTACGTCATTTATTTCCAAAAGAGTTCCTCCAACTACATTGTTGTATCGTTTTATGTCGAAAGGATGAGACACAGAGGATGCTAAATGTAATTTACTATTGTGTTTTTTTAAATATTTTGCTGTTTCTATTGTGACGTCAAATATGATAAATTTATCGGCGTATACATTTTTCAGATAATTAAGAATAATATCAAGATATTTTTTGTTCTGATAATGATGTTTGAGATGGATTGCTGAAATTGAATTAGGGGATTGTTTTTCGTTTATTAAATAAATAAGTTTATCCAAAGAGGCTATGTGACAACCATTAAAATCCATAGCAAGAATTTCATCCGCATCAATTTCAGAAATTCTCCTCTCATCTTTTCCGTTAGATATACGCTTAAGATTATGGTCATGAATAATTACAATTTTGTTATCTTTTGTTATTTGTAAATCAAATTCAAGACCGTATCCACGACTAAGTTGGTCAGTAAAAGCCTCAAGAGAGCTCTCTACAAAATAATTTTTTTTTGCGGGGTCTAAGCCTCTGTGGGTTATAATCTTCATTATATTTGAACTCTTCCTTCTTTTAGTTTTATTAAGAATTGATCAAGATCTTCTGGTGTTCCGAGTCCGTGCATTTTCTCGGGTTTAATATCGCTTACATGTACACTTCCTCCGGATAGTATTGTTTCATTATAAACAGGACATACATAAAATTCATTATTATGTTGAATGTTCTTCATAATCATAGATTGGGCGCCTTTGACAAAATCACTTCCTTTTTTGAAGTAGTAGATTCCAACAGTTGCTTTATCAGAAATCACCTTTTTTTCGGCTACCTCAAGTACTACGCCATCATTATCGACTCGAGCATAACTCCACTTAGGGTGGCTAGCTTTGAATGTCATTATTAGCCCATCTTTATTATTTTCTCTTGATTCTTTAATAAAATCATTAATATTAAATTGTATAAATTGGTCAGAGTTGGCAATCAAAATATTATCATCATTATTTATGTGTTGTGTCGCACACAAAACTGTGCAAGCTGCACCTTGGGTTATTCCATTTATTAAAACTACTTCAAATTTATTGTTCGTAGCATTTTTTAAAATGTTATGTAAATCATATTTATCATAGTGCTCTTTTTGACATATAAATATAAACCTGTGGTCTGTTTCTGGCTTAAGATTATTTACAACAACCTCTATCATTGTTTTGCCGTTAATATCTATTAAAGGCTTAGGAAAAGCATATCCTGCATCTTGGAATCTTGAGCCCCTTCCCGCCATTGGTATTACTATATTTAACATATTATTTTTTTAATTTAATTTAATAAGATACTTATCTCCCATTACAGAAGGAGTTTTAACTACGGTAGTTGCCCCGTCTTCTAAACACTCGAAGTTAGTTGGATTACCTGGAAGAAGGTGCAATATATCACCAGCTTGTAATAATTCTCCATTCATCTTAAATGTACCACTGGTAATGATAGTAATTTCATCCGCAAGCTTATGCACATGAGCTTCTTCTGTGTCGCCAGCCTTATAGTATCGGACCATGACCTCAAAGTCTTTTGTTCTTATGATGGATGGCTCAAAGTCTCCAATTACCCACCCGCGCGTAAAGTTCTCTAGTTTATATTTTTTCATTATTGTTTAGTATTTTATCAAATAAAGAAAGATTTACATCTTCGGTATTTCTGACCTCGTAGACAGTCGCTCCGCTTGCTCTTGCGCTCTCAATGCCATGAGG
>JAQTLE010000011.1 GCA_028715055.1 Sulfurovaceae bacterium
CCCTAAGAACCATTTTTTCATAAATTAATCCATATTATTTTTTTAAAAGTGTATCATTAAAAAGTTTAACAAAGGTAAACAAAAAGATTAAAGTAATATATTCGATTTTATGCAGTATTTTTGGTGGGTATAGCTCTATCTATAAAAAAGGCTTAAAGCCCTATTTTACGAAGTTTAAGAAAGTTTGATTTCTTCATATGTACCATTTTATGTACCACTTGGTTTGATATTGTACTTTTACATCTGCAAATATTATATCACATTAAATTATAGCCAAAACTCAATTTTTAGCTTTGATTTACCTCAAGATCATATTTCACCAAAGTTGGAACATCGAGTTTTTCATCATCTTCCAAAAATAAGCAATCTAGTTTTCCAGAGTCCTTACTAGCTCCTTCGCTCTCTTCAAAGAGCTTATCGTCTAAATCATGCCAAGCTCTAGAGATTGCTTCCAACTTTGCAAATGCTTTATCATAGTCGATATCTTCAAAATCGAGCTCATGAATCTCTTTGAGCCAAACTTCAATATATCTATCTTTGTCATCTTGATAGTTATCTTTTGGCACATTATACTTTAGAGTGAGTCTGCTAAACATCGCCATTGTATCGCTGTAACACTCGCTTAAAACATCGCATTGTATAGGTGTTGCCATCGCTACTCCTTTGTTTGGAATGCGCCTACTTTATAGACACTCATCCCTTCGATAAAACCTCTTATTCTTTCGATTCTAAATAATATCTTATCTCAAATTGGTTTGGAGAGAGATAATTAAGATAGCTATGTCTTCGTTTTGTATTGTAAAATATCTCAATATAATGAAATATTGCCCATACTACCTCATTTCTTGTTAAGAATATCTGATATTATGTAGCAAACGCACAAAAACAGGTTTTAAAAAATCTAATTTTTGAACTAGATTTTAGTAATGAATTTTAGGATTTACTTCTACTTGATATGCAATTCATCTTCATTTTTCCAAATCATAATCATTGTATAGCTTTTCAAGGGCAAGAGATACTACATTTTGAAAAGAAGAAAATCCTCTTCATAGATGCAGAGGAGTATTATGCGAGTGGATTTATCGTATTCTATTGAAGATTTAGTTCTCATTGTCACAAAAATCTAAATCATTTCGAACATGAGCCTTAATTTCTTCAAAGCTTAATGGATTGTTTCTGGTTCTATGTATCATTCTATGGCAATTTGGGCAAACAGGCATTACATTTTCAATGGCATCTTCAATTTTTTGCTCCAAATCTTCGTCCGCAAACATAAATACAGGCTTTTGATGATGTATTTCAATGAAACCCTTTCCATGATCGCCATAAAAGTCTTCAAAGTCAAAACAACAAACCTTACACTTGATACGTCCACCATCCGTATAATGATCTATTGCCTTTTTTCTTAATTTGTCAGATCTTTCATATACAGCAGTTTTAACTACTTTCTTTTTCCCTTCATTAATAGTAAGGTCTTCATCAAATGTCTCAATGGTCATAGCCCTTTTAGGATCAGAAAAAACAACATCAAAAGACTCTTTTAGGTCTTCTGATGTGAAGTCGTTATTTAAAAGATAATTTACAATATTAATATTAGCATCCAAGAATGCTTTCCCTGCTTCCGTAAGAGTAAATCTACCGCTTCTTTCATCTGCTACTTTCGGCGTATAAACTGCATATCCTAAATTTACTAATGTATTGTGTGATTTTAGATTTCCAGCTTTTTGTGCAAAACGCGTATCTTGTCGATTGTGTAATATTTCATTATCTTCACCAGTTGGTTTAAAAATATCATATAAAGCTTTTTTCATATCAGCAATGAGTATGGTTTTATTTGGAGAAATATCCATAAGGTACAAAGCTGGAAGAATAAGTTGATTTTCAGAGATGCGTGACATTATCAAATCCTTGATTTAGATTTGATAATTTTAGCACTTTAATAGTTAGTAATTATTAAATGTTTTGCTTTTTTATCGTTTCTATTCTGAAAACTAACAAGATATGTTTTGTCAAATGAGCTAATATTAACACCTTTTTTATTATAAAGTTCAAAAATAAAATCAGTATTTTTAATAACAACCATCCAATTTGCTTGGCACTCGTCAATAAGATAGTTAGCAAGTCTCTCTTGATCTCTTTTTGTAAACTCATTTTGTGCGTAAGTGCTAAACTCGCTATCATACGGCGGATCTAAAAAAATGAAGTCATCTTTTTTAGGATTATTTGTTCTAAAAAAATCTTCAAAATCCAAATTATTAATCGTAGTTTTTTTAAGATGAGAAATAAGTTTTTCAGATTTTAAATAATCAATCTTTTTTGTTAAATTTTTTCTATTATAACCGATACCGCCGTATGGCACATTAAATCCACCATCTTTGTTATATCTAAACATTCCACTATAAGCATAATTTCTTATAAAGAAAAAAATAGCAGTTGCAAAGCTGCTATTGATATTATATTTTTCTACATTATTATATAAATGTCTAAAGTGCATATAAAAAGCACTTTTGAGTGCTGATTCCATATTATCAAGTATATCATTCTCTGGGAGTGTGCCTCTTTCAAGTTCTATTTTCTTCATTCGCTTCATTTTATTGACAATATTTTTCTTAATCTCATTTAGGAAATTCTCAATATTAACATTAAATGAAGTATCAAACATTCCATTAAACTCTTCACTGTGTTTTAAAACAAAAGAAATTACCCAATTTTTGATCATACTTTCGTTTGAGAGGTCAGATGAGTAGCTTACATAGATTTCGATAAAATCATTTTTGTTATCTTGAATAATTTTTTGGAGCAAACCCCAATTATGAATCATCTCATCAACAACACCAAAGAACTTATCATCTTTATTGCTTATTGCATTATAAAGATCAATAAGTTCATTCGATTTATCATTAATAAAAAACTTATTTGCATTTAGAGAAAAATAAACTGCACCGCCACCAATAAATGGCTCATAATAATTATTAATTTTTTTAGGCAATTTTGGATGTATATATTTAAGCTCTTGCTCTTTTCCGCCTGCCCATTTAAGTATCGGGGATAATCTATCTATTTTGATATTTGTTTCCATTAATGCAGTCATCTATTCTCCTTTTTCTCTAAAACTATACTAATTTATATAACTTAGTGTATAAATTATGTCAAATTGTAATATTTTAAGCATTGTCATTATCCTATTTTTTCTTCCTGAAAGTACCTTTCACTCTAGGTTTTGTGGTTCAAAATCTAATTTTTCAAATAGATGCTTATATTCCAAGCTCTTCCTTTATAATTGACTATTATATCTTAACCTAATAAAAAAATTGTAATCAAAAATACAATATCTTTTTAAAAGTCATAAAAAATAGTCTAGCAAAAATGTTAGAAAATAAAGTAAATGGGAACAGGCAAATGTGAATATGCTTATTTTTAGCACACCTCAAATATCCTCTCGTGCTGTCAATTCATATTACAATACCTGTTTTTCATTTATCTTCTTTTTTCTGTAAATTTAATAATGTTTTGGACTTCACCTTGTATCTTTTTCATATTTGAAATAATATTTGGTATGAGTTCTATTGTAGATTTTGTACTTGCTTCAACGCTATTATTGAGATGCAATCTTCTCACAAATTGGTTTAAATTTCTGCCGATCATACTAAGCTCATATTTTAAATTTATAAGCTCTTTCATTTCATTATTCGTAAAATATTTGTTCTTGTAAATTGTGTTTAGTAATCTATATTTGATCTCACTTGATAAGCTGCTTGCTCCTGACTTTTTTGCTTGTTCTTGTAAAAATATTTTTTCACTTTCTGAAATGTTAATTTTTATAACTGTATCTTTTTTACTATCTGTTTCTGGTAGAAAATCATAGAAATTTTTTTCAATATCATTTATAAAAATATCTAGTAATTTGCTTTTTGGTATTTTTGTTTGATTGTATAAATTCTTTAAAAAATTATAACTATCTTCTGAAATTCTAACTCTATATTCTTTTATTTTTTCCACAAAAATTCCTTTATGAGCTTCGCAGAAAACTGGAACACAAGTTCACGAAATGGGCACATTTTGGGTACTTGTTCCCTATCCTGCAATCACTTAAATATCTATATATTTTTATAATCTCTATATGCATATATTTCCATGATTTTAAACAAAGGCAAGAGAAAGAATTGCTTATCTTCCTCTCCATTTATTTATTTTATTTTTAACTGCTCCATAACCTTTTTTACCAGCACTATAGGCCGAAATCGCTCCTCTGCCTGCTGATTTTGCGCCTCTACCTGCACCGGATATACTTTTGCCAAATTCACTTTGCATTACTCCTTCAAGCCCAACTGTCGCAATTTTTTCAGCTAAATCTTTGGCCATTGAGATTAATGCATACATTACCATTCCAACAACAAGAACTTGGAAACCTATATAAATTAAATCTAAACCACTATTTAGTTGGTTTTGTGAAATTTTAATAAATGATGAAAATTGTTCAAGAATACCGTTAAACAATAAAGTAACAATCAACACAGTCAAGAGATTGGCAAAGAAGATACTAAGCCATTGTGTAAACATATTTTTAAGCCATCCAAACATTAAAGCAAAAAACATAAACGGAGCAAGCATAATCACAAGTTTGAGGACAAATTGAGTGATAACAATAACTATAAGTGATTGGAGAGAAGCAATCAAAAATCCGGCATATATTAATAAAGCAGCAACTATTCCCGTTAATGGTATCATGTCACTATCTTTATTTATGACAATTTCGGTTAAGTCTTTTGTTTTTGCTAACAAATCATCAAGCTTTGCATAAAGATTTTCTCCTCCACCTGCCCAAGAATGCAATTCATCCATCGCATCCGTTACAAGAGTAAGATAGCCGCCAATATTTAAGACAAAAACCATAATCATTACTTTTATAGCAATATCCCATACTAGCTCACGAATAGGATCTTGGCTCTTGCCCGCAAGTGTCATATATCCTTTGATCATTATTATTATTGTGATCCAAACAGTTATCAAAACTGCTAATTGATTAACCATATCAGAACTGCCGGCATCTTCAATTAATTGAAACAGACTATCTACTTTTATACCTATACTTTGAAAAAACATCTATTCCCCCTTACCATTTACTATAATCTGTTGTATCTGGAGCATGTGATCTTTTTTGCATCGCTGCTTTTGAGGCATTAATACAATTTGGAGTCATTCCTATCTCTCCGGGATTGTTTTTACACTCTTTAACTTTTGCATCAAGCTCTTGAGCGTTCTCATGTTGCATATAATATTCAATCGTTTTGGTCTGCTCTTCACCGCAGCCGGTAAATCCTAGAGCCAAAAGAAATGATGTTAATATTATTTTTTTCATGTTAATCCTTTTTAATAGTTATAATCACGAGTATCTTTTTTGCTCATGTTTGATCTCATAATTTGCTTATTTTGTTTGATCTCAATTTGATCTAGTCTTTGACCTTGAGCGTTCATAAGCTCAACTTGGGTTTTGGTAAGCTCAAGTTGAGCTACTTGCAACTGTATAGCGTTTTGAATATCTTGAGACTCTTTTATGTCTTGAGAGTTGATTAATTTATTGCTAAGATTTTTAATATTTGTACCTACCGTATCAAGCGTCTTTGCATATTCTTGATACACCGCAATCTCTTCAACTCTTCTTTTGATCTTATTTTCACAAATTCTTTTCTCATCACTATTAAAGTAATTCACTTTGCAATCTTCAAAAAGATTGTATTTGTTATAAAGTGCTTGTGCTGCGCTGCTTGTATTGCCGTTAAGGGATAAAAAATCTTTTGATGATTTTGAGAAGTTATAAAAGCTCTCAATATCTTTTGCAAACTGTACCGAGTTTCGTACTCCCGTTTGTGATAGTAGTTGGTTTTTATATGCTTCAAGCTGCGATTTATAGTGCTGCACCTCTTGAGTCCATCGCTCTGCTTGTTTTGCATATTCAGCCACACTTTTAGCTGTTTGAATTGGATCATGCACTACATCACCTACGCCAAAAAGCGCATGAGATGATGTGCTTATCATAGAGACTACAGTGATTGAAATTCCAATTTTTCTGATCGTTTTTTTCATTTTTGCTCCTTTATTGCGATATGAATTAAAGGGTCTGTGAAAGCGGATCAACTGTTATCGTCATTTTATATATGTTCTCAAGACGCTTTTCTAAACGCCACACACAAAGACTGAGAACGTCCTCAACATCTTCCGGCGCATCTTCATGTTCCATAAGATAACGGATAAGTCTTTTACGCTTAGGATCAAGTTCTTTATCTTCATCTAGCCATTGTAAACACTCTTCATGTTCAAGATGAAGCAGACTGCAAAAGCCGACTTCGCTTTCATGGCACCAATGCCAAAACTTTCGTATCAAACTGATTTTTGTACTCATAATTTTTCTCCTTGAATAAATTGAATTATTAAACTCTGTAGAACCTATCTTGATAGGCCCTATCGAACTTAATTGATTTTTTATGAAGCAACTCCTTGATTGGATTTTGCGAGTGGGATAATTGCCAGGGGGTTCTTGTAAAGATATCTCCAAACTTCTACGGCTTGTTGTGAAGTTAGATAATCTGATGTGTTTGAAAAATAAAGATATCCATTATTGGCTACTTTGATTTCTTGATCAAAATATAAAGTGAGTATAGGGTAAAAATTATTGATGCTGTTACCCTTGTAGTTTTTTCTAAGACTATCGACAAAGTCTAAAAAAGATTTTTTAATATCTTCTCTCTCTTCTCTTTTTGATTTGAGAGAGGATTTAGGAGAGAGAGTTGTTTTTGTAAGAGTGTTTTTAATAGTGTCTTTTGTAGTGTACCCATTTTCGGTACTACTACTAGTACCCTTTTTCGGCACTACCTGGTACCCATTTTCGGTACTAGTACCAATTTTTGGTACTACTTTATAAGAAGTCATATTGCCTAATTGTTTGACTGCTTCAATAAGCCCATATTCTATTAATTCTTTCGTGGCACCATAGATGGTATTTTTCTTTTTGATGCCTGCTATTTCCATAAGTTGTTTTGTGGATACCTTATCCCACTCTTTGTTCCAGCCTTTTGTTTTTCTAACAATTATTAAATAGCATTTTAGGGCATTTGGCGAGATGTCTCGCATGAGGTTATCTACAAGAGCATTTGGTATTTGAAATGAATTAACCTCAAAATCCATCAAATCCCCTTTAGATAACAAAGAATATCGCTTTTGAGCCATCTAGGCATATGTGGGGACAAAGGATATCTAGGAGGTGGCAATTTGCCCTCTTGTAGTAATCTGTAAAAAGTTGATCTTGATATACATAACCAATCAGCTGCATTTTTAGCGCTTAAAAACTTATCTTCATTGTTTTGTATGCTGTTGATTGTCATTGTTTGCCTCCAGTATCAAGACTCAATTTCTGCAAAGAGCTAAGGTATTGTTCTACCCATTCCTTTTTATAGACGATATGCCGTCCTATTTTTATATATTCTAATTGGCCGGTTTTTCTGGCATTTGCTTGAACATCTTTTGATATTTTTGGCAATCCGGGAATACTATTTGCTAATTCTTTTTGATAAATCCACATTTTTTAATACCTTTCTATACCTTTCTATACCTTTCTATATAGTTTTAAAAGGTTTAAAAAGGTTTAAAAACTCTTAATAACTATATAAAACAAATTAATATTTATATAATACTATTAATAGTTAAATAAGTCAAGTAATTTTTGTTAATTTGAAAAGAAAAGAAAAATAGATAAGAAAATATTGTATAATTACTATAAATTATTAGATAAAGGCTTTAACGTGCGGATTGAGCAAGTAATGTCAAAATGCTTTGGATTTTCACCACAAACATATTTCAATTGGAAAAAAGAAGAATCTAAGCGCCCCATTATTACTTTGCTTGCAAAATATTTTACAAAAGAAGATCTTGAAGAGTTTGTAGAAACTGGTAAAATTTCAAGACTTGAAAAAGACAAAACAACTGAAAATGAAATAGAAACCCAAAAAAAATTATTATTAGATCAAACTATTTACTCAGCAAAAATGAAATTATATAGCATATTTCATAGTAGTTTTGGTGCAGTACTTTTTCATAAAGGTTCAAAAGATGTGCTAATAGATGTCTTGTCTAATATTGATTCAAAAGATGAATCTTATACCATAGAAAATACTAAACAAAGACTTATTGATAAGGTCATAGCACATGAAACAAAATTGTTCAACATTAAGATTCCGGGTCATAAAAATAGGCTAAGCAGATTCTTAGAAGATTACTTTTCAAATTTGGAAATCTATGTAATGATTAAACATAAAGATAAAATGGCTTTAAAAGAGGTCTTCAACGAGTCCTCAAAAAGAATTTGACATTATCAAGAACCAAAACTAAAAATTTAGTTTTGGTTATCATTGCTTCACCTTTATTGGCATATAGCTAAAAGCTTCACAATATCTTTTCCCAAAATGATTTTTTTATATATAGAGCATGCCACACAAAAGCCAAAATTATTAATAGTGGAAAATAAATAATAGTTGGAATATCATATAGTAAATAAGCTGCCAAAGCTAGCGATCCAAAATAGATTACTATAGAATATATTTTATAGTACATTTCAATTATTTTATTAGAACTTTTGTTGTGATCTTTATTCATTTTTTTCTCCTTCATAATGTTAATTAATTCATTATTGTAACGTAAATAAATAGTTCTGATAATATAAAAACTAAAACCAAAAATTTGGTTCTAGTTATGGAGGATACTGAAATTTTATCTCTACACATGATACTTTACTCTCTCTAAAAACTGCTCCCACCACTCAAGTAGCTCTCTAGCCTGTTTTGTATAATCAGCCTTATGTGTATAAGCTCTTACGACACTGTTGGTTTCTTGATGATCGAGTATGCTCTCTTTCACCTCAAAGGAACTCTTATGTTCATTTGAATAGGTCTCTACTAAACTTCTAAAAGTACCTCTAAAACTGTGTATGGTCTGCTTAGTACCTTTTGTCTCATCATCATACCCCATGGTTTTGAGTGCCTTATTAACAGTTGCTGGATTAAGATGCATATGAATATTTGTAAGCCCATGAAATACCCATTTACTCCAATCAGTTATTGGCTTGATCTCCATTAATATATCTATCGCTTTATCTGTCAAAGGCAAAATAAAATCATCTAAATTTTCACTTTTTACTTTCATATTGCTTCTTGGTATTATTAAAAGTCTCTTTTTAAAATCTATATACTCCCATTTAAGAGTTGTTAAGTTTTCAGCCCTAAGCATAGTGTATGGAAGTAGCTTTAAAGCAGTTCTTGTAATGATATGCCCTTTATAGCTATCTATATCTTTTAATAGCCGTGCTAATATCTTCTCATCTGTAACTTTTGCATAATGCTTGGCTTTTACTTGTGGCAATGAGTCTCTTGAGATATTTGCTATAATATTATGTTCACAATAGCCATTAGATATAGCAAAGATCCAAATCCTATTACAGTTAGCTAGCAATCTCCTAGCCGTCTCTTTTGCACTGATCGATTTTTGTTTCAAAGCATATAACAGTTTAGCGTGAGTTATATCTTTAATTGGTATAGATGAAACTATATCTCTATTCTCATCATATTCACAAAAAAATGGGAACACATCATTCTCAAAAGCTCTTTGTATTTTATTTATCGTAGTTTGCGTATTTATCGAGTGTAATATCTCATCAATCCATTGATAAACAACTTTATGAAATTGTGATTTATCCTCTAATGCAGTTTGCATTTTAACCTCTTGTTTTATTTCAAGAGGATCGATGCCTTGACTTATCTCTTCTTTGAACTTATTTGCTCGTTTGCGTGCCATATCAAGACTAACAGTAGGGTATGATCCAAAGCCCGTTCTTCGTCTCTTTGCTTTATTGTGCTTATCCTTTAATATTGGACTCGAATATCTAAAAACCCATTGCTTTCCGCCATCTGTTCTGATTAGTAATTGCAGTCCTTTTGTATAATAATCCGTCAGGGTATATTCTTTTGATTTTGGCTTGAGTGCCTTGATCTCTTTGTATGTTGAAAATGTAGTTTTAGTAGATTTACTCATAGTGGTACATAATCCTTTTATAAAAAATCTTATTTTATAAATGTACCAAAATATGTACCACTAAATACTTAGATAGAATAGTATTGTATGAGACAGCATAAGACAATAAATGGCTTCAAAAGCCCGCTGTAGCTTAAAGTAAAGGATTTTATGAGATTGTAAAAAACTGTAGAATGGTGGAGCATAGCGGGATCGAACCGCTGACCTCTTCGCTGCCAGCGAAGCGCTCTCCCAGCTGAGCTAATACCCCAAAAGTTTAGAATTCTATATCACAAAAGCATAAAAAATGCTTAAATTTGTATGGCGAAAT
>JAQTLE010000012.1 GCA_028715055.1 Sulfurovaceae bacterium
AGTGTGGAGAGGCGCTTATCAAAAGCGAACCCATATTATGAACTTTAAAATCAAATCAATTTATATTGTTCAGTTCTGTTATAATTTTCTCATTCCACTTCAAATTCTTGTAGCTTTATGGGTGGATTGTAGATGTTGCGTGCGCTGGATTGGTCGCAATTGGATTGCTAATCGTTTTCAGGGTGATATAAATGGAAATCACAAGCGAAGAATACAAAAACATTGCCAGATTGCTGCTGTTCACATGGGCGCTGTATGCAGGAGTTGCATTATTATGAGCAAAGCAAAGACCTATCAACCATTTGAAGTTGGCAGAATGAGCAAAGCAAAGCGGATCAAGATTGCAAAGATGTTACAGGATGCATGGAAATGAACTTTTCTTTCAAGCATTTCATAGCGTTGAATGTGCTGGATGTCCTATTAACCTATTATGCCATCACGTACGTAGAGCTGAGTGAAGGCAATCCAATCCTTTCACCAATATTCCAGCAAATTGGGGTTTTATTTGGGCTTGTGTTGATAAAACTTATTGTCATTGGTATGATTGCAACCCTCAGAAATCACATGCCTTTAAACATTAAAAAAATAAGTATAAATATTATTTGCTTTATGTTTATGTTTGTGGTTGCAAATAATCTATATCAGATTCATATAGCTACCCAATAATATTTCGGTGTTGCGCCTTGAATATACCATCTCATATTAAATGTCACTGTTCCTGAGGATAACGCCGGAGTTGTTGCAGGGAATGCCGCATACACATAAGAATGATATTTCAGGATCCCTGAACCCACACCATAAACTACTTCACTGTTATTCTGGATTTGAACTGCTAGCCAGTAGTTTGTTTGATTCAGTACAGGATAAACTATACTGAAGTTTGTCCATCCTGTTATAAATGGTGCAGATGCAGATTCGTTTAAGAGTGTACTCGGTATAGATGCAGAATCGGAATACAAAGCCATTCTACCACTCCCTACCCCGGTTTGAGAATTTAAAGAAATGTTTATGACATTTCCTGTGGTTCCTGCCCGGACGGGATAATAGAAAACGTATCCTGATTGTGTAGTATATGTGCTTACAGTTGTGCCTATCTCGGTTTGATTGTTGGGTGCTATGAGATTCCAATTACCGGACACAAAAAACCCGGTTGAATTGTGAGCAGTTACAGCCGTTTTTACTCCATCTTGTGTGCTTGCGATATATCCTGGCTGGATTATTGTCCCGGTCTGCGATATTATTTCATCAGACATTATATCTATTTTTGATGCAGTTCGAAATAACGAGTATGGAATGAATCTGTTAGTGGTTCCGTCTGCTGTATAATTTCCAGTAACAATACAGTTAGCACAATTCGTTATATTTTTGTTACCCACATCGAGTTCATCCATAGAGAAAGTGTATTTTGTACTTCCACCGAAATCTAATGTAGTATTATTTTCGCTAAGAGTAAGAACATTTGTATTTGCGTTTTCAATCGCTAAAACAAGACTATCTCCTGTAGAATATAATCTACTCAACAATCCGGTTATTGTGTTTGTGGTGTATAAGTTCACGTAACTCGATGAAAAATCAAGATAAGATATTTTGTTGCTGGAACTTGAATAGAATACTCCATTAGTTATGTTATCTCCTGATTTATTTATTTTCAAGTCTAATTGTGAACTATTAATTATTCCCCCCCAGGTGGTTGTAACGTTCCCTGTAAGTATCTGGTACTCATACCATTCATAATGATGATAGTTTACCATTTCAACCGAGTAATATGAATATTGTGGGATCGTAGCTATGATAGACTGGTTGCTTATCTCTGCAACACCAAGAGGGCGGCCGGATGTATCTGCTACTTTTGTACCATTGATAAATAGATGAACCTCAGCCGCAACCCCGGTAGTATTTGCATGAGAATATAAGAAGATCTCAATAGGCGAGTTGTTGTTCCAGTATGTTGTATTGTCTCCGATCCTCTCACCTGTACCACCATGACTAGCCACAAAAGGAGCTAAGTTAGTATTATTTACAACCCATTGAATGCCTGTGGTGGTTGAACTTCCTGATAATCCAAGTGCTAACAATGCAAAAACCAGAGCAACACAACAAAGTTTTTCATTATTTTTCATAATTTACCCATCCTTTTACAATTTCGAATGAATCATATAGGCTGTAATATGGTTCCGGGTCAAATAAAGGTAATTCTTTAACAAATACAAAATTCTGATAAAGTTTTTGTTTGATATAGTGTCTGTGGTCTGACGGGCATTTATCTTCATCACATTTTCTTAAACGATCTCCATCCAATCTCATTTTCTCACAAACTATTTGTCTTTGCATAAGCTGCCTATATTGCGCTTGAGCATCTCCAAAAGTCTGACAGGTAGAATATGAATCATTGTTTCTTTTTCGTATCTGCCGGAAGAATTGGGCTAATCTGTAGCATAATCCGGTATGTTCCCCATGAAACTTGCACCTCTCCTGGATAGAATGGTTTTTATGAACTATTGCGTGAAGTTCATCCAGGAGTATAAGGCAATTATCTGTTTCAAGAACTTCATCTATGTTTTCTGGGGAAAATTGTTTATAATCAACGTCTTTGAGCTTTATGTTGGAATATATTTGTTTTTCAGGATGTTCTACCCATTGGTTTATTACTTCCCCAACTGCGGATGCAGTTTTACCATTCCCGACATTAAGATCACTAGATCGGCCAAGATAGATATAATTCATTTTTTATCCTTTTCATTTTTATCAAGCTGTTCTCTTATATCTTTCAGGACTTCGGATATAGACATTCCCATACCCAAATTACATTGTGTTCTAAAAAGCAGTTTAGAATACTTCATATTATCCCAGCCTGCTTAATATCCCACCCCTGGGCGGTTGGTTCGGGTCTTGAATCGTTGTTTTATTTAAGTTGAGTATGGCTTCAAGATATTCCCCAACCCTTGAACGGTTCATTGAATGCCGTCTTTCAAGTATTCCAGTAACATATTTTTTTATGATCGGGATTTTAATAGTTACTGGAACTTCATTTTCTTCGAGGATTTCATCTTCGAAGTATTTTATTTCTGTATTTGTTATCCCTCTTGCAGCCAACCGGGATTCTAGTCCCGGTAAAGGACATTCAGAAAATAAAACAGCCTTTTCAAAAGATTTTGTTTCATCCTCGGTTATATTTACTTTATGAACTGAAAATATTTCATTTTCTTTGTCTGCGAGCTTTCCAAGTTCCTGGAGTTGAAGCTTTTTAATTTCAACCATAGGATTATCAGATTGAATCGGTTTATGTGCTTCTAATTTCTTTTTGAGAGCTTCCCTTTTATCATCTGTAATAAAATCACTTCCTGTTTATTACTAACAGTAATAAGTCATTAAGCTTCTGGAGTTCGTACACAGTATATACTCCCACAAGGATTGATATTAATAATCCTACACATGCAATAAATATCGCTATTTCTTTTTTCTTCCCGAATAGTTCATCATATGCACATGAATTAAGGGCCGTTCTAACTTCATTAACCTGAATTAATATTTCTTCTGTTGTATCTTTTCGCTGGATATATTTAGGAACAACATCATTCTCTTCAAGTAAGAAATGAAGCCTTCCTTTCCATTCAAAGAGTTTATAATTCGGATTGAGATCATAGATTCCTTTACTCACAGGAGTAAGATAATCTTTTTCCGGCACTATCCGGTAAACGTCCATATAATCTGTTGCAAGATGCTTCAGATGGCAGATAACATATTTTTTCCGGTGAAATAATTGCACATACAGGTTTTTTCCTTGTCGTGTGAATGCCATAAACAATGACACCCCGATCAACCCAAAAAGTAAAAGGATTGTTATTAATAATGTTACTGGGTTCATATTAACACACCTACAAACAAACCAGCAACGAAACACCAGATGCAGTATCTAATATACTTTTGTTGTGTCTTTCTCTCGAAAAATCTTTCAATTATTTTTTCCTGTGAAATCTCAGGGATATCTATTTCTGCTTTCATATTTGTTTAATCACTTCCGTATTTTATTCTCTGGACAATATTTTGAAGTATTGAATTTGATTTTATTGTCTGGCTGTATTTGTTCATCGTCTTTGCATTATATTTATTTTTTCCCAAAACGAAATCAGTCACGATCATTTAATACACATCCTCATTTTTATGTTCATTTTCAACATGCGGGGCAATTGCCATCATATAGCACCCATAGAAAAACACAATAACATACATAAACACGATAAGTACGCTTGATTCTTCTATGGAAGCTGTGATAAGCTGTTGGGCGCCATACAATGATAATCCAGATATTATTACTGTGGGTAATATTTTATGTTCAAAACAGTATATAAGAACAGTATATACTATTATTTGAAGAATGTTTGCATCCATTGTCATGTTAATCACCAGATAGAAAGATAAGCTTTATTATGCCTATTATCAGCGAATCGAATAATATCAGGAACAACACATAAAACGGAGTCGGGACTGTGGTGACGATATCAACATACACACCCAGGTATGCTAATGTTAATTCTATGAATGCTATCTGGATCTGGAAGAACCCTATTATGAAATCATATACTCCATTTACCCCGGTTGCTTCCCCTATGAACCCCCAAAATCCTGATGCTGTGCCGGATGATGACCCGTTCACAGTAGAGTTCAGTTTTGACGAGAATGTATTTGTAGCATCATCCAGTTGTTTTCCTGTGGTAGGTAATGATGGCACTACAAGAGCCACCATTATCCCCACAAAAGTCACGAACCCGATTATACCTGCGAGGGTATTCGGCATGCTCATTTGAACCATCCTGTCCTTAGAGCTATAACCATTACCACAATTATAACAGTCCAGATCGGGAAGAACTCAACAAATACAAAGAACGTATATGGTAATGCTCCTGCAATTGCTCCACCCATTGAATTAAACTTTGTAGCTATGAATCCAAAGAACATAACTGATAGGGTGATGAGCATTCCGAATAAGAACTTAGAGATACTATTCACACCAAGGCCCAGGAGCCCTACCCACCCATCTATTATGCTTAATGCCGTTGTTCCGGTTCCGGATTCTAAAGTTTCCTGTGGTTCGGGTATGGGGGTGGTTGAATTGAAATATACTGTAAATGTGCTTGTATCTAATATGGCTAAAGTGTATGTGTCAATATTATATTCATACAAGTTTGCTGTCCATGTTCCATTTGTCCAGTTTGTAGTAGGGACTGGGTATTCTAAAGTTCCGCCTATTGTGCATTCGGTATTAAGAACATTTAAATCGCACCCACCACTAAAGCGACTATCTATCGCAACACCAGCAGGATCCACCAATTCTATTTTCCATTTATAATGTTTCGAAATAGAAGTTCCGTATATCGCCCATGTTTGAAATGTATCCAATTCCCTTATAGCATTGGTCTGTCCAACAACATAATATTGCAGGAAGAAATTAGAATTGTTATAATAGTTTGAGTTAAGACTATTTACTGTCGCTGTTGTGTATGTATTCGTGGCAGGAACTGTGGTTGTTCCTGCGGTTGGGATATAACCTTGGTATGTGGTAACAAAAGACTGCACAACATTGGAAGCGGAAGAAGCAACAAATATTTGATAGTTATAATATGCTATATCTTCGACAGACGCTACACCCCCCAGTGCCCCTCCACCAACATCTGCTTTACCTGTAGTTGAATTATGATATATTGCATTCACCCCCGTGCTTCCTTTTTCATAAGCATACGTATAATTGAATGTGGCATTCCCGGTAGGATCCAACACAAGACCCCCAGTATAAAATCCAGATCCACCTACCCCGTTATCTGAATCTATAGTAAGGTTAGCATGTATCAAATTACCTGACGAATCAAAAGTATCTTTATAGAGATATGATGTTCCTGGTCCGCCCCCAGTACAATAGCTCCCACCAAGAACATGAAGATTATCGCTTGAATCTACTTGCAAGTCAATTATTCCGCCCCCGATAGTGCAACCAACCGAAACCTTTGCAGACACGCCATTAACAAGCGTAACAAATGCTTGTTGTGTATATCCAAGAGATTTAACAAACTTTTTTATGTTATATCCATCAGAAGCATATACATTTCCACTTGAATCCAAGGTTAATTTTATAGGGTATGCTGTTGATGCAAATGTACCGATTTTATATAGGGGATTACAATTACCCCCAACAGCACAATCCCCGAAATACCCTTCGGAATAGAACCCAAGTGAATAATTTACATCCGGAGAATCCGTCCAAAATATATCCCCATAGTATGTTGAACCGAATATACGTCTGGTCCCGGGATATGTTGGTGTAGTGGTGGGGTCAGATACAGTACAAAGAACTCGAATAGTACTATGCATTCGTGTAGTGCTCGGTGAAAAATATCCTGCCTCATTTACACCAACACTCCGCACGTATCCACTTACATTACTCGAAGTGACAAGAAAAACCCCCGCAGAATCATATGATGGGTTTATACAGGACGGTTCATATATATAATTGGCTATAGAGCCAACATTCTGGATAGACAATACTATCATAATGAATAAGATAAATAATTTTTTGAACATGATTTATACTCCACAATAAAAGAATTTATAAAAAAAATTGGTTGAAAAAAAGGGCATGTTTTGCCCCTTTAATCGATTGCTTTCAAGGCTATACCGATGATTAACAACAGAACAGCCAGTACACCGAATGTGCCGATCGCACCCCACATAGATTGAGTGCCGCTTGACCAAGTACTATACTTGGAGATATTTGCTGTATCGGATACCCCAGTTATTGAACCTGGTACTATTGCCTGTACGAGTGTCAGAGCCACAACAAGACCCACAACACCAAGGATAATTGTTTTCATTTCAGGAATATTTTGTCACCTCGAACAAATTACTATGAGTTATAATTGTTATTTGTTATATTTATACTTTTTTATAACTCTCAAGTATAGTGGGTTGATATGGACTTCATAAAATACCCAAAGTAAAATGTAGGTGAAAAGTAGATCATCTAGCATGGATAAGTTAAAGCTCATTTCAATTCAACCACGAAAAGTAAATTGATTATGAATGCCATAACTATTAAAAACCCAATAAATCCTGAATACCAGATTATCAACCATACATCTTCTAATCTCACAATTTCACTTCCTCTATTTTATCATCCTTTGATTTTTTAGTTATCCTAATTGTGCTTCTTTGTCTTTTAATAGATAAGAATGTAAATGCAATATCAAAGTTTAAATCTTTCGGGGCAAAATAAAGCTCGGATACTTTTATTACTTCTGGTGTAGCTCGTTGGAACGTACCATTATTTCCTTCATCGAGTTTGAGTAATGCTATTTTATATGCTTCATAGTTTGCTTTGGCCAACATAGGATTAAGTACCCTGCAATGATCATATAACCACTCATTGATTTCAGAATATTTTTTATCTGAAAATAACCAATATCCGTTTTTGGTCATAATAACTTTAAATTTACATTTTAAAATTGCTTCATAAAACGTCTTAACTCTGATAAGGTTCTCTTTGTCTTTTCCGTCTATGTCAATTATCAGGGTATTGGATTGAGTATATCCAAGTCGATATTCTTGTTTTTCGTATAAATACCCATGCCCACCACATTTAGGACAAGCACCAAATAAATGATTACCTCTTGGTTTATCTGTTATCATCCCCTGTGCTTTACATTCAGGACAAACAACTTTTATAAACTCTGTTTTTGAGTTTAAATCATTTGCAGCTTTTAAAAGCTCTTGTTCATTATTTTGATTATTCCCAGCATTTAACCGAAAATTAAAACAAGATTTTCTTAAAAGACATTCATACACATAATTAAATGCCCTGGGGGTTCCTGTAAATTTTGTTTTTCCTTCTTTTCTGTGAACTTCGAGAGCAATTTTCATAGCAACATCATGCATAGATTCATTTCCTGTTAAGGAAATTTTATATTTATAACTACCCCATAAAGTTACTATTGCTTGTTTCATACTTGGTCGTCCTGTTGGGTATATTCTAAATATTCTTCAAGCGTATATGTTTGCCCCTGGGAATATACTGTGATGTCTGCATCGCCCTGTAATGCTTCATCTATTTTCCCTTTACCTTCTAGCTCTTCAACAGTATAATAATATGGTATTCCTTTTTTTACCCATACAATATTACCTGTGTCTGCATCAATTTCTATTTGTATATCATAATTTACCATGTTTCTCCCTCAATGCTTTTTGATTTGCTCTTATTCTCTTCATAGCTATACTCTGAAATAATTTTCTTTCGTTGCTCATTTTCCACCCGGGCTTGCGTCCTGATTTCTTTTGAACCGGAATTCTACCGACCATATTTTACCCCATAATGAATGTTCATGTGGTTTTCTTAGGAATATATATCCCCAGTTTATTTTCAACAATATCTTCCAGAGTTGTTAATCTATCTTCAATTCCTGAAATATATAATTTTAAGTCTTTTACATCATCGGTATGTTTTTCGATGATATCTATTCTATCTACTATTGATTTCATTGATGTTCCCTCATCCATTCGAGCTTATCTTCTTTTTGTCCTCTTATCCAGTCTCTATGATCCTGCAAAGATATTCTTTTATCTTCATCCAGATTAATCTTTTCTTTTTCGATCATAAAAAAATAAAAAGGGAATTTCACCCTTTAAATTTTATTTTCTGAACCCGCACCAATTCCCAGACCAAATACACCAATTATTATTACTGGTATGTTTTGGTTTGCTGCACCAATAAGAGCAATTGCTAAGGATACTGCCCACAGGGCCATGAATTGTTTTGTCGTAGTCTTCATCTTTTAGTTCACCTTCGAGATAAAGACACTCTGCACTGGCTGGCCATTGTACCTGGATGGTATCAATGTCAGGGTTACAGTTGATGTGATCCACTTTGAAGCATCAGGGCCTTTTGCGTCGATCATAACTTTCAGGTTCGTTTGATTCAAGACCAGTGTATCCTGGACTCCGCCGAATACAAGAGTTAGCTTATTCTTATCGTTCAGCTTTTCTTCCCGAACATCGGTTATGATCAGGGGTACTTGAAGTTCTTTTCGTTCGGTTAATTTCTGTGCATTTATTGTCTTTCCATTTGTTTTAAAGTCGTTTGCGTTTATCATTTAATTCACCTTTTAGTTTTGTGTACCTTATCCGGCAATAACCGAATAGGTTTATACCAAAAATAAAAATTAATTTTCTACTTTTATCAATCCTGTGCCACAGCCTTTGCAGCATATCCAGGTGACGCCTTCAACCTGTGGAGATACTTGCATATCTTCAACATAGGTATCACATCCATCACACCAGATTTTATATATGCTTTTTGCATTTCTCATTCTATCACCTCTACTATATGCCCTGTTTCCATCATATGGTCTTCGCTTATCCTCTGTACCTGTGGTTCGAACAAGCTTTGTGTATGCCATTTGCAATTTAGGCATTTTGCTTCGTATAACATATTATCAACTACTCAGTATATACTTAAATACTTAACTATTCTATTGCATACTCATCTTCATTCATCACATCAGATAAAGTCTTGTCTGTGATTCTTATCTGGCATTTCAGACAACCTATAACGCTTATCTCTTGTGTATGCCCCTCTATAGCATCGCAGAACCTTCCACCCGGAAGCCTACATCGACAGGGAGTATCCTTAAACGGATTTAATGCCCTGGGTTTAAGGAATTGTTCATAAGTCATTATATGACCATGTCGAACATTACCTATCATTTCCTGAAGAAGATAAGAACGACAGACAGTACATACCTTATTTTCGTCATCTTCTTTGAAAACATCTTCACAACCACAGTTAGAACATTTAGAATATTTTTTCATTTCTTTTCATACATCCTTTTACACATTTTCATATATCTTATTGCGGTGCATGCTATTTGTTTTGCTTCATCATAATGTTCTTGAATAGAAATACCTTTTCCTTTTACATTATCCCAAAGTTCATCAACTTCTTCATAAAGAATAGCAAATCCTTCATGATAACTATTATATTCAGGAAATTTGTTTTCAGCTTTCTTTACTTCTTCTTTTATATCCTTTTCTATATTCATCATATTTTCACTTCCATAATCTCTTTGTGAGTTGTTCCATTTCAGCTATTATCCATCGGCATGAAAAACAATATTTGTTATCTACCCGATATTTTCTTTT
>JAQTLE010000013.1 GCA_028715055.1 Sulfurovaceae bacterium
GGCTAAATACGGAAACAGATGTTAATAATATAACTATGACACAACTTGCTTATACACTTTTAGTTGCATTAGTCTTAACCATAACAATAGCAAACATTACAGCATACGCGAATAATAAAGAAAAAAGTACGCCAGAAAATGATAAAAAAGAATATAAAAAATCCAGGTTTAGTATACAAAAATATGAATACAGATAAATTATCTTACTTTGCTCTATACAGGTATTCTGCTTGCAGATTTCTGCTATAGACAAAAAAAGCTTATACACGAATATAAGCCTGAACCTTAACAACTGGATAATAGTTTCTAAGAAGTTATTACAGAGATATATAATAGCATAGCTACACATTATTAACAAGCTAACTATATGAAAGTATATCCCTTTAATATCGGTTAATTACACAACTATAAAGCTCTACACGCTTCTATATATAGTTTTACGAATTGCGTATATAAGATATATATATGAAAGCTATCAGGTTATATTTACTAATACTAAGTATGACAGTAAGTAGCGGGGATTATATATATTAAGTATACATTCAATGTATAACCACATATATACAAAGCGTGTTGAGCCTGTCCGGTTCAATATTAAATATGAATAAACTTACTAAACAATATCAAGTATGGATATTAGACGGATGCTCAGGTTATAACCTAACTGAATACGATACCCTACAGGAAGCACTTGAAGCTGTAAAGTATACGAATGATTACTATATCACTAAAAAAGTTGAATATACAGTAATCGAAAAATCAAATATGTTAGTATAAAAAAAACCTATAATATGATAATTTTTATACTTTTAGCCTTAATATCATTCATTTTAGGAATAATATTTAAAATATTAATAACAAAGCTTTTACATTGGTTTTTTAACTGGCTTGAAAACAAAAGAATTGAAAAACAGCATGATTATTAAATATGAATAATACTAAAGCAGATAATAAAACAACAATAGCTATAGATTTTTTACTTAATTTGGAAAAAATAGAATTAGAAACCAAACTTAAAAACTTACCACATACTCTAGCATTAGATTTATCAAAATATAAAAAAATATTAGAAGATCAATTAGAAATTATTTCAAGAATACAAAAACTAAAATATGAATAAAAATAAATTTAAACTAGGTGATAAAGTTAAAATCATAAAATGTAAATGTAGTTATAGTTTTGATAAAAACCATATAAATAGAACTGGTGATATATACGCTGTAAATAAATACAATACTAATTTTTTGATAAGGCTAAATAATAAAAATATTAACTATTTTGTCTGTTATGCAAGTGAAATTCAACTAATTAATCCCAATGTAAAGGAGGTGAAAAACAATAATATGATAGCAACAAAAGCAAGTGAATTAATTAATCTTACTCCTGCCCAGGAAGCTAATCTGTCAGACGAAAATCAAAGTTTGGTAAGGCTTGGAGTAATTGACAATACTCTTGAGTTGGTAAGTCGGGGCTATGTTACAAACTTTATATTTAATAAATATAAAACCCTTATAGCCGCACAAGCTAAAAAGGATATACAGGCTTTGGAAGCCAAAGCAAAAATCAGTAAGTAGGCTTACTCTATGGGGATAAGGTAACTTGTCCCTATTAGTTAGCTTATAAACAAAGCTAGGAAGGAGGTGAATACATATAAATTATGCCAACAATAACAGGAACATTAACAACAACACCACAACAAAGAGCATCAGTCAGAGAAGCAAGCAATCTTTTTCATGTTGGTGATTCAGTTAAAATTGTTGATAATTTAACAGATTTTAATACTGAAGACCTACCAGGATTAAATGAGGATATGATTGCTTTAGCCAGCAGAAACACTACTATTACTGGTATTAATAGAGAAACCGGATATATCATGCTCTCTAATAGTTCTTATGTTTGGAGTGGTAAATGGTTGGAGCTTATAACTTCAACTACTACGAAAGAAAATACTGCGAAAGAAAAACAAGAATTTAAACCAGGAGATAAAGTTATTGTCTTAACTTGTAGCGCAAACACACCAGAGCATATTAATCAAATAGGTGAAATTGTTAAAGTAAATAGTAGTGATTATACTAGCATAAATGTTAAATTAGAAGATAAATCTATTTTTGATAATTGTTGTACCGCTACTAAAGTTATATTGTTAACTCCTGAAGCATTAGCAGAAATTAAAGCCAAAGAAAAAGCTAGAATTGCTAAAGAGAAAGAAGAAAAAAGATTATTAGCCTTAGCAATCAAGAAAAACCCATTCCTGGCTTATAAATTCGGAGTAGAAATTGAGTGTATCATGCCTTATAGTGAGTCTTCTTTTGAGGATCAACTAAACTCTACAAAATGGAAAACTTCAGAAGACGGGAGCATTGATGCAGAAGATAATGCAGGAATAGAAGTTAAAACTAATGGTGCAGTAAGCTACTCCGATTTACAAACTAATATAAAAGAATTATGTCAGTTAATGAGTGATAATTCTGTTTATACAAATAGTTCTTGTGGTTATCACGTGCATATATCAAACAATAACTTTTTTGATAATCTTTATATACAAAGGTTAATTTTAGTATGGGCTTCTATAGAAGATATATTACTAGCGACACAACCTCGCAGTAGGTTAAATAATCAATATTGCAGAAGATATCTAAAAAAGTTTATTGATGATAAGACGAAAAATACTGATAAAATGCCAAAAGGCAAAGAAAAACTTATCTCTAAATTAGGCTCTACGGATAGATATACTGCACTAAATCTATCCAGTCTTAAAAAGCATGGCACTATTGAAGTTAGACTTCATGCGGGAACGGTAAACAAAGAAAAAATACTAAACTGGGTTAATTTACTTTTATCAATTTACGAATATACGGATAAAAGATATAACAAAAATGAATTATTAGAGTTATTCACAACTCCAATAAGTCAAACTAAAATTGATAAAGTATTTTCCATGCTAAAACTACCGGATGAATTAGCAAGGTTTTATAACTCAAGGATAAATAAATTTACTTTTGCGGTTTTGGAAAAACAACAAACCAGCGCAAGTAAATTAATGCGAGCCTTACCAACTCTAAAGAAAGCGGAGAAAGCATACTTAAAAACCGTAGAGAAACAAAACCTGGCTTATTCCAGAAAAGAAACCCTAAAAAACAACTATAGGAAAGAGTATGATGCTTTACTCGGTTCGTAGCGTTTTAGTGTCCTGTAAGTCATTACATGGTCTTACAGGGCATTATAAAAACTAGGATTAAAATATAGAAATAATAAATTTATAGAATTTAAACTTATTATTCATAGAATATACAATACTATGGGATATACTAAAACTAATATAATAAAAGCTCATAAGAACTATCATTCTAAATATCATAACAAACTAAGAAAACGTAATAATAAAAGACAATTCTTAAAGGAGGTGAATAATACTATATAGGTTATATATTAACCTATAAGAATTTATTATGTGCGGAATTTACGGTTTTCATGGTAAACCAACAAAAAAAACACCATTCATAGTAAAAACATTAGGCTTATTAAATCAATCCAGGGGTAGTGATAGTACCGGTATAGCTGTAATCAAAAATAAGCATTATGAAATTATCAAAAATGCTTTGAAAGCAGAGGATTTTTTCAAAAGTCACCAGGTAATAGAAACGCTCTGCAAATATAGAAAATTACAACAAACAACAATATTAGGTCATACCAGAGCCGCAACACTAGGGAGGATTATAAGCGAGAACGCTCATCCTTTCGGACAGGAGAATTTTGTTTTTACCCATAACGGAGTTATTAATAACTTCCAAGAGTTAAAATATAAATACTGGAAAGATACACAAGATTTTGAAGTGGATAGTCAGATCATAGGATATATGTTAAAAAATAAGCCAACTATCCAAGAAGCCTTTAAACAACTATCGGGATGGTTTACAGTTCCCTATGTAAACGTATTAGAATCTGATAATCTGAAAGTAGCCATACATAGAGGGATTTTCAATTGTGCTATGAGAGATAATCAAGTGTATTACTCATCAGAGCTTAAACACTTGGAAGAGGCATTACAAAACGAAAAAGGATTTAAGTTTTTTGAAGGAAGAGAAGATATACAATATAGCTTTTATCCGGTAGGTAAAGGTATGGCAGTAAGCGAAGAAAAAATACAAGCTAAACCATATATAGAAGTTTATACCTATAAAAACGGAGTATATAGTAATGAGTTAAACTCCAGTGCTTATGATGATGATTTTGGGGGCGGTTATTGGGAGAAAAAAGCATATAGAGAAAGCTTAGAAGAGTGGAAAAACCGAGATTATAATAAAGAGATTGAAACAGCTAAAAAAGAAGTTAAAAAAGAAATAGATCAAAATATAATCGAAGCTAAATCTAAGCAAATTACACTCTATGACAAAGATAAAACTATAAATCCGAGTGTTAATGATACTCTTTCAAAAGCTTTTCCTAAATCAGAAAGAGAAATCTTACATAAAAGGCTATTAAAGGCTAAGTATAACAAGAATAAAAAAGAAAGACGAAAGATAAGAAGAGAAATAAAAGAATTTCTAAATAAAGACATAGCGTATAAATATAACTAATTCTTGTTTTTATACCCTTCCTATAAGTTTTTTGGGCTTGTAGGAAGCTATAAGAATATGAAATATCTTAGAAAATTATTACGTTTACCTAAACAACACAAGAAACACACACGAATAAAAAGCGGTACACGCTGTAAATATTGCGGTTTAGCCTATGATTATTGGAAAGTTTTTAAATGCTTAGATGTATGAATACAAAAAATATACATTATTTTAATAGATATTTATTATTAGGCGGTAATCTTTCCGAAGAGATAGAGATAGATAAGTCTTTATCTTCGATTATGCCGACTATACCGACTACGATAATTGACCATTATCAGTATATGCAGAGTAGATATAGTTTAGGATATATCCTAGATGATTTAACGCAAACAATAGGAATTGATGAAGAGCGTCTAAATCAAAATAAAAAACATCAATCAAAAAAGAAAAAGTGGGTATTTTGCGTATTAGAAAATAATAAAACGCATAAAGAAGTTATAGCCTTAAAAAATAGATATCTTAGAGAAAAAACATTCAAAAGATTTATAATAAAACAAGAAAAACCAGATTCCTATATTTATTTATATAGTTATCTATTAACTCATAAAAACTTTTTCGGATTAAATCTAACAATCATAAAGCAAATTATAGCTTGTCCTAAATGTCAGGAGATGGGTCAGATATATACCGCATACAGCTACGATACACCTATTTTTTATGCTTGTAAAAACTGTAACAGTAATTATTTTCCTATTATAAAAAATCCAACTAATACAACTAAAAAGCATATAGCTTTATTAAGGCGGGTGAAATTAAATTATGCTACAACAATCAGAGAAAGCCATCCAATCAGACAAACCCCAGAAACAAGAGAAAGAAGACAATCTATTAGAAGCAGACAAAGCATCAACGGCTTTGAAGCTATCTTTAATGCGGCTTTGGGAAGAGCAACAAGAAGCCCAAGAAGTGAACGCTGATAATTTACAGCCACAAGAGATAAAAGACATTATAAGTCTTTTATCTTTACTACAAAAAAGACAGGTAATAAAGCGTAAACCTATAATAGTAAATTACAACGGAAAATTTAAAAAAACTATAAAAACAAAAAGAACTAAAAGTATTAGATATTCTGTTAAGAAAATTCTATATAAAAATTATGGTTTAAATATATCCGGTAAATCCAAAAGAAGCCTTATAGAGCTTACAGCTTTACTAAAGGCTTGCTTAAAACAATAATTGAAATTAAATTAAGCATAACCCTATTCTATAGGTTTATATTACTATAGGTTAGTATAATTTTTTTGATATTATTTTTTTAATACTCACACATCCTAATTTTTTCTGGCTAAGGTGTTTTAAGTTCAGTTTTTTATTCCGAAAATTATAATCTGAAAAACAAAAACTAAAACCTCAAAAGAAGTTGGACTAAAAACAACGCCTTCTCCCGACTTATACCAAAAAAATTCCGCCAAACTCCATATTGATATATAAGCTTATTTATGCTAAAATATACAGATATATAATGACTGATAAAAGAATCGAAGTTCAATGTCCTATTTGTCTAGAAAAACATTTAATAAGTAAAAGTAGTTATAGATGGAAACTACAATGGAATCTAGGCTTCGGTTGTAAAATTTGCGCAAGAAAAAGAACTAAAATAACAATAAGAAGAAATACTACTTGACATTTAAGCTAATTTAAGCTATAATATACTTATTCATGGAAAGATTAAGAAATATCAAAGAAGAAGATCAGGAAGACTATTGTTCCCTTTGTCACAAAGAATATAAATTCAGATGTGAAATCCACGGTTTATTTTGTGAAGACTGTAATAATAGTTGTCCTGCCTGTTCTGAACAAATTGAAACTGAATTAAAAAAATATTACAAAGGAGAATCAAATGAATAAAAAAGTTATAAAACTTACTTTACCCCTAGAAGACATAATGAAACTTAGAAAATTAGCTTTAGAACAAAAAACTTCTGTTTCAAGAATTGTAGAAAAAATACTGGAAGAAAGAATTAAAAAAGAAAATCTATGAATGAAAAAATATATTGCATAGGATGTAATAGACAAACATTAAGAAAAACTAATACCGAATATATTTGCGAAAATCCTTTTTGTTTAAGATATAAGCTAGTAAGCGTTGATTACAATAATTATAAACAAATGAAGCTAGCAGAAATGGGAATGGGAGAAAGTTTAAGAAAAGAAATTAATAAAAAACTATGAATTTATCTGATGCTAACGAACAATTAAAAAAAGCATATGAAGATTATGCGGTTATAACTAAAGAACTACAAAAACTGGAATTTCAATACGAAACCAGATATAACGAGCTTTATATCCACAGTGGAATGGGTACAGCCCCATTAAAAGAGGCGGAAGTTAAAAATGTACTAACTACAGAAGGTATCTATGAAAAAGTGCTGGAAGCCCGTTCTACTGCCAAGATTGCCTATTATAAATTACAAACATACCAAGAATATTGTCGTAATTTACGCTTTCTTCTTAGTAATAATAATTCTTAATAATATGCCAAGAGGTATTTATGTTAGAACATTACAAAATAAAATAAATATAGGTTTAGCCAGTAAAGGGCGTAAACATTCAAAAAAAACGAAAAATAAAATAAGTGAAATAAGAAAAAAAAATCCTGTTAAAAGCATATATAAAAAAGGAGATAATATTGGAAATAAAAATTGGAATTGGAAAGGTGATAATGTTGGATATGATGGTATTCATGCTTGGGTACATAATTGGCTAGGTAAAGCTACTTATTGTTCAAATGATAAAACTCATAAAGCAGCAAGATTTGAATGGTCAAATAAAAGCAGAAAATATAAAAGAGATTTAACAGATTGGGAATCTTTATGTTCTAAGTGTCATAGAAAAGAAGATGCTATATATCGAAAAATTATGAAAAAGTATTGTAAAAACATAAGATTTATATTACAAGGACAAAACAATGGATGAAGAAAAAAAAGTTTCAAGACAAAGAAGATATCAACTTAGGCACAAAGTAGTAGGCTTATGTATTATTTGCCCCAAACAAGCAACTAATAATACATATTGCTTACTTCATTACAAAAAAAACCAAGAATGTATAAAATTACGCCATAAACAAAGACTAAGAAAAGACTCTGAATTTAGAAAATTTACAAACGAATATCAAACTCAACGCAGAATAAGAAAACAACTTTCAGAACTTTAAAATTCTAATTAAAATAATTTACAAGATTATTGTCATATTAGCCAATATATGCTAATATAGTAATCATGTTTGATATTTTTAAAAATAAAGAAATAGTTGTTCAAGAAAACAATAAGCAATATTTACGCACAAGAGAGGTCTGTGAATTTTTAGGTATTAACAGGAATACTTTCTATACGTTGGTAAAAAATAAAATATTACCAATGATAGATTTAAAAGGCGGAAAAGGAAAACGAAAAACATATAGAATAAGCAGAAAATCATTATTAGAATATCTTGATTCTCTAAAAAATCCTATTCCCCGTTCCCGCTAATAGACATAAAAATTTCCAGTAAAAAAGCGAAATTTATTAAAAAATCAGTTTGTGCTAAAAAAAGAAGAATATGAAAATATATTTAACAACTGATACACATTTTAATCACGCAAAGCTAACCGAATTTACCAGTAGGCGGCCTGAAAATCATTGGCTTATTACGGGAAAGCATTTGCTTGATCTCAATAAAACAAAAGTAGACGTGCTTATTCACTTAGGAGATGTAGCTATCGGAAAAGACAAGGAAATGCACGAAACATATATCAAGCCTTTGAAAATGAAAAAGTGGTTAATAAAAGGTAATCACGATCATAAATCGGACTTTTGGTATTTAACTCATGGGTGGGATATGGTTTGCGACCAATTTACGGCAACATTTTTTGGTAAAAAGATTTATTTTTCTCATATACCTGTAGCTTGGGATGGATATTATGACGTAAATATTCACGGGCATTTCCATGATTCAGATTATAGGCGACATGAGCCTGAATTGATGGCTATAAAGAATGGTTATCAAAAACTTTTAGCGATTGAATATACAGATTTGAAACCTATTTCATTAGAAAATTTCCTCACTAAAGAGGAAAAGTAGAGGGGGTTGAGTATGGATAAAATATTTTTTGAAAAACTTTATAATTCTATAAAAAATAATCCCAATGATTGGGAACCAGACAATAAAGAGTATACATTTGT
>JAQTLE010000014.1 GCA_028715055.1 Sulfurovaceae bacterium
CTATTATTAGTTGGAATATGGATTTGCATGGTGCACTTTTTATCATGGCGGGCGTAATAATGATTATTACTGCACTCGGAATGATAGGATTATCAAAATTGATACACCTCATAGAACACTCTTTTACCCATTTACCATGGTTTAAAGCCCTCTTTGCACGGCTTTTGAAGAGCAAATCCATAGGAAGCTTTTTCGCTCTTGGAGTAATGAACGGATTTTTCCCTTGCGGATTTGTCTTTTTCTTTGCAGCCAAAGCAGCTGCGTCAGCTTCTATCATAGACGGCGGGCTTATCATGGCAATATTCGGCTTAGCCACTATACCGACACTTTTGGCTCTCGGACAGTCTGTAAGCTTCCTTAAGCAAGTTGCCTTTCGTCAAATGATGAATCGTATAGCAGCCCTTGCTATATTTATTTACGGTCTTTATAGCATATATTACGGACTTGCTTATTTTTATGATTTGCCACTTTAAAGGATAATATATGGTACCACCTCGCAGCTCTATCAAATCTGGCGTCAAGGTCGCCATCATACTCAAAGCAGACCAAAGGAGTGGAAAACTCACAGAAGGCATCGTAAAAGACATCTTGACTAGTTCGCCTACTCACCCTCACGGGATCAAAGTACGATTAATGAGCGGCAATGTAGGACGAGTACAAAGAATAATAAACTAGAGTTTTTGAAATACAAATAGGTGTTCATGCATTATTAGCAAAAAGTTTGCCTCTTTACTTTTATTTACCCAAAAACCTGTTGCTTTACAATTATGCTGTTGTTTGATGATGTCTTCCTTAAGACTAAAACCAACTTTTAAAAATCTTTGCATTACCATAGACGCGAGTGGTTGATACATTTTCTTTCTTCTTGTATCGCCTATGAGAATGGCACAAAATTTATTTGGTCTTAGCACTCTATAAAGTTCACTTGCTACTTTTTCCATCTCATCACAAAATTTATCCAAATCATGAATATTTGATAAATCCTCATTAATTTGCTTGTCTGAATAATTAATAATATCAGCGTACGGCGGATGATTGAGTACAAAGTCTATACTTTCATCTTCTAACATCGAAAGCCGTCTTGCATCATTAAGTTTCAATTCTATCTTTGGATCAAATTCACTCTCAAACTCAAGTGCATTTTTTGTAAGCTCTATGGCATTTGGATTTATATCACAAGCTAAAAGATTTCTATTTAACAACTTACACTCTATGGCAGTAGTGCCTCCACCTATCATGGGATCCAATAGATAATCACCCTCAGTTGAATATCTCAAAATAAGATTTCGCACAACTTCCGGAGCCCAATTGCCTCTATATTTGCTATTATGTGTCGCCCAATTTCCACGACGAGCAAAACTCCAAACAGTAGTGCACTCTTGTTCAAAGTTTTCTGGTTGTAATTTTTTTATCTTAGTTTTTTTCTTTTTCACAATTGAATTTGTCAAGATATAGCATTCATTTACACCTTCTTCTTTATAGTGCTCCATGGAATAATCAATAACACTTTCTTTTGGCATATTTGTCAGTGTTTTTTCAAATTTATTTTTATCTTTAAAGGAAAGGAGATATGCATTGTTTATTTCATCAACATCATATTTTTCATCGGCACTAGAAAAATACATATCCCAATTACTGCTTCCCTGAAATACAAAATTAAGCTTTTCTGCATTATTTCCAATGGCATAATAATCATCAACGCTCATAGTATAAAGTTTGTTATATTTTTGAACATTCATCATATACTCCTTCATTTTCTTTATTATAGAATAATAAAATTGGAGAGATTGAAGAATATGTCAAAATGGCATATTTTATTTCGTTGATTAATTTTTAAATATTTTTTGTATAAATTGTTGCCATGCTTATTTACTAAATAAATCTCTAAAGTATTTTACCCATGCATTTGCAGTTTGTAATCTTCGATGAATTGTACTTTGACTTTTTATATTATAATCTAAAAATATTTGTTCATTTGGATTTTTGTTATTAAGAACAGCATTCATAATTGGCTCTGCAAAAACTATTTTTGCTATTTCTTGCATTCTTTTTCTAAAAGATAGATCAACTAATCTTTCTCCTTCTGGTGTTAATATTAAACAACCATCTTTTTCTATACATAATTTTAACCATTTTAAAACATTAAAATAATAATCAATTTGCCTATCAACAATAGCAAATTTAGTTTTTAGTTCTTCTTTACTTATGCATAAATTTTCTGATATAGTAATCATCATAGTATTAATGGTGTCAAATTTATCAGCTTGCGGAAATGGAATATTGGTATCTACTTTGCTTTGATCAATTTGGATTTCATTTAGTGAAAAAATTTCAGCATTTGGATTTTCAAATACAAATGCTTTTTCTTTTGCATGATCAAGATATCCAATTGCTCCATCATAATAATATGGAATAAATCTAAAAATATCTCCTTGCAAATAAAATACATAACTTTTAATCTCTTTTTTGATACCTATTTGTTTTTCCCAAAATAATTGAGGATAAAGCAGCTGTCTTATGTTTATATTATTGTTATAACCAATTTTTGCCTCAATTAAATGAATTGAGCTATCAGATTCATAACCACCATCAACTTCAATTTGCACACCATCAACATTATAATGGATATTTCCAATATTAAAATCTAAAGCACCTCTCAATCTTCCTCTAATTGTTAACTTGCTTTTTTCTCCAAATGCCATCTCTAACATATTTGAAACAGTTGCCATGTCTAAAGCAGCACTTTCTGACTTTATATTAAAAGGATCTATGCTTATAATATTTTGAGGGGTAGGCAACTCTATAATTTTAGTTTCAATTTCTTGCTTTACATCGATAAATGGATCGTTTTTAGCAATTCTGTATAAACCATTTTTTATTGCCAATATAGACAAGCCTTCTTCTTTCATAATTTTGGGCAATTTTTCTCTAAAATCTATTTTTGTTAGATTTCTTGGTTCTTTTCGTTCTACTGCTTTTATTTGATCGGCTGTAATGTCAACATATCCATCGGTTTTAATAATTGAGTATAAATTATATCTTTCAAAAATTTTTTCCCATGAATTATGAAAATCTAATTTACTCATATTTAATCCTATACAAAATCATAATTTTTTATCAAAGTTTCCTTAACTTTACCTCTCCCATACTTATTGCTGTTGATAAACCTATTCATCATAACGATATTTATCTCATAATCTTTGTATAATTCTTTGATAAATTCAGTATCTGAATTGCTTTGAGCGACTTTGCAACCTCTGCCACTTAATTCTCTAAAAACTTCAAAAAGCTTGATTTGTTCCGCTTCTAAAAATCCGTCTTGGCTATATGCTGTAAAATTTGCTGTTGGGGTAAGTGGATAGTATGGAGGATCAAAATATACAAAATCGCCACCTTTCGCATCATTCAAAACATTGGTAAAACTTTGACATTTGATAGTTGCATTTTGCAAAGCTTCACTAGCCCTATATATAGTCTCTTCATCAGCTATATTTGGATTTTTATAGCTCCCCATAGGCACATTAAAATAGCCTTTAGCATTTACGCGATAAAGCCCATTAAAACAAGTTTTATTGAGATATATAAATCTGGCTGCTCTTTTGAGCGGAGATGTTTTTTTGAAGTTTACTTCACGATCTAGCGATCTTGTATGGTAGTAAAAATCTTTTGAATGGTTTTGTTTATACTTTTTTAGTTCACTTATTAATTTAGTTGGATTTTCTTTTACCTGCAAATAGGCATTTATAAGCTCATCATTTATATCAGATAAAAATATATTTTTATCTTTAAGTGGCCCCTTGTTATAAAGCTCAAAAAATACTGCACCACCGCCTAAAAATGGTTCATAATAATTTTCAAATTCGCTTGGAAAAAGTGGCAGTATTTGAGACAATAGACCTCTTTTGCCGCCTACCCATTTGATAAATGGGCAGCAAGGTTTGGCAAAATTTGGTTTTATAATATGCATAGTCAATTTGCCGTTCCTTGTTTATGATTTGTCTTTACAAGACGTATTTTACTGCTCTATCCTTATCATTCCTACTTTGCCGTGTACTACGCTGAGTTTCTCTAGTTCTCCGATAGCTTCTTGGATACTTTTCTCTTGGCATTCATGAGTCACGAACAATAATTCCACACAGGCATCTTTGTCAATATCCGGTTTTTGCATCATAGCTTCTATAGAGATATCAAGACGGCTAAGAAGATTGGTTACTTCTGCTAACACTCCTTTTTTGTCCTCAACAGAAACTCTTAGATAATAGTGAGATGTTATCTCATCACGAGAGAGCAGTGTGAGCCCGCCCTCAAGCGGTTTTTTGTAGCCTAGCATAGGGTTGGTATTGCCCCTGACTATATCTATGATATCAGCTATTACTGCGCTTGCCGTCGCATCTCCGCCGGCTCCTGCACCATAATAGAGAGTTTCGCCTACCGCGTCTCCTCTCACCATTACAGCATTCATGACACCATCTACTTTTGCTATCATAGAGTTTTGCGGTATCATAGTAGGATGTACACGCAGCTCTACTCCATTGCCTACTTTTTTGGCGATTGCTAGCAATTTGATAGCATACTCAAAATCTTTGGCAAATTCGACATCCGTTGGAGTAATGGCATCTATCCCTTCAATAAGGATATCTTCCGGTTTTGCATTGATACCGTAAGCAATAGAAGAAAGTATAAGCAGCTTATGTGCCGCATCAAACCCGCCGACGTCAAATGTCGGATCAGCTTCTGCATAACCAAGCTCTTGTGCTTCTTTCAAAACAGTGCTGTACTGCGCGCCCTCTCCTATCATTTTGGTAAGTATGAAGTTACATGTACCGTTCATGATACCCAT
The DNA here is from genome assembly GCA_028715055.1 of Sulfurovaceae bacterium. Taxonomy (GTDB): domain Bacteria; phylum Campylobacterota; class Campylobacteria; order Campylobacterales; family Sulfurovaceae; genus BN30871. Next base: position 4,841 of record JAQTLE010000014.1, read on the forward strand.
GATGGATTCTATGTGATTTGCACTAAGTCCGTTTCTCAAGGCACCTATGATAGGTATACCACCTGCTGTACTTGCTTCAAACATCAGAGGAATATCGCCTGCGATTTCTTGGAGTTCATATCTATGATATGCAAGCATTGCTTTGTTGGCAGTGACGACTGCTTTGCCTTTTTCTAGGGCTTTTTTAACCATCTCAAATGGAAAATCAACCCCGCCCATAACTTCTACTACGATATCGATATCTGGATCATTAATGACATCCATCGGATTATCTGTTATAGAAAAACTGAACTCATCTCTAGGCTCTTTTGATACGCCTCTTGCTACTACTATTTTTTTGCCGCTTCTAGCCTCTATGATATCACTGTTTTTCTCTAATATCTTAGCGACACTACCGCCGACTGTACCTACACCTAGTATTCCTATTTTGACCATTAAGCCTTGCTCTCTTTTTTATATTCTGCTAAAAATTTTTTGATATTTCGTGCCGCTTGGCGTATACGATTTTCATTTTCGATAAGAGCTATACGCACATATTCATCACCATACTCTCCGAACCCAATCCCTGGGCTCACTGCTACATGCGCTTGAGTCAAAAGAAGTTTTGAAAACTCAAGGCTTCCTAGATGACGCAATTGTTCCGGAATCTTCGCCCATATAAACATACTAGCATTTGGTTTACTCATCTTCCATCCGGCTTTTTCAAAAGCATCTAAAAGCACGTCTCTTCTATGCAGATATTTTGGTATTACTTGACTCTCCACAAGATCTCCGTGTTCATCAAGAGCAACCGTAGCAGCTACTTGAATAGGAGTAAACATACCATAGTCTATCCAGCTTTTGAATTTTTGCAATGCACCTACCATTTTAGGATTACCTACTATAAATCCAACGCGCCATCCTGCCATATTGTAGCTTTTTGAAAGAGTGTAGCACTCTACAGCTACATCTTTTGCGCCTTCGACTTCCAATATAGAAGGTGTTTTGTATCCATCATAGGTTATATCAGCATATGCTATGTCAGAGACTATATAAAATCGCTCTTTTTTTGCCATAGCAACGAGACGCTCATAAAACTCTGGAGTTACTGTGGCAGTAGTCGGATTATGAGGAAAATTAACTATCAAATACTTTGCTCTTGGCATTGAACTATTTAGCGCATGCTCCAAGTCAGCAAAAAACTTATCTTCATCTACTTCAAAAGTCTCTTCATTGAAAGTAAGTTTCATCTTATCTGCATTTCCGCCTGCAAATGCAAAAGCATATGCATGAATAGGATACGTAGGATCTGGAACTATTGCTACATCTCCTGGATTTGTGATAGCTTGTACCAAATGCACATAGCCCTCTTTGCTGCCCATTGTAGCTACTATTTCTGTTTCAGGATCAAGATCTACGTTATATTTTCGTTTATACCACGATGCCATCGCTTTACGAAGTTTATATATTCCCTTAGATGCGCTATACCCATGTGTGTGAGGTTTGCGTGCAGTCTCTATAAGTTTATCTATAACCGGCTGCAATGCAGGACCGTCAGGATTGCCCATAGAAAAATCTATAATATCCTCGCCCGCACGGCGTGCAGCCATTTTAAGGTCACCGACTGCAGCGAAAACATATTTTGGTAAGCGGTTTATTTTGTCGAATTGTATTTCATCAAACATATCTTACTCTTCTTTAGAATTTTTTTATAATTTTACCATGTTTTTGGGCCACCAAGTAGCACAAATTGGTCTCTTGTTATCTCACTCAAAGTACCGTTTTCTACTTTGAAATAGTG
>JAQTLE010000015.1 GCA_028715055.1 Sulfurovaceae bacterium
AAAGAAGAATTAAAAGAGAGAAGGCGTAAATGTTGGAATACTAAATGTAAGAGCAGGGCATGGCTAATTGATTAGACTGGCTATCATTACTGTTTTAGTCATTGGTATAGATCATGGCGTTGGGGTGGAGGAGAAGTCAGTATTAAGAGTTTTTATATAGCGTTAAAATTAACAAAAATTAGTCTGTAGGGATGGGGGGTTGAGGGGACTTTGAAAGATTGAAAATTTAGTGAATGGGTGGCGGAAGTAGTAGACGCGACGCAAAACGATGAGCAACGGCCTACGGGCGGTTATATCTACCCTGATATAAGGGTGGTTTAAAAACGAAAACAGGTCTCTGAGTCTGGTTTGGATAATCTATAGCATCAAAGTAATCAACCAGATAGCTATAGTCTCATAACACAGTGAGCGTTTATATCATGCAGGAGGATAGCCTGCCCCATTCACCAAGTTTTTCAATAAGCGAACTTTAAAATTGAAGATTTAGTTCTGGAAGAGATAAAAACTGTCATAGCCCATGCCTTATAAAATGTTAATAAGGAGGTAGACGAACCTAGACGCATTCTAGGCAGGATCAGAGACATTTGACTGAAGCGTAAAGATGGGGATTCGGTGTAACTCCGATATTAAAAAGCAATTACTTGACAGGCATATGCGCTTCCAGAATTAAGTCTTTCAATCGGGAAGGAGTATATGAGTGAAAGAGAAATAAATTGATATGAAAACCAAAGCGTGGAAAATCAAAAATAAAGTATATTGTAAAATTTGCGGAGGATATGATTTAAAGGGGAAAAAACATAAATGCCCAAAATTTATTGAGAGGCGTCGCAAATAGACACGCAGTCTATTGTTCGTATTCTCTCTAGTAAAAGACTTATAGCATATGAAAACCAAGAAACAGGGAGAGAAAGAAATTTGTATTTGTGCGGCAATAAAAACGCGGTCTGGAAAAATAGTTTTAGGCCATAGACATTCAGATTGTATTTATACTGCTAAAAGAATGGGATGGGCATTGCAGGATTTATCATTTACAGATCAGGGATTTATTACTTCTAAAAATCGCTTTGTTGATCGTTGGGAGGCGTTTCGTATTGCTAAAAGAGCAAAACAGGTAAAGAGTAATTACGATATAAAAGAACTTTTTAGTGAAGATTTATATTAACATGACAAAAAAAGAGATTATTACTGAGGGGATAAAAGAATTAGATAATATCTGGTACACGCAATCAGGCTATCAAAATGAGAATTTACCCTTAGCCTATGATGATATTGTCGCTTTGTTAAAAGCCAAACTCTCTCAAGCATATGAGGCAGGAAAGAGAGAGGAGAGGAAATTTATCGGAAAGAATAAAAGATGTTGGTATAACAAAGGATTTAATGATGGATTTGAAAATAGAAAAGAGAGGGATAAAAATACTAAATCAGTTGATTGATATAGAAAACAGGGTTACTATATTAACCGGATAAAAAACAAAAATAATATGGAGAGGAAGATAAAAAAAATAGTCAGGTGGCTTTGTAGAGTAATTATCTTAGGGATTATATTTTTTCCACTCACTTTTTTAGTATTTTTACTCTGTTGGTTTCAGGAGGATGATATTAAATTTAAAGACTTTTGGGATATTTATAAATATTAAAGAGGAGGAAAGAGGATGAGTGATTTAATGCAATTCAAACATGGAGAAGAGGGCAGTCACGGAGTTTGTGAGGAAATGATTAAAAAATACGGCGGGAAAGTAAAGTGTTGCTCTTGTACGGGCCATAAATGCCAAACCCAAAAACCATCAGGGGAAGATGAGAAAGACGAATTTTTAATTTATGATAGGCCAGGCAAAATAGAAATATTAAGTGAGTGTCACCCTACCCCAAAAGATGAGGAGTGGGAAGAAGAGTTAAGTATTAGTCTTGGTAGATTTATTCAATATAAACCTTATTTTAGGCTTATGCCTGAAGAACATTATCAGGAATTAAAAGACTTTATCCGTCAGGAACGCAAAAAGGTAAGGGAAGAAACCATTGAAGAATTAAGGGGGCAATTGTAGAGCTTGAAAAATGTGGATTATAAAGAAGATGAAAAATGGATTAAATTTATTAGGTTAGACGAAGCTCTTTTGAAGCTAAAAGAGGTTTGAGTATGAAAAGATTTTGGAGAGAATATTTTTATCAATTTAACGTAGAAGGTGAAATAGATTTTATGACAATTTTTATTGGAATTTTAATGCTTTGGACTTTACCCATTTTTATCATTAAGTATAATTTAGAATCCTGAGTTTGGAGATTGAGGAAAATAGTCAATGAAAAGGCGACTTATTACGCCTGAAAGCTCACGAGCAGTAAACAGAGTGGTAGTTGACTATTTGGAGGTAGGAGAAGAGATTAGTTAGCGTCTAGCATAGTGGGCTCTCTAGACACCAACGCTTCTTTTACTTTCCTGAATCTATAAATTAAGGGAAGTAAATATGGAAAATAAACCTGAATGTATTTGTATAAGTGATAAGGATTGTGAATATTGCGAATATTGTAAAAGTAAAAAGAAGGAGAAAGATGTTTGAATTAAAAAAATGTCAATATTGTCCTAATAAGTTTATACCATCTGATCCCAGGCAGGTAAACTGTGTTCGGTGTTATGCTGGTGATCCTATTAAAAAAAAGAAATATAACCATGAATATTGGTTAAAAAGAAAGAAACAAAATGAAACAATTAAAAATTGATTACAGAAAAACATATAACATTCCAGAAGGAATAACTGATAAACAAGAAGAAGTTATACGAAAATATAAGGAATTAAAAAACTATAAATTGACTGGAAATTTTTTTGGTATAAGCCGCCAAAGAGTAGAACAAATAATAAAAAGATTTAGGCCATATGATACTGAACTTCAGGCATTATATAAAAAGAAAAAACACATAGATGAATCCTGTAAAGAATGTCACAGGCCGTTTTCACGTTTTAAATATAATTCAGGTGGATTATGTTCTGCTTGTGCAGGATATATTAATAAATATCCTGATAGAATAGGAAAACGCAGAAGATTACTTTCTTTACCTAAAAACTGTACTAAATGTAACAGAGAGTTTAAAACCAAAAAAGAAGGAAGTACATGGAAAACACGAAGAGTAGGAAGAAATGATTTATGTGGAAAATGTTTCTCTTTAACATATAGATATAAAACCCATCAAAAAAAATGGTATTCAAATCCTGAAAACCGAGAAAAAAAACTTAATCAATATAGAAAATATAATCAGGAACATAAAGAAGAATTATATGCAAAACAAAAAGAATGGAATAAGTCCCATAGAAAAAAAATTGCCCGTAAACAAAGAAAATATTGGCAACTTCGAAAAATTAAACTAAATTTACAAAAAGAAATTGAAAAAAGAAAACAATTAGAAGAAAGGAAAAAAGCTTTATATGAAAGTTACCTTAGAAGATGAAGCTCTTTATGCTCAGGCAGAAAAAGAAAAATCTTTTCGCCGTTTAATAAATCATCCTTACCTCCTGCTTAGGTGGCAAACAAAACATCCTGAACATATAAGAAAGATTTCAGTTATAGCTTCACATAAGCTTGATAGACATATATTTTGTGAAAGTGATGAAATGTGTGAAAAAGTTGAAAAGTTTATTCAAGAACAAACACCAGGACAAGGAACTTTAGTTTAACCACTACAAAAAAACCTATATAATAGGCTTTCTTTCTATAAACTCTTCCTTATATGATCCGAATTATACCAAACGATTTTGTTTCAGTCCTTGCCCTTTTCAGCAGGTCAATCTGAAATGTATTTAGGATTCGGGAACGGCTTGTTTAAATCCACTTAATACTTCGTTATGCCGTAGGTTGCGTTTATTTTACGCTGCTTTACCCTTATATCAATTATCTCCTGTTAAAGTATTCCAGGGAATATCTGTTTTGATAAATTTTTTTATAATTTCTAATTGTATTTTTGAAAATTGAAACGGCGAAACTTTAGCTGTAGCCCATAGTTTAATAAGGATATTTTCGCTTGTAATAGATTGAACTTGTTTATCTGAATAGTTTTTAGCCATAAAAAAATCCGCTTAGAAGGTGACTTTTGCACAGGCTCTTCTAGTTGCCTAAAAAAGCCACCCTCGAAACGGACTTTCTAGAAGTATTTGTGCAAAGATAATTTACAACAATAGAAAGAAAATGTCAAATAGGTCTTTTAGTCCACATTTGTTTTCTCATCCATTTTGCTCTTTCTTCTACAGTTTCAGGCTTGTTTTCAAGAAGTATTTTAGTTTTTTTACTTCTTGTTTGAAGATCATCTTTTTTTATTTTTTCTATTGATTCTCTAAAAGTTTCTTTTCCCATATTTTTATAAAACTATTAATATGTCTATATTAGCGGAATTTTGTTGATTTGTTCCCGCTTTTAACGGCTAAACTTAACCGTCAATTAAATTAAAAAGGTACATCTCCATCAGGTTGTGATGGGATAGAAGGTTCTTTACGAGTTATAACATCAACTCTATAGCTTGTATTAAAACCGACTCCTGTTCTTTCAACCTTAACAACATCTCCTGAATTAGCTCCTGAATTAAGAAATTTTCTTGCTAATCTCTTACTCTTAGAAGTTAAAGCTCTTAGCTTTCCATCAGCGCAGGTAAATTTATATACCATTCTTTGATCTCCTGGCGTAAACGGATCATCTTCTAAGAAATTACCATTATAGACTCCTTCAAAAACATGATTATTTTCTTCAGTAAGCTGAATATAAGCATCATTTTTAGCGAATTTTTCTAAATCTTTATTATCCATTGTTTTCACCTCCCTCCAATAAGAATATTTTTGTAACTTTTCCTTTTTTTACTTCTGCACCATAATCATAAATTTTTTTACATTTTGGACAATCAGTTATAAACCAATCAGTTTTCCGATCCATAATCATTGTTATACCAAATAAAGGAACAATAGGTTCATTTAATTTATAATAATTCATACACATTCCTCCTATATTTC
>JAQTLE010000016.1 GCA_028715055.1 Sulfurovaceae bacterium
TTTCCTATAGAATTAATTTCATATTAAATGTATTTCAATTAATATATTAGAAATTATTTCATTTATATCCTTAAAATATTATTAAATTGTAGATACTATTTCTAAATATTTTATATTTTGATATACTTATAGGAATTTATTGCTAGACTGAGAGGAAATTTTGTTAAAAACTTATTCAAAACTTTTGCAAAACACAGTTAGAACAATTTCTAATTGGAAAAATGAAAATCGTCCTATTATTACTTTATTGGAAAAATACTTTACCAAAAAAGACTTGGAAGAATTTCTAGATACAGGGAAAATCTCTAAATTTGAATTATTAAATAAAAACAACTCTACACTAACTTATGCAGGAATACAATATATTGATATATTCAAAAAAAGACTTGTGAGTATAGGTGATATTATCAATAAAGACTTTATGGATATTTATTTTAATGCGTTGATATTCGCTAAAAATGATATCGTCAAACAATCTGTTTTCAAACCTTTTACAATTTCAAAAGCGACTTTGATTTATTTGTCAAGGAACAATACAGAGCACAAGTCATCAGATAATGAAGTTATTCCGAAACTTGAAGCTGGTTTTGAGAGGCTTGAGGAGTTTGATTGTTATACTAATCAATTTTTACTCTCTAATATATTGCAGTCTTTTGAGCCAATGATACAGGTAATTGAGAACGGATTACTTGATAAAAATGAAAAAGCTGAAGCATATCTCCATGCTATACTTTTTCATCTCTATAATGAACACCAAGATAAAAAAGCAGAACAAAAAAGAGAAATATTTGTTGATGTATTTATAGCCATGCTACAAGCCAATAACAAAAACAATACGCTAGATATAGCCATGAATGAAGACAATACTTCTCTTGATACCTTGGTTAGATCAAATTTAGAATTAGTTGAAAAAAACTACGATAAGATCATAGAGGCTATAAAATCTTACACGTAATAAATCTTAATGAGCAAGATTATTATTTGGTCTTCCAAAGCCATCATGCGTTGCACCATATTCATTTTCTTGTTTTCTTCTTTCTTCTCTTTGTTTATTGTCTTTTTCAATCATTTGTTGAAAATTACTTTTTGAGTTTGATGAACTCGAATAACTATTATCTTTATTTACCCAAACTACAAGACTAATGATAGAAGCAAAAACAAAAAATATTGCCCAACCGGTGCTAAAATGTGCAATGGCTTTAATTGCCAAAACCCAAAGGACTAAAACAACAAAAATACCACCAAGGCCAAGGCCAAGCACAAATATAAATTGCAATAGCTTTTTAAATAGATTAAAAATCACCAATGCAGGCATTGATATCAAATATTTGTACAAAATTTTCATATTCTCTCCTCGCTGAAAGGTTCTTTGGGCTTGCCGGATAAAATCAACTATCTGAATTATAGCAGAGATCTAAATAATTTTTCACCGTAGTTTACTCCACATATAGAGAAAATGCCGTAGTTTACTCCACATATAGAGAAAATGCCGTAGTTTACTCCACATAATGCCGTAAATTCCTCCACATAAAAACTATACAACCTCCCATGTGAAGGGCTTTTGCAGAAACACATAACTTGTATTCATAGAGTTTCTTTGCGATAATAAGAAAATTCAGGAGCAGGGCTTGGGATTTGTCCGTTTTTGTCTCGGAGTCTTTTTTTATTGAAATATTTTTTATATTCTTCTCTATTTTTGTAATCAAGCTCTACTTCGTTTTGAGGGGTATCGGTCATGCTTCTTTGGTAGGCGAAACTAACTACAGCCTGGATCTCGGCTTCTGTAAGTGTAAGGTTTGTATTTGGTATTTTGTGTTTCATGATAATATTCTTTGGAATGGATTTTTAGAGCTTGCCGGATAAAATCAACTATCTAAATTATAGCAGAGATCTAAATGATTTTTCACCGTAGTTTTGTAGTCATATTGAGCGATTACCGTAGTTTTGTCCACATATCTCCGTAGTTTTGTCCACATATAACTTATTCCGTAGTTTACTCCACATAAAGCCGTAGTTTTGTAGTCATATTACCTCATTATTTACTGGAGTTACATATTCGGGAATGGGAAAATTATCTCCATACTTCTTTTGCATTTTGCCGGTATTGTTCATGTTTTTATATTTTTCAGGTATCTCAAACTCTTCTCCATCTTCTCTATAATATCCTTCGTTTGGTTTCAAAATTATTTTTGTGTTTCCTATCTTTTTTTTGATATTGCCGGTGTTAATAATATTTTTAAATCTTTCAGGTATTTCAATCTCCTCAAGTTTTTCTTCGATTTCGGTTTGTGAAAATTTTAAGATATCCTCTTTCATAGAAGCCCTTTTGCAATAAGTTCTTCTGTTTCTTTTGCCAATCGAGTCCACTTTTTGTTAGTAGGCCTATCTTTATATTTATTATGAATTGCTTGCAGTTCTGTATAATAAAAAGGATAATCTATCTCTTTTGGTTTTTTTGTGTTCACTGTAGTGTATGCAATTTCATGTACTCGTGCTGCATCGTTTTGGGCCTCTAAATCATCAGGTTCTACAACTTTGTTCATGGCAGCGTTTACGGTTGCTATTAATTCTCTCAATCCCTCGTACATTATTTCCGGAGGGAATTTGTCACATATTTCTTTGTTTTCTTCGTAGGTCATTTTAATCCTTTTATATGTGTACTAAAATATATATAAAGTACACATATCTCCGTAGTTTGGTACACATATAGCCAGTGTTTCTAATGATGGATAAAGTTCTTTGAAATGTATTTTTAGAACTTATCGTATAAAAAATTAGCTGTTAGATTATAACACAGTTTCTTATATATCATAGAAATATATTTCCATTGAGAACCGTAGGTGCGAATAAGTTTCAGGATGTTAATGTTGATTACACGGCTTGCCGTGTAATTACATTCACCCTTCCTGCCTTTATTTTCTGCTTCAATTTATGACATTAAATTTCATAAAATGTAATTTTATGTAAATACTCTTGTTTTTGCTTGATTTTTGTTGTAAAATTACATATATTTACATTTTATTACGGAGAGTTACAATAAATGAAAAATAATGTCAAAAAAATACCACCAATAAGAGAATTTTACTCTTGCTTTGATGAAATGAAAAATTTGTATCAAAATCAAGGTTTTTTGATGGCTACAGATCTTTTTGAAGAGATGAAAAATAGACACAATTGGATGATGAGCTATAAAACTTTTACGGTTTATTTCAACAAGGAATTTAAAGGCAAAACTCCAAATATTGCACAGATCAATGATCAAAATATTGTAGCTACTGCAACAGAAAATAAAATTTTAGACAAAGTTGTTACTCCGGCCCTAAACACCAAAGAAAATGAAAAATTTGAATTGGATCCAAAATATTTGGCATTAGGCAAAGAGCTTTCTCAAGCACTTAAAAAGTAAGCTCCATTAAGTAAAGAGTTTTGTATCGTACGATACAATAATATTACATCACAATTACAAAATAGGTAAAAGCTATACCGTCAAGTAAACTTGTGGTATATTTTACATCCTTAAACTTATTCACACTAATAGTGATCAACAGAAATGGAGGAAAAAATGAAAGCAAAATGTCAAAGAACAGGGAAAGAAATAGAGACAAAGGATGGTTTTTTTGTTAGCCCAGGTCGTAGTGGAGATTGGGAGTTTATTTCCATAGATGCACCATCTAAAAATGATTATAATATTGCAGTTGAAGATTTAGTTAAAAGTCCAGAATCATTGATTGACTGGTTGGCTCACCTTTCGGAAAAATCATGGTTTTCATCAGAAAAATTCTTTGACTTTATGTATAAATTTAGAGCAGAAAACAGATTATACAATATGTTATAAAGTAAAAATATAATATGTAAATACGGAGGTGATTGTAGCTCAAACTCTTAAAGAAGTTTTTGAAAAAGAAGAAGACTAATAGACAAGTTTTTGAGATCTAATTGTTTGCAAAAATGATATAATTTACACCAAAATCAAGAAGGAATAAAAATATGGAAAAAATATTTTTGATAACAGTATTGTTGAGTACTAATTTATTAATGGCTGATAATTTTACAAGAAATGAAAGTGAGCTGATTATCACTATTGGACAAAGTGCGGCAACTATCATAAATTCACATGATAAAAATGTAAAACAATTACCATCTTATGATAGGATTAAGGCATGCGAAAATCAAATCGAGCATGATAATAGCTTAAGTCGTTATAGCAGTAATCACGACGAAGCTATACTAATTGCCTCCCATGCATGCTCAAAATATCTTCCAACAATGCACTGGTAGCAATTTGCTACTAGTTGCTAATCGCTATCCTTTTTTTTATCTTCTTGTTTTGCAGCCTTCAAACCCAATATATTGACTGCTACTGTGCCTGCAACTATACTTATTGCTATACCGGCAAGAACAGGATATCCAAGATAAGCAAAATACCCCGCAAAACCTAGAGATAATATACTAAGTCCTGCTGCAAAATATAAAGATGCAAAGGCAAATTTTCTCCGATTAGGGATTTCACTATGTCTCAATACTTGTTCTTTTTCTTCTAATGTTAATATTCTTTTGTCGCTATTTATGTTGTGTTCTTGTTGCTTTTCATATAGACTAATTACTCTATCTGCTATATCAGGAGATTTTTCATGCAGCATCGCAAGTTTATCTAAATCTATGTTTTGCACAAGATGAAAAGTATTTTGTTGATTGAATGTATTGTTTACACTTGAACCTGGATTACTATCCCTTTCTGACTCCTGTTCTACCACTTCGGTTTCTGCCGTAGTGGTAGATTTATCAAGCCGTGTATTCTTTGATTTTGGCATCA
>JAQTLE010000017.1 GCA_028715055.1 Sulfurovaceae bacterium
GCAACTGCCTAGCTTTTGCCTCTTGCGCACCAATTTCGCCTATAATGATGTTTGTATGGTTTTCTTTTGGTATGGTACTGAAAAAATCAAGGATATTTTCATTGAAAAAGCCGCAAAGCCCCTCTTGAGACAAAAAAATGACAAAGATTGTTTTTTGGGGCAGTATCTGTTCAATTTTTGTCAGATTCGGAAAAATCGAGACAATATCACCTACTGAATCCTCAATACTACCTTGATAAGTGCGCAGATATGGAAGTTTTTGTTTGGCACTCTTGAGATTGTAATTTGCAAATGCTTTCATCGATAAAACGATCTCTCCTATCTCTTTTGTACTTTTGAGTTTTTTTGCCAAATGCAAATTGCTGCTCATTGGTGCCATGCTTTTGAAAATTTCTCTGCAGCTGCTCGCAGTCGTTCTAGTAACTCTTGATTAATTTCTTTTGTCACATCAATGGAATGAATAATTTCAGGCTCCTCTTTTTTGATCAGAAGTGTAAATTTTTTTATGAACGCTTCTATTTCAATCAAAGGCAAAACTTGCAGATAGCCTTCATTACTCAAAAAAAAGATAACAACTTGCTCAGGCATGCCGATGTGTTCTAAACGCTTTTGCTTGAGTGCAATCCTGAGTGCTCGTCCTTTGTCAATCAGTTTTTGCGTCTCCGGTTCCACTTTGGCGCCGAATTTTGTAAAAATTTCCACTTCCAAAAATTGGGAGTAGTCCAGTTTGGTTTTGACTGCCATCTTTTTCAGTGCCGCTGCCTGTGCTTTACTGCCTATGCGTGACACCGAGCGGCCGATATCGATAGCCGGCAGAAACCCTTTGTTAAAAAGCTCCCGTTCCAAGTAAATCTGGCCGTCCGTTATCGATATTAGATTAGTTGGGATATAGTCGGAAATACGCCCAGCTTGGGTCTCTATGATTGGAAGCGCAGTGATGGAACCGCCTCTATATTTGTTATCTCTTTTGCCTGCCCGCTCGAGAAGACGCGAATGGATAAAAAAGATATCGCCAGGGTAGGCTTCACGACCAGGGGGTATCTCGAGTAGCAGGGAGATGCTGCGATAGGCATCGGCATGTTTTGTGAGATCATCATAGACGATAAGGACATCCTTGCCCTGATCTCTGAAGTATTCTGCTACGGCGCAGCCGGAATAGGGAGAAATAAACTTCATTCCAGCAGAGGCATCGGCCGATGCTGCAATCACGACTGTATAGGAGAGGGCATCTGAGCGTTTAAGATCATCGATAACTCTGGCTATTTGCGTTTTTTTCTGTCCGATAGAAACATAAATACAGATGACATCTTTTCCTTTTTGATTGATGATAGTATCGACAGCTATGGAGGTTTTACCCAATGAAGAGTCTGAGATGATAAGTTCTCTTTGACCTTTTCCGATTGGTATCATTGCATCGATAATTTTGATACCGGTATAAAGCGGTTCTTTGACAAAATCCCTCTGCATCATCGAAATGGCTTCTTCTTCGATGGGATAGCGCTCTTTTGTTGCGATTGGCTGCTGTTCATCCAATGTGAGAATCAGCGGATCTACAACCTTGCCAAGCAGTTCGTAGCCGACAGGGATTGATACGCTTTTGTTGGTGTACCTGACACGGTCGTTGACATTGAGCAGTGTATATTCTCCCAAAACAATGGCCTGAACCGACTCCTGTTTGATGTTCAGTGCGAGAGCAAAAAGATTATTTGGAAGTTCTAGAAGCTCAAAATAGCCGACATTTGGGAGCTCTTTGACTTCGATGATGCCGTCACCGACATTGGAGATATACCCTTCTTCTTGCGCGCTGAATAACTTACTCTTTGTGTCTGCAACTCGGTATAGAATATTGAAAATTTTGCTTATAGTCTCTTTGCTATCCATTACAGCTCGTTTTGCATCTGTGTTTTGAAGCGTTCTAGCTCTCCTTTAACGGAAGCATCGAGTATTTTGTTGCCGATAATCATACGGATTCCGGCTATCAAAGAGTGGTCTTCAATGCTATGGAGTATAACTTCGTCGCATTGAATGAGTGAACCAATGCTCTCTTTTATCTTTACAAGCGTATTTTCTTGCAGGTTGAAAGGGGTGTAGAGAAGAATTTCACACTTTTTGCCCGCGAGCTCCTCTTTTAGTAGCGTGATCTCTTTCATATCGCTTGTAGGTAAGGCTTGCAAAAATTGATCTATGCGTTTTTGGTTAATCAGTTCATCACTCAACTGAGTCAGCATTTTTCCACTGTAGTAGAGACTGAACTCCAGACTTTTGTGTCTAATCTCTTTTTCAGATTTTTCACGTTGTTGTTCAATGATTTTGCTCTGTTTTTCAAATGCTTTTGAAATCTCTTGTTCTGTCTCTTTCATCAGGAGATCAGTTTCGATTAAAGCTTTTTTTCTTGCCTCATCGAGTTCTTTTTGTCGCAAATTTTGAATCTCTTTCATGCTTTGGCGGTGGAGATCTTCATTCTCTTTAATGTGCTTTTCACCATCTTCAAGCTTTTGCAGACGCTGGCTGATCATATCTTCTCTTGTTTGAATTACGCGCTTTAAAGGATTGAAAAAAAGCCGGTAAAGAATATACAAAACAATGAAAAAATTCACTATTTGGAAAAAGAATGTCCACCAGCTAAACATAGGGTGTTCTACTTGACAACATAGCTGAGCAGCGGATTGGCAAAGAGGATGATCAGTGCTATCACTAGTGAGTATATAGCCACTGATTCGACCATCGCCATTCCGACAAACAGTAAGCGCGTAATATCATTTGCCGACTCGGGCTGCCTTCCGATGGTTTCAATTGCTTTTGTCAAGGCATCGGCCTCACCACGTGAAGGTCCATAACCACCTATTGCTATAGTCAGGCCCGCTGTAATAATTGAGACTGAAATGATGATCGTCATACTATCCATATTTTTTCTCCTGTGTTGATTTGGTTTGTTGGGCTTGTATTGCGCCAATGATAAAGATGTAAGTTAGCAGCCCAAAAAGATAAGCGTGTAGCAAATCGCCTACAATACTAAGTAATATAATTGGAATCGGTACTAAAAATCCGGCAAGAACAATTAAGATGGCGATAATCATCTCCCAACTGAGCATATTGCCAAAAAGCCGTATTGCCATCGCAAAGATTCTTGAAAAATCGCTAAAAAGATTGAATGGAAGCAAAAAAACAGAGGGTTCAATATAGCGCTTGAGATAAATTTGCAACCCGTCGAACTGAATACCGTAATAATGGATAGAAAAAAAAGTGATGGCAGCAAGTGCAGCTGTCGTACTCAAGTCACTAGTCGGATTATGAAAATATGGGATTATGGAAATAAGATTCATAAATCCAATAAAAATCCACAGCGTACCTATAAACGGCACAAGTGTCCAAGCTGGGATAATGGTAGAGTTTTCAAGGGTATTTTTTATGACAATAACAATCCGCTCTGCAAAGAGCTGCATTTTTGTCGGGTGTGAAACAGAGAGGTTACGCGTAATGAAAAAAGAGAGGAACGCCAAGAGGAGTATAATAACCCATGTTGTCACCACCGTCTCGGTTATGGAAACATCTAACCCAATGAGTTCAAATTTCCATACTATTTCGGAAAAAATCTGGCTATTCATCTCTTCTCCACTTTATATATTTGGCTATAATACACTATCTAAGTTTCAAGAAAGATTAAAGATTGGCATGAATGGGACTATAATAGCGTTAAACTCGACTATATGTGATATCTATTTCGAAGGAGAGATCCCTTCTATCTTTGAAGTTCTTATACTTAAAATGCAAGAGAGAGAATTATATTTTGAAACGCGCAAGCAGCTCGATGGACATCTAATCAGAGCTGTCGCTTTGGGCTATATGCAGGGTGTAAAAAAAGGGATGCAGGTACAAAGAACTAATGAGCAGTTAACAATTCCTGTGGGTAAAGAGACACTGGGCAGAGTATTTAATGCGCTTGGCGATACAATCGACGCAAAGGGAGATGAGTTCTCCAATTATCGATCTGTTTTTCAGCCCTCTTTAGGTGTATCAGCTCAAAGCGGAAGTGTTAAAATATATGAAACAGGCATCAAAATTATTGATCTGTTAGCCCCTTTTATCCGAGGAGGAAAGGTGGGACTTTTTGGAGGAGCAGGCGTCGGCAAAACGGTTTTGTTGACGGAATTCATCTTCAAATCTATCTCACTGCATCACGGTATTTCGGTATTTGCAGGGGTCGGGGAACGGATCAGAGAGGGGCATGAACTTTATGCCCAGATGATTGAATCGGGCGTAATGGATAAAACAATCATGGTATTTGGACAGATGAACG
>JAQTLE010000018.1 GCA_028715055.1 Sulfurovaceae bacterium
TGGGCTTCAGCAAATCCGGAAATACTGCAAATACTGAAGGTAAGATCGTTGCAGCGCATATAGTGAAATATCTTAACGGAGAAAATCTTAGCCGAGCAGATTGGAAATCTCCGCTTACTGTTTGCTATTCAGCAGTTGAAGGCGATCCATTGCGTGCTATTTCAGTTCATGCGGAATATTCATACGATGATGCTAAAAAATCATTTGGTTTTGCAAATGCCGGCACAATGGAAAAATGGGATGGAGCAGAAGGACTTGCCGGAGGCAAAGGTCTTAAAGAATGGGCGAATGGTCTTTATAGGGATCTTTTTGCTTAAACATATTTTGCATGACTTTGTCGTGCAAAATATATCCAAGCAATCATGGATTGTTTAGATATATTGCATAAAAAAACAAAATTACTTGAAAGAGAGGAAAAGTATGCAAAGACGCAATTTTATTAAAGGAGCATTTGCACTATCGGCTATTGGATTAATCGATCCGATGTTTTTAGGACATGCTCTAAGGGCCGAAGAAGAAGCCATTGAAATGCCGGCCGAAGGCTTGCTTCGCGATTACCTAGCAGGCAAATCAGCCGAAGATGGATCTTCGATCATGCAATTAAATATCCCAGAGACGCCAGAAAATGGTGCTGTTGTTCCAGTTGAAGTAACAATTAATCACCCAATGACAGCAGATAATTATATTAGCAATATTACTATTTTGGCAACAAAAAATAAGGCGAATAAAGCTATTTCTTTTGATTTGACGCCAGCTAACGGTATGGCATATCTATATGTCAATATCAAATTAGGTCAAACACAAGATGTGATTATTCTGGCAAAAACAAATCAAGGGAAAATTTATAAAGCATCAAAAACCGTGAGAGTAGCTCTAGGTGGATGCAGTTAATAAGGAGAAAAAATGGAATTAAGAGGCATTGTAAAGATTTTAGATCAGAATTATAAAGTTGGTGATATTGTCAAGGCAAAAATAATTATTATCCACAAAATGGATACCGGATTTACGAAAGATAAGGAATCGGGCAAGACAATCCCCCGATTTTATATGAAAGAAATAACTGCCACATATAACGGCACAAGAGTTGGACACTTTAATTTGGACGTAGCAATGAGTCAAAATCCAGTAATCCAATTTCCATTGAAAGTAATGGGTGCTGGAACATTAGTAATTGATTTTGTAAATTCAAATGGAGAAAAAGCACAAAAAAGTGTCGAGATTACTCCTGTTAGTTGATGGAATAAGACATTATGTATTTAATATAATTTAAGCATGAAGGATATAAATATGGATAGACGAAATTTTTTGAAGGTTATTGGCGGTGCAACTATTGTTGCGATAAATCCATCATTGATATGTGGAAATTTATATGCAGCAGACGGACAATTATATACAGCATATGAAAAAGCACAGATAGTTGATGAATCGGGTAAACCTATCAAAGCATCGTCACTTGAAAAAGAGGTAACATATGTTTTTAACTATCCTTATGCTTCAACGCCATGTATGTTGATCGATCTACCGGAACCTACCAACCAAGACGTTAAGTTGAAATCTGAAATGGGTGAAGAGTATGTTTGGAAAAGCGGTGTAGGCAAAGACCGCACCATTGTAGCATATAGTGCTATTTGTGCACATCAATTAACTCATCCTACACGAAATGATAGTTTTATACAATATGTTCCTAAAACTAAACCAACAATGGCTTATTCATCTAGTGGCGTTGTTGTTTGTTCATCACATCTTTCTGCTTATGATGCAAAAGCCGGTGCAAAAGTGCTAGCAGGTCCGGCATCGCAACCATTAGCATCTATGGTATTGGAGCATGCGAGCGATGATACTCTTTGGGTAGTTGGCGTATTGGGTTCTGATAAATTCCAAGACTATTTCAAAGCGTTTAAACCAGAGTTTAAACAATTTTATAATGGCACAGCCGAAGCAAAAAAACTAGTCTCTATATCAGCTAAAACAGTAAAACTTACTCAGTACTCAAAAGAACTGGTTCAATACTAAAATAAGGAAAAATACAATGAAACGAATAATAACTGCTCTGATGCTTTTAGGAGTGTTTGCAAACGTAGTTAATGCTGATGAGACAAAAGATTCCCGCTCAATCCTTATGGAAGATATGCGAACAATGCTTGAATCTATGGAACAGATACAGCGCGGTGGATTATATAGTTCAAAAGATGAAATGAAAGCTGGAGTAAAAAAACTTCAAGGAACTATAAAGTCATTAGAGAGCGACAAGGTAAAATGTATTTTGCCGAAAGATCAAAAATACGCTTATGCCTTTGCACAAAAATCCGCAAAAATGCTACGACTTTATTCTGATGATTTGTTGCTTTCTATTGAAGATGGACATATGGATGATGCATTGGAAGATTATACACAACTTCTTAGACAATGTACTTCATGTCATATCCGTATTAGAAACTGGTAGTTAATATTATTTTGCATAAACAGCAAGTAGCCAGAACTATTATGAACTTTGATATTAAAAAAAGATATTTACGTATGGTCAAGATAACCAAAATACAAAAAATGGCTATAGCTTGATAATCTCATAATTAATTATAGGAGGATAAAATGAAAAAAATCATAATAAGTTTGGTTGTTTTATTATTATATACTGTCAACGCTGATATACGTATTTTTGATATTGACAATACCAATAGTACCGTAAAACCAGAAAACATAGAAAAAACGTTTCGTGATAACGGCTTTGAAGTAGGCATAAATAACGAAATGAATAGACCGTTTACAAAACAATTTGGGAAAACTGATTATAAAATATTTAATTTACTAACCATATATCATCCAACGCTATCTATGGAGCTTGTCAATAAATATCCAAACACCGGTATATTTGTGCCTATGAGTATAGGAATATATCAAGGCACAAATGAAAAAGACATTCATATAAGCGTGTTATCTGCTAAAGCTCAAGAGAAAATAACAAGTGTCAAGAGTCCTATTTTTGCACAAATCGAAGATAAAATTACAAAAGCTATTATGACAACATTCCCAAACGCAAAACAAAGAGAAACTTTGGAAGGTCCAAATCCTACCAAACCGTTATTAACTATGTTTGAGATGAAACTCGGCAACAACAAACCAAGCGAAGACAAAGATACTTTCGAGATGAGTTTAGAATCAGGGTTTGAGCCTAAAGGATTTGTAATGCCTGCTTTTATAAATGTAAGCGAAGAGATAAATAAAAACAAAAATCTCAAAAACACATATGATTTTTATGATACTTATTCAATATGCAAACTCGAAGTTATTTACAACGTCGCCAAAACAAAACCGGAGGCTGCCGCATTCGCCCCTTGTACAACAGTAGTCTATAAGAAAAAGGGGGAGAAAAAACTCTTTGTGGGATTTCCATCTGTTTACAATTGGCTTAGCAGTGCAGCTGTGGTTGAACCAGAAGCTACAAGAGTATTACTAAAAGCACAAAATGATTTCGAAACTATCTTAAAAGATATTACAGAATAGAAATATGGATTTAAGATGGTTTGATGGTAAGGCAATATTTAATAGCAAATAAGTAGCCGTCATGGCGAGAAAGACAAAAAGCACTTTTTGAAGTAACTGCTTATATCTCCAAATTAAAAATAATCTTTTTTGATCTTTGCAATTGTAAAGATCAAATGAGTTCAACCCTACTTAGTCTTCATATCAAGTATAACATTTCATTAATTATGTTACTTTATAAAAATCATTAATATATTATTTTTATTATTAGTTAACTTTTATTGATATATTATTGTTTGTAACAAAAATTTATATTTCAAAGGGTTTACGATGGCATTACCACAAAAATATGAAATAGGCCCAGCTCCGGTTCCTGCACCAAAAGGCAAACGAGTTGTTATTGTTGGAGCTGGACCATCAGGTCTTACAATCGCAAAATATATCAAAAAAGGCAATCCGAAGATCGATGTTGTTTTGATAGACAAGCGTTCGG
>JAQTLE010000019.1 GCA_028715055.1 Sulfurovaceae bacterium
TTTATGAGAGATTTAAAGAGCTAATTCTTTATTATTGTAGTATCAGTAGTTTTTCTATACGAAAACCTCATAGAATTGCTAAATTTACTTTTTTTAAGGATAAAGCACACTATGATAATTTATCGGGAGAAAGCTTTAAAGTTGAAGAGCACGATAAAGAATATGAAAATTTAAGGTCATTTTTTGTATATAAAGATTACAATAATGTTTACAAGTTTTATGAGTCCTATAAGTTTCATCGCTGTGAAAAAAGATATAATAATTTGTTAAAGCTTGATATATCTAAGTGTTTTGACAGTATTTATACTCACTCATTATCTTGGGCGTTGTTAAATAAAGAAAGTGTAAAAGAAAACATAGATGCGTCGAAAAGAACCTTTGCTGGCTTATTTGATGAGCTTATGCAGAAATTAAATTACAATGAAACTAACGGTATTATTATTGGCCCAGAGTTTTCTCGTATCTTTGCTGAAATGATTTTACAGTCTGTCGATTATGATTTAGAGTTTACCCTGAATAATAAATATAAAATAAAACATAAGGTTCATTATGAAATATTCAGGTATGTCGATGATTATTTTATTTTTTATAATGATAATAATACAAAGGATAGTATTTTAGAAAACCTTCAGCTCCACCTTAAAAATTATAAATTATATCTTAATGTAAATAAACAAGTTGTTTATGAAAAGCCAATAATAACCGAAATAACGATTGCAAAGCAAAGAGTCAAAGATCTTTTTAATGAATATCTAGTATTTGAATTAATAGAAATAGCTAATGAAGATAAGCAATTCAGTGGCTTCATAAAAATACGTTCAAATTCACTTATCACAAAATTTAAAACAATTATAAAGGAATGTAATGTTGAGTATAGAGATATGTTGAACTACGCACTTTCTATTGTTGAAGGTAATAGTGAGAAAATTTTAAAAAAATACGATAGGTCAGATAAAAATCAAGCGCAAATAATTAATGCTATTAGAGAAATAATTGATTTTGTGTTTTTTATATATTCTGTATCACCCCGTGTCAATACTACTATAAAACTATGCAGAATTTCATCTGTTTTTATTTATTTCATAAGACAAGAAAAAATTAATAGCGATCATAAGGATACAATTTTTAAATCTATATTCGATAATATCTGTTTCATCATAAATAAAAATAAGCATAATGAGAATACTCAAGTAGAAACGCTTTATTTATTGTTGGCATTATCTGAGCTCGGCAAAGATTATTGGTTAGAATTATCCGTTTTATTAGATTATTTTGGTATTAGTGAGGATAGTAATGGTGAGCTATCCACCTTAAAATCATTCAATTATTTTTCCCTTATGACTTTTGTCTTTTATATGAAGGGTAAGAGTAGGTACTCTAAATTACGCAGTTTTATTGAATGTAGAATTCTTGAAAAGTTTGAAATTAATGAAAAATTATTACGGAAAGATACTGAGTTGACTTTATTGTTAATGGATAGTTTATCATGTCCATACATTTGCAATGAATTAAAGTATAAACTGCTTAATATTTATAGTGTAACTGATGAAGGCCTACAAAATGAGGTAATAAACAAAAGAGATCAATGGTTTACTAGTTGGAAGAATTTTGATTTCAGAAAAGAGCTGGACGCTAAGCGAAGTAAAGAGGTATATTAACTTTCCTGCAACCGTCTAAAAGCAGTACCCACACACAAGCGGGTGTTATGTTTCTTATATCAATTGAAAAGCATAATTGGAGCATCAGGGACGGGGTGCTTCGCCTTTTATTCACTCATTAAAGTATAATAAAAATCTAGGCGACTTAATAAAGTTGACCATATTGCATCAAATTACTTAATATAAGTGAAAAGATTGTAATTCATTCTCAACTTCGACAATCAGATGGCCTTAACTGTTAATTCGTCGCATTATGGGCAGGCACTTATTAGTTAAATCCTTCAATTTCCTTCTGCCCATCTAATCGCAAAGCGCTAAATTCAAAGCCATCAACTAATTTTATCGCTCTGATATTCAAATTGTGTGAAGTTCGTAAACGCTCGCAATATTTGTAAAAGGTAGATGCATCTTCCGTTAGAATAAAAGGAATATCCTCCCGTAAAGCTTGAGCTATTATCTTTACATCATCGCGAACTACTGCTCTGTTATCTCCGGCATCATGACCGCCAAGCAAATTCCATATGCGTGCAGCCTCTATAGAATGAGGTATATTAAATGGAATAATACGAAAATTCTTTAAAGGAAAATCTGTAATAGGCTGCTTAATAGCAATCTCTACCGCTACAATGACCGAGAAATAGAGAGGTATTTGCTGCTCAATGAGGAATTTATAGTATTGTGCTGCAATATCGTGATGAGGTCGCTTTTGGTCAACAAGTGAAATCAGAAAACTGGTGTCTAACAGAACAGGTCCCTTCATGCGTGATTACCACGCAGATTTTCTAACCACGCCGTTGCATCAGCGACATCCGCCCAAGCTTTGGTTCCTCGCTCTACCATTTGATTAAATTCATCATCGTTATAGCTGGGTTGATTATCTTCGAAAGCAAGCAAGTTCAAGTTGCGCAATTCCCTGGTAAGTAAATTTTCCTCTGCTGTGACATGAAGTAGAGCAGGACGATATAAGCGATTTTGCTCACCTTGAGCCAACAAATCTTGGGTTGACGCAATAGGAGGTAGTGTCACGCCATTTTCCAATTTAAGATGTACATTGGGCCTAGTGTTTCCACCCATATCAACAATGGTACCGTGCAAATATTTTTCTACATACACCCAAACATCTTCAACTCTGTGAAAGTTTGATGTTGAGTCGATCGAAAATGATACCTGGCCAGATTGATCAAAAACGGAATATCGTCTATGCGGGTTTTTCTGAGCAATACTTTGCCATCTTTCGACCACGCTAGCCCGTTTTGGGTCAATCAAATTGAGTGAGTCTGTAGACTTCAAATGATCAAGATCAGTCCAAAGGGTAATTGCAGTGAGCAATCCTCCAGTAGCTACGAGGGCAAGTGATCCTTTCTCTATTGAAATTAGAACACCTGCCGGATCAACATCACGGTTTGAACCTTTTAAAAAATCAGCAACGTCTTTTTGAAATTCACCCAATAGCGCCAATGGAACGCGCGAAGGACTAACGTCATCAGTATTGATGATGTCATTAACGGCGAAGCGTAGCTGATTGGTAGGAGTCATTGGGTAATATCTATATTCGTTTTTAATACCTTAACATTATATGCTT
>JAQTLE010000020.1 GCA_028715055.1 Sulfurovaceae bacterium
AAGTTCGCTGACAAAGATTTGCAGAGCGTGATATTCAATTAGCTCACTTCCGCCATTGACTGTTGTCACATTTCTGGCGTCACGAAGTTGGTCAATTACCGCAGCTTTTGTCATAGATTTTGGGGCAATGTTAAGGGTTTCTTGAAGTTTGAGAATTTTTTCTGCGGGCAGCATTGCTTGAGTATTGTGCATAACAGTAAAGTCGTCAAGAAGGTATAAGTTATCCTGATCTACTTCGAATCCTGCCCACGGCCCATCAGCTATTTGCTGGACAGCAAATCCCGTATTTGTCACGTCTTTATCTTGCTCTCGTGCTCTAGCTTTCTTCCTTTCAATTTGGCAAGGGATCTCATCCACATCACCACTTATTGTCACTCGGTAATACACCCCAGAAAAGTCTCCACAAGATTTTATGCAAGATTTTACATAGGCCGCCATTCCTAGCGATCTTGCTAAGAAAGCAGTATCATTTGCAAGTTGTTTACTTTTACTAATGAAATCATAGCAATTAGCATGAGCCATGTAACTTCCATCAGTATCAAGAAGTCCTGCGAGTACCTGTAATCTACAAGACTTGTCCCCATATTTGTACCAATCTGGTACAAATTTGTCCTCACAGGAGACATTTAATCCTAGACTTTTAACAGCTTGTAACAAAGGATTTATCTTGCCTGATTTTTTGGTCAGGTGCCATCGAATCTCATCCCGCTGTACAAGGTTAAGCCTCCAAGAAGCTGCCGTATGAAACAAAGTTGTTATTATTTCAATATCCTTTGTTGTTATACCAATCACGTCATGAGGTCTATCCCCATCCCCCAGTAACATTCCAATAAAGTATGGATCTACTGGAGGCTTTTCTCGGTGGGCGAATGAGTCAACACCTTTTCGCCAAAGTTTCCATTCAGATTTTTTGTTATTGCTCCATGTTATATATTCTGCAACGGTAACTGTACATAATTCTCCTCTGCCCGGATTTTTGCTTTTACGGAGAGATAAGATATGATTACCATTGCATTCCCAAGATCTTCCTTTATTTGGGGATATTCTATACATAGGGCCATATCCCCTTCCAGTCGAAAGAACACGACGAGGCTTTCCGTCCGGCCCGATTAAGATCGAGTCAGTCGTAACCTGATCTGCTCTGATAGGCGGCCCGTCGTAAGTGAGGACTAGCTCGTGCGGAGCTAAGCACTTCCCGACTCCCGGAGGTGCAACAAGCATGATATACAAGTTTGGGTAGGTTTTTGCAATACTTGTTTCTGCCCACAATCTCCGTTCTAGTGCGCCTGCCACTGCACTTATTGCTGACCAGAGACGAAAGATCTCTGGTGATGCTGTCCCCTCGGTTGTTTCCAGGTATTGCTCAATCCAGTCCACCCTGCCCTCATATTTTATCCTGCCTTTTTATGCAGGCTCCTGGGGATGTTAAATCGCAATCTTTCCAGATTGTTGTAGGGGCTTTATCGTTGTCTGGATATAGGTATTGAGGGGTTTCTGCTTCGAATGGGGGCTTTTGTTTTTGCGAAAATATTGTCGCAGGGTCGATAGAATTTGTAACCAGGATGATTGTGAATATTTTATCCATCGGAGTTTCCTAATGTTAGAGTTAGTCCAAGCACTGTTGCGATGTCAGAGATCATACCTAGTCGTGGATTTACTCGCCCAAGTTCCATGTTAGTAATTCCGCCATAAGACCATCCAGATAGTTTTGCTAGTTTTTCTTGAGTTATTTTCTTAGCCACACGGGCTTTGATAAGCTCATGCACGATTGGGTGGAGTTTCCTTGGATTTAAAAGTTCTTGTGAAGATGGGATGTCTTGTCTTGGCCGAAGATTTCTTAGTCTAAGACATCCACAAGATTTTGTCAAGCCTTGGCGCACACTAGTTGCACGGCGAGTAACTTCCTTCCCACAGTCACAGCGGAACCTCCACATAGCTCCATGGACTCCTGAGCCTTTGTAGTAAAGCGCGGTAAGGCGCGCAAACTTTTGCCCAGTTATGTCGAAACGTGGATGGATTTTTTTCATAAGATTCGCTCTAGCCCCTCAAGACGAACTCTTGTATCTTTACCTTTGACTTTTTTAAGGCCATTAGGGTTAGTTTTCTCATCCCAGTTCCCCCAATTCCAGCCAGACTTAGCTTCCCCCGGCACGAGTAGCGTACGGCCTTTGTGTTCAAAAGTAATCGACTCGATCAGGTGGAGTGCTTGAGTGATAATTTCTTGCTCATCTAGGTGCTCTGGTATTTGAAAATAGACTGCATCGTGCACTTGGGCAATAAGCTGGACTCCGAGTGCCCGTAGATCTCTCCAAATACGATATAGGGCTAGGTTCATTCGATCGCCAGTAGCGGACTGAGGGCCGAATGCAATACATTCCCTTAATGTCGCGTCATCGTTAGGACGCCCAAAAAAGTGGCGTCTTCTTCCGAATGGCGTAATAATTAGTTGATTTTGTTGTAGTTGTTGCGCGACATAGCGATGCCATCGAGGGATGCCAGGGAACGCTTCGAAGTACTCCTTTTGGAAGTCTGCAGCCATTTGGACTTTGATTTTAGCGTGCCGTGCCATCGTGGGAGGGGTGCCATAGTAGTTGCTTCCGTGACCGAGCTTTTTGCTCATGTCACGGTAGGAATACGTGCGGTAATAGATTTGCTCTGCAATGGCTTTGTTGGCTTTGGGGTCAGAAGTCCATGGAAGGTTTTTCCAAACGAGCTTGGTAACGGTAGTGTGCAGATCGCCTGAGTAAGCAGCGTCTAGATAGGACCATTCATCGAATAGTACCCCACAAAGCCAGCCGACTTCACGAGACTCTGCCTGCTCAAGATCAATCCCGATTAGTTTATACCCTGGATCGGAAATGAAGATTTTGCGTAATTCTGCGGTGACATTCTGGAGATTTGTGTTTCCGGTAACTGAGATATACCCATTGTCTCTGACCAACCAAAATGTTGATGGAACTTGAGGGCAGTATACATAACCTTCATATTCTATAGCCTTCCAGTGCTTCCTTTTTATTTGCACATAATCTCTACTTTTTACATTAACCCACCACATCACTGTATTGGAATACGAACCTTCGTTTTGTTCCTCTCTTCTAATAGAAGCGCTTCTACCTGAAATGTGAGCAAGCGTAGCAAACCATTCGGCTTGCTCTTTATCAGCTGTAAAGAATATAAAGCCTGATCCTCTGTCATGAGAATTCCAATGACGAGCTTCT
>JAQTLE010000021.1 GCA_028715055.1 Sulfurovaceae bacterium
TAATATGAAATTAATTCTATAGGAAATAATATGGAACAATGGATTTCTACAAAAGATTTAGATTTAGGTTTAAATAATCTTCCAAAAATCTCAATAATTACACAAAATAACTTGAGAGCAAAAAGAAAACTACAATATACAAAAATAGGCAAAAATGTCTATTATAAACGAGAATGGATTGAAGATTATATCAACAGCAATATCCGTCCAGCAAAAACATTGCAAGAGGATAATTAGATGGCAGAAAGAAGAATGTTTTCAAAGTCCATTGTTGATAGTGACAAGTTTTTGGATATGCCAAGTTCTGCTCAAAATTTATATTTTCATTTGGGTATGCGAGCCGATGATGAGGGGTTTGTAAATAATCCCAAAAAAATACAAAAGATAATTGGCGCAAGTGATGATGATGTAAAAATACTTTTGGCAAAAAAATATCTTATTTTGTTCGAAAGTGGTGTGATTGTTGTTACCCATTGGAAGATACATAATTATATACAAAAAGACCGTTTTAAGCCCACAAATGCGATATCCGAAAAGGCTTTAATAAGTCTTGATACAAGCAATGTATACACTTTGGATACAAAATGTATACAAGATGTGTCCAGCTTGGATACACAGGTTAGGTTAGGTAAGGTTAGTCTAGGTAAGGATAAACTCTCTCCTAAATCCTCTCTCAAAGAAAATTCAAAAGAAGAGAGAGAAGATAAAAAAGATTTTTTTAAATTCCTTGAAACAACAAGAGAAAAATACAAAGGCAACGGAATAAATAGTTTCTATCCGACACTGACTTTCTATTTCGACAAAGAAATAAAAGTTGCAAGCAACAAACATCTCTACTTTGCAGAATCAACGGATTATCTTTCTCCATCTCAAGCTCAAGAAGTGTGGGAGTATTTATTTATAAATCCTGGAGCATTGATACCGATCACAAAACAAGGAGCAGCTTCATGATCAAAAACTCAAATCTAAGTAGATTTGATGAAGTCCATTCTTTGGATTTCACAAAATCTAAATAAGAAAGGAAAAAGACAATGAAACAAAGTAAAAGAATTTTTACAAGTTTTATAACGGCTTCTGCATTAGCCCTTTCAACGGCTAATGCAGGTTCTGTAGGCGGTATCGGCGCGGCGAGTGAAATAACACAACTGGCCAATAACTCGCAGCTTGCTTCTCAATATGCCAAGCAGCTCCAGCAATATGCAACCCAGTTGCAACAATACCAGACAGCGGTAAATCAGTTTACCAACCAAGTGCAAAGTTATAAGTTGATGTTGCAAAACATAGGAACACTGCCTTCAAGCCAGTGGAACCAGTTTGCTTCTAGTGTTATCAAAATGAAAAAGATCATGGACAACACAGCAGGCATGACTTATACCGCTGCAAACTATGATCAAATGTTCAAACAACAGTTTCCCACCTATCAAGAATTGCTTGATAGCGGCAAATCAGATCCGAAAAACACATACAGAAATTTGTCTAGACATACAAATGAAACCGTAAAAGATGCGTTAAAACAGCTTAATCTATCTCAATCAGATCTCGAGAGTGATACAAGTACCATGAGAGAACTTCAAAATCTAAGCCAATCAGCAGAAGGACAATTAGGAGCCATTCAAGCAGCTAACGAAATCACACTTCATCAAACAAACACACTCAAAAAACTGGAGCAAACGATGCTTATGCAGGCTAATTTACAAGCCCAGGCGATAGCAGCAAGCCAAGCAAAAGAGGATGCAGCACGAGCAGATTTTGACAAATTCAAAAGAAAAGTCAATATCAACATAAATGACAGTCAAAATGCCGGCGGTCGCCAATGGTAAAAATTATTACATATCTTTTGGGTTTGCTTATAATAAGCTATTTTACATATTTGATAGTAGACTCATCTAACGACTTTGATAGAGATTTTGGAGGATTAAAACACAGAAAAGTCAATATAGATATAAATGAATCATTACCGGCAGGCGGTCGCCAATGGTAAAAAAAATATTAATCATCTTTGGTCTAATTTTCTTTTTTTCAACCGCTTCTTTTGCAGCGCAAGAAAAAAATATACCAACGCAGATTCAAGATTCTTTTGAACAAAAAATCGTTAAATATTATCCGAAAATACAAACTGCTTCAAGGAATTTATTATTATCGTTAGCAGTAATTCAACTGGTTTTGACTTTCGGCTTCATGTCCATGAGAGGTGAGCTGGAGCTAGGCGGTATTTTTGCACAATTGGTAAAAACCATTTTGATTGTTGGTTTCTTTTTGTTTGTATTAGAATCGCCGCAATATTTGAAGTCAATATATCAAGGCTTTGATAAATTGGGAATACAAGCTGGAAATGTCAGCTTTGACCAGATCATAAATCGTATATATGATATGTGGGATAAAATTTTTAGTAAAGCCTCTGTGTGGGAACCAGGATCCACACTTGCATATGTTATAGTCGGAGCGATTGCTAGTGCAGCATTGATCTTTCTTATCGGACAGGCTCTCATGATCTATGCTTTTACGATCTTCAGCATTTATATTGGTATGTTTTGGATCGCCTTTGGTTCTTTTGATCAAACTCGTCCTTGGGCGATTCATGCCATCACCAATGTCATTCGTTGGAGTGCTAAATGGATGATGATATTAATCTTGATGTCTATTACATTTTCTCTTGTAGATGATGCCTTGGCCCATGGTGCAGATGATACAGGATCGATAATAACACTTTTGATTGTATCTTTAATGATGGTTTCGATAAGCAGCGGTTTATCTTCTTTTGTGGATAGTTACTTCTCCGGAATGGGTGGAGGTGAAAATAATAGAGGTATGCAAATGTTATCGGCTGCTGGCG
>JAQTLE010000022.1 GCA_028715055.1 Sulfurovaceae bacterium
AAAAAAAGAATGACTCTTAATGATTTGCTTAATAAATACTCAGGTAAAGTTGATCCAGATTCTATTTTTGCTATTTATAATAGATATAATTATGGATCAGGAACAAATAAAAAAGGGTATGGAGATGTTCAGGAAAGTCCTGAAACTCTTTCCCGTTGGGGAATAACTAAAGGAATTCCTTCTGCAACAGAGCAAAAAGCTAAAGAAAAAGCTAAAGAAGATGCAGCAATTCATGTGAATGCTTTAAGGGGGTTTGGTAATTTAATGAAATCATATTATTCAGGTTCTACTAAAGTAGGACAAATGGGAACAATGCTTGATCCTAATGCAAGAAAAAGATATGAAGCTGCAAATAAAGTATATATTGGTCAGTTACAGAAATCTTTAGGAGTTGGAAGAGGAAAATATAACTTTGAATCACTTATGTCTTCTTTACCAGGAGAAAATGTTGCTTTTGGTTATGAAGGTGCATTTCAAGGTCATTTATCAAGTCTTTTAGATAATGCAGGACAGGTTATATATCGGGATAAAAAAACAGGAGAAACCGGAGTATCTGATATAACTGATGTTGATATGACAAAAGACGATATAATTGATCCAATGTCAACTTCTGGCGATACATTAATGAAAATTTTAAATGGTTTATGAAACAAAAATCCAGTTATAAATTAACAACACAAGAACAAGCTCAAAATCAACCCCAGAATCAATGGGCTGATGTTTTACCTGCTGGATTAGGAATTGCAGGTCAAATTAGTGGTGGAGCATTAGGATTATTAGGTGGTGGAGCAGGAGGAACTTTAGTAGAACCAGGTGGAGGAACAGTCTTGGGAGCAATAGGTGGAGAAAGGTTTGGGCAAACAGCAGGAGGAGCCGTAGGTCAGGGAGCAGGAGAGTGGTTAAAAGAATTTTTACAGGGTAAAAAAGCTGATCCTACAGCAATAGCTTCTAATGTTGGTCAGGGAGCTTTATATGCTCAAATTCCAGGGGGTAAATTTGCTGAAGGAATTGTTAATCCACTTCTTAGAGCTGGTGCAAAAGTTGGAGGTCGTTTTTTAGGAGGAGCAGGAGTAGAAGCAGGAACTCAAGCAATAAGAAATGTAGAAAAAGGAAAACCAATTGAACAAGGTTTAGCAGAACAGGGAGCAGTTGCCGGAGCTTTAAATACAATTCTTCCAGGTGGAGCAAAATTATTAGGACAAGCAGCTAAAATTCCTCGTTTTATTGCAGGGAAAGGACAGGAGATGGCAGAAAGCGTATTAGAAAGACAAAAAATGGCTCCATTAAGAGCAGCAGAAACTCAATTAGGTAAAGGAATAATTAAAACAGGAGAAGGAACAGCTTCTATTGCTCCAGAAGCACAAGCTTTAATAGATAAGTATAAAATTCCAATGGCTCCAAAAGGAGATATCCAACAAGTTAAACCAGCCTTACAAAAAGCTAGTGCAGATATTGAAAAACAGCTTAAACCACTTCTTGATACAACAATTGTTTCTTACTCAACGAATGTAAGTCCAATAGTAAATAATAATTTAAGAAAATTTTTTGGAACAATTCAATTAAGAAGGCTAGGAGGAAGGACAATTGTTCCTTCTGAAGTAGCAAATTTTGTTAAAAAAACAGGAAATTTAGGAGGAAAATTAGGAGCGAATGTTAATTTGTATAAATTAAAACAATTTCAAAGAGAAGCAGGAAGTTTAGTTAAAGATTGGCAATCTCCAAAAGATACTACAGATAAATTTTTTATTCAAACATATTTTGATATAGGTAAATTAATTGATAGTAAACTTGATTCTGTTGCTGCTCCTAAATATAAAGATTTAATTAGGCAACATAAAATTATTGTTAATGCTAATGATACTTTTGACGCTTTAACTAAAGGAAAAGGTAAATTACCGGATGAATCACTTTCTACTCGGATGGGAGAAGAAAAACAAATGCGTGGCCTTTTATCAAATGAAAGAATAATGCAAATAGCTCTTGGTGGAAGTGTAGGACTTACTAATCTTCTACCAATTCCAAAGGAAGCTAAAGCAGGATTATCTTTAGCAGAGCTTTTAATGCTTGGGCCAGCAGCATTTCCGCAAGCGGGGCCAGCAGTTCAAAAATATACGGGAGGATTAGCGAATTTGATGGAAGCTCCTGCGAATAATGCGACAATTATGCAACTTTTACAACAATTAGGAGTGCGTATTCCGTCAATGGGGCAATAATTATCTATTTGATGATTTAGATAATCCTAAGACAAAAAGAAGCATGACTAAAATTAATATAAGATTTGGTAAATTCATGCCTATATTATAGCATAAATAGGCACAAATAACAATATGGCAACAAAACAAAATAAAGACATGCCCTCATTCGTACCAAGCTGGGCCATTCCTATAGTAAGTTATGCTGCGGAAAAATATAATATTCCAACCGCAGTTTTAGCTTCGCTTTTACAACAAGAATCTGGATTTAATATTCATGCAGTTTCTCCCGCAGGAGCGCAAGGAATAGCTCAATTTATGCCTGGAACAGCACAGAGTTATGGAATAAATCCGTTTAATCCTTCTCAGGCTATAGAAGGAGCAGCACAATATTTAAGAAATTCC
>JAQTLE010000023.1 GCA_028715055.1 Sulfurovaceae bacterium
GGCAAGTTTGATATTATGTTAAATGAATATTTAATCTATTTTGGAACAGTTACAGAGCCTCCACTCCAGGGCTGTTCATCAATTGTTATTGCTTCTTTAAGTTTAAAAGGTGGGGTTGGAAAATCAACAATAAGTGATATTTTTGGCTATTATTTAGATGATACGGTAATTTTAAATATAGATATTGCTCAGCCAGCTAGTAAGGTAAATTCATGTATTACAATAGATTATGTTGATTATATGAATGAAAAGAGTGTAGAAGAACTTATTAATGAACTGAGCTCTCAATATCGTTATATTATTATAGATACTCCTGGTGATCCAACAAAAGAAGTTTTAGAGACCCTAAGATTAGCTACTAAGCTCATTATACCAATGACTATTGGCAAAAGGACAAGAGTAACAACAGAAGCTACTTTGGAAACGTTTTTTGGTGAAGATACAGTACTTCGTGGAAACTATGATGTATTCTTCTTTTTTAATGCTTATACAGATAGAAAGAAGCGTGATGAAGCTGCTAAATATTTTAATGAGACATATGATACTTTTAAATCTTCATCAGAAATTCAATTGCGTCCAAAATTGGGAGCGCTAGATGCTTCTAATGCTATTTATACTTCAGAACAATCTGGTAAGTCAATCTTTGAACTTGTGACAGAAAATGCTCTTGCTTATGGTCCAGCTGCAAAAAAAATAAATTCTCTTTGTGCTCAAATTGAAGAACACTTTGGGTTAAATTAAGGAGTTTGTAATGGAAACAGAATTTGATACACATAAGACTTCTGCACCTGGCAAAAATAGAGTTTCCATACTACAGCGCAAAGTTGGAATGGATAAAGGACATAAAGCAGTTCAGTCTCATATTGAAGAAGATAGAGTTGTTGTTATACCTATAGATAAGCTTGTTCCAAATCCATTTCAACCACGGACGGAAATGGATGAAGAAAAATTATTTGAATTAGCAGCATCAATAAAAGAGTATGGAGTTCTTCAGCCAATTATAATAACACCATTACAAAATGGTATATATATGATTCGCTACGGGCATCGTAGAGTAAAAGCTTCACAAAAAGCTGGTAACAGAAGTATTCGCGCAATTATAAAGCATGATGAAATTAATGATCAATCTCTCATTTCTGAAGCTCTTATAGAAAATATGCAACGAGAAAATATGCATATTGTTGATATAGCCCTTTCAATGCAAATGGCAATTGAAAGGAAAGTTTATAAGAATCCAACAGAACTGGCTAAAAAAATAGGGATAGATAAGTCTCAGGTTTCAAGAATATTAAAGATTCTTACTCTCCCGGAAGATATATTGCAAGATATTACAAAAAATAAGACCATCACAGATAGGGTAGTGCTCGACCATCTTAGAAAGATAATAGATGAGACCAAATGTAGAGAGACTTATCAATGGTATATAAAAAACAATCCAACCAGAGAAGAATTTATTGACAATATATTAGATCCAAAAGAAGTTGAAATAAGTGTACCTATATACACTATGAAAAAAACATCTAAGGGATGTACTATAAAAACAGGACTATTAACAGAAGAACAAGAGCAAGAGCTGCAACTATTTATAAAACAATTATTGGGTTGATACTCCACTCCGTAAACAGAGTGGATTCTTCATCCATAGCCTAGACAGCTATTTTCAGTGAAGCATTGGAGCCGTGTATCCCACGGTCTCGTATGTTTTTGGCGGCATTGGTGTCGGCATTGACACTATGCCCACAAGCTGTACATACGAACTTTGCTTGTGTCAATCGATTCTCTTTGGAAACATGACCGCAACAGTTGCACGTTTGGCTTGTGTGTCGCGGATCTACTTTGACAAACTTCCCGCCTCGCGCTTTCACTTTGTATTCAAGTAACTCAAAAAACAATCCCCACGACTGTTGTGTGATTGATCGATTCAATCCACGTTTTGCACTCGCATTTTTTGCAGGGGTTTCTACCGTTCCTTTAGTTGCTTTGGTCATGTTCTTGATCTTCAAATCCTCTACCACTACAATGCCTTGGTTCTCGGCGTATTGCAGTGAGAGTTTATGCAAAAAGTCCTTACGCATATTGGCGATGCGGAGATTTTGTTTTGCCAATTTTACTTTGGCTTTCGCACGGTTCTTTGAGCCTTTTTTCTTTCGTGACAATTGTTGAGCACGAACCCGTAGACGGGTCAGCTCATGCACGAGATCAAGAGGTTTGGTCATACCGCCCTCACTGTCTGCAACGACCAGTGATACCCCTACATCAAGCCCTATGGCGTTTGTGTTGGTGCATACCGGCACGGTTTCAATCCCATCATCGATGAGAAGTGCAGCGTGATACAGATTGGCTTCATGGGATACCGTGACGGTCTTGATTTTACCGACGAAATCTTCACGAAGTCCTTTACATTTTACCCATCCGACTTTCGGCAGATACACCTTAGAACCGTCAATTTTAACCCGCTGTGGGTATTGCTAGCACTGTTTACTGTGGTGTCTGCTTTTGTATTTTGGGAAACCT